>NZ_JBIVIO010000017.1:0-1663 GCF_044749745.1 Streptomyces sp. NPDC088923 | reverse complement strand
AACGGCAACGCGTCCAGAACCACGAACGCCGCGGGCACCATGTACTCCGGCAACACCCCCGCCACAGCAACCCGCAAAGCGGCTGCGTCGGCGGGGACTCCGTCGGCCCCCACAACGTACGCAACGAGTTGCTTGTGGCCGGGCTGGTCCTCCCGGACCACCACGGCGGCACGCGCCACGCCGGGCGCGCCCGCGATCGTCGCCTCGACCTCGCCCGGCTCGACCCGGAACCCCCGGATCTTCACCTGGTCGTCGCCGCGCCCGAGGAACTCGATCCGCCGGTCGGCGCGCCAGCGCACGAGGTCCCCCGTGCGGTACATCCGCTCGCCCGGCGCCCCGAAGGGGCAGGCCACGAACCGCTCCGCGGTCAGCCCCGACTGGCCCACGTAGCCGTGCGCGAGCCCGTCTCCCGCGAGATACAGCTCTCCCACGGCGCCACGCGGGGTGAGGCCGAGGTGGCGGTCGAGGACGTAGGCCCGGGTGCGGGCCAGGGGCTCGCCGATCGGGACGGAGACGCTGCCGCGGTCTTGCTCGCCGACCTGGTGGCAATTACTGACCGCCATCGACTCGACCGGCCCGTACCCGTTGACGAGACGCAGGTGCGGATACCGGTCGACGACCCGCATCAGGTGCGTGACGGACGGGGCCTCGCCGCCCGTGATCACCTGCCGCAGCGGTGCCAGGATGTGCGGGTAGTCGTCGACGATCACCGAGAAGAGCCCGGCGGAGAACCAGGCCGTGGTCACACCGTGGCGCTCCACCAGAGCGGCAATGGCCATGGCGTCCGGCTTCTGGCCGGGCTGGAGGACACAGGTCGCCCCGGACAGCAGTGGCCCGAACAGCTCCAGCAGGAACACGTCCCAGGAGACCGGCACCGACTGGAGCCAGACCTCTTCGGGCCCGAAGCCGAGAAAGTCCTGCCGCAGCACGGTCCGCACGATCGCGCGGTGCGGTGCCACGACGCCCTTCGGCCGGCCGGTGGAGCCGGAGGTGAACATCACGACCACGGGATCGTCGCCGCTCACCGGGCACCGCGGCGCGCTCGTCGGCTGCGCGGCGATACGCGGCGCTAGCGCGTCGAGGTCGAGGAACTGCGCGCCCTCGTCGCGCAGCCGGCCGGCCCAACGGGTGTTCTCCAGGACTGCGGCGGCCCCGACCCGTGCCAGCAGGCTGTTGAGCCGGTCCGCCGGGTAGTCGACATCAAGCATCGTGAACGCCGCGCCCGCCTTCATGACAGCGAGCTGCGAGACGACCATCGAAGGACTGCGCTCGATGTGCACGGCCACGGTGTCCCCGCGGCCGATGCCCCGGGAGACCAGCAGGTGGGCGAGCTGATTGGCACGCGCGTCGAGTTCCGCGTAAGTGAGCGCCGTGTCCCCCTGGACGAGGGCCATCGCGTCAGGGGTGCGGGCGGCCTGCGCGGCGAAGACGACGTGGACGCCGATGTCCGGCGAGGCGGCGGCCGTGTCGTTGAACTCCTCCAGGGCGTGGCGGCGTTCCTCGGGGAGGACGAGGTCGAGCTGGTGGACGGGGAGTTCGGCGTTCTCCGCCACGGTCCGGCAGAGGGTATCGAGGCGCCTGCCGAGCTGTTCGACGGTGGAGCGCTCGTAGAGATCGGTGGCGTACTCGAAGCGGGCCGTGAGCCCCGCGGGGACACCGTCCG
>NZ_JBIVIO010000016.1:0-2695 GCF_044749745.1 Streptomyces sp. NPDC088923 | reverse complement strand
CAGCAACGGACCGACCGACCACCCATCACTCACGATGTGATGAGCCACCAGAGCCAACGTCCACTCCCCCGGCCCCACCACGAACAACACCGCCCGGAACGGCGGCTCCGCCACCAGATCGAACGGCGCCCGCGCGACGGCGGTGATCGCCCGGTCGCACTCGGCCGGTGTCGTGCGCACGATGTCGAGGAGGGTGTCCGGCACGGGGCGGACGCGCTGCCGCGGTTCCCCGTCCACCTCGGTGAACGTGGTGCGCAGCGTCTCGTGCCGCGTGACCACGTCCACCAGGGCGCGGTCCAGCGCCTCCGTGTCGACGGCACCCGTCAGCCGGATCAGCACGGGCGCGTTGTACGTGGAGGCGGGTCCCTCGATGCGGTCGATCAGCCACAGCCGCCGCTGGGCGAAAGACAGCGGCGGTTCTTCCGGCCGCTCGGCAGCCCGGGTCAGTACGGGCCTGCGGTCGTCCGCGGTGTCGAGCCGGGTGGCCAGCGCGGCGATGGTCGGGGCCTCGAACACGGCACGCAGCGGGAGTTCGGCGCCGAAGGTGCCCCGTATCCGGCTCAGCAGCCGGGTCGCCAGCAGCGAATGACCGCCCAGCGCGAAGAAATCGTCATCAATGGTGACCGAGGCCAGCCCCAGCAGATCCGCGAACAACCCGCACAACACCGCCTCCCGCTCACTGCGCGGCGCACGACCCGCCGACAGCCCAGCGAAATCCGGAACCGGCAAAGCCCTCCGGTCCAGCTTCCCGTTCCCCGTCAACGGCAACGCGTCCAGAACCACGAACGCCGCGGGCACCATGTACTCCGGCAACACCCCCGCCACAGCAACCCGCAAAGCGGCTGCGTCGGCGGGCACTCCGTCGGCGCCCACAACGTACGCAACGAGTTGCTTGTGGCCGGGCTGGTCCTCCCGGACCACCACGGCGGCGTGCCCGACCCCGGGCAGCCGCGCGAGCACCGTCTCGATCTCGCCCGGCTCGATCCGGTGGCCGCGGATCTTCACCTGGTCGTCAACCCGTCCCGCGAATTCCAGCGCACCATCGGCACGCCAGCGCACCAGGTCCCCGGTGCGGTACATCCGCTCGCCCGGCGCCCCGAAGGGGCAGGCCACGAACCGCTCCGCGGTCAGCCCCGAGCGCCCGAGATAGCCGTGCGCCACTCCGTGACCGCCGAGGTACAGCTCACCGACGACGCCGCGCGGCACCGGATTCAGCCGGCCGTCGAGCACGTACGCGCTGTGGTTGTCCATCCCCGCGCCGATCGGCACGGACCGGCCGTCGACCTCGGCCACGGGAAAGTGGGTGGCGAAGGTCGTCGTCTCCGTCGGGCCGTACACGTTGTGGGGGGCGATCCACGGAAAGCGCCGCAGCAGCCTGCGGAACGCCTCGGGCGCCGCCGCCTCGCCGCCCGACCACAGCGCGCGCACCGATGTCAGCCCGGCGTCCGGCACCTCGGTGAGCAGGGTGAACAGGGCGGCGGTCACGAACAGGCCTGTCACCCCCTGCCCGTCGACAACCTTCACCAGTTCCGCGGCGCCGAGCGTGCCGGGGGGCGCCACGACGATCTCGCCGCCGTGCAGCAGCGGCACCCACATCTCGTAGGTGGCGGCGTCGAAGGCGTACGGGGAGTGGAAGAGCACCCGCTGCTGGGAACCGTCGCGCCACTGCCGGTCGGTGGCCAGTGACACCACATTGCGGTGGCTGACGACCACCCCCTTCGGGCGGCCCGTGGAGCCGGAGGTGTACATGATGTACGCCTCCGATCCCGCCGCGGCGGGGACCGTCGCGAACGAAGCCGGCCCACTCATACCAGCACCGTCGGTACCGGTGGAGGCACCACCGGTACCGTCCACGCCCTCGTGCGCGTCGAGGAGCGCGGCGTCCTCGGTCTCCGGGGCGCCCACCCGCAGCACCGGCAGTCCGCCGGTCGTCCGTTCCAGGACGAAGGGGTCGGCCGCGCAGGCCGCGTCGGTCAGCAGCAGGCGCGCTCCGGTGTCCTCGGCCACCAGCCGTTTGCGGCCCACGGGGAAGGCCGAGGGCAGCGGTACGTAGCAACCGCCGGCCTTGAGGACCGCGAGCGTCGCCGCGATCTGCCCGGCGGACCGCTCCATCAGTACCAGGACGCGTTCCCCCCGCCGCGCTCCGGCAGCCACGAGGGAGCGCGCGATCCGGTCCGACCAGGCATCGAGCTGGGCGTAGGTCGTGGTCGCCTCGCCGTACCGCAGGGCGGTCGCCCCTGGAGTACGGGCGGCCTGCGCGGCGAAGAGCTGCGGCAGAGTGGCCGTGTCCGGGTAGGGGGCAGCCGTGTCGTTCCACCCGGCGAGGACCTGTTCGCGTTCCTCGGGGAGGACGAGGTCGAGCTGGTGCACGGGGAGTTCGGCGTTCTCCGCCACGGTCCGGCAGAGGGCATCGAGGCGCCTGCCGAGCTGTTCGACGGTGGAGCGCTCGTAGAGATCGGTGGCGTACTCGAAGCGGGCCGTGAGCCCCGCGGGGACACCGTCCGGGTCCAGCCGCTCGAACATCTCCAGCTGGAGATCGAACTTCGCGGAACCGGTGATCACCGGCTCCCGGGTGGCCTCCGCCGTACCGAGCCGCAAGGCGCCGTCGGTGTTGTTCTGGAGGGCGAAGAGGACCTGGAAGAGCGGGTGACGGCCAAGCGACCGGGCCGGGTTCACCTCCTCGACAACCCTCTCG
>NZ_JBIVIO010000015.1:1315-2751 GCF_044749745.1 Streptomyces sp. NPDC088923 | reverse complement strand
CTTGGGGGCTGAGGGTGTCGGGCACGTTGTTGGGTGTCTGAGGGTACGGCCGTATGGCTTGCCTTCTTGCCGGCCCCAGTGAACTTGAGACCGTTGGTCTTGGGGTGATGGGTGGTTGGTCGTTGTTTGAGAACTGCACAGTGGACGCGAGCATCTGTGGCCAAGTTTTTAAGGGCGCACGGTGGATGCCTTGGTACCAGGAACCGATGAAGGACGTGGGAGGCCGCGATAGGCCCCGGGGAGCTGTCAACCGAGCTTTGATCCGGGGGTGTCCGAATGGGGAAACCCGGCAGTCGTCATGGGCTGTCACCCGCTGCTGAATGTATAGGCAGTGTGGAGGGAACGCGGGGAAGTGAAACATCTCAGTACCCGCAGGAAGAGAAAACAACCGTGATTCCGGGAGTAGTGGCGAGCGAAACCGGATGAGGCCAAACCGTATGTGTGTGATACCCGGCAGGGGTTGCATGTACGGGGTTGTGGGATTGCGCTTCAGTCGTCTGCCGGCGGCTGGGTGAGTCAGAAACCGTTGGTGTAGGCGAAGGACATGCGAAAGGTCCGGCGTAGAGGGTAAGACCCCCGTAGCTGAAACATTGACGGCTCACTTGCGTTATTCCCAAGTAGCACGGGGCCCGAGAAATCCTGTGTGAATCTGGCGGGACCACCCGCTAAGCCTAAATATTCCCTGGTGACCGATAGCGGATAGTACCGTGAGGGAATGGTGAAAAGTACCGCGGGAGCGGAGTGAAATAGTACCTGAAACCGTGTGCCTACAAGCCGTGGGAGCGTCGCGCAAGGACTTGTCCTTGCGTCGTGACTGCGTGCCTTTTGAAGAATGAGCCTGCGAGTTTGCGGTGTGTTGCGAGGTTAACCCGTGTGGGGAAGCCGTAGCGAAAGCGAGTCCGAACAGGGCGCTGTAGTAGCACGCTCAAGACCCGAAGCGGAGTGATCTAGCCATGGGCAGGTTGAAGCGGCTGTAAGAGGTCGTGGAGGACCGAACCCACCAGGGTTGAAAACCTGGGGGATGACCTGTGGTTAGGGGTGAAAGGCCAATCAAACTCCGTGATAGCTGGTTCTCCCCGAAATGCATTTAGGTGCAGCGTCGTGTGTTTCTTGCCGGAGGTAGAGCACTGGATAGGCGATGGGCCTTACCGGGTTACTGACCTTAGCCAAACTCCGAATGCCGGTAAGTGAGAGCACGGCAGTGAGACTGTGGGGGATAAGCTCCATGGTCGAGAGGGAAACAGCCCAGAGCATCGACTAAGGCCCCTAAGCGTACGCTAAGTGGGAAAGGATGTGGAGTCGCAGAGACAACCAGGAGGTTGGCTTAGAAGCAGCCACCCTTGAAAGAGTGCGTAATAGCTCACTGGTCTAGTGATTCCGCGCCGACAATGTAGCGGGGCTCAAGCGTACCGCCGAAGTCGTGTCATTGCAGCGTG
>NZ_JBIVIO010000015.1:0-1219 GCF_044749745.1 Streptomyces sp. NPDC088923 | reverse complement strand
GCCTGGTGATGGGTTTTACACCTTGAGCTGGGGGTGGCCGCAGAGACCAGCGAGAAGCGACTGTTTACTAAAAACACAGGTCCGTGCGAAGCCGTAAGGCGATGTATACGGACTGACGCCTGCCCGGTGCTGGAACGTTAAGGGGACCGGTTAGCTGACTTTCGGGTTGGCGAAGCTGAGAACTTAAGCGCCAGTAAACGGCGGTGGTAACTATAACCATCCTAAGGTAGCGAAATTCCTTGTCGGGTAAGTTCCGACCTGCACGAATGGCGTAACGACTTCTCGACTGTCTCAACCATAGGCCCGGTGAAATTGCATTACGAGTAAAGATGCTCGTTTCGCGCAGCAGGACGGAAAGACCCCGGGACCTTTACTACAGTTTGATATTGGTGTTCGGTTCGGCTTGTGTAGGATAGGTGGGAGACTGTGAAGCGGCCACGCCAGTGGTTGTGGAGTCGTTGTTGAAATACCACTCTGGTCGTGCTGGATGTCTAACCCGGGTCCGTGATCCGGATCGGGGACAGTGTCTGATGGGTAGTTTAACTGGGGCGGTTGCCTCCTAAAGAGTAACGGAGGCGCCCAAAGGTTCCCTCAGCCTGGTTGGTAATCAGGTGGTGAGTGTAAGTGCACAAGGGAGCTTGACTGTGAGACCGACGGGTCGAGCAGGGACGAAAGTCGGGACTAGTGATCCGGCGGTGGCTTGTGGAAGCGCCGTCGCTCAACGGATAAAAGGTACCCCGGGGATAACAGGCTGATCTTCCCCAAGAGTCCATATCGACGGGATGGTTTGGCACCTCGATGTCGGCTCGTCGCATCCTGGGGCTGGAGTCGGTCCCAAGGGTTGGGCTGTTCGCCCATTAAAGCGGTACGCGAGCTGGGTTTAGAACGTCGTGAGACAGTTCGGTCCCTATCCGCTGTGCGCGTAGGAATATTGAGAAGGGCTGTCCCTAGTACGAGAGGACCGGGACGGACGAACCTCTGGTGTGCCAGTTGTTCTGCCAAGGGCATGGCTGGTTGGCTACGTTCGGGAGGGATAACCGCTGAAAGCATCTAAGCGGGAAGCCTGCTTCGAGATGAGTATTCCCACCTCCTTGAGAGGGTAAGGCTCCCAGTAGACGACTGGGTTGATAGGCCGGATATGGAAGCCCTGTAAGGGGTGGAGTTGACCGGTACTAATAGGCCGAGGGCTTGTCCTCAGTTGCTCGCGTCCACTGTGTTG
>NZ_JBIVIO010000014.1:0-18212 GCF_044749745.1 Streptomyces sp. NPDC088923 | reverse complement strand
CGCGCGCGATCTCGTCCAGACGGCGCTTACGAATCACATGGGTCGGCTCGCCCTTGCCCGACCCCGACCCCCACCCCCACCCCCCCCCCCCCCCCCCCCCCCCCCCCCCCCCCCACCAAACCCCCCCCCCCCCCCCCCCCCCCCCCCCCCCCCCCCCCCGGGGGGCCCCCCCCCCCCCCCCGGGGGGGCCCCCCCCCCGGGGGGGCCCCCCCGCCCGTACGCCGTGGGAGGCCCACGTGAGGCAACCGCGAGACGAGGAGCGCGATGACACAGCCGCCGCGGGGGACCGACTGGGCCGCCCGTGCCGCCGAAGGGTGGCGGCTCGCCCCGTACGCCGGGGACCCGGCCGCTGACACGGTCCTGCTCGCGCTGCTCCTCGACGCGTCGGACAGCGCCGTGAGCCGTCGTACGGCCGAGGCGCTGGCACGTACGCATTCGCCCGCCGCCGCGCGGCTGCTGACCGAGGCGCTCGCCCGCGCCGACGCGGCCCACGGCGACTGGATCGAGACCGGCGTCGAGGACGCGACCGCGCCCCCGCCGACCCGCTGAGCCCCTCTCAGGCCGCCGCGTCCACCAGCCCCAGCACCGGCCGCAGCCCCGCCGGACGGGACGTCACCGGCAAGTGCTCCACGAAGTGGACCGCGCAGCCGAGGGCGCTCGCGCCGCCGTCCGCCTCGCGGCTGTCGCCCACCATCAGGGTCTCCGGGCCGCTCGCGCCGAGCAGCCCGCACGCCGTCGCGAACAGCCGCGCGTCCGGCTTCTGCACTCCGTGCTCGAACGAGAGCGTGTACGCGTCCACGAAGGCGTCGAGCCCGTGCGCCAGGAACACGGGACGGATGTCCCAGCCGACGTTGCTCACCACCCCGACCCGGATGCCCCGCGCCCGCAGGCCCGCGAGCACGTCGTGCGCGTCCGGGTAGGGCCGCCAGCCCTCGGGCCGCATGTGCCGCGCGTACAACTCCTCGTGCAGCGCGTCGTCCGGCAGCGGTACGTGCCGGGACAGCCCCGTGTACGCGGCCCGGTGCGCCGCCGCGCTCTCGTCCCGCACGGGCCACAGCTCCGCCGTACGCGCGTCGGGAAACCGCACCGGCGCGCCCGGAGCACCGCCCGGCTGCGCCCCCACCCGCTCCAGCGCCGCCGCCAGCTCCACGATCCGCGCCTCCGGCAGGACGTGCCCCCTCGCGGCGAGCGCCCCACGCAGCCACTCCTCGGCCGGCTCGATGCGCAACAGGGTGCCGGAGAAATCGAAAAGGACCGTCTTGATCGTCATACGAGGATCCTCGGGGCGGCCCCGGGCCCGGTCAAGACGTCCCTCGGTCGCGCCGCGGCCCTGTCCCGGCCACGACGAGCAGCGCCCCGAGCAGCCAGCCGCCCACCACGTCGCTCGGCCAGTGCACCCCGAGCCACACCCGCGTCAGCCCCACCCCGACGACGCTCACCACCAGCAGCGCGCCCACCGCCCACAGCACCGGACGTGGCGCCCCGTACCCCCGCAGCACCCACCACAGGAGCCCACTCACCACCGTCGCGGTCAGCGCGTGGCCGGAGGGATACGCGGCGAAGTGCGCGGAGTCCACCGGGTCGGGCCACACCGGCCGCTCCCGGCCCACCGCCGCCTTGATCAGCTGCTGGAGCACCGTGCCCAGGAGACACACCACCGCGATCCGCACGGCGCGATCCCGTGCTCCGCGCGCGAGCAGCCACACCACGAGAAGCGCGGCGAGCAACCGGAACGTCCACGGGTCCCACACCCAGTCGCTCAGCACCCGGCACGTGTGCGTCAGGCCCTCGTGCCGCACGGCCTGCCGGTGAGCGGAGCGGGCCAGCGAGGAATCGAGCGAGAGCAGCGGCCGCCACGAGGCGGCCACGAGAGCGAGGAGGAGCGCCGAGAGCGCGCCGAGGACGAGAGCCGCCGTGCCCCGCCGCCGTGCGCGCGTGGGCCTCCCGTGCCCCGGCGGGGTGCGGGCGGTACCGGTGGTCGCTGGAGCCATACGGGTTTCCTCGGTGGGGCTGCGGGCGGAAGGGGACACGCGCATCGTGTGCCCGCAGCGCGGGCCGCATGCGACGCGTACGTCCGCAGAGCCTACGGCTCCCGCCCGCCGCCTCAGCCGAGCACGCGCAGGGCGGGAACGAGCGCGACGAGTACGGGAACGAGCGGGACGAGCGCGCCCGCGGCCGTCCACTGGAGCCTGCGGCCCGCCGTCAGCCGCGGGTGCGCCTTCAGGAGCCGGTCCACGCGGCGCGGTACGTCGGCGTGAGGTGAGGGCGCCGGGCCGAAGACGCCCCTGTCCTCGTTCAGCTCGACGAGCGCGAGGGCCGTGGTCAGACGTCCGAAGCGGCGCGAGGCGACGTCGTCGGCCGCGAGTTCCACGAGCCGGTGCATCTCGTCGCGGAACGCGGCGAAGACCGGGACCTGCGGAAACCCCCGGGCGAGCGCCCCCGAGCAGTAAAGGAGCCAGTCGTGACGCGCGTGCGCGTGGCCGAGTTCATGGGCGAGGACCGCGTCGAGCTTGCGGCCCTTGAGCCGGCGCAGCGCCGCCGTGGTGACCACGAGCTGCGGGGGAGTGCCGGGCAGCCACCACGCCTCGGGCTTCTCGCCCTCCAGTACCCGCAGCCGCTCCTTGGCGGGCCCCTCGCCCGGGAGCCGCGGCGAGCGCGTCCTGAGCGCCGCGCGCTCGGCGCGCCTGCGCCGCCTGCTCTCGCGGATCTCCCGGGTCAGCATCGCAGCGGTCCAGGCCCCGCCCGCCGCGAGGACGAGCGCGGTCGCTCCCGCCCAGGGGCCCGTGGTGCCGAGCGCGTACGCGTCGATCACCCCGTGCGGCGCGGAGGCGAAGAGCTGCCCGCGCACCGCCTTCCAGGCCGCCGCCGCGCTCAGCGCCATCGCGAGGGCGCAGCACATGAGCACGCCCCCGACGACGCACTGCCACAGCCACAGCGCCACGATCGGCTCGCGGTCCGTCCACGGGACACGGGCGATCACGCGAGGAGCGAGCACGGCGGTGAGCGCGCCGAGCAGGAGCAGGGCCACCGGGACCATCATGCGTCCAGCCTATGGGGGAGGCCGGTTCGGAAGATACAGGCTTTCGTGGCAAGTGACGCACACCACGGGAGATCGCGCCCCGCTACACGGCGCGCACGCCCCGTGCGCGCGCCGTACGGCGGCGTTCCGCGCGGCGGCGAGGCGCGGGGCTCACACCGTCAGCAGCATCGCGAGCATCCCCGTCGCCATCGCGAGCCGACAGGCCCGTACGACCTCGGTGCGACCCGTCCAGTGCGTGGGCGCGGGGCTCTGCGGGCCGCCGCCTGCCGGGACGAGGCGTGTGCCGGTGCGGAGCACGTAGGCCGCGTAGTAGACGAGGAGCAGCCCCGTGACCAGGGGGGTTCCCCCCGACATGTGACCGCCGCCGTGGCCGGTGTGCCCGGCGGGGGCGCTCGCCATCGCCCAGGCCATGTAGACCATGGCGAGGGTGCCGACGAGGTGGTGCGCGTGGTGTGCCGAGCCCGCGCGCGCCGCCCACAGCGCCCGCAGCGCCGCGGCGCCGAAGACGACGGCATAGCAGACCCAGGTCCACGACGGCGGCCGGAGCACGGCGGCGGGCACCGCCATGACCGCCATCGCGAGACCCATGAGCGCTTCCCCGCCCGCCGTGCCCCGCACGCCCTGACCGGGATCGCGCATGCGCAGCAGGCAGTACGCCGACGTGGCCGCGCACAGCGCGACGAGCAGCCAGGCGGCCGGTCCCGGAGCGTGCACGGCGATCCTCCCCGTCGAGAGCCTCAAGGGCCGTGAGTCATGACGGAGGGGACCTGCCCACGGCAGACGGCGCCCAAGGGGTCGCACGGGGGTACGCGAGGGGCGCGGGTGGGTGAAGGCGAGCCGTGCCGTGCGAGCGGACCCCCGTACGAGTGCCGCCTCAGAGCGCTCCGGGCATCCGGCGGCGGCCGTGCGGGAAGGCCGGGGGAAGGTCCGCGGCCGCCTGGCCCCCGGTCGCGGGCGAGGGGGAGTGGGGGCGGACGCCGTCGACGGGGCGGCCGGGGAAGTCGGCCTCCTCCAGGACGCCGACGCACGCGCGGTGGACCTGGCGCGCGGTGAGGCGGGGGTCCTGGACGTCGAGCATGTCGGAGACGACCTCGGCGGCGAGCGAGGCCCGGACGCCGTGGGCGCGCAGCGTGTCCAGCATCCCCGCCACATGGCCGCCGCCCTCGCCCGGCAGGAGCCGGTGGTGGCGGGCCTCGTAGCGCGGGTCGCGCAGCGGGGTGCGCAGCGCGTCGGCGAGCTGGACGGCGATGATCCGCTCGGCGGGGACGGGGGCCAGATCGGCGGCGGTCGCGCCGGAGCGCGCCCAGTGCCAGCAGTCGACGAGGATGCCGCCGTTCGCGTCCCCCGCCGCCGCCACGACCTCCCAGGCCGCGCCGATCGTCGGGATGCCCGCGTACGGGAGGAACTCGAGTGCCGCGCGCGCCCCGTTCGCGGCGGCCTTGCGGCACACGTCCGCGAAGCCGGCGGCCAGCTCGTCGAGCGGACGCGCGGCGAAGACCGTGGCGTGGACGCGTTCGGGGCGGAACAACTCGACGAGCCGCCCCGCGAGCAGGTCGTCCTCGCGCGCCCGCCGGTCGGCGGCCCCGCCCCAGGCCGTGAGCAGCTCGACCTCGGTGACGCGCAGTCCGCGCGCGGCCAGCAGGTCGGCCATCCCGCGGTCGGTCCACCCGGCCTCCAGCGCGTCCTTGTACTGCTCCACGGACAGGCCGAGGCCCTGGAAACCCGCCTCGGCGGCAGCCCCCACCCGGGTGCCGAAGGGCACGGCGCGAAGAGTCTGGGCACTGAGGGTCAGCTCGTAGGACACGAGGCTCATCCTAACTTCGGCGCGCTCAACTGGGGAAACTCCGGCCCTTACGAGTGATTCCCGGACCGCGCGGCCGGTGCGGCGCGGGCCTGGCCGCGTGCCGGGAACTCCGGCCGAGGGGCACTCAGTGCCGAAATCATTCACGAGTAAAACACCTGTTAAGCTTATGGGTATGAGCAGCCCGTCCACCGCCCCCGCACGTCCCCGCGTCACCAAGCTCCCGCTCGCCGGAGTGCTGCGTCCCGGCAGACTCAACGACCTCTGGTTCAAGCCGGCGACCGGCAACGTCGCCTCGATGCTCGTGCCGATGGTCGTCCTCCTGCTGCTCGACCGCCTCGACCTCGCCCCATACACGATGGCCGGCTCGCTGTGCGCGCTCTACGGCCACAACATCCCCTACGCCCGGCGCGCCCGCGTCGTCCTCTGGGTCGTCGCGGGGATGCTCTCCGGCCTCGCCGTCGCCATGCTCACCTCGGCCGCCACCGACTCCGTCGCCCTGCTCGTGCTCGTCGGCGCCGCGCTCGCCGCACTCCAGAAAGTGGTGTGCGAGGCGACGGGCATCGGCGCCCCGGGGCCCGTGATCTTCGCCTTCGTCAGCTCGGCGACCCTCTTCGTCCCGCAGACCTTCGACGCGATACCCGGCCACCTCGGCCTCGCGGCCGGTGCCGCGGCCCTCTCCTGGTGCGTGACCATGGCCCCCGGGCTCCTGCGGCCCAACGGGCCCGAGCGCCGCGCCACCGCGCGGGCCCTCGAAGCCACCGCGGCCCTGCTCATGGGCGAGCACTCCGGCCCCGCCCACGACCGGGCCCGCTCCGCCGCCGCGGCGGCGGTCGAGGCCGCCTGGCACTCCCTCTACGCGGCACGGCGCCGCACCCCCGTACGCCGCGCGCTCGAACGCCTCCTCGTCCGCGCCGAGACGGCGCTCGCCTCCCCCCAGGAGGCCGACGCCGCCCTCCTCGCCGACTACGCCTCGCAGGTGCGGGGCACCCGGCCGCTGCCCCACGTCGAAGGACTGGACGAGAACGCCCTGAGCGAACTCGCCGGTATCGACATCGAACGGGCCACCCGCCCCCGCGCGCAGCACCCGCTGCTGCGCGCCTTCGCCCCCGGCTCCCCGCTCCTGCCCGTACTCGCCCGGGTCTTCCTCGGCTCCCTCCTCGCCGGACTCGCCGCCTGGGGCATCGGCAGCGACCGCCCCTACTGGGCGATCGTCACCGCCCTGTCGATCTTCCAGACCAACGTCACGACGACGTGGACCCGCGCGATCCAGCGTGTCTTCGGCAATCTCGTCGGCGTCGGCGTCTTCGCCGCCCTCGCCCCGCTCGCCCGCGCCACGCCCGCCGCGCTCGTCGTCCTCGTCCTGTGCCTGTGCTTCGCCGCCGAGGCGTTCATGCCGCGCAACTACTGGATGGGCCAGATCTGGGTGACCCCCATGGCGCTCCTCGTCAGCGAGTTCGCCGCCGCGCACCCCACCGGGGAACTCGTGGGGGACCGCGTGCTCGACAGTGTGGTCGGCGCCCTCGTCGGCATCGCCGCCGCGTTCTTCGTGACCAACCGGCGCGCGGGCGCCCACCTGGAGCGCGCCCTCACCGCCGCCGAGGCCGCTCAGCGCGAGACCGAGGCGCTCCTCGCCCGCCCCGGGGCGAGCCCCGCCGCACTGGAGCGCGCCCGGCGCGGGCTCACCGGGGCCCTCGTCGCCGTGCGCGCCGCCGCCGACGCGGCCGCGGGCGAGTGGTGGCAGCGTGCGCTGCCCGAGGAGCGGGTGCTCGACGCGGAGCGGGCCGGACACCGTACGCTCGCGTCGACAGTCGCACGTCAGGGCTTCCTGGCCGCGGGCGGTCGGCCCGAGCGGGCCACCGCCACCGCCGAGGAGGCGGTTCGACGTGCCAGGCCCCAGGAGGACACCCCCGTATGACCACGGCGAACGATCCGGCCGAGCCTGCCCGCCACGACTCGGTGGCCACCGTCGTACGGCAGTGGCGTTCGGTGCACCCCGGCATCGACACCGCGCCGATGGAGCTGATCGGCCGGGTCAATCGCTGCGCCGCCCTCTTCCAGCAGGCCGAGGACGCGCCCCTGCGGCGCGGCGGGCTCAGCCGCGCCGAGTTCGACGTACTCGGCGCGCTGCGCCGCACGGGCGACGAACTGACCCCCGGCGAGCTGGCCCGCGAGACGTACTCCTCGGGCGCCGCCGTCACCAAGCGGCTGCGCAGACTCCAGGAGCGCGGGCTCGTCGAGCGCAGGACCGATCCGCACGACCGGCGGGTCAGCAGGGTCACTCTCACGGAGGCGGGCACCGCCCTCGTCGACGACCTCCTGCCCGACCAGCTCTCCTTCGAGTCCGCCGTACTCGACGGACTGCCGCAGGACGAGCGCGAACGGCTCGTGGGGCTGCTCGGCGAACTCCTCGGCCAGCTCGAAGGACGCCTCGGCGGCCCGAGGTACTGAGCCGCGGGCCGGAAAACAGGCTGCCCCGCGGGCCGGGGCCTGCGAGTGTGGTCGCTCATGACCACGTACGAACTCCTCCTCATCGGCGGCGGCGCGGGCGTCGGCAAGACCAGCGTCGGCTTCGAGGTCTCCGCCGCCCTGCGCGAGGCGGGGACGGCGCACTGCCTCATCGAGGGCGACTTCATGGACCAGATCCACCCCGCCCCCGCCGAAGACCCGCACCGCTCCGCCATCACCGAGCGCAACACCGCCGCCGTCTGGGCGAACTACGCGGCCCTCGGCCAGCGCCGCCTCGTCTACACGAACACCGTGAGCGTCCTCGAAGCGCCCATGCTCACGCGGGCCATGGGCGGCGGCGAGGTCAGGACCACCCTCGTCCTGCTCACCGCCCGGGCAGCCACCGTGCGCGAGCGGCTCACCGCCCGTGAGATCGGCTCCGAGGCCGAGGCCCACATCGAACGGAGCCTGCGCATGGCGCGCCGCCTGGACGCGGAGGCCCCGGCGGCCACGGTGCGCATCGCGACCGACGGGCGGTCCGTGCCGGACATCGCGGCCGACGTGGTGCGGGCGAGCGGCTGGGCGGCGGACGGCTGAAGCCCCTCCCGCCGAGCGGCTGTGCGGCGGACGGCTCAAGCCCCTCCCCGTCGAGCGGCTGGGCGGCCGAGCGGCGGACGGCTGAAGCCCGCCTTCCCCGTACCAAGATCGCCGGGTTGACCCCGCCCCCGCGCCGGGGAAGAGTACGCCCGGTCCCGCTCCCCGCGAGGCCGTCCGTCCCCGCAGTCCCGCCCACGAAGGACCCCGATCCCCATGCCCCCCGCACCTCCTGACGAGGCGCCCGAGACCGCCCGTGTGCGCCGTCCCGCACTGTGGCTGCTGCTCGTGCCCGCGCTGCTCTACGTCCTCGCCCCGCTCGTCGCCAACCGCGTCGAACCGCGCGTGTTCGGCCTGCCCTTCCTGTGGGCCTGGGTCATCGGCGCCACGATCCTGAGCCCGCTCCTCATCTGGCTCACCGCCCGCCTCGACCCCGTCTACCGCGCGAACGCCCCCGAACCCCTCGCGGGCGACACCACCACCGAAGGGCGCAGGCCATGAGCGGCTCCGCCGTCCTCGCCACCACTGTCTTCGGCCTCGCCATGGCGGCCACCGTCCTCATCGGCCTGTGGAGCGCGCGCGGGCGCGCGAAGGGCCTCGCCGAGTGGTCCCTGTCGGGGCGCGGCCTCGGCGTGCTCTTCGTCTGGGTCCTCATGGCGGGGGAGACGTACACGAGCTTCTCGTTCCTCGGCACCGCCGGGTGGACGTACTCGATGGGCTCGCCGATCCTCTACCTCGTCGCGTACCTGACGGTCGGTTTCGCCGTCGCGTACCTCGCCGGCCCCGCGCTGTGGACCTACGCGGGCCGCCATCGCCTCGTCTCCATCGCGGACATCGCGGAGCACCGCTTCCGCTCCCGCCCGCTCGGCATCCTCGTCGCACTCGTCGCGACCGTCTTCCTCGTGCCGTACATCCAGGTGCAGATCCAGGGCATGGGCGTCGTCGTCAACGCGATGACCTACGGCAGTGTCGACCTCAAGGTGGCGGCCGTTGTCTCCTTCGTCGTCGCCGAGCTGTTCGTCCTCGTCTCGGGGCTGCGCGGCTCGGCGTGGGTGAGCGTCTTCAAGGACGTGCTCGTCATCGGCAGCGTCGTCTTCCTGCTCGTTTACATCCCCGCGCACTACACCGACGGCGTCGGCCACCTCCTGGACCGCATGGTCACCGAGAAGCCCGAGTGGCTCACCTTCCCCGGGCACGCCTCGGGCGGCAAGGGCGCCGCGTGGTTCATCAGCACGGTGCTGCTCAACGCCGTCACCATCACCGTCTTCCCGACCACCGTCTCGGGCTACCTCAGCGCGGGCAACGCCAACGCCCTGCGCCGCAACTCGATCCTGCTGCCCTGGTACCAACTGCTGCTCTTCATCCCCATGACGGTCGGCGCGGTCGCGCTCTTCGCACTGCCCCAGCTCGGCAACCCCGACCTCGCCCTCTACCGCCTCGTCACCGACTCGCTCCCGGCCGGGGCCGTCGCCGTCATCGGTGTCGCGGGCGCGCTCTCGGCGATCGTGCCGATGAGCGTCTTCATGCTCTCCATCGGCACTCTGTGGGGCCGCACCGTCCTCGGCGGCGGCAACGGCTCCGATCCGCGCCACCCGCTGCGCCACCGCGACGAGGCCGAGGCCACACGCGCCGACCACCGCGCCAAGACGCTCTCGCAACTCGTCTGCCTCCTCGCGGGCCTCCTCGCCCTCCTCGGCGCCCTCATCCACCCCAGCACCCTCGTGGAACTCTCGGTCCTCTCCTACGAGGGCATCGCCCAGCTCGTGCCCACCGCGCTGCTCGCGCTCTTCTGGCCCCGGCTCGGCAAGAGCGCCGCCGTCAGCGGCATGCTCGTGGGACTCGCCGTGATGACCCTGCTCTGGGCCACGGACCGCGACCCCTGGCACGGCGTCAACGGCGGCCTCCTCGCGTTCGCCGCGAACCTCCTGGTCCTTCTCGTCGTGACCGCGCTGCGGCCCGCCGCGCCGCCCCGCGCCCCGGCGCCGGCGAAGGCCGCGCGGAACTGAGCGCGCGTACGTGCGCGAGGGGGCCGTACGGACGACAGGGCCCGCCTCCCTTCCGGGAAGCGGGCCCTCTCCTCCGTCGCCGCACCGGCGCGCGGGTGCCTCACTCCAGGTCCTTGTCGCGGCGCTCCGCCTCGGTCTCGGCGGCGCCCGCCGCACCGGTGGCGGAGCCCACCGGGCTCTCGGTGGCCGGCACCGGCGGGGTCCCCGCCTCGTGCTGGGCGGGCAGCCCGTGCGTCAGGAAGTGCACGATCACGGCGATCACCGCGCCCGCGAGCGGGGCGACGAGGAAGAGCCACACCTGGCTCATCGCGTTGTTGTCCGCGAAGATCGCCGGGCCGAGCGCACGCGCCGGGTTGACCGAGGTCCCCGTGAGCGGGATGCCGAGGAGGTGGATCACCGCGAGGCTCAGACCGATCGCCATCC
Organism: Streptomyces sp. NPDC088923; assembly: GCF_044749745.1. NCBI lineage: Bacteria > Bacillati > Actinomycetota > Actinomycetes > Kitasatosporales > Streptomycetaceae > Streptomyces > Streptomyces sp. NPDC088923. Next base: position 7,900 of record NZ_JBIVIO010000014.1, on the reverse strand, counting down.
CCGCCGGTCCCTTGGCGCCCTTGCCGTGCGTCGTGCACAGCACCACGAAGACGAGCAGCGCCGTCAGGATCGTCTCGGCGAGGAACGCGCCACCCGCCGAGATGTGCACGGGCGAGTTCGCGCCGTACCCGTCGGTGCCGAAGGACCCGCGTCCGGCCGCCTCGAAGATGGGCACCGAGTTCGCGAGCCAGGCCAGGAGCGCGGCACCGGCGGCACCACCGGCGAGCTGCATCACCCAGTAGCAGACCCCGGTCAGCGGCGAGATCCGGCGGCCGAGCACCATGCCGAGCGTGACGGCCGGGTTGACGTGGCAGCCCGAGATCGGGCCGATCGCGTACACGAGGGCCAGCAGGATGAAGCCGAAGGCCAGCGCGATGCCGAGCACCCCCACGAAGGGCTTGGCGAAGATCGCCACCCCCACCGCGAAGAACACCAGCGCCAGGGTGCCGAAGAACTCGGCGGCGAGCGCGTGCGGATCGACGTCCAGGGCGGCCCGCCGACTCCTCGTGGCCGAGGGCGCGTCCCGGGTGGCAGTTGTGCTCATGACATCCCCTTCGCGGGTGAGCGAGAGCCGGGACGAACGGACGGCGCGCGTCACCGATGACGACGCCGATATGACCTACGTCCCCTTTATGGCTTTTCGACCGTATCGCTCCGATCGGGTGATGTCGCGCGGAGTGGCGGCGAAGGCGCGACCGCACAGGGCGGGGCGCCGGTACGAGGCAGAGCCCGCCCCGCCCCGGCGGCGGGCGCGCTCGCTACCCTGGACGCCGCCCGCCCCCCGTGCCCCAGCCCGAAAGGCCCGCCCGTCATGACGACCCTCCCCGCACCCGCCGGTCTCTCCTTCCGTCCCGCCGAAGCCGCCGACGTCCCGGACCTCGTCGCCCTCGTCGAGTCCGCCTACCGGGGCGACAGCAGCCGCGCGGGCTGGACCACCGAGGCCCACCTGCTCGAAGGGCAGCGCACCGACCCGGAATCGCTGCGGGAGGTCATGGGGACGCCGGGAACGGTGCTGCTCGCCGTCGAGCGCGAGGGCGCACTCGTCGCCTGCTGCCAGGTGGCCCGCCAGGACGGGCACGGCTACTTCGGCATGTTCGCGGTGCGTCCGGGGCTCCAGGGCGCGGGGCTCGGCAAGGCGGTGCTCGCCGAGGCCGAGCGCATCGCCCGCGAGGACTGGGGGCTCGCCGAGATGCGCATGACGGTGATCTCGGCCCGCGAGGAACTGGTCGCCTTCTACGAGCGGCGCGGCTACCGCCGTACCGGCGAGCTGACCCCGTTCCCCTACGACGACGAGCGTTTCGGACTCCCGCAGCGGCCCGGACTCGCCTTCGAGCTGCTGATCAAGCCGCTGGCCTGAGCCGCCGGACACCGCCGCTTCCGGGCGTGCGGTTCAGGCCGCCTTGTGCGCCGCCCGCACGATCTCCGGTTCGTCCGTCGTCACGCCGTCGAGCCCGAGCGCGCGGGCGAGCGCGAAGCGCTCCGGCGTGTTCACCGTCCACGCCGTGACCCGCAGCCCCGCCTCGCGCGCCCGCTCCACCGTCTCCACCGTCAGTCGCCGGATGTTGAGCACGAGCCCCATCGCCCCGCACGCCGTGGCGCGCTCCACGACCTCGGGCCCGAAGCGGCTCGCCACGAGGCACGTCCGCACCCCGGGGACGAGGCGTGAGATCTCCACGAGCGCCTCGTCGTGGAAGGAGATCACCTCGACGCGCTCCACGAGATCCCGCGCGCGCATGACGTCCGCGAGGGCCTGCGCCGCCGCGACGTCCTTGATCTCGGCCTGGAGCGGCCCGTGGAGCGCGTCGAGCGCCTCCTCGAAGACCGGTACGCGTTCGCCGAGCCCCGCGTCGAGCAGCCGCAGCTCGGCGAGCGTCTGCTCGGCGATGTGCCCGCTGCCGTCGGTCGTGCGGTCTACCTCCGCGTCGTGCATCACGACGAGCGCCCCGTCCTTGCTCAGGTGCAGGTCCAGCTCCACGAGGTCGACCCCTTCCCGCTCGGCGCGGACGAAGGAGCGGAGGGTGTTCTCCGGCTCGACGCCCATCACTCCGCGATGACCGATGGCGAGGAAGGACACGGTGGACTCGCTTTCCGTTCAGGCGCTGGGCGCTCACTGCGGGACGCCGCCCCGCACTCCGCGGAGGCGCCCCGCTCGACCCTAGGCCCTGCCGTGTGACGGGCGGGTGGCGGGGAGGCGGCGCGTCCGTGCGCGTCGAGTCCGCTGATGCCGAGCAGGACGCCGGTCACGACGGCGCTCAGGACGAGGGTGCGGCGGGTCACGGGGCCTCCTGGGGTGTACGGGACGGTGCGTCGCTGAGCGTCGTACCGCCGCCGCGGGCGTGCGGTCAGCGACCTCGCCCGTACGTGGGCGCGCCGCGTACCGCGCTTGACGCCGGGGGCCGGGCGGCCGCGCAGGGGCGGAACCGGAGACGCGTGTTCGGCGAGAAACGGTCGGAAACCGCGCATGAACCCCGAGATCACCGGAAAAATGTCGGTGGACGGTCGTGTGGGCGGGACTATTTCCCGAGGTGGCCTTGTGGAGGTCCTGTCCGGACGCCTACGGTGGTCTGTACAGCGGTTTCTTCTGTGGAGGGTGTGGCATGACGGAGATTCTTGAACGGGCGACCACGGAAGGGCGCAAAGCTTCCGGCGAACGGCTCGCCGACCAGCCTGCCTGGAACCGCCTGAAGGACGCCGTCGAACGCATCCGCCCCTGGCAGCGCGAGGACGGCTCGGTCGACTTCGACGCCGAGAACGCGCCCCGCGCCGACGCGGTCCGCGCGGCCGTCGAGGCCATGGTGGCGGCGGTCCAGGAGCTGGCCCCCCGCGTCCCGCACGACGCCGCCTACCTCGAAGCGCTCGTCAAGGACCTGCGCCGCTGGGCCGAGGACGGCTTCCAAGTGCCCGACTTCCTCGACTCGCTCCTCGCCTTCCAGCCCGCCGCGCGCCGCGAGGACGGCCTCGAACACCTCGTCGTCTTCCCCATGTACACGCAGAACGGCAACCCCGACCGCAACTTCGAGGCCGTCGCCCTGCGCATGGTCTGGCCCGAGTGGCTCGCCGAGCTGGAGCGCACCCGCTACGACAACCCGCTCTTCTGCGGCATCACCTTCGAGGACTTCACGGCCGGCTACGACACCAACTCCGCCGTCCTCTTCCCCGAGACGATCGCGGTGCGCGAGGCCCCCGAGCGCTTCACCTGGGGCGGCATCTTCTGCGACCGCGAGGCCGCCCGCTTCCGCCGCGTGAGCGAGGCCGCCGTCGACGTCCTCGGCATCGAGCTCCCCGACGACGTCCGCGCCCTCCTCGCCGACCAGGACCGCTGCCAGGAGGCCTTCGTCCTGTGGGACATGGTCCACGACCGCACCCACAGCCACGGCGACCTGCCCTTCGACCCCTTCATGATCAAGCAGCGGCAGCCGTTCTGGATGTACGGGCTGGAAGAGCTGCGCTGCGACCTGACCGCCTTCAAGGAAGCCGTCAAGCTGGAGGCCGACGGCGTCGCCCAGGCCCGCGACGTGCAGAGCGCCGTCCTCTTCGACCGCATGTTCCGTTTCCCCGTCACCGGCGAGCGGCAGCGCAACTACGACGGACTCGGCGGCCAGCTCCTCTTCGCGTACCTCCACAAGCACGACGTCGTGCGCTGGACCGACAACAAGCTCAAGATCGACTGGGAGCGGGCGCCGCAGGTCACCAACGCCCTGTGCGCCGAGATAGAGACCCTCTACCGCGACGGCATCGACCGCCCCAAGCTCGTCCACTGGTTCGCGGGCTACGAGCTGGTCGCGCGCTACCTCGCACCGCACCCGGGATCGCGCTGGGCCAAGGGCCCGGACGCCCTCGACCTGTCGCTGCCCCCGCGCAAACTCGTCGACGACGTGCTTCCCGACGAGTTTCCGCTCAGCATGTTCTACGAGGCCCTTTCCAAGAAGCTCAAGCGCGTGATCGCCTCGACCCGCGGCATCACGGCGACGAGCCCGGAAGGCGCCGCCGCATGAGTGAGGACGGCCAGGAGGTGACCGGCATGAACGGTTTCGAGAACAGCACCGGGAACGGTTCGCTGGAGGGCGCCGTCATCGCGGTCGCCGGAGCGGGCGGCCCCGCCGGGCACGCGACCCTGCTGCGCCTCGCGCAGGCGGGCGCCACCGTGGTCGGCGCCGACGCCGATCCGGAGCGTCTCGCGGCGGGCGTCGACGCGGCCAGGTACGCGCACGGCGGGGCCACCGTCACCGCCGACACCGTCGACCTGCTCGACGGCCCCGCGACGACCGCGTGGGCCGAGGGCATCCAGAAGGAGTTCGGCCGTATCGACGGCCTCGTCCACCTCGTGGGCGGCTGGCGCGGCTCCGCCTCCTTCGACGCCACCGACCTCGCCGACTGGGACTTCCTGGAGAAGCTCCTGATCCGCACGGTCCAGAACACCTCGCTCGCCTTCGACGAGGCGCTGCGCCGCAGCGACCGGGGACGCTACGTCCTCATCAGCGCGGCCGGCGCCTCGAAGCCCACCTCGGGCAACGCCTGCTACGCGGCGGCCAAGGCCGCCGCCGAGGCGTGGACCCTCGCCCTGGCCGACTCCTTCCGCAAGGCGGGGGGCGAGGCCGGTCCGAGCGCGGCGGCTGCCATCCTGGTGGTGAAGGCGCTGGTGAACGACGCGATGCGCGCCGAACGTCCCAGCGCGAAGTTCTCGGGCTTCACGGACGTCAAGGACCTCGCCGAGGCCGTGGCCGGCGTCTGGGAACGCCCCGCACAGGAAATGAACGGACAGCGCCTGTGGCTGACCAAGAAGCCCTGACCGAGGTGGGCACCGCGACCCGCCGCCACCACGACCCCGCGATACGCGGCTTCGCCAGCGACAACTACGCCGGTGCCCACCCGGAGGTCCTCGCCGCGCTCGCCGTCGCCAACGGCGGGCACCAGGTGGCGTACGGCGGCGACGCCTACACCGAGCACCTCCAGGCGATCATGCGGGACCTCTTCGGCCCCCGCGCCGAGGCGTTTCCCGTCTTCAACGGGACCGGCGCCAACGTCGTGTCCCTCCAGGCCGTCACCGACCGCTGGGGCGCCGTCATCTGCGCCGACTCCGCGCACATCCACGTGGACGAGGGCGGCGCGCCCGAGCGCGTCGGTTCGCTCAAGCTCCTCACGGTGCCGACCCCGGACGGCAAGCTCACCCCCGAGCTGATCGACCGCGAGGCGTACGGCTGGGACGACGAGCACCGCGCGATGCCGCAGGCCGTCTCGATCACCCAGTCCACCGAACTCGGCACGCTCTACACGCCTGACGAGATCGCCGCGATCTGCGCCCACGCCCACGAGCGCGGCATGAAGGTCCACCTCGACGGCTCCCGACTCGCCAACGCGACGGCGGCTCTCGGCGTCCCGGTCAAGGCGTTCACCACCGATGCGGGCGTCGACCTGCTCTCCTTCGGCGGTACGAAGAACGGCATGGTCTTCGGCGAGGCGGTCGTGGTCCTGGATCCCGACGGCATCCGCCACATGAAGCACCTGCGCAAGCTCTCGATGCAGCTCGCCTCCAAGATGCGCTTTGTCTCCGCCCAGTTCGAGGCGCTCCTCGCCGACGGCCTCTGGCTGCGCTCCGCCGCCCACGCCAACGCGATGGCCCAGCGGCTCGCCGCCGGAGTGCGCGAGATCGACGGCGTCGAGATCCTCTACCCCGTGCAGGCCAACGGCGTCTTCGCCCGCCTCCCGCACGAGGTCACCGAACGCCTCCAGAAGCGCTACCGCTTCTACTACTGGGACGAGGCCGCCGGCTCCGTCCGCTGGATGTGCGCCTTCGACACGACCGAGGACGACGTGGACGGCTTCCTCACGGCCCTGCGCGAGGAGATGACACGCTGAGCCCGCGCCGTACGGCTCCGGCTCCACCGGCTCATCGGCTTTGACGAGGGCCTTTGACGAGGGCTTTGGCGAAGGCTTTGGCGAGCGAAAGCGGCCCGGCCCCCACCTGGGGCCGGGCCGCTTCCTGCCGCGCGCCCGTCTTCTCCCGTACGAGCGGTGCACGGGGACGACGGCGGCGCGCCGCGCTCAGCCGGCCTGCGCCTTCGCGGCCTCCGCCGTCGGGGCGCTGCCGCCGAGGTGCGCCGGCATCCACCAGCTGTCCTCGGGGCCCTTCGGTCGCGCCGGGTAGGCGCGCTGCGCCGCCTCCAGCAGCTCCTGCACGTGCTCGCGCAGGCGCCGCGTGAGCGTGCCCGCGTACTGGTCGGCGGGGGCGTGGAAGCGCTCCCCGATCCGCATCGTGATGGGCAGGTGGGACCGCTTCAGGTTGCGCGGCCTGCCCTTCGTCCACATCCGCTGCGTTCCCCACAGGGCCATGGGCACGAGCGGCACCCCGGCCTCCTGGGCGAGCCGCACGGCGCCTGTCTTGAAGGACTTGAGCGTGAACGAGGGCGAGATGGTGGCCTCGGGGAAGACCCCCACGACCTCGCCGGCGCGCAGCGAGTCCAGCGCGTGCGCGTACGCGTTCTCGCCCTGCTTGCGGTCGACCGGGATGTGCTTCATCCCGCGCATGAGCGGCCCGGAGATCTTGTTCTGGAAGACCGACTCCTTGGCCATGAAGCGCACGAGGCGCTTCTGCGGCAGGGCGGCGAGGCCGTCGAAGATGAAGTCGAGGTAGCTGATGTGGTTGCTGACGAGGACCGCGCCACCGGTCCGGGGAATGTTCTCCGAGCCCTTGCAGTCGATTTTGAGGTCGAGCGCCGCGAACATCGTGCGCATGAGACCGATGACCGGACGGTAGACGAGCTCAGCCATGGGTGGCGAGGACCCTTCATGTCTGCCGGCCCCCGGGGACGAGCGGTCCGGCGTGAAGTTACGCAGCCGTAGGTTTGCGGCATTGCGCAGATCGTGCCCGATGAACGAACGAGGAGCCAGCCCTGGTGCCCGAAGCGCGGGAGATTCACGTCACGTCCGCCCCGGGAACCCAAGCCCCGCACCGGCCATCGGGCCTTCCCCCTGCTTTTCCCCGAACGCGCGCCGCCATGCGCGACGAGCGCGGGCGGACACGTTTCCGGGCCCGGGAATCGGCCGCACGGGACGGGTGCTGAGAAAGTGGCAGGACGGAACGGGGGCAGGCCCATGACGAGGGAAGGCGGCGCGAGGCGCGTGCGCGAGCGGGATGGCGAAGACGCGGTCGAGACGGGAACCGACGTCGCGGACACCGGTGCCGCGGGGCACGGGATCGCGGAGCCCGGTCCCGCGAAGCCGGGCGCGGCGGGGGAGGGGCACGCCCCGGACTGGGCGCGGCTGTTCGCGAGCGGCGGCCTGGGGGAGGCGCGGCTGGGGGAGCGCGCCACGCTCGTACAGTTTTCGACCGCCTTCTGCCAGCCGTGCCGGGCGACGCGCCGGGTGCTCGACCAGGTCGCCGGTCTCGTCCCGGGCGTCACGCACGTGGAGATCGACGCCGAGGACCATCTTGGCCTCGTCCGTGTCGCGGGCATCGACGCGACGCCCACCGTCCTCTTCCTCGACGCCGAGGGGCGCGAGGTGCGCCGCGCGAACGGGGCCCCGCGCCGCGACCAGGTGCTCACGGCGCTCGCCCGGATGCTCTGAGGCGAGGTCTTCCCTTCGAGTGGCCCTTGGTGCGGCGTCGGTGCCGGTCGGCACGAGGCACGTCCGGGGTTGGCAAGGTCACAGCGCAAAGCGCTTGCTCAGCGGGCAGGCTCTTTGTGTACTACTGATGAGTAATATTTCGGTCGGAGCGCCCGCCGCCCCAGCCGGGATTCGCCACTTCAGGCGCCTATGCTGCGGGCAGGACGCAGCCGAGTAACCGACGATGCAGTAGGAGAGCCGGCGTGAGCTTGAGGATCGTTGTCTGTGTGAAGTACGTGCCGGACGCGACGGGTGACCGGCATTTCGCCGATGACCTGACGTTGGACCGTGAGGA
>NZ_JBIVIO010000013.1:0-137766 GCF_044749745.1 Streptomyces sp. NPDC088923 | reverse complement strand
TCCCGCAGCTCACCGAAGAGGTCAACACCCGCAAGGGCTGACCGACCGGTTTCCACGGCCCCGCGTCCCCACCCGGCGGACGCGGGGCCGTCCCGTATCCCGGCTGCCGGGGTACCGGACACACGGAAGCGCCCCGGGAGGCTGTGCTCCCCGGGGCGCTTCGGGCCGTGGTCAGCCGAGGCGGAGGCCCGCTCCGTGAGGGAAGAGCGGGTTCTCGGTGTCATTGGGCACGTCGGGCCGCGAGGCCGCCACGGCCGCCATCGAACGAGGCAGTTCGAAGGGCAGGCTCCCCTCGGGCTCCGCCCGGCCGAAGACGACATCGAGCAGGGCGGCGTCGCTCGCTCCGTAGTCGGCGATCAGCGCCGCCGCCCGTTCGGCGATCTCCGGTATGACCGCGGCCCGCTCCAGGTTGACGCAGACGACCGTCGGGACGGTGTCCAAGAGCGCCAGGATCGGCTTCAACTCCTCCTCGGTGAAGGACAGCCGCCCTGAATGGAAGAGCGACTCGAACTTGTTGGCGCGCGGCTCGAAGGGCGTGCGCAGGCGAAGGATCGCGAGGTCGGCCAGAGCCGGGTCCGTCACGACCTCGCCGTGGCCGGCGATCGCCTCGGGCTCGACGTTCCGCGCGTACACCTTGGGGCGACCGGCCACCGGCAGGAGGCCGCCGGTGTTGGTGAGCAGGGTCAGCGAGCGACGCTGGGCGCGCTCGCCCGCCTCCCTGAACTCGGCGCGTCCGACGGTCTCGGCGGCAAGGTCGACATCGACGTAGGGGGCGTCGAACAGGCCGAGCACGAACTTCTCGCGCAGCAGGCGGCGCAGGGACGCGTCCAGCCGGCTTTCGGGAACGCGACCGGACTCGACCAGCTCGACGAGGAGTTCCGGGCGGGCCTCGCCGCCGAACTGGTCGCACCCGGCCTCCAGCACGCGGGCCACCCGCTCCAGCTCGGTCAGGGATTCGAGCCCCCACGCGCGCGCCTCGTGCGTCTCGCCGAAGATCTCCGCGTCGCTGATCAGGCCCCAGTCGGTGCAGACGATCCCGTCGAAGCCGAGCCGTTCCCGCAGGAGCCCCTGGACGACACCCTTGTTGAAGCCGAAGCCGACCTCCTCCCAGTCGGTGCCGATGGGCTGCCCGTAGTACGGCATCATCTGCGCGCAGCCTGCCTCGATCGCCGCCTTGAAGGGCGCCAGGTGCAACTCGCGCATGCCGCCCGGGTAGACCTGCTCCTTGCCGTGCGGGAAGTGCGGGTCCTCGCCGTCCTTCTGCGGGCCGCCGCCGGGGAAGTGCTTGACCATGGCCGAGACCGACCGCTTGCCGAGCCGGTCGCCCTGGAGGCCGCGCACGTAGGCGCGCACGAGCTGCGCGGTGAGGTCGGCGTCCGAGCCGAAGGTGCCGTTCTGACGGGACCAGCGGGGTTCGCTGGCCAGGTCGATCTGGGGGTGCAGGGCGACGCGGAAGCCGACGGCCAGGTATTCGCGGCGCACGGTGTCGGCGAACTCGTACACGAGTCGCGGATCGCGCAGCGCCGCGAGCCCGAGCGGTTCGGGCCAGGCGGAGAACGCGCCGGAGTTGAAGGAGGCGCCCACGTTCTCGGTGAAGGCGTGGCGCGGGTCGGTGGAGAGCGTGACCGGGATGCCGAGGCGGGTGTCGGCGGCCATGCGCTGGAGTGTGTTGTGCCAGCGCGCCATGGCGGTGGGGTCGCCGGTGCCCAGCAGGTTGAAGTGGGTCATGGACTGGCCGTGCAGCATGTGCGTGGTGTCCATGGGCAGCATGCCGGGGTCGCCCTTCTCGACCGTGGAGCCGTCGGGCTTCATGGCGAGCATGGTGTGGAAGAACTGACCGGCTTTCTCCACGAGGGTCATGCGCGCGAGCAGGTCCTCGACGCGCTGCTCGACCGGAAGCGAGGAGTCCTGGTAGGGATGACCCTCGTCACGGACGGTGGGTGCGGCATTCATGCTGTGGTACCTCACTTGACGCTGCGGATGAACTGGACGGCGAGCGCGCCGAGTACGCACGCGACGCCGCCGAAGAGGAAGAGCGCCCCGTAGTTCTCGCCGCCCCCGATGGCGAGCAGCCCCGGAGCGAGGATCGGGACGAGCGACTGCGGCAGCGCGTTGCCGATGTTGAGCACCCCCAGGTCCTTGGCGGACTCCTCGGGATTGGGCAGGACGGCGGCGGCGAGTGCCACGTCGACCGAGAGGTACAGCCCCTGCCCGAAGCCGAAGACGGCCATGGCGAGAAGGAAGACCGCGAAGGACTGTGCGAGGGCGACCAGCAGCAGACCGGCCCCGAGGACGCAGGCCGCGACGAGTACGTAGGGCTTGCGGCGCCCCGACCTGTCGGAGAGCGTCCCACCCAGGAGCGATCCGGCCACGACGGTCACGACCATGGCGATCGTGCCGAGGACCACCTTCCCGGACACCTCGGAGTCGCTGTACCCGAGCCGGTCCTCCAGGAAGTACACCTGGTAGCTCGTCACGCAGGAGATGCCGACGAAGACCAGGAAGCGGCCGGCGAAGTTCCACGCGAAGTCGGGGTGCAGCCTCGGGCTGACCCAGAAGGAGCGCAAAAACTCGCGCATGCCGTAGGGCGCGAAGGCGCCCGGAGCGGCCGGGCGGTCCTTGATGACGACGGCCAGGTAGATGGTGCCGGCCAGACCGAAGAGACCCGGCACGATGAAGGCCAGGGCGAGAGTGCCCTGGAAGGCGTTGGCCATGACGGTCCCGGCGATCATCGCCACCGACGTCATCATGCCGATCACGCCGGAGACCTTGCCCCGCTGCCGTTCCGGCACCAAGTCGGGGACGCTGGCCGCAGCGGCCGACAAGGCGGCGTTGCCGCCGAGCTGGGCGAGCGTCCAGCCGAGCATCAGCACGGGGACACTGCCGCCGACGGCGACCACGACCAGACCGACGAGGCCGACGGTCATACCGAGGACGAGCCAGGGACGGCGGCGCCCGAAGCGGCCACGAGTGCGGTCGGACAGGGAACCGAAGACGGGATTGCCGATCAGCGCGAGGATCGCGCCGAGCGAGAGCACCTGCCCCAGCGCGCTGCCGCGATCGTCCTTGGGAACGATCTGCTCGACGCGCAGGGCCAGCGTCACCATCACCGGCGTCAGCAGCGAGAGCATCACGCCGAACTGGGCGAAGGCGAGGCCGAAAATCAGCTTGCCGGGAGCGGGCGGCGCGGGCACGGGTGCGGTCGGCTCATAGAGGACGACGCCCGGAACAGCCTCGGGGACAACGGCCATAGCGGCTCTCCAGAAGGGATGGGGTGGCTTCCTTGCCGACCCTTCGAGGCAAAGCTAAGCGCGAAAAACGAGTGGTCGGTAGGTTTTCGCGCGTGGCTTGAATCACAGGGCGTGAAGGCTTGCGCGGAGGCGGCTTACAGTGAGCCCATGGACCGCAGTCAGGGCCGGAAGCAACGCACCACCACCGCTCGCGGCAGCTACGCGGTGGGCGACGAACGACGCGCGCGCATCCTCGACTCCGCCGTCGAGCACTTCGCGGAGCGCGGTTTCCACGCCTCCTCGCTCGCGAGCATCGCCAAGGACGTCGGCATCACGCAGGGCGGCCTCCTGCACCACTTCCGGGGCAAGGAGGACCTCCTCGTCTCGGTCCTGGAGCACAGCGGCCGACAGGACGTCCAGCGGTTCTTCTCCCGCGCACCGGGCTCCGTCGCCGAACTCTTCGCGATCCTGGTCGAACTGTCGGCCTACAACGCCGCCCGGCCGGGCCGGACGAAGATGTTCAACATCCTCGCCGCCGAAGCGGGCGAACGCGGCCACCCCGCGCACAAACACTTCACTCGCCGGTACCGCATGGTGATCGACTACACCACGGGCCCGCTCCGTGCCGCCGTGGGACGGGGGGAGATCAAGCCCGGCACCGACTGCGAGGGGATCGCCGTCGAAGTCGCGGCGGTCATGGACGGACTCCAGTTGCAATGGGCGCTCGCCCCGGAGACCTTCGACATGCCGGGCCGGCTGCGCGCCTACCTCGACCGGCTGCTGCGCTCCCTGTCCACGGACGGCTCCGGCCTGCCCGAGGCGGCCTGACGCGCCGCCCCGGCGACGCCCCCTCCACCGCCGGCCCGGCCCGTAAGCGATCCCCGCCGGCCCCCGTTGACTCCCTCACGCGGGCCCGCTTACCTTCCCTCAACGAATTGTTGAGGACGGGAGACGGCGCATGGCCCCGCAGGATCCGGTACGGCGCACGCTCGGCCCGCACGCCGCGAAGCGGGTCGCGGACCTCCTCGCCCCCGTCGACGCCGAACTGGAGCGGCGTTACCCGGGCGACCCCGGCACCCGGCAGCCCGTGCACACGGTGTACGTGCCCGCCGACGCCTTCACGGCGGACACCGTCCGCACCTGGGGCGACGAAGCTCTCGCCGCGCTCGACGCGCACGCCCCCGACGCGGCCTCGTTCGCGACCGCCGTGGACCTCGACCCGGCGCTCGCCGCCGAGGTGTACCCGCGCGTGCGCGCCAAGCTGCGCGACGAGCCCGTCGAGGACCTGCGGATCGACTTCGAGGACGGGTACGGGGTGCGCCCGGAGGCCGAGGAGGACGCCGACGCGCTGCGCGCGGCCCGCCTCGTCGCCGCCGCCTGCGCCGAGCCCGAGCCCAGCCGCGTCCCCGCCCGGATCGGCATCAGGATCAAGTGCATGGAGGCCGCCGTGCGCGAGCGCGGCATCCGCACCCTCGACCTCTTCCTCACCGCGCTCCTCGACACCGCGCCCCGCCTGCCCGCACGCCTCGTCCTGACGCTGCCCAAAGTCACGTACGCCCCTCAGGTCACCGCCATGGCACGCCTCCTCGGCGCCTTCGAGGAGGCCCGGGGGCTCGCGCCGGACGGTATCGGCTTCGAGATCCAGATCGAGACCGCGCAGGCCGTCCTCGGCCCCGACGGCGCCGCCACCGTCGCCCGCATGATCGACGCCGGGCGGGGCCGCGTCACCGCGCTGCACTACGGCACCTTCGACTACAGCGCCGCCCTCGGCGTCAGCGCCGCGCACCAGGCCCCCGACCACCCCGCCGCCGACCACGCCAAGGCCGTCATGCAACTCGCGGCGGCGGGAACGGGCGTGCGGCTCTCGGACGGTTCCACCAACGTTCTGCCCGTCGGTCCCACGGAGCGAGTGCACGCCGCCTGGCGCCTGCACCACCGCCTCGTCTCGCGCGCTCTCGCCCGCGCCTACTACCAGGGCTGGGACATGCACCCCGCCCACCTGCCGACCCGCTACGCGGCGGTCTACGCCTTCTACCGCACCGACTGGGAGCGCACCGCGGACCGCCTCGCCGCCTACGCGGCCCGCGCCGGCGGTGACGTACTCGACGAACCCGCCACCGCCCGCGCGCTCGCCGGACACCTCCTGCGCGGCGCCGACTGCGAAGCACTCGGCATGGACGAGATCACCGCGCGCGGCGGGCTGAGCAGGGAGCTTCTCGAAGCGTTCGCGGGCCGTCGGGGACACCAAGCCTCACCCTCCAGCGAAGGGTGAGAGTTGCTCAGGGCGCCGGGGGCAGCTCGCCGGAGCCGCGCGGGATGAGCCGCGTCGGCAGGATGAAGCGCTCCGCCTCGTGCGCCGCGCCGTCGAGCCGTCCGAAGAGCCGCTGCGCCGCCGTGCGCCCCAGCTGGGCGGCGTCCTGCGCGACGACCGTGACACCGGGATCGAGGAGGTCGGCGAGCTCGAAGTCGTCGAAACCGACGAGCGCCACCGGGCGCACGTGTTCCGCCAGGACCCGCACCACCGTCACCGTCACGCGGTTGTTCCCCGCGAAGACCGCCGTCACGGGTTCCGGTGCGCCGAGCATCGCGTGCGCCGCGTCCCGTACCCGCTCCGGATCGGTCACGCCCAGCGAGACCCACTCGGGGGCCGGTGTGATCCCCGCCTCGGCGAGCGCGGCACGGTAGCCGCGCAGCCGTTCGGCCGCGGTGTGGATACGGGGCATGTCGCCGATGAAGCCGACGCGCCGGTGCCCGTGCGCGAGCAGGTGCCGCACTCCCTCGCGCGCGCCGCCGAAGCTGTCCGACAGCACGACGTCCGCCTCGATGCCGCCCGCCGGACGGTCCACGAAGACCGCCGCCATCCCGGCCGCGATCTCCGGCTGGAGGTAACGGTGATCGTCACCCGCGGGGATGACGACGAGCCCGTCCACCCGCCGCGCGCACAGCGCCAGCGCGAGTTCCCGCTCCCGCTCGGGGTCCTCGGCGCTCGACCCGTTGATGAGCAGGGCGCCGTGGGCGCGCGCCACCTCCTCCACCGCGCGGCTCAGCGGCCCGTAGAAGGGGTCGGCGAGATCCTCCAGGATCAGGCCGACACTCGCCGTACGGCCCTTGCGCAGCACCCGCGCGCTGTCGTTCCTGCGGAAACCGAGCGCCGCGATCGCCTCCCGCACGCGTCGCTCGGTGTCCGGGGTGACGCCGGGCTCCTCGTTCACCACCCGCGAGACCGTCTTGAGCCCCACGCCCGCCCGGGCCGCGACATCCTTCATCGTCGGGCGGTTGCCGTAGCGCGGGGCAGGTCGGCGGGCGGTCTGTGCCACGAGAGGGTCCTGTCTGGTCGGGAGTCCGTGGCGTTGAGCATAGAACCTAGACAACGTTGTCAGTCCGGGGAGAGAATGATCGGGGACAGAATGACCCTCGCCCTGTCTCCTCGCTTTCACCAGGAAGATACGGACTCCTATGCACACGGACCTCGTCGCCGCGCTCGACATCGGCGGCACCAAGATCGCCGGCGCCCTGATCGACGGCCGGGGCGGCATCCTCGCCCGCGCGCAGCGGCCGACGCCCGCCAAGGAGGACGGCGAGACGGTCATGGGCGCCGTGTCCGGGGTCCTCGGTGAACTCAGGAAGGCGTCCGGCTGGGACGCCGTGCGAGCGGTAGGGATCGGCAGCGCGGGGCCCGTGGACGCGAGCGAGGGCACCGTCAGCCCGGTCAACGTCGCCGCCTGGCGCGGCTTTCCGCTCGTCGCGCGCGTGCGCGAGGTGACGGGCGACCTCCCGGTGAGCCTCGTCGGGGACGGTGTCGCGATCGCGGCCGCCGAGCACTGGCAGGGTGCCGCACGCGGCCACGACAACGCACTGTGCATGGTCGTCTCGACCGGCGTCGGCGGCGGACTCGTCATCGGCGGCCAGGTGCACCCCGGGCCCACGGGGAACTCGGGGCACATCGGCCACATCAGCGTGGACCTGGACGGGGACCTGTGCCCGTGCGGGGGCCGGGGCTGCGTCGAGCGGATCGCGAGCGGCCCCAACATCGCCCGGCGCGCCCTCGCCGACGGCTGGGAGCCGGGGGCGGACGGCGACGCGACCGCGGCCGGGGTGGCCGCCGCCGCACGCGCGGGCGACCGGATCGCCCGTGCCTCCTTCGAGCGCGCGGCACAGGCACTCGCCGCCTCGATCGCCGCGACGGCGACACTCGTCGAGATCGACATCGCCGTCATCGGCGGCGGCGTCGCGAAGGCGGGAGACCTGCTCTTCACGCCGCTGCGCGCGGCGCTCAAGGAGTACGCCACGCTCTCCTTCGTCCAGGGCCTGGAGGTCGTCCCCGCCCAGATGGGCACGGACGCGGGCCTCGTGGGCGCCGCGGCGGGCGCGCTGCGGCACCGTACCCGCCCCTGACCCGGCCCCCGCTCCGGGCCGGCTCGACCTCACGTCGAAGCATGCCTCGACCGGACGGCGAGAGTCGCTTCGACGTGAGGTCGAGAGATCCGGCCCGGTCGCGTCAGCGCGCACTCGTCGGCAGCGCCTCCTCGGTGTCGTGGCGGGCCGCCACCTCGTCCATGTCCACCGGCGCGGGCATCCCGAGTTCGGCGTGCACGCGCTGGTAGATGCCCTGCTCCAGGAGTGGGGTCTGGATGTGCTGATAGGGCGTCGGGCCGACGAGCGGCGTGATCCGCTTGATCCGGCTCACGAGCCAGTCGCAGCGCATCGACCAGTAACCGTTCACCGCTCCGTGCCGCGCGTCGTCGAGGTCCCGCCACAGATGGGCGAGTTCCTCCTGAAGCGCCGCGCTGAGCGGGCCGGTGCCGATGCCAAGGGGCGCGTCGGGAACCTGAGACATGGTGCGTCCTCGCGTTGAAAGGGAACAGTCCGCGAGGGACAGATTGCCGTGCGTGAGGGCTGTTCGGGCGATATCGGCGAAAACATCCGTCTCCCGTGGGACACGCGGTACGGTCAGGACCGCCGCGCCCACCAGGGCACACGCCCGGAACACCTTGCGCGCCCCATGGCGTGCGCCGGTGCGCCCCCGCGCTTCCATCCGCGCCCCGCGAACCGCTTCACGCCCCCTGGGGTCGCACAGCTCCGCGCGGTGGCCCCGTGCGCCCCTTTGGTTCCTACCGCCCGTCAGGCCGCAAGCGTCCCGGCCGCTTCGCCCGCCTCGACCACGACGAGGTAGTCGTCCGAGGCGAGATCCATGACGACCGTCGCCGCCCTGCCTGCCGCCCGTTCCCGCGCCGCCCGCTCCTCCGCCGGCCAACTGCCGCGCGGGCCGCCCGCGGGAAAGCGCTCCAGTACCTGTGTGTGCGTCATGGCGCACCTCCGCCCGTTCCAGCCGTGCCCTTGTCCGTCCGTGCCAAGGCGTATGCCCCCGAAACGGGTCGTCACCCGCCGCCGCGTGCCCCCGCGCGTCAGCTTGCGCCCCGCGGGGTTTTCGCTCCCCCGCGGACCGGGCAAGCCACAGGGGGCCACGAAGAGAGGGGGGACCGTGATCGTCTGGATCAACGGGGCGTCGGGTGCGGCGGTACGGGCGCTGGCCCGCGAGGTGTGCGCCGTACTCGCGGACAGCACGCTGTTCGACCCGCGTGACCTCGTCGCCCGGCTCCCGGTGCCGCCGCCCGAGGGAAGCGATCCCCACGACCTGCCGCTGTGGCGCCGCCTGTTCGTCGAGACGGCGGCGGCGCTGCTCGACGAGGTGGGCGGGGTGCTCGTGGTGCCGCTGCCGCTGTACGCCCAGGAGCGGCGCGACCACCTCTTCGGCCGCCTCGCCTCGCGCGCGATCGCTGTGCATCATGTGCGGATCGAGGCTGACGAAACGATCCTGCACGCGTGGGCGGAGCCGGTACGGACCGAGACGGTACGGGTCGAAGCGGCCCAGGGGGACCACCTCGCCACCACGGCGACGCGCACCCGCCCCGCGAGCGTCAACGGCACCGCCCCGCCCGCCCCGGCCCGTACCACCGCCTACGCGCGCGCACTCGCCGACTGGCTCACCGCCGACGCGCACCCCCTCCCCGCCGACCCGCGCGGCCCGCGCCCCACCGCCGAGGCCCTCGCCCGTCTGCTCGCCTCCGGCGCCCTGCCCGCCTGCCCGATCGTGCAGACGGCCGAACCCACGGCGGAGACCCTCGCCGCAGGGGTGCTCCTCTTCGACGAGACGGGCCGTTTCCTCCTCGTCGACCCGACGTACAAGCCCGGCTGGGAGTTCCCCGGCGGCGTCGTCGAACGCGGCGAGGCACCCTCGCTCGCGGGGCTGCGCGAGGTCGAGGAGGAGACGGGCATCCGCCTGCGGGCCGGGCTCCGCCTCCTCGTCGTCGACTGGGAACCCCCGATACCCCCCGGATTCGGCGGCATGCGGCTCCTCTTCGACGGCGGGCGCCTGCCCGAAGCGGCCCACGCCTCTCTGGTCCTGCCCGGCCCGGAACTGCGCGACTGGCGCTTCGTGACGGAGGAGGAGGCGGCGAAACTCCTGCCCCCGGTCCGCTATGCGCGGCTGCGGTGGGCGCTGCGCGCGAGGCGTACCGGGACGATCGCCTACCTGGAACGCGGCACCCCGCTGACGGACTGACCCGGGACCGCTCTCCCGACGGCCTGCCGCGCCGCCCGGCGTCCGCCCCCTACAACCCCCCGTCCCGCTCCGCCGCGTGCACCAGCGCCGCCGCCGCGTCCTCCGTCACCGTCTCGCCGTGGCCCGGGCACAGCACCGCCGGGCCCAGGACGGACAGGCGGCGCAAAGAGGCGCGGGCGGCCTCGCGGTCGACGTGGAAGACACCGAGGCGGACCCGGTCCGTCACCGCCACGGTGTCGCCCGTGAACAGGACGCCGTGCAGGGGCAGGTGGACCGCGATGCTGCCCGGGGTGTGACCCGGCGCGTGCACGATCCGCGCGCCGCCGCCGAAGGGAAGCGGGTCGCCGTCCTCCACCAGCCGGTCCACCCGGGTCGGCGGCGCGGGCGGCAGACCGCGTGTCGCCTCCCAGATGGGCAACTCCTCCTCGATCAGCACCGGTGGCGGCAGGGGCGTCTGCTGCCGTATGTACGGGGCCTCCCACCGGTGCGCGACCACCTCGGCCCCGTACGCGCGGGCCAGTTCCGCCGCTCCGCCGCAGTGGTCCTCGTGGGCGTGGGTCAGCACGACGCGCTCAAGACGTGCGGGGTCGAGCCCCAGGCCCCGTATGCCCTCCGCGATCTCCGCGCCCGCGCCGACCGGGCCCGCGTCCACCAGGGTCAGCGCGCCGTCCGCCCCGTCCGCGCCCCTCTCGTGCCACAGGTACGCCTGTCCCACCGGGAAGCGGAAGACGTGCAAGCCGGGCCGTATCGTCAAGGTCTCCATGCCCCGAGCGTGCGCCACCCGGACCGGCTTCACACGCCGCTACGCTCAGGGCTGAGCGCGGGACGCGCACCGGGAGTCCGGCCCGGCCGGGCGGCGCCGCCCGCGTACACGCGCGCGGCGCCGCCCCCCTCTTACCGCTCAGCGCCCGCCCGTCGCGTACTCCGTCAGGAAGACCGCCTCAGCGACCGCCAGCCGCTCCAGCTCCCGCGGCGACACGCTCTCGTTCGGCGCGTGGATCTGCGCTTCGGGCTCGCTCAGCCCGATGAGCAGGATCTCCGCCTCCGGGTACAGCCCCGCCAGCGTGTTGCACAGCGGGATCGAGCCGCCCTGCCCCGCGTACTGCATCTCCTCGCCCGGGTAGGCGACGGCCATCGCGCGCGCCATCGCCCCGTACGCCGGGCTCGTCGTGTCCGCGCGGAACGGCTGGCCCTGGCCGACCTGTTCCACCGTCACCCGCGCGCCCCACGGCGTGTGCCGCTCGATGTGCGCCGTCAGCAGCTCCGTCGCCTTCACGGCGTCTTGCCCCGGCGCCACCCGCAGACTGACGAGCGCACGCGCCGCCGCCTGCACGGACGGCGTGGCACCGGAGACCGGCGGGCAGTCGATCCCGAGCACCGTCACGGCGGGCCGCGCCCAGATCCGGTCGGAGACCGTCCCCGAACCGATCAGCTCCACACCTTCGAGGACCTTCGCGTCCGCGCGGAAGTCCTCCTCGGCGTACTGGAGCCCGTCCCACTCCGCGTCCGCGGCGAGCCCGTCGACGGCCGTCGAGCCGTCCTCGGCCCGCAGCGAGTCGAGGACGCGCACGAGCGCCGCGAGCGCGTCGGGCGCCGCCCCGCCGAACTGGCCCGAGTGCAGGTTCCCCGCCAGCGTGTCGACCGAGACCCGCACCATCGTCATGCCGCGCAGCGTGGTCGTCACGGTCGGCAGGCCCACCCGGAAGTTGCCCGAGTCGCCGATGACGATCGTGTCGGCCCGCAGCAGCTCGGGATGCTCTTCCGCGTATCGCTCCAGGCCGCCCGTGCCCTGCTCCTCGGAGCCCTCGGCGATGAACTTCACCGTGACGGGCACCCCGCCGTTCGCCTTGAGGGCGCGCAGGGCGAGGAGGTGCATGAGGACACCGCCCTTGCAGTCGGCCGCGCCGCGCCCGTACCAGCGCCCCTCGCGCTCCGTCAGCTCGAACGGCGGCGTCCGCCACGCCTCCTCGTCGAGCGGCGGCTGGACGTCGTAGTGCGCGTAGAGCAGCACCGTCGGCGCGCCCTCGGGGCCCGCGAGCCTGCCGTAGACCGACTGGGTACCGTCCGGCGTGTCGAGGAGCGCGACGTCCTCGAAGCCCTCCGCGCGCAGCGCCTGCGCGACCCAGCGCGCCGCGCCCTCGGACTCCGCGCGCGGGAACAGCTCGAAATCGGCCACGGAACGGAAGGCGACCAGCTCCGCCAGTTCCTCCCGGGCGTGCGGTATCAACGAGGCGACGGACTCCGCGAGCGGGTTCGCCGCGGCGGATTCGGCGGACGGATTCGGCGACATGGGCACCCTCCAGGGGACTGCGACGTTGTAGCGGGTACACGGGGTTCTCCGTACAGTCACGCGAGGGACTTCACGGACATCCCGACGGCTCGCGCGCGGGTGTGTGCACGGCGAACGATCTCTCGATACTCCCACAGCCGGACCACCAGCCGCCCGGCCGTAGGATGCCCGGGAAACCGGGGTCACGCACAGCAGTCAACAGCGGGATGGGGAGCGGAACCACATCGTGAGCAGCGACAACACAGCTCAGGACTCGGCGGCCACCTCACGGGTGTGGGACGTGGTGGTGGTCGGCGCGGGTCCCGCCGGAGCCTCGGCGGCCTACGCGGCGGCCGTCACGGGGCGGCGCGTCCTGCTCCTCGAAAAGGCCGCGCTGCCGAGGTACAAGACGTGTGGCGGCGGCATCATCGGGCCCTCCAGGGACAGCCTGCCGCCGGGCTTCGACCTGCCGCTCCAGGACCGGGTGCACGCGGTCACCTTCAGCCTCGACGGCAAGTACCAGCGCACCCGCAAGGCACGGCACATGCTCTTCGGCCTCGTCAACAGGCCCGAGTTCGACCTCGGGCTCGTCGAGGCCGCGCAGGAGGCGGGCGCCGAGCTGCGCACCGGCGCCGTCGTGCAGCGCGTCGAGCAGCACGGCCCGGCGGTGCCCGACCGGCGCACGGTCGCGCTCGTCCTCCAGGGCGGCGAGACGCTGCTCGCGCGGGCCGTCGTCGGCGCGGACGGCAGCGCGG
The DNA here is from genome assembly GCF_044749745.1 of Streptomyces sp. NPDC088923. Classification (NCBI taxonomy): domain Bacteria; kingdom Bacillati; phylum Actinomycetota; class Actinomycetes; order Kitasatosporales; family Streptomycetaceae; genus Streptomyces; species Streptomyces sp. NPDC088923. Next base: position 124,950 of record NZ_JBIVIO010000013.1, on the reverse strand, counting down.
GCCGGATAGGAGCGCACGTCGGCGTCAAGCTCGACCAGGTGGATCTGGGTCTCGAACTGGAAATCCCCGTGCCCGAGACCGTCGCCGCCGACTGGAAGGGCCGCGTGCACATCGACTGGGGCCCACTGCCCGGGAGCTACGGCTGGGTCTTCCCCAAGGGGGACACCCTCACGGTCGGCGTCATCTCCGCGCGCGGCGAGGGCGCGGCGACCAAGCGGTACCTGGAGGACTTCGTGGGCCGCCTCGGCCTCGCCGGCTTCGAACCGAAGGTCTCCAGCGGCCATCTGACGCGCTGCCGCACCGAGGACTCGCCGCTCTCGCGCGGGCGGGTCCTCGTCGCCGGCGACGCGGCGGGGCTCCTGGAGCCGTGGACCCGCGAGGGCATCTCCTTCGCGCTGCGCTCGGGCCGTCTCGCGGGCGAGTGGGCGGTACGGGTCTCCGAGGCGCACGACGCGGTCGACGCCCGCCGTCAGGCCCTAAACTACGCCTTCGCGATCAAGGCCGGGCTCGGCGTCGAGATGGAGGTCGGCCGCCGCCTGCTCGGCATCTTCGAGCGCCGCCCCGGCCTCTTCCACACGGCTCTCACCACCGTGCGGCCCGCGTGGAGCGCCTTCGCCCGCATCACGCGCGGCTCCCTCACGCTCGCCGAACTCGTCCGCAACCACCCGCTCGCCAACCGCGCCCTCCAGCGCCTCGACCCGCAGCCGAGGAAGCGCGGCGCCTCCGCCTCGGGCCGCGAGCCGGGCCCGGCCGCCGACGCGGCACCTGAGGAGACCCCGGACGGGACGGGGGCGGAAGCGCGGGGCTGACGCGCGCTGGGCGCCCCGGCTCGACTGCGTGCCTTGTGCTTCGCGCTTCGTGCTTCGTGCTTCGTACGAGGACGAGACGGGCCGGGGCGCCTGTTCGAGGACCGGCAGGACCGCGTGCGGGGGGGGGGGGGGGGATCGTCCCCCGCACCGGCACCCGTCCCGCCGTTCTCACCGGCGGGACGGGTGCCTCACGCCGTCTCCGCGACCTGCGGCGTACGCGCCTCGCCCGCTCGTCGCGTCGTCCACGCGATGACGCCCGCCAGCGCTGCCAGGACCGAGACGCTGAGCAAGGCGGTCCGCAGCGACAACCAGTCGGCCATGAAACCGATGACCGGGGGGCCGAGGAGAAGGCCGCCGTAGCCGAGCGTCGAAGCGGTGGCCACGCCCTGGGGGCCCGCGAGGGTGCCCGCGCGGCCGATCGTGGCGGGGAAGATGTTCGCGACCCCGAGGCCCATGACGGTGAAACCGACGAGCGCGAGCCACAGCGTCGGCGCGAGCGCGGAGATCAGCATCCCCGCCGCGGAGACGAAAGCGCCGCCGACGACGGTGAGGGTCGGGCCGAGCCGTTCGAGGAGCGTCGTCCCCGAGAGCCGCCCGATCATCATGGCGAGCGCGAAGAGCGAGTACCCGGCGGAGGCCGTGCCCGCACTCGCGTCGAGGTCCTGGTCGAGGTGGAGCGCCCCCCAGTCGGCCATCGCCCCCTCCCCGTACGAGGAGCAGAGCGCGACCACGCCGAGGATGACGACGACCCCCGTGATCCTGCCGTGCGCCGGGGACTTCGCGGCGGTGCCGCCGCCGGACGGCTCCGCGGGCCCGGCGCCCGCGGCGAGTTTGACGAGTCGGGACGGGGCCGGAGTGCCGGGGGCGCGGTGCCGCAGCAGTGCCGGGGTGGTCGCGGCCGTCACGAGGAGGCCGATCACCGCGAGCATCGCGAGGTGCCAGGAGGGGGACAGGTGCGAGGCGACGAGGCCGCCGAGACCCGCGCCGAGCATCCCGCCGAGGCTGAACGCCGCGTGGAAGCTCGGCATGACGGGGCGACCGAGGGCGTTCACGAGGTCCACGGCCGCGCTGTTCATCGCGACGTTGATGCCGCCGTACCCGATCCCGAAGAGCAACAGCACCGCGCCGAGCGACCAGGCCGTGTGCATGTGCGGCGGCAGTGCGATCGCGAGGGAGACGAGCACCGCGCACGCGGCCGTGACGGGGTGGTTTCCGAAGTGCCGGCACGCGCGCCCCACGAGCGCCATCGTCACGATCGCGCCGGCCGAGACCCCGAGCAGGGCGAGACCGAGCGCGCTCGCCGACGCGTGCGTCTGCTCCTTGATGGCCGGGATGCGCACCACCCAGCCCGCGAAGACGAAACCGTCGAGCGCGAAGAAGACGGTGATCGCGGCGCGCAGCCGCAGGAGGGAGCCGGGGGAGCCGTCGGCGATGACGGTGCGCGGGCGGGCGGAGCGCGAGCGGCCTACTTTGTTCAGGAGCGACACAAAATCAGCGTACGGGGGGTGCGGACGGCTCACAAGGGGGTGGAGGAGGCGCATCGCGGGGTGCGCGCCGGAGTACGAGCCTGGGCGGCCCCGCGCCCGGGCGCCGCGTTCACGGCTCGCGCCCCTCCACCCCGCGCCGGGTTGCCGACCGTGCTCCCTGTCGTAGCCGGGTGCGAGCATGGAACGCATGGCCACCCTCCTGCCGCGCTCGCGCACCACGCTCGCCCCGGGCGCCGTCCACGTCCCGGACTGGCTGCCGCCCGAGCGGCGCCGCGCGCTTGTCGAGGCATGCCGGGACTGGGCGCGTGGGCCCGTGCCGATGCGCAGGGCGCGGCTGCCCCGCGGCGGTGTCATGTCGGTGGACAGCCTCTGCCTCGGCCGCCACTGGCTCCCGTACCGCTACAGCCGCACCGCCGACGACGTCAACGGCGCCCCCGTCCTGCCGCTGCCCGCCTGGCTCGTCGACCTCGGCCGCCGAGCGGTCGCCGCCGCGTACGACGACGAGGAGGCCGCCGCAGGGTACGCGCCGGACGTCGCCCTCGTCAACCACTACGGACCCGGCGCCACGATGGGAATGCACCAGGACAAGGAGGAGCGCGTCGGCGCGCCCGTCGTCTCGCTCAGCATCGGTGACAGCTGCGTCTTCCGCCTCGGCAACACCGAGACGCGGGGCAGGCCGTGGCGGGACGTCGAGCTGGAATCCGGGGATCTCCTCGTCTTCGGCGGCCCGTCCCGCTTCGCGTACCACGGCGTCCCCAAGGTGCGCCCCGGTACGGGAGATCCGGGCGACGGCCTGGCCCGGGGACGGCTCAACATCACGCTGCGCGTGACGGGCCTGCCCGGCTGAGGGCGCGGCGACCGGGCGCAGGTGGGGCAGGACGCGCGGGTGACGGGGCATGACAGACTCGCCGACATGAACGGCGAGGAGGCAGCGGCCCGTACCCCGGATGGCGCGCGGGTGGACGGCGCCGCCGTGGGACGTACCGGGGGCGAGCGGGCCCCGGGGGAGCGGAGCCGGGGCGAGCGCACCCGGCTGGAGCGCGGGCGCGGCGCGCTCGGGCCCGCGCTCGAACTCGTCCACACCGGGCGCGCCCCCACCCGAGCCGTCCTCACCTCCGCGCTCGGTGTCACGCGTGCCACCGCGGGTGCCGTGGCCGCCGAGCTGGAGTCGCTCGGGCTGATCAGGGTCGACGCGCGCCCCGCGGCCCCGGCCGGTTCGCACGGCCGCCCCTCGCACCGGCTCGCGCTCGACCCCGAGGGCCCCGTCGTCCTCGCCGCGCAGGTCCACGCGGACGGGTACCGCGCCGCCCTCGTCGGCCTGGGCGGCCGGCTCGTCGCGACCTCGCCCGGCTGCGAGATGGTCGGCGCCGATCCGGCGGACGTACTAGGCTCCGTCGTCGCCGCGGGCCTCGCCCTGCTGCGCGAGACCGGCAGACGCTGCGTGGGCGCGGGCCTCGCCGTCCCCTCCGCCGTCGCCGAACCCGAGGGCACCGCCCTCAACCCGCTGCACGTCGCCTGGCCCGCCGGTGCCCCCGTACGCGACATCTTCGCCGCGCAGGTCCGCGCCGCGGGCCTCGACGTCCCCGCCTTCGCGGGCAACGACATCAACCTGATGGCTTTCGCCGAGCACCGCCACGGCGCCGGGCGCGGCGCCCGCCACCTGCTCGTCGTCGCGACCGGGCACCGCGGCGTCGGGGGCGCCCTCGTCGTCGACGGACGCCCGCACACGGGCAGTTCGGGCCTCGCCCTGGAGGTCGGGCACCTCGTCGTACGTCCCGGGGGCCACCCCTGCTACTGCGGGAGCCGGGGCTGCCTGGACGTCGAGACCGACCCGCGCGCCTTCCTTCTCGCCCTCGGGCGGACACCGGGCGACTCCCAGCTGCGTGAGGCCCAGGACCTGATCACCGCGCACGGCGAGGAACCCGCCGTCCGCGCCGCCGTCGAGATGCTCACCGACCGGCTCGGCCTCGGCCTCGCGGGGCTGGTCAACATCCTCAACCCCGACCGCATCCTCCTCGGGGGCCTCCACCGCACGCTCCTGACCGCCGCCCCCGACCGCCTCCACGCGGTGGTCGCCGACCGCAGCCTGTGGGGCCGCAGCGGCAGCGTCCCCGTCCTCGCCACCGCCCTCGGTCGCGGCAGCCTCGTCGGCGCCGCCGAACTGGCATGGCAACCAGTCCTCGACGACCCGCTCTCCGCGCTGACCGGCTGAGCCGCCGACAACGGCGCGCCGGGGCCCTTACCACCGGCCCCGGCGCGCCGCCCGACGTCGCGGCCCTCACCCCACCCCCACCGTCCGGGCCCCCCGCCGTCCCGTACGTTCCCCCACCCCCACCTCGGCGAACGGCTCCGCGCCCGCTCCGTACGCGCGGCGCGGCGCCACCGCCGGGACCGGCGCGGTTTCCTCGGCGGCGAGCGTGAACCACACGACCTTGCCGCGCTCGTCGGGGCGGACGCCCCAGCTCTCGCTCACCGCCGCGACGAGCGCGAGGCCGCGTCCGCACGTCTCCGTGTCCGGCGCGCGGCGAAGCTCGGGAGACCTCGGGTCGCGATCGCGCACCGAGACCGTGAGCACCCCGAGCAGGAACTCGATCTCCACGGAACAGGTCTTGTCCGATTCCGCGTGCCGGTGCACGTTGGTGAGCAGTTCGGTCACCCCGAGGGTCGCCTCATCGATCAAGGCGTCGAGATGCCAGTAACGCAACTGGGCGGACACGATTCTGCGGACCTGACCGATCCGCGACGGCAGGGCCTGAAGCTCCACCGCGCAATGCCTGCTGGGCTGGCTGATCACGGCTGTCACTCCCCGAGGTGAGTCCGGAAGAAGACGATGCTCGCGGCCGGCGGTTCGCACTCCCGCCGGCGTACAGGGGGACCGGTACGGCGGCTGGTTCACAGCGTCATCGCCGGTTGACCCAGAGTGAGGTGAGTCCAGGGTGACCCGGGGCAACCGCCCCCGCAACTCGTCGCCACGGACCGCACCACCACACGCCTCCCCGCGGAACGCGCGGCGACCCCCGTCGGCTGTGGCGCGGGGCGCGCGTCCGTGGTGCAGTCTGCACGGCCCGGGGGCCCCGCACCAGGGCCCGGCACCCCCGCCGGGAGCGCGCGCGGGCGCATCGGCAGGCTCCCCGGCGAGCCCCCGCGCGCACCGCCGGCACACCCGTGAGCCCGTCGTGCCCCCACCCGCAGGGGATGTGCCCCCAAGCTGGGGCTTCGGTCGCTCAAAGAGGTGTTTATGCAGGTGAGAAGTGGTGCGAGGAGGTCTAGGATCAGGCTCCACCAGCCCGCGCGCGGCCTCCCGCGCCCATTCCACAGGAGCGGCGTCGTGCCCAGCCCCGAGCAGAACCGCCCCGGCCCCCCGGCGCACACACCCGACGCCCCGGCACACACCCTCGATGCCGACCGGAGCGACCCCGCCTACCGGGCCTGGCTCAAGGAGGCCGTCCGGCAGGTGCAGGCCGACGCCAACCGCAGCGCCGACACCCACCTCCTCCGCTTCCCGCTCCCCGCCCACTGGGACGTGCACCTCTACCTCAAGGACGAGTCCACGCACCCCACCGGCAGCCTCAAGCACCGCCTCGCCCGTTCGCTCTTCCTTTACGCGCTGTGCAACGGCTGGATCAGGCCGGGGGCACCCGTCGTCGAGGCGTCCAGCGGCTCCACCGCCGTCTCGGAGGCGTACTTCGCCCGCCTCATCGGGGTCCCTTTCATCGCCGTCATGCCCCGCTCGACGAGCCGCGAGAAGTGCCGGCTCATCGAGTTCCAGGGCGGCCGATGTCACTTCGTCGACGATCCCCGGACGGTCTACGCGGAGTCCGCCCGCCTCGCGGCGGAGACCGGCGGCCACTACATGGACCAGTTCACGTACGCGGAACGTGCGACGGACTGGCGCGGCAACAACAACATCGCCGAGTCGATCTACCAGCAGCTCCGCGAGGAGCGCTACCCCGAACCGGCCTGGATCGTCGCCACGGCGGGCACCGGCGGCACCTCGGCGACCCTCGGCCGCTACGTGCACTACATGCGCTACGACACCCGCGTCTGCGTCGCCGACCCCGACTTCTCCTGCTTCTACGAGGGCTGGACCCGCCACGACCCCGAAGCGGTGAGCGAGCGCGCCTCGCGCATCGAGGGCATCGGCCGCCCCCGCATGGAACCGAGCTTCGTGCCCGGCGCCGTCGACCGCATGATGAAGGTCCCCGACGCCGCGAGCATCGCCGCCGTACGCCTCCTCGAACGCGTCCTCGGCCGCAAGGCGGGCGGCTCCACGGGGACCGGGCTGTGGAGCGCCCTGCGCATCGTCGCCGAGATGCTCGCGCGGGGCGAACGCGGCAGCGTCGTCACCCTCCTGTGCGACCCGGGCGAGCGCTACCTCGACAAGTACTACGCGGACGAGTGGCTCGCCGCGCAGGGCCTCGACATCACCCCGTACACCGCGACTTTGGAGACCTTCCTCGCGAGCGGCACGTGGCCGGGGGGCCCGGCGAGCTGAGCGGCCTCGTTCCCACGGGCGGCCCCGCGCGCACGGGCGCGCGGCGGGCCTCTTCGTACGGGCCTCAGGCCACCGGCGGCGTCTCCGCCAGCAGTACCGACTCCACGCGCTCCGCCAGCTCCTCGCGCGCTTCCCCCGACAGCCCCTCGTCCGTCACCACCGTGTCCACCACGCTCAGCGGCGCGAAGGAACTCAGGCCCACCGTCCCCCACTTGGTGTGGTCCGCGACGACGATCACACGACGCGCCGCCGCGACGAGCCGCCGGTTCGTCTCGGCCTCCGCGAGGTTCGGCGTCGACAGCCCCGCCCGCGCCGATATCCCATGCACCCCGAGGAAGAGCAGATCGAAGTGGAGGGACGCGATCGCAGCGTCGGCCACCGGGCCCACGAGTGAGTCCGAGGGCGTGCGCACGCCACCGGTCAGCACGACCGTCGCCCGGCCCTGGCGCCCGTCGTGCGCCCGGTGGAAGACGTCCGCGACCCGTACCGAGTTCGTCACCACCGTCAGCTCCGGCACCTCCACGAGCCGCTGGGCGAGCGCGTACGTCGTCGTGCCGCCCGAGAGGGCGATCGCCGTGCCGGGTGCGACGAGTTCGGCGGCGACGCGCGCGATGCTCTCCTTGGCGTCCTGCTCCCGGCCCGACTTCGCCTCGAAGCCCGGCTCGTGGCTGCTCGCCTCGGCCGGCGGCACCGCGCCGCCGTGCACCTTCTCCACCGCCCCCTGCCGGGCGAGCGCGTCGAGATCCCTGCGCACCGTCATGTCCGAGACACCGAGCCGCTTCGTCAACTCGTTGACCCGCACGCCGCCGCGCCGCCGCACCTCGTCGAGGATGACGGCCCGGCGCTGCTCGGCGAGGAGGTTCAGGTTTTCGCTCACGTCCGCCCGGTCCTTCCGCTGCTGTGGTCCCCTGCTCCGTTCCGCACCGCGCGACGGAGCGTGGGGACGCCCCCGCCGTGCTCCGGCGCGTCCCGCTCCCGCCGTCGCGCCCCCGTCATCCTCCCACGTCGGCGAAGCCGCCCCGGCGTCCTGGTTTCCGCCGCGGGGTCACTCGACCGGGGGATGCTGCGCGTCACCTCTTCCGGGCGCGTCCTCGCCCCGTCATGCTCGTACGGGACATGACAGCCTCGGGCGGTACGGTACGCCGAGCGCCCCACCCGCCCCGTACGAGAACCCGCCCCGCCCGCCCGTCCGTTCACAGGGAGAACCGCGCGTGCAGTCCGCCCCGGGGGAGCAGCCCGCCCTCGAACTGCTGGTCCACGGAGTCGGGGGCACCACCCCCGCCGAGATGCTCGACGATCCGCACACGGTCCGCGTCGCGGGCGACGACACGGCAGCCCTCTACCGGCGTGCGAAGGACGCGCCGCCGCGCGAGCAGGTCGCGCCCTCACGCGAGCAGGAGACGCCACCGCGTGAGGAAGGCGCCTCCTCGCGCCAGGAGGCGGCGAAGGAGCCCGGTTCGGGCGGCGACGCCCCGGTCCAGGAGGCGTACGTCTGGTGCAACCTCACCTCCGGCGACGCGAGCCGCGCCCTGTGGCTCCTCCTCCTTCCCTTCATGGTCGTCAACCTCGCCCACTGGATGCGCCCGCGTGCCCTGCGCCGCCCGCGTCTCGTCAGCCTCTACGGGGCACTCGTCCGCCTCATCGGCCTCAGCCTCACCGTCCTCCTGGTCGCCGCCGCCTGCGAGGTCGCCCTCGACCTGACCGCCTGGCAGTGCGCGGGCACCGCCGCCTGCGCCGAGGGCCGCGCCTGGCTCGGCTTCCTCTCCCCGCACGCCTCACCGGGCGACTGGTGGACCCAGCCCGGCCGCCGCCTCTCCCTCGCCGCGCTCGTCCCCACCGCACTCGTCCTGCTCCTGTGGTTCCTGGCGCACAAGACCTGGAGCGCGTACGAGAACCAGAGGCCGCTCCCCGCGACGAACGGCACCGACACCGCGCACGACGCGGGCGACGCGCACGACGCGGGCGACTCCGCGCACGACGCGGCCACCGCCCCCGCGGCGAAGGTCCCGCGCGAAACGCCCGGCCTGGCCCGCCCCGGCTTCTGGTACGGCCGCCGCATCGTCGCCAGGCTGCGCGCCGCGCACACCGCCGCGGGCCTCCTCACCGCCGCCGCCGGGGTCGGCACGGCCGTCACCGCGCAGGACGCCGCGCACGGCGGCCCCGCCCTCGCCGGGCGCCTCCTGTGCGGCCTGTACGCCGTCCTCGGCGTCTTCGTCGTCGCCGCCGTCTGCCGACGCGGCCGCAGCGAGCGGCGCCTCGACCCCGCCTTCGACCGTCTCACCGTCCGCGCCCTCCCGCTCGCCGCCCTCGCCCTCCTCCTCGCCACCCTCGGCTACGCCCTCGCCGACCGCCCCGCCGACCGCTCCACCGGAACCCTCCCGGGCGATGCCCTCTTCCGCGTCCTCACCCTCACCCAAGGGCTCCTCGTCCTCGGCCTGGCCGTCGTCGCCGCTCTCCTCCACCGCAGCGCCCCCGACCGGCGTACCGCGCTGAGCGGTTACGGCGGCCCCGCGACCGCCCTCCTCGCCTGTGCCCTCGGCGGAGTCCTCACCGGCGGCCTCGCCCAGCGCGTCGCGGACTGGCTCGACGGCCCCGCGACCCCGGGGGAGGGCGCGAGCCCCCTGCCCGGACCGCCCGTCCTGCTCTCCTGGCAGGCCGCCGTACTCCCGCCGATGCTCCTCCTCCTGGCCCTCCTCGCCGCCAGGCTCGGCATCGCCACGTGGCGCCGCGCCCGGGCGGGGGCCGCGCGGGTGGACGCCGACTACCCCGGCGTCCGGCACGACGAGGCTCGTACCCGCGCGATCGCCCTCACCCGTGCCGCCGCCGCGCTCACCGACCGTGCCCCCGCCCTGCTCGGTCTCGGCGCGGCGGGGACCCTCCTGCTCGGGGCCGTCGCCCTCCTCGGGGCCTGGACGAGCGGCGAGGTGCCGGGCGAGGCGACGGCGGGGCTGCCCGACGCCGTGCACGGCGTCGCGCAGACCTGCCAGGCGCTCGGCTCCTGGCTCACCGGACTCGCCGCGCTGCTCTTCCTCGCCTTCGGCCGCCGCGCCTACCGCGATCCGCACGCTCGCCGCACGATCGGCATCCTGTGGGACGTCGGCACGTTCTGGCCGCGCGCCGCCCACCCCTTCGCGCCGCCCTGCTACGCCGAGCGCGCCGTCCCCGACCTCACGTGGCGCATGGCGACGTGGACCTCCCGCACCGGCGGACGCCTCGTCCTCTCCGGCCACTCCCAAGGCAGCGTGCTCGCCGCCGCCGCTGCCTGGCAACTGCCGCCCCGGGCACGCGGCAGGATCGCCCTGCTCACCTACGGCTCCCCGCTCGAACGCCTCTACGGCCGCTGGTTCCCCGCCCACTTCGGTCCCACGGCCCTCGCCGGTCTGCACACCGACGTCGCCCACTGGACCAACCTCTACCGCGCCACCGACCCCATCGGCGGACCCGTCCGTATCCCCGGTGTGGACCACGCCCCCTTGCGCGACCCCCTCGCCTACGGCCGCACCCCTGACGAACCCCTCCCACCCCCCATCCACGGCCACGGCGACTACCCCGCCGACCCCGCCTTCGCCAAGGCCCGCACCGCCCTCCTCCACCGCCTCCGCCCCACGGGCCCCGTCCCACGCCAGCCGACCCGCACGAGCACGACACCGGAGGAGGCGGAGCCCACCGGGGACGTGCCCGCGAGCTGAGCGGTCGGCCGCCCCGTACGCCGGAAGCCTCCGGTCACCCAGCTACCGGGCCGCTACCAGGAGAGCGACCCGGCCTCTTCCCGGCCCGCCGTGCCCGTCACGGGTGCGACGCCGTCGTGCGCGTCGCCGTGCTCCGGGGCATCGCCCGCTGAGCCCCTACGGCCGTGAACTTTCCTCAGCCATGGAGCCGTTCAGTTCCGCTCTCCCGAGAGTCGTGGGCACCATGTGCCTGTTGCCGAACGTCCAGGCGACCAGGTCCACGGAGGTGTGCACACTGGAGCCGAGGTCCAGGTCCCGGCGGGCGGCGACCCACTCGACAAGAGCCCGGGGGTCCGTGGGCAACCCGGTCAGGTGGACCAGGTTCGCGTACCAGATGTCGCGCGTGAACCCCGCTTCGAACCAGCCGTCGTCCCCCAACTCCTCCGCCAGGCATGCGGCGAACCGCTCGATGGCGGGACCTGACGGAGAGGCGCACAGCATGACGCTCGCAGGAGTGAGAGTCAGCCCTGTCAGCTCCAGCCGGATGCTGCCTGTCCGGGCGGACGCCTGCCGAAGCGCCGTCCGGTATCGCATGACCCGCTCGTCGTCGTCGGGCACGAACGACCGGTAGTTCTCCAAGGTACGGACGGTGAAATGCGAGGAGTTCGCCGCGCCCGTCGGCCAATGCGCTTCTCCCGCCACCGCCATGACCTCCTCCGTCACGCGTTCCATGCGTCGCGCGACGGAGGGGGCCGGTCGCAGGACCGCGGTGATCCCCCACCGTCCGCCGCCCTCCAAGGGCGGCTCCTGACAGGGAGCGTCCCCGGACAGGAGTGCGTCCCGTCCTCGTGCGAACAACTCCGAAAAACGCGTGCTTCCCATGCCTGCGATCCTGCCCCCGCGGTCAGTCCAGATCCAGGCCGAGTCCGGGAGCAGGCGCTGACTGTCCGTGACCGTAGCGCAGATCCGTCAAGCGCGCGCAGGCGTGGAGACGGTCGCCACCCGGACGAGTGAGAGGATTTCTGGGTGCGGCGAAATCATCCACAGATTGCAGGAATTGGCGCGGGCAGTGATCCGGGGTGCGGAAGAACGGATATCGAAAACGCCCCCAGGGGAGGGCGGGAGTGCCCGAAAACAGGCGGACCGGCGTGCCACCGCCCGCTCACCCCCACCGCCTCACCGGAGCTCCGGCAGATCCTCCGGATACAGCAACGTCAGGTCCCCCTTGTCCGGGCTCTCCAACTGCGCCACCCGTCCCGCGTGGCGCTCGACCATCGCCTCGAAGGTCTGGCGGGCCGTGCGGCCGTTGCCGAAACCGGCGTCCTTCGGGATCGCCGTGAAGTACTTCAGGAGCGCTTCGCCCGTGCCGTCCGCCAGCTCGTACTCGTGCTCCTCCGCCTGCTGCTCCACGATGCGCAGCAGCTCCTCCGGGCCGTAGTCGCCGAAGGTGATCGTCCGTGAGAAGCGGGAGGCGACACCCGGGTTGACCGCGAGGAAGCGTTCCATCTCCGCCGTGTACCCGGCGACGATGACGACGACCTCGTCGCGCTGGTCCTCCATGAGCTTGACCAGCGTGTCGATCGCCTCGCGCCCGAAGTCGCGCCCCGAGTCCTCCGGCGAGAGCGCGTACGCCTCGTCGATGAAGAGCACCCCGCCCTTCGCCCGCCCGAACGCCTCCTGCGTCCGGATCGCCGTCGAGCCGATGTGCTCACCGACCAGGTCCACGCGCGAGACCTCGACCAAGTGCCCCTTCTGCAGGACCCCGAGCGCCACGAGGATCTCCGCGTACAGGCGCGCCACCGTCGTCTTTCCGGTACCGGGCGAGCCGGTGAAGACGAGGTGGCGGCGGGCAGAGGCCGCCTTGAGTCCGGCGGCCTGGCGCCGTCTGCCCACCTCGATCATGTCCGTCATCGCCCGCACCTCGCGCTTGACGCTGTCGAGCCCCACGAGCGCGTCGAGCGCCGCGAGCACGTCCTCGGGCGTACGCGCGGGCCGCTCGTCCCCGACCGTGCCCTCCGGGGCCGTCGCCCCCTGCCGGGGTGCGGGGACGGCGCCGAGCAGCCCGACCGGGGCCGTCTCGCGTACGAGCGTCTCTCCGCCCACCGGCGGCAGCACGGGCGCCGCCGCGGCGGGCGCGGCCGGGGTCGCCGCGCTCTCGTCGCTCGCGCAGTCCTCGACGACCGGGCTGCCCCCGTTGCCCTCCGCGATCTCGTAACCGCCGCGCGCGCACCGCTCGGTACGGCAGCGGCGCAGCGTCGTGCGGTCGCCGCCGATGAGGTGGAAGCCGTACCCCGCGCTGTCGCTCACCTTGCACGAGGTGAACGTGCCGCGCCCGTCGGCCGACACGTAGAACCCGGACTCGGCGGCGCCCGTCACCGTGCACCGCTCCACGGCGGGATCGGCGCCCTTGGTGACGATGACGCCGGTCTGCACGTCCGCGACCGCGCACCCGCTCAGCGTGCCGCCGCTGCCGTGGTCGCGGAACCACGCACCCGTCGACGCCTTCGTGATCCGGCAGTCGTCGAGCTGGGCGATCGCTCCGTCGCTCACCGAGACCGCCGTGTTGCGCACCTGCGTGAGATCGCTGTCCACGACGTCGACGCGCGAGCCCCGGTCGAGGACGAAGAGCGCGTCCGGCACGTCGTGCACCCGGCAGGAGTCGAGCACCGCCGTCGCCCCGTCACTCACCCAGACCGCCGGGTAGTCGCCGGTCGAGTCGTGGATCTCGCACTGATTGGCGTCCACGCGCGTGCCCGGGTCCCACACCGAGAGCCCGTTGCGGCCGAAGCGGCTGACGGAGGAACGGGTCAGCGTCAGGACCGAGCGCGAGCGCAGGTCCACCGCGTTCTCCGGGATGTCGTGCAGCCGGCAGTCGGCGAGCGTGAGCACCGCGTCCGTGTCGAGCGTGACGCCGTTCGCCGTCGTACGGTGCAGCGCGCAGTCCGTCAGGTACGCCGTGCCGCGCTGGCTCAGCTGGAGCGCCGAGCCCTTGATCTCGTAGACCTCGCAGCCGATCGCCTCCAGGCCGCTGCCCTCGCCCGTCACGGCGAAACCGGCCCCCGAGGCGTGGTGCACCCGGCAGCGCTCCAGGCGCGGGTGCGCCCCGTCCCGTACCACGAGCCCCGACTGGCCTGCCGCGACGACCTCGCAGTCCTCGAAGATGCCGCTCGCCCCGGCGAGTACGGCGATCCCGAGACCCCCCGCGTTGTCGACCGTGACGGCACGGACGGTGGGCCGCGCCCCGCCGCGCACCTCCAGGCCGACGGCGGAGCGCGTCATGATCCGCAGGCCCTCCAGCTCGGGTGCGCTGTCCTCGACCAGTACGGCGGGCACGGCCGAGTCCTGCCCCTCGATGTGCAGCCCCTGCACGAGCGCGGCGCCGCGCACGGTGAGCGGGATGCCGTCCGTGGGCGCGATCCTGACGGGTCCCGCGGCGTTGTCCACGGCGCGCAGCGTCACCGCCTGCCGCACCACGAGGTTCTCCCGGTAGGTGCCCGGGCCGATGCTGAGGACGTCGCCGTCCCCCGCGGCCTCCAGGGCGGCGGAGAGCGAGGCGTACTCGCCCGTGCGGCGCCGCCACCGCGACGTACCGGTGTGCGTCACCTGGACCGTGCCCTGTGCCATGTGCTGCTGTGCCCCCACCTCGTGCGTACGCGGGAAGTATGACGCGTGTCCTGCGGACCGGCGCGCGGTCCACCGTAGCGTGTGAGGACAGCGGGAGTTGACCGTGTGCCGCCCCAGGCCACCGGCACGTGCCCGGGCCCGGTACGGCGTGCTCGCGTCAGCTCCCTGTGCCCGCGCGCCCCCAGTCCGGGCCCGTGCGCCGCCACTCCCGTTCCCAGGCCCCGAGCCTCGCCCGCCGCAGCCGCCACATCAGGAGCCGCCGCCCGCCCTCCAGGAGCAGGACGGCCGCGGTGCCCGCGCCCACGCCGGCGAGAAAGGCGTGCGCCTCGGCGCTCGCCACGTCGAGCGGACGCGGCATCAGACGGCCCCGCGCGTCCGTCCACACGGGGAAGGTGTCGCCCTTGCGCGGCGCGGTCAGCGGGGCGTTCGCGACACCGGCGCGGCGCACACCGTCCGGGCCCGTCCACACGGCCCGGACCCGGACCTCGCCGACCCGCCCCGGGCCGGTCTCGGGGTCGGTGTCGAAGTGCGAGCCGCGCTCGGGGCCCAGCACCGTCGCGCTCACCCGCGCCCGGTCGTGCCGCTGCTCCGCCACGGTCCGCAGAAGCGCGGCGCGCGTGTGCGAGGCCGCCTGCGTCCCGGCGATCGGGACGAGGACGAGAAGCAGCAGGAGCGTCGACAGGCCCGCCCAGCCCTCGATCCGGTCACTCGCGCGCCGCAGCGGATTGTGCCGCCAGGTCCACAGCCCCACGATGGCTCGCACGACACGCCACCCCCTTCCCCGCCCGCGCCGCCCGGCGCCCGCGGTCCACGCCCCGCCGTACCCGTTCCCGGCGGGCAGCAGGCTATGCGACCGCCCCCGCGCCGCTCGCCCCGACCACCGTCAGCCGGTCACCGACGCGCACCGAACCGGCCGACTCCGGGACGAGGTTCATGCCGAACATCGCCCTCCCCTCCCGCCTGCGGTGCCGCGCCAGGGTCCGCAGCGGCTCCTTGCCGCGCACCGCCGTGGCCTGGTCCACGGTCGTCACGACGCAGCGCCCGCACGGCTTCGTCACCCGGAAGAGGACCTCGCCGATCCGCACACGTCCCCAGTCGTCCTCGGCCCACGGCGCGCCGCCCGAGACGACGAGATTGGGCCGGAACCTGTCCATCGGCACGGGGCCCTCGGCGCTCAGCCCGTCCACGGCGATGAGGGAGTTGAGGGCATCCAGCGAGGACGTGCTGGTGAGCAGCAGCGGGTAGCCGTCGGCGAGACTCACGGTGTCGCCGGGCCGCGCGTACGCCGGGTCCACGGGGCGCGCCTTCGCGGGCGCGCCGAGGTGCACGAGCCGTACGGGACGGCGGAGATACGCGGCGCACCACGCGGACGCGGCGTCCGCGGCCGGTACGACCTCGACCTTGTTGCGGAACAGCTCCACGAAGACGCTCTCCCCGGCCGGGACCGGCACGTGGCAGGGGGCGTGACCCGGAGCGCTCAGTACGAGCCCTCCGCCGTCCCGCCCGCGCACGTCCAGCAGCGCGAGGCGCGGTTCCTCACGCTGGGTCAGCTGGTGCCCCTCGCCGTTCACGAGCATCCAGCGGCGGTCCCCGGCGAGCCCCCAGGGCTCGACGACGGCCTCGGGGACATCGAGGGCGCGGGCGGCCTTCAGCGGATGGACGTGGACGGAGACGAGTGAGACTGCGGGCATGAGCGCCATTTTCCCACCGCTCACGTGCGGTCTTCGCACCGCTCACGTGCGGCCTTCCCGCCGCACGGCCCCGAACGCGCGACGCCCGGCACCGCACGCCCCGTGGGCGCGGTGCCGGGCGTCCCGGTTCCCGGACGGGTGGCGGCTGTCGCCGCGCTCAGTACGGCCGGTAGGGGCCGCTCTGATAGGGGTCCTGGTACGGGGCGGGGGCGGGCTGCTGCGGGCGCGGCGCTGTGGGGCGCATCGTCTCGTAGCCCGTCGCGGGCTGCGGAGCGGGCCGGTAGTCGCCCTGCTGCGGCACCCCGGGGTAGCCACCGCGCTGCGGCGCGGGCTGCTGCGGGATGTACGGCTGCGGCGCGGGAGGCAGCGGCGCCATGGGCTGCTGCGGCGGCTGGCCGTAGTACGCCGGGGGAGGCGGGGGCACGGGGCCGGGCGCGGCCGGCAGGGCGGGCAGCGCCGGGGGGAGCGCGGGCAGGGAACTCCCGCTCGGCTCGTACAGGGACGGCACCCGGATCGGCGCGATCTGCGGTGTGCCCCGCTCCGCTACGAGCGAGTCGTAGATCGGAGTGTCCGGGAAGGACGGCGCGGAATAGTAGCCGCTGCCGTAGGTGGGGCGGGGGGAGGTCATGGCACATAAGTTAAGCCCACGATGTGCTGGTTGGGGAGACCGATAAGAAGGTTGTTTTGTGCGTCCGTGTCGGGTCCCCGCCCGTAATGCGATCGAAGACGACCAAAACGGTCATCAGATCACCGAAAATTAACGTGAATTGCATGTTCCCATGGCGTTACCCGGGGTTCGCCCGGTGTCCGGTGGACCCCCGCAGGGTCCCGGTCCGGGAAGTGCGGGCACCCCTCCGTGAGACCGCGCCCGGGACGCCGCTCGACCGGTCCACAGGACACGTACAGGCAACGCCCCGACGCCCCCGCGCGGAAGTCCCGACACCCCCGCGCGGCAGGGGAGTTCAGCCCTCGCCCGCCTCCATCGCCTCCGGCGCCGCGTACGTCCTCCCCTTCCACGCCGCGCCGCGACCCCGGTAGTGCCGCACCGCCGAGTCCACCGTCATCAGCAGGTAGAGGAAGGCCGTCACGGGCAGCAGCGGCGCGAGCCACCACGGCAGCCGGTAGTAGCGCAGCATCGGCAGGTACGTGCCCGTCATCACGAGCCACGCGAGCCCGCCCGCGAGCGCCGTCGCCGCTCCGCCCGTGAGCAGCCCGGCCACCAGGGCGCAGGGCGGGACGAGGTAGACGAGCGCGAGGCCGAGAACGGTGCCGAACAGGACCAGCGGGTGGTGCCGCAACTGCGCGTACGCGCTGCGCGAGACCATCCGCCACAGGTCGCGCAGCGCGGGGTAGGGCCGGATGCTGTCGACGCGGTCGGCGAGGCCCAGCCAGATGCGGCCCCCCGCGCGCTTGACCGCGCGCGACAGCGCGACGTCGTCGATCACGGACTGCCGGATCGCGTCGGGAATGCCCGCGGCCTCCGCTGTCCGCGTCCGCAGGAGTACACAACCGCCCGCCGCCGCGGCCGTCCGCGAGGCGGCCCTGTTGACCCGGCGGAACGGGTAGAGCTGCGAGAAGAAGTAGACGAAGGCGGGGACCACCATCCGCTCCCACCCGCTCGCGACCCGCAGCCGCGCCATCTGCGAGACCATGTCGAGCCCCGCGCCGTCCGCCGCGGCCACGAGACGGCGCAGGCTGTCCGGCTCGTGCGCGATGTCCGCGTCCGTGAGGAGCAGGAACTCGGGTTCGCTCTCGCGGGCGAGCGCGATGCCGTGCCGCATCGCCCACAGCTTCCCCGTCCACCCGCGCGGCGGCTCGCCCGGCGAGACGACGCGCAAGGACAGCGCTCCCGGGCGCCGCCCCAGCTCCCGCGCCAGCTCGCCCGTCCCGTCCGTACTGCCGTCGTCGACGAGCACGACCTCCGCGCGCCCCGGGTACTCCTGCGCGAGCAGCGAGGGCAGGCTGAGCGGCAGTACCTCCGCCTCGTCGCGCGCGGGCACCACGATCGCCACCGAGGGCCACCGCTCCGGTTCCCCGCCGGTCCTCGGCAGCCGGACGTCGGTGCGCCAGAAGAAGCCCTGGGCGAGCAGCATCCACACCCAGGACGCGAGGGACAGGACGGCGATCCACATGACGGCACTCACGCGCGGCAGTCTGCCACCAGCGGGGGAGACCCACGGGGCCGGACATGCGGGACCGAACGTGCGGGTCGTCAGCGCGGGCCCCGGGGCGTCGCCGCGAGCCCCGCGAAGGCTTCGCGAGCCCGGGACGGCCCTGCGACGCCGTTCGCGGAGGCGGAGGCGGAGGCGGAGGCGGAGGCGGAGGCGGAGTCGGGGTCGGAGGCGGAGTCGGCGGTGCCTCCGCGGGGCCAGCGCCGGCCTTCACCGACGTCCGCCCTCGGAGTCCCTCACGCCGACCCTCCGTGGCGGCGGCCCCCTCACCGGCACCCTCGCCACCGCAGTCCGTGGGGAAGCGTCACCCCATGACATAAAGTGGCCGGGTGAAGATCGCGCTCCTCGATTCCGGTATCGGCCTGCTCCCCGCCGCCGCCGCCGTACGCGGCCTGCGGCCCGACGCGGACCTCGTGCTCTCCAGCGACCCGGCCTCGATGCCGTGGGGCCCGCGCGCCTCCGAGGACATCACCCGCCTCGCGCTCGGTGCCGCCGAGGCCGCCGCCGCTCTTGAGCCCGACGCGCTCGTCATCGCCTGCAACACCGCCTCGACGCACGCGCTGCCCGCCCTCCGCGCCCGCTTCGAGGACACCTTCCCCGTCATCGGCACGGTCCCCGCGATCAAGCCCGCCGCCGCCTTCGGGGCCCCCGTCGCGATCTGGGCCACGCCCGCCACGACCGGCAGCGACTACCAACGCCGCCTCATCGCCGAATTCGCCCCCGGCGGCAATGTCACCGCGGTGGCCTGCCCCGGTCTCGCCGACGCCGTGCAGCACGCCGACGAGGCCGCGACCGAGGCCGCGATCGCCGACGCCGCCGCCCGCACCCCCGCCGGGGTCCGCGTCGTCGTCCTCGGCTGCACCCACTACGAGCTGGTCGGGGCCCGTATCGCCGCCGCGCTCACCCGCCCCGGCGGCGCGGCGCCCACGCTGCTCGGTTCCGCCCCCGCCGTCGCCGCGCAGGCCCTGCGCCGCGCCGCGGGCGGACCCGTGGACCTCACCCGAACGGGTGAGCTGACAGTCCTCCTCGGCGGCGTCGAGGAACCCCTGCCGCCGGAAGCCCTCGCCTACGCCGAGGGCCGCCTCCTCGCCGGGGTCGGCGCCGCCCGCTGAGCCCGTGAGGTGTGTCCGGTTCCACCGGACACACCTGTGCGCGGGAGCCTCCCGGCGCGCCGATTCTGAGTACCCTCGGCGCCATGAGGCATCCACCCCATGACGACGCGCCCACGGGCCCGGCGGACGCCGGTGCCCACCCCGAGGTCTGGACGGGTACCGCGACGAACCGCGTGCAATGGGTACTCGCCCTCGCCGGCGTCGCCTGCGTCGCCCTCGGCATCGCCCTCGCCGTCAACTCGACCTGGACCTCCGGCGTCGCGGCGCTCGCCATGTCGGTCGTCGGCTGCCTGCTCGCCGGGCTCCTCATCCTCTTCGGCACCCTCGCCTTCGTGAGCGTCGCCGTCCGTGTCGACCACGCGACCCTGGAAATCCGGTGCGGGCACATCGGTGTACCCCGCCGCAGCATCCCCCTCGCCCACGTCGTCGAGGCCGACTTCGCGCCCGCCGTCACCCCGCGCCAGTGGGGCGGCTACGGCTACCGCTGGCGACCGGAGCTCGGCACCGCCGTCGTCGTACGCCGCGGCGAGGGCGTCGTCCTGCGCCTCGGCGACGGCCGCACCTTCACCTTCACCGTCGACGACGCCGAGTCCGCCGTGCACGAGATCCGCAGACGTCTGCACCTCTACGGACCCCACGGCGGCCACGGACCCCACGGCGGCCCCGGCGAGACACCCGCCGGAGCGTGACCCGGGCGGGAGGCGGCGACGCGGCCCGTCCCACCCGAGACCCACGCCACAGACCCACCTCCAGCCCCCCGGCCGTAAACTCCGGAGCGTGACCGTCACCCTTTCCCCACCGGACGAAGCCTCGCCGCCCGCCCCCGCGTCCCGGGGCGGGCGGCGATTGCTGCGCCTCGTGCCCGCCGCCGGCGCCGTGCTCGCCGGTGTGCTCCTGTACCTGAGCTTCCCGCCCCGTACGGTGTGGTGGCTCGCGCTCCCCGCCTTCGCCCTGCTCGCCTGGGTCCTGCACGGCCGGAGCTGGAAGGCGGGACTCGGCCTCGGCTACCTCTTCGGCCTGGGCTACTTCCTCCCGCTCCTCGTCTGGACCGGCGTCGAGGTCGGCCCGGGTCCCTGGCTCGCCCTCGCCGCCGCCGAGGCCGTCTTCACCGCGCTCGTCGGCGCGGCGATCGCCACGGTTTCGCGGCTGCCCGGCGCACCGCTGTGGGCGGCCGCGCTGTGGACGGCGGGCGAGGCCGCCCGTGCCCGCGTCCCCTTCGGCGGCTTCCCCTGGGGCAAGGTCGCCTTCGGTCAGGCCGACGGTGTCTTCCTGCCGCTCGCCGCGCTCGGCGGCACCCCCGTGCTCGGCTTCGCCGTCGTCCTGTGCGGCCTCGGTCTCCACACGGCCGGGCGGGCACTGTACGAGCGTCGCGCGCGCGGCGTCCTGCCCCGTACCGCCGCGCTCACCGCCGGGGTCGCGGTCCTCCTGCCCCTCGCGGGCGCCCTCGCCTCGCGTGCGCTCGTCTCGGACGAGGCGGAGGCCGGCACGGCGCGGATCGCCGTCGTCCAGGGCAACGTGCCCCGGGCGGGCCTGGAGTTCAACGCCCAGCGTCGCGCCGTCCTCGACTACCACGTCAAGGAGACCAAGCGGCTCGCGGGCCGCGTGGACCGGGGCGAGGTCAAGCGCCCCGACTTCGTGCTGTGGCCCGAGAACTCCTCCGACATCGATCCCTTCCGCAACCCCGACGCGAGCGCCGCGATCGACAGCGCGGCCCGGGCGATCAAGGCCCCGATCTCGGTCGGCGCCGTCGTCGAGAAGGACGACGGCAAGCTCTACAACGAGCAGGTCCTGTGGCTGCCGGGCAAGGGCCCCACCGCCACGTACGACAAACGGCAGATCCAGCCGTTCGGCGAGTACCTGCCGATGCGCTCCCTGCTGCACAAGATCAACGACTCCTGGACGACGATGGTCGCCCAGGACTTCAGCCGCGGCACCACCCCCGGCGTCTTCACCATCGACGGCACCCGCGTCGGCATCGCCACCTGCTACGAGGCCGCTTTCGACTGGACCGTGCGCGACACCGTCACCCACGGCGCCGAGCTGATCTCCGTCCCCAGCAACAACGCGACGTTCGACCGCAGCGAGATGACCTACCAGCAGCTCGCCATGTCCCGCGTCCGCGCCGTCGAGCACAGCCGCAGCGTCACCGTGCCGGTCACGAGCGGCGTCAGCGCCGTCATCCGCCCGGACGGGAAGATCGTCCAGCGCACCGGCATGTTCGTCCCCGCGACGCTCGTCGACGACGTCCCGCTGCGGACCTCCGAGACCCCCGCGACCCGTGTCGGCATCGCCCCCGAGATGGCCCTCGTCGTCGTCGCGGCCGCAGGCCTCGCCTGGGTGCTCACGCGGGCCGTCCGCGCGCGCCGCGCCGCCTGAGCCCAGTCCGGGCGCCCGGACCGCCCCGCCGCGCGTGCGCGTGAGCCCCCCTCCGGTGCGGGGCTCACGCGCACGGGACCCGCGCGGCGCCTCCCGATAGGGTCGACGCATGCCCACTCCGGAATTCATCCTCGGCCTGCGCGAGAAGATCGGCCAGGATCTTCTCCTCCTGCCCGGCGTCAACGGCGTCGTCCTCGACGACGCGGGACGCCTCCTCCTCGGACGCCGCGCCGACACCGGCAGATGGGCACTGCCCGCCGGGATCTGCGAACCGGACGAGCAGCCCGCCGAGACCATCGTCCGCGAGGTCCTGGAGGAGACCGGAGTGCACTGCGAGGCCGAGCGCCTCGTCCTCGTCGAGACCCTCAAGCCGATCGTCTACCCCAACGGCGACCGCTGCCAGTTCCTCGACATCACCTTCCGCTGCCGCGCCACGGGCGGCGAGGCGTTCGTCGCCGACGAGGAGTCCCTGGAGGTCGGCTGGTTCGCGCTCGACGCCCTCCCGCCGCTGGAGCGCTTCTCGCTCTTCCGCATCGAGCGCGCGCTCGATACGGAGGAGTCCGCCTGGTTCGCGCGCACCCAGGCCGACGTGGACGGCCGGAACGCCGCGGCGCTCTGAGCCGATGCGCGCCGCCCGCCTCCTGCGCATGGCCCTGCTCGTCCAGTCCTCGCCCGGCCTCACCGCCGCCGCGCTCGCGCGCGAGCTGGAGGTCTCCGAACGCACCGTGATCCGCGACGCGCGGGCGCTCCAGGAGGCGGGCATACCGGTACGGGCCGAGCGCGGCCGGGCGGGCGGCTACCACCTCGCCCCGGGGCACCGCACCCGCCTCACGAGCCTGCACCCCACCGAGGCCGAGACCCTCTACCTCGGCGGGCTGCCCACCGCGCTCGCCGACCTCGGCCTCGCCCAGGCGGCGGGCACCGCGCGCCTCAAGCTCGCCGCCACCCTGCTCCCCTCGCTGCGCGCCGCCGCCGAGTCCTCCGTCCGCCGCTTCCACCTCGACGCCCCCGCCTGGTTCCGCGAACCGGTCGCGCCCCCGCTCCTCCCGGACCTCGCCCGCGCCGTGTGGGACGACCGCACGGTCCGTCTCCGCTACGCGCGCCCCGCGCGCGAGGACCGCCCCGCCCGCACCATCAGCCGCCTCTACGAGCCGTACGGGCTCGTCCTCAAAGCCGGGGTCTGGTACGCGGTCGGGCGGGTCCCCGGCGAGGGCACGCGTACGGCCGCGTGGCGCACGTACCGCGTCGAACGCCTCACGGCGCTCGAACCGGGCGAGCCCTTCACGCGTGTGGCCTCCTTCGACCTCGCCGCCCACTGGCGCGCCGAGGCGGAGCGCTTCGCCCGCGCCCTGCTGCGCACCCCCGTCACGCTGCGCCTGACCCCCGAGGGACTGCGCCGCCTGCCCGCCGCGCTCGGCCCGGCGAGCACCGACGGGCCGATACCCGGCCCACCGGCCCCGGACGGCCGCGTCACCGTCACGGTCCCCACCGAGTCCGAGGACGTCGCCTTCGAGCAGCTCGCCCCCCTCGGCGCCGACGCGGAGGTCCTCGCCCCGCCCACCCTGCGCGCCCGCTGCGCGGCCCACGCCCGCGCAGCGGCGGAGCGCTACGGGACCGGCGCCGAGGCGTCCGCATCGTGACAGGGGCTCAGGACGCGGCTTGGACGCCCTGGAAGAACTCCCTCAAGTCCGCGGCGAGAAGCTCCGGTTCCTCCCATGCCGCGAAGTGACCGCCCCGCGGCATGGCGGTGTAGCGCGCGACGTCGAGAGTGCGCTCCGCCCAGCGGCGCGGCGGACGGGTCAGGTCGGCGGGGAAGACGGCCACGGCGGCGGGGACGGGGACACGCGTGACGCGGCGGGTCACACCCTGGTCGTACTCCCAGTAGGGCAGGAACGAGGTGGAGATCGTGTCCGTGAACCAGTACAGCGACGCCTGCGTCAGGACGTAGTCGTCGCTCATCCGCGTGCGCAGCTCCCCGCCGCAGTCCGTCCAGGCGCGGTACTTCTCCACGATCCAGGCGAGGAGCCCGGCGGGGGAGTCCGCGAGAGCGGGACTCAGCGTGAGCGGGCGCGTGCTCTGCTCGTGCTGGTAGCCGCCCTCGCCGCGCTGCCACCGCGCGACCTCGTCGAGATACGCGCGCTCCTCGGCGTCCAGGCCCTCCGGCTCCGCGGGCGCGGGTACCGCGAGGACGTGGATGCCGGTGACCTCCCGCGGGTACGCCTCGGCGAGCCGTGCCGTGATGCCCGCCCCGAGGTCGCCGCCGTGCGCCCCGTACCGCGTGAAGCCAAGGTGTTCGCGCATCAGGCGGTGCCACACCTCGTGCGTCTGCCGCGCACCGCCGAGCGCGGGACGCGGGGGTGAGAAGGCGAAGCCGGGGAGCGAGGGCACGATGACAGTGAAGGCGTCGCGGGAGGCGCCGCCGTGGCGCGAGGGCTCGGCGAGGCGGCGGGCGAGCGGGACGAGTTCGAGCACGGAACTGGGCCAGCCGTGGGTCAGGACCAGCGGCAGCGCGTCCGCTCGTTCGGCGTCGAAGCGCAGGTAGTGCACCGGGGTGCCGTCGATGTCGGCGAAGTGCGAGGGCAGCGCGTTGAGTTCTCTCTCGCGGGCGCGCCAGTCGAAGCCCTCCGCCCAGTACGTGACGAGCCGCCGCAGCTCCGCGGGCTCGGTGCCCGCCGCCCACGGGGCGACGCCCGGCCAGGCCCGGGGCAGGCGCGCGGCGCGCAAGCGGGCCCGCAGGTCGTCGAGCGCGGCGTCGGGGACGGCGAGGAGGGGGCGGTCGGGCACGGGGAACTCCGCGATGTCGTAGGGGTGGTGGTCAGGCGGGCAGGCCGAGGAGCCCGGAGAGCGCGGCGCGCGTCTCCTCCTCGGGCTCGGGAGCGGTGGCGAGCAGGGCGCGCAGGATCAGGCCCTCCAGGAGCGCGTCGAGGCGGCTCGCCGTCGCCGGGCCGGTGAAGCGGGCGAGGACGGCGCGGCTCGCCGCCGTCCACTCCTCGGTGAGCGCCCGCAGCCCCGGGTCGCGGAGCGCGGCGAGGTGCAGCTCGAAGCCCAGGACGGCGCTCCGCCGCCGCTCCGTCGCCTCCCGCACCTGTGCGACGAGCGCGTCGAGCAGCCCCGCCCGGTCCCGTACCTCCGCGAAGGCGGCGGCGAACTCCTCGGTGCGCAGGGCGACGTAGCGGGCGAAGGCGGCGGCCCGCAGCTCGGCGAGGCTCGCGAAGTGGTACGTGACGGAGCCGAGCGGGACGTCGGCGCGGGCGGCCACCTTGCGGTGGGTGATTCCGGCGGCGCCGTCGCTCACGAGCACGCCGAGCGTCGCGTCGAGCACACGCGTCCTGCGCGCCGGATCGTGTCGGCGCGGGCGCCGTGGCCCACTCTTTCCCGGATCGGTGCCGGGGCTGTCCTCCTGCTTCATAAGAACAAATGTACAATACGCGTGTACGGAGAGGTGTGCGGGGTGGCGTGAGGCGGGGGAGTGGTGCCGGAAAGGGCGTCATGTCCCTTTGTGGCGGGCCTACTTGAGGGACGCTTTGGCGTTGCCGTGGTCCGCCCTTGGTACTTCCCAGACCAACGCATGGACCCCACGTGAACACTTGATCGACAGAGTGAACGATGCGTGCGGCCGTGTCCTGGAAGACCGCACCTCATCCCTCCGTCACCCCAGGGGGTTTCATGAGACCTGTTCGTCCCCGTTCGCGCGCCGCGCTGGTGCGGGCCGCCGCGCTGCCGCTGGCCGTCGGGTGTCTCGCGCTCGCCGTTCCCGCGGCGTCCGCCGACTCCGGCCACTCCGCCAACCGTCAGACCCTCGCCGGACTCACTCCGCACTGGGCCAAGGGCTCCGCCGACCGCGGCGCCCTGTCCGCGGGCAAGCAGCTCACCGTCCGGGTCTACCTGGCCGGGCGTGACGCGGCGGGCCTCGCCCGCTACGCCACCCAGGTCTCCGACCCCTCCTCGCCCTCCTACGGCAAGTACCTCACCGCGCGGCAGACGCAGGAGCGATTCGGCGCCGACGCGCGGCAGATCAGCGAGATCACGTCCTGGCTGCACGGTGCCGGGCTCAAGGTCACCGAGCAGAACCAGAACTACCTGACCGTCAGCGGCCGGGCCTCCGCCGTCGAGCGCGCCTTCTCCACCAAGCTGCACAACTACGCGCGTAGCGGCCACACCTACCACGCGCCGCTCTCGGCCCCCTCGGTGCCGGCCTCGCTGCACGGCGCCGTCCTCACCGTGACGGGTCTCGACAACGCCCCGCACAAGGCGCGGCACGACGAGACACTGCCCCCGCCGGACGCCGTCTTCCGCAACGCCGGGCCCTTCTCCACGTACTTCGGCTCGAAGACGAACAAGAAGCTGCCCTCGGCCTTCGGCTCGAAGGCCCCGTACGCCGTCAAGGGCTACACGGGCAAGCAGCTGCGTGCCGCGTACGGCGCGGGCAAGGAGACCGGCAAGGGCGTCACCGTCGCCATCACCGACGCCTACGCCTCGCCCACCATCGCCGCCGACGCGAGCCAGTACGCCAAGCGCAACGGCGACCAGAAGTACCGCAAGGGCCAGCTCACCCAGGTCCTGCCCACGGACTACAACAGCACCGAGGAATGCGGCGCCTCCGGCTGGTACGGCGAGGAGACCCTCGACGTCGAGGCCGTGCACGCCGTCGCCCCGGACGCGAACATCGTCTACGCCGGTGCCGCCTCCTGCTACGACGACGACCTGCTCGACTCGCTCAACAAGGTCGTCGACGGGCGCCTCGCGGACATCGTCTCCAACTCCTGGGGCGACCTGGAGTCGAACGAGACGACGGCCAGTGCCGCCGCCTACGACCAGGTGTTCCAGCGCGGCGCGGTCGAGGGCATCGGCTTCTACTTCTCCTCCGGCGACAACGGCGACAACGTCGCGTCGAGCGGGACGAAGCAGGTCGACATGCCGACGAACTCCGCGTGGGTCACCGCCGTGGGCGGCACCTCGCTCGCGGTCGGCAAGGGCGACAAGTACCAGTGGGAGACCGGCTGGGGCACACAGAACGCCCCGCTCGCCGCGGACGGCGACTCCTGGACGGGCTTCCCCGGCGCCTACACCTCCGGCGCGGGCGGCGGCACCAGCAAGCTCATCGCGCAGCCGTTCTACCAGCGCGGAGTGGTGCCCGGGAAACTCGCCAAGGCGGGTGGCGAGAAGGCCATGCGCACCGTCCCCGACATCGCCGCGGTCGCCGACCCGAACACCGGCTTCCTCGTGGGCCAGACGCAGACCTTCCCCGACGGCTCGCTCCAGTACAGCGAGTACCGCATCGGCGGCACGTCCCTCGCCGCGCCCGTCGTCGCCGGTGTGCAGGCCCTCGCGCAGCAGGCGCAGCACGGTGTCCCGATCGGCTTCGCCAACCCGGCGATCTACGACCGGTACGGCACCTCGGCCTACCACGACGTCACCGACAGCCCGCTCGGCCAGGGCAAGGGGCTCGCGGTCGTCCGCACCGACTACGTCAACAGCTACGACGACAGCGACGGAACGAGGACCACGCTGCGGGTCCTCGGCAAGGACGCCTCGCTCAAGGCGGTCCCCGGCTACGACGACGTCACCGGCGTCGGCACCCCGGCCGGCGGCTACCTGAAGTCCTTCCGCAGGCGCTGAGCCCGCGCCGAGCCACCTCCCCGGCTCGGTGCCCCCGCCCGGCCCCGGTACGCCTCGCGCGTGCCGGGGCCGGGCGTCTTGGCAGGTGACGTCCTGTCTAGAGTGTGGGCCACAGCGAGCGAGTCATGCGGAGGGGTCATGTCCGGTCAGCAGGTCACCGTGGTCACCGGGGGCAGCCGGGGGATCGGCGCCGCCGTCGTGGCGCGGCTCGCCGACGAGGGCCACCATGTCGCGGTGGGCTACCACGCGGGCCGCGAGGAGGCCGAGGCCGTCGCCGAGGACGCGCGGGCCCGGGGCGTGAAGGCCGTCGCCATCGGCGGGGACACCGCCGACGAGGCCGACGTCGAGCGGCTCTTCGACGAGGCGGCCAGCGCGCTCGGCCCGGTCACCGGGCTCGTCAACAACGCGGGTGTCAGCGGCCCGATCGGCAGGCTCGCCGACGCCGACGCCGCAGGGATGCGCCGCGCACTCGACGTCAACGTCCTCGGCTGTCTGCTGTGCGCGCGCCGCGCCGTGCGCGACTGGGAGCGCGACGGCATCCAAGGCGCGATCGTCAACATCTCCTCCGGCGCCGCGACGCTCGGCTCGCCCGGCGAGTTCATCCACTACGCGGCGAGCAAGGCCGCCGTCGACGCGTTCACCATCGGGCTCTCCAAGGAGGTCGGCCCCTCCGGCATCCGCGTCAACTCCGTCGCCCCCGGCGCCGTGGTGACCGACTTCCACCCCGACCCGGAGCGCCCGGCGCGGATGGCCGCCGGGGTTCCGCTGCGGCGCATCGGTGAACTCTCCGAGATCGCCGCCGCCGTCGCCTGGTTCCTGTCGCCCGAGTCCTCGTACGCGACCGGCGCGGTCCTGCGGGTGACGGGGGGCCGCTGAGCGCAGCCGGTACGCGCCGGACCGCCGCGCCCCGTACCGCCGCCCCTGCCACGACACGGGCCGGGGCCCGGTCACCGTCCGGCGAAGGTGACCGGGCCCCGGCTGTCCTCGGGGTGCTGGCTGCCGGGCCCTACGGCCAGGACACCACCTGCGAGGGGATCGTGTCGGTGCCCGAGGTGGCGCCGCCGACATCGTTGATGACGTGGTTGTACTGGCCCATGCCGCCGAGCGAGACCACGAGCAGGTCGTGGAACTTCACGCCCGGATTGGCCGGGGCCTGGAAACCGTTGTCCTGCTGGATCGAGGAATCGGCGGTGAAGTTGCAGTAACTGCCGAGCCCCCAGCCCTCGTGGGTCTGCACCGAGTCCGCGACCTTGTACGCCGCGAAGCCCTTCGTGGTGCCGTCCTGGACAGCGGCCTGGTTCGGCGCGTCGTACGCCTTCTCGTTCTGGAAGAAGATCGTGCGCCCGCGCTCACCGTTCCACAGCACGTCGTACTTGTTGAAGTGCTCGACGAACAGCCCCGTCGCGAGGACGTCGTCGCCGTTCACCGTGAACCCGTAGTCCGCGCGGTTGGTCTCCCAGCCGACCCCGTCGCCGTGGTCGGCCCGCCAGATCCAGGTGTGGTCGATGATCGTGTCGTCACTGTTGATCACCATGCCGTTGTCCGCCTTGCCGGGACCGGCGCCGCCGACCCGGATGAAGACGTCCTGGAGCGAGGTGGGGTTCGCCGCGTGATCGGTGTGCGTCCCCTTCGTGCCGACCTCGACGAGCGCGTCCGACTTGGTGGTGCCCGCGTCCACGAGGAGACCGGCCACCTTCACGCCGTCCACGTCGCCGACGCGCAACGCGGTCGCGCCGCCGTCCGGCACGATCGTCGCGTAGCCGAGGCCGAGCACGACCGTGTCGGGACGGTTGATCTCGATCGGCTTGTCCACGTGGTACACGCCCGGCGTGAAGAGCAGGTGCAGGCCCTGCTCGACGGCCTGGTTGATCGTGTCGGCGCTCGTACCGGGCTTGACCACGTAGAACTGGTCGAGCGAGAGGGACTCGCCCGCCGGGTTGCCGCCCTCCCAGGTGGTGCCCCGCGC
Organism: Streptomyces sp. NPDC088923; assembly: GCF_044749745.1. Classification (NCBI taxonomy): domain Bacteria; kingdom Bacillati; phylum Actinomycetota; class Actinomycetes; order Kitasatosporales; family Streptomycetaceae; genus Streptomyces; species Streptomyces sp. NPDC088923. Next base: position 95,932 of record NZ_JBIVIO010000013.1, on the reverse strand, counting down.
GTTCTCCCGCTTGGCGGGGACGAACACCTTGTAGTCGTTCCCGTCCAGGTACAGGAACGGCTTCTCGCGCGAGACGGGCGTCGAGTCCAAGGTGGTGTACGGCGGCTCGGGGAAGCCCTGCGCCGGGGCGCCGTTCACCCCCGAGAACACCATGTTCCACACGCCGTTGGTCCACCCGCCGACCGTGCTGTCACGCGTGTACCACTGCTGCTGCGAGTACGGGCCGACCTCGCCGTCGATCTTGCTGTCGGCGATGTAGCCGCCACTGGCCCAGCCGTACCCGTCCGGGGCGAGGTTGAGCCCGCCCTTGACGTGCATCCGGCGGAACGGCGCGGCCTGCGCGACGGCCCAGCGGTCCGTGCCGTTGACGGGGTTGAGCGCCAGGTTCTCCGCCGAACGCCAGAAGTTCTGCGTCGCGTTGCCGTTGAACCAGCCCGCGTCCACGGTGACGTCACCGTTGAAGGTGGTGTCGTCCGGGCTCATGCCGAGCCCGGATATCGAGGTGTAGAAGCCGAGTTGGACATTGAGGTTGTCGTACGTGCCGGGCTTGAACAGAAGCTGGTAGCGCCCGTCGCCGAACTGGGCGGACTCCTGCTGCTTGAAGATCGTGTCGACCTGACCCTGGATATCGGGGGTCGAGGGGTCGAAGACCCTCACGTTGGGCCCGAGGTCCCCGCCGCCCGGCAGGTCCGCCGCCGTCGCCTGCCCCGTGGGTGCGAGCAGGAACAGCGGCGTGAGCAGGGCCGAGACGGCGGTGAGTACGGTCGCGCGGCGCCAGCCGCGCGAACGGGGGGACCCGGCGGTTCTGTGGGGAGAACCGGTGGGGGGATCGGTGCGGGACTTCGTGGGGGGAAAGGGCATCTGCGCCACTCCAAGGGTCGCGGACTGTGCGTGACGATGCTTCACCGATGTTACGAACACGTCAAGTCCTGTGCACGGATGGGTTTTTGGCCGCTCATTGCCTTCAACTCCTGTTTCCTGATTCCTTGTTATCCAGGGCGATTCACCAGGAATTGAGGGCTTTCACGGCCCCTCCCACGCCTCTCCCGCCTTCGGACCCTGACCGATGAAGCCGTACGGGCGAGCAACCGCGCCCCGCACCGCTCGTTGTGCCCGGCGGGTGGCACCCCCGCCCCCACCAGCGCACTCGACGACGAGGACGGAGCCCCGCCCGTATGGCCGCACTCACCCCCCTCGAACACGCACCGCTCCCCGAGGCCCCCTCCGCACCCCCAGAGGCCACACCGCCCGCACCTTCCGCGCCCCCGCGCCCCCACCGCCGCGGCCTCCTGGGCGCCCTCCTCGCCCTCACCGGTCTCGCCGGGACCGCGGGCGCCCTCGCCCCGCTCCTGCGCACCACCGGCGAGACCGCCGCACCGGCTCCGGGTGCCGCGGCCGCCGAGACCTACCGGGGCAGGCGCCTCGCGTACGGCCCCGACTGGGCCACGATCGACGGCCGCGCCCTGCACCTCATGCCCCGCGCGGGCGGTGGCTTCGTCAGCGCCGTCGACCACTTCACCTCGTACCCCAGCCCCCGGGCCGCGGCGCGCGCCGCCGTCGACGAACTCGGCGGCGCCCGGCTCAGCACCCCCGCGTACGGCGCCTGACGCGCGGCCAAGTGACCCGCAGGAGAGACCGCCCGATGACGTACACCCGCAAGAACCAGCGCGACCTGAGCGCCGCCGAACGCGAACGCTTCGTCGCCGCCGTGCTCGCGCTCAAACGCTCGGGGCGCTACGACGACTACGTCCGCACCCACATCCGCTACTACACCTCCGACGGCTCCAAGGGCCTGCGCGCCGCCCACATGACGCCCTCCTTCCTGCCCTGGCACCGCCGGTTCCTCCTGGAGTTCGAACGCGACCTGCGCAAGATCGACGCGCGCGTCACCGTCCCCTACTGGGACTGGACGAAGGACCGCACCGCCAAGGCCGCGCTGTGGCGCGAGGACTTCCTCGGCGGGAACGGGCGCGCCTCCGACGAGCAGGTCACCACCGGGGCCTTCGCCCACGCCCGCGGCGACTGGACCCTCACCGAGTCCACCGACGACCGCCCCTACCTGCGCCGCGCCTTCGGCCGCCCCCAGGACCCCATGGACCTGCCCACCGCACGCGACCTGGACGAGGCCGTCTCCGACCCCACGTACGACTCGCCGCCCTGGGACTCCACCGCCTCGCGCGGCTTCCGCAACAAGCTGGAGGGCTGGGGCAGCGGCCGGGGCAACGCGCGCTGGCGCAACCACAACCGCGTCCACCGCTGGGTCGGCGGCACGATGCTCAGCGGCGCCTCGCCCAACGATCCCGTCTTCTGGCTCCACCACGCCTTCGTCGACCTCGTCTGGTCCCGCTGGCAGCAGGCCAACCCCCGCTCCGGCTACCTGCCCGACCGGCCGCTCCCGCTCGGCAACTCCCAGCGGGGCCGCGTCCCGACCCTGGGGGACCCCATGCCCCCGTGGGACGTGAAGCCCTCGGAACTGCTCGACCACAGCGGGATCTACCGGTACGCGTGAACCAACGCGCGGCGGCCCCGGAGCGCGAGCGCGCTCCGGGGCCGTTCCTCGTCACCGGCGGGTGCCGACCGGATCGCACGGGTGCCCGGTCGGCCCGCCGTCACAACGGGGCCGGTCGGCTCAGTTGCCGTAGCCCTCGTCGCCGTAGCCACCGTGGTCGTGGCCGCCGTCGACGTTGGCGCAGGTGTTGCCGAACGCCGGGTTGAGCAGACCGATGACGTCGATCGTGTTGCCGCAGAGGTTCACGGGGATGTGGACCGGGACCTGCACGGCGTTGCCCGACAGGACGCCCGGGGAACCGGCGGCCAGGCCCTGGGCACCGGCGTCGGCGGCGGCGAGGCCCGCGCCGGCGGCGACCAGGGCACCCGTGCCCGCGAGAACGGCGGCGGTCTTCGCGATACGCGACATGTCTGTATTCCTTCCAAGAGGCAGCGGCCACACCCCGTGACCGCTGTGCCCTCTCCAACGCGCGGGCACACAACGGGTCACGCTCCTCGCCGCCGCGTGTGGCAGTCGAGTGACGGGGCCCCCTCCCGCCCGTGCCCGGCGGGCCTCGGAGCCCGCGCCACCGCAGTCTTGACCCGGCACCACGGCCCCCGCACCCCCGTGACCAGGAGCGGGACGCCCCAGCCCGAGGCGGCCCGCCGGACGGCCGCCCGACCGCGTACCCAGGAAAGGAAGCCCGTGCCCCAGCCGGAGAACGCCCCCGCCGAGCCCCGCTTCAGCGCCGAGAGCCTCCACCACTCGGACCTCACCCTCCGTGTCAACGGCACCGTGTACGAGGTTCCCGCCCTCGACCACCGCACCGCGCTCATCGACCTGCTGCGCGAACACCTCGGCCTCACCGGCACCAAGAAGGGCTGCGACCACGGCCAGTGCGGCGCCTGCACCGTCCTCCTCGGCGGACGACGCGTCAACAGCTGCCTCGTCCTCGCCGTCACGTGCCAGGACACCGAGGTCACCACCGTCGAGGGACTCGCGGACGGGGAGCGCCTGCACCCGCTCCAGGAGGCGTTCCTCGCCCACGACGCCTACCAGTGCGGCTACTGCACCCCCGGCCAGCTCTGCTCCGCGCTCGGCGTCCTCGCCGAGGCCGAGGCCGGACACCCCTCGCTCGTCACACCGCCCGGCCGCCCGCCCGGGCCCGTACCGCTCGACGACGCCGAGATCCGCGAACGGCTCAGCGGCAACCTGTGCCGCTGCGGCGCCTACCCGCACCTCGTCCGCGCCGTCGCGGAGGCCGCCCGGTGAAACCCTTCGGCTACGTCCGCGCCCGCACCGTTCCCGAGGCGATCGAGGCCCACACACGCGGACCGGCGGCACGCTACCTCGGCGGCGGCACCAACCTCGTCGACCTCATGAAACTCGGCGTCGAGACCCCCGCGACCCTCGTCGACCTCAGCGCCCTGCCGCTCGACACCATCGAGGACACCCCCGAGAACGGCCTGCGCGTCGGTGCCAACGTCCGCAACAGCGACCTCGCCGCGCACCCCCGCGTCCGCGCCGACTGGCCCGTCCTCTCGCAGGCCCTCCTCGCCGGCGCGTCCGGGCAGCTCCGCAACGCCGCCACGACCGGCGGCAACCTCCTCCAGCGCACCCGCTGCCCCTACTTCCAGGACCTCGCCCAGCCCTGCAACAAACGTGCCCCCGGCAGCGGTTGCGCCGCGATCGAAGGCCACAGCCGCGACCTGGCGATCCTCGGCGCCTCCCCCTCCTGCGTCGCGACCCACCCCTCCGACATGGCCGTCGCCCTCGCCGCGCTCGACGCCGAACTCACCGTCGAGGGACCCGAGGGCACCCGTACCCTCCCCGTCACCGAACTCCACCGCCTGCCGGGTGCCCACCCCGAACGCGACACGACCCTCGCCCCCGGCGAACTCATCACCGCCGTCACGCTGCCGCCCGCCACCGCCCAGGCCCCCTCGGCGTACCGCAAGGCCCGCGACCGCGCCTCCTACGCCTTCGCCCTCGTCTCGGTCGCCGCCGTCCTGCGCCTCGATGCCGACGGCACCGTCCGGCAGGCCAGGCTCGCCCTCGGCGGCGTCGCGCCCCGGCCCTGGCGAGCCCTGCGCGCCGAGGACGTCCTCACCGGGGCCCGCGCCGACGAGGAGACCTTCCGCCGCGCCGCCGACGCCGAACTCGCCCAGGCGGACCCCCAAGCCGACAACGCCTTCAAGGTCCCCCTCGCCAGGGAACTCGCCGTCGCGACCCTCGCCGACCTCGCCACCGCCCAGACCGCCCCGGAGCCGCAGCCGTGAACACCCCCGCCCCCGTCCTCGGCACCGGCGTCCCGCGCGCCGAGGGCCGCGCCAAGGTCACCGGGACCGCCCGATACGCCGCCGAGCACCTCCCACCGCGCCTCGTCCACGCCTGGCCCGTCCCCGGGACCGTCGCCTCCGGACGCGTCACCGCCGTGCACGACGCCGAGGTCCTGCGCCTGCCCGGCGTCCTCGCCGTCCTCAGCCACGAGAACGCCCGCCCCCTCGCCGTCCCCGACGACCCCACGCTGCACGTCCTCCAGGACCCGCGCGTCCCGCACTTCGGCTGGTACGTCGCCCTCGTCGTCGCCGAGACCCTGGAGGCGGCCCGCGCCGGGGCGCTCGCCCTGCGCGTCGACTACGAGACCGACCCGCACGACGTGGAACTGCGCCCGGGACACCCCGGCATCTACCGCCCGCACGACGCGAACGGCGGCAACCCCGCCGACCGCGAACGCGGCGACTTCGCCGACGCCTTCGCCGGAGCCCCCGTCCGCGTCGACCGCACCTACCGCATCGCCCCGCTCCACAACCACCCCATGGAGCCGCACGCGAGCGTGGCCACCTGGGAGGGGGGCCGGCTCGTCGTCCACGACAGCAGCCAGGGCACCAACGCCGTCCGCACCGCCCTTGCCACGCTCTTCGGCATGCCCGAACAGGACATCACCGTCCACTCCCCGCACGTCGGCGGCGGCTTCGGCTCCAAGGGCACCCCGCGCCCGCAACCCGTCCTCGCCGCACTCGCGGCGCTGCACGTCGGGCGGCCCGTCAAACTCGCCCTGCCGCGCCGCCAGTTGCCCGCCGTCGTCGGGCATCGCGCCCCGACCCTGCACCGCGTGCGGCTCGGCGCCGCCGAGGACGGCACGATCAGCGCCCTGGCCCACGAGATCATCACGCACACCTCGCGGATCAAGGAGTTCGTCGAACAGGCCGCCGTCCCCGCCCGCGTCATGTACACCTCGCCCCACAGCCGCACGACCCACCGCGTCCTGCCCCTCGACGTCCCCAGCCCCTCCTGGATGCGCGCCCCCGGCGAGGCCTCCGGCATGTTCGCGCTCGAATCGGCGATGGACGAACTCGCCGAGGCCGCCGGGATCGACCCCGTCGCGCTACGGGTGCGCAACGAGCCCGCCACGGAGCCCGACTCCGGCCGCCCCTTCAGCAGCCGCCACCTCGTCGAGTGCCTGCGCGAAGGCGCGGAGCGCTTCGGCTGGCACGACCGCGACCCGCGCCCCGGCGTGCGCCGCGAGGGGCGCCTCCTGCTCGGCACCGGCGTGGCTGCGGCGACGTACCCCGTCCTCGTCTCGCCGTCGACGGCCGAGGTCACCGCGCGCCCCGACGGGACGTACGCGGTACGGATCAACGCCACCGACATCGGTACGGGCGCCCGCACCGTCCTCGCGCAGATCGCCGCCGACGCGCTCGGCGTCCCGCTCGACCGCGTCACGCTCGCCCTCGGCGACAGCGACCTGCCCCGCGCCCCGCTCGCGGGCGGCTCCTCCGGCACGGCATCCTGGGGCTGGGCCGTCCACCAGGCGTGCACGGAACTCCTCGAAGCACTCGGTGAGACCGGTGGTTCCGTCCCCGCCGAAGGGCTCACCGTCACCTCCGACACGACCGACCTCGCGGGCGCCGAGTCCCCGTACGCGCGGCACGCCTTCGGCGCCCACTTCGCCGAGGTCCAGGTCGACACCGTGACCGGCGAGGTGCGCGCCCGGCGCCTGCTCGGCCACTACGCGGCGGGCCGCATCCTCAACTCGCGTACCGCCCGCTCCCAGTTCAGGGGCGGCATGGTCATGGGCCTCGGCATGGCCCTCACCGAGGGCAGCTCGCTCGACCCGGCCTCGGGCGCCTTCGTCGAGGCCGACCTCGCCGCCTACCACGTGCCGGCCTGCGCCGACACGCCGGACATCGAGGCGGACTGGCTCGACGAGGAGGACCCGCACCTCAACCCGATGGGCAGCAAGGGCATCGGCGAGATCGGCATCGTCGGCACCGCCGCCGCCCTCGCCAACGCCGTCCACCACGCGACGGGCGTCCGCTTCAGGGACCTGCCGCTCACGCCGGACAAGATCCTCGCGGGACTGGCGGGGGAGGGGGACTGAGGGCGTGCGGTACGGGAGGGGGCGCCCCGGCCGTCCCTGGGCGCCCCCTCCCGTACCGCGGGAAGTCCTCCCGTCCCGGAAGACCCCTCAGTCCTCGGGACCCTCCCACACGGTCGTCGCGTTGCAGAACTCCTTGATCCCGTGCCCCGCCAGCTCGCGCCCGTACCCCGAGCGCTTGACGCCGCCGAAGGGGAGCGCCGGGTGCGAGGCCGTCATGCCGTTGAAGAACACCCCGCCCGCCTCGATGTCGCGCACGCAGCGCTCCTTCTCGGCGGCGTCCCGCGTCCACACGTTGGAGCTGAGCCCGAACGACGTGTCGTTCGCGAGGCGGATGCCCTCGTCCAGGTCGGCGAAGCGGTAGAGCGTCGCGACCGGCCCGAAGGTCTCCTCGCGGTGGATGCGCATGTCCGGCGTGATGTCCGCGAGCACCGTCGGCTCGTAGAACCAGCCCGCCGAGCGGTCCTCGGGCCGCTTCCCGCCGGTCAGGACGCGCGCGCCCTTCGCGACCGCGTCGTCCACCAGCTCCTCCAGGTCCGCCCGGCCCCGCTCGCTGGAGAGCGGTCCCACGTCCGTGGTCTCGTCCATCGGGTCGCCGACCCGCAGCGCCGCGACCCCTGCGACGAAGTCACGTGCGAACTCCTCGTACACGTCCGCGTGCACGAGGAAGCGCTTCGCCGCGATGCACGACTGCCCGTTGTTCTGCACGCGTGCCGTCACCGCCGTGCGCGCCGCCTTCCCGACGTCCGCCGAGGGCAGGACGAGGTACGGGTCGCTGCCGCCCAGCTCCAGGACCGTCCGCTTGATCTCGTCGCCCGCGATCGAGGCCACCGAGCGCCCGGCCGGCTCGCTCCCCGTGAGCGTCGCCGCCTTCACGCGCGGATCGCGCAGGATCGCCTCGATCGCCGACGAGGGCACCAGGAGCGTCTGGAAGGCGCCCTCGGGGAAGCCCGCGCGACGGAAGAGATCGCCCAGGTAGAGCGCGGTCCGCGGGACGTTCGACGCGTGCTTGAGCAACCCCACGTTCCCCGCCATCAGCGCGGGCGCGGCGAAGCGCACGACCTGCCACAGCGGGAAGTTCCACGGCATGACCGCGAGCACGACCCCCAGCGGCCGGTACACGACCCGCGCGGCGCGCGCCCCCGAGTCCTCCACGTCGCCCTGCTCCGGGTGCTCGTCGGCGAGCAGGCCCTCGGCGCGGTCCGCGTACCAGCGCATCGCCTTGACGCACTTCGCCGCCTCGGCGCGCGCCGCCGCGTACGTCTTGCCCATCTCCAGGGTCATCGTCCGCCCGATCTCCGCCTCCTCCTTCTCCAGGAGATCGGCGGCCGCGCGCAGCAGCCGCGCGCGCTCGGCGAAGGACGTCGTACGGTACGTGGCGAACGTGCGGTCCGCGCGCGCGAGCCGCCGTTCCACCTCGTCCCCGGACAGCGCGTCGAACGTCTGGACCGTCTCGCCGTCGGCCGGGTTCACCGTCGCGATGGGCATGGCTCTCCTCCTGGCAGGTACTCGTCCTCTCCCACGCTCGCGCGCCTGCGACAGGCGTGCAAACGGGGCCGTACGGGACACCTGCCCCGCGTGCGAGACCGAATGCCCCGGCCGCCTCAGCCCAGGTGTTCCAGAAGCCGGTCCACGAACGCGCCCTGCGCCTTCACGAGTTTCCCGCGCGCCTCCTCGGGAGCGAACCACCCGACCCGGTCCAGCTCGGGGAACTCCTGGCGCCGCCCCGAACGCGGCGGCCACTCCATCGTGAACGTCCCCGGGCGCAGCGCCGCCGGGTCGAAGTCCCCGCCCACGGCCCACACCGTCACGTGCTTGCCGCCGCCCTGCCGGACCTCGCCGAGCGGCGTGTACGGCCCCGGCGGGGCAGGGGCGCCCAGCTCCTCGGCGAACTCGCGCACCGCCGCGTCGAGTGGCGCCTCCTCCTCGGTGTACTCGCCCTTCGGGACCGACCAGGCCCCCGCGTCCTTGCGCGCCCACAGCGGACCGCCCATGTGCCCGAGCAGCACCTGGAGCCCCGCCTCGTTCGTCGTGCGGTGCACCAGCAGGCCCGCGCTGCGCCGAATCGCCATGCGCCCAGTCTCGCGCCGGGGACCGCGCCACGCACGGCCTTCCGGCACGACGCCTCCCCGGCCGTGCGGCGCTCTTAGGGGGCGCGGGCCGGGCGCGGCGCCCCGGCCCCCGCGCCCGGCCGTCCTAGACTCCGGGCCCATGACACCGACGCCAGCCGATCCCACGTACACCGTCGTGCTCAAGCCCCAGGTCACCGACGAGGCGGGACACCTCGACCACGGCACGGAACTGCGCCGCGCGGTCGTCCGCCCCACGGGCGCCGAGGGGACGAGCGGCTATCCGCGCTTCGCGGGCGAGGGCGTCGAGGCCGACATCAATCCCGACAACGACGCGGTCGAGGCGGTCACGGTCGACAACGAGGAACTGCCCATCGGCTGGATCGCCGAGGCGCTGCCGGGGGAGCGGCGGAGCTGAAACGCGGCGGGGACCGGCCGCACGGGCGGAGCCGAACCGGTGAGCGCCCGATGCCCGTCCCGGCCGCGGCCCTCCGTCCGTGAGCCGCCCCTCACCGCCCCCACACCCGCCTGCGCAGCCACCACACCAGCGCCCCCACGCCCCCCGCCGCGACGAGCGCGATCCCCGCGTCGAAGGCGCCGGGCGCGTCCCGCTCCGCCTTCGCGCTGCCGCCGAGCCCGCCCCGCACCCCGCCCTTCGGCATCTCACCGGGTACGCCCGCCGGGGACTCCGCCATCCCCGCGTCCGCGTACGGGTCCAAGGGCGACGCGCTCGCCGTCGCCGGCCCACTGCGATGCGGCACCGGGGACCCCTTCGTGCCCGTGCCCTCCGGCTCCGGAGTCACGCTGGGGGACGGTACGGGCCCCGGCACCCGGACGGCGGACCCGCTCAGCCGCGTCCCGTCGGCGCACCGCACCCGGGCCGCGTACCGCCCGTCGTCGACCGCGAGCCACGAGGCGGTACGGACACGACCACCGGGCGCCAGGTCCACCGCGTAGCCCGCGTCCGCCGCGCCGCGCCCCACGGGGACGAGGGTCGCCGTGCCGCCCCGAGGGCACGCCGACGTCGTGAGGCGGACCGTCGAGCCCTGCGCGCGGACCGTCACGGGGTCCCGCGCCGGGGCGCCGTCCGCGTGGGCGCGGGGGGTGAACGTCAGCAGGGCGCAGGCGCCCAGCACGGTCGCTGTCAGGGAAGTCGCGCAAGGCATGGGGACCGTCCTCGGGCGCGGCACGGCGGCGCCCGGGCGGGCGCGCGACGGGAGGACCGTGCGGGCCGCTGCCCAGCCCACGTCCGCGCCGGGCCCACCGCACCCGCGCGGCCCCCGGCTGCCGCCGCGCAGGTGAAGACCTCATCCTTCCGGCCCAGCCCCGCCGGGACCCGGGCGCCCGCACGGGCAGGGACCCCGTGACCCGTACCGGCCGGGGCACAAGAACCCCCTGACCCCCCGTACCAAGGAGCCCCTCATGCCCACGATCCTCTTCGTCCTCACCGGCACCGACCACTGGACCCTCGCCGACGGCACCCGCCACCCCACCGGCTTCTGGGCCGACGAGGCCGTCGCGCCGTGGAGCGTGTTCACCGAGGCCGGGTACGACGTCGAGGTCGCGACGCCCGGAGCGGTCGTCCCGACCGTCGACCCGCTGAGCCTCGACCCCTCCTTCACGGGCGGCGCCGAGGGCGCCGAACGGCTGCGCGCGGCGCTCGACACGATGACCCCGCTGCTGCGCCCGCGTCCCCTCGCCGGCACCGACCCGCAGGCGTACGCCGCCGTCTTCTACCCCGGCGGCCACGGCCCCATGGAGGACCTCTCCCACGACCCCGACTCGGCGGCCCTGCTCACCCGCTCCCTCGCCTCCGGGCAGCCGCTCGCCCTCGTCTGCCACGGCCCCGCCGCGCTCCTCGCCACGGCGGACGCCGAGGGGAACAGCCCCTTCGCGGGCTACCGCCTCACCGCGTTCACCAACGCCGAGGAGACGGGGTCGGGCCTCGCCTCCCGCGCTCCCTGGCTCCTCCAGGACCGCCTGACCGCCCTCGGCACCGACGTCCAGGAGGGGGAGCCCTGGGCCCCGAAGACGGTGAGCGACCGCACCCTGCACACCGGTCAGAACCCGGCGTCGGCGGGACCGCTGGCGGAGGTGGTGCTCGGCGAACTGGGCTGACGGGCCGTCCTGCTACGGTCCCCGGATGAGCCTCCGCCTCGCCGCGTACGCCGTGTGCCTCCGGGAGAACCGCGTGCTGCTCGCCCGGCACGCCCCGCCGGGCGGCGGGAGCACCTGGACCCTGCCCGGCGGCCGGGTCGAGCACGCGGAGGACCCTTTCGACGCGGTGCTGCGCGAGGTCGCCGAGGAGACGGGGTGCACGGCGGTCGTGGAGCGGCTCCTCGGCGTCGACTCCCGGTTCATCCCGGCCGCCGAGCGTCCCGCGCCCGGCCTGTCCGACCACCAGAACGTGGGCGTCTTCTACGAGGTCCGCGTCACGGGTGGCACCCCGCGCCCCGAACCCGGCGGCGCGATCGCGGAGTCTGTGTGGACCCCGCTCGCGGACGTCCCGGCGCTCGTCCGTTCCTCCCTCGTCGATGTCGGCCTGGCCCTGGCGCGCGAGCGCCCGCCGACCGGGCACGTGGCGCCCGTCCCGGTCGGGGGCCTGATCCGGCACTGAACCCGCCGCAGGTTTTGTCCCACATGGTGATGATCGGACCGTCGCGTGTGGGCCCTGTGACGAGATCATGCGGTTCCTTGAGCGAAACGTGCCCGCCATGATCGTCTGAGTGGTGTATCCCCGGGACGTTCCCGGGGGCCATCCCGGGCGTCGCGGCCGGCGTCACGCCCGCCGGGCCCCGGGCACGTACGGTCCGGCGTCCACGCCGGTAGGAGGAAAAAGACTTCATGGGTGCACACGCCCGTCCCAACCGCTTTCACCGCACCGGTGTCCGCATCGCCTCGGTCGCCCTCGTGGGAGCGGCGCTCCCGATCGGTGCCGCAGGACTGGCGCAGGCCGCCACCCCGGACGACACCCCGCACGCCACGGCCACCGAGACGGACCAGGGAACGGCCGCCCGGACGGACGAGCAGGCCGGCCCCGCCATCAAGGCCGACCACGCCTTCCTCCTGGACGCGCGCGACGGCAGCCAGGAGCGGGAGCTGTGGGCCGGGGCCAAGGCCGACGAGAGCGTGCCGGTGGCCAGCACCACCAAGATCATGACGGCGGTCGTGGTGCTCAAGCACCCCGAGTGGCTCGACCGGCAGATCACCGTCAAGCAGGAGTACCGCGACTACGTGGCGAAGGTCGGCGCCAGCACGGCGGACCTCCAGACCGGGGACACCCTGACGGCCCGGCAGCTCCTGCACGCCATGCTGATCCCCTCCGGCGCCGACGCCGCCCGCGCCCTGGCCGACAACTTCGGCAACGGGGACACCGAGGAGGCGCGGATCGCCGACTTCATCGCGCAGATGAACGCCGAGGCGCAGCAACTCGGCCTCAAGGGAACGCACTTCGACTCGGTCGACGGCATCAACGAGGGCAACGGCCACAGCACGGCCCGCGACCTCGCCAAGCTCGGCCAGCGTGCCATGCTCCAGCCGGTGTTCGCCGAGGTCGTCAAGAACACGCAGTACAAGACCGAGGCACCCGCGGCCAACGGCCACACCCGGTACTACACCTGGAACAACACCAACGAACTGCTGAGCACCTACGACGGGGCCCTCGGCGTCAAGACCGGCAGCGGCCCGGAGGACGGCTACTGCGTCGTCTTCGCCGCCGAGCGCGACAACCGCACCCTGATCGGCGTCATCCTGGGCGACGACACGGGCCGCTTCGACGATGCCACGAAGGTGCTGGACTGGGGCTTCGCCCACTGAGCGCGGGGAGGACGCCGGACCGCCGCGGCCCGACGCCCTCTCCCGGGCCGGGGACCCTCAGCGGCCCCGGCCCGCCTCCGCCCCCAGCACGCCCAGGAACGCCAGCGCCTCGGCGCTCGGGGACCCCTGCGGCGCGCTGTAGAGCACGAGCCGCTGCCCGCTCCCGTCGAGGCCGAGGATGTCGCAGTCGACGGTGACCTCCCCGGCGAGCGGGTGGTGGAACGTCTTCGTGAGGACGTGCGCGGCCTGCACGTCGTGCCGCTCCCACAACCGCGCGAAGTCCGGGGAACCCGCGCGCAGTTCGTCGATCAGCCCCGTCACACCGGCATCCTTCGGATAACGGGCGAGAGCGGCCCGCAGCTCGGTGACGACGTGGTGGCGGAACTCGGCGGCGTCGGAGATCCCGTACAGCGGCGCGCCGGGCTCCTCCGGGGCGAGGAACGCCCGGCGCGCCAGGTTGCGCTCCGCGCGGTCGAGCGTCCCGAAGTCCTCCATGAGCGCGGCGGCGAGATCGTTCCACGCGAGCACCTCGAACGTCGCCGAGAGGACGAACCCCGCCGTGTGCGGCAGCCGTCGCAGGAGCGCGAGGATGCTCGGCCGCACCTCCCGCTCGGGCGCGGTGTCGTGCACGGGCAGGGTCCCGGCCAGCACGTGCAGGTGTGCCGCCTCCGCCTCCGTGAGACGCAGCGCGCCCGCGATCCCGGCGAGGACCTCGCCGGAGGGGCGGGGCGCGCGGCCCTGTTCGAGCCGTACGTAGTACTCAGTGGAGATGTGCGCGAGCACCGCGGCCTCCTCGCGCCGCAGCCCCGGGGTACGGCGGCGCGGGCCCGCGGGGAGACCGACGTCCGAGGGGAGCAGCCGCTCGCGGCGGCTGCGGAGAAAGGCACCCAGCTCCTGCTTGTCCATACGCCCAGTGTCCTCCCCGCGCGCGGCGGCATCCTGGTACCGCTTGTGCCTGTATCCGGCACGGCGCGTGGCCGAGGCTGAGGGCATGACAGAGAACAGCGCGCACACCCCCCTCGGCCTCCTCACCGGCAAGGTCGTCCTCGTCACCGGCGCCAGCCGCGGCATCGGCGCGGCGGCGGCCCGCCTCTTCGCGGCCGAGGGCGCCTCCGTCGTCCTCGCGGCACGCGGCACGGCGGCGCTCGACGTGATCGTCAAGGAGATCCGCGACGGCGGCGGCGTCGCCGACGCCGTCCCGCTGGACCTCGCCGATCCCGCGAGCATCCGCGCGGCCGTCGACCGCGTCGCGGAGCTGCACGGCCGCCTCGACGGCGCCTTCAACAACGGTGCGGCGGGCCAGGAGCCCGGTCCGCTCGACACGACGGCGGACGAGGTGATCGAGGAGCAGTTCGCCGTCAACTTCCGCGCGCACTGGACCGCCATGAACGCGGAGGCCGCGCTCATGCGGCGCTCCGGCGGCGGAGCGATCGTCAACACGTCCAGCATCGGCAGCCGCCGCGCCAACCCGGCGCTTCCCGCCTACGGCGCGATGAAGCGCGCCCTCAACAGCATCACCGAGAGCGCCGCCGTGACCTGGGCGCGCGAGGGCATCCGCGTCAACGGCATCACGCCGGGCGGCACGGCGACGGAGATGATCGACGCGTGGGAGGCGGCGACCCCCGGCGTCGTCGACAGCATCACCTCCACGGTCCCGCTGGGCCGCATGGCCGAGCCCCGCGAGGTGGCGGAGGCGGCGGCGTGGCTGCTGAGCGACCGGGCGTCGATGGTGACCGGCGCGATCCTGCCGGTGGACGGGGGAGCGGGCGCCTGAGGGGCCCGGGCGGCCCCACCGCCGTACCGGTAGCCGGGTGACCTCCCGCGCGTCACGCCCCGGCTCAGCCGGGCCCGGGGCGGCGGGGGGTTAGCGTCCCCGACGGTTTGTTCATCCGTTCGTGCGTTCGCTGGAGATCGGTTGACGTCCTCGATGCCGTCGTGCCCGCGGCCGGGGGCCGCCGCCCGCAGGTCCTGCCAAGCCCTGCTCGCCGTGGCCCTCTCCCTCGTCCCCCTCGCCTGCGCGCCCCCCGCTCCGCCCCCTCCCGCGGGGGCGCCCGCGCCCCCGGCGCCCCTCCGGGCGTCCCCGCACCCCGGGCCGCCCGTCCCGCGCGCGACACCACCGCCACGCACCGGGCCGCTCCGCGGCGGCCCTCCCGCCACCCCCGCGTCCCGCCCGGCGCCCCCGGCCCCCGCCGCCTCGCCCCGGACACCGCCCCCGCCCCGCACCCCCACCCTCGCCTCGCGCGCGACGCGGCCCCCGGCCCCTACCGCTCCCGCGTCCCCCACCGAGGCCCCCGCCACCTCGCCGTCCCCCTCCGCCTCCCCGACGGCCTCGCGGCCCCCCACTCCCCGCCCCGCCCCGGTCACCGCGGGCGCCCTCCGCTCCCGCGCCGCCCACTCCTGCCGGCAAATCTCCGCCGGGCTCTTCCGCCGCGACGCGGCGCGCGCGCCCGAAGTGCCCCTGTGCGCGGGCGAGGGCGGCACGCTGCACTGGACCGCCGACCTCGACGTCGACTGCGACGGGCGGCCCGGCCCCGTCTGCAACGCGGCCTCGGGCCCGTACTTCCAAGCGACGACCGCGTGGAACGGCTCCGACGGGCGCCCGCTGAGCGCCGACAAGGTCCCCTACGTCGTCGTCCCCGGCCCCTCGGCGCGCTGGCGTCCCGCCACCTCGGGGGTCACGGGCGGCACGCTCGCCGTCCTCGTGCACGGCAGCCGGGTCCGGTACGCCGTCGTCGGCGACACGGGCCCCGTCGACGTCATCGGCGAGGCCTCGTACGCCGCCGCGCTCTCGCTCGGTCTCGGCGGCGCCCCCCAGGCGGCGGGAACACAGGACGAGGTCCTGTACCTGCTCTTCCCCGACACCCGCGTCCGCCCCGTCGAGGACCCCGAAGCGGCCCACGCGGCGGGACGGGCCCGCGTCGCCCGCTACCTGCGCGAGACGGCACCCTGACGGGGCCCGCGCCTACGCGTCACCGCTTGTGGTAGTCGTACGCCTCGGCGGCCGCCGCCCGTACCCCCTCCAGGTCCGCGCCCGCCGAGGCGGCGACGGCCGCCGCCACCGCCCCCTCGACGAGCGGCGCGTCCACGAGCACGCTCTGTTCCGGCAGTTCGCCGCCGTCGGCGAGCAGCGCCTTGACGGTGAGCACCGCGCTCCCGAGATCGGCGAGGATCGCGACCCCCGCGCCCTGGTCCACGGCGTGCGCCGCCCGCACCACGAGGTCCGCGCTCGTCCCGAGCCCGCCGTCCTCCGTACCGCCCGCCGCCTCGATCCTGACGTCGTCGGCCGCACCGGTGAGCTGCGCGGCGAGCCGTGCCACCGCCTGCGCGACCGTCGCCGAGTGCGAGACCACGACGAGCCCCACACCACCCCGTTCCGTACTCACGCGCCCGCCTTCCCCGCCGTGTCGGCGAGCGCCCCGACGAGGAGCGCGGCCGAGGTCGCTCCCGGGTCCTCGTGCCCCTCGCTGCGCTCGCCCAGATAGCTCGCCCGCCCCTTGCGCGCCCGCAGCGGCACCGTCGCCGCCGCGCCCTCGCGCGCCGCCTCGGCCGCCGCCTCCCACGAGGTGTCCAGGGCCGCCGCGGCCGGAACGAGCACGTCGATCATCGTCTTGTCGCCCGGCTGCGCGCCCCCGAGCGCCGAGACCGCCTCGATCCCCGCGCGCAACGCGGCGGCGAACTCCGTACGGTCCGGGTCCGTGCGCTCGCCGAGCGCCTCGCCCAGTGCCTTCCCCGTCCGGCGCAGCAGCGTCCCGTACAGCGGGCCGGAGGCCCCGCCGACCGTGGAGACGAGCCGCCGCCCGGCGAGCGCGAGCACCGCCTGCGGGCTCGCGGGCTCGTCGGCGGCGAGCGACTCGCGCACGGCCGAGAAGCCGCGCCGCATGTTGGAGCCGTGGTCGGCGTCGCCGATCGCCGAGTCCAGCGCGGTGAGCCGCTCGGCCTCCTCGTCGATCAGCGCGGCGGCGGCGTCGAGCCACCGCCGGAAGAACGCCGCGTCGAGCGTGCCCGGACCACCCGGGCCGCCCTTGTCCCTGTCGTCGTCGCCCATGTCCGTCCCGTCACCCCTTCGTGCCGTGGTGCGCGCCTGTCGTGCCGCGCGGCCGATCGTGCCCCATGCTGCCGCCCGCCGTGCCCGTACGTGCGCACGTCCACGGCTGGGAGCCGGTCTCAACGCCCCCAGCGCAGCCCCGACGTGGCGACGGGCGCGTCCCATAGGCGCAGCATCTCCTCGTCCGCCCGGCACACCGTCACCGAGGCGCCCGCCATGTCGAGCGACGTGACGTAGTTGCCGACGAGCGAACGCGCGACCGGGACGCCGCGTTCGCCGAGGACGCGGTGCACCTCCGCCGTGAACCCGTACAGCTCCAAAAGCGGCGTGCCGCCCATGCCGTTGACGAGGAGCAGCACCGGTCCTTCGCCGCCGAGGTCGTCGAGCACGGCGTGCACGGCGTGGTCAGCGATCTCGCCCGAGGTCATCATCGGACGCCGCTCGCGGCCGGGTTCGCCGTGGATGCCGACGCCGAGTTCCAGCTCACCGGGCGGCAGGTCGAAGGTGGGGCCGCCCTTGGCGGGGGTGCTCACGGCGGAGAGCGCGACGCCGAAGCTGCGCGAGGCGGCGTTGACGCGGCTCGCGAGGTCCGCGATCTCGGCGAGCGGGCGGCGTTCGTCGGCCGCGGCGCCCGCGATCTTCTCCACGAAGAGCGTCGCGCCCGTACCGCGCCGCCCCGCCGTGTACAGGCTGTCGGTCACGGCGACGTCGTCGTCCACGAGGACCTTCGCGATCCCGATACCCTCCTCCTCGGCGAGTTCGGCCGCCATGTCGAAGTTGAGGACGTCCCCGGTGTAGTTCTTCACGATGAAGAGCACCCCCGCACCGCTGTCGACCGCGGCGGCGGCGCGCACCATCTGATCGGGCACGGGCGAGGTGAAGACCTCGCCGGGGCAGGCCGCGTCGAGCATCCCGGGCCCGACGAAGCCGGCGTGGAGCGGTTCGTGCCCCGAGCCGCCCCCGGAGACGAGCGCGACCTTCCCGGCGACGGGCGCGTCGCGGCGCACCACGACCCGGTTCTCGATGTCCACCGTCAGTTCGGGATGCGCGGCGGCGAGGCCCCGCAGGGCGTCGGCGACGACGGTCTCCGCGACGTTGATCAGCATCTTCACGGTGCCTCCGATGGCGTGGGCGTCTCCGTCGCGCGGTGCCGCCCGCCACGGGCACGAGGACCGGGACGGACACACGGCGCAGGCACAAGTGTGGGACGCGCGGCGCGTTCGCGCACCTGTGAGGACGGGATCTCCCGCACCGGCCCCGCATCCGACACCGCGACGCACTCACGTTCTCCGGCGCGACCCCAGCTCGGCGGGCCACGCGGGTATCCCGCACGCGCGGGCCGCCCTCCCCTGTGTACGCGCGGGCCCGCGCGACGTGCCCTGCGGACGTACGGGAGCCAGCCGGGCGGCCCCCCGCGGCGCGAAGGCCCCGCCCCGGCGTACGTACCGCCCGGGGCGGGGCCCGCGCGAGGCTCGCGGCTCAGGGCCTCGCGCCCGCCCCCGCCTCCGCGTGCAACGCCTCCGCGTACGCCTCGTCCGGGTCCAGCCGCCGCAACTCCTCCGAGAGCAGCTCCGGCAGCGCGCGCACCCCCAGGGCGAGCGGGCGGGGCGGGCGTCCGGGCAGCGCGAGGCTCGCGAGCGGGCCGTCGGGCCGCTCCACGCTCAGCTCCCCGGCCGCCGTGCCGAGCCGTACCGCCGTGATCACGGGACCACCCGTGACGACCCGTCCGACGTCGACCCCGAGCCGCGCCCCGAGCCACCGCGCGAGAAGCTCCGCGCTCGGGTTGTCCGCCTCGCTCTCCACCACGGCGGACCGCACCGGCCCGGGGACCTGGTCGAGCGCGGCGGCGAGCGTCGAGCGCCACAGCGTGAGCCGTGTCCACGCGAGGTCCGTGTCGCCGGGGGTGTACGAGCGGCGCAGCCCGGCGAGGAAGGCCATCGGGTCCTCGGAGGCGTAGGCGTCGGTGATACGCCTCCGCGCGAGGGCGCCGAGCGGGTCGGCCGCCGGGTTCTCCGGGGCGCCGTACGGCCACCAGGTCACGACCGGCACATCGGGGAGCAGCAGCGGCAGCACGACCGAGTCGGCGTGCTTGCCGACCTCCCCGTACAGGCGCAGCACCACGATCTCGCCCGCGCCCGCGTCGTCCGCGCCCACCCGCACTTCGGCGTCGAGACGCGCCAGCGCGCGGCGGTGCGGGGAGCGGGAGGTGCGGCGGATGACGAGCAGGATGCGCGCGGGGTGCTCGCGCGCGGAGGCGCCCGCGGCGCGCAGCGCGTCGTACGCGTCCTCCTCGTCCGTGACGACGAGCAGGGTCAGCACCCGCCCCACGGTCGGGGTGCCGAGCGCCCGGCGGGCCGATACGAGGGCCTTGTTGATGTCGCTGGAAGTGGTGTCGGTGAGATCGATCCTCATGGTGTGCGCGTTGCTCCGTCCCAAGTCGTACGAGCGCCGTACCGGGCCGTACGGGCGCGTCGCGCCGTCCTCACGCGACCTCCGGACGGCCGCCCGCGGCGGCCACGGACTCCCGGAGCACCGGTCGCGTCCCGGGTTCAGCGTACGAGCGTGCCCACCCCGGGCGGCAGCCACCCGGCACTGTGAAACGATCCCGTGCGCGGCGCGCCCCGCGCCGGGAACGGACACCAGCCCATGACGGCCCCCACCACAGCCGGCCTCCTCGCCCGGCTCGCCCCGCTCGGCCCCTACTTCGCCGTCGCCACCACGACTCCGTCCGACGCGGCCGCCTACCGGCCCCTCGCCGCGCTCCCCGGCGCCGCCTTCGACGACTGGACGGCCCTCGTCGGCGCCCGCCTCGGCACCGGCGCGGGACGCGTCGCGGCCTCGACCGTGCACCTCGGGCACGTCGCCCGGCTGTGGTCCCTCGCCCTCGGCACCGTGGCACTCGGCGGCGGCGTTCCCGAGCTCGGCCCCGACCGGCTCCGTTTCACCCTCTCGCCCGAAGGCGCGCCCAGCCTCTGGGCACCGGGGCCCACCGCCCGCCCGGCGGCCGAGGACCCCGTCCCCGCCCTGCACACCCTCCTCACCGCCCACCTCGCCCCGCTCCACACCCACCTGCGCGCCCGCTACGGCCTCTCCCCGCGCATCCTGCGCGGCAACACCGCCTCCGCCCTCACCGGCACGGTCCGCGTCCTCCTCGACCGCGTCCCCGACCCCGCCCAGGACCCCGGTCCCCTCGCCGCCCGCCTCCTGCGCACCCGCGACCTCGGCGACGACGGCACCTACCTGTACGACCCGGACCTCGGCGTCGCCTACCGCCGCAACAGCTGCTGCCTCTACTACCGCACCCCACGCGGCTCCTTGTGCGGCGACTGCGTCTTGAGCGGAGCGCCGAGCCGCAGGGGCTGATCCCCGCCCGGCGCGCCGCGCACCGCGCGGGAGACGGGCCCGACGCCGGTCCCCGCCCGCGTCACCCCACGGCCCCTACCACGGCGTCGTGCTCTCGTACGCGACAAGCCCCGGCGCCCGGGGCGAGTCGCCGCGCACCACCGTGCGCCGCGCCGGTGAACTCCGCGCACCGGCCGGGAGTGCACAGGCTCCCGCCCCCTCCTCGACCGTCGCACCCGCCCCGCCGGGGGACCACCGGACGAGCCGGCGCGGCCGGTCACCTCCCCACGCGACGTCGCTCCGACGCGTCCGTACCGACCGCCGCCGCCTGCCGCCCGGCCGCGTGGCCCGGACCCCATGTCAGTCCTCGGGCGCGGTGACCTTGTAGACCGTCGTGTCCGCCGGGTTCAGGCTGCGCCCGTCGCGGGACCGGACCTCCAACGGCCTGAGCACCTGTCCCTCCCGGCGGTCGACCAGCTGTGAATGCGGTTCGTCCGGGGCGAAGAAGTTCTGCTCGCCCCATTGCCGCAGTGCCACGATGACGGGGAAGAGCGCCTCGCCCCTGCCGGTCAGCACGTACTCCTTGTAGGTGCTGCCGTCCGAGGCGGGGACGGCGGCGAGGATGCCGCCGGAGACAAGAGTCCGTAGCCGCGCGGCGAGGATGTTCTTGGCCACGCCGAGACTGCGCTGGAACTCCCCGAAGCGCCTGCTCCCGTCAAAGGCGTCCCGCACGATCAGCAGTGACCACCAGTCGCCGATGGCGTCCACCGATCGCGCGACAGGGCAATCACTGGTGTCGAAGCGCGTCCTGGCGACCATGGCGGCTCCTCTTTCGTTCCGGAATGGTTGCAACATGCTACCAGGATGCTAAGGTCCAGCCTGGTAGCAAGATGAAACCGAATCGGTGGGGGAGTGTCGATGCCAGGTGACGACGAGACCGTCGCGCGCACGAAGGGCGCCGCCGTGGCGCCGGTCGACGAGGCCCGGTCCGAGGGTGGTTTCCCGTCCGCCCTGTCCCGTGGTCTCAGTCTGGTGTTCGCCATCGCCTGCGGGGCCGCGGTCGCGAACGTCTACTTCGCCCAGCCGCTCTTGGTGACGATCGGTCATGATCTGCGCATGAGCCCGGCTCTTGTCGGCGGCGTCGTCACCCTGACGCAGGCCGGATACGGACTCGGACTCTTCCTGCTCGTGCCGCTCGGCGACATGGCCGATCGCCGTCGGCTCGTCGTGACCCAGCTTCTGTTCCTGGTCCTCGCGCTCGCCGTCGTGGCCACCGCCCGGACGGCGGTCATCCTGCTCCTGGGTGTGGCCGCGACGGGACTGCTGGCCGTGGTCACGCAGACGCTGGTGGCCTTCGCGGCCTCCCTGGCGCCGCCCGCGGAGCGCGGCCGGGTCGTCGGCCTTGTCACCAGCGGTGTCGTCACCGGAATTCTCGTCGCCCGTACCGTTTCGGGTCTTGTGGCGGACCTCGCGGGCTGGCGCGCCGTCTATCTTGCCTCCGCGACCCTCACCGCACTGCTCGCGCTGGTACTGAGCCGCGTACTGCCGCGCCACGACGTCCCGCGCCCCGCCCTCACGCGCTACGGACCGCTGCTGCGTTCCACCGTCACCTTCTTCCTGAAGGAGCGACTTCCGCGCTCGCGCGCTCTGTTCTGCCTCCTGATCTTCGCCGCCTTCAGCACCTTGTGGAGCAGCGTCGCGCTGCCCCTCAGTGAACCTCCCTACCGGTGGTCGCACAGCGCGATCGGGGCCCTGGGGCTGATCGGTGTCTCCGGCGCCCTCGCCGCGACCGTCGCGGGACGCTTGAACGACCGCGGGCTCGCCCGGTGGACGACCGGCACCGCCCTGGCCCTGCTTGCCATCTCCTGGGTGCCGCTGGCCTTCACGCGCAGTTCGCTGTGGGCCCTCGCCGCCGGCATCGTCCTGCTCGATCTCGCCGTGCAAGCGGTCCACGTCACCAACCAGACGCTCATTCACGCGCTGTACCCGGAAGCGGGCAGTCGGCTCATCGGCGGCTACATGGTCTTCTACGCGATCGGGAGCGCCACCGGCGCCCTCTGTGCGACCTCCCTGTACGCGGTGGCCGGGTGGGGCGCGGTCTGTGCCCTCGGCGCCGCGTTCAGCTGCCTCGGGCTCGCACTGTGGGTCTTCGGCGGGGACGCGGCCACGGATTCCGTCGCCAAGCCGCGCTCCCGCGACAGCGTCTGAGGTCCGCTCCGTCCGACACGACGACGACGCTCCGGCCGTGGAGGGGGGCAGAGCAGAGCTAGGCGTCGGAGGGTGACGAAGCCCTCCGCTCCTCTGTCAACCTAGGGTAGCGGAGGGCTCCCTCTGCTCGGCTGCTCCCTCGCCGGCTCAGCCGCCTTCCTTCTGCCGGGCCTCCTCCACCTGTGCCTGGATGCGCCGCAGGTGGCCGGCGAGCAGTTCCGTCGTCCGTTCCTTCTCGACGCCGAGGCCCGCGAGGACGCCCGCGCCGTTCTCGTGCTCCAGGAGCGCGAGGACCAGGTGCTCGGTGCCGATGTAGTTGTGGCCCAGGCGCAGGGCCTCGCGGAAGGTCAGTTCGAGCACCTTCTTCGCCGCCGCGTCGAAGGGGATGAGCGTCGGCAGGTCCTCCTCGCCGCGCGGCGGCAGCGCCGCCTCCGCCGCCTCCCGTACCGCCTCGCGCGTCACGCCCTGATCCGCGAGGACGACCACACCGAGGCTCTGCGGCTCGTCGAGGAGGCCGAGGGCGAGGTGCGCGGGCGCGATGCGCGTGTGCCCGTGCTCCCGTGCCCGGGTCTGCGAGGCCACCACGACCTTGCGGGCTCGCGTTGTGTAGCGGCTGAAGCCCTGTTCGGGGTCGAGGGCCGCCACCTCTCCGGTGTCCTTCGGTACGAACCGCTTCTGCGCCGCCTGCCGCGTCACGCCCATCGAAGTGCCGATATCGGTCCAGGAGGCACCCGAACGACGTGCCTGGTCGACGAAATGGCCGATCAGGTGGTCCGCGACCTCTCCGAGGTGCTCCGCGGCGAGCACCGCGTCCGTGAGCTGGTCCAGGGGTCCGGTGTGGACCCGTTTGATGGCGTCGATCAGATCATCGAGCCGTACTGCGCGATGTGCCGGTGTCTGCTCTGTCATGCGGGCAACCTTAGGTTGACGACTGGGAGAACGTCAACCCGTGGTTGCGTTGATTCCGGTGCGCGATCGACGGGCCGACCTGACTGGCATTCAGGGACGATCTTGTCGCGCACCCCTTGACGTCGCTTCAGCCTCGGGAGGAGCATCGCTCGCGTTTGACAACGTTGTCCGGCGCCGTCCCGGGCCCGCCCGGGGAGAGGAACAGTGTCAAGAGAGTGACGCAACGCAGAAGTCCCGTCCGCACCAAGGCCGGTGGCCTCCTGGCCCTCACCGCGGCGACCGCCCTCGGGCTCACCGCGCTCGCCCCGGCCGCCACCGCCGCCACGCCCGCGGCCGCGAAGACCGGGCACCCCGCCCTGGTCCAGAAACCGGCCGCCTACGTCGACCCCCTCATCGGCTCCGCCAACGCGGGCAACACCTACCCCGGCGCCGTCCGCCCCTTCGGCATGCTCGCGTTCAGCCCCCAGACCACCCGCGGCAACCAGGTCTCCAACCCGGCCCCCGGCGGCTACCAGTACGACGCCACCTCGATCCGCGGCTTCAGCCTCACCCACCTCAACGGCGTGGGCTGCTCCGGCGCGAACGGCGACGTGCCCCTCATGCCCTACCCCGGCGAGGTCACCACCTCCCCGACCGCCGACACGAACGACTCCGTCTACGCCTCCGCCTTCTCGCACGACGACGAGAAGGCGAGCGCGGGCCGCTACGAGGTGAAGCTCGCCAACGGAGCCTCCGCCGACCTCACCGCGACCGAGCGCACCGGCTCGGGCCGCTTCGGCTTCCCCGCGGGCAAGGCGGCGAGCTTCCTCGTCCGCGGCTCCAACGCGGAGTCGGGCAGCGCCGACGCCCGCGTGCACATCGACGCGGCCAAGAAGACCGTGACCGGCTCCATCGACGCCGGCAACTTCTGCGGCCCGCAGAGCGCCAACAACCGCAAGGCGCTCTACACGCTGCACTACACGATCCACTTCGACACCCCCTTCGCGAAGACCGGCACCTGGCAGGACCAGACCCTGCGCCCGGACACCACCGACGCGAGCGGCGGCACCGGCTACAGCTCCAGCGGCAACCCCGTCGCGGGCAAGGGCTCCGGCGCCTACGTCACGTTCCCGAAGGGCACCACCGAGGTCGGCGCGAAAGTCGCCCTCTCGTACGTGAGCGACGCGGGCGCCGAGGCCAACCTCCGCGCCGAGAACCCGTCCCGCAAGAGCTTCGACGCCGTCGCCCGCGACGCGGGCCGCGCCTGGGACAAGGCGCTCGGCGCCATCCAGGTCGGCGGCGGCACGAACGCCCAGTACCGCACCTTCTACACCGCGCTCTACCACTCGATGCTGGAGCCGACCCTCACGAGCGACAGCGACGGCCGCTACACCGGCGCCGACGACAAGACGCACCGCCTCTCGCACGGCCAGAAGGCCCAGTACGGCACCTTCTCCGGCTGGGACCAGTACCGGGCGCAGGTGCAGCTCATGGCGCTCCTGAATCCGAAGGCCGGCAGCGACTACGCCCAGTCCCTCTACCAGTACGCCTCCCAGCGGGGCGGCGAGTGGGACCGCTGGCTCCTCCAGCACGGCAAGACCAGCGTCATGTCCGGTGACCCCGCCGGCCCGGCCCTCGCGGGCATCCACGCCTTCGGCGGCACCGACTTCGACGTCAAGGGCGCGCTCAAGTCCCTCGTCAAGGCCGCGACCGTCCCCACCGCCAACGACTCCGACAGCTCCGGCTGCAACGTCGAGTGCGTCGGCCAGCGCCCCGGGCTCGACCAGTACCTCAAGCTCGGCTACGTCCCCGCCGACGACTGCCACTGCTGGGGCGGCGCCGCCGAGACCCTGGAGGACGCGGCAGCGGACTACGGCATCTCCGCACTCGCGGGCGCCACGGGCGACCGCAAGAACGAGAAGAAGTTCCTCGACCGCTCCGGGAACTGGACCAACGTCTTCGACCCGGCCGCGACCCCGGACGGCGGCTACATCCGCAACCGCAACGCGGACGGCACCTGGGCGGGCGTCTTCACGCCCGGCACGGGCAACGGCTTCGTCGAGGGCACCAGCGCCCGCTACACCTGGATGGTCTACTCCGACGTCGCCCGCCTCGCCCGCGCCATGGGCGGCGACGACAAGGCGAGCGCCCGCCTCGACGCCTTCTTCCGCGACAAGGACGGGAAGTTCGACTTCTCCGCCAAGGACGCGACGCGCTACGACCCGACCAACGAGCCCGACATCAACACCCCGTACCTCTACAACTACCTGGGCGCCCCCACCAAGACCCAGGAGACCGTCCGCGCCGAGATCGACCAGCTCTGGACCGACACCCCCGGCGGCATCCCCGGCAACGACGACGCGGGCACCATGTCCTCCTGGTACGTCTTCTCCGCGCTCGGCATGTACCCGCAGAACCCCAGCCGCGCCGACCTCGTCCTGACCGCGCCGCTCTTCCCCCGCGCCGTCGTCCGTACCGGCCACGGCAAGCGCATCACGGTCAACGCCCCGGCGGCCGACGACAGCCACACGTACATCCACGGCCTGCGCGTCAACGGCAGGACCAGCACGAAGACCTGGGTGCCCGACACGCTCGTCAAGCACGGCGGCACCCTCGACTACACGCTCGGCACGCACCCCGACACCGCGTGGGGCACGGCCGCGTCCGACGCCCCGCCGTCCTTCCCCGGCGGCGGTGACACGTACTTCACGAGTACGAGCCCCAGCGCCCTCAAGGCCTCGCCCGGCGGCGCCGACACCCGTACCGACCTCACCGTGCGCACCCTCCAGGACCGCGCCGAGACCGTGACCTGGAAGGCCGAAGCGCCCGAAGGACTCACCGTCAACCCCGCGTCCGGCACCCTCGCCGTCCCCTCCGGCGGTACCGCGAGCACGACGCTCTCGGTCGCCGCGACCGGGAGCGCGAAGGAGGGCTTCCGCCAGATCCCGGTGACCCTGCGGACCGCCTCGGGCAAGGAACTGCCCAGCGCGAAGCTCACCGTCACGGTCGCCGCGAAGAACAGCGTCCTGTGGAACCTCAACAACGACGGCGTCTCCGAGGACGACGCCAAGGCCGGCGCCAACTTCGACGGCGAGGGCTGGAGCTACTCCGCGACCGCCCTCGCGGCGGGCGGCGCAGCCCCCGGCAAGACCGTCACCTCGGGCGACTTCACCTTCACGCTGCCGGAGACCGGCGCGGGCGAACCCGACAACATCGAGGTCGCCGGCGGCGGGCAGACCCTCACCGTCCCCACGAAGGACGGAGCGACCCGCCTCAGCCTGCTCGGCAGCGCCGCCGAAGGCGACACGCACGGCACCATGACGCTCACCTACACCGACGGCACGACCCAGCAGGCCGACCTCGGCTTCTCCGACTGGACCCTCGGCGGCGGCGGGGACAAGCCCTCCTACGGCAACACCGTCGCCGTCACCTCCGCCTACCGCGACACCCTCGGCGGCGGGAAGGACCCCGTCAACGCCTACCTCTTCGCCACCGCGCCGGTGACCCTCACGAGCGGCAAGACCCTCGCGAGCGTCACCCTCCCGAAGACCGCCGAAGGAGGCATCCTGCACGTCTTCGCCGCCACGACCGGCTGACCGGCCCGCCCGCACGGCGACACGACACGCGCGCACCCGCGCGACACGGCCCCGTATCCCACCCGGATACGGGGCCGCCCGCGTCCGCGGCCACGTGCCCCGGCCTGCCCACCGCCCACCGCCTGCCCGCCGCCCCGCCGCCCGCGTCCGGTACGCCCCCGTCCGCCCCGTTCGACAAGCGCGCGCCCGCCCCTTCGGCAAAGATGGTCCGTGACACACGCCGCTGAGCGGGCAGGCGAGCGGAAGCCGTCCGGGACCGGAGACGCACGCACCGGCCCGGAGACCGCACAGACCCCTGAGAAGGGACGCAATCGTGGCACGACCCAGGATTCTCGTAGTGGGCGCCGGTTTCGCCGGGGTGGGGTGCGTCCGCAGGCTCGAACGCCGCATCCCACCGGGCCGGGCGGAGATCACTCTCGTCGCGCCGTTCTCGTACCAGCTCTACCTGCCGCTCCTCCCGCAGGTCGCCTCCGGCGTCCTCACCCCCCAGTCCGTCGCCGTCTCGCTGCGCCGCAGCCAGAAGCACCGCACCCGCATCCTGCCCGGCGGCGCGATCGGCGTGGACACCGAGAAGAAGGTGTGCATCGTCCAGAAGGTCACCGGAGAGATCGTCGACGAGCCGTACGACATCCTCGTCCTCACCCCCGGCAGCATCACCCGCACCTTCGACATCCCCGGGCTCACCGAGAACGCGCGCGGAATGAAGACGCTCGCCGAGGCCGCCTACATCCGCGACCACGTCATCGCCCAACTCGATCTCGCCGACGCGAGCGAGGACGAGGAGGAACGTGCCTCGCGCCTGCAATTCGTCGTCGTCGGCGGCGGTTACGCGGGCACCGAGACCGCCGCCTGCCTCCAGCGCCTCACCACGAGCGCGGTCAAGCACTACCCGCGCCTCGACCCCTCGCTGATCAAGTGGCACCTCATCGACATCGCGCCCAAGCTCATGCCCGAACTGGGCGTCGAACTCGGCAAGGCCGCGCTCGACGTCCTTACCGAGCGCGGCATCGAGGTCTCGCTCGGCGTCTCCATCGCCGAGGCAGGCCCCGAGAAGGTCACCTTCACGGACGGCCGCACCCTGCCCTGCCGCACCCTCATCTGGACCGCCGGCGTCGCGGCCAGCCCGCTCATGAGGACGCTGGAGCGCGAGACGGTACGGGGCAGGCTCGCCGTCACCCCCGAGTTGACGGTTCCCGGGCTCGACGGCGTGTTCGCACTCGGCGACGCCGCCGCCGTGCCCGACCTCACCAAGGGCGAGGACGCCATCTGCCCGCCCACCGCGCAGCACGCCATGCGCCAGGGCCGCATCGCCGCCGACAACGTCCTCGCCACGATCCTCCACCAGCCGCTGCGCCCGTACGTCCACAAGGACCTCGGCCTCGTCGTCGACCTCGGCGGCCACGACGCGGTCTCGCGCCCGCTCGGCATCAACCTCAGCGGCGTCCCCGCGCAGGCCGTCGCCCGCGGCTACCACTGGTCGGCGCTGCGCACCGGCGTCGCGAAGACCCGCGTCCTCACCAACTGGATGCTCAACGCGCTCGCGGGCGACGACTTCGTCCGCACCGGCTTCCAGGACCAGAAGGCCGGCACGCTCCAGGAGTTCGAGCACACGGACGTCTACCTCACCCCCGACCAGATCCGCGAACACACGGCAGCGCTCCACACCGTGCACTGAGCGAGCGGGCGAGGGCGGTACGGGCGCGGGACCACCCCGTGCCCGTACCGCCGCCCCGTGAAACGATGCCCTCCGTGCCCGCGCCGTCCCCCGCCACCGAGCCCGCTCCCGCCGACTGGGGCGACCGCGTGGGCGACACCTCGCTCAGCATCCGGGTCCCGGCGGCCGACGCGCTCGTCAGGACCGGCTTCCCGGCCCACGTGAGCGTGCTGCATCCCTTCGTGCCGCGCTCCTCGCTCGGCCCGGCGTCCCGCGCCGCACTGGCCGCCCTCGTCGCCGCCCACCCGCCCTTCACGCTGCGCTTCGCGCGCTTCGGCCACTTCCCCGGCGTCCTGCACCTCGCCCCCGAGCCCCACCCGGTGCTCCACGCACTGTCCGCCGCGCTGCGCCGCGCCTGGCCGCAGGCGATCCCGTACCGGGGCCTGTTCGGTCCCGACGGCCTTCCGCCGCACCTCACCCTGGCCACCCACGCCGCGCCCGGCACCGACCGAGCGGTCTACGGACCGCTGGAGGAGGAGTACGGCGCGGCGCTCCCGCTGCACGCCGGGGTGAGCCGGCTCAGCCTCACCGTGTACACGGCGGAGGGGGAGTGGCGCGAGGAGAGCGCGCTGCCGCTCGGGGCCGCTCCGGGCTGATCAGGGGTAGAGGTCGCGCCGGTACGTCGCCGGGTCGTCCAGCGCGTCGAGCAGGACGTGCGCGAGGTCCGCGTAGGTCGTGCGCGGCGCGCGCGAGTGGTGCGGCGTGAAGGGTGCCCTGCGATGCCCGTGCGCGGGACCCTCCACGAGGATGACAGGCCGCACGATCGTCCAGTCCAGGCCGCTCGCCGCGATGATCGCGTCCTGCTCCTCGCGCTGCCGGATCACGGGCCGGGCCGTCGCCCGGTACAGCGCCGAGACGGTGCGGTTGAGCGGCCCCGCCGTGTGCGGGCCGTACGCCGCCTCCGAGAGCACCAGGAGCCTGGACACCCGTGTCCGGCGCATCGCGTCCACGATGGTGCGCGTCCCGCGCGAGTACAGCGGCACGTTGCGGCGCCCGCCGCGCAGCGCGTAGGCGACGACGGCGGCGTCGGCGCCCGCCAGCGCCTCGCTCACCCCGCCCTCCTCGAAGGGCCCGCCGCGGACGACCCGTGCGGCCGGCGCCCCGGCGAGTCGCTCCGGGTCGCGCACGACGGCGGTGCACTCGTGACCGGCGCGCGCGGCGGCGTGCAGGAAGGCGCGACCTGCGCGACCGGAGGCACCGAAGACGGTGATCCGCATGAAAGCACCGCGCCTTTCCGGACGGGGGAGGGACAGGGAACAGTACGAACGTGGCGCGCCCCGTCCCCGGGCGCAAGTCACGTGACCCGTCCGCACCGTCCGGTGCCGGGTCCATTTCGTGAACCACCAGGAGCCGAGGGCTGCCCGACGGACTCGACCACCCTGCATCCCGCCCCGCGGATTCGCCGCTCACGAAGGGGAGTCACCCGTCCCGCACACCCGAATGGGGCCACGGGACGGCGGAACGTGCGGCCGAAGGCGTGACGGGGGAGGGGCGGGAGAAGGCGTGAGCGCGGGCCTGTGGGCGACGGGCCCGCGCCCGGCCGCCGCGGCGGCGCACGGCTCACGCCGCCGGAACCGTCGGGAGTACGAGCCGGAGCGGGCACCACCGCGCCTGGGGACGCGCGCGGCGGAGGCCCCCGGAGCGGAAGAGCGTCCCCCACGCGTCCGCCCGGCGGACGGAAAACCCCGCCCCCGCACGCCGGTTGGTGCCTTACGCTCTCCCGCCCGTGGTGCCGGCGTGCTTCGGGCGCGACCGGTGACCGCGCCCGCCCGGCGTGGCTCGACGAGGGGCCCGCCTCATGGCGGACGGTCCCGGCCGACTCCGCACGTACGCGCCCCAGGCCGTGTCCGGCGGACCCGCGAAGATCCGCCGGACGCGGCCTAGTTGCCGCCCAGCACGTGGGCCGCCCGCCGTTCGGTCCCCGCCTCGGCGACATCCTCCTCGCGCAGCGGGGCGTCCCTGCGCCCTCCGTTGGCGAAGAAGTCGGCCAGCACGAGCGTCGCCGCGCCGACCGTCACCGCGTCCGCGCCGAGCAGGCCGAGGCCGATCGAGACCTTCCCCGCCGGGCGCCGCAACGCGAAGCTGTCGGCGTGACGGCGTACCGACTGGAGGATGTGCGGGCCGAGTTGCAGCCCGGCCCAGCCGCCGATCAGGACCTGCTCGGGGCTGAAGAGGTTGATGAGGTCGGAGAGCCCGGCGCCGAGGTACTCGGCGGTCTCCTCCAGGACCGCGACGGCGACAGGGTCGGCCCCGCCCCCGCTGCCCGGGTCCGCGGCCGCCAGGAGTGCCGTGACCCCCTCCTCCTCGCTGGCCCCCGCCGGCAGCGACCCGCCCACCTCGCGCCAGCGCTCCAGGAGCGCCTCCGCCCCCGCGTACGCCTCCAGGCAGCCCCGGGCCCCGCAACGGCAGCGCCTGCCACGGACATTGACAGTCAGATGACCCCACTCGCTCGGGCTGCCGTGCATCCCGCCCTGGATCGCGCCCCGGGTCACTATGCACGCGCCGACACCCGAGCCGAAGAGCACGATGACGACGTCCTCGCTGCCCCGGCCGCCGCCGAACCACAACTCGGCCTGCCCCAGGGCCTTCGCGCCGTTGTTGACGAAGAAGCCGACCTCGGCGGGGAGTCCGGTCGCCGTGCGCAGCAGCGTCTCCAACGGGACCGCGTCCCAGCCGATCGTCTGCCCGAAAACGAGCGCGCCCTCGCCGTCGGGGCGCTCCACGATGCCCGGCACGCCGACGCCCACGCCGAGCAGCCGGTCCGCGGGGACCCCCGCCTCCGCGAGCACTGCCGTGATCCCCTCGGCGACGGCGCGCACGATGAGGTCGACGTCGTAGCCGACACCCGTCAGGCTGGTCTCCGTGCGGGAGAGTTCGGACATCGCCAGGTCGAACAGCTCGGTGCGCACCTTCGTCTCGCCGATGTCGACCCCGACGAGGTACCCGGCGCCGCGCGCGACGCGCAGCAGGGTGCGCGGTCTGCCGCCGTCCGACTCGACGACACCCGCCTCCTCCAGGAGCCCGTCCGACGTCAGCTCAGTGACGACGTTGCTGATGGAACCCGAACTCAAGCCGGTGGCGGGGAGTAGTGCCTGACGGCTCATCGGGCCGTCGAAATACAACCGTTGCAAAACTGCTGCGCGGTTGCCTCTTCGCAGGTCACGCACGGTTCGTCTGTGCCGTTGCACCATCTTGCCCCTTCCCGGACCGCAACATACCCCCGCCGGAGCCCTTGACGCGACCTTCTCTCAGGTTTTAACTCACGTCCTAAATTAAGTCGTGAGGCCGTTCAGGGACTGAACGCCTTCACTCTTCCTTGGCCACCCCCCGGAAAGGGGCATACCGACATGCGCAGACTGCGAGCCGCTGCCGCTGCCAGTCTCGTCACCACCCTCGCCCTCACCGCCTCCGCCTGCGGCGGCGGGAGCGACGGCGGGAGTGACAACTCCTCGCCCAAGACCCTCACGTACTGGGCCTCCAACCAGGGGGCGAGCGTGGCGGTGGACAAGAAGGTCCTGACCAAGGAACTCGCGAAGTTCACCAAGCAGACCGGTATCAAGGTCAAGTTGGAGGTCATCCCGTGGTCCGACCTCCTCAACCGCATCCTCACCGCCACCACTTCCGGTGAGGGCCCTGACGTCCTCAACATAGGCAACACCTGGTCGGCCTCGCTCCAGGCCACCGGCGCCCTCATGGAGTGGGACGAGGCGGCGTACAAGAAGATCGGTGGCCGCGACCGCTTCGTCGACTCGGCCGTGGGCTCCACCGGCGCCGAGGGCAAGAACCCGGCCGCCGTGCCCCTGTACTCCCTGGCCTACGCGCTTTACTACAACAAGAAGCTCTTCGCCGACGCGGGCATCGCCAAGCCCCCGGTCACCTGGGACGAGTTCGTCGAGGACGGCAAGAAGCTCACCAAGGGCAACACCTGGGGCACCGCGCTGGAGGGCAGCAACCTCTCCAACAACATCCACCAGGCCTTCGTCCTCGGCAAGCAGAGGGGCGCCGACTTCTTCGACGCCGACGGCAAGCCCACCTTCACCTCCGACGGCGCGGTCGCCGCCGTCAAGCAGTACGTGGACTGGATGGGCAAGGACAAGATCATCGCCCCCGGCAACGCCGAGTACAACCAGAACCAGAGCCTCAACGACTTCGCCAGCGGCAAGGTCGGCATGGTCCTGTGGCAGGCCGCCGACACCACCTTCCAGGCCCACGGCATGAAGGCCGAGGACTACGGCGTCGCGCCCGTCCCGGTGCAGTCCGGCACCCCGGGCACCGACAAGCAGACCAACTCCATGGTCGCCGGCATCAACATGGCCGTCTTCAAGAACACGAAGAACAAGGAAGGCGCCCTCAAGTTCGTCAAGTTCATGACGAGCAAGGAGGAGTCGACCTTCCTCAACAAGACGTGGGGCTCCGTCCCGCCGGTGAAGGACGCGCAGGAGGACCCCGCGTTCAACCAGGGCGGCGCCGGCACCATCAAGGACACCCTGCTCAAGAGCGCCACCGCGCTCCCGCAGGTGCCCAACGAGGCCCAGTTCGAGACGGCGGTCGGTACCGCCATCAAGGACCTGTGGGCCGACGCGGCGGGCAAGAAGGAGATCACCACCGCCGACGTGAAGGCCGCCCTGACCAAGGCCGAGCAGCAGATGCCGAAGTGAGCAACTGAACCATGACCGACACCCTGCCTGAAGCGCAGGCGACGCCGGGCCCCGTCG
Organism: Streptomyces sp. NPDC088923; assembly: GCF_044749745.1. Lineage (NCBI taxonomy): Bacteria > Bacillati > Actinomycetota > Actinomycetes > Kitasatosporales > Streptomycetaceae > Streptomyces > Streptomyces sp. NPDC088923. The sequence continues at coordinate 62,670 of NZ_JBIVIO010000013.1, read as the reverse complement.
CGGGGCCCGGCCTGGTCGGGAAGAGGAAACGGCGCAAGCCGATCCTTCCCGACCGCGTCCGCCGCGTGGGACTCCCGTACCTGCTGCTCCTCCCCGCCCTGCTCTTCGAGCTCCTGATCCACATGATCCCGATGGTCGTCGGGATCTTCATGGCCTTCAAGGAGCTCACCCAGTTCTACATCCGCAACTGGGGGCAGGCCCCCTGGGCCGGCCTCGACAACTTCAAGCTCGCCGTCGACTTCGACAAGCCGGTCGGCGAAGCCCTGCTCCACTCCTTCTGGGTCACCTGCGCCTTCTGCGTCCTCGCCGTCGCCTTCTGCTGGCTGATCGGCGTCGCCGCCGCGATCTTCCTCCAGGACAACTTCAAGGGCCGCGGCTTCCTGCGGGCGCTCTTCCTGACCCCGTACGCGCTGCCCATCTACGCCGCCGTCATCACCTGGAACTTCATGCTCCAGCACGACAACGGCATGGTGAACCACGTCCTGCACGACCAGCTCCACCTCACCGACGAGCGCTCCTTCTGGCTCATCGGCAACAACAGCTTCATCTCCCTGGTCGTCGTCGCGGTCTGGAAGACCTGGCCCTTCGCCTTCCTCATCGTCATGGCCGCGCTCCAGAACATCCCCAAGGACCTCTACGAGGCCGCGGCCCTCGACGGCGCCGGCACCTGGCAGCAGATCCGCAAGATCACCCTGCCCTCGCTGCGCCCCGTCAACCAGGTCCTCGTGCTCGTCCTGTTCCTGTGGACGTTCAACGACTTCAACACGCCGTACCTCCTCTTCGGGGACTCGGCACCGAAGAACGCCGACCTCATCTCCATCCACATCTACCAGTCCTCCTTCGTGACCTGGAACTTCGGCACCGGCTCGGCGATGTCCGTCCTGCTGCTCCTGTTCCTGCTCGTGGTCACGGGGCTGTACCTGTTCTTCACGTCGAGGAAGAAGGGCTCCGATGTCTAGCGCCGCACCCGTCGCCAAGACCGACGGCCCCCCCGGCAAGACCCCCGCGGCCAAGAGCACGCAGGTGCTCCACACCGGGCGCTCCCCGATGGCGCCCCCGCGCTCCTTCCAGGCCATCCGCGTCGTCTTCCTGACGATCCTGACGATCTTCGTTGCGCTGCCGATCTTCGTCATGATCACCAGCTCGCTGAAGCCCCTCAAGGACGTCACCGGGCAGTTCCGCTGGATACCGAGCGGCCTGACCATCCGGCCGTACATCGACATCTGGAAGACGGTGCCGCTCGCGCACTACTTCAGCAACTCGCTCATCGTGGCCGGGTCCGCCACGATCTGCTCGGTGGTCATCGCGATCTTCGCCGCCTACGCGGTCAGCCGCTACAACTTCCGCGGCAAGCGCGTCTTCACCGTCTCGGTGCTCTCCACCCAGATGTTCCCCGGCATCCTCTTCCTGCTGCCGTTGTTCATCCTCTTCGTCAACGTCGGCAACGCCACCGGCATCCCGCTCTTCGGCTCGCGGCTCGGCCTGATCATCACGTATCTGACCTTCTCGCTGCCCTTCGCGATCTGGATGCTCATCGGCTACTTCGACTCGGTGCCCAAGGAACTCGACGAAGCCGCCATGGTCGACGGCTGCGGTCCGCTCGGCGCGCTCTTCCGCGTCGTCGTGCCCGCCGCGATCCCCGGCATCGTCGCCGTCGCCGTGTACGCCTTCATGACGGCCTGGGGCGAGGTCCTCTTCGCCTCCGTGCTCACCAACGACGAGACCCGCACCCTCGCCATCGGACTCCAGAACTACTCGACGCTCAACGACGTCTACTGGAACCAGGTCATGGCCGCTTCCCTCGTCGTCAGCGTGCCCGTCGTGGCCGGCTTCCTGCTGCTCCAGAAGTACCTGGTCACCGGCCTCACCGCGGGAGCCGTCAAATGACCCGCGACGGAAGGACCCCCGTGACCGAGGGACTCGACTACGCCGCACTCCCCGAGAACTTCACCTGGGGCGTGGCCACCGCCGCGTACCAGGTGGAGGGCGCCGTCGCCGAGGACGGCCGGGCGCCCTCGATCTGGGACACCTTCTCGCACACCCCCGGCAAGGTCGCCGGCGGCGACACCGGCGACGTGGCCTGCGACCACTACCACCGCTGGCGCGAGGACATCGGGCTCATCAAGGAACTCAACGCGGGCGCCTACCGCTTCTCGGTCGCCTGGCCCCGCGTCGTCCCCGGCGGCGACGGCCCCGTCAACGCCAAGGGCCTCGACTTCTACGACAAGCTCGTCGACGGCCTCCTCGCCGAGGGCATCGAACCCTTCGTCACCCTCTACCACTGGGACCTCCCGCAGGCTCTCCAGGACCGGGGCGGCTGGCCGAACCGCGCGACCGCCGAGCACTTCGCCCGCTACGCCGAGGTCGTCGCCGACCGCCTCGGCGACCGCGTCAAGCGCTGGGCCACCCTCAACGAACCGCTCTGCTCCTCCTGGATCGGGCACCTCGAAGGGACCATGGCCCCGGGGCTCACCGACATCGAGGCCGCCGTCCGCACCTCGTACCACCTCCTGCTCGGCCACGGCCTCGCCACCCAGGCGATCCGCGCCGCCGCGCCGGAGCCCGAGGTCGGCATCGTCTTCAACCTCAACCCCGTCGACCCCGCCACCGGGTCCGAGGGCGACGCCGCGGCGGCCCGCCGCATGGACGGCCACACCAACCGCTGGTGGCTCGACCCGGTGCACGGCCGCGGCTTCCCCGCGGACATGGTCGACGTCTACGGCGTCACCCTGCCCGAGCAGCCCGGCGACCTCGACACCATCGCGCAGCCGCTGGACTGGCTGGGCCTGAACTACTACTTCCCGTCCGTGGTCACCGACGACCCCGGCGGCCCCCAGCCCCACGCCCGCGCCGTCCGCCGCCTGCACGTCCCGCGCACCGGCATGGACTGGGAGATCGACGCGCACGGCATCGAACGCATGCTGCTCCGGCTCACCGAGGAGTACGGGGCGCGGAAGATCTACGTCACCGAGAACGGCTCGGCCTGGCCCGACGTCGTCGGCTCCGACGGCTCCGTCGACGACCCCGAGCGCATCCAGTACCTGGAGGACCACCTCGCCGCCTGCGCCCGCGCCGCCCGCAAGGGCGCCCCGCTCGCCGGCTACTTCGCCTGGTCCCTCATGGACAACTTCGAGTGGGCCTACGGCTACGACAAGCGCTTCGGCCTCGTCCACGTCGACTACAAGACGCAAGGACGCACCGTGAAGTCCTCCGGACGCCGCTACGCCGAGCTCGTCGCCGGCCACCGCGCCCGCGCCCGGCACGCCGCCTGACCCAGCCGCAGCACCCGCACGCGACGCCGCCGCACCCGAGGAAGGGTGCGGCGGCGTCCCGCGTCCGGGCACCTTGCGGGTACGGGCCCGAGCGACCCCGCACCCGCAAGGCGCCCCCCGCTCAATGCGGCGGGTACTGGTCCCGGTAGTACGGCTCCGGCGGATACGCGTCACTGCCCGAAGCCGACCACGTCGCCGAATCCCGGGCCCGCTCCACCGCCAGCGCCAGCCGCCGCCTGCTGCGCGCGAGCACCAGACCGAGCAGGAGCCCCGCGAAACCGCCCACGAGCAGGATGTTCCCCAGCACGGGCAGATCCACCCACGCGAACCGCCACGTCACCGCGTACCGCAGCACAGCCCCCACGATCATCAGCGCCAGCCCCGCCGCAGCCGTCATACGCCCTCACCTCTCCGCTCCATCGACCCGCTCCCTCACGCGAGTTCGAGCACAGGACCCTCGGCGGCGAGCAGCCACGCCCCCTCCACCGCCGTCTCGGCCCCCGACTCCACCAGGTGCACGGGCATCCCCAGTTCCTGCCGCAGATGCGCGTCGAGGCCGTACAGCCGCGCCCCGCCGCCGTGCAGCAGCACACCCCGCTCGAAGACGTCGTCCACCAGCTCGGGGGGCGAGGCGTCGAGCACCCCCGTGACGAGCCGCACCACGTCCTCGTACACCGGGCGCAGCACCGCACGGACCTCCGCCACCGTCAGCTCCCCGACGCGCGGCAGCCCCTCGTCCCTGTCCTGTCCCCGCACCGGCAGCCGCGCGCCCGTCTCAAGCGCCGCCCCGAGCTTCGCCTCCTCGGCGACCTGCGCCCCGATCGTCAGCGCGTGCTCCTCGCGCGCGTGCCGCATCAGCCACGCGTCCACACTGCCCGCGCCCCGCTTGACCGTCCGCGTCACGAGCGCCGTGCCGAGCGCGATCATCGACGCCGACGTGCGGTGCTCCCCGATGTCCACGAGCAGCGCCCCGGCAGGGCTCCCGCTCACCCCGGCGCCCGCCGCCGCCGCGACCGAGTGCGGCACGGAACGCACCTGGTTGATGCCCGCGTCCTTGCACACCTGCCGCAGCACGTGCCGCTCCAGCGACGTCGCGTGATCCGGTACGCACACCACCGCCTGCGCCCCGCGCAACCGCCGCGACTTGCCCGAAGCCGCGCGCAGCGCCGAGCCCAGCAGCCGCGCGGCGAGCGGCAGATCCGCCACCGCGCCCGCCACGACGGGGCGCACGAGCCGCAGCCGCGGCGGCAGCCGCCCCGCCATCGCGAGCGCCTGATCGCCCCAGGCCCGTAGTGAACCCTCCTCGTCGACGATCGCGGCGTGCGGAGCCGACCACGCCTGCCGCTGGTCGCGCAGCCGCAGCCGCGCACTGCCCAGGTCGATCGCCACCTGCCTGCTCCGCGTACCCATGGTGCCCACTCCCGTTTCCGAGCCGGAGACCGCCCGCGTGCCGCGCCGGGCCCTCGCTTGCGACGCTCGCGCGCCGCACGGCGCCCGGCAAGTCCGCGGGCGCCGATCGGGTCGGCACCGGGCACGGGCGGTACGGGCCGGGTCCGAGCGGGTACGCGCGCGAGGCGGACGGGCACACCCGCGCCCCCGCGCTCAGCGCTCCAGCGGCCGGTGCGCCGTCTCCGGGAGCCGCAGGTACACCACCGAGGAGACCAGGCACAGCACCGCCACGTACCAGGGAAAGAGCCCGGCCCGCCCCCACTCCTTGAAGAGCGTCCCGACGTACGGCGCCGTGCCGCCGAAGAGCGCGACCGTCAGCGAGTACGGGAAGCCGATCCCCGCCGCCCTCACCCGCGCCGGGAACACCTCCGCGTTCACCGCCGCCGAGATCGACGTGAAACCCGTCAGGAGCACCATCCCCGCGCAGCTCACGAGCAGCAACGAGACGAAGGAGCCGGTGAGCAGCCGCAGCAGCGGCACGCACAGGAGCGCGAAACCGAGCCCGAAGAAGAGCAGGAGAGGACGCCGCCCGAAGCGGTCCGAGAGCAGGCCCGCCAGCGGCTGGAGCAGCGCGAAGAACGCGAGCGCGAGCGTCGAGGCGAGCAGCGCGTCGCCCTTCGCGACGTCGGCGTTCAGCTCCGCGTACGTCGGCAGGTACGACGTCCACGTGTAGTACGCGAGCGTGCCGCCCGCGGTGATCCCGCCGATCAGGAGCGAGGCGCGCGGGTGGCGGCGCAGCGCCTCGAAGAGCGGCGGGCGCTCGGCCGTGCGCGCCGCGTCCCGCGTCTCCTCGGCGCCCCGCCTGATCCAGAACCCGGCCAGGCTCAGCACGGCGCCGAGCGCGAACGGCAGCCGCCATCCCCAGGACTCCATCCGCCCCTCGCTCAGCACCCGCACGAGCAGCGCGGCCACCCCGGAGGCGATGAGCTGCCCGAGCGTCGTCGACACGTACTGGAAACTGGAGAAGAGCCCGCGCCTGCCCGGACCGGCCGACTCCACGAGGAACGTCGTCGAGGCGGCGAACTCCCCGCCCACGGACAGACCTTGCAGCAGCCGCGCGAGCACCAGCACGAGAGGGCCGAACAGCCCGGCCGCCGCGTACGTCGGGGTCAGCGCCACGAGCAGACTCGACCCGCCCATGAGCAGGATCGTCACCGTCAGCGCGGCCCGCCGCCCCCGCCGGTCTGCGACCGCGCCCATGAGCAGCCCGCCCACCGGGCGCATGAAGAACCCCACGGCGAACACCGCGAACGTGGACAGCAGCGGGACGAGCGAGTTGTCCGCGCCGTGGGGGAAGACCTGGTCGGCGAGGTACGTCGCGAGGAAGGTGTACGCGTACCAGTCGTACCACTCGACGGCGTTGCCGACGGAGGCCGCGGCGAGCTGACGCACCGGGCGGCGGGCGGGGGAGTGCGGCGCGGCGGAGCCGGGAGCGGCGGTGGAACCGGGGGACGTGTGTGTCATGGACACGACCTTTCCCGGGGGGCGGGTCGCCACACCTTCGCGCCCGGGCCACCCCGCTCCACGCCGCGTCCCACCCGCGCCCCGGAGCCGTACCCGCGTTTGCCCACGCCCTATGCGGCAACCCGCCCCTCGAACGTACGCCCCCACCCCGGGACCGGGGCCGCCCGAGAGGAGACCGCCATGACACAGGCGTCCGCCGCGCCCCGCACACCGACCACTCCCGAGGACCCCTGGGACCGCGACCGCCTCGTGCGCTACCTGGAGGACCGCTTCGCCTGCGCCGCCTCCTGCCGCACCGCGGCGACCCTCACCGCCCGCCACTGCGGCACGCCCGCCGCCGAACCCTCGGTGCTGCGCGCCCTGCGCTGCGTCGAGGTCTGCGACAGCACCGCGAGGCTCCTCGGTGCCGAACCCCTTCTCGACCCCGAGGACGACGAACTCCGCTTCCGCCTCGACTGGTGCCGCACCGCGTGCCTCGACTGCGCGGCCCACTGCGCGCGCCTGCCCGGCGCCGAGGAAGCCGTCGCCGCTTGCCGTGCCTGCGCCGCCTCCTGCACCCGCTTCCTCGCCGCCCTCGCCACCCGCTGAACGGCCCCGGCCCCCACCAGCCCGGACCACCCCCTTCGAGAGACAATCACCCCAGGCACGAACCACTCTCCCGGAGGTCCCGCCGTGGCCGAGCAGTCGCCCCACCCCGCCCCCGGCCTCTACGGGCCCGGCACCGTCACCTGGCAGCTCCACGCCGACCCCGCCATGTGGATCGCCGGTGTACGCGCCCTGTGGCTCCAGGCCCTCCACCCGCGCACCCTGCGCGGCGTCATGGCGAACTCCGACTTCCGCCAGGACGCCTGGGGGCGCCTGATCCGCACCGCCCGGTACGTCGCCGCCACCACGTACGCCGACGCCCCCACCGCCGAACGCGCCGCCGCCCACGTACGCGGCATCCACCGCAGGCTCGGTGCGACCGACCCCGCCACCGGCGAACGCTACGGCGTCGACGAACCCGCGCTCCTGCTCTGGGTGCACTGCGCCGAGGTCTCCTCCTACCTCCACACCCTGCGCCGCTCCGGCTTCCCCCTCGACGACACCGCCGCCGACCGCTACGTCGCCGAACAACGCACCGGAGCCCGTCTCGTCGGCCTCGACCCGTCCCAGGTCCCCGCCACCGTCGGCGAACTCGACAGCTACTTCCGCAGTGTGAAGGACGAACTCGCGGTCGGCGCCGACGCCCGCGTCGTCGACGACTTCCTGCGCCGCCCGCCCGTCCCCCTCCCGCTCCTGCCCGCCCGCGCCCTGCTCTGGCGCCGCGTCTCCGCCCTCGCCTACGGCTCCCTGCCGCCCTGGGCCCACCAGCTCTACGGACGCGAGGCCCCGCCCCCCGCCGTCGTCACCCGCCGCCTGCGCTCCACCGCACGCCTGCTGCGCGCCGTCCCCGGCGAGCTGCGCTGGCAGATGCCCCCGAAGTACATCCACGGCGCCGTCACCCGCCTCGGACCCGAGGCCCGCCCGAGCCGCCGCATCCCCAGCTGAGCCCCGCGCGGTCCGCGGCGCCCGTACCGCCCTCCCCGGCTCCGCTCCCCGCGAAACACGCCCCACCCCACGGTCCCGTGGCGCAGGCTGCCCCCATGCCCCCGAGCCCCGCCCCCCTGCCCCCGCCGCGCGCCGTCCGTGCGAACGGCCTCACCCTCGCCTACCGCGAGACCGGTCCCGCCGACGCGCCCCCGCTCCTCCTCCTGCCCGCGCGCGGCGAGTCCTCCGCCGACTGGGCACCCGTCATCGGGCCCCTCGCGGCACACCGGCGCGTCCTCGCGCTCGACCCGCGCGGCCACGGTGCGAGCGAGTACCCCGGGACGTACTCCTTCCCGCTCCTGCGCGAGGACGTACGCGCCTTCCTCGCCGCCCTCTCGCTCCCGCGCGTCGACCTCGTCGCGCACTCGCTGGGCGGCGTCATCGCCTGCCTCCTGGCCCAGGAGCACCCGGAGCTGATCCGCCGACTCGTCCTGGAGGACGTCCCCGCGCCCCTGCCCCTCGCCACCCCCAGGCCCGCGCCCGAACGGCCCACCAAACCGCTCGGCTTCGACTGGCGGATGGTCCTCGCCACCGAACACCCCCGCAACCACCCCGACCCCGCCTGGTGGGAGCGCATGGACCGCGCGGACGTCCCCGCACTCGTCCTCGCCGGCGGTCCCACGAGCGTCGTCGACCAGTCCACCGTCGCCGCGCTCGCCGGACGCCTGCCGCGGGCCCGCCTCGTCACGGTCCCCGCCGGGCACCACATCCACGCCACGGACCCCGGTGCCTTCCTCGCCCACGTCCTGCCGTTCCTCCTGGCCGACGAACCCGGTGACGAGCCGGCGAACGGCCCCGCGAACCGACGTGTCCCCGGCCCCGCCGACGGACCGGCGCACGGACCCGTGAGCGACTGACCCCGGCACATGCCGCACCGGTGCGCGTACCGCGCGGATGCGGCGGCGGAAAGGCTGACAGATGATGCCAGCGATGGGGTCTTTCGGCCCTGGCACACCCCGCTCCACCGGGGAAGGCTGGAGGTGCAGGGGCTCAAGAGGCGCCAGGTGAAAGCGGGGCGCCGGGAACGAGGACATCATGAGTGAGCTGCCGGTGGTAGCGGCCGTGGACGGCTCGGAGGACAGCCTCCGTGCGCTTGACTGGGCGATCGAGGCCGCCCGGCTCCGCGAGACCGTGCTGCGGATCGTGCACGTGCGCCAGTACGCGGCCTGGACCCAGCCCGAGGTGCTCGCCGCCGGGCCCGAACAGGTCGGCGACCCGGTGCTCGACCGGCTGCGCACGGACCTGGAGGGGCGCGACGTCAAGCTGCCGGTCCTGGAGTTCGTCACGGTCGAGGGCGCGCCCGACGCGGTCCTGCCCGAGATGGGCGCCGACGCCCAGCTCCTCGTCCTCGGCTCGCGCGGTCGCGGCGGCTTCGCCAGCCTCCTGCTCGGCTCCAACGGGATGGCCGCCGCGCGGGACGCCTCCTGCCCGGTCGTCGTCGTGCCGCGACCGGGGCGCGCCGTGCCCGAGGACGTGACGACCGAGGTGCCCGAGGGGCCGCGCGTCGTCGTGGGCCTGCCCGTGGACCTCAAGGACGACTCGACGCTCGCCTTCGCCTTCACCGAGGCGGAACGGCGCGGCGCCGCGGTCCACATCGTCGTCGCCTACCCCTGGCCCGCGCTCGCCTGGACGGCCGTGGGCGACTACACGCCCACAGTCGAGGACCAGGAGGCCGCGGAGGCCGAGTGCCTCACCCTGGCCAAGGACCACCTCGACCCGCACCGCGCCGCCCACCCCGGTGTCGAGGCCTTCGTCTCCGTCGCCGCGGGTGACGCCGCCGGGCACCTCGTCGCCGCTTCGAGCGGTGCGGAACTCGTCGTCGTGGGCCGCCACCGCCGGCGCCTTCTCCAGCCCGCCCGCATCCTCGGCTCCGTCACCCAGGCCGTCCTCCTCCACGCCGCGGCCCCCGTGGCGGTCGTCCCGCTCACCGCCGAGGACGAGGCGGAGAGCGGCGAGGGCGTGGCCGCCTGAGACGCGGTACGGGAACGCGGAACGCCACCGGGCGGTACGGAGCCCGTCCCGCCCGGGACGGTACGGGGACGGGGCGAGCGGCAGCCACCGCTCGCCCCGTCCCCGTACCCCTCTCGCGGCACCCCGCGCCCCCACGGGCCACCCCGCGCGGCCCCCGTCCCACCACCCCTTTTCCGCCACCCCCGCATCCCCTCTCCAGGGGGCCCGGTTACGCAGGGGTGGCCGCTCGTGACCGGAGCGGGACACGTACCATGGGCCGCATGTCGTTCCTCCGCCGCCGTACTCCCGCCACGCCCGCGGGCCCCGACTTCGACGTCCTGGCCATGGACCCGGGGGACTGGCCCGGGAACCTCGTCGCGGGGCTGCTGCCCGCCCAGGACGGCAGCTGTCAGGGAGTCTTCCTCCAGTACGACCTGTTCGGCGGCCGTGGACCCGCCATGATCATCGGCAACCTCCCGGCCGGCTCGCCCGCTCGTGAACTCGCCGACAAACAGGTCCCCTTCGAGGTCGCGCAGCTCCTGCTCGCACTGGAGAACGACGAGGACGTCGAGGTCGTCGACGTCGAGGACATGCCGGTCATGCAGGGCGACAACCTCCTCATCGTGCGCCGCCTCAAGCTCTCCGAGAGCCGCGTCTCCTGCGTGCAGTTCGACCGCAGCGACAACGTGCTCGTCACCATCGCCGCCTGGGACCGGCCCATCACCGACGACCTCTACGCGCTCCTCAAGCCCCTGCCCGCCGCCATGTTCCAGCAGGGCTGACCGGGCCCCCGCACCTCCCGCCCGCCCCCGCCGCTCACCCGGACGGCCCCTCTCCCGCTGTCCGGAATGCGCTGCCCACCGGCCGGAGCGACCGCCTCCCTCCGCCGGCCTCCTCTTCGCAGGGGCCACCGCCGGCACCACCACACCCGCACGACGCTTGCGGGGGAGGCCGCGCCGGGGAGTGAACGGCCCTGGAACACGCGAACGGGACCGGCCCCGCGAAAGGACCGGCCCCGCTCACCCCAGACCTCAGCGCACCCGCGACACCGTCACGTCATCGGCGTTCACGTACGCCACCCGGTGCCCGAACTGGATCTCGTAGTACTCGTTCTCCCCGCGCACCACCTTGTGGTCCGTCGTGTCGAACGTCGGCGAGTAGAAGTACTCGCCGTGCACCTTCCCGCCCGCCACGTACCGCTGCCCCGCGAGGAGCTTGTACGAGAACGGGGAGAGCGCCTGCGGCGTGATGTTCGCCGGGTAGGCCGAGGCCTCCGGGTAGGCCCGCCCGTACACCGGCACGTCCGCGCGCCCCTTCTTCGGCGTCACCACGATGCCCCGCGAGGGTACGGCGACCGGCTTGAGCAGCGAGTTCTTGAGCCACCCCTTCTGCCCGTTGTGCCAGAGCGCCACCCAGGAGCCGCGCCGCTCGGCGACGACGTACTGCTGGCCGCTGGAGACGCGCGCGCCGACGTCGTTGACCCCGGTCGTCGTCTCCTCGCCCTTCGGGTACAGGCCGATGTCCTTCACGAGCGGCGCGTCGTCCGAGGGCGACTGCCGCAGCCACAGCTCGCTCGACCCGTGGCTCGGGCACGCCGCCGCCGGATCGTCCGCCGAACAACCCGTGTACGCGGGCTTGTTGGCCTCGTACCTCGGCGCGATCGTCACGACGTCCGACCACGGCAGCGCCGTGGCGCGCACCGGCTTGCCGAGCAGCGCGAAGTAGTGCGACCAGTCCCAGTACGGGCCCGGGTCGGTGTGCATCGCGGGGATGCCCGACGTCGTCGTCGCGGGCACGTTGTCGTGGCCGAGGATGTGCTGCCGGTCGAGCGGGATGTCGTACTTCTTCGCGAGGTACTTCACGAGCCGCGCCGAGGACCGGTACATCGACTCCGAGAACCAGGCGTCGGGCGCGGTGAGGAAACCCTCGTGCTCGATGCCGATCGACTTCGCGTTCACGTACCAGTTGCCCGCGTGCCAGCCGACGTCCTTCGTCGGGAAGTGCTGCGCGATGAGCCCGTCCGTGGAACGGATCGTGTAGTGCCACGCCAGGTACGTGGGGTCCTGGACGAGGTCGAGCGTCTTGTCCCAGGTCTCCTCGGTGTCGTGGATGACGATCGAGTCGACGGACTGGTCGTTCGGCCGGTCGGCGAGGTCGTGGTTGCCGTAGTCGCCGTCCCCGTACTCCTCGTACGGCGCGGGCACCCACTCGCAGGCCACCGTCGGCGGGCACTCCGTCCGCCCCGCGTCCGTCTTCCTCAGGCCCATGGCGCGCAACTGCTTCGGCTGGGCCTTCGCCCGGGCGTCCGCGCGGAGCGCGACCGACTGCCCCGCGTCCGTCGTGCGCCGCTGCCCGTCGCGGATCACCGCGAAGACGTCCTCGGCGTACGAGGCCGCGCCCGCGCTGTCCTCGGCGCCCGAGAACGCGGCGACCGCGCCGAACCAGTCGGCCGGGTCCTGGCTCAGCGCTCGGCCCTGCGCGCGCTGCGCCGCCGCGAGGAGCGCCGCGCCGCCCGCGACGTTCGCCGCCGCGTCGTCGCGCAGCCTGTCGGCGGAGATGCCCGTGAGGGACGCCGCCCTCGGCAGCGTCTCCAGGCGCGCGGGGAGCGTGCCCGTGCTCGTCCTGGAACGGCGCGCGGTCAGGCCGAGGGGGCGGCTCGTGTCGCCGCGCGGGTCCTCGGCGCCCTCGCCGTGCGGGTGGGTCACGACCCCGGAGAGCGCTGTCCGCGCGTCCGTCAGGTGCATCGGCCCGTACCCGCCGCTGACACTCGGCGCGCCACCGTGCTCGTCCCACCGCGACTGGAGGTAGGAGACGCCGAGGAGGACCTCGCTCGGGACGTGGTACGTGGCCGAGGCGGAGGCGAAGGCGTCCTGGAGCCGCCCGGCGCCCTGGCCGGAGGGGGTCCGCGCGGCGGGAGTCTGCGCGGCCCCGGCGGGCGTCGCGGCGAGGAGCGGCAGGAGCAGGGCGGACGAGGCGAAAGCGACCGCCGCCGTCCGGCGTCTGGAACGGACGGGGGAAATTCCTCGCAAAGCAGCCTCCTGGGGGAGTGGACGCGCTGGAGTCTCGTGACCGGACGTGCCAGTGGTACCCGCTCCCCGACGATCCGTCAATCATGCTCCTCGCGAGGGAATCCCCATGTCAGGCCCCGGTTGCGGCACCACCACAGGAGTGGACCAATGGAGGGCGCGGGGCCGACCGCTCCGCTGCCAGCGGCGACACACCGCGCCCTTTTGACCAGCCCCGGCAGTACGCCCTACGGGGCGCCCCCACCGGCCCGGGAAATCCACCCCTTCGCCCGCGGACGGTGAGGAAACGTTTCGCCGCCGGTGTGGCGCGTTCCGTCCCGTATCCGGTCCCCGGGGCCCGCGGCCGGACCGTGCCGCGGGCCACCCGTGCCGGGCGGGGCCGTTCAGCGGGTACCGACCGCCGCGCGCACCGCCCGCCGCGCCGTGGCGCAGTCGTCGTGCAGCCGCCGCAGGAGCAGCCGCTGCTCCTCGCCGAAGGCCGGTACCCCGGGAGCGGTGACCGGGGCGGCCTCGTGCATCGTGCGCTGCACCGCGCTCTCGTACGTTCGGATCTCACGCGTCAGGACGAGCATCAGGTTCACCAGGAAGGCGTCCCGCGCCGCCGGGCCCGCCGCCTGCGCGAGCTGGGCGATCTGCCGCCGCACCTCCGGCGCGTCCCCGATCACCGACCACAGCGTCGCCAGGTCGTACCCCGGCAGGTACCAGCCCGCCCGGTCCCAGTCGAGGAGCACCGGCCCCGCGGGCGAGAGCAGCACGTTCGACAGGAGCGCGTCCCCGTGGTTGAACTGCCACATCCCGCCCCGGCCCGCGCCGCCCGCGACGCCGTGCAACAGCTTCTGCAAGTCGTCGAGGTCACGGTCCGTCAGCATCCCCAGCTCGTGGAAGCGGGCAAGGCGCGTCCCGTAGTCCAGGGGTGTGTCGAACGTCCCGGCCGCGGGACGCCAGGAGTTGACCCGAGTGAACGCCGCGAGCGCGGCCCGCAGATCCGCGCGGGCCGGAGCGTGCGCCGGGTGGCGCTGGAGCGCGGTCGGGCGCCCTGGCATCCGCTCGACGACCAGGACCCCCTGGTCCGGGTCGGCCGCCACCAGACGCGGCACCCGCACCGGCGGGCGCTGCCGCACGAAGGAGCGGTACGCGGCTATCTCCTGCCGGATGCGGCCCGACCACACCGGCGAGCGGTCCAGTAAACACTTCGCGACCACGGTCGCCCGCCCCGTCGTACCCGCGAGGAGCACCGAGTGCCCGTTGCGACGCAGTAGTTGGACCGGGTGGAAGTCGGGGCAGATGCGGTGCACCGCGACAACGGCGGCACGCAAGCGCTCGCCCTGCGGCCCCGACAGGTCGAGCCGGCCGCTCAGCCGCTGCGTGCCCGGCGCCCCCTGCGTCCGCCGGGCACGGGGCTGAGCGGCGGCGAACGGCACGGCGGCCGCCCGCGCGGGATCGAGGAAAGGGGCGCCGGGCTGGCGCGCACGTGGCGCACGGGGTGGTGCGGAGAGGGGGGACTGAGCGGTGTACATGGGGCGGGCGTATCCCTTCCTGGGCCCGCGAGCCCTTCATGGGCCCGCGCATCGGAGGCGCCCGCCCGGCCCGGTGACCCGCGACACCCTGGGGAGTGCCGACAGGCGCCGGGCCGGGTTGGCGCGCTTCCTACCCGACACCCGGCGCGCCGTGGCAGACCATCTGGCGAACCCTGGCGAACCCTGGCGAATACTCGCTCCGCACGTGACCGGCCGTTAGTGTCAAATCAGCCGAGAACCTGGGGGCTTGACGTGAGCGGACAACCCAACACCCGCCTTGGCGACCTGTTCGGCATGACCGGCTGGTCCAAGGGCGAACTCGCGCGACTGGTGAACCGGCGGGCGGCGGCCATGGGCCACCCCCAGCTGGCCACCGACACCTCGCGCGTACGGCGCTGGATCGACGTGGGCGAGATCCCCCGCGACCCGGTGCCGCGGGTGATGGCCGCCTTGTTCACCGAGCGTCTCGGCCGTGTCGTGACCATCGAGGATCTCGGCCTGGTCAGGCGCGGGCGCGCGGGGAGCGCGCACACCGCAGGGAGCGTCGACAACCCCGACGGTGTGCCGTGGGCGCCCGAGAAGACGGCCGCGTTCCTCACCGAATTCACGGGAATGGACCTCATGCTCAACCGACGCGGCTTGGTGGGCGCGGGTGCCGCGCTCGCCGCGGGCTCCGCCCTCAGCACCGCCATGCACGACTGGCTCCACACCGACCCCGTCCTCGCGGCCGACCGGCCGCGCGAGGGCGACCCCCTCCACTCCGAACCCGCGGGCTGGGACCGCTACGAAGCGGCTCCCGTCGGCTCCCAGGAGATCGACGAACTCGAGAACTCCGTCGAGGTCTTCCGCGCCTGGGACGCCTCCCGAGGCGGCGGCCTCCAGCGCAAGGCCGTCGTCGGCCAGCTCAACGAGGTCGGCGGCATGCTCGCCTACCACCATCCCGCGCACCTCCAGCGCAGGCTGTGGGGCGTCGCCGCCAACCTCGCGGTCCTCGCCGGCTGGATGTCCCACGACGTCGGCCTCGAACCCACCGCGCAGAAGTATTTCCTCATCGCCGCGCACGCGGCCCGCGAGGGCGGCGACCGGCCCCGCGCGAGCGAGGCGCTCTCCCGCGCCGCCCGCCAGAAGATCCACCTCGGCGACCCGGGCGAGGCCCTCGACCTCATGAAGCTCGCGGGCTCCGGCGCGGGCGAGGGCGCCCTGCCCCGTACCCGCGCGATGTTCCGCACCATCGAGGCGTGGGCGCACGCCTCAATGGGCCACGGCCAGGCCATGCGACGCACGCTCGGCGAGGCCGAGGAACTCTTCGTCTCCGACAAGGGCGCGGGGGAGCGGCCGAGCTGGATGCAGATGTTCGACGAGGCCGATCTCTACGGGATGCAGGCCCTCGCCTACCGCACCCTCGCCGAGCACGACCCCAGCGTGGCCTCCGTCGCCCAGGCCCACGCCAAGCGTGCCCTCGCCCTGCGCAACGCCGAACGCCAGCGCTCGCAGATCTTCGACAACCTCTCGATGGCCTCGGCCTGCTTTTTGGGCAACGACCCCGAACAGGCCGATTTCTACGCCCGGCTGGCGCTCCAGTCGATCGGTGAGACCTCCTCGATGCGCACCTGGGACCGGCTGCGCCAGATGTACCGCCTCACCGGCCAGTTCGCGGGCCACGCCCAGATCGACGTCCTGCGCGGCGACATCGAACGCGTCATGCCGAAGCCGTCGGGGAGGAACCGTGGCACGGGACGCGTCGCGGGAGCCTGAGCACGGCGGGCCGCCGGGCTTTCGTACGAGGGCGCCGGTCCGCTACTCCCGTACGAGAGCGAGCAACAGGCACTCCTCTCCACCACCGGGCACACCCGTTCCCGTACCGGTACGCAGCGCGTCCCCGATCACCCGCGCGGCGCCCCGCGCCTCCGCGACCCCGGCGAGCCGCGGGCCGAGCGCGAGCAGCGCGTCGGCCTCGTCACGCCCGGACGCGGGTACGGGGCCCCCGCTGCGCAGGACGAGCAGGTCGCCAGGGGCCAGCTCGGCGCGGTGTTCGGCGTGCCCGATCTGCCGCGGCGCGCCCAGGAGATGCCCCGCGGGCCGCTCCAGGGACCGCCCGCAGCCCGCGCGGAAGAGCAACGGTGCCGGGTGCCCCGCCTGTGCCCAGACCACGGACCGGGAAGCGGGCTCGACGCGGCAGCACAGCGCGGACGCGAGGGGGGTACGGGGCGCTCCCGCGCCCACGACCTGGCCGAGCACGTCGAGCAGCGCGCCGGGGCCCGCCCCGGTGAGCGCGATACCGCGCAGCGCGCCGAGCAGAGTCGCCGTGTCCGTCGTCCGCGCGAGACCGTGCCCGGCCACCTCACCGGCGGCCAACAGGGTCGAACCATCGGGGAGTTCGGCGGCCTCGTACCAGTGACCGCCGCCCCTACCCGGCGGGCCGCCCGGTCTGAGCACCGTCAGGTCGAGCTGCCGCTCGCGCGCGGCCGGAGCGGCGGGTGGCGGGGTGCGACGGCGGGACCGTCGTCTCGGCGGAGCGACGCTCCGCGGGGGCGCGGGCTCCGGGCCACGTACCGGTGAGGCGGTCCCGCCGGGGGGAGTTCCCCCCGTGCGCGCCGTATCGGCCGGGGCCTGCGGCGCGCTCCCCGGGGGGAATCGCACCGGGCCCTGCCACGGCGGCAGGACACTGTCCCGCAGGGCCACGGCGACGCGGTGTTCCGCACGCGCTGCCGCCGGGGCCGCCGGTGCCGTGCGCCGCGCGGCCCCCGGCTCCGTCTCGCGCACGACGAGCCACAGGGAAGCCGCGCAGCCCTCGGCGTCGAGCACCGGTTCGCCCAGCAGGCGTACCGTGCGCTCGCTGCCGTCCGCGCGCAGCAGCCGCAAGGTCCCGTCGAGCGCCCTGCCGTCCACGAGGCAGCCGGTCATGAGCCGGGTGAGCGCGGCGCGGTCCTCCGGGTGGACGTAGGAAGGGAGCTCGTCGAGTCCGGGCGCGGGCAGCGCGGGATCGCGACCGAGGATCGCCGCGAATTCGGCGGAGCAGCGGGCGCCGTCCGTCAGCAGGTCCCACTCGGCGCTGCCGACGTGCGGCGGCAGCGCACCCGAACCGCGCCGCGCGCGCAACTCCTCCAGCAGGGAGTCGAGTTCACTTCGGTCCATCCCGGAACGCGGCTCCGCGCCCCGACGGGCTTCCGTGCCCGCGCGCGGCCCGGTGCCGGCACCCGGCTCCGTGAGGGGCCCCGGGGGCCGCAGCACGGAGGGCGCGCCACCAGGGACCGGGCCGTCCTGCCACAGGCGCGGCGCGGGACGGTCCGTGGAGGCGGGCGGGGGCATGGCGGCTCCGATACGGCGTACACACGGGCCGGCAACGCCGACCCCGCGGACTGGACGGACGAGCACGCCTTCCGGGGCCGGGAGGCGACAACGCGCGACCGGCCGCCGGAGCGGCGACGTGAAGACTCTGACACAGCCTCGCCCGCCGCGTAAGCCGTTTGGCAACACCCGCGCCGATGGTGCCGTCGGCATATGCCACCGTCTCCGGGCGGCTTCCCGTGCGATGCCGTCGCCCCCCTGACCCGAACGCCGGTCCGCTCCGCCCTTACGCGACCCCGGCCCCCGCGTCCCGCACCGCCTCCACCGTGTCCGCCTCCTCCGGCGTCTTGTCCGGCCGGTACCGCACCACACGGGCGAAACGCAGCGTCAGCCCGGCCGGGTACCGCGAGGAACGCTGCACCCCGTCGAAAGCGACCTCCACGACGAGCCCGGGCCGCACCCGCACCGTGTGACCGTCGTCGGACACCGCCAGCTCCAGCAACGTCTCCGTCTGTTCGGCGAGCATCGCGTCGGTCAGACCCTTGAACGTCTTGCCCAGCATGATCAGCTCGCCGTCCGCTCCCCGCGCCCCCAGGTGGAGGTTCGACAGCTTCCCCGTGCGCCGCCCGTGCCCCCACTCCGCCGCGAGCACCACGAGATCGAGCGTGTGCACGGGCTTGACCTTGCGCCACGCCGCCCCGCGCCGCCCCGCGCTGTACGGCGAGCCCAGGTCCTTGATCACGACCCCCTCGTGCCCGCGCCCGAGCGTCTCGGCGAGGAAGTCCTCGGCCCCCGCGAGCGCGTCCGGCCCCGCCTCGGGTGCCTGCGCCACGTACCGCCGCACCCGGTTCTCCTGCGCCACGAGCCCGGCCAGCTCGCGGTGCCGCCCCGCGAACGGCACGTCCAGCAGCTCCCGTTCGCCGACGAGCAGCACATCGAAGAAGACCGGCACGACCGGCACCAGCGCCCGCGCCTTCGCGACATCGGTGCGCGAGCCCGTCCGCCCCGCGATCTCCTGGAAGCTGCGGGGCCGCCCCGCCTCGTCGTACGCGATGACCTCGCCGTCCAGGACGCACCGCGCGACCGGCAGCGCCCGCGCCACCTCCACGACCTCCGGCAGCCGCTCCGTGATGTCCTCCAGCGTCCGCGTCCACACCGAGACCCGCTCGCCGTCCCGGTGCACCTGCACCCTGATCCCGTCGAGCTTCTCCTCCACCGCGCAGGACCCCAGCGCCGCCAGCGCCTCCGCGACCGAGGCCGCGGTGCCGGCCAGCATGGGCCGCACCGGGCGACCCACCGTCAGCCGGAACTCCCCGAGTGCCGCGCGCCCCTCGGCGAGCAGCGCCCGCGCCACCGGTACGAGCGCCCCGCGCAGCATCACCGCCCGCCGCACCTCCGCGGCGGGTACCCCGGCGGCCGCCGCGAGCCCCTCCGCCGCCATCGCGTCCAGCGCGCCCTGCCGCACCTCCCCGGTGAGCAGCCCGACGAGGAAGCGCTGCTCCGCCTCGGTGGCCGCACCGAGCAGCGCCGCCGCCCGCCGCCTCCGCTCCGCCTGCGCGCCCTTGCCCGCGACGGCCGCGAGCCCGTCGAGCGCGGCATCCACGTCGTGCAGGCTCAGCGAGGGAGCGGCCGCGGGCGCGGGCGCCTCGCGCAGAGTGCTCCAGCCCACACCGATCCGGCCCTGGGGGACGCGCCCCGAGAGGTAGGCGATGGCGAGCGGCACGTCCTTTGGCCCGGCGGCCAGGAAGAGTTCCGCGAGCAGTTCCGTCTTGCGCGAGCGGGACCGCGTCGCGGCCACGGCGCCCGACACGTCCACGAGCGTCACCAGGAGCATCACCCCATCGTGCCCCGCCCACGCCGGACCCGCACGAGGGTGTTGCATGGACGCGAGAAGATCGCCGGGCGCGTACGCGAGGCCACCGCTCGGCCGCGTACCACCGCGCCGGACCCATGAGACCCCCGGAAGGAACCCGCCCCATGACGGACAGCACCCCCAAGGACCGCCCCGACCGCACCATGCGCGCCCTCGTCCAGACCGGCTTCGGCGGCCCCGAGGTCCTGCGCCTGGACCGGGTGCCGCGCCCGGCACCCGTGCCGACCGAGATCCTCGTGCGCGTGCGGGCCGCCGGGGTGAACCCGGTGGACTGGAAGACGCGCGAGGGCCTGGGGGCCGCCGCGAGCCTCGCGAGCCCGCCGCTCGTGCCCGGCTGGGACGTCGCGGGCACGGTCGAGGAGGTGGGCACGGGGGTGACGCTGTACAAGCCGGGCGACGCGGTACTCGGTATGCCGTGGTTCCCGCGTACGGCGGGCGCCTGCGCCGAGTACGTCACCGCGCCGGCGCGTCAGTTCGCGCCGATCCCGAAGGGCCTCGACTTCGACGAGGCCGCGGCGCTGCCGCTCGCGTCGCTCACCGCCTGGCAGGCGCTCGTCGACACCGCGCGGCTGCGCCGGGGCGAGCGGATCCTCATCCACGCGGCGTCGGGCGGCGTGGGCCACCTGGCGGTGCAGCTCGCGCACCACATCGGCGCGCACGTCATCGCGACGGCGAGCGCCTCCCGCCACGCGTGGCTGCGCACGCTCGGCGCGGATGAGGTCGTCGACTACCGCACCGAGCGCTTCGAGGAGCACGTCTCGGGTGTCGACACGGTCCTCGACCTCGTGGGCGCGAAGGACGACACGAGCGCGCGCTCGCTGGCGGTCCTGCGGCCGGGGGGTCTGCTCATCACGGTGCCGTCGAGCGGCGGGGGAGACATCGAGGAGCGCGCGACGGCGGCCGGGGTGCGCTTCACGGGCATCCTGGTCGAGCCGGACGGGGCGGCGCTGCGCCGGATCACGGCGCTCGTCGACGAGGGCGCGCTGCGCGTCCACGTGGACGCGGTGCATCCGCTGGAGAAGGCGGCGGAGGCGTATGCGCGCGGCGAGCAGGGCGGGGTGCGGGGCAAGCAGGTCCTGCGGATCAGCGAGAACTGACCCGAACGGGAAGGAGCGGTACGGGCGAGCGCACGGCGAGGGGCGGGGCGCGGCACCGCGCCCCGCCCCGCCCCTTCCGCCGGTACGTCAGTTCAGCTCGTCCGGGTGCGGCCCCGTCCGCAGCCCGCGGTCGAGCGCGTCGACGGCCGCGATGTCGTCCTCGTCGAGCGTGAAGCCGAAGACGTCGAGGTTCTCCCGGATACGGGCAGGTGTCACCGACTTGGGGATGACGATGTTCCCGCTCTGGAGGTGCCAGCGCAGCACGATCTGCGCGGGGCTGCGGTCGTGCTTCGCCGCGAGCGCGGTCAGGGCGTCGTCCCTCAGCAGCGCGCCCTGCGCGAGGGGGCTCCACGCCTCGGTCGCGATGCCGAACCGGGCGTGCGCGGCGCGCAGTTCGCGCTGCTGGAGTCCGGGGTGCAGCTCGACCTGGTTGACGACGGGCACGACGCCGGTCTCCGCGACGAGCCGCTCCAGGTGCGCGGGCTGGAAGTTGGAGACGCCGATCGCGCGGGTGCGCCCGTCGGCGAGGAGCCGCTCCAGCGCGCGGTAGGTGTCGACGTACCGGTCGCGGGCGGGCGTCGGCCAGTGGATGAGGTACAGGTCGGTGTACTCCAGGCCGAGCTTGTCGAGCGAGGCGTCGAAGGCGCGCAGCGTCGCGTCGTAGCCCTGGTCGTCGTTCCACAGCTTCGTGGTGACGAACAGTTCCCCGCGCGGGACGCCGGAGGAGGCGAGCGCGCGCCCGACACCGCGCTCGTTCCCGTAGACGGCGGCCGTGTCGACGGACCGGTAACCGGCCTCCAGGGCGCTCGTGACGGCGGCGGTCGTCTCCTCGTCGGGGACCTGGAAGACGCCGAAGCCGAGCTGGGGCATCAGCACCCCGTTGTTGAGGGTGACGGTGGGGGAGGGGGTGCGCATAGTGGTGCTTTCTCTCTGGTGCGGGATGGGGGCGGCTGTACGGGACCCGGGCGGCTGTACGCGGCCGGGGCGGCGCACTGCCGGGGGCCGCCCGCCCGGGCGGGGGAAGGTGGTCAGAGGGCGGTGCGTGCGGCGGAGGCCCGCTCCGTGGCGGCGGCCGGGTGGGCCGTCGGCTCCCTCGTGTCGCCGGGGGCGGGCCGCTCGCGGTCGAGCCCGGCGGAGACGAAGGCGAGGAGCAGCGCGGAGAAGGCGAGCGCCGCGCCCACCCAGTTGGGCGAGGTGTAGCCGAAGCCCGCGTCGATGACGAGGCCGCCCAGCCAGGCGGCGAGGGCGTTGCCCAGGTTGAAGGCCCCGATGTTGACGGCGGAGGCGAGCGTCGGCGCGCCCGAGGCCTTGTCGAGCACCCGCTTCTGGAGCGGCGGGACGGTCGCGAATCCGAGCGCGCCGATGAGGAAGAGGGTGAGCGCCGCTCCCGCCTCCGAGCGGGCGGTGACGGTGAACAGGGCGAGGACGAGGGCGAGGGCGCCGAGCACGGTGAAGAGCATCGGCATGAGCCTGCGGTCCGCGTACCTGCCGCCGACGAGGTTGCCCGCGACCATGCCCGCGCCGAAGACGACGAGGAGCCAGGTGACCGAGGAATCGGCGAAACCGGCGACCTCGGTGAGCATGGGGGCGATGTAGGTGACGGCGGCGAAGACCCCGCCGAAGCCGAGTACGGTCATCGCCATCGCGAGGACGACCTGCACGTCGCGCAGGGCCGACAGCTCGTGGCGCAGGCGCACGCCCTCGGGGCGCGGGAGCTCGGGCACGAGCTTGAGGATGCCGAGCATCCCCAAGACGCCGAGCGCGGCGACGATCAGGAAGGTGACGCGCCAGCCCGCGGCCTGCCCGACGTACGTGCCGAGCGGCACACCGACGAGGTTGGCGACGGTGAGCCCGGTGAACATGAGCGCGATGGCCCCGGCCCGCTTCGCCGGCGGGACGAGCCCCGCGGCGACGACCGAGCCGATGCCGAAGAAGGCGCCGTGCGCGAAGGAGGCGACGACCCGGCCCGCGAGCATCACGCCGAAGACCGGGGCCGCGGCGGAGATCACGTTGCCGATGACGAACAGGCCCAAGAGCAGCATGAGCATCCGCTTGCGCGGCACCCTGGTACCGAGCAGCGTCATGATCGGGGCGCCGATCACCACGCCGAGTGCGTAGCCCGTCACCAGGAGCCCGGCGGTCGGCACGGAGACCCCGAAGCCGTCCGCGACCTCGGGCAGCAGCCCCATGATCACGAATTCGGTCGTGCCGATACCGAAGGCCCCGATGGCGAGGGCCAGGAGCGCCAGAGGCATGAGGAGAGAACCCTTCAGGAGCTTGATATCCGCGCTGATCTGTTGTGCGCGGTAGCCGCTTACATGCACAGACAATACTTGCGCACGCGCTATAAAGGCAAGCGCGGGCAAGTGGGAGGGTTCGACGCGCGAAAGGGGCGGGGCCGGGGGAACTTCCCCCGGCCCCGCCCCTTTCGCGCGGCCCCGACCCGCCCGCTCAGCCCTCCTGGCCGCCCTCGCCCTTCGGGCCCTGCCCGCCCTCGCGGTTCTCCCCGCGCCGGTCCGGCCACACCCGGAGGTGATCGGGCTCCAGCTCCAGCATCGCCCGATCACGCAACCCCAGCGCCGAGGTGTAGTCGGGCGGCAGCTGAAGCCGCCCCGCCCGGTCGAGCGTCACGTACTCGTGCGCGGATACCGACTCCTGCCCGTCCGCGCCGATCTCCGTGTGGCGCAGCACCTCCGTGGACGTCCGCCCGTCGCGGATGGCGACCGTACGGTTCACCTCGTTCGCGACCTCCGCGTCGTGCGTGACGATCATGACCGTCATGCCGAGTTCCTCGTTCGCCCTGCGGAACGCCGCGAAGACCTGCGCACCCGTCGCCGAGTCCAGCTCCCCGGTCGGCTCGTCGGCAAGGAGCAGCGACGGCTCGTTCGCCAGCGCCACGGCGATGGCCACCCGCTGCTGCTGCCCACCGGACAACTGCGCGGGCAGCCGGTCCGCGCAGTCCCCCACCTCCAGCATCCGCAGCAACTCCTCCGCCCGCCGGGCCCGCTTCCCCCGCGTCGCGGCCCCCCGGCCGCCTCCGCTCAACTGCATCGGCAGCGCCACGTTCTGCGCCGCCGTCAGGAACGGCAACAGGTTCCGCGCGGTCTGCTGCCACACGAAGCCCACCACCTCGCGCCGGTAGCGCAGCCGGTCCTTGCGGCCCATCTGGAGGAGCGGGAAACCCCCCACCGTCGCCGAGCCCGCCGTCGGCTTGTCCAGCCCCGCCAGAATGTTCATGAGGGTCGACTTGCCGCTGCCCGAAGCCCCCACGAGCGCCATCAACTCGCCCTCGTACACAAGGAGATCAAGGCCCTGGAGCGCCTGCACCTCGACCCCGTCGGCACTGAAGACCCGCACCAGGCGGTCACAGGCCACGAGCGCGTCGTGCCCGTAGGCGCGCGTGTCGCGCCGCGCCGCGGCCCGCCGCTCCAGCTCGCTCAGACTCGGGACCGCACCGGCCCCGGCCCCGGTGGGCTCGCCCATCATGCGTCTCCTGCCCTGAGTTCAGTGATCATCTTCGTACGCCGCAGCCACCACGCCTGCCCCAGCGAGACCAGCGCCGCGAGAACCGCGATCCCCACCGCCGGCAGCGCCAGCACCCCCGCATCGGCGTGCAGGGAAGCCGTCACCCCCTCCGGGCCCCGCCCGTCGGTACTCGCGAACGCGAGCCGCTCCAGGTCGAGCACCGGAGCGAGCAAGCTGATCGCCCCCCAGCCGACCAGCGCCCCGCCACCGGCGGCGAGCACCGTCTGCGGCAAGGCGTCCAGCAGCGTGAGCGTCCGCGTCCCCCGGCGCGACAGCCCCAGCACCCGCAACCGCACGAGCAACGCCGTCCGCTCCGCCGCCCCCGCCTGCGCGTGCAGCAGCAGAGCGAGCAGCGCGTACCCGGCGGCGGCACCCACCGCCGCGGCGAACAACCGCGTGACGCCCTCCTGCAACGGCGAGTCCGCGTACGCGGCCCGCGCGTCCGCACGCAAGCGCACACGAGGCCGCGGCTCCGCCCCGTCCACGAGCTTCCGCAAAGCCTTCGCGTCCGGCTCGCCCGCCACCAGGAGATCCGTCGTGGGCCGCCGCTCCAGCGCAGCCCGGTCCATGAGGAGGAAATCGGCACCGCCGAGCGCGGGCGGCGCCTCGGCCACCCGCGTCACCCGCACCCGCACCCGGCCCGCGAGCGAGGAGACCTCGCGCGGCTTCGACCCGAAGACCTGCGCGACCCGCGCCGAGGCGACCACGTCCACGACCCCGCCCCGCTCCGCACGCGGCGGCACCGGCCCGGAACCGAGCCCCTGCGCCCGCAGGAAGGACCCGTACGAGGAGGGATCGACCGCCATCAGCGCGAGCGGCCGCGTACTCTGCGCTCCCGTCTCCACGGGCAACGCCACCGTCTGGTCGATCAGCACGGGCGCCACATCCTCCACCCCCGCGACCTTCCGCACCCCCTGCTCGACACCACGCGGCAACGCGGCCAGCGCCCCCGTCGCCGAGACCCGCGCGTCGGCCCCCGCCGTCACGAGCGCGGCCCGGTCCCGCGCCCCCGCGACGTCCGTGAGCACCGCCCCGCCGACCCCCGCTGTCGTCACCGCGATCAGCAGCACGAACAGCGGCAGCGTCCCACTCGGCGCCGCCCTCCCCGCCCGCGCGAAGAACAGGAAACCCGTCAGCCCCCGCGACCGGCCCGCACCCCGGGCGGCCCACCGCAACGGCAAGGGATAGCACCGCACCAGCACGAGAGCGGCGACCAGAGCGAGCAGCACGGGCACCGCCCCCGCCCCGCCACCACCGCGCCGCGACGCGAACAGCACGAGCAACGCCACCGCCACGACCGTCAACTCCGCGACCGTACGCCCCCGCCCTGCCCGCGCCGCGACAAGATCCTCCCGCTCCTGATGCACCCCCGCCGCACGGTGCGAGGCCAGCGCCCGCAACGGCAGCGCGAGGCAACCGAGCAGCGCGACACCCCCGGCGAGCAGCACCGAGGACCCCAGCGGCGCCGCCGGCTCCAGCGCCCACGCGCCGAGCAGCCCGAGCCCCGCCGCCGGCACGGCCGCCGCCGCCGACTCCGCCAGCAGCCGCCCCCCGAGCCCGGCGAGAGAAGCCCCCCGCGCCCGCAACAAAGCGAACTCCTCGCGCCGCCGCCCCGCCGACAGGCCCGCCGCCATCGCCACCGTCACCGCGGCGACCGCCCCCGCGCCGACCGCCGCCACCTTCACCACGGGCGACAGCGCCCGCGACAGCCCGCGATGCGCCTCGATCACCTCGTCCAGATCCGTCGAGACGACCGCGTGGGATTCCACCGCCTTCTTCACCCGCAGCAGATCGGGGCCGCCCTTCAGCGAACCGAGCGCCGCCGTGTAGCGCGGCAGCACCCCGGCCGTCAGCCCGTCCGTCCGCGGTGCCAGCCGCCAGTACGCCTCCGGTTGCCCCAGCGTGCCCAGCAGCGCGGCCCCCGCGGCGGGCGGCAGCAACAACCCGGCCCGCCAGTACTTCTGCGGCGGCCGCGCCGACGTGGCCGTCAGCGTCGGCGTACGCAACTGCGGCTCCGCCGACCACCACGCGCCCCGCGGATCGCGCGGCTCCACGATCCCCACGACCACGAAGGCGACCTCGGCGCCCTCGACAGGCACCACCCGCCCCACCTTGAGCTCCAGCGCCTTCGCCGTCGCGCCGGTCACCGCGACCTCGACCCGGCCCGCGTCCGGCGACACCGCGGTCTTCGCGCGCGGCCACCGCCCCGACGCCAGCCGCGCGTGCTCCTCCAGACCCGCCTGCGCCGCCGCGGTGAACCGCGGCAGCACCGCGTCGGGGCTCGGCAGGTCCTTGTCCGCCGCCTGAAGATCCTTGCTCGTCCGCACCCCGTACGAGGACTGCCCCGTATCCACCCGCACCGGCGCGGGCACCGTCTTCAGCAACGCCCGGTAGCCCGCCGCCACCCGGTCCGGGGCGAGCGTCTTCGCCCGCTCGCCGGGCGCCAGGTCCGGCCGTATCAGCCCGACGTCCACCACCGCACGCCGGGCGGATGCCTCCGCCACCGCGCGCCGCGCCGCCCGGTCCTCATTCGCCTGCACCGCGCGCGGGAAGTACGCCGCCAGGAACGCCGTCAGCAGCACGAGCGCCGCGAAGGCCGACCAGGCCCCCCGCGCCGTACGCAAGCGGGTCCGCGTCCACGGGGCGGGCACCCCTCGGGCCCGCCCGGCACGCTCCACAGCCGATGTCACGTCAGTCCTCCAGCCGGCGGAGCGCGTCCGCGATCCGGGTACGGCGCCTCGACAACACCGCGACCGCGAGCAGGGGCAGCGCCGCGACCCCCACGAGCAGCAGCAGCGCCCGCCCCCACGGCATCTCCACGAGCACCCCGGGCACCGGCCGCGCCGCGCGCGCCGTCAGCACCGTCAACGGCACCAGCCACCGGCTCAGCACGACCCCCAGCGCCAGACCCGCGCCCAGCCCGACCCCCACGAGCAGCACCTGCTCCCAGAAGGTCTGCCGGGTCAGCCTCCGGCCCGAGATCCCGAGCGCGCGCAACACCGCGTGCTCCGAGCGCCGTTCCCGCAGCGACCCCATCGCCCCCGCCGTGAACCCCACGGCCGCGATCGCCGCGGCCGCGAGCGCCGCGGCGAACAACGCCGTACGCGGCGCCGCGCCCAAGGGGTCACCGACCAGCGTCCGCCGCACCTCGTCCCGTACGAGCACGTCCGCGGGATCACTGTCGGGACGCTCCCGCAACCGCGCGGCCACCGCGGCGGAACGCCCCTTCGCCGTGCTCAGCCACCACTCGGTCGGCGCGAGCGGCCCCGCGCCCGCCCCTGTGAGCACCGCGTTCAGCGTCGGCAGATCCATGAGCAGGGCGGCGTCCGCGTCGTCCCCACCCGCACCATCGTCCTCCTCGCCCGCACCGGAACCGGAGTCCTGACCGGACGCGTCGGCCGCCGCCGCGGCCTCCTCCCCGGTCGTCGGCACATGAGCGACCGTGCCCACGACCTCGACCCGCACCTCCGTACCCTCCACGGGCACCGTCAGCGTCTGCCCCCGCTTCGCGTGCGCCGTCCTCAGGAAGGCGTCCGAGGCGAGCGCGGGTACCGCCGCGGGGGCCTTCGCGGTGCCCGCCCACACGTCCAGATTCACGCCCGTACCCGAGGACGACACCCACGACGACCCGCCCGGCGAGGTCAGGTGCGCCGTCACGGAGAGCGGCTCGTCCGCCGCCGCCTCGGGGCGCAAGGGCACCGCACGCCCGGGCGTCAGCTCCACCACCGGTGTACTCGTGCCGTGCCATCGCAAGCCCTCCGGCACCGCCACCGCGCGCCCGGCCCCGCCGCCCGTACCCGTCAGCGCGCCGACCCGCTCGACACCCAGCCGCACCCGCGCGTCGAGCCCCGGCGGCAGCTCACCCGACACCCGCAGCCCGCTCAGCCACACCCGCCCGCGCGGCACCTCCCGACCCTCCGGCGCCAGATCCACCGTCTGCGTGCGCACCGCGCCACCCCCACCGAGCCGCCCCGCCGACAGGACGTACGGCTGCCCCTGCGCGTCCCTGACCGTCACGGTGAGCGCCGGGGCGAACTCCTTCGGCGCCCTGCCCGTACGGGAGTCCTCCCAGCGCACCCGCAGCGCGAGCTTCCGCGTCCCGGCGGGCAGTTCGAGACCTGTCCGCGCCCCGTCCGAGGCAGCGCGCAGTCCCCGCAGCGCGCCCTCGCCGGGCGCGAGGTCGGCGCGGAACAGCAGGTCGTCCCTCGCGCGCGCCGTGTCCAGCGCGAGCACCGTCGCCGTGCCCCCCTGCGGCAGGTCCACGGACGCCCGGTGCCCCGGGGCCACCGCCCGCACGCCCGGCAACGCCCCGTACGTACCCGCGTCACCCGCGAGCCCCGACGTCGGGTCGAGCACCCGCACCCCGGCCCCCGAACGGAAGTCCGCCTGATCGTCCTGCGCCCTGGCCCACGAAGCGCTCTGCGCCACCGTCAGGAGCGTCATCGCGACCGCCAGGACCAGCAGCAGCACGGGACCGGCGCCCCGCTGCGGACGCCGGCTGAACTGCCAGGCCACGAGCGCCCCCGGCAGACCCCGGCCGCGCGCGGCGAGCCGCTCCCCGAGCCGCGCGGCGAGCGGCACCAGGCGCAGCACGAGCACCGTGCCCGCGAGCAGCGCGAGCGCCGGAGCCACCACGAGCAGCCAGTCGGGGCCCGCCCCGCCGTCCTCGCGCGGCCCCTGCCCCGCGAGCTGCCAGAACGCCAGCCCGGCCGCCACCAGCAGCCCCAGATCGGCGCCCGCCCGCAAGAACCCCGGCAACGCCCCGGCCCGTACCCGCCCGGCCCCGTTCCCGGCGGCGAGCGCGCCCGTCAGCACCACCCCGCACACCACGGCGAAACCCACCGACACCAGCCACACCAGCGGCGTCGCCCCGTACGCGAGCCGCAGCCCGCTGTCCGCGAGCGAGGACCGCTCGACGAGCACCCGCGCCAGGGGCCCCGCGAGCAACGGCGCCACCACGAGCGCGGGCACCACGACAGCCAGCGCCTCCGCACCGGCGAGGCCCGCCACCCGCGCCCGCGAAGCGCCCCGGTGCCGCAACAGAGCGGTGTGCCCCGCCCGCTCGGCGGACAGCAACTGCGCGACGAGGGCCAGGGCACACAGCGCGAGCAGCACGAGCTGGACCGCGACGATCAGCAGCGTCGAGCGGTAGACGCCGAGCGTCGTCGCGAAGCTGTCGAGCAACGCCGGTACCCCGTCGCGCACCTGCGCGCTCCCGCCGAGCGCCGCCTCGGTACGCAACCGCTCGGCGCCCGCGACGGACGCGCGCCGCAGCGCCCCCGTGTCCCCGGTCCGCACCCCCCGCGTGTCCGCGACCGCCACCCACGACGACGTCCCCGCCGCGAGCCGCCCCGAGGCCGCCACCTCCGCACTCACCGCGAGCGGCCCGTACGTCGTGAACGAGACCGTGCGCGCCCCGCGCCCGCGCAGCGGATCGGCCTGCCAGTACGGGTCCGTGGTGTCCGCCGGGCGGTACACCCCGGTCACCCGCACCGCGAGCTTCTTCCCCGCCGCCCGGTCGGTCACGTCGAACTCGGCGCCGGGCACGACGTCCCACTGCCGCGCGACCCGTTGCGGCAGCGCCACGGGAAGTGGCCCCGACGTCGCGGTACCGCGCGGCAGCGTCCCCGCCACCACCCGCACCCGCGAGGCGTCGAGCGCCGCGAACTGCGTCAGGTCCGGCTTGCCGCCCGGTGCGGCGCGCCCGCCGAGCCCCGTGGGCAGCGCGTACGTACCGGACTGCGTGAAAGCCCGCACGGTCACGGGGAGCCCGTCGAAACCCGCCGCGGCCTCCCGGCGCACCACGCGGTCCGCGGCCTCCCGCTGTCCGGCGGGGACCTCCGCGCTCACCACGAGAGTCGTCCCCGCATCCCCCTGGTCACCGAGCGCGTGACGCAGTGCCGCGTCACCGACCGACTGGGCGAAGAGCGCGAGCGTCGCGAGCAGCGTCGTCGCGAGCAGCACCACGACGAGCGAGGCACCCATGAGGACCCGGTGCGCGCGCAGGCGCAGCAGTACGAAGAGCGTCAACCTTTTCCCGCCCCCGGGGTGAAAAGAGAAAAATGGCCACCGAACGGGGACCGCGACCCGCAAACTATCCGGTCACCTCACCCGCACTGAAGGGCCTCGGGGCAAAGCTTCACGCGATTGTGACCGCCCCGGCCTTCCCTCGCTCCCCACCGCCCGTACCGACCCACCTCCGAAAACCCCCGCTGCTACCATCGCCCCGCCCGGCGGGTACGACACCACCGCCGCCCGCGCACACCACGAGCACCCGCACCTCAAGAGCACCCGCACCATCACCACTCGCGCACCACCGCCGCAGGGGGACACCATGCCGGAGAACGAGACCACCGCCCCCACCACCCCGATGGTCCGCGTCGAGAACCTCCACCGCTCCTACGGCAGCGGCGAGAACACCGTCCACGCCCTGCGCGGCGTGAGCTTCGACCTTCCGCGCGGCGAACTCATCGCCCTGCGAGGCCGCTCGGGCTCCGGCAAGACGACCCTCCTCAACCTCGTCGGCGGACTCGACACCCCCGGCTCGGGCCGCGTCCTCATCGACGACACCGACCTCTCCGCCCTCGACGAGAACGGCCTGCTCGCCCTGCGCCGCGAACGCGTCGGCTTCGTCTTCCAGACCTTCGGCCTCGTCCCGATCCTCTCCGCCGCCGAGAACATCGAGGTCCCCCTGCGCCTGCGCAAGGTCTCCCGCGCCGAACGGGAGGAACGCGTCTCGATACTCCTCTCCCTCGTCGGCCTCGGCGACCACGCGGGCCAGCGCCCCGGCGAACTCTCCGGCGGCCAGCGCCAGCGCGTCTCCATCGCCCGCGCCCTCGCCAACCGCCCCTCCCTCCTCATCGCAGACGAACCCACCGGCCAGCTGGACGCCGACACCGGACTGGCCGTCATGGAACTCCTGCGCGCCGTCGTCCGCAGCGAACACGTCACCGCCCTCGTCGCCACCCACGACACCCAGCTCCTCGCCCTCGCCGACCGCGTCCTCCACCTCGCCGACGGCGTCACCAGCTGGCAGGACGACACCCTCCCCGTCGCCTGACCGCGTACGCGACGAGGCGGCCGGACGGCCGGGCCGCGCACGCGACGAAGCGGCCGGCCCCCGAAGGGACCGGCCGCCTCACTCACCTTCACTCACCGAGCCCCCGACAGCGGGGCCGGCCCCGCTACGGGAACGACGTGACCGTCGACGGAACCGTCGAGGTCCCGCTCGTCGCGCCACCCGTGTTGTTGATGACGTGGTTGTACTGACCCATCCCGCCGAGCGAGACCACCAGCAGGTCGTGGAACTTCACGCCCGGCTTCACCGGGGCCTGGAAGCCGTGATCCTGCTTGATGCCCGGATCGGCGGTGTAGTTGCAGTAACTGCCGAGCCCCCAGCCCTCGTGCGTCGTCACCGAGTCCGCGACCTTGTACGCCGCGTACCCCTTGGTCGAACCGTTCTGGATCGCCGCCTGGTTCGGCGCGTCGTACGCCTTCTCGTTCTGGAAGAAGATCGTGCGCCCGCGCTCACCGTTCCACTGCACGTCGTACTTGTTGAAGTGCTCGACGAACAGACCCGTCGCGAGCACGTCGTTGCCGTTGACGGTCAGCCCGTAGTCGGCGCGGTTGGTCTCCCAGCCCACACCGGCCCCGTGGTCGGCCCGCCAGATCCACGTGTGGTCGATGATCGTGTCATCGCTGTTGACGACGAACGCCGTCGTGACCTTCCCCGGACCCGCGCCACCGACCCGCGCGAACACGTCCTGGACCGAGGTCGGGTTCGCCGCGTGGTCCACGTGCGAGCCCGCCGTGCCGACCTCCAGGAGCGAGGGCGAGTTGACCGCGCCCGCGTCAAGGAGGAGACCCGCGAGCTTCACGCCGTCCACGTCGGCGACCTTCAGCGCCGTGACCCCGTTGTCCGGGATCAGCGTCGCGTACCCGAGACCGAGCACCACCGTGTTCGCCCGGTTGACGTTCACCGTCTTGTTCAGGTGGTAGATGCCCGGCGTGAACAGCAGGTTGAGGCCCTGGTCGAGCGCCTGGTTCAGGGTGTCGGCCGACACCCCCGGCTTCGCCACGTAGAACTGGTTCAGCGGCACCGACTGCCCCTGCGGCGTGCCGTTCCAGGAGACACCGCGCGCGTTCTCCCGCTTCGCGGGGACGAACACCTTGTAGTCGTTCCCGTCGAGGTAGAGGAACGGCTTCTCACGCGAGACGGGCGTGTTGTTCAGCGTCGTGTACGGCGGGTTCGGGAAGGACTGCGCGGGCGCGCCCTCCACCCCGGAGAACACCATGTTCCACACGGCGTTGCTCCAGCCGCCGACCGTGCTGTCACGCGTGTACCACTGCTGCTGCGAGTACGGGCCGACGGTCCCGTCGATCTTGCTGTCCGCGATGTACCCGCCGCTCGCCCAGCCGTAGCCGGCCGGCGCCAGGTTCAGCCCGCCCTTGATGTGCATCCGGCGGAACGGAGCGGCCTGCGCGACGGCCCAGCGGTCGTCCCCGCTCACCGGCTTGATCGC
The DNA here is from genome assembly GCF_044749745.1 of Streptomyces sp. NPDC088923. Classification (NCBI taxonomy): domain Bacteria; kingdom Bacillati; phylum Actinomycetota; class Actinomycetes; order Kitasatosporales; family Streptomycetaceae; genus Streptomyces; species Streptomyces sp. NPDC088923. The sequence continues at coordinate 30,118 of NZ_JBIVIO010000013.1, read as the reverse complement.
CAGGTTCTCCGCCGAACGCCAGAAGTTCTGCGTCGCGTTGCCGTTGAACCAGCCCGCGTCGACCGTCACGTCACCGTTGAAGTTCGTGTCGTCCGGCTTCAGGCCGAGCCCCGAGATCGACGTGTAGAACCCGAGCTGCACGTTCAGGTTGTTGTACGTGCCCGGCTTGAACAGCAGCTGGTAGCGCCCGTCGCCGAACTGCGCCGACTCCTGCTGCTGAAAGATCGAGTCGACCTGCCCCTGGATGTTCGGCGTCGAGGGATCGAAGACCTTCACGTTCGGGCCGAGGTCCCCACCGCCGGTGATCGGGCCGCCGGGGTTCGAACCGCCCCCGGTGGTGCCGTACACCTGGAACTCCCACAGCGAGTAGCCGTACTGCGTGGCCCGCTGCGTCCCGTAGACCCGCACATAGCGCGCGTCACCGCTGATGTTCAGCGTCTCGGTGCCGCCGTTGCCGCTCGTCGTCGAGTACTTCGAGGTCCAGTTCTGGTTGTCGGGGGAGAACTCCACGCGGTAGGACTTCGCGTACGCCGTCTCCCAGCGCAGCACGACCTGGCTCACCGAGGCCGTCGCACCGAGGTCCACGGTGATCCACTGCGGATCGGAGGCCGCGCTCGACCAGCGCGTGCCGTTGTCACCGTCCACGGCGTTGACCGCCGGGGTCCCGTAGTTCTCCTGGCTGGAGGCGGTGACGTTCTTGTTCTGCGAGAGCAGCACGGGCGCCGCGTGCGCGGCCGTCGCCGGCACAAGAGCCAGCAGGGCGGCGGCGAGGGCCAGTACGACAACTCCCACGAGGGTTCTTCGAGGCGGTCGGGTGCCACGAACGGCTCCCGGACTCAGGGACACAGCCATGTCGGTCTCCTGGGCATGAGTCACCGCGGGCACACGGGTGCCGACGCGGTGGTGCACAAACAGTGCGGGTGGGAAGAGAGCGCGAAGTTCGGCGCTCTCCGGAGATCGTTCTCCCACCCCCTGGATAGCGTCAAGAGTTGTGCACAAGGTCCCTTCACTTGGGCGTTACATCCCCTGCACCGACCGGCGGAAAAACCCTGGATAACACTTTCTCCACGCCGACTTGGGGAGATTTTCCAGCCAGGTGACACTTCAGGAGGTGGCGAGAATCGATCGCTCGCTGGCCAGTTGTGGCCAAGAAGTGAAGGGACGCAGCGCATGCGTAAGGCGGGTACGTCGGACCGTCACCCGGCCCTTCGCACCCGCCCACGCACCGGACGGCAGCGGGGAGACCCGCCCGGTGCCACGCCACCGCCTCAGCGGCGCGCTTCACTCACCGGTACGGGACCGGACGACGATCCCGTACCTCCCACTGAGGCCCTCTCAGCCCCCGTACACCCCGAACTCGTGCAGCGAGTACCCGTATCCCGTCCCGCGCTGCGTCCCGTTCACCCGCACGTAGCGGGCCGTCGCGCTCACGTCGAAGTCGTCGATCCCGCCGTTGCCCGCGGTCTCCTCGTGCACGGTCCGCCAGTCGCTCCCGTTGTCCGAGACCTGGATCGTGTACGCCTTCGCGTACGCCGACTCCCAGTCGAGCTGGACGTGCCGGATCGCCTTCGCCGCGCCCAGGTCGACCCGGAGCCACTGCGGATCGCTCCAGTCGCTCGCCCAGCGGCTGGACGCGTCACCGTCGACCGCCTTGTCGGGCCCGCACGGGCATCCGCCCGTCGGGTCCGACTGGAACGAGGACGCCGTCGCGGTCTTGCCGCGCGCGAGGTTCGTCCCCGTCACCGGCGGCGCCACGACCTTGAGCGACGTCGTGCCGACGCCCACGTTGCCCTTGCCGTCCTTGACCTTCACGTACAGCTTCCACGCGCCCGTCCGGTCCGGCGCGGTCACCTGCAGCTTCCCGCCACCGAGGTTCTTCGCGTCGATCGTGGTGAGCGCGGAGGCGTTGTCGATGTACTTCGACCCCACCTGCACCTCGTAGCTCAGCGCGTCACCGTCCGGGTCGCTCGCCGGCACCGTGACGGTCAGCGGCTTGCCCGCCGCCACCGCCGAGGTCCCGCCCTCGACCTGGAGCGCGTCCACCTTCGGCGGCTTGTTGTCGTTCGCCGTCGACTTCCCGTACGCCTCCTTCACCGCGTAGTACGAGGGCCGCTTCTCCCCGGCGGGCAGCAGGTTGAACCAGATCCCGCCGAAGTCGTACTCCGTCCCGTAGTGGAACATCGTCGAACCGAGCGCGACCCCCTTGTGGTCCGTGATGCACTGCCACGCCCGCGTGTATCCCGCGGCCTTCGCCGCGTCGTCCGGTTCCTTGGGCACGCCGTTCGCGTCGTCCGGCACCTCCCACTCACCGGCCGGGCCTGTCTCGGTGATGATGTACGGCTTGTTGTAACCGCCCTGCTGCCAGGCGCTCTTGACCCCGCAGACATCCTGGTAGGCGTTGACCGCGTACAGGTCCAGCGCCGGGGTGTTCTTCTTGAAGTACGGCCAGGCGCCCGTCCACGCGTCCGTGGAAGTGACCGGGTGGTTGGGGTCGACGGCCTTGATCTTCACGGCCAGCTCGTTGACGAACGACGTGTACGCGTCGCGCTGCTTCTCCAACTCGTCGCCGCTGTAGCAGTTCTGGAGCCCCAGCACCGATTCGTTGCCGACGTCCCACATGAGCACGCCGGGGTTGTTCTTGTAGGTGTCCACCCACTTCGGGAACTCGGCGAGCATGTTGTTCTTGTACGTGGTGTCGGTCAGGTAGTTGACACAGCCACCGGCGCCGGGACCGCCGCCCGGCTGGAGCCAGAAGCCGGCCACGACCCGGATGCCGTTCGCCGCCGCCGCGTCGAAGAGCGGCTTGCTGCTGGCGTCCGTGCCCCAGGTCCTGATGGTGTTCACCCCCATCGAGGCCACGTCGGGCAGGTAGCGGGATGCGTCGGTGGGCGAGGGGCCCCACGTGAGGCCCTTGACGGTGTACGGCTGCCCGTTGACGGTCAGCTGCCAGTTCCCCTGGGAACCGGTGACCTTCACGACGTCACCGGCCGCGTGCGCGGCGGGGGCCGGCAGGGCGAGGGCCGCGCCGGCGAGGGCGGCGGCCACCGCGAGCGGGGCGCGGGTGCGGGTGATTCTGCGCATGGGAGAGCAGGCTCCTTCCGGAGTCCATGGGTGGGGGAGTGGGGGGAACACGGAGTGGGGGCCGGGTACTGGTGGTGCGTACGGGCCGGAGCGGCGCGTACGCGGACGATGGCGCGGTGCCGGGGCGGCCCCCTGTATGTGCACCACCCCGGCACCGCGCCCCGGATCAGCTCGGCAACTCGTAGTTCTCGTCGAGTGCCGCGCCCGCCTCCGGGTGCGTCTGGTCGTAGCCCCTGGGGTCGCACTGGAGGCCACCGACGATGCAGTGATCGACCATCGCCTTGAGCGTCGCGTCGTCCCACGCGTTGAAGAAGTCGTAGTGGAACGTGTGCGCCGCGCCGCTGGCGAGCCGCAGATCGGACGTGTCACCGTTGACCGGCCACGCCATCTTGAACTCGATCATCGGCAGCGCCACCGGGTGGTCCGCCGGGCACACGTTGTCGTTCGTGCCCGCCTTCACCACCGGATAGGCCATGTGACTCGTGTGGTTGGGCGTGTCCAGGTACTTCCCGTCCCAGCAACTGGGCGCCTGGAAACGGATGTTGAGCTGGACGTCCTGACCGGTCGGGCACGAGGCGGGGAACTCCGTGTTGAAGTAGCTCTCCCCGCACTCCCAGCCCTCGACGAAGCCCTTGTGGTGGCGGAACTCGTCCGCGCTCTGCATCGGGCTGCCGACCAGGAAGCGCAGCCCCTTCGGGAAGGGCCGCACGCTGGTGTAGTCGGTCACTCCCGCCTTGTAGTAGATGGTCTGGACGTCCACCGGCAGGATCTTCTTGTCGCCCTTGTAGAGCGAGGGCATCCAGTACCCGGACTTGTCGCCCGGCGCCACGCACGTGGTGCCGTTCGCCGCGTCCATCGACGCGCTCGTGGAGTTGCCGTCCGTGGAGACGTTCCCCATGAACGTGTGATCGTGCGAGGCGCCCGGCTGACCGGGGAAGACGATCGGGTCGTCCGGCGCGGTGTGCGTCACCGAACAGTGCGCCTGGAACTCGTGGAAGTAGCGGTGCGGGGGATTGGCCTGCGAGGGCTCGGCGTTGACCGGGGGGTTGGCCGGGATGTAGCCGTCACCGTCCGGGTCGTCACCGAAGGCCCGGGGAGCGGCCTGCGCGTGATTCATCCCGGCGTGCGACGAGGTGGAGGCGGCGGCCTGCGAGGCCGGGGCCGAAGCGGAGGACTGGTCGCCGGCGTACGCCTGCGGAAGGACCAGCCCCACTGTCGCGGCGAGCAGCCCCGCCGTGATCATCAGTCCCGACCCGTAGGCCGATCTGCGGAAACGCGATCTCCTCGACATGCGGAGACCTCCTGTTGTCCGTGGGGGTGTGGAGGAGGAGCGCGCCCCCGCCCGTCCCTGTTCCGCCCCGTCGTCAGGGGCCGGGCGGAACAGGGCGACGGGAGTGAGAGAGCGCTCTCCCAACGGGAGTGTTCCGCCGTCGTCGAAGGCATGTCAAGAGAAGGTGAACGCCATGTTTCCGTGATGTCGCCACCTCTTTGGCCGTCCCCGCAAGGGAAGTTGGGGGCACGGCCGCCTCCCGCCGCCCCGCCGGGGCAGGGTTTTGGCGCCGGTTCGGCCGAGGCGGGAAGAGAGCGCTCTCCCAGGGTTTACGCTGCTTCCCATGAGCAGAGAGCCGCAGACTCGCGGCCGGGCCGCGACCCTGGAGGACGTCGCCCGCGTCGCCGGGGTGTCCCGGGCCACCGTCTCGCGCGTCGTCAACGGCGTGCGCAATGTCGACCCCGGCATCCAGAGCGCGGTCCGCGAGGCGATCACCGCCACCGGCTACACCCCCAACCGCGCCGCCCGTTCTCTCGTCACCCGCAAGGCCGGGACGGTCGCCCTCGTCGTCTCGGGCGCGGGTGACGAGGGCGAGGACACGGACCCCGGCTTCGCCGCCCGCGTCTTCGCCGACCCCTTCTTCGGCCGCGCGGTGAGCGGCATCATCGGCTATCTGCGCCCCCACTCGCTCCACCCCGTCCTCCTCTTCGCCGAGACCGAGGCGGCCCGCACCGAGGCGATCGCCTACCTTCGTCAGGGCAGCGCCGACGGCGCCCTCGTCGTCACCACCCACCCGGCCGATCCGCTCCCCGCCCGCATCGCCGACACCGGCGTCCCCGCGGTCCTCTTCGCCCGCCCCGCGCTGCCCGTCCCGCTCAGCTACGTGGACCTGGCCCACCGCGACGGCGCGGCACTCGCCGCCGCCCACCTCCTCGCACGCGGTCGCCGCACCATCGCGACCATCACCGGGCCCCTCGACGTCCTCGCCGGGCAGGAGCGCTTCACCGGCTTCCGCGAGGCGATGGCCCGCCACGGCCACGCCTGGGTCCCGTACGCCGAAGGCGGCTTCACCTTCGCCAGCGGCGAGACGGCGATGCGCCGCCTCCTCGACGCGCACCCCGACCTCGACGGCGTCTTCGCCGCCAACGACCTCATGGCGCAGGGCGCCTGCCAGGTCCTGCGCGAACATGGCAGACGCGTCCCCGCCGACGTCTCCGTCGTCGGCTTCGACGACAGCCCCGCCGCGGTCACCGCCCACCCGCCCCTGACGACGATCCGCCAGCCCGTCGAGGAGATGGCCGCCGAGATGGCCCGCCTTCTGCACACCCACATCGAGAGCGGTGAGGCGGAACCCGTCGCGGTGGTCTTCGACCCGGAACTCGTGATCCGCGCCTCGTCCTGATCCGCGCCAGGTCCTGATCCGTGCCTCGTCCCGATCCGCGCCGCCTGATCCGTGTCCCGTTTTGGGCCGCCCGGTCCTCCCTTGACCCGCCTCGTCCCGACCCGCACACGCGCCCGGCCTGTCATGCACCGGGTAGGTTTTTTCTTGACTTGGACAAAGTCCATCGTAGGATCGGTTCCGGTACGAGTCGGGACGCGGTGCGGAAGCCGCGCGGGCAGGGCCCCACCACACCCTGCCCCCGCACGCCCCCACGCACTCCGGCACGTGCTCAAGGAACCGCACAGGTCCGGAAGGATGTCCATGACCGAGAACCACGACGCCATCGTCACCGACCCGAAGACCGAGGAGTCCGGCGGCTGCCCGGTCGTGCACACCGCCCGCGCACCCCATCCCACCCAGGGCGGCGGCAACCGGCAGTGGTGGCCGGAACGGCTCAACCTGAAGATCCTGGCGAAGAACCCCCCGGTCGCGAACCCGCTCGGCGACGCATTCGACTACGCCGCGGCGTTCCAGTCCCTCGACCTCCCCACCGTCAAGCGCGACATCGAAGAGGTCCTCACCACCTCGCAGGACTGGTGGCCCGCCGACTTCGGCCACTACGGCCCCCTCATCATCCGCATGGCCTGGCACAGCGCCGGTACGTACCGCATCAGCGACGGCCGCGGCGGCGCCGGCGCGGGCCAGCAGCGCTTCGCCCCGCTCAACAGCTGGCCGGACAACGTCAATCTCGACAAGGCCCGCCGCCTGCTGTGGCCGGTGAAGAAGAAGTACGGCCAGAGCCTCTCCTGGGCGGACCTCCTCATCCTCGCCGGAAACGTCGCCCTGGAGTCCATGGGCTTCGAGACCTTCGGCTTCGCCGGCGGCCGTGAGGACGTCTGGGAGCCCGAGGACGACGTCTACTGGGGCCCGGAGACCACCTGGCTCGGCGACGAGCGCTACACCGGCGACCGCCGGCTCGAAGAGCCCCTCGGCGCCGTCCAGATGGGCCTCATCTACGTCAACCCCGAAGGCCCCAACGGCAATCCGGACCCGCTCGCCGCGGCCCGCGACATCCGCGAGACCTTCCGCCGGATGGCGATGAACGACGAGGAGACCGTCGCGCTCATCGCGGGCGGCCACACCTTCGGCAAGACCCACGGCGCCGGACCCTCCGAGAGCGTGGGTGACGACCCCGAGGCCGCCCCGCTGGAGGACCAGGGCCTCGGCTGGCGCAACACCTTCCGCAGCGGCAAGGGCGCCGACGCCATCACCTCGGGCCTCGAAGTCACCTGGACCACCACCCCCACGCAGTGGGGCAACGGCTTCTTCGACAACCTCTTCGGCTACGAGTGGGAGCTGACGAAGAGCCCCGCCGGCGCCCACCAGTGGAAGCCGAAGGACGGCGCGGGCGAGGGCACCGTCCCCGCTGCCCACGACCCGGCGAAGAAGATCGCGCCGAACATGCTCACCACCGACATCGCCCTGCGCGTCGACCCGGTCTACGAGCCGATCTCCCGCCGTTTCCACGAGGACCCGGCAGCGTTCGCCGACGCCTTCGCCCGCGCCTGGTACAAGCTCACCCACCGCGACATGGGCCCCAAGTCCCTCTACCTCGGCCCCGAGGTGCCCGCCGAGACCCTTCTGTGGCAGGACCCGCTGCCCGCCGCCGAGGGCGCCCCGCTCACCGCGGCCGCCATCGCGACGCTCAAGGAGAAGGTCCTCGCCTCCGGTCTCTCCGTCGCCGACCTCGTCTTCACCGCCTGGGCCTCCGCCTCCACCTTCCGCGGCAGCGACAAGCGCGGCGGCGCCAACGGCGCCCGTATCCGCCTCGCCCCGCAGCGCGACTGGGAGGCCAACGACCCCGAGCGTCTCGCGAACGTCCTGACCGGCCTGGAAGCGATCCAGCGCGACTTCGCCGCGACCGGCGGCCACGTCTCGCTGGCCGACCTCATCGTCCTGGCCGGCACGGCGGCCGTGGAGAAGGCCGCGGCCGACGGCGGCCACGCCGTCGAGGTCGCCTTCACCCCGGGCCGCGTCGACGCGACCGAGGAGCACACCGACGCCGACTCGTTCGCGGCGCTGGAACCGGTGGCGGACGGCTTCCGCAACTACACCGGCAAGGCGGCCCGGCTCCCCGCGGAGTACCTCCTCGTGGACCGCGCCAACCTCCTGACGCTCTCCGCCCCCGAGATGACGGTCCTCATCGGTGGCCTGCGCGTCCTCGGCGCGAACACGGGCGGCTCGACGGCGGGCGTCCTCACCGCCCGTCCCGGGGTCTTGACGAACGACTTCTTCGTCAACCTCCTGGACGCCTCCTGGCGCCCCGCCGCCGACGGCAGCGGCTCCTACGAGGCCACCGGCGCCGACGGCGAGGTCGTCTGGACCGGCACCCGCGCGGATCTCGTCTTCGGCTCGAACTCGGAGCTGCGTGCCCTCGCCGAGGTCTACGCGAGCGACGACGCGGCCGCCAAGTTCACTACGGACTTCGCCGCGGCCTGGTCGAAGGTCATGGACCTCGACCGCTTCGACGTCGCCTGATCCCACCGCGCGAAAGGCCCCGGGGCAATGCCCCGGGGCCTTTGCCTCATCCCGCCCGAACCGGCCCGACGAGCGTCCCGCGCGCCACCTTCAGCTTCCCGCCCGCGAACGAGGTCCCCGGGATCTTCCCGCCCGGCGTCCGCAGCGTGAACCCGACCTCGTCGGCCGGGACCTGACGGGCGTCTGCCGGCACCTGGACGTCGAAGTGCACCGGGTGCCCGTACTTGAGCACCACCTTGTGCCCCTGCTTCCCGTACCGCCCCGCACGGACCCCGCTGTCCTTCCCGTGGCGCGAGAACCGCACGTCGACGGGCGAACCGGCCAGGGCGCAGGCCTCGTACCCGCGCGGCGCGGTGAGCGTCACCCGATAGTGGTGGTGGCCCGCGCTGTGCGGCGCCTCGGTGATCTTCGCCCGGTGGTTGGCGGGCCGGCAGGCGGAGGGCTTGCCCCCGTGGTGGCCCCCCGCATCCGGAGCGGCCGAGGCGGGCACCGTCGCGGCGAGCCCGGAGGCGACCACCCCGACAGCCAGAGCGACGGCGGTCTTGCGCAGACGCATGAGTCCCATGAGTGTTCTCGGTTCAGTAGATCGAGTAAGAACACCCGATGCCTGCCCCGCCTCCTCGCACCACATGTCCTCCCTCCGCCCCTCGTCCGGCTGAACCGGACGGAGGGAAGTTGACCAGCGCGCTCACCCTTCACGCCCCCTGGCGCGCTCACCCTCCACGCCCGCCGCCGCTTCCACGGCAGCCCGCACGAATCCCGCCACGAGCGGCCGCCGGTCCTGCTCCGCCCAGGCGATGACGAGCGCACTGCGCGGCGCGTCGACCACGGGCAGGCACACGAGATCCGGATGCACCGGCTCGGCCAGGGAACGCGGCAACAGCGCGAGGGTGCGCCCCAGCCTCACCCACTGCACCATCTCCGGCCCGTCGACGACCTCGGGCCCGGGCAGCGCCCCCGCCGGTGCCCCCGTCCAGCCCGCGCCCCGCCACCGCGGCAAGGACTCACCGGCGAGATCCTCAAGCGTGAGCCGCTCGCGCACGGCGAGCGGATGGGTCCGGGGCAGCAGCGCGACCCGGTCCTCGACGAGCAGCGTCTCGTGATCGAGCCCGGCCGGGTCGTCGAAAGGCAGGTACAGCAGCGCGACGTCGGCCTCACCCGTACGCACCCGCTCGGCGCGATCGGTGGCCCCGCCGAAGAGGATGCCGACCTGGTGCGCCCCGGCCACGCGCGCGTGCGCGGCCAGAATCCCGGAGAGCAGATCGGCGTCCCCACCGGGTTTCATCACCAACCGCAGGCGGGTCTCGCCCTCTCCGGCCCGTCGCGCCGCCCGCGCGGCGGCAGCGACCGCGCCCAGCGCGTGCCGCCCCTCCCCGAGCAACGCCTCACCCGCCGGAGTAAGCGTCACCTGCCTGCTGGACCGGTCGAACAACCGCACCCCGAGCCGCCCCTCCAACCGCCGCACCGCCTTCGACAGCGCGGGCTGCGCGATCGCCAGCCGCTCAGCGGCCCGCCCGAAGTGCAGCTCCTCCGCCACGGCGAGGAAATACTCCAGCTCCCGCGTCTCCATCTCAGCCACCCCACCGACTGTAGGCCACCCATCCATTCCTCACGGGCATCGTTCGAGAACGAAGCGGTCTTGGACGCGCGAGCCGAACCACCAGTTCAATGGCCGCATGACGCACCACACGATGATCGTTTCCTTCGACTCCCCGATTCCCGACGACGACCTGGACACCTACCTGAAGGAGCTGGAGACCCTCATGACGGGCTCCGGCCTTGTCGAGAGCTTCGCCGCCCGGCACCACCTCCGCGTCCCCGGCGACGAGCACAGCCCCGTCTTCGTCGCCGACGCGGTCGTGCGCATCGGCTTCCCCGACACGGAGGCCCTCGCCGCGAGCTTCGCCATCCCCGGCGTGGCCGACCTGATCGCCCGCTGGCAGTCCCGTCACCCGTACAAGGTCGTATGGGTCAACCACGAGCCGCTTCCGTAGCACCCCCGCGTCTCCGTCCCGTCCCCCCTTTCCGCCACCGGTCCCGTCTCCGTCCCGTCCCCGCCCCGGCCCTTCCCCGACACCGAGTCGTTCCGCTCACGGTGTCGGGGAATCCGCCCGCCGCCATCCGGGTGGCGGCGGGGGAGAGGGGAGGCAGGGCGGGAAGAGCTGGGGGGACAGGGCCTGTGCCGCGCCCCCGCTCCCGGTCAGGGGCGGCGGGCCGCACCGGGAACGGAGGAGCGCGCGGGTGGTGCGAGCACAGGAGCAGCCGCCGGACTGGCGGGCCGTGGACACCCAGCCGTCCGCCGCCGTCGCCGATGCCCTGGAAAGGCTGCTGGCTCCCCGAGTGGCGGAGGCCACCCGCCTCGACGCCTCCTTCGGCCGCCGGGTCGCGCAATGGCTCGCCGCCACCACGCGCGGCGGTGGACGCCGACTGCGCTCGGCGTTCGTGTGGTGGGGCCTGCGCGTGTCCTGCCCCGCCCCGCCACCGGAGACCGTCGCGGTCGCCCTCACCGTGGGCGCGGCCGTCGAACTGCTCCAGTCCTGCGCGCTCGTGCAGGACGACGTCATGGACAACTCGCCCGTCCGGCGCGGCCGGCCCGCCCTGCACGTCCTCCTCGGCTCGGCGCGCCCCGCCGGGACCGAACCCGGCGCGCTCGGATTCGGCCAGTCGGCGGCCGTCCTCGCGGGCGACCTCGCCCTGGTGTGGGCCGAGGACACGTTCGCCACCGCCCACCCACCACCCGAGGTCGCCGCGTCGGCCCGCCGCCTGTGGAGCGTGCTGCGGGCCGAGATGATCGCCGGCCAGTACCTCGATCTCGCGGGCCAGGCCGACGGCTCCCACTCCGCGACCCACGCCCTGCGCACCGCCGTCCTCAAGAGCGGGCGGTACTCGGTCGCGCGACCTCTCGAACTCGGTGCCGTCCTCGCGGCCGCCCCACCCGACGTGTGCCGGGGGCTGCGCGCCGCGGGCGGCGCGGCCGGGCTTGCCTTCCAACTGCGCGACGACCTCCTCGCCGTGTGGGGCGACGCCACCCGTACCGGAAAACCCACCGGCGAGGACATCAGGGAGGGCAAACCCACCCTCCTCGCCGCGCTCGGCTTCTCGCGTGCCGCCGAACGCCCCCGGGGGGCCGCGCTCGCCGTCCTGCGACGCGGCTACGGCAACCCGGCGGCCGGGCCCGCCGAACTCGCCGCCGTGCGCGAAGTCCTGGAGGAGACCGGCGCCCGCCGCGACGTCGAGGCGCACATCGCCCGGCTGGTGCGCCGCGCGGGCGCGCACGTGGAGGCACTGCCCGGCGCCCCCGAGGCGCGGGCCCGACTGCTCGCCCTCGTCCAACTCGCCGCCGGCACCGCCCAACCCGCCGATCTCCCGCCCTCACCCGCCCCGGCCCACCCGCACGGACACCAGCCCCTCCGGTCCGCCGCCTCCACACCCCCCGGCACGCACCCCCATCCCCTCCCGGCCGAGGAGCCATCCTGAAGACCGTCTCCGGCCCCACCTCCCATGTCGTCGTCGTCGGCGCGGGACTCGCCGGGCTCTCCGCCGCCCTCCACCTCCTCGGCGCCGGCCGCCGCGTCACCGTGCTCGAACGCGACCCGTTGCCCGGTGGGCGTGCGGGCCTGCTCCGCCACGGCGACTACCACCACGACACCGGGCCCACCGTGCTCACCATGCCGGAGCTGCTGGAAGAGGGCTTCGCGGCGGTGGGCGCGCGCCTGTCCGACCACCTCGACCTCATCCCCCTCCACCCCGCCTACCACGCCCGGTTCGCCGACGGCAGCACCCTGCCGGTGCACACCGACGCAGCGACGATGGAGGAAGCCGTACGCGACTTCGCCGGTCCCGCCGACGCACTCGGCTACCGCCGCCTGCGCACCTGGCTCACCCACCTCTACCGCGCCCAGATGCGCCGCTTCATCGACAGCAACTTCGACTCGCCGCTCGGCCTGCTCACCCCCGACCTCGCCCGGCTCGCCGCGCTCGGCGGCTTCGGGCGCCTCGACACCCGGATCGGCCACTTCCTGCGCGACGAGCGCTTGCGCCGCGTCTTCACCTTCCAGTCCCTGTACGCGGGGGTCGCACCCGCCCGCGCCCTCGCCGCCTACGCCGTGATCGCCTACATGGACACCGTCGCCGGGGTGTGGTTCCCGCGCGGCGGCATCCACGCCGTACCCCGCGCGATGGCCACCGCCGCCGAAGCCGCCGGCGCCGAACTGCGCTTCGCCACACCGGTACGGAGCCTGGAGCGCCGCGCGGGCCGCGTCACCGCCGTCCATGTGCCCGACGAACGGATCGCCTGCGACGCCGTCGTCCTCACCCCCGACCTGCCGGTCACCTACGACCTGCTCGGCGCACGCCCCCGCAGAGCGGTCCCCCTGCGGTTCGCCCCCTCCGCCGTCGTCCTGCACACCGGGACCTCCCGCACCTGGGACCACCTCGGCCACCACACCCTCGACTTCGGGCACTCCTGGGCCGCCACCTTCGAGGAACTCACCCGCCGCGGACGCCTGATGAGCGACCCCTCGCTGCTCATCACCCGCCCCACCGCGACCGACCCCTCGCTCGCCCCACCGGGCAAACACCTCCACTACATCCTCGCGCCCTGCCCCAACACCGCCCTCGGCCCCGGCCCCGCCCAGTGGCAGTCGCTCGCACCCCGCTACCGCGACAGCCTCCTCACCGTCCTGGAACGGCGCGGCATGACCGGCATCGCGGACTCCATCGAACACGAGACCCTCGTCACCCCCGCCACCTGGCACGCCCGCGGCCACGCCGCCGGCACCCCCTTCTCCGCCGCGCACACCTTCGCCCAGACCGGCCCCTTCCGCCCCCGCAACCTCGTCCGCGGCACCAGCAACGCGGTCCTCGCCGGCTGCGGCACCACCCCCGGCGTCGGCGTCCCCACCGTCCTGCTCTCCGGCAAACTCGCCGCCGCCCGCATCACGGGAGGCCTCCGATGACCGCACACGCGACTGCCACCCCGGCAACCGCCGGAGGCTCCCGATGACCGCACGCGAACTCGACGCCGCCCGCATCACCGACCCCGCCCTCCGCACGGCCTACACCACCTGCCGCGCCCTCAACGCGACCCACGGCCGCACCTACTTCCTCGCCACCCGCCTCCTGCCCCCCGACCGCCGCCCCGCCGTCCACGCCCTCTACGGCTTCGCCCGCTGGGCCGACGACATCGTCGACGACCTTGGCGACGACGCACCGCCCGCCGCCCGCGCCGCTGCCCTCGACCGCTGGCGCGCCCAGCTCCTCGCCGGACTCCGCGACCGCACCGCGACCGAGCCCGTCGTCCGCGCCCTCGCCGACACCGCCGAGCGCTACGCGATCGACCACCAGCACTTCGCCGACTTCATGACCGCGATGCGCGCCGACCTCGCCGTCACCGACTACGCCACGTACGAGGACCTGTGCGGCTACATGCACGGCTCCGCCGCCGTCATCGGCCTCCAGATGCTTCCCGTCCTCGGCACCGTCGTCCCCCGCGCCGAAGCAGCCCCCCACGCCGCGGCCCTCGGCCGCGCCTTCCAGCTCACCAACTTCCTGCGCGACGTCGGCGAGGACCTGGACCGGGGCCGTGTCTACCTGCCCGCCGACCTCCTCGCCGCCCACGGCGTGGACCGCCCGCTCCTCGAATGGAGCCGCGCGAGCGGCACCCGCGACCCCCGCATCACCACCGCCCTGCGCGCCGCCGCCGCACTGACCCGCGGCGTCTACCGCGAGGCCGCCCCCGGCCTCGCGATGCTCGACCCCGTCGCCCGCCCCTGCATCCGCACCGCCTTCGTCCTCTACGGCGGCATCCTCGACGCCATCGCCGCCGACGGCTACGCGGCCGTCCACCGCCGCGCCGCCGTCTCCCCCCTCCGTCGCGCCGTCGTCGCCGCCGACGGCCTCGCCCGCCTCGCCGCCGCCCGCCGCCGCGCCCGCGCCACCACCCGGCACGCCGCACCCGGCCCGGCAGCCCGCCCCGAGAGGACCAGCCCGTGCCGGGAACGAACCCCCGCCCCCGCGTCCCGCTGAGGCTGCGCAAGCACCCCGTCCCCTGGGACCGCATGCACCCCACCTGGCGCGAGGCCAGACCCGCCCTCATCCGCGACGCCCTCGCCCGGGCCCAGCGGCGGCCCTCCGGCAACTGGTACGTCCTCGGCCCCTCCACCGCCGTCCGCCCCGGCGCGCCCCGCCCCCTCGCCGCCACCGTCGCCGGCACCGAGGTCGTCGCCTGGCGCACCCCGACGGGAGACCTCGCGGCAGGCTCGGGGATCTGCCCCCACCTCGGCGCCCCCCTGTGCGACAGCCCCCTGCGCGCGGGCACCCTTGTCTGCCGCTGGCACGGCCTCGCCCTCGACGGCGCCCCCACCGCTGGCTGGCAGCCCTACCCCGCCCACGACGACGGCGTCCTCACCTGGGTGCGCCTCGACGCCGTCGGCGGCGAAGAGCCCCTGCCCGCCCCCGTCCTGCCCGTACGCCCCGAGCCCACCGGAGCACTCGCCGCCGTCTACCGCACCGAAGGCACCTGCGAACCCGAGGACGTCGTCGCCAATCGCCTCGACCCCTGGCACGGAGCCTGGTTCCACCCCTACTCCTTCGTGGACCTCCGCGTCACCGGCACCGACGACGACGCCCTCACCGTCAGCGTCTCCTTCAAACTCGCCGGACGCGCCGTCATCCCCGTCACCGCCGTCTTCACCGCACCCGAACCCCGCACCGTCGTCATGCACATCACCGACGGCGAAGGCACCGGCTCCGTCGTCGAGACCCACGCCACCCCCCTTGCCCCCGACCCCCGCGGCCGGCCCCGCACCGCCGTCACCGAAGCCGTCATCGCCACCTCGCCCCGCCCCGGCTTCGCCCTCGCCCGCCGCTCCGCCCCCGCACTGCGCCCCCTCGTGCGCGCCGCCGCCGCCCGCCTGTGGCGCGACGACCTCGCCTACGCGGAACGCCGCTGGCTCCTGCGCACCACCGGCCGCTTCCCCGGCTGACCGGAGAGGCCGCGCCGCTCAGCGCCCCGCCGCCCGCACCAGCGCCCGCAGCACCGCCGACCGCCCCCGCACCGGTACCGTCCACAGCGTCTGCCCCCGCAGCCCCCACCCGGAGAGCAAGGCGTTCGAGGCGAGGAACCCCGAGGTCGCCGCCCGCTCCATGAGCGCCACCGGCAGCCCCGTACGCACCAAATCCCCCGCGACCATCACGGCCGGGTCCGGGGTGCGCACCGCCGGCCGGTCCGCGTACGAACCGACGGGGAAGTGCGGGCAGTCCGCCCGCCATTCGTGCCGCTCGTCCACACTCGCCACCCCCGCCGTCTCCGGATACACCCGCGCGAGCTGCTCCCGCAGCCGTGCCGCGACGGCCCCCCGGTCGGCGGCCGGGTCCACCGCGTACGCGTGCAACTCGACCACCGAACCGCCGGTGCGCGCCGCCCACCGCGCCGCCTCCCCCTCCCACCGCTCCAGGACGCTCACGTTGTCGAGCCCCCCGAAACCACTCGTCCCGAGGAAACCGGGCCGCTCCGCCGCCACCGGCTCCCGCAGCCACAGCCGGCTCACGAGGAAGGGCGGCGCCGTCCGCAGACGGCCGATGCCCGCCCGCCACCGCGCGTCCCCGAGACCGGGCGACGCCGCGACAAGCCGCCGCAGCCCGCCCGCATCCAGCGCCAGGACCACGGCGTCCGCCTCGATCGCACCGGCACCGGTCAGCACCCGCTTGCGCCCCTCCGGCCCAGGCTCCACCGCCTCAGCACCCGTCCCCGTACACACCTCGGCACCCAGCTTCTCCAGATAGCCCGCGAGCGGTGCCCACAGCGCCCGCGGATACGGCTCGGTGGGCACGTCGAAGAGCAGCCCCTCCGAGGAGCCGAGGAAGTAGATGTGGAACATCAGCACCAGCTCGGCCGCCGACAGCTCCGCCGGATCGGCGAAGAAGCTCCGCGAGAACACCTCGAACGCCAAGTGCCGCGCGTCCTCGGGAAAACGCACCCGGGCGAGGAAGTCCGCCGCGCTGACCCCGTCCAGCCGCTCGTACACCTCCGGCACCCGCACGTCCAGCAAGGGCAGCGCCTCGCGCGGCGCCATCCCGAGGAGATCGCGCGCGCCGAACGACGGGCTCAGCGCCACGAACCCCAGGGCGCTCCACGGCGGCGTGCGCGGCACCCGGCGGAAACCGTCCGTCAGCCCCCGCGCGTGCAGGAGCGGGTAGTCCGGCAGTCCACGCAGGCCCCGCAACCCGGGATCGGTCCGCCGCAGCAGGCCCCGCAGGTTGTAGTACTGCCGGAAGAACGCGTGGAACCCCCGGCTCATCGTCACCTCGGAGCCGTCCGCGAGCCGCGTCGGCCACCCCGCGAGCCGCCCGCCGAGCACCGGCTCCCGCTCCAGGACCGTCACCCGTACGCCGCGCTCCGCGAGCCCCGTCGCCGCCGCGAGCCCCGCGATCCCGCCACCCACCACGACCACTGAAGGCCGCCGCGCGCCCGCCCACGCCCGCCCCTGCGGCCCCGGCACCACCACGGCCCGCCGATCGCGCCCGCGCCGCACCCCTGAAACCGTCATGCCCGCGCTCCCTGTCCGTACGAGTCATCCACGGGAGCGCCGCCGGACGAACGGCAGCTCCAGTGCCGTCGCCGTCATCGCGCCGAAAGGCACCCGCAGCCCGATCCCCAGATCCTCCGCCCACGTGGTGCGCCCGTCGAGGAAGCGCAACACCCGTTCCACCGGAACCCCGCCGAACAGCCCCGTGAAGAACTCCGGCCCCCGCACCCGCCCCCGGTCCAGCGCGCGCAGCAGCACCGCGTCCATCGCCCGCGCCCGCCGCCCGTACGCCGCTGGGGGCACCGGCTCACCCCCGTGCCCCAGCCGTTCGGCCACCGCCCGCGCCTGCCGCTGCACCGCCGCGAAGGTGTACCCCGTCGCCGGGCGCGTCGCCCCGCCCGCCGTCCCGATCCGGAACACCCCGGGACCAGCCCGCCGCCCGAACAGCGCGTCCGTCATCGGGATCGCGCCCTGCTCACTACCCGTCACCTCGTACGCGCCGACACCGAGCACCTCGCTCACGTACCGGCGCAACTCCCGCTCGTACGCGGCGCGCGCGAGCCGCTGCCGCGAGAACTCGGTGTACTCGACGAGCGCCTCGCACGGCCCGAGCGGCAGCACGTAGCAGAAGGAGAGCCCCCGGGCGGGCTGCGGCGTGCGGAAGTCCATCAGGTCGACCACCCCCGCGTCGAAGACCGGCGCGGCGGTACGCACGAACCACCCCCGGAAGTGCTGCCACAGCAGAGTGCGCGCGGCGGGCAACGGCGACACGGGCCGCGAGTCGAAGACCCACCGCGCGCGGACGGCGAACTCACGGTCACACGCGTCCCGCGCCCGCACGAGCGAGCCGCCCGCCTGCGGGGTGATGCCGACCACGGTGCCCCGCACGAGGCGCGTCCCCTCCGTACCGGCCAGCCGCTCCCGTGCACCCGCCTCGAACACCGGCGAACGCAGCATCTTGTACCGCGTCCCCGACAGCCGGCGCGCGACGACCTCGCCCCCCGCCCCGACGAGCCGCAACTGGTCCCAGGAGGCGGTGAGCATGTCGTCGTAGGGACCGTCCGCGGCCTCCCACCAGCACCACGTCCGGGTGACGGGGCGCAGCCGCGCGTCCGCCGCGTCGAGTACCACCACGGGGACGGCACCGGGAGCGTGCTCCGCCAGTGCGAGGGCGAGACTGAGCCCCGAGGCTCCCGCCCCCACGATCACCACCTCGGCCCGCTCCACCGCACCTCCGCCCGTACACCGTGCGCCCAGCATCACGCACGGCCGCCCGGTGCGGAGGGCCAACACGCACGGAGGGCACCACTGGGGCGCTGACGGCGTCGTGCTGGTCGGGGCTGATCCGTTCCCTCGACTGCCGCGAGGTGCGGGGACCGGCTGCCGTCTGTCCCGCCGCCGGCATCCGGCTGGTCGTCGGGTAAGCGCGGTACGGGCGCCGCGCGGCACCGTGGTGAGCGAGGTCTCGGTACCGTCGCGACTGCCCTGTCACTCGCGTTCGCGCGCCGCGTTCCTCACGCTGATCTGCCGTCCGGTCCGGGTCTCCGGTTGCCGGTCCGCGGCTGGTGGGCGAGCTTGGGAGGGGATTGACCTGCCCGGAGGACGGCCGCGTCCGCGCGGTCCGCGCGACTTTCAGGAGGCACCATGAGCAAGCCCGAGTACGAGCAGGAGGGCCCGGCCGACGGTGGTGCGGCGGGTACGCCCGGCGTCCATGACGGCGGTGCCGATGGTGCGGCCGAGGGTCCGGCAGATGGTGGGGCGGCGGGCAAGCCCGGTGTGCATGACGGCGGTGCGGACGGTGCGGCCGAGGGTCCGGCCGACGGCGGTGCGGCCGGTCAACCCGGCGTCCACGACGGCGGTGCCGATGGTGCGGCGGAGGGTCCTGCGGATGGTGGTGCGGCGGGTACGCCCGGCGTGCACGACGGCGGTGCCGATGGTGCGGCCGAGGGTCCGGCCGACGGTGGTGCGGCGGGCAAGCCCGGCGTCCACGACGGCGGCGCCGATGGCGCGGCCGAGGGCTCTTGAGCCCTGAAGGGAACGGTGTGTCCCAGGACGCCGGTGTCCGTGCGGACGCCGGCGTCCTGGAGTCGCGTCTGACCGGCCTCGGCCGGGAGGAGTTCGCGCGCGAGGTGTGGGGACGGACGCCCTCGCTGACCCGGGGGGCGAGCGACTTCTCGGACGTCTTCTCGTCGGCGGCCGTGGACGAGCTGGTCTCCCGGCGCGGACTGCGCACCCCGTTCCTGCGCGTCGCGAAGGACGGAGCGACGCTCCCCGAGTCGTCCTTCACCGCTCCGGGCGGTGTCGGCGCCACTGTCGCCGACCAACTCGACGACACCGCGCTGTGGCGCGCCTTCGCGGACGGCGCCACGCTCGTGCTCCAGGCGCTGCACCGCACCTGGGAGCCGGTCGGGGCGTTCACCTCGCGGCTGGCCGCGGAGCTGGGACACCCGGTGCAGGCCAACGCCTACGTCACCCCGCCCCAGAACCAGGGTTTCGACGCCCACTACGACGTGCACGACGTCTTCGTCCTCCAGATCACCGGCACCAAGCGGTGGCTGATCCACGAACCCGTCGTCACCGCGCCCACGCGCGAGCAGCCCTGGACCGGGCACCGGGCCGCCGTCGCCGAGGCCGCTTCCGGCCCGCCCGTCCTGGACACCGTCCTGGAACCAGGCGACGTGCTCTACCTCCCGCGCGGCTGGCTGCACTCCGCCGTGGCGCGGGGGGCCGTCTCCGTGCACCTGACGCTCGGCGTCCACCCCTGGACACGACACGCGCTGGCCGCCCAACTCGCCGAGACCGCGCTCGCCGCGCTGCGCGAGGACCCCGTGATGCGCGCGTCCCTCCCGCTCGGCGCGGAGGGAACCGGCGGGGAACTGGAGGAGGTCCGCGCACGACTCGTCGCCGCGCTCACCACAGCCGACCCGGCCCCGCTCCTCGCGCGCACCCGCCGCGGCCAGGGCCGCCCCGCGCCCCTGGGGCCACTCGCCCAGCTCGCGGCACTCGACGCGCTCACCGACGACACCCGCGTACGGCTGCGCGCGGCGCTGGAGCCGCGCCTGAGCGGCGAACGGCTGTGGACCCGCGCCGGCTGGCTCGACCTGGCACCCACCGAACGGGATGCCGTCGGGCGGCTGCTCGACGGCGGGGCGCACCCCGCGCGGAACCTCGGAACGGCTCTCGTACGCCGACTGCTGCGCGCGGGCGTCGTCGTCCCCGCCGATCCCTGATGGCCGGGGACCTGGCGCGCTTCTTCTGCGCCGAGGCCGCGCGAGAGCGAGGCGACGGGCTCGCGGGGACGGCTCCGTACGGGCGCGTGTGGGTGCTGATCGAGCACCCGGGAGGCTGGCCGCCGAACGGTTTCGAAGGCATCGGCCTCGAACCCGCCCTCTCCGCCCGCCTGTTCGCGGCGGCGAGGGCGCGCAGGGCCCGCCTCCTGCTCGTGCGGCGTCCCGGCCGCCGCCGCGACGCCGGACCGCGTCGCTGGGCGGTGCTCCACCACGACGAGCACGGGGCGCACCGCCAGACCTGGGGCACGTGGGAGAAGGACACGGACCTCGACGGCGTCGTGGAAGCGCTGCGCGGTCCGGGAACGACGGGACACCCGCCCGTCGTGCTGGTGTGCGCGCACGGGACACACGACGTGTGCTGCGCCGTGCGGGGGCGCCCGGTAGCCGCCGCCCTCGGCGCGCGCCACCCGGATCTCCTCTGGGAATGCACCCACCTGGGCGGAGACCGCTTCGCCGCCAACCTCGCCGTCCTCCCCGACGGGGTGTACTACGGGAACCTCGACGCGCCCTCGGCCGTGACGACGCTCGCGGAGCACCTCGCGGGACGCGTGGGCGCCCCGCACCTGCGCGGCTACACCGACCTGCCGCCTCCCGCCCAGGTCGCCGTCGCCGCCCTCCTGGCACGCCACGGCCCGGCGGCCCGGCACGCGTACGAGATCGTCGGGACGCGGCGCACGGACAGCGGCTGGCGCGTACACGTGGCGGGCGCCCCGCCGTACCCGCGGCTGAGCGAGGTCGAGGTACGCACGCACCGCACCGCCCCCCACCGGCTGACCTGCCGGGGAGCGACCCCGAGCGCCTTCCTCGCGCATGAGGCCGTCGCGGTGCGCACGCTGTGCGGACCCGACAGCCGGTGAGCGACTGACAACAGCGGCCGCCCGGGGCCCGCGCGAAGTGAGCGCGCGCCCCTCCGCACGGCCCCCGGAACACCGCGCGCCGTCCGCAACGGGACGCGCGCTGCGTCCGTCAGCGCACCGACAGCCGTACCAGCCGCGCCGCCCGGTGACCGCCCCCGCCCTCCACCCGCACCGCGACGTAACGAGCCGTCGCCCGGACGCGCAGCGCGCGGACGCGACCGCGCCCCGAAGCGCGCCCCCAGTCCCGGTAGGTGATGCCATCGGCACTGCCCTCGACCCGCAGGCCGGCTATGTCACCGCCGGTCCACTCCGCCTCGATCTCCCGCACCGGCAGCACCGCGCCGAGGTCCACGACGAGGCGGCCGTCCTTCCCCGGCCGCCACGAGCTGCCCGAGTCCCCGTCGACCGCCGCGGACGGCTCCGACATGCCCGCGGGCAGCGGGCTGGTGGGGAAGACCGTACGGCCCAGCGCCAGATCGTCCACCGGATACGCCCTCGCTCCACGCAGCCGGACCAGGGCCGGCCGGCCGCCGGAGCGCACCGAGACCACCTCGGTCCGCCCCTGCGCGCGCACCCGCACCCGGCAGGAAGCCCCCGAGAGCCGCAGCGTGGCCCCGTCCTCGACACTCACCCGCAGCCCGGAAGGCAGCGCGCGGCCCGACACCGGGGCGAGCGTGAACCGCTGCGCCAGCAGCAGCGCCCGCCCGCCGGGCAGCTCGCTCTCGTAAACGATCCCGTCCCGGTCCACGGTCTGCGTCCCCGCGAAGACATACCGCTCGGCGCCCTCCTGCGGCACCGAAACCCGCGTGCGGACCTCCTCGGCGGAGAAGTTGAAGAGACTCAGGTGCCCCTCCACGTACGCCACCCGCACCTGCGCGTGCTCGGCCGACGGCGCCTTCCGCGCCGCCAGCACCCGCAACTGCTCAGGAGTGGCCGCAGGATGACCCTCGATCACGACCGGGGCGGCGGGGCCGTCACTGAGAACGACCGCGTCGTCGTAGACGGAGACGGGGTGGTCCCCGTCCGCGCCGCGCACCACGAGACCGGCACGGCCGTCCACGTCGAGCCAGCCGCCGTGGCTGCGGGCACGCGCCGCGGGATAGACGGCGAGGTCCTCCCACCGCTCCCCGTCAGCCGATCCCTGAACACGGTAGCCGCGCCCGGCCGCGGCCTCCCAGCGCAGCGTCACCTCCCCGACCTCCCGCAGGGCGCCGAGGTCGACCGCGAGCCAGCTGTCGGCCCGCTTGCGGTCCGCGGTCGCCACCGCCCAGCGGGTCGCCCCGTCACCGTCCACGGCCAGCTCCGGCCCCATGCCCGCGGCCGCCGAGGAAGCACTCGCCTTCCCGCCGCGCGCCAGGTCCTCGCCGCCCGCCGCCGCGCGCGCCTCGAAGGCGAACAGCGAGTAGCCGTACGACGGATCGGGCCGCACGCCCTGCACGCGCAGGTGACGCACGGCGGTGCGCGGCACGTCGAGCGTATCGACGCGCCCGCCCGCTGCCGGCGCGCTCGCCCCGTCCTGCGCCGCCACCTCGACCGAGCCCTCCGCGAAACGGAAGGTGCGAGCTCCGCCGAGACCGGGCATCCCCGGCATGGTGAGGTTGTACACCTCCAGGTGCCCCTCGCCCGCCGCCGTCCCGCTGCTCGCGTACACGACGGCGCCGGAACCCAGCGTCGTGAACCCGGCCCAGCCGGTGTCCAGACGCAGCAGCGTCGCGCTGCCGTCGAAGCCGTCACGCACCGTGGTCCACGTCTCCACCGCACGGCCAGAGACCGTGCCCGCCGTCGAGGGCAGGAACATCGGCGTGCCGCCGCTCAGCTTGAACAGCCAGTCGTCGTGCGCCGGCTGCCAGGCGAACTTCACGAAGCCCGGCTTGCTGACCGCCGCCGCCCATGCCGCGGGGGACTGGTGCGAGACGAGCCCCGGCCCGGTACCGAAGTCCGTCACCCCCGACGCCCGCGCGAAGAACTCCTCCCGGGAGAGCGGCTTCACCGGGGTGTGCGCCGTCCACACGTGCAGCAGATAGCTCAAGGCGATCTCGGCGCGCGCCTCGGGCTCGTACTTCGGCTCGCCGGAGAACTTCGCGAGCCTGTAGCGCGGCGCGTACTGCTGGTACGCCTCCAGACGGGCAGCCAGTTCGCTCTCGGCGCGGGCAGCGGCACGGTCCCCCCGCACCCGGGCGAGGAAGGCGAGCGGGATGACGTCGCGCCCGTACAGGTGCTCGCGGTCGTTGACCATCGGCATCAACGGCTCGCCCGCGTCGCTCATGACGCCGAGCAGGGTCCGCCACAACGGATCGGCATTGGGCTGCTTCGTCAGCACCTCCGGCAGCGGAGCGCCCGCGGCGAGGAAGTGCGAGGAGTTGCGGCCCGAAGTGCGCCACAACTCCTCCTGGTAGTGCGGGCCGAAGGAGCCGTGGTTCTCGACGATGAACGTGTCGTAGAGGTTGCGCGCGGTGTTGCGCGAGACCGGCACCCCGTCCACCAACGCGGGATTGGCGAGGTCGGCGGGCGGCAGACCGGCCTCGTTGCGCGACCAGGTGCCGAAGCGGTCGCTCCACGCGGCGTGCCGGTCGTCGTCGCGGGCCCAGGCCAGGGCAGGGGCGAGGGACTGCGTGTAGACGCCCATCTCCTCCAGCTTCGTGTCGCCCTCGAATCCGCCGGTGAGCCCGTGCGGGGTCCAGGAGCCCGAGGCCGGGTCGTCACCAGTGCCGAGACCGTCGGTGTATTCCGCCTGGCCGCGCAGGAGCGCGTCGACGTTCGCGCGGGTCGGCGCGTCCAGCTCGGACCACAGGAGCTTCGCGGCCATGACGAAGTACGACTGGAAGGTGGTGTCGAAGAAGAGCGTGCGGCCCCACTGGTCGCCGCCGGTGAGGCGGTTGGAGGCGGCGAAGTGGCGGATGGTGGCGAGGGTGCGTGTCCGCAGCGTGTCGCGATCGACGCCGGTCAGAGCGCTGTCGTAGGTGCCCTGGGTGAGCAGCACGGCATTGCCGAGGACGACGGCGAAGCCGAAGTCCTTGTCCGTGTAATAGCCGCGCGCCGCGTCCCACTGGGTCTCCGACCACCGGGTGTGCTGAGCTAGGACGCGGAGGTAGGTGGCGGCGATGTCGTCGGGGGCCGTGGCGGCGCCCGCGACGGGCGCGGCGGCCGCCGCCTGCGCCGCCCCGACACCGGCGGGCAGAGCGGCCAACGCACCACTCGCTGCGAGGAGTTGGAGGAAACGTCGGCGGCCGACCTGGGCGGGGTGGTGCGACACGGCGGGGCCTTCCGTTCGGACAACGTTGTCAACGGGCATTCTTGACACTCCCCGGGACGGGAGTCAACGGCCGCGCCACAAGAGGAAGTAAGGCCTTCCCGACACGGGGACGAACGGCCGGGACGGGGACGAGCGGCCGACACCGGCGGGGGCGGCCGGTACGTCACCGACGCCGCTGTCGCCCCCGGGCCCTCGGCGGCCCGCAGGAAGGCGGAGCAGGACGACCCGCGCCGCCTCCCACCACCTGCCGGGAATCGGGCGCCGCGCCCGCTTGGCTGCGCGCGTCTCTCGCGGGCGCCGCCGCGCGAGAGACGCGCGCAGCCGACCCGGGCGTCACCCGCGCGCGGGACCGGCCGCTCGCCCCACCGCTCATCCGCGTACCGGCACGCCCTCCCGGTCGACGTGGACGCCGTTGACGGTGAGCGTCCCGTCCCGGTGCGCGGTCACCTTCGCGGTCATCGCCGCCGCGAGGTTCAGCCGCTGCCAGCTGCCCGGGGCGCCGTCCTCGTCGAGGGCGTACCCCGACGGGAGCTGGGTCGCGGCCAGGACGGTGCGGCGCTGCGTGGCGGACAGCTTCGGCAGGGTGGTGCGCAGGAGGTCCTCGGCCCCCGCGGGCACGGCCGGCGGCTGGTCCTGCGGCCCGATGCGGGGGAAGCCGTAGGTCAGCCGGCGGGTGTAGACGTCCACCGCCTCGCCCGTGGGCAGGTAGGGCCGGTCGTGCGCGATGCACTGCGTGAGGGTGTCACCCGCTCCCGACTCGCGGCACTTCTGCGCGAGTACGGCCCGCAGCTCGTCCTGAGCCTGTTCCAGCAGGGCACGGAACCCGGGGTCGGACCAACGACCCTGCGCGGTCCGTTCCCCCACGATCCGGCCGCCCATGATGTCGGTCGGGTAATGGAAGGCCAGCAGGATGCGGTGCTCTCCGTACTCGGAGGCGCGGGCCAGGATCTGCGGCGCCAGTTCGGGCAGCAGCGTCGCCAGCACGATGCCCTGCGCGTACCCGTGGCTCGTATGTCCGCTGGGGAAAGAACCGTCCCTCGCAAGACCGTCGTACCCGCTCCGGCTGTCCCACGGCTTGATGAGGCCGTCCTGGTCGGTGAAGCCCATACGGACGAAGGGGCGTTTGTACTGGTAGGTGTTCTTGGCCGTCTGGTACCAGTCCGCCGAGGAGCCCGGTGTGTGTTCGACGCGTCCGGACAACAGCGCTTCGGTGCGCGGCAGTTCACCGTTCTTCAGCGCCTGTGAGTACAGCGCTCCGAGCCGGGCCCCCAGACCGTCGGCCATCGTCCGGTAGGGGCTGCTCCTGCCATCGATCAGTGCCTCGTGCACCTCGGGGTCGGTGGCGTCGGCTGGCGCGTTGTTGATGTCGACGACCGTCCGGTCGTTCAGCGCGGTCAGCTCGTCGTAGCGCGTGCCCGCGGGCAGGGCCTGGTTCTCCCCCATGAGGGTCGGGGTGTCGCGCGCCTCGGTGAACGAGCGCAGGAGCCACGTGAAGTAGTCGCCGCCGTCCGGAGCGGCGGGCAGCCGGTCCGAGTCGTGGACGGTACTGAGCTGCGCGTCGGTGAAGGGCAGCGAGCCCTGGGCCGGGACCAGCGATTCGAGGCGGAAGTAGGCGTCCGAGCTGGTGCGATCGCACTGGTGCACCTCCACGGCGAGCGTGTTGGTGCCCGCGCGCAGGGCGGAGGCCGGGAGGACGAAGGCGGTGCGCAGGGGGTCGCCCTGCCCGGAGGTGCCCTCCGGGGTCTGGTACTGGAGGTTCTTCGTGATCGCCCCGTCGTTGCGGCCCGCCAGGCGCCGGCCGTTGAGGTAGACCGTCACCGTGTCGTCGTGGACGACGGTGCCGACGAGTCCGCCGCTCGCGTCGATCGTCGCCCGGTCCATGGTGAAGTCGGTGCGGAAGAAGTACGCCTCGACGGTGTCGCCCGTGGAACCGTCCTTGTGCAGGTTCAGCCGGGTGCGCACGGGAAAGTCCGGTCCGAGGTCGGTGCCCTGGTTCTTGACGCCGAAGGGACCAGCGGCCGTCTTCCAAGGGACGCCCTCCGGCGGGGGACCGGGCCGGGTCCAGGCCGTACGGTCCACGTTCCCGCCCGCCGGGTCGACGCCCGGCGCATCCAGGTAGTCCCAGCTGGCGGACGCGTCGAGGAGGGCTTTCCCCAGCTTGATGTCGTCGATCCAGCCGGAGATCCGGGCACCGGCCTCCGCCGCGGGATCGTCATAGCGCAGCCGGACCTCGGTGATCCGCCTCCCGGCGAGGGCGCCGAGGCCGACGGAAACGGTGCGCCACCCGTCGGGGGCCGCCGCCGGTCCACTGCGCTCCCCCGCCGGGCGGGAGCGGAGGACACGGGTATGACGTCCCGCCGCGTCGGTGTGGACGAGGTCGACGCTCACGTGGGAGGAGGCGGCGTCCTGCGGCCGGACCGCCCAGCTCAGAGTCGCATCCTCGCCGACAGGCACGTCGAGACCGGACCGCAGCACCACCGAGGACCGCGCCGGGCCCGACTTCGGGACACGGCCCGCGTACCGCAGCGCATACGAACCATCGGCCGCTCCGCCCGAGTCGGCGTTCTCGACCGAGACGCCGAGCGGCGAGGTCCCGGCGTCCGGCAGGCCGCGCAAGGTCCAGTCGGCGAGCTGGAGCTTGGTACGGTCGCCTGCCGCGCCCTCGCACCGGTCGGCGCAGGTGTCCGTCAGCCGCAGCTGGTAGTAGCGGTACTCACGCGGGGCCTCCAGCGCGTAGAAGTTGCTCTGCCCCCGAGCGGCGAACCGCTGGCCCTTCTCCTCGCCGAGCGCGCTCCACGAACTGTCGTCGGCGTCCTCGGCGGCGGAAGCGCTGTTGCTGCCCAGGAGGGTCCAGGCGGCGGGATCGCGAGGCGGAGCGTCGTTGGCGGAGGTGAGGGAGTACCCCGAGAGCGCCCGCGCCGAGCGCAGGGCATAGATCACGTGCACCGGCTGGCCATCCGTCGGCCGGCCGCTGCCGCTCGCGTACCACTTGGTCGAACTGTCCTGATCGAAGAGACTGTCGACGTTCTCGTCGACGCTGGTGGCGTTGGCGTGGTCCGAACGCGCCTTGGCCACCTGAGCGGTGGGAATCGCCTTCTCGCCTCGCAGGTTGCGCGTCGCACCTGCCGCCGGGAAACCGGCGGGCCGCGACGTGCCGGGCTCGTACGAGGCGGACCAGTAACCTCCCACCCGTGGCAGGTCGTTCGACGGACCGCCGGTCGCGGCCGCGACGGGCTCCCCGCCGAATGGGATCAGCATTAGCGCGGCGAGGACCACCGCGAGTCCACGGCCGGATCTCCCGAACACGTGCCCCCACCCACTTCCTGGCCTCACGGCCTCACCACGAGACGACGACGATCGCTCTCGGACAACGTTGTCAGCACAATCGAGCGTGACGGCCACCCACCAGAACTGTCAATGCCCGCGCCACCGCATATCCCCCTGCCGACAACCGAGTTGAGCCAAAGTCCCCCGCTGCTGAGGCCACACGGGAGCGTCTAGCGGGTGATCACCGTGTGACGCCCCATACGGCGTCCGCGCCGACGAGCATCTGGACGATCTCCAGGCAACCGCCCCCACCGGGCTGAAAGAGCCCGGCCCGGCAGTCCCCCCACGGGCGCCACCGGCCTTCCCGTCCCTATGAGGGCGGTCCCTCCTTCGGTGCTCAGCCACCATCGAGATGGGGCGGGGAGCGTCAGCGGCCGTGCGTGGGGCCCGAGTACGTCTCATGGTGCAGGGCGAGAAATATTGCGGCACCTAGGAGCCAGGCTCCGATCAGCGCGGGGATTCCGATGTTGACGATCTTCCTTCCCGGCAGGTCGATTCGCGCAATATTCGGATTGTGCGCCTCATAGCGCACCGGAACTTCCCGGCCCAGGGGGAGTTTCCTGACCCCTGAGGACTGGGATTGGAACGTGTACCGAGTGCCGTACGCGTCGGTGAAGCCAATGATCGCGAAGACGGTGTCGTGGGCCGCGTTGTGCGAAACCACGCGACCCCTGGCGTGCGTACCGTGATGTTTCAGATGGCGCTGCACCCGCACCTCACGGAATGCGAAAAGGATGGGGATGAAGCTTGCTACCAGGAAAATGAAACTCATGGGAGTCGCTTTCGGGAATGGCCAATTTATCGCAGCGGGGCACGCTGCTGAGGTACGTGTGGTCAGTGACTCAGCGGCGCCACCGCATGCCGTGGCGGTGGCGAAGGCGATAAATCTCCCACCACGCCAGGATCGATACTGTGACCGGTCCGCCGAGGACGGCACTGATCGCTACCGGCCGCGGAAACGGCGGTAAACCGCCCGCTGATTGACTGACGAGCGCAAATACCCAGACCGCGATACTGGTCGTCAGGGCCGGCAGCGCGGGATGAAGGGCGGAAAGGCTGAAAGCATTGCGGACTGCCGGTCCCGAGGCGAAGCACAGGAAGTAGACGATCCACCAGAACGGCGCCCAGATGGCTATTGCTGCCAAGCAGACGAAAAGCAGGTTGTCTTCGGTCACGGTCTGCGGCATGACAGACGACAGAGCCATCAGAGACCCGACGAACAAGGCCGGGAGAAGCAGCCAGGCGCCCACATACTTCAGGACGGTCAGGCCCCCGTTCCTGAAGTGCGTCCTCATCAGCAGCCGCCGCTGCCGTGTGGCGATCCCGTACAGTGCGGCAGCTACCAGCACCGCACTTGCCAGCGCCAACCATGGTGCCAGATACAGCCGTTGCAGGAACTGGTTGAACGCGTCGGACACTCCGCCGTAGATGGCCAGCAGTCCACCCGAGGCGGCGACGGCAACCCAGGCACGTATCCGCTGCGCTTTCAGCACCGCGCCGTCCGTGATCCGCCCTTGCGGATGACGGGGAAATGAGCGGCGGGCAACCCGGCGCGCGGACCTGGCCACTTGGTAGAAGAGCATCAGCGGCACCGTGAGCCACCACATGCACGGCACCAAGAGCACCAGGACGGAAGGACGCACGCTCCCGGGGCGCGGACCCGGGAGCAGCTCGGCCAGACGTGGCCACTCCTCCTCACGCACCACCCGCCACAGCGGCACGTAGGGTCGCGGCGGGACGGGTGGGCGCCGTGGGGGATGGGGCGGCGGTTGCGGGGCGCGCGTAGCGCGTAATTCCGGGTCCATCTCAACCCCTTTCACAGTGTAGTGAGAGAGACGCTCAGTACTACGAAGAGGTTCCCAACGCCGGCGCGGTGCTAATGGGAAAGCCTGTCGCGCTCAACCCGAGCCAGATCAGACCGAGCCTTCCCCTCAGCTCCCCGCACGGTGAGAAGGCCGCTCGGCGAAGCGGGAACCAGTAGATCCAGCGTCGGCACCATCGTGAGAATCTGCCCCGAGGGAAAGCTCCATGGTCGCAGGAGCCAGGCTGATCGTCTTTCCTCTGCACGTAGCGGATACCACCGTGGCCCGTGCTCCCCGCACATAGCGGGGAGCACGGGCCACGGTGGTATCCGCACTCATTCCTGGAGGCCGATACAAGCTCTACCCGATGTTTCCACAGCGGAATTTAGGAGTCAGGCAGTAAATATTCTCACACAAATGAGCCGCATCCCGAATTTTAAATCTCCATCAATCAAGAGGTGCTGAAAGTAAGTCAGAAAAAAGGTATGGGCTTAGAAAGATTATTGCTAATATCCCCAGCTTTATACTGTGCAGTGTTATCTGATGCGTAATATGGTGAAACCCGGGTCGCCACGTTCGGGGACGCGAACGTCTGGGACCGCCCCCGTCTGAACTCCGCTGGCTGCCAGCGGGGTTCGGTGCGGCGCGGAGCGTCGCACCGGGTCCGGAGCGCGGAGCGCGCCGGACCCGGCTCCGGGCGGAGCGCGGAGCCCGAGGCGACGGAGTCGCCGAGTTGCCGCGCGGAGCGCGGCCCGCCGCGTAGCGGCGGCGCGTCGTGTCTGCGGAGCAGA
>NZ_JBIVIO010000012.1:0-149575 GCF_044749745.1 Streptomyces sp. NPDC088923 | reverse complement strand
ACGCCCGGTTACATTCCGAACCCGGAAGCTAAGCTGCGTAGCGCCGATGGTACTGCAAGGGGGACCTTGTGGGAGAGTAGGACGCCGCCGAACAAATATTGAAAGGGTGCCCCGAGTCTTCGGACTCGGGGCACCCTTTTTTCGTTCCCAGCGTTTCTCTCCACTTCGCGTCGTGTTCATGTCGGCGGGCAACCATCCAGGCATGGACACCGCGAGATTGCTGCGAGCCGCAGGTATCGGAAGCGGGGACGAGGTCGTCATATCCGCGTTCGACGGCCCCGGGACCGCTGAGGCCGTTCTCGGTCTGGGCGCGCGTCCCGTCTTCGCCGACATCGACCCGTACACCTACAACCTGGACGCGGCCCACGTGGCGAGCGTGCTGGGGCCGGTCACGGCGGCGGTTGTCGTTGGGCACCGGTTCGGGGGGCCCGCGCCGCTCGGGGCGGTCAGGGCACTCGGTGAGCGCCACGGCTTGCTCGTACTGGAGCACCACGATGCGGGGGCGGAGCGGGCTGTGCCGGCGGCGCGGAGGGAAGGGGCACGGTACCTCGACGCCCGATTGCGCGGCGTCGTTCCGCCGCGCGGTGGGGCGGAGCACCGGTATCTGCGCTACGTCGCGCGCGTGCCGGGCAACGGCCGGCCCGACCGGGACGCCTTCGTGCGGGCGGCCCGCGCGAAGGGGATCGACTGCCGCATTCCCGTACCGACACCGCTGCACCGCCTGCCGGGATACCGGCGGGACGTCTTCCTGCCCGCCACGGAGAAGGCCGCGGCCGAGACCCTCGCCCTGCCCCTCGGCGATGGCTTGCCCAAGCGGGAACTGCAGCGCCTCGTCGCGGTCTGCAACGCACTCGGCGGCTTCGTGCGCCGCCCCGTACTGAGCTGAGGCGCGGGCGGGACGCATGGTGCGGGGAGGGGGCGGAATCGGGGTATGATTTCGTTCGTCGCCACGCGCGCAAGCGCGTGCGGGACAGGCCCCAATAGCTCAGTCGGCAGAGCGTCTCCATGGTAAGGAGAAGGTCAACGGTTCGATTCCGTTTTGGGGCTCAGCGAAAGCCGGGAAGTACGAGAAAGGCCCCCGCCTGATGGCGGGGGCCTTTCTCGTTCCAGTCAGTCCTGGTGAATCCCCGGCAGACGCATCGCCAGGATCGCCATGTCGTCGGACGGGGCGTCGGCGGCGAAATTCGCGACGGCGCGCATGACGCGCGCCGCGACCGCGCCCGCCGTCAGCCCTGTGCAGCCCTTGAGGACCTCCGCGAGGCCGTCGTCGCCGAGCATGCGGGTCCCCTCGCGGCGCTCCGTGATCCCGTCCGTGACGCACAGCAGGACATCGCCCGGGTCGAGGGTGACCGACTCCTCGTACAGCTCCAGGTCGTCCATGACGCCGAGCAGCGGCTGCGGCTCCGCGGCGGGGCTCACCGTGCCGTCCTGGTGCAGGCGCAGCGGCAGCGGGTGACCCGCGCACACCACCTTCAGCAGTGCGCTGCCGTCCTCGCGGGGGTGCAGCTCGCCGTACAGCAGCGTGAGGAAGCGGCTCCGGGCGCCCTCGTCGAGGATCGCCGCGTTGAGGCGCTCCAGGACCGCCGGGCCCGGCAGGTTCTCGCGGGCCAGGAGGCGCAGCGCGTGGCGGGCGAGGCCCGTGACGGCGGCGGCCTCCGGACCCGTACCGCACACGTCGCCGATCGCGAAGCCGTAGACGCCCTCGCGGATCGGGAAGAGGTCGTAGAAGTCGCCGCCGACCTCGTTGCCCTCGCCCGCCGCGCGGTAGATGACCTCCACCTCGACGTTCGGGACCTTGGGGAGCGGCTCCGGCGGCAGGAGGGAGCGCTGGAGCGACTGACTGATCGCGTTGCGCTCCGAGTACAGGCGCGCGTTGTCGAGAGCGAGCGCCGCACGGCGCGAGAGGTCCTCCGCGAGTTCGAGGATCTCCTGCCGGAAGTGCTCGTCGGCCGGCTTGCCGAGCGTCAGCATCCCGATGACGCGGTTGCGCGCGACGAGGGGCAGTACGACCGTCTCGCCGCCCACTGCCGCGGCCGTCGCAAGGGTGTCGCCGATGCCCGAGCCGACGAGGGTCAGCTCGCCCGGGTCGAGGCTGCGCATCGAATCGCGCAGCGCCGCCTGGTGCGCGGCCTCGGCCGGCTCCGTCCACACGCGCGGCCCGGGCGTCGTCACCGGCTCGGGCGGCGCGACGCGGGTCAGGAGCGCCTTCAGGCCGTCGATGCGGTCCTCGTCCTCGTGCAGGACGTACGAGAGATACGGCTCCGACGCCGGGTCGGCGATCGTGTAGACCGCGCACCACGTCGCGACGTTCGGCACCGTCATCTGGGCCATGAGCGCGAGCGTCTGGTCCCTGTCGAGCGTGCCCGCGAGCAGATCGGACGCCTCGACGAGGAAGGAGAGCGAGCCGCGGCGCAGCTTCTCCAGCTCGCCCAGGCGCGCCGACTCGACGGCGAGCGCGATGCGATCGGCGGCGAACTGGAGACGCAGCGCCTCCTCGTTGGTGAACCGCTCGGGGGCCTCGGCCGCGACGCCGAGCGAGCCCGTGAGACGGCCCTCGACCTTGAGCGGCACCGTCACCACGGAGCGCATCCCCGTGCCGTCGAGGAGCGGCACCGCGCCCGGCACGTCCTTGAGGTCCTCGTGCACGGCGGGCATCCGCGCCGAGCCGTAGCGCCCGACGCCCGCCTCGACCTGGACGCGGGCGAAGCGCTGGCGCGCCGAGGGCAGGCCCGTCGAGGCGCGTACCTCCAGCTCCGTCTCGTCGTCCGTGGCGAGCAGGAGGAAGGCGGCGTCGCCTTCGAGCATGTCCCGCGCGCGTTCCACGGTGCGCTGGAGGAGGCCGTCGAGGTCCTCGGGCGGCGGGGTGCCGATGAAGGTCTCGAACGCGTCGGGCGACGTCGGCTCGCCGCGGCCCGTGCCGTCCTTGCGGCTGGGGCGCAGCGGAGCCTGGAGGACGGCGCGCTCCTCGTCGTGGACGAGGAGGCAGACCGTGGACGGGGCGCCCTCGGCATCGCGTACGCGC
This sequence comes from Streptomyces sp. NPDC088923, assembly GCF_044749745.1. Classification (NCBI taxonomy): domain Bacteria; kingdom Bacillati; phylum Actinomycetota; class Actinomycetes; order Kitasatosporales; family Streptomycetaceae; genus Streptomyces; species Streptomyces sp. NPDC088923. Next base: position 146,553 of record NZ_JBIVIO010000012.1, on the reverse strand, counting down.
AGGTGCGAGGCGTAGACCGGGATGACGCGGCCCGAGGCCGAGCGGAGCCCGTAGCTGCCCTCCCAGCGCGACAGGCGCAGCGCCTCGGCGACGCCCGTGCCGGTGCCGGGGGTGTGCGGCCAGGCGGCGAGGTCGGTGAGGGGTTTGCCGACGACCTGCGCGGCGGCGTAGCCGAACATCTCCTCCGCGTCCTCGTTCCACGCCGAGACGGTCTCCTCGGCATCGAGCTGGACGACGGCGACGTGGACGTGCCCGTCGGCGAGCGGGAGCAGTTCGTCGGGCAGGAGCGGGCCCGCGCTGCGGGTGCCGACCGGGCGCGCGGGCAGGTCGAGGCGGAACCAGACCGTCTTGTGGGTCGAGGAGTACTCGACGCCCCAGCGGGCGGCGAGCGCCGCGCACAGCTGGAGGCCGCGCCCGCCCTCGCGCTCGGGGTCGGTGAGGATGTACGGGGCCGCGTGCACCGGGACCTCGCGGTCCGGGTAGCGGTCGGCGACCTCGACGCGTACCCCGTCCTCCTCGCGCAGGCACAGCAGCTCGGCGCTCGTGCCCGCGTGCACGACGGCGTTGGTGACCAGCTCGCTGGTGAGGACCGTCGCGTCGTCGACGAGGTCGGTGAAGCCCCAGCCCTGGAGGGTGTCGCGGACGAAGGCGCGGGCCGTCGCGACGGAGCGTCCCTCGGGGGCGAAGGTGGCGGACGCCCGAGCGGTCACAGCACTCCCTGTCACGAAGTCGGCGTTCTCTGTGGTGGCGCGGGGCTCCGCCACGTGGCGGGCCGCGGCTCTCGCCCGGTCCTCGTCCGTCCGCCGTGCGGGGGCGTCGTCCGCCCCGGGGCGAGAATCCGGGGTGTCTTCCCCGGCGTAACCCAGTCCCATCCTCGGCCGCCCCTTTGTTGCCGTGGTGCCGCGCGGATGCCGTTGTGCCGCGCGGCAGGTTCGTGCCACCGTGCCCTCCCCCCTGGACCGATGGACCGGCGGGAGGGACAGTTCAGGCCCAGGTTACTTACCATCCGGGGCCCGGTGGATGCCGGTTCGCTGTGTTTCCGCCCCGAAGAGTGTCGCCGGGGCCCGAAGCTGCCGAACTGTTATGGCCTGCGGGGGGCGGGGTGAAACACTTGGGGGAGCCTTACGGAATGGACGGGCCCCGCCGCCGCGCGGTCCGGCACGAGCACGAGGTCGAAGCCCACGGGAGGGACCACGGTGGAGTCTGGCGCAGCGACGCGACGTACCCGTACGCGCGCGGAGGGCGGACAGCAGTCGTCCCGGAGCGAGCCCTCCCGCGGCGGGAGGGGCAGGGGCAAGGGGACGACCGAGGTCGACACGACCTCGCTGAACCGGCTCCTCGCCGCTTTGGAGGCGATGCGGGACGGGAACTTCCGCAAGCGGCTCACGGTCTCGGGCGACGGGATCATGGCCGAGATCGCGGCCGTCTTCAACGAGGTCGCGGACCGTAATCTGCACCTCACGGGTGAGCTGTCGCGGGTGCGACGCGTGGTCGGTCGTGAGGGAAAACTCACGGAGCGCCTGGAGACCGGCGTACTCGAAGGGGCCTGGGCGACGGCGGTGACCGCGTCCAACGCGCTCGTCGACGAGCTGGCGCGGCCCGTCTCCGAGGTCGGCCGGGTGCTCTCCGCGGTCGCGGACGGCGATCTCGAACAGCGCATGGAGTTGCGCGGGCAGACCCCGGAGGGGACCTGGCACCCGCTGCGCGGCGAGTTCCTCAAGGTGGGCCGCACCGTCAACAACCTCGTCGACATGCTCTCGACCTTCACCGACGAGGTGACGCGGGTCGCGAGCGAGGTCGGCACCGAGGGCAAGCTCGGCGGGCAGGCGAAGGTACGGGGCATGTCGGGGTCCTGGAAGGACCTCACCGACTCCGTCAACACGATGGCGTACCGCCTCACCGCCCAGGTGCGCGACATCGCGACGGTGACGACGGCCGTCGCCGAGGGGGATCTCTCGCGCAAGGTGACGGTGCACGTCGAGGGCGAGATGCTGGAGCTGAAGAACACCGTCAACACGATGGTCGACCAGCTCTCCTCCTTCTCGCAGGAGGTCACCCGCGTCGCGCGCGAGGTGGGCACCGAGGGCGAGCTCGGGGGTCAGGCGCGGGTACCCGGTGTGGCCGGGGTGTGGAAGGACCTCACCGACTCGGTGAACCTCATGGCGGGGAACCTGACCGCCCAGGTGCGCGGCATCGCCGACGTCACGACGGCGGTCGCCAACGGGGACCTCTCGCGCAAGGTCGAGGTGAGCGCGCGCGGTGAGATCGCGCAACTCGCGCAGACCATCAACCAGATGACACAGACGCTGCGCACCTTCGCCGACGAGGTGACGCGGGTGGCGCGCGAGGTCGGCTTCGACGGGCAGCTCGGCGGCCAGGCGAACGTGCCGGGCGCCGCGGGGACGTGGAAGGACCTGACCGACTCGGTCAACACCGTCTTCCGCAACCTGACGACGCAGGTGCGCGACATCGCGACGGTCACGACGGCGGTCGCGAGCGGTGATCTCTCGCAGAAGGTCACGGTCGCGGTGGCCGGCGAGATGCTGGAGCTCAAGAACACCGTCAACACCATGGTCGACCAGCTCCAGTCCTTCGGCTCCGAGGTGACCCGCGTGGCCCGCGAGGTCGGTGTCGAGGGGCAGCTGGGCGGTCAGGCGAACGTGCCGGGCGCGGCGGGTACGTGGAAGGACCTGACCGACTCCGTCAACACGGCCTTCCGCAACCTCACCGGTCAGGTGCGCAACATCGCGCAGGTGACGACGGCCGTCGCGCGCGGTGACCTCTCGCAGAAGGTCACGGTGGACGTCTCCGGCGAGATGCTGGAGCTGAAGAACACCGTGAACACGATGGTCGACCAGTTGTCGTCCTTCGCCGAGCAGGTGACCAGGATGGCGCGCGACGTGGGCACCGAGGGGCGCCTCGGTGGACAGGCCCGTGTCGACGGCGTGCTCGGTACGTGGCGTGAGCTGACCGATTCGGTCAACTCGATGGCGTCCAACCTGACCTCGCAGGTGCGGCAGATCGCGGATGTGACGACGGCCGTCGCGCGCGGTGATCTCTCGCAGAAGATCGACGTGGACGCGCGCGGCGAGATCCTGGAGCTGAAGAACACCATCAACACGATGGTGGACCAGCTCTCCGCCTTCGCCGAGCAGGTGACCCGCGTCGCGCTCGAAGTGGGCACGGAGGGGCAGCTCGGCGGTCAGGCGCAGGTGCCGGGCGTCGCCGGGGTCTGGCGGGAACTGACCGACTCGGTGAACGGGATGGCCGGGAACCTGACCGACCAGGTGCGCAACATCGCCGGGGTCGCGACGGCCGTCGCGCGCGGCGACCTCTCGCAGAAGATCACGGTCGACGCGCGGGGCGAGATCCTGGAGCTGAAGAACACGCTCAACACGATGGTCGACCAGCTCTCGAACTTCGCGGAGCAGGTCACCCTCGTCGCCCAGGAGGTCGGTACCGAGGGCCGGCTCGGGGGGCAGGCGGAGGTGCAGGGCGTCTCGGGGACGTGGAAGGACCTCACGCAGTCCGTCAACGGCATGGCGAACAACCTGACCCTCCAGGTGCGCAACATCGCCGAGGTGACGACGGCGGTGGCGCGCGGCGACCTGTCGAAGAAGATCACCGTGGACGCGAAGGGCGAGATCCTCGAACTCGTCACGACCGTCAACACCATGGTCGACCAGCTCTCCGCCTTCGCGGACGAGGTGACCCGCGTGGCCCGCGACGTGGGCACTGAGGGCAACCTCGGCGGTCAGGCGCGGGTGCCCGGGGTGACGGGCATCTGGAAGGACCTGAGCGACAACGTCAACATCATGGCGAACAACCTCACCTCGCAGGTGCGCGGCATCTCGCAGGTCGCGACGGCGGTCGCCAACGGCGACCTGACCAAGAAGGTCACCGTCGAGGCGCGCGGCGAGGTCGCCCAGCTCGCCGACACGGTCAACATCATGGTCACGACGCTCTCCGCCTTCGCCGAGCAGGTGACCCGCGTCGCACGCGAGGTGGGCACGGACGGCATCCTGGGCGGCCAGGCGCGCGTGCCGGGGGTCTCGGGGACGTGGAAGGACCTCACCGAGTCGGTGAACTCGATGGCGTCCAACCTGACGGGTCAGGTCCGCAACATCGCGATGGTCACGACGGCCATCGCCAAGGGCGATCTGACGAAGAAGATCGACATCGACGCGCGCGGCGAGATCCTGGAGCTGAAGACGACCATCAACACGATGGTCGACCAGCTCTCCAGCTTCGCCGAGCAGGTCACCCGCGTCGCCCGCGAGGTGGGCACCGAGGGCATCCTCGGCGGCCAGGCGCAGGTCCGCGACGTGGACGGTACGTGGCGTGAACTGACCGACTCCGTCAACGAGATGGCCTTCAACCTGACCGACCAGGTACGGGGCATGGCCTCCGTCGCAACGGCGGTGACCCGCGGCGACCTCAACGTCTCGGCCAAGACGCAGGCCTCGGGCGAGATCCTGCGCCTCCAGGACACGATCAACACGATGATCGGCAACCTGCGGGACACGACGCTCGCCAACGAGGAGCAGAGCTGGCTCAAGGGCAACCTCGCCCGGATCTCCGGGCTGCTCCAGGGCCGCCGCGACCTCACCGATGTCGCGCAGCTCATCATGAGCGAGCTGACGCCGGTCGTGACCGCGCAGCACGGGGCGTTCTTCCTCGCCGAGCCGCTGGAGGAGGGCGTGGAGGTCACGGACGTCGACGACGAGGCGTACCAGTTGCGGCTCATCGGCTCGTACAACTACGCGGCGGGGATGATGCCGACGGCCTTCCGCCCCGGCGAGACCCTCGTGGGCACGGCCGCGCGCGAGAAGCGCGTCCTGACCGTCAACGAGGTCCCGGTCGACTACATCAAGATCTCCTCGGGGCTCGGGCAGGCGACGCCCGCGCAGGTCGTGGTCCTGCCGCTGCTCTTCGACGGCAAGGTGCTCGGCGTCATCGAACTCGCGACGTTCGCCCAGTTCACGCAGATCCAGCGGGACTTCCTCGCGCAGATCGCGGAGATGATCGCGACGAGCGTCAACACGATCAGCGTCAACTCGAAGACCACGGTGCTGCTCGCCGAGTCCCGGGAGCTGACGGCGCAGCTGGAGGACCGCTCGGCCGAACTGGAGCAGCGGCAGAAGGCGCTTCAGGAGTCCAACGCGGAGCTGGAGGAGAAGGCGGCGCTCCTCGTCCGGCAGAACAGCGACATCGAGGTCAAGAACGGCGAGATCGAGAACGCGCGGCAGGTCCTGGAGGAGCGCGCCGAGCAGCTCGCGGTCTCGATGCGCTACAAGTCCGAGTTCCTCGCGAACATGTCGCACGAGTTGCGCACCCCGCTCAACTCGCTGCTGATCCTCGCGAAGCTGCTCGCGGACAACGCGGAGCGCAATCTCTCGCACAAGCAGGTCGAGTTCGCCGAAACAATCTACGGAGCCGGTTCGGACCTGCTCCAGCTCATCAACGACATCCTCGACCTGTCCAAGGTCGAGGCGGGCAAGATGGAGGTCTCGCCGACGAGGATCGCGCTCGTCCAGCTCGTCGACTACGTCGAGGCGACGTTCCGGCCGATGACGGTCGAGAAGAACCTCGACTTCTCGGTACGCGTCTCGCCGGAGCTGCCGGCGACGCTCCACACCGACGAGCAGCGCCTCCTCCAGGTGCTGCGCAACCTGCTTTCGAACGCGGTGAAGTTCACCGGCAGCGGGGCGGTCGAGCTGATCATCCGCCCGGCGGGGGCCGAGGTGCCGGACGCGATCCGGGAGCAGCTGCTCGAAGCGGGCTCGCTGACCGAGCCGGACGGCAAGATGATCGCCTTCTCGGTCACGGACACCGGGATCGGTATCGCCGAGGGCAAGATGCGGGTCATCTTCGAGGCGTTCAAGCAGGCGGACGGCACGACGAGCCGCAAGTACGGCGGTACGGGCCTCGGGCTCTCGATCAGCCGGGAGATCGCGCGGCTGCTCGGCGGCGAGATCGACGCGCAGAGCCAGCCCGGACGCGGCTCGACGTTCACGCTCTACCTGCCGCTGCACCCCGGCGACGTCCCGGCGCAGGGCGGCATGACGGACCTCGCGCCCGCCGTCGAGACGGGTGACCGCTTCGTGCCGGGCGAGCGCCCGATGACGCCGACGCTCACGGGCGGCGCCCTCACCCCGGTGCGCGACAACCGCAACGGTCCCGCCGAGAAGTTCCGTCGCCGCCGCAAGGCGATGCAGGCGGAGGAGCTGCGGCGCAAGCGGGAGGAGAAGCGGGCGCGCGGGGAGACGGAGGACGGCGCGAACGGGGTCGACGGCGGGGAGTCCGCCCAGGCTCCTGGCGGTGCCGGTACGGACTCCGGGGCGACCGGTGAGGCGGGTGCCGCTGACCGGGCGTCCGCCGCGGGCGAGACGGCGACGGAAGCCGTCGCCGGCGCGGACGCGCGGGGCGCGGCGGAGGACCTGGGGACGCCGGAGGGCGGTGGCGCGGCGGAGGCCGGTGGCGCGGCGGAGGGCGGTGGCGCGGCGGAGGGCGGTGGCGCGGCGGAGGGCGGTGGCGCGGTGGAGGCCGACGGCGCGACGGGTTCCGGTGCGGGTACGGGGGGCGAGCGGGCCGGGGACGGGATGCCGGGCGAGGCCGCCGAGGGCGACCGGGCCCCGGCCTTTGACGACGTCGCGGCCGCGGGTGAGGCGAGCGGCCTCGACGACAGCTCCCGGGACGAGGAGGACGAGGACGTCGACGGCGAGGAGGAGGCCGAGCTGCCCGAGCTCGCGCCCGGCGAACTGCCGCCGCAGCGCAACACGTACACCTTCCACGACGAGAAGGTCCTCATCGTCGACGACGACGTGCGCAACGTCTTCGCGCTCACCAGCATGCTGGAGGAGAACGGGCTCTCCGTGCTCTACGCCGAGAACGGGCGCGAGGGCATCGAGGTGCTCGAACAGCACGACGAGGTCCGGGTGGTGCTGATGGACATCATGATGCCGGAGATGGACGGGTACGCGACGACGACCGCGATCCGGCGGATGCCGCAGTTCGCCGGGCTGCCGATCGTCGCCCTCACGGCGAAGGCGATGAAGGGCGACCGGGAGAAGGCCATCGATTCGGGCGCGTCCGACTATGTCACCAAGCCGGTCGATCCCGACCGTTTGCTGACGGCCTTGGAGAAGTGGCTGCGCACGAAGTGATCGCCCTGGCGATGCGCCGGTGAGTGTGCTGCCGTGCGCCCCGCCGTGCCCCCGGTCGTGCGCCGGGGGCGGCGGGACGCGGGGGTCGGGGCCGTGGCGTGTGCCGCCGCAGCCCTGGCCTCGGTGAAGGCGGAGCCCGGGACGGCGCGCGGGGCGGGCTCGTGGCAGGTGTGACCGGGCGGATACCGGGAACTTTCCCCAGGGCCCGGCCGTTGTCACCCCGTACCGCGTGACTTGGCGGTGACTGGGTGTGGCGACAAGTGGGGTGCGGCTACGATGACCGGCACAGGAACGGACGGCGCGACAGAGCCGTCCACCGGGGCGGAGCCCCGCGGGTTGCCGGGGCGAGGAGGGCGGGCCATGGTCCAGAAGGCCAAGATTCTCCTGGTCGATGACCGGCCGGAGAATCTGCTCGCGCTGGAGGCCATTCTCTCCGCGCTCGATCAGACTTTGGTCCGGGCGTCGTCGGGAGAGGAAGCGCTCAAAGCGCTGCTGACGGATGACTTCGCGGTCATCCTCCTTGACGTGCAGATGCCCGGCATGGACGGTTTCGAGACCGCCGCGCACATCAAGCGCCGTGAGCGCACCAGGGACATCCCGATCATCTTCCTCACGGCCATCAACCACGGTCCCCACCACACCTTCCGGGGTTACGCGGCGGGCGCGGTCGACTACATCTCCAAGCCCTTCGACCCGTGGGTGCTGCGCGCGAAGGTCTCGGTCTTCGTCGACCTCTACAAGAAGAACTGCAAGCTCAAGGACCAGGCCGCGCTCCTGCGCCTCCAGCTCGAAGGCGAGAGCGAAGGGGCGGGCACCGAGGGCACGGGCGGTGGGACGCGCCGCAACGGCAAGGCCAACGGCGGGGTCGTCGCCGAGCTGTCCTCGCGGCTCGCGGCGGTCGAGGAACAGGCCGAGGCGCTCTCCAAGCAGCTCGACGACGCCGCGGACGCGGCTGCCGTCGCCACCGCCGCGCACCTCGAACGCAAGCTCACCGGTCTGCGCCGCGCCCTCGACGCGCTGGAACCCGGTTCGGGCGGCTCCGGCACGCCGAGCCTGCCGGCGCAGGGCTGACACAGGGAGTACGGGGAGCGGTGGGGCGCGGGGCGTGCGCCGCCCCCGGCCGCACGGAGCGCGTCGGCCGGCTCGGTGCCGCGTGTGCCCCTCGCCGGTCGCGCTGGCTCCCGCATCGCCTTCCGGGCCGCCCCGCATGAGGGCTCGTCAACCTGACGTTCCTCCAGAGAGCGACACGAACGGGTGAAGCCGTAGTGACAGGTGTCCTCGGTGGCCGTGCCCGGTAACCTCAGCACATGGCTTCTCGTTCCTCCGGCAAGGCCTCTCCGAGCGCAGCGGGTCCCGCGCGACCGCGTGCCGGGGGCGGGGGCGGGGCGAAGGGCCCAGCGAAGAAGCCGGCCGCCGCGAAGTCCGCCGCCGCGGCCCCCGCGAAGAAGGGCGCCGCCAAGGGCCCGGCGAAGAAGGCTCCCGCGAAGAAGGCCGCGGTCAGGAAGGCGCCCGCCAAACCGGCCCCCAGCCCCACCAACGGCGTCTACCGGCTCGTCAGAGCCGTGTGGCTGGGCCTCGCGCACGGCATCGGGGCGATGCTGCGCGGCGTGGGGCGCGGCGCCAAGGGTCTCGATCCCGCACACCGCAAGGACGGACTCGCCCTGCTCCTCCTCGGCCTCGCCCTCGTCGTCGCGGCGGGCACCTGGTCCCGCCTCGACGGCCCCGTCGGCGAACTCGTCGAACTCCTCGTCACCGGCGCCTTCGGCCGCCTCGACCTGCTCGTGCCGATACTGCTCGGCGTCATCGCGGTGCGCCTCATCCGCCACCCCGAGCAGCCCGAGGCGAACGGACGCATCGTCATCGGTCTCTCCGCGCTCGTCGTCGGCGTCCTCGGGCAGGTGCACATCGCCTGCGGCGCGCCCAGCAGGGACGCGGGGATCGAGGCGCTCCAGGACGCGGGCGGGCTCATCGGCTGGGCCGCCGCGAGCCCGCTCATCTTCACGATGAGCGACGTCCTCGCCGTACCGCTGCTGCTCCTGCTCACCGTCTTCGGGCTGCTCGTCGTGACCGCGACGCCCGTGAACGCGATCCCGCAGCGGCTGCGGCGGCTCGGGGTGCGGCTCGGGGTCTTCAGCGAGGAACCGGAGGCGGAGGAGGAGTTCGCGGCGCACGGTGCGCGGGAGGACGACGCGGACGAACTCGCGCAGGCGCGGCGCCGGCGGGCGACGTCGCGACGTCGCGGCGCCGCTCCGTACGACGTCGACGCGGAGGAAGCGGCGCTGGAGCGACGCCGCACGAGCGGCAGCGGTGTCTTCGAGGACCGCGACCTCGACCCGGTGGACGTCGCGGCGCGCGCGGCCGCCGCGCTCGACGGCGCGGTGCTGCACGGCCTGCCGCCGTCCTCACTGGTGGCCGACCTGACGCACGGGGTGGGGACGGGGCGGCGCGAGGGCGAGTCGACGACGCCCGTGCCGACGCCGCGCGAGAAGGCGGCGCCCTCGCGCGAGGACGAGGCGTCGCGGGACGGCGCGCGCGACGGCGCCTCGCGCCGCGCCGGGGCGCGCGACGCGGGCGCGACACCGCGCGGCGGACGCGACGCCGGGGGCGAGGCGGCGTCCGGCGGCGTACCCGACCTCACGAAGAAGGCGCCCGAGGAGCCGCGTGACCTCCCGCCGCGCGCCGAGCAGCTTCAGCTCTCCGGGGACGTCACCTACGCGCTGCCGAGCCTCGACCTCCTGGAGCGCGGCGGCCCGGGCAAGGCCCGCAGCGCAGCCAACGACGCGGTCGTCGCCTCGCTCACCAACGTCTTCAGCGAGTTCAAGGTCGACGCGCGCGTCACCGGCTTCACGCGCGGCCCGACGGTGACGCGGTACGAGGTCGCGCTCGGCCCCGCGGTCAAAGTCGAGCGCATCACGGCGCTCACGAAGAACATCGCGTACGCCGTCGCGAGCCCCGACGTACGCATCATCAGCCCCATCCCGGGCAAGTCCGCCGTCGGCATCGAGATCCCGAACACCGACCGCGAGATGGTCAACCTGGGCGACGTGCTGCGCCTCGCGGACGCCGCCGAGGACGACGACCCGATGCTCGTCGCCTTCGGCAAGGACGTCGAGGGCGGCTACGTCATGCACAGCCTCGCGAAGATGCCGCACGTCCTCGTCGCCGGCGCGACGGGCTCCGGCAAGTCCTCGTGCATCAACTGCCTCATCACCTCGGTCATGATGCGCGCGACGCCGGAGGACGTTCGCCTCGTGCTCGTCGACCCCAAGCGCGTCGAGCTGACCGCGTACGAAGGCATCCCGCACCTCATCACGCCGATCATCACCAACCCGAAGAAGGCCGCCGAGGCGCTCCAGTGGGTCGTGCGCGAGATGGACCTGCGCTACGACGACCTCGCCGCCTTCGGCTACCGGCACATCGACGACTTCAACAAGGCGATCCGCGAGGGCAAGCTCCAGACACCCGAGGGCAGCGAGCGCGAGCTCCAGCCGTACCCGTACCTGCTCGTGATCGTCGACGAGCTGGCCGACCTCATGATGGTCGCGCCGCGCGACGTCGAGGACGCGATCGTGCGCATCACCCAGCTCGCGCGCGCCGCCGGCATCCACCTCGTCCTCGCGACGCAGCGGCCCTCCGTCGACGTCGTCACCGGGCTCATCAAGGCCAACGTGCCCTCGCGGCTGGCTTTCGCGACGTCCTCGCTCGCCGACAGCCGCGTCATCCTCGACCAGCCCGGCGCGGAGAAACTCATCGGCAAGGGCGACGGGCTCTTCCTGCCGATGGGCGACAACAAGGCGACGCGCATACAGGGCGCCTTCGTCACCGAGGCGGAGATCGCCGCCGTCGTGCGCCACTGCAAGGAGCAGATGGCGCCGGTCTTCCGCGACGACGTCGTGGTCGGCTCGCAGCAGAAGAAGGAGATCGACGAGGAGATCGGCGACGACCTCGATCTGCTGCTCCAGGCGACCGAACTTGTGGTGACGAGCCAGTTCGGCTCCACGTCCATGCTCCAGCGCAAGCTGCGTGTCGGCTTCGCGAAGGCGGGGCGGCTGATGGACCTCATGGAGACGCGCAACATCGTCGGGCCGAGCGAGGGCTCGAAGGCGCGCGACGTCCTCGTCAAGCCGGACGAACTGGACGGGGTCATCGACGAGATCCGCGGGGGCGGGGGAGCGGGGAGCGCCGGTGCTTCGGGTGCTGCCGGGGCGGCGGGCGCTTCCGGGGGTGCGGGGAACGGCGCGGGGGAGTGACGCGGCGCGGAGGGTGGGCGCGGCGCGCGGAGGGTGGGCGCGGCGCGCGGGGCTGACAGGGCGCGGACGCGGCGCGCAGGGCTGACAGGGCGCGGACGCGGCGCGCAGGGCTGACAGGGCGCGCAACCCTTTCGGCGGGTCGCGCGTCAACTGGGGCGTGAGCGATCCGGTGGTCCGGCGCCGCCTCGTGGCCCAGTCCCCTTCATCCGTTCAGGTGCGGTGAGGGCGAGGGCCGGGGACGCGCGTGCGGAGTGCGGGATGTGTGGAGGTTCCGGGGCCGGGGGCGCCCCAGGATTTCCGGGCATTCCGATGGCGTAAAACCCCGTCCGCCGACTTGCCCGAGCCTTTTACAGCCCCCCTAGACTGAACCTCCAGCAGGTGGCTGCACGCTCGAAAGGCGCTCTCGTGTCCATCGGCAACTCCCCAGCAGAAGAACGCCCTTCCGACGACGGTCCGTCCCTCGGCGAGACGCTGCGGCGGGCCCGCGCGAAGGCCGGCCTCCGGGTCGAGGACCTGAGCGCCTCGACACGCATCCGCGTCCCCCTCGTCCAGGCCATCGAGAACGACGACTTCTCGCAGTGCGGCGGCACCGTCTACGCCCGGGGACACCTGCGCGCCCTCGCGCGCGCCGTGGGTCTCGACCCCGAGCCCCTGCTCGCGCGCTACGACGCGGAGCATGACGGCGCGCCGCTGCCCACGCCCGCCGCGCCGCTCTTCGAGGCCGAGCGCATCCGGCCCGACCGCCGCCGCCCCAACTGGACCGCCGCCATGGTCGCGGCGATCGTCGCTGTCGTCGCCTTCGTGGGCTTCACCGTCGTGAGCGGCGGTGACGAGCCCGCGGGGACGAAGCGCCACGCCGCCGAGGGCGCCCCGGCGGGGCACAGCGCGAGCCCCTCGCCGAGCGCGTCGCCGAGCGAGAGCCCGTCGCCCGCCGATCCCGCGGAGAGTGCCGTGGCCGCCGTGCCCGCGGACAAGGTGACGGTCAAGCTGAGCGTGCCCGAGCGGCGCTCCTGGGTCTCGGTCAAGGACCACACGGGGCGCAGCCTCTTCGACGGGGTCCTGGAGCAGGGGCAGCACAGGACGTTCACGGACGCCGAGCAGGTCGATCTCGTCCTCGGTGACGCGGGCGCGGTGCGGGTCCTGGTGAACGGCAAGCCGATCGCGGACAAGTTCCGGCCCGGTCAGGTCCAGCGGCTCTCGTACACAAAGGGCGACCCCTCGGAGGGCTGAGGGAGCACGGGACGGCGGTACGGGCCGGGGGCGCGTCCGCGGCTCCCGGCGCCCCGCCGTCTCGGCCCGTACACGTGCGCGAACCCGTACCGCCACCTGCGCGGAAGGCGCCGTCCGGGGACGAAGTAGTCTTGAGCCCATGCCCGAACGCCGCACCGTCGCTCTCGTCACCCTTGGCTGCGCCCGTAACGAGGTGGACTCGGAGGAGCTGGCAGGCCGCCTGGAGGCGGACGGCTGGGACCTCGTCGAGGACGCCGCGCACGCCGATGTCGCCGTCGTCAACACCTGTGGCTTCGTCGAGGCCGCCAAGAAGGACTCCGTGGACGCGCTCCTGGAGGCGAACGACCTCAAGGACCACGGCAGAACGCAGGCCGTCGTCGCGGTGGGCTGCATGGCCGAGCGGTACGGCAAGGACCTCGCCGAGGCGCTGCCCGAGGCGGACGGCGTGCTCGGTTTCGACGACTACGCCGATATCTCCGACCGCTTGCAGACGATTCTGAGCGGTGGCATCCACGCCTCGCACACCCCGCGCGACCGCCGCAAGCTCCTGCCGCTGAGCCCCGCGGCCCGCCAGGACGCCCCGGGCGTCGCGCTGCCCGGACACGCGCAGCAGGCCCCGGTGCCCGAGGACGTCGCGCCCGCCGACCTCCCCGAGGGCCTCGCGCCCGCCTCGGGCCCGCGCGCCCCGCTGCGCCGCCGCCTCGGCACGAGCCCCGTCGCCTCCGTCAAGCTCGCCTCGGGCTGCGACCGGCGCTGCTCCTTCTGCGCCATCCCCTCCTTCCGCGGCTCCTTCATCTCTCGCCGTCCCTCCGACGTGCTGACCGAGACGCGGTGGCTCGCCGAGCAGGGCGTGCGCGAGGTCATGCTCGTCTCCGAGAACAACACCTCGTACGGCAAGGACCTCGGCGACATCCGCCTCCTGGAGACGCTGCTGCCCGAGCTCGCCGCCGTGGACGGCATCGAGCGGGTGCGCGTCAGCTACCTCCAGCCCGCCGAGATGCGCCCGGGCCTGATCGACGTGCTCACCTCGACGCCGAAGATCGCCCCGTACTTCGACCTCTCCTTCCAGCACTCCGCGGCCGGCGTCCTGCGCGCGATGCGGCGATTCGGCGGCACCGACAGCTTCCTCGGCCTGCTCGACCAGATCCGCGCGAAGGCTCCCGAGGCCGGGGTGCGCTCCAACTTCATCGTCGGCTTCCCCGGCGAGACCGAGGAGGACGTCGCGGAGCTGGAACGTTTCCTGACCTCGGCGCGACTCGACGCGATCGGCGTCTTCGGCTACTCCGACGAGGAGGGCACCGAAGCGGCGACGTACGCGACGAAGCTCGGCGAGGAGGTCGTCGCCGAGCGCCTCGCCCGGGTCTCGCGGCTCGCCGAGGAGCTGACCGCCCAGCGTGCGGAGGAGCGGATCGGCGAGACGATGGAGGTGCTCGTCGAATCGGCCGCCACCGAGGACGAGCCGGCCGTGGGCCGCGGGCCGCACCAGGCCCCCGAGACGGACGGGCAGATCATTCTCACCGGCGGGGCGGCGCTCCCGGACGGTGCTTCGCCCCGCGTCGGCCGTATGGTCGTCGCCAAGGTGATCGGCACCGAGGGCGTCGATCTCGTGGCGGAGTGTCTTGAGGAGGCAGGCAGATGACGGGAGCCCCCGCAACCGCCACGAGCGGCACCGGCGTCCCGGGCGGCAGCACCGCCGCGGGCGCCGCGGGCACCCCCCGTATCTGGAACATCGCGAACATCCTCACGATGATCCGGCTCGTCCTCGTTCCCGGCTTCATCGCCCTGATGCTCGTCGCCGGGGGCCACGACCCGGCGTGGCGCTCCGTCGCGTGGGCCGCCTTCACCGTCGCGATGATCACGGACCTCTTCGACGGCCACCTCGCGCGCACGTACAACCTCGTCACGGACTTCGGGAAGATCGCGGACCCGATCGCGGACAAGGCGATCATGGGCGCCGCGCTGTGCTGCCTCTCGGCCCTCGGCGACCTGCCCTGGTGGGTCACGGGCGTGATACTCGGTCGTGAGCTGGGCATCACGCTGCTGCGCTTCGTCGTCATCAGGTACGGCGTCATCCCCGCGAGCCGCGGCGGCAAGCTCAAGACGCTCGCCCAGGGCGTCGCGGTCGGGATGTACGTGCTCGCCCTGACGGGGTGGCTCGCCTCGGCGCGGTTCTGGGTCATGGCCGTCGCGGTCGCGCTCACCGTCGCGACGGGGCTCGACTACGTGCGCCAGGCGATCGTGCTGCGCCGCGAGGGCATCGCCGCGCGCCGCGCCGTCGTACTCGACGAGGCGCGGACGCGGGACCTCGGCACGGGGGACCGGGTGGAGGCGGCGGTGCGGGGCACCGCGCCGCGTGAGGTGGCGGGGCAGGGCGAGGGAGCCGACTCGCGCGACGAGGCGGTTTCTCGCGACGAGGCGGCCGCGGGTGCGGGGGAGGCCTCGCGCGACGTGGCGGCGTCGGGTGCCACGGCGGCAACGGAGGAGGCGGTACGGGGCGCGACGGCGGCCGACGACGGTGCCGCGCCGGGTGCCGGGCGGGACCAGGGGGACGCGGCGGGCGGGAGCGCCGCACCGCGCGGGCGGCGGAGCCAGGCGTGAGCGCCCGCGACGCCGGTGGCGACCTGCCCGAGAACGCGGCGCTCGACATCGTCGCGCTGGCCCGGGAGGCCGGCTGGACCGTCGCCGTCGCCGAGTCCCTCACGGGCGGCCTCGTCGCCGCCGAACTCACCGCGGCTCCCGGCGCGTCCGCGGCCTTCCGCGGCTCCGTCACCGCGTACGAGACCGAACTGAAGCACCGGCTGCTCGGTGTCGATACCGCGCTCCTCGCACGCGAGGGCGCGGTGCATCCTGAGGTCGCCGCGCAGATGGCCTCGGGGGTGCGCGACGCGCTCGGCGCCGACTGGGGCGCCGCGACGACCGGTGTCGCCGGACCCGAACCGCAGGACGGGCGGCCCGTCGGAACGGTGTACGTGGCGGTGGCCGGTCCTACTCCCGCTCCTGGCCCCGCCTCCGGCCTCGGCTCCGCCCTCGGCGACAGCTTCGCGGACCCGCCCGCAGCCGACCCGCTCGCGCACCACGGAACCGTCGAGGGTGAGACGAGCGTCGAAGACACGAGCGGCGCGGAGGCCGGCACCGGGCACACGAATGGTGCCGGAGACACCGAGAAGCGGTCGGTAACAGGTTTGACCGGTGCACGAGGCGAGAAAATTCTGGCACTGCGGTTGAACGGTGACCGTACGGAAATCCGTAGGGATAGCGTGCGGATCGTGCTCGGCCTGCTCCGCGAAGAACTGATCAGAAATGCGCGCGCACAGGATACGGAAGAAAACGGGGGGACTTGATGTTTACAGCCCTGAGTGAACACGTCTTCGCTCCCCGCACGGCCACGGTCCCAGGCGGTACGGTGGGGCGAGAAGGATGCGGTTACACGGTCCGAGGAGGGAGCCACCGATGATTCTGCTCCGTCGCCTGCTGGGTGACGTGCTGCGTCGGCAGCGCCAGCGCCAGGGCCGTACTCTGCGCGAAGTCTCCTCGTCCGCCCGGGTCTCACTCGGCTATCTCTCCGAGGTGGAGCGGGGGCAGAAGGAGGCGTCCTCCGAACTGCTCGCCGCCATCTGCGACGCGCTTGATGTACGGATGTCCGAGCTGATGCACGAGGTCAGCGACGAACTCGCCCTCGCTGAGCTGGCCGAGTCGGCAGCCGCCGACCCGGTGCCGCCGGTACGCCGTCCGGTACTGAATTCGGTGTCCGTCACGGGCGTCCCGCCCGAGCGGGTCACCATCAAGGCGCCGACCGAGGCAGTGGACGTGGTCGCGGCCTGAGCGGTCGCACGACGCACGCGCCCCACGTATGGCGGAGCCCCCACCGGGTACTCGGTGGGGGCTCCGCCTTTTCGCGTACCCGGGCCCTGTCGGGAACGCGTATCCGGTCGTTTTCCGCGACGGACCGGCTTTCTCGGTGTGACCTGCTTCACTGCGTTATGTCATGGTTGAGAGAGCGGAACGGGGGCACCTGAGTCGTGAGTGAGATGGAGGAATTCGGATGTACGTAGTGAAGAGCCCCCTTGCCGAAGCCGATCTCAAGATCGTTTCCGACGCGCTCCAGGGTGCGCTGGTCGACCTCGTGGATCTTTCCCTGGTCGCCAAGCAGATCCACTGGAACGTGATCGGCCCGCGCTTCCGCTCGGTGCACCTCCAGCTCGACGACGTCGTGGACTCGGCCCGTACGCACATGGACGAGGTCGCCGAGCGCGCCTCGACCCTCGGCGTCTCGCCGGACGGCCGCGTCAGCACCGTCGCCGCCACGAGCGGTCTCGGCAAGATCGGTGACGGCTGGATCAAGGACAACGACGCGGTCGCGGCCATGACCGACGCCCTCGGTGCCGCCATCACGCGGCTGCGCGAGCGGGTGGCGGCGACGGCCGAACCCGACCCGGTCACGCAGGATCTCCTCATCGCGATCACGGCGGATTTGGAGAAGCACCACTGGATGTTCCAGGCGTCGAACAACGAGTGACGTTTTCCCGCGCGGGCCGATGCCCGTGTGGCGGAGCCGGAGCCTTCGCGTCGCACAGGGCGGCGTGAGGCTCCGGTTTTTCGTGGGGGGTGGCACCGGGGGCGAGGCGGGCTGTGCGGCGGGGCGGGCTGTGCGCGGTGGGGCGACCTGTGCGGCGTTCCGCACCGTGCGCTGACCTCCGTGCCGGCTTCCGCTCCCGTCCGCCCTTTCGCTCAGTACGGTGCCGGGCCCTCCTGGCAGCCGGGGCACCAGTAGGTGGGGCGGGCCCTCGTGCCGTCGCCCTGTTCGGCCTCGCGGAGGGTGGCCCCGCAGCGCAGGCAGGGGCGGTGGGCGCGGCCGTAGACGTAGAGGGGGGTGTCGCGGCGGCCCGTCGTGACGCGGCGGAAGGTGTCGCGGTTGGCGTGCAGGAGGCGCGTGGCGAGGGCGGGGGCGCGCTCGAGGGCGGGGACGTCACCGACCGGGGTCCAAGGGGTGACGCGCAGCAGGAAGCACAGCTCGCTCTTGTAGACGTTGCCGATGCCCGCGAGATTGCGCTGGTCGAGCAGGGCCTCACCGAGGGAGCGTTCCGGGGCGGCACGGAGCCGGGCGAGCGCGAGGTCCGCGTCCCAGTCCGGGCCGAGGAGGTCGGGTCCGAGGTGGCCCACCGCGCGGTCCTCGTCGGCCGTACGGAGCAGTTCCACGACGGGGAGGCGGTAGCCGACGGCCGTACGGCTCTCGGTGCCGAGGATCGCGCGGATCTGGTGGCCCGGCCCGCCGCGCCAGCGCTCGCCCGCCTCGTACACGCGCCACGCGCCGTCCATGCGCAGGTGGGTGTGGAGCGTGAGGCCGCCCGAGAGACGCGTGAGGAGGTGCTTGCCGCGCGGCGTCACGTCGTGCACCTCGCGTCCGGTGAGGTCCGCCGTCGCGAAGCGCGGCACGCGCAGGTCGGCCGTCGTGAGCCGCTGCCCCGCGAGCGCGGCGTGGAGTCGTCGCGCCGTGTGGAAGACGGTGTCGCCCTCGGGCATGGGACTTCCCTCCTGCCGCTGCCGGTGTACGCGCTCTACTGTGCCCGCAGTCGCAGCCCCCTCGGCGTCGCGTGGAAGCCCGCCGATTCGAGGACCTGGCCGAGCGGCGTGGTGAGTGCGGGCGCGCCGTTGATCCGTTCGACGGTCAGGGTGCCGAGCGCTCCGGCACCGGCCGCCTCCGCGAGGGCGCCGAGGGCCTCGGCGATGCGGGGATCGTCCGGTTCGACGGCCTCGTCGGGCGTCGCGGGCCACACGAGGAGTGTCTTGCCACCCCGTTCGACGTAGACGGTGAGCGCGCCGTTGACGAGGACGACGAGCGAGCCGGCTTTGCGGCCCGGTTTGTGCGGGGTGCTCTCGGGTGGCTCGGGCCAGGGCAGCGCGGCACCGTAGGCGTTCGCGGGGTCGGCGGCGGCGAGGACCACGGCGCGGCCCGCCCGCTCCTCGCCGCGCTCGGCCGCCGTCGCGACGGCGCGTAGCCGGTCCACGGCGCCCTCGACGGCGAACTGCGCCGCGCCGAGCCCCTCGACCACGTACCCGCGCCGCGCCTGCCCGTTCTCCTCGAAGGCGGCGAGCACCCGGTACACCTTCGAGAAGCCGCCCTCGACGCCCTCGGCGGCGACGGTGCCGCGCGTGACGACTCCGTAGCGGTCGAGGAGCGTACGGGCGAGGGCGTGCGCGCGCACCGTGGCATCGCCCTCGCGCGGCGGCAGCAGCGACCAGCGGCCCGCGACGGTGGGCGGCCCCGAGCGCGAGGCGGTGCGCGCGGCGGCGGTGAGGGACCCGTACCTGCCGCGCGGGACGGTGCGGCGCGCGCGGTGCGCCGTCGAGCCCGCCGTGCGCCCGGAGCCGAGCAGCGAGCGCAACGGCGCGAGCGTGTCGTTCGTGAGGCGCCCCGACCACACGAGGTCCCACAGCGCGTCGGCGAGTTGCGGGTCGGTCGCGTCGGGGTGCGTCGTGGCGCGGACCTGCCCGGCGATCTGGCGGAAGAAGAGCCCGTACCCGCCGGAGAGCGCGTCCAACAGCGACTGGTGCAGCGGGCTCAGTTCGAGGGGGAGCGGTTCGGGGAGCAGGAGCGGCGCGGAATCGGCCGGGTAGAGGCCGATCCAGCCGTCCTTGCCCGGCAGGGCACCGGCTCCGGCCCACAGCAACTCGCCCGCCGAGGTCAGCTCGTCGAGCAGCGCCGGACTGTAGGCGGACAGGCGCGAGGGCAGGACGAGGCGTTCGAGGGCGGAGGCGGGCACCGTCGCGCCCTGCAACTGTTCGACGGCGCGTACGAGGCCGTCGATGCCGCGCAGCCCGTTGCCGTCGAGGTGCTGCCAGCGGGGCAGGAAGTCCGCGTACGCGCTCGGCGCCACCGGCTCCAGTTCGTGCCGCAGCGCCGCGAGCGAGCGCCGGCGCAGGCGCCGCAGCACCGTCGCGTCGCACCACTCCTGGCCGCGTCCCGCCGGGTGGAACTCCCCGGCCACGACGCGTCCGCCGGCCGCGAGTCGCTGGAGCGCGCCCTCGGTCACCGCGGTGCCGAGACCGAAGCGGGCCGCGGCGTCCGCCGTCGTGAACGGGCCGTGCGTGCGCGCGTAGCGGGCGAGGATGTCGCCGAGCGGGTCCTTCACCGGCTCCGTGAACGCCTCGGGCACGCCCACGGGCAGCGCGGTGCCGAGCGCGTCGCGCAGCCGTCCCGCGTCCTCGATCGCCGCCCAGTGCGCGCGCCCCGCGATCCGCACCTCGATGGCGCGGCGCGCCTGCGCCAGCTCCCGTACGTACGAGGGCTCCGCGCCGCGCGCCGTCAGCTCCTCGTCGGTGAGCGGGCCGAGCAGGCGCAGCCGGTCGGCGACGCCCTCGGCGTCCTTCACGGCGCGGTCCTCGGTGAGCCACTGGACCTCGCGCTCCAGCTCGGCGAGGACCTCCGGGTCGAGCAGTTCGCGCAGTTCGGCGCGGCCGAGCAGCTCGGAGAGCAGGCGCGAGTCGAGCGAGAGCGCGGCGGCGCGACGTTCGGCGAGGGGCGAATCGCCCTCGTACAGGAACTGCGCGACGTACCCGAAGAGCAGCGAGCGGGCGAACGGGGACGCCTCGGGCGTCGTCACCTCGACGAGGCGGACGCGGCGCGCGGCGATGTCGCCCATCAGCTCGCGCAGCCCCGGCACGTCGAAGACGTCCTGGAGGCACTCGCGGACCGCTTCGAGGACGATCGGGAACGAGCCGAACTCGCTCGCGACCTGGAGCAGTTGCGAGGCGCGCTGCCGCTGCTGCCACAGTGGGGTGCGGCGGCCGGGGTCGCGGCGGGGCAGGAGGAGGGCGCGCGCGGCGCATTCGCGGAAGCGGGAGGCGAAGAGCGCGGAGCCGCCGACCTCGTCGGTGACGATCCGTTCGATCTCCTCCTGGTCGAAGAGGGTGTCGGAGGCGCCGACCGGGGCCTGCTCGCTGTCGTACTCGGTGCCCGGGGTCTTCTTCGGGGCGGCGTCGGCGTCGAGGTCGAGCAGGTCGAGGCCGAGGAGGTCCGCGTCGGGCAGGCGCAGCACGATGCCGTCGTCGGCGTGCACGACCTGCGCGTCGAGGCCCAGTTTCTCGTGCAGGCGCGAGCCGATCGCGAGCGCCCACGGCGCGTGCACCTGCGCGCCGAAGGGGGAGTGCACGACGACGCGCCAGTCGCCCAGCTCGTCGCGGAAGCGCTCGACGACGATGGTGCGGTCGTCGGGGACGTGCCCGCAGGCGCGGCGCTGCTCGTCCAGGTACGCGAGGAGGTTGTCCGTGGCCCAGGCGTCGAGCCCGGCCGCGACGAGGCGCAGCCGTGCGTCCTCCTGCGACAGCCCGCCCAGCTCCCGTACGAAGGCGCCGAGCGCGCGCCCCAGCTCCAGCGGCCTGCCGAGCTGGTCGCCCTTCCAGAACGGGAGCCTGCCCGGGACGCCGGGCGCGGGCGAGACGAGCACGCGGTCGCGCGTGATGTCCTCGATGCGCCACGACGTGGTGCCGAGCGTGAAGACGTCGCCGACGCGCGACTCGTACACCATCTCCTCGTCCAGCTCGCCGACCCGCCCGCCGCCCTTCTTCGGGTCCGAGCCGGCGAGGAAGACGCCGAAGAGGCCGCGGTCGGGGATCGTGCCGCCCGAGGTGACCGCGAGCCGCTGCGCGCCCGGACGGCCCGTGATGGTGCCCGCGACGCGGTCCCACACGACGCGTGGCCGCAACTCGGCGAAGGCGTCCGACGGATAGCGCCCCGCGAGCATGTCGAGCACCGACTCGAAGGCGGACTCGGGCAGCGCGGCGAACGGCGCGGCGCGGCGGACGAGCGCGAGCAGGTCGTCGTACTGCCACGTGTCCATCGACGTCATCGCGACGAGCTGTTGCGCGAGGACGTCGAGCGGGTTGGACGGCACCCGCAGCGCCTCGATGAGCCCGCCGCGCATCCGCTCGGTGACCACGGCGGACTGCACGAGGTCGCCGCGGTACTTCGGGAAGACGACGCCCGTCGAGACCGCGCCCACCTGGTGCCCCGCGCGGCCGACGCGCTGGAGCCCGGAGGCGACCGAGGGCGGCGACTCGACCTGCACGACGAGGTCCACGGAGCCCATGTCGATGCCCAGCTCCAGGCTCGACGTCGCGACGACGGCCGGGAGCCGGCCCGCCTTCAGGTCCTCCTCGACCTGCGCGCGCTGCTCCTTGGAGACCGAGCCGTGGTGCGCCCGCGCGAGCACCGGTGGCGCGCCCTTCGCGGGACCCGAGCCGCCCATGAGCTGCGCCGGGCCGTGGTCCTCGGGCAGGGGTTCGCCCGTGGCGCGCTCGTAGGCGATCTCGTTGAGGCGGTTGCACAGGCGTTCGGCGAGACGGCGCGAGTTGACGAAGACGATCGTGGACCGGTGCGCCTGCACGAGGTCCGTGATGCGTTCCTCGACCTGCGGCCACACGGAGGGCGACTCGCCCTTGTCGTCCTCGCCGACGGGCGAGCCGCCCATCTCGCCGAGATCGGGCACGGGGACGACGACGGAGAGGTCGAACTCCTTCCCCGAGGCCGGCTGCACGACCTGCGCCTCGCGCTGCGGCGACAGGAAGCGCGCCACCTCGTCGACGGGGCGCACCGTCGCGGAGAGCCCGATACGGCGCGCGGGGCGTGGCAGCAGTTCGTCGAGCCGCTCCAGCGACAGCGCCAGGTGCGCGCCGCGCTTGGTGCCCGCGACGGCGTGCACCTCGTCGAGGATCACCGTCTCGACGCCCGTCAGCGCCTCGCGCGCCTGCGAGGTGAGCATGAGGAAGAGGGACTCGGGCGTCGTGATGAGGATGTCGGGAGGGCGGGTGGTGAGCGAGCGGCGCTCCGCCGCCGGGGTGTCGCCCGACCGGATGCCCACCCGGATCTCCGGCTCGGGCAGCCCGAGGCGCACGGCCTCCTGCCGGATGCCGGTGAGGGGGCTGCGCAGATTGCGCTCCACGTCCACGGCGAGGGCCTTGAGCGGCGACACGTAGAGCACACGGCAGCGCTTGCGGGCCTCGGCGGGGGGAGGGGTGGAGGCGAGGCCGTCGAGCGCGGCGAGGAAGGCGGCGAGGGTCTTCCCCGAACCGGTCGGGGCCACGACGAGGACGTCCGACTCCTTCTGGATGGCACGCCACGCGCCCTCCTGCGCGGCGGTCGGCGCGGAGAAGGCACCCGTGAACCAGTCACGGGTGGCGGCGGAGAACCCCTGCAGGGCGGAAGCGGCCATGCTCCCCATCGTGCACCGTGGCACTGACAACGGCTGGGGAAGCGGGGGTGGGGGGTGTACGTGGCGTGATGGGGCGGGGGACGAGGGGTGGGGGTGCGGCGCGGGGTGGGCGGGTGCGGAGGGTGCGGCGCATGGTGGGGGTGGTAGTGCGTACGCCGCCTACGTCGCACGGGGGACTCGTGCGTCGCGTGCGTGGGGTACGTCGCGGTGCGTGCCGGTGTCCCGCGGCGCGTCCGCACCGTGGAACGCTTCGCCGCGCGCCGTCCGGTTCCTCGCACAATGGCGCCATGAGGGCGAGCGAGGTGACGGAGCGGGGAGCGGCCGAGCGGGCGCGGCACTGGCGGTACGCGGAACTGCCCGGCGTCGACCTCCTGCGCGCCCGCTACGTCCGCAAGACCTTCGCGCCGCACACCCACGAGCACTACGTGATCGCCGCCGTGACCTCGGGTGTCGAGGTCTTCCGACACCACGGCACCGAGGAGTACGCGGGCGCCGGCAGCCTCGCTCTCGTCAACCCGGACACACCGCACACGGGACGCGCCCAGGGGCCCGAGGGCTGGCGGTACGGCGCCGTCTACCCGGCCCCCGGTCTCGTCGCGGAGATCGCGCGCGAGACGACGACGCTGCGCGGCGCCCCGGGCTTCGCGGCGCCGGTCCTGGCAGACCCGTACGCGACGCGCCTCGTGCACCGCGTGCTGCGCGCGGCGGAGGAGGGCGACGCGCTCACCGCGGACACGCTGCTGCGCGTCACGGTGACCCGGCTGCTGCGCCGCAACGGGGGGCCGCTGCGGGCCAGGACGGTGCGCGGCGCCGGCGCCCGCGTCGCGGCCGAGGCGCGCGACATCCTCGCGGGCCGCCTCGCCGACCCGCCCTCGCTCGGTGAACTCGCCACCACGCTCGACACCGGCCCGTACGCCCTCCTGCGCGCCTTCCGCGCCGCCTACGGGATGCCGCCGCACACGTGGCTCACCGACGCCCGGGTACGCGCCGCGCGCCGCCTCCTCGACGCGGGCCTCGCCCCCGCCGACGTCGCCCACGCCGTGGGCTTCAGCGACCAGCCGCACCTGAACCGCCACTTCACCCGCATCGTGGGCGTCCCGCCCGGCGCGTACCGCAGCGAGCGACTGCCGGGCGCGACGTCGCGGGGGAAGGGGGCGGCGTGGCACGCGGATGGTGCGGCGTCGCACGGAGAGTGAGGCCCCACGTCGCGTGGGGACCGCGGCGTGACGTCGCGTCGGGACTGCGGCGCGACGTCGCGTGGGGAGAGGGCCTCACGTCGCGTGTGACCTGGGGCGACGTCGCGTGCCCGGCGGGCGACGTCGCGTGAGGCGGGCGCGCTTGTGGGGCGCAAGAACGTACAAGACCCTGCGCGCGAGCCCTCCTAGCCTGAGCCCGTGAACAGCGAGAACCGACCCCCGCCGGACGGAACCGCCGCGTCCGCCCGGCCCGCCGTCGCATCGTCGCCCGAGGCCGACGCCGCGTCGGCCGCCGCCCGCGACGCCGCCCCGTCGGCCGCCTGCGACGCCGCGACGTCGACCCCACCCGGCGTAGCGCGCGACACCGCGCCCTCCGGCGCGTCCGGCGCGCACCCCACGTCGCGCAAACCCGACGCCGCCGTCGTGCGCGACGCGCTCGGCGTGGGCATCGCGGTGGGTCTCTCCGGCTTCGCCTTCGGGGTCACCTCGGCCGGGGCGGGGCTGAGCATCGCGCAGTCCTGTGCGCTGAGCCTCCTCGTCTTCACCGGAGCCTCGCAGTTCGCGCTGGTCGGCGCACTGGCGGGCGGCGGCGGCGCGTACGCCGCGGCGGCGGGGGCCTTCTTCCTCGGCGTGCGCAACGCCTTCTACGGGCTGCGCCTGTCGCAACTGCTTCAGGTACCGCGTGCGCTGCGACCACTCGCGGCGCAGTGGGTCATCGACGAGACGACCGCTGTCGCGCTCGCCCAGCCCGACCGGCGCGGCGCCCGCATCGGCTTCACCGTCACGGGGCTGTGCCTCTACGTCCTGTGGAACCTGACGACGCTCCTCGGCGCTGTGGGCGCGGAGGCGATCGGCGACACCGACGCGTGGGGGCTCGACGCCGCGGGCCCCGCCGTCTTCCTCGCACTCCTGGCGCCGATGGTGCGGGGCACCGCCGAACGCGCCGTGGCCGCGCTCGCCGTCGTGCTCGGACTCGGTCTCCTGCCGGTCCTGCCCGCCGGCGTCCCGGTGCTCGTCTCGGCACTCGCGGCGCCCGCCGTGCTGTGGGCGCACGGCAGGCGGACGGCGCGCGGCACGACGGTGCCACGCCGCGCGGACGCCGCGTCCGCCCGCACGGACGCCGCGGCCTCCTCGCGTCCTCCCGACGTCGCGCCGTCGCCCACGGACGGCGCCGCTCCCTCCCGTACCCCCGACGACGACCCCCCCAAGGGGGCCCGCAGGAGGACGAACGATGAACATCTGGCTCGCCGTGGTGCTCACGGCGGTCGGCTGCTACGCGGTCAAGCTCGCCGGGCTCCTGGTGCCGGGAGGCGTCCTGGAGCGGCCGCTCGTGCGGCGGCTCGCCGCCTTGCTGCCCGTCGCGCTGCTCGCGGCGCTCACCGCGCAGCAGACCTTCGCGCACGGCACCTCGCTCGTCGTCGACGCGCGCGCCGCGGGCGTCGGCGCCGCCGCGCTCGCGCTGCTGCTGCGCGCGCCGTTCCTCGTGGTCGTCGGCGCCGCCGTGCTCGTGACGGCGGGGGTACGGGCGCTCGCGGGCTGAGCGGCCCGGCGCGCCGCGCGCCACGGCGATCGCGGATACTGGCCCCATGCGGTTGACGGTCTTCTGGCGCAAGATGACGGAGCACTTCGGCGCGGGGTACGTGGAGTCCTTCGCGCACGATCACGTCATGTCCCAGCTCGGCGGGCGCACCGTGGAGCAGGCACTCGCCGACGGCTGGGAGGCGAAGGACGTGTGGCGCGCGGTGTGCGAGGCGGCCGACGTGCCGGAGAGCGAACGCTGAACGAGCCGGAGAGCGAACGCTGAACGAGCCGCCCCGCTCCCGTACGCCCCGAACGGGCGAGGTTCCCGCTCCCGTACCGCCCGTACCTACGCAGGCGGCCGTCGTCCCCGAACCGCCATGGGGCGGGAGGCCGCGGCGATCCGGCCATGATCATGTCCGGGAAGCGTCGGTGGGCCGAGCGATTGTCCGAATGTCCGAGGTGTAGGCGAGACTGACTGACGTGGCAGCGACAGACGAGACCACCGGACGCACAGCTCCGCCGGGCGCGGACGTGCCAGGGCCGCCTGCCTCCGGCTCCGACGCCGGTGGGCAGGGCGGACGCATGCCCCGCTGGCTGCCGCGCGCCATGGTCTCCGCGCTGCTCCTGATCGCCTGCTTCCAGCTCGGCACCTGGGCCTTCCACCGGCTCACAGGGCTGCTGATCAACGTCCTGATCGCTTTCTTCCTCGCCCTCGCGATCGAGCCGGCGGTGAGCTGGATGTCGGCGCGCGGGATGCGCCGCGGTGCCGCGACGGGTCTCGTCTTCCTGGGCGTCCTGATCTTCGCCGCGGGCTTCGTGACGCTGCTCGGTTCGATGCTCGCGGGACAGATCCAGAACATGGTCGAGGACTTCCCCAAGTACCTCGACTCGCTCATCAAGTGGGTCAACGGGACATTCCACACCGAGCTGTCCCGCCTCGAGGTCCAGGACAGCGTGCTGCACTCGGACTGGCTCCAGCGCTACGTGCGCAACAGCGCCTCCGGCGTGCTCGACGTCTCCGCGCAGGTGCTCGGCGGCCTCTTCCAGCTCCTGACGCTGCTGCTCTTCGCGTTCTACTTCGCGGCCGACGGCCCACGGCTGCGCCGCGCGCTGTGCTCGGTGCTGCCACCGGCGAAGCAGGCGGAGGTGCTGCGGGCCTGGGAGATCGCGGTCGACAAGACCGGCGGCTACCTCTACTCGCGCGGTCTGATGGCGCTCATCTCGGGCATCGCGCACTACATCCTCTTCCAGGCGCTCGGCATCCCGTACGCGCCCGCGCTCGGCGTGTGGGTCGGGCTCGTCTCACAGTTCATCCCGACCATCGGCACGTATCTGGCCGGCGCCCTGCCCATGCTGATCGCCTTCACCGTGGACCCCTGGTACGCGGTGTGGGTTCTGGTCTTCGTCGTGGTGTACCAACAGTTCGAGAACTACCTGCTTCAGCCGAAGCTCACCGCGCGCACGGTCGACATCCACCCCGCCGTCGCCTTCGGTTCCGTGATCGCGGGCACCGCGCTGCTCGGCGCGGTCGGCGCGCTCGTCTCGATCCCGGCCGTCGCGACCTTGCAGGCGTTCCTCGCGGCGTACGTGAAGCGGTACGACGTGACCGACGACCCCCGCGTCATGGGCCCCCGCACACGCCCCGGCGGCTCCCCGGCGCTCGCCCGCGTCCGCCGTGCCTTGCGGGGCCCGAACGAGCCGGGCACCCCACCATCGGCCGACGCGGGGCAACCGCGGACGCCGGACGACACGTCCCCGCAGACGCCGGACGACACGTCCCCACGGACGTCAGGAGGCGCCTCCCCGGCGCCCCGGGACGACGCGCCGCCGGAGGACGGCGGGCGGCACGACGAGGGGAAAGGCCCCGACGACGAAGGGCCACGCCCGGGCCGCTGACTCGCGCGACGTGCGCGACGTACGCGCGACTTACGCGACGTATGCGCGACTTACGCGACGTATGCGCGGCTTACGCGCGTTCTGCGCTGCGTACGTGTCAGAGCGTACGGAGCAGCAGCGAGCCGCCCAGCACGAGCATCGTGGCCGCGACCAGCCCGTCGAGGAGCCGCCACGCGCCGGGGCGGGCCAGGAAGGTGCTGAGGAGCCTGGCCCCGTAGCCGAGACCGGCGAACCACACCAGGCTGGCCAGCATCGCGCCGAGAGCGAAGACCCACCGCAGCGAGCCCCGGTCCGAGGCGACCGAGCCGAGCAGCAGCACGGTGTCCAGATAGACGTGCGGGTTGAGCCAGGTCAGGGCGAGGCAGGTGAGGACGGCGGTGCGCGCCGAGCCGACCGCCGCGCCCCGCGCCGTCAGGGCCTGCGCTCCGGCGGGCCGCAGCGCGCGGCGGCCCGCGAGAACCCCGTAGCAGAGCAGGAAGCCGCCGCCCGCGAGGCCGATCGCGGTCAGCGCCACGGGCCACGCGGTCACCACGGCGCCGAGTCCGGCCACGCCGAGCGCGATGAGGACCGCGTCGGACGCGGCGCAGATGCCGACGACCGCGAGCACCGCCTGCCGGCGCGCCCCCTGCCGGAGGACGAACGCGTTCTGCGCGCCGATGGCGACGATGAGGGACATGCCCGTCCCGAACCCGGCGAGAGCCGCCGAGAGGATGCCGTTGTTCACGCTCCGACGTTAGGGAGCGCCACGGCATGAGTACAGCTGAAGTTTTTTACGTAGCATTAGCGGTCGTGATGGATTACCTGCCCCATGACCAGGTCCGCACGCTTCTCGCCGCCGTCGACGAGGGCACCTTCGACGCCGCGGCGGCGGTGCTGCACGTGACGCCCTCCGCGGTCAGCCAGCGGATCAAGTCGCTGGAACAGCGCGCGGGGCGGGTGCTGCTCCAGCGTACGAAGCCGGTCCAGCCCACGGAGTCCGGGCAGGCGGTGGTGCGCTACGCACGCCAGCTGGCCGCGCTGGAGCGGGACGCGTGGACGGAACTCGGCATCGCCGCGGGAGCCGGTCCGGTCCGGCTCCCCATCGCGGTGAACGCGGACTCCCTGGCCACCTGGTTCCTGCCCGCTCTGACGCGGGTCCCGCAGAATCCGCCGGTCTGCTTCGAACTGCGTCGCGAGGACGAGGCGCACACCGCCGCGCTGCTGCGCGAGGGGCGCGTGATGGCGGCGGTGACCTCCTCGGCGGAGCCGGTGGCGGGCTGCACGGTGCGCCCCTTGGGGCTGCAGCGGTACTCCCCGGTGGCGAGCCCGGGATTCGTGGCGCGCCACCTGGCGGACGGGCCGCTGGAGGAGCGACTGCCCGGCGCACACGTGATCGTTTTCGACCGGCGCGATGAGCTCCAGGACCGTTTCGTGCGCTCCATGGTCCCCGGCGCGCCGGGCGCGGGACCGTTCCGGCACTACGTACCCACGTCGGAGGGGTTCTGCGACGCCGTGAGCGCGGGACTCGGCTGGGGCCTCGTACCGGAACAGCAGGCGGCCCCCCTGCTGCGCTCCGGGGCCCTCACGGAACTGGTGCCCGGCCGGACGATGGACGTGCCGCTGTACTGGCAGCAGTGGAAGCTGGACGTCCCGGCGCTCTCGCTCGTCGCGGAGACGGTCGCGGCGGTGGCGGCGGAGTCCCTGCACGCCCAGGACTGAGCGCCGTGGGCCGCGGTGCGTACGGCCACCCCGGCCACTGCGGCCACCGCGGCCACCCCGGCCGCCTCGACCGGCGGTCCGTGACGGCGGGCTCCGGCGGCGGCGCTGGTGCGGGCCGGGGGAGCGGTCTGGATCAGGCGTCGGCGCCGGCGGAGGCGTAGCGGCCACCGGCGTGGGGGCCGTGCCAGTCCAGGCACATGACGGTGGCGTCGTCGGCGAGACGTCCGTCGCTGGCGTCGTAGACCGCGGCGGTGAGGACGCGGACGACTTCGCGCGGGTGCTCGACGGCGGTGTCGAGGAGCAGGCCGGGCAGGTCGACGGCGGCGGCTTTGCGTTCCTGCATACCGTCCGTGTAGAAGACGAGGCGGTCACCGGGACGGCAGTCGAGGTCCTGGACGCGGTAGGGGGTGGTCGGTTCGATCCCGAAGGGGGTGTTCACCTTCAGCTCCACCCGGTGCACCTCCTCGTCGCGCAGGCGCAGGGGCCAGGGGTGGCCGGCGTTGAAGAGCTGGGAGCCGGACCCGTCGAGCGCGATGCGCACCAGTTGGCCGGTGGCGAAGCCGCCGTGCGGCCTGTCCAGGAGGGACTGGTCGGTCTGCCGGGCCTGCTCGGCCAGGTCGGCGCCGGAGCGGCGGGCCCCCCGGGAGGCGTTGACGGCGAGGGTGGCCAGCAGCGCGGAGTCGGTGTCGTGGCCCATCGCGTCGGAGATCGACAGGTGCAGGGTGTCGCGGTCGAGGGTGTAGTCGTAGGTGTCACCGGCCACGGTGTGGGCCGGGACGAGCGCGCAGGCGAGCGTGAACTCGGCCGCCTCGCAGGAGGAGGCGGTGGGCAGGAGCTGGCGCTGGATCTCGGCGGCCAGGCTGACCGGGGCGGTGCGCTGGCCCCAGTGGTAGAGATCGGTGAAGCGGCGATCGGTGACCACGATGTACGCCAGCGCGTGTGCGACTTCCTCCACTTGCTCCAGGACCGGGGCGGTGACCTCGGGCAGGAACAACTCCAGCACCCCGATGACGTCGCCCCGGTTGGTGACCGGAGCCAGCACCCGCTGCCCGTGGCCCCCGTCGACCGCCCGGACCAGCTTCTGGGTGCGCAGCACCTCGTCGTAGACGCTGCCGGCGAGCGGGATCTGTTCCGCCCGGCGTCCCCGCTGCGTGCCGGCCTCCTCGGTGACCCGCACCATCTTCCGGCCGGCCACGTCCATGAACAGGAACGACACGTACCGCGCGCCGAAACGGTCCCGCAGGTTGCGGGCCACCACATCGAGCGAGGCCACCGGCGAAGCGTCCTCCGCCGCGGCCAGCACCGCGGCCAGCCCGAGCCGATCGTCCGCCATCGCGACCTCCCAGCAGTCCTCAGTTCGCCTTCCCGCGCGCAACCACACCATCACGTATCGGTTGACCGCGCTCGACCTCCCACGGCCCAGATCCGCGAACAGCCGTGTCCCACCAGCGAGGACCAACCTTCGACGGACGGGACGGCGGCCGTGCGCCCCGGTCTCGGACGGCGTGCCGACTTGACACAGAAATCGAACACGCATTCTTATGAAAAACCTGGTGCGCCGTTCTGCCCAGGTGGTGACCCTTGTCCCGCGCTTCCCGCGTGTCCAGGACCGGGAGTTATCCACAGGTCAGGAGGCGGTCGCGGCGCATTGTCAGTGGCAGGCAGTAGCGTCTTTGACGTGAAGCGATCGACTCAAGCAAATCGGGTGGAACCCATGGCAGGCACGGACCGCGAGAAGGCGCTCGACGCCGCACTCGCACAGATTGAGCGGCAGTTCGGCAAGGGCGCCGTCATGCGCATGGGCGAGCGGCCCAATGAGCCCATCGAGGTGATTCCCACGGGCTCGACGGCGCTCGACATCGCCCTCGGCGTCGGCGGGATTCCGCGCGGCCGCGTCGTGGAGGTGTACGGCCCGGAGTCCTCCGGCAAGACCACGCTGACGCTGCACGCGGTGGCCAACGCGCAGAAGGCCGGCGGTTCCGTCGCCTTCATCGACGCGGAGCACGCGCTCGACCCGGAGTACGCGAGAAAGCTCGGCGTCGACGTCGACAACCTGATCCTCTCCCAGCCGGACAACGGCGAACAGGCCCTGGAGATCGTGGACATGCTGGTCCGCTCCGGTGCCCTCGACCTCATCGTCATCGACTCGGTGGCGGCTCTCGTGCCGCGCGCCGAGATCGAGGGCGAGATGGGCGACTCGCACGTCGGCCTCCAGGCCCGCCTCATGAGCCAGGCGCTCCGCAAGATCACCAGCGCGCTCAACCAGTCGAAGACGACCGCGATCTTCATCAACCAGCTCCGCGAGAAGATCGGCGTGATGTTCGGCTCCCCCGAGACCACCACGGGTGGCCGGGCGCTGAAGTTCTACGCCTCGGTGCGCATCGACATCCGCCGCATCGAGACCCTCAAGGACGGCACGGACGCGGTGGGCAACAGGACCCGCTGCAAGATCGTGAAGAACAAGGTCGCCCCGCCGTTCAAGCAGGCCGAGTTCGACATCCTCTACGGGCAGGGCATCAGCCGCGAGGGCGGGCTCATCGACATGGGCGTCGAGCACGGCTTCGTCCGCAAGGCCGGCGCCTGGTACACGTACGAGGGCGACCAGCTCGGCCAGGGCAAGGAGAACGCCCGCAACTTCCTCAAGGACAACCCCGACCTCGCGGACGAGATCGAGCGGAAGATCAAGGAGAAGCTCGGCGTCGGCGTGAAGCCGGAGAAGGCCGAGAAGCCCGAGGGCGAGCCGGCCGCGGCCGAGGAGACGGCCGAAACGCCGGCCGGCGCCAAGACCGTGCCCGCTCCGGCGGCGGCCAAGGCGCCCAAGGGAGCCAAGGCCGTGGCCGCCAAGGGCTGAGCCGTGACACGACGCGGCGAGTACACGGCCCCCTTCGCGGGGGACGGGCACGGCGACGGTACGGAGGGAGGGGAGCCACCACCAGCGGGGCTCCCCTCCGCCCGGGGCAGGCGTCGGGAGGAGCAGCCCCAGGACCCGGTGGAGAAGGCCAGGGCGATCTGCCTGCGTCTCCTCACCGGGACGGCGCGCACGCGTAAACAGCTCGCCGAGGCACTGCGCAAGCGGGAGATCCCCGAGGAGGCCGCCGAGGAGGTGCTCTCGCGCTTCGAGGAGGTCGGTCTCATCGACGACGCCGCCTTCGCCGGGGCGTGGGTCGAGTCCCGGCACCACAGCCGAGGGCTCGCCCGCCGCGCCCTGGCGCGGGAGCTGCGGACCAAGGGTGTCGAGAGCAGCCTCATCGACGAGGCGGTGGGGCAGCTCGACTCCGAGCGGGAGGAGGCGACCGCCCGCGAACTCGTCGAGCGGAAGCTGCGGGCGACGCGGGGGCTCGACCGTGACAAGCGCCTGCGCCGGCTCGCGGGGATGCTCGCCCGCAAGGGTTACCCCGAGGGCCTGGCCCTGCGGGTCGTGCGGCAGGCGCTGGAGGCGGAGGGGGAGGAACTGGAGGAGTTCCCGGACGGGGTGTAGCGGACGGGGGCGCGGGTGTCACGCGGCGGGAGGTGCCGCCGGAGGGAAGGGCGGTCGCGCGGAGGCGTCGGCCCGCTGGTGGCGGGCGGGCTGTCGGGATCGCCGGGGCGCGGGTCCCGGCGGTGCTACGAGGTGGGGGCCGTCCCGTGGCGGTGGCATGGGGGTGGGGCATGCCCGGTGGTCGGCTCAGCGTGGCGGAAGGGGCTTGGGCGGTGAGGTCTGCGGCGATGTCCCCGGGAGGATGGCCGGGGTGGGGGTCGTCGCGGGTGCGCGGGTGCGGGGTGCGGGGCGCGGGGCGCGGTGGGCGGTGGGCGGGCGTTCGGCAGGCCGGTCTTCCGGCGGAGGGCTACGGCGTTCCCCGCACTGACCTCGCCGGTCCCCCCACGCATGCTTCCGCGCGTGGGGGCACCAGGCCCCCGCCGACCTCAGCCGTCAGCGGGCCGGGCGGTTGTGCCCGGGCCCGGTTCCACCGGCAGGCCGGCCGCGCGCCACGCCTGGAAACCGCCGTCCAGGTCGGTGGCACGGTGCAGGCCGAGACGGCGCAGGGACTCCGCCGCGAGGCTGGAGGCGTAGCCCTCGTCGCAGATCACCACGATCCGCAGGTCGTGGCCGCTCGCCTCGCGGACGCGGTGACTGCCCGAGGGATCGAGGCGCCACTCCAGCTCGTTGCGCTCCACGATCAGCGCGCCTGGAATCACCCCGTCGCGCTCACGCAGCGCCGCATAGCGGATGTCGACGAGGAGAGCGCCGCCGTCGGCGGCCTCCCTGGCCTGGTGCGCGTTGAGCCGGTCGAGCCCGGCCCGTATCCGGTCGACGAGCGTGTCTATCCCGGTGGGCCCGGGCCGCTGAGTGGTCACTGCCAGTCCTCCGGACGCTCGACCTCTTCGAGGCGGAGCAACGGCCCCGTTCGGCTGTAGCGGCGCATGAGCGGCAGCGGCGGATAGTAGGCGTGCACGGAGACGGCGTGCTCGGCGCCGGATTCGTTGCGTACCTGGTGGACGTGGTGGCGGCCGAAGGCACGGCCCTCGCCGGGGGAGAGGGCGCGGTAGCGGTCGACGCCGTCCTCCAGCTCCAGGGTGCGCCAGCCCTCGGTGGGCAGCCGCACGGCGAGCGAGTCCTCGCGCAGCGTCCCGGCGGCGGTCGCGAAGGCCCCCTGCGAGCCCCCGTGATCGTGCCAGCCCGTGCCGGTCCCGGGCGGCCAGCCGATCAGCCACGCCTCGCTGCCGCCGGGGCCCACCAGCCGCACCCAGGTGCGGTTCTCGGGATCGAGGGGGAGGGTGGCGACGAGATCGGCGTCGGCGGCCGTGGCGCGGACGAAGTCGAGGAGTTCGGCGGGGGTCGGTCCTGCGGCGGCGGGGGCCGACGGGCCGGCCGGGGGAGTTTCGGTGCCGGGTGCGGGGATGGGGGTTTCGGGCGCGGTGACAGACATGTGAACCGTCCTGGGTTCGCTGAGGGCGCGCGGCGCGAGGGGGGCCACGACAGGCCACGGCGCGTGCGCGAGGGAGGGCACGAGAGGTGCCGGAAGGGGAAGTTCAGCGAGAACGGCGACACACGCAGCCCGCGTAGCGCAGCAGGTCCATATGGACCCGTCGCCACAGGCGCACATCGGTGTCGGTCATGATCCGGAGTAGACCACGGTGGCGGAGGGCCGTCAATTCGCCCGTACCCGGCGGCTGATGGCGCGCGGGAGCGGGGCGGGAGGCTTCACGCGCCCCCGCGCCCACCCGGCGCGCACCAGCCGCGCGTCGCGCGCCCCGCCGCCTCCAGGCCCTCGCGAAAGCCCCCGCGTCCGCCGCTGCTCACTCACTCCCGGGACGGATGGTGAGCCGCCGGGTCTCCGTGTCCCGGCGCGTTCCGGAAGCGGCGCCCTCGCGCGCGGAGGACTCCCCGCGACGGGGCGCGGGCGGTTGGTCGTGCGGCGCGGGGCCGAGCGCCGGGGCGGACTGTACGTCGCGCGACGGCGCGTCCTCGTGACGACCGCCGTGCGGGACATCGCCACCCTCGTCGCCGTATCTCCCGCGGGGCTCCGCGTCTTTTCGGTGGCCGTTGCCCGGTTCCGCCTCGTCCTGGTACGCCCCGCCGGGCTCCGCGCCGTACGCGCCGTCCGGGTCGTCTCCGTAGGCGTCGTCCTCCGCCGCTGCTCGGCCGTCCGCCGCGCCGTCCGGGCCGTTCGCGTCGTCCCCGGGGGCGCCCGCGCCGCCGTTCGCCGCGTCGGCCGCCCCGTACAGCGCCGCGGGCTGGACGCCGTGGAGCGCCGTGACGAGGTGGCCGTCGGGTCGTACGAGCAGGACCGTGTGCGCGGCGGCGCCCGGGTAGCCCTCGGCGACGAGGAGTACCGCACGGCACGGCAGGGCGTCCACGGCGGCGGCGAGACGCGGCATGATGCCCGCCGTGCGCCAGTGCCGCGCGTCCCACACCCCCGTGCCCGGAGCGATGAGCAGGACGAGGAAGGCGCCGCGGCCGAGGCGCGCGGAGAGCGGCGCGGAGGCGCCGTCCTCACCCATCGCGAGCACGTCGGCGACCGGGGCGCCCGGCGCGGTGCCCACCGCGACCGAGGTGTCGGCCACGCGGGGCGCGAGCGGCGAGCGCGCGTACGAGGGCGGGGCGCCGAGCGGGCCGTCGCCGAGGTGCGCGTCGCTCAGCAGCGACTCGTGTCCACGCGCCGTGCCGGGCACCAGTTCGCGCAGCAGGCCCCCGCCGCGCAGTATCGGCAGCGACTGGTCGGCGGCGCGCAGCCGGGCCGCGACCGCGCCGAGTCGCTCGGCCTGGTAGCTGTCGAGGAGTCCGGGACCCGCCTCGCCGCGCACGGCAGCGGCGAGCTTCCAGGCGAGATTGCGCACGTCGCGCAGCCCCTCGTCGAGCCCCTGCGTGCCGACCGCACCGACCAGGTGCGCGGCGTCCCCCGCGAGGAACGCGCGGTCGACGCGCCAGCTCCGCGCGAGCCGGTGGTGCACCGTGTACACGCCGGTGTCGAGGAGTTCGTACGGAGGCGTCTCGCCCCCGCACCAGCCGGCCAGGGTCTCCCGTACCCGCGCCACGAGGGCGTCGGGGGTGACGAGATCGCCCTCGGCGGGCAGCAGCCAGTCGAGGCGCCACGCGCCGTCCGGCAGCGGACGCGCCGCGATCTCCGGGCTCGCGCCGCGCCACGGCGGCGAACGGTGCAGCAGCGCCTCGCCGGGATGCGGCAGTTCCGCGCGCAGCGCCGCGACCGCGTGCCGTTCGAGACCCGAACGCCCCGGGAAGCGCACACCGATGAGCTTGCGCACCGTGGAGCGCGGCCCGTCGCAGCCCACGACGTGACTGCCGCGCCACCAGTTGCCCCCCGCGCCACGGGTGCGCACCGTCACGCCGTCCGCTTCCTGCTCCAGCGCCACGACGCGGCTGTCGGCGACGAGCGTCACGAGCGGCGAACCGATGAGCGCCCGGCGCAATGCGACGACGAGGCCGTGCTGCGGGATGTGCAGCGGCGCGGCGAACGGTTCTCCCGTACGCGACCTGGCACCGCCCGCCGCGACGTCGTCCTCGCCGAAGACGATGTGCCGCACCGTCTGCTTACGACGCATCAGGCGCCAGCCCGACCAGCGGAGCCCGGCCGCCCGGGTGTCGCCCTGCGTGACCGGCGACGCGGCGGGGAGCGCGGCGCGCGCGACGGCGGCCGAGGCCCTGCCGCCCGGCTCGGCCCGCGCGGGCGCGGGGCCGGGGGCGCCCGTCGGGGCGGAGAGCGCGGCGCCGGTCAGCCGTTCGAGCCAGCTCGCCGTGTCGGCGCGGAGCACCGCTGTACGCGCGAGTCGCTCCTCGTCCTTCCACGAGCCTTCGTCGAGGACGACGCACGGGATGTCGTGCCGGGTCAGGGTCAGCGCGAGCGCGAGACCGACGGGGCCGGCGCCCACCACGATCACCGGTTCCACGGCAGCGCTCCGGTGCGGTCCCGGCAGGAGGAGGCTTCGGTGATGCGTGCGAGTGGAAACCGGTGCGTGATCACAGACCGTATGCAACCTACTGCGGGTGCCCGCGTCAAGCGAAGCACCCCCGGGCGCGCGGGGCACGGACCCGTCGGCGGCTCCGCCGGACGCGGGGCCGGCGAGGCGAGGGGGCGCGGGGGAGCACGTACAGGGAACCGGCGCGTCCTCGGCGCGGCAGGGCGCGTACGCCGCGACGCGGCGCGGGCGAGGGTAGGGGGATGGCGGGCGGAGGCGGGAGGCAGCGCGGGCGGGGGCGGGATATGGGGTGCGCGAGGGCGGGGCGGGGTGCGCGTCAGGGGCGGGGCGCGGGGTGCGCCAGGGGCGGGCGGCGGGTGCACCAGGGGCGGGGCGCCGCACGCGCAAAGGCGGGACGAAAGCCCCCCAAGGCTCTCGTCCCGCCCTCTTGTGCGCGTCCGCGTCGCGTGCCCCGCCGCCGACGGGGCACCCGGCGCGGGAGACCCTGGGGCCTCCCGCTCGCGGGCCGCGAGACCCGGGTGTACCGGGAGTCTGTGGCAGGCGGTCAGGCGTCGGCCTTCACCGGCTGCACGCCGGTCGTGCCGGTGCCGCCGGTGTCGACGGAGGCGGCGCTCAGGACCGCTCCGGTGGACTTCTTGCCCGCGCGCAGCCGCTTCTCCAGCCACGTCGCGAAACTCGTCAGCGAGAAGTTGACGATGATGTAGATCACCGCGACAACGGTGAAGCACGCGATGGTGTTGGCGCCGTAGGCGGCGGAGAGCGGCCTCACCGAGTTGATCAGCTCGGAGAAGTTGACCAGTGAGCCGCCGATCGCGGTGTCCTTCACGATGACGACGAGCTGGCTGACGATCGCGGGCAGCATCGCGGTGATCGACTGCGGCAGCAGGATCGACCGCATGGTCTGTCCCTTGCGCAGCCCGATCGCGTGCGCGGCCTCGGTCTGTCCCTTGGGGAGCGAGAGAATGCCGGCGCGGACGATCTCGGCGAGCACCGAGGCGTTGTACAGCACGAGGCCGGTGACGACGGCATAGAGCGGCCGGTCGTCGGTCGACACCGAGGTGTACTGGGCGTACACCTCGAAGGCGATGAGCATCATGATCAGTACCGGGATCGAGCGGAAGAACTCGACGATGGTCGCCGCGGGGACCCGTACCCAGGCGTGGTCCGAGAGCCGCGCGATGCCGAACGCCGCGCCGAGCGGCAGCGCGATGACCATGGATATCGCCGCCGCGAGGAGTGTCTGCCCGAGTCCGGGCAGCAGGTATGTGGTCCATGCCTGGCTGTCCGTGAAGAACGGCTTCCACTTCGCCCAGTCGAGCTGGTGCTTGTCGTCCAGCTTCACGACGATCCACCACACGACGAAGGCGGCGACGATGACGAAGAGGACGGAGTAGAGGATGTTGCGTCCCTTGGCCCGGGGGCCGGGGGCGTCGAAGAGCACCGAGGTCATCGCTTGATCGCCACCTTCTTGCTGACCCAGCCGAGGATGAGCCCCGTGGGAAGTGTGAGCACGATGAAGCCGAAGGCGAAGACGAGTCCGATCAAGAAGAGTTCGGCTTCGTTCTCGATCATCTCCTTCATCAGCACCGCGGCCTCGCCCACGCCGATCGCCGCGGCGATCGTCGTGTTCTTGGTGAGGGCGATGAGGACGTTCGCCAGCGGGTTGACGACTGAGCGGAACGCCTGCGGAAGGATGATCAGCGTGAGGACCTGACGGAAGTTCAGGCCGAGCGCGCGGGCGGCCTCGGCTTGTCCCATCGGAACCGTGTTGATGCCTGAACGGATCGCCTCGCACACGAAAGTGGACGTGTAGAGGATGAGTCCGAGCACCGCCAGGCGGAAGTTGATCGCTTTGAAGTCGCTCGCACCCAGGTCGATGCCGAGCGTCTGGAACAGGCCGAGCGAGGTGAAGACGATGATCACCGTGAGCGGGATGTTCCGCACGATGTTGATGTAACCGGTGGCGAAGCCACGCATCAGGGGGACAGGGCCGACCCGCATGGCGGCGAGCACGGTGCCCCAGATCAGGGAGCCCACGGCGGCCAGAGCGGTGAGCTTCACCGTCATCCAGAACGCCCCGAGCAGGTCGTAACCTTCAAGAAAGTCGAACACGATCTCCCGTGCTTCCACGCGGGGGATGGGCCCGGTGCGCGCACGTCACCGTCCGCGCACCGACCGCACCCCGACTACTGTCCCGCGCGGTCCCCGCCCGCCGCCGTGCGGAAGCGGGCGGGGAAGCGCACGCGAGCTGTCATCTGCTGAGCGCCGTCGCTTACTTCTTGACGTCGCCGATCGCCGGGGCGGGCTCGTTCTTGTAGTTCGCCGGACCGAAGTTGTCCTGGACGGCCTTGTCCCAGGACTTGTCCTCGACCATCTTCTTCAGGGCGTCGTTGATCTTGTCCTTGAGGTCGCTGCCCTTCTTGACGCCGATGCCGTAGTTCTCGTTGGTCATCTTGAAGCCGGCGAGCTTGAACTTGCCCTGGAACTCCTTCTGCGCCGCGTAGCCCGCGAGGATGGAGTCGTCCGTGGTCAGCGCGTCGACGGCCTTGTTCTCCAGGCCGGTGAGGCACTCGGAATAGCCGCCGTACTCCTGGAGATCCGCCTTGGGGGCCAGCTCCTTCTTGATGTTCTGGGCGGAGGTGGAGCCGGTGACCGAACAGAGCTTCTTGCTGTTCAGGTCCTTCGGGTCCTTGATGTCGCTCTCGTCGGCACGGACCAGGATGTCCTGGTGGGCGAGGAGGTAGGGGCCAGCGAAGTCGACCTTCGCCTCACGCTCGTCCGTGATCGAGTACGAGGCGGCGATGAAGTCCACGTCACCGCGCTCCAGCATCGTCTCGCGGTCGGCGCTCTTCGCTTCCTTCCACACGATCTGGTTCGTCTTGTAGCCGAGGGCCTTGGCGACGTACCGGGCGACATCGACGTCGAAGCCGGCGTACTCGCCGCTCGGCAGCTTCTGGCCGAGCCCCGGCTGGTCGACCTTGATCCCGATGGTGATCTTCTTGCCACCGCCGGAGCCGCCCGAACCCTTGTCGTCGTCGTTCTTGCCACAGGCGCTCGCGGCGAGGCCGACGGTGAGAACCACGGCGACGGCGGCGGAAACCTTACGGAACTTCATGGTGAGTCCTTCGATAACGGTCGATCGTGATCGACGGCGGATCGGAATCGGTGGAACGGCGGTGGCGGGTACGGGCCTGGGGACGCCCGCCGACCTGCGCGGTGCCCGCCGGTGGACAGCGGGACCGTGCGGTGGTGCGCTGGTGCCTTTGGGGGAGGCACCGGTTGTCCGGGGTGGGTGTCCGGCGGCCGGTGGGGGCGGCGAGCTGTGGTGGTCGGCGCCTCTTGCGTTCGGCGTTTCTTGCGTTCGGCGGCGGCTGCGCTGCCGGGGCTTGTGCTGCCGGTGGGCGACGTGTGCTGCCTGCGGGCCGGCGTGTGCTCGGCGCCAAGGACGCTCAGTGCTGCGGGTTGCTCAGCGCCGTGCGTCGCTCAGTGCTGGAGGATCTTCGACAGGAAGTCCTTGGCGCGGTCGCTGCGCGGGGCGCTGAAGAACTTGTCCGGGGTCGCCTCCTCCACGATGCGCCCGTCGGCCATGAAGACCACACGGTTCGCCGCGGAGCGGGCGAAGCCCATCTCGTGCGTGACGACCACCATCGTCATGCCCTCCTGGGCCAGTTGCTGCATGACCTCAAGGACCTCGTTGATCATCTCCGGGTCGAGCGCGGAGGTCGGCTCGTCGAAGAGCATGACCTTGGGGTCCATCGCCAGCGCCCGCGCGATCGCGACGCGCTGCTGCTGGCCACCGGAGAGCTGCGCGGGGTACTTGTCGGCCTGCGAGCCGACGCCCACCCGGTCGAGCAGCTGCCGCGCCTTCTCCTCGGCGGCCCCCTTCTCGGCCTTGCGCACCTTCACCTGGCCGAGCATCACGTTCTGGAGCACGGTCTTGTGGGCGAACAGGTTGAACGACTGGAAGACCATGCCCACATCGGCGCGCAGCCTGGCGAGTTCCTTGCCCTCCTGCGGCAGCGGCAGGCCATCGATGGTGATGGCACCGTCGTCGATCGTCTCCAGGCGGTTGATGGTGCGGCACAGCGTGGACTTCCCGGACCCCGAGGGACCGATCACCACGACGACCTCGCCGCGCCCGATCGTCAGATCGATGTCCTGAAGCACATGGAGTGCGCCGAAGTGCTTGTTCACCTTGCTCAGGACCACCAGGTCCTCGCTCGTGGGCGCGGCGTCCTTCGACACCGATACTGCGGTCATCGGCTCACAACTCCGTCCTCCTCGGTTGGGTGGACCCTAGTGAGCAGGTGCGAGCACCGTCAGCACATCTGAGCGGAAATTGAGCATCACGATCCGGGATCATCCGCGCACGTCGCGTGCCTGTCGCACCACCCCCTCGTACCGGCTGGATAACGGAACCCGTCCGAACCCCGAACCCTCTTGACGCATGCCGGGCGGATCGGAGTACATGCCAAAGCGCCCCGCGCGCTCCCGCCCGTACCGCCCGCGTGCCTCGCGCCCGAGGGAACCGTCCGCGGCACGGATCGCGTACGTACCAGCACACCCGGACCCGGTGGGGCCCGGGACAACCCCGCCGACGGAGGTGACGGACGGTGAGACTGCTGCTCGTGGAGGACGACAACCATGTCGCCGCCGCGCTCTCCGCCGTACTGGCCCGTCACGGCCTGCGGGTGACGCACGCCCGCAACGGCGAGGACGCACTGCGCGCCCTGCTCCCCGGCCGGGATCAGGAGGAGCCGTACGCCGTCGTCCTCCTCGACCTGGGACTCCCGGACCAGGACGGCTACGAGGTCTGCGGGAAGATCCGTACGCGCTCCGCCGTACCCGTCATCATGGTCACCGCGCGCGCCGACGTTCGCTCCCGCATACACGGACTCAACCTCGGCGCCGACGACTACGTCGTCAAGCCGTACGACACGAGGGAACTCCTCGCCCGCATCCACGCCGTCGCCAGGCGGACCCACTCCAGCGCGTCCGAGCCCGGGACGACCGCGCTCGGGCCGGTCCGCCTCACACCGGAGACCCGCGAGGTGAGCGTCCATGGCGTGCCCGTCCAGCTCACCCGCAAGGAGTTCGACCTCCTCGCGCTCCTCGCCCTGCGCCCCGGCGTCGTCTACCGCCGCGAACAGATCATCAGCGAGGTCTGGCGCACGAGCTGGGAGGGCACGGGGCGCACCCTGGAGGTCCACATCGCCTCGCTGCGCGCCAAGATCGGGGTACCCACCCTCATCGAGACCGTCCGCGGCGTGGGGTACAAGCTCGTCGTCCCCGGCGCCTAGTGGGTCCTGGTGCGCACTCGGCTTCTCCCCCTGCTCATCGTCCTGCTCGCCGGAGTCCTGCTCGCCCTCGGCTTCCCGCTCGCCATCAGCATGGCCGCGGGGGAGCAGCAGAAGGTGATCGTCGACCGCATCGACGACTCGGCGCGCTTCGCCTCGCTCGCCCAGTTCGTCAACACGGACGGCGGCGGCGCGGGCGCGACCGTCGAGGACACCGAACGCAGCGCCACGCTCGACACCGAACTCGGGCGCTACTACCGCCTCTACGGCATCCACGTCGGCGTCTTCGACCGCCTCGGCGAACCCTTCGCGTCCGCTCCGCACAGCTGGCAACTGCCACCGCCGGAGGCGGATGCCTCCCTTCCCGGGACCACCCTTTCCCAGACCCACGGCGCTTCGGCCCTTCCGGAGCCCACCGGCTCCGTGCACAGCCGCGCGCAGCCGTTCCAGGACGCGGGCGAGGAGGCACGCTCCGCCTACGACGAGGCCCTCAATGGCCGGCGCAGTCCCGACCCCGAGCAGGTGTGGCCCTGGCAGACGAGCCGCCGTCTCGTCGTGGCCTCGCCGGTGATACGGGACGGCGACGTCATCGCGGTCGTCGTCACCGACTCCCCGACCGGCGCCCTGCGCTCCCGCACGCTGCAGAAGTGGCTCCTCGTCGCCGTCGGTGAGGGCGCCGCCATGCTCCTCGCGCTCGGCGCGGCCCTGCGCCTGACGGGGTGGGTGCTGCGTCCCGTACGGGTCCTGGACGCCACGACTCACGACATCGCCACCGGCAGGCTCAAGTCCCGCGTCGCCCCCACCGGCGGCCCGCCCGAACTCCGCCGCCTCGCCACCTCCTTCAACGAGATGGCCGACAACGTCGAAAGCGTCCTCGAACAGCAACGTGCCTTCGTCGCCGATGCCTCGCACCAACTCCGCAACCCCCTCTCCGCTCTCCTGCTCCGTATCGAACTCCTCGCCCTCGAACTCCCCGAGGACAACGAGGAGGTCGCCTCCGTCCGCACCGAGGGCCAACGCCTCGCCCGGGTGCTCGACGACCTCCTCGGCCTCGCCCTCGCCGAGCACTCCGAGGCGGACCTCACGCTCACCGACATCGGCGCCCTCGCCCAGGAACGCCTCTCCTCCTGGCGGCCCCTCGCCGAGGAGAAGGGCGTCCGGCTCACCGGCACCTGTCCCGCGGTCACCGGGTGGGCCGACCCCATCGCGCTCTCCAGCGCCCTCGACGCCGTGCTCGACAACGCCCTCAAGTTCACCCCCGCCGGTGCCGCCGTCGAACTCGTGGTGGAGGCCAGACCGGGCGAGGTCGTCATCACCGTCACCGACGAGGGACCCGGGCTCACCGAGGAGGAACTCGGCCGCATCGGCGACCGGTTCTGGCGCAGCAACCGCCACCAGAACATCCACGGCTCCGGCCTGGGCCTCTCCATCACCCGCGCCCTCCTCGAAGCCGGCGGCGGAGCCCTTGAGTACCGCCACCACAGCCCCCACGG
The DNA here is from genome assembly GCF_044749745.1 of Streptomyces sp. NPDC088923. Taxonomy (NCBI): domain Bacteria; kingdom Bacillati; phylum Actinomycetota; class Actinomycetes; order Kitasatosporales; family Streptomycetaceae; genus Streptomyces; species Streptomyces sp. NPDC088923. The sequence goes on along the minus strand of NZ_JBIVIO010000012.1, from coordinate 103,182 downwards.
CCTCAGCGCCGATCTCGTCATCCCCCGCAACCGCCCGGCGAGCACAGCGCCGTTGACCGGGGAGTAGGACGAGTACAGCGGCGGGGGAGAGGACGCGAGGGGGCGAAAGACGGAGCGGGCCGCCGCGTGTGAAGCTCGTTCGCGTCTCACGGTGTCGCAAGGTTACGGGCCGTGGCCTGCCCTCGCCGCCGGGCCGGCACGCCGCCAAGAGGCACCGCCAGCGGTAACCGCACCACCTCCCATGGTCTGGCGGCGTACCCGTCGAGCGCCCCACGGCCACGCCTCCACTCCGTCCCGCCCCTCACGCGGTCATGGCTTCACCGACCGGTAGTACTGCTGCGCGCCTTCGTGCAGGTCGAGTGGGTCCGTGTAGATGGCGGTGCGCAGATCGACCTTCTGCGCAGCGTGCACCTGCTGGCCTATGCCGTCGCGGCTGGCAATGACGGTCCGCGTGACTCCCTCCGTCAGGCCCGGGTCCAGGGAACCCCGGGTGACCAGCAGGTTCGCGACCGCGAGTGTCATCACGGTGCCGTCGTTGTGCGCGGCGGGGTAGGCGTCGCGCGGCATGACCGCCGTCCGGTAGAAGCGCCCCTCCCCGCCCGCGTGCCGCAGGGCGTCCACGAGGTCCCCGAGCGGCACGAACCGTACGGGGAACGTCTCGGACAGCTCGCGTACCGAGACCGTCGGCAGACCGCCGGACCAGAAGAAGGCGTCGATCTCCCCGCGCTTCAGCTGCTCGTTCATCTTGTCGATCCCGATGCCCACGGGGGTGATGTCGTGCTCCGGATCGAGGCCCGCTTTCTTGAGCAAGCGGTCCGCTATCAACCGCACTCCGGACCCGACCTGCCCCACCGCGACCCGCTTGCCCCGGAGATCGTCGACCTTGTGGATGCCGGAGGACTCGGCGACGACGAGTTGCAGGTAGTCGTCGTAGAGCCGAGCACAGCCCCGCAGACTCCCCGCCCCCTTGCCCCTGTCCTCCCGGTACTTCTCCACCGCGTCGGCTGCCGCGATGGTGAAGTCCGCTTTCCCGGTCGCCACCCGGGCGACGTTCTCCTGCGAGCCCTCGCTCGCGCGCAACTCCATCCGCACGCCCGGCAGATCCCGGTCCACCGCGCGCTTGAGGAGTTCGCCGTACTTCTCGTAGACGCCCGACCGCACGCCCGTGCTGAACACCACGGTCCCGCGCGGCTGCGCGTTCCCGAGGGGCAGCAGCCACCACAGCAGCAGCCCGATCACGACGGCGCACACCGCCGCGCCGCCGAGCACCGTGCCCCGGCCGAACCGGGAGAAAAACGTGGTCATGGCGACGATCCTGCCAGTCACACAGGGTGAACACCAGAGATTGCGGCAGAGATCAGGGATGCTTCAGGGTTCACCCTGGGCCCTCCTCGGGGACGCCCCTGGAAGACCGCTCAGGGACATCCCTGGAACAACCCTGAGCTCGCGCGCCGCCCCTCTCAGGGTTCGGCCCCGCCCGAACTCGGGGTCGTAGCCGACACCCACGGCCGCTCCTCAGTGTTCCCAAGGCTTCCACCGGGCCCACGCGCCCCGAGGCCCGCCTCCCCGGTCCTCAGGGTTGCCCGAGCCGCCCGCCCCACCGGCGGTCGGCCGCCTCTCCCCGCTCGCCTACCCTTGTCCGCATGAGCAGCAGCGACCGGAGCCCCGTGGGGGACGTTCAGCAGGCCGGGACACAGGCCCGGACATACGAGATCCGCACCTACGGATGTCAGATGAACGTGCACGACTCGGAACGGCTCGCCGGCCTCCTGGAGGGTGCCGGATACGTGCGCGCCCCCGAGGGCGCAGAAGACGACGGCGCGGACGTCGTCGTCTTCAACACCTGTGCGGTGCGCGAGAACGCCGACAACCGCCTCTACGGCAATCTCGGCCGCCTCGCCCCGAAGAAGACCGAGCGCCCCGGCATGCAGATCGCGGTCGGCGGCTGCCTGGCGCAGAAGGACCGGCAGACCATCGTCGACCGCGCCCCCTGGGTCGATGTCGTCTTCGGCACCCACAACATCGGCAAGCTCCCCGTCCTCCTCGAACGCGCCCGCGTTCAGGAGGAGGCCCAGGTCGAGATCGCCGAGTCCCTGGAGGCCTTCCCCTCCACGCTGCCGACCCGCCGCGAGTCGGCCTACGCCGCCTGGGTCTCCGTCTCCGTGGGCTGCAACAACACCTGCACGTTCTGTATCGTCCCCGCCCTGCGCGGCAAGGAGAAGGACCGCAGGCCGGGCGACATCCTGGCCGAGGTCGAGGCGCTCGTCGCCGAGGGCGTCAGCGAGATCACCCTCCTCGGCCAGAACGTCAACGCCTACGGCAGCGACATCGGCGACCGCGAGGCCTTCAGCAAGCTCCTCCGCGCCTGCGGCGGCATCGAGGGCCTGGAGCGCGTCCGCTTCACCTCCCCGCACCCGCGCGACTTCACCGATGACGTCATCGCCGCCATGGCCGAGACCCCCAATGTGATGCCTCAGCTGCACATGCCGCTCCAGTCCGGTTCGGACACCGTGCTCCGCGCGATGAGGCGCTCCTACCGCCAGGACCGCTACCTCGGCATCATCGAGAAGGTCCGCGCCGCGATCCCCGACGCCGCGATCAGCACGGACATCATCGTGGGCTTCCCGGGCGAGACCGAGGAGGACTTCGAGCAGACGCTGCACGTCGTGCGCGAGGCTCGCTTCTCCGCGGCGTTCACCTTCCAGTATTCGAAGCGCCCCGGCACACCGGCCGCCGAGATGGAGAACCAGATTCCCAAGGAGGTTGTCCAGAAGCGCTACGAGCGGCTCGTCGCACTTCAGGAGGAGATCTCCTGGGAGGAGAACAAGAAGCAGGTCGGCCGCACCCTGGACGTCATGGTCGCCGAAGGCGAAGGGCGCAAGGACGGCGCGACCCACCGTCTCTCGGGGCGCGCCCCCGACAACCGCCTCGTCCACTTCACCAAGCCACAGGAGCCGGTGCGACCAGGGGACGTCGTGACCGTCGACATCACCTACGCGGCTCCTCACCACCTTCTCGCCGAGGGCACCCCCCGTGGGGTCCGGCGCACCCGCGCGGGCGACGCCTGGGAAAAGCGCACGACCGCCGAGACCACCAAGCCGGCCGGCGTCATGCTGGGGCTCCCGACGATTGGCGCCCCGGCCCCCCAGCCGGCCGCCGCCGTCACGCAGGGCTGCGGCTGCGACTGACCTCTGAGGGGGCCTTCGCGGAACGCGGGGGAGGGGTATCCGGGCCCGCACGGGCCGGGAGCGCGCACGGGGCCGGGAGCGCGGGGGCGGAGCGGGCGATGTCCTCGTTCGCATGCCCGAGCCTGCGTACGGGCCGAGCTCGCGTACGGGGTCGAGCCCGCGCATGGGGTCGAGCCCGCGCATGGGGCCGAGCCCGCGCGAGCGGGCCACCACGCATGGCGGCCGCACCCCGGTGCGCAGGCGGAGCCCGCGCGGCGGGAGCGAGCCCGCATGCGGCACGCCGCGCGGGTTCATAGCGGGCGACGGCCTGGCGGCTGTCCGACCGCCGGAACGCACAGTCGTACGGCGAGGGGGGCACGCCCTCCGCCGGACGGACTCGCCCGGCGCGGCCCCGCGATGCACGGACTTCCGCACACACGCGGACACCTTCGACGACCCGCACGTGACGAGCGTCGGGATCGGACTTCCACGCGCCGACGCGGACACCGACGATCACGCACGTGACCGGCGGCCGGTCCGGACTTCCGCGCGGGGACGCGGACACTCCGCGACGCCCTCTCCGCCACACCCACCGAAGCCCCCCGCCGTGCCAGGCGGCGTCCTCGCGAGGTCGCACGTGCGGAGGCAGCCCCGCCGTGCCCAGCGCCGGCCGATGTCCTCGCGCCGCCGCACCTGCCGACCCGCATCAGCCGACCCGCGCCTGCGGACCCGCACCGCCCGAGCCCGCCGACTCCGCCCCCGCATCGCTACCCCCGCCCCCGGCCCTCCCCACGAGTTACGCTGCCGATCATGCTTGTCGCCGCAGCCGTCTGCCCGTGTCCGCCGTTGCTGGTTCCCCGGATCGCGGCGGGGGCCGCGGGGGAACTCGACGCTTTGCGGGGCGCGTGTGCCGACGCGCTCTCCGTGCTCGCCGCGTCGCGGCCCGACCGGCTGCTCGTCCTCGGGCCGGTGGCGGGTATCGGGGCTGTGCGCCACGGTGAAGGCGCGCGAGGTGGCTTCCACGGGTTCGGGGTGCCCGTGACCGTACGGCTCATGCGGGCGGGGAAGGCGGAGCCGGCGCGTATGGCGTATGAGGGGCCCGCCTTGCCCGTTTCGCTTGCCGTGGGCGCCTGGATGCTGGAGAACGCCGCCTGGGCGGCGGCACCGGTCTCCGGGCTCGCGGTCGGCGAGGAGAGCGGGACCCAGGAGTGCCTGGCCCTCGGCGCGTCACTTCGCGTCCCCGACGAGCGCCTCGCGGTGCTGGCACTAGGCGACGGGAGCACAACGCGTACGGTCAAAGGCCCCGGATACCTGGACGAGCGGGCCGCTCCCTGGGACGGCACCGTCGCGAAGGCACTCGCCGACGCGGACACCGGGGCCCTCGCCGGACTCGACCCTGTCATCGCCCGCGCGCTCGGCTGCGCCGGGCGGGCCCCCTGGCAGGTGCTCGCCGGTGCCGCGCGCGGCACCGACCTCACGGGCAGCCTGCTGTACGAGCAGGCGCCCTACGGAGTCGGCTACTTCGTCGCCGCGTGGTCCTGAGCCTGGTTCGTCTGGGCGGCCGATGACAGCTTCATCCGTGCGGGCAGACCGATGGCAGACGGCGTACGGCACGGACGGACCGCGTCCGTACGCCGCAGAGCTCCGGCCACCGGGCGGCCGACAGGGCGGTACCGGCCCGTGCACCGCACTGGCGTGCCATCGGTCTGCCCGTACGCCCTCAGCGGCCCGTACGAGCCGTCGGGCCCGTAAGACGTCGCGCGGACCCCTCAGCCTCCCGAGGTGTTCGGGGGCTGCTGCGATCCTCCGCTCCCGCCCTCGCCGCCGGCCTCGCCGTCCTTCTTGCCCATCCGTTCGACGGCGTCCTTGGCCTTGTCCGTGCCCGACTGGATGCGGTCGGAGTACTTGCCCTTCGTGCGCTCGTCGACGGTTTTCGCCGCCTTGTCGAGGCCGTCGCCGATCTTGTCGCCGTGCTGCTGGGCGAGATCGGCCACCTTGTCCTTCGCCGGGGACAGTCGTGCCCGCATGTTGTCGATGAAACCCATGGGGTCCCTCCTCGCCGGGAACCGGGAAGACGGCGCTCCGCGCGGGGCGCCTACTGCTGGCTTACTACGGATCGGCCGCGCGCGCCTGTCGGGCCCCCGGGGCAGCTGGCCCGTCCCGGAGGGCTCGGCAGGCGCGCGCGAGTGCCGCTCGCGCGCTCAGCGACGTACGTGGTCGGCGGCCTCGCGTTCGGCGGCCTCGTCGACCGACTGCTGCTTGGGGATGCCGCCCTCGGCGGTCTCGCCATCGCCCGCGCCATCGGCGGTTCCGCCCGCCTCCGTCGCCACGGCGGCCACCTCGTCGGCACCTTCCGCAGCAGGCGCCGCACCGGCCGGGGCAGACGCCGCATCCTTCGCCTCGGCGCCCTTTGCCTCCGCGCCGACCGCCTCCTTGCCAACGCCTTCGGCCTCAGCGGCGGCCTCGGCCGCGGCCGTGCCCTCCGCCTTCGGTTCGGCCGTCCCCGCCCCGTCTCCGGCCACGACAGCCCCGGCCCCGGAGGCGTCCGCACCGGCAGCCTCCGCACCGGAGGCATCCGTACCGGCAGCCTCCGCACCGGCGGCATCCGTACCGGCACCTTCCGCACCGGCCGCCGCTCCAGGGGCCTCCTTGTCGTCCCCGCTGGTTTCCTCGGCCGCCGGAGCGGCCTCTTCCTGCGGGGTTGACGCGGGATCGGTCGCCTTCGGCTTGCGGCGGAGGAAAGAGAAGAGGCCCATTGCGTGCTCCAAGGGACAGGTGATGACAGGTGGACACGGGCGGGGGCGGCGCAGAGACTGCGCGCGGCCACGGCCCCGGCGGCCCGCGACCGACGGTCGGGACCTCGCAACGGCAAACGAGGCGGCCCGCGTCGCGTCACGTAACTCGTTCGAGGCGCTCCTCCTGGTTTGGGACACTGGGGCAGTGAGTACCGCACCCCCCATCCCACGGGTCATCGCCGTCGTCGGGCCTACCGCCGCGGGCAAGTCCGATCTCGGCGTCTTCCTCGCCCGGCGACTCGGCGGCGAAGTCGTCAACGCCGATTCCATGCAGCTCTACCGTGGGATGGATATCGGGACCGCGAAATTGACGCTCGCCGAGCGCGAGGGAGTCCCGCACCACCTCCTCGACATCTGGGACGTCACCCGCACAGCGAGCGTCGCCGAGTACCAGGCGCTCGCGCGCGCCGAGATCGATCGGCTGCTCGCCGAGGGGCGAGTCCCCGTGCTCGTGGGCGGCTCGGGACTCTACGTGCGAGGCGTCGTCGACCGGATGGAGTTCCCCGGCACCGACCCGGCCGTCCGCGCGCGCCTGGAGGCCGAACTGGCAGAGGAGGGCCCCGCCGTGCTGCACGCGCGGCTCGCGCGCGCCGACCCCGAGGCCGCGGCCGCGATCCTCTCCAGCAATGGACGTCGCATCGTGCGCGCCCTGGAGGTCATCGAGATCACCGGCAAGCCTTTCACCGCGAACCTGCCCGGGCGCGAGGCGTACTACGAGACACTCCAGATCGGGGTCGACGTCGCCCGGCCCGAACTCGACGCGCGCATCGCCCGCCGCGTCGACGTGATGTGGGAACGCGGCCTCGTCGCGGAGGTCCGCGCGCTGGAGGAGGCGGGACTGCGAGAGGGCCGCACCGCCTCGCGCGCGCTCGGCTACCAGCAGGTCCTCGCGGCGCTCGCCGGGGAGTGCGGTGAGGAGGAGGCACGCGCGGAGACCGTACGCGCCACCAAGCGCTTCGCGCGCCGTCAGGACACGTGGTTCCGGCGCGACCCACGTATCCACTGGCTCGACGGGGGACTCTCGGGACGAGCGGAACTTTCCGGACGCGCTCTGGCGTTGGTCGAACGGGCGGTTACAGCCTGATCACGTGATGGCATCGGGACGCTCCGGGCGTCCTACGGGCCGCCGACGCCGTGCCATCATCAAGCTGCGATCGACTGGCGGAGTCCGAGTGGGAGGGCACAGTGGCGATGGAGGCCGGCCCTCGTGACACCGGACGCGAAGAGCGGGAGCAACTCGTCCAGGACGGCCCAGCGGACGACCCTCCGACGGTCGCCGACGGGACGCTGGCGGACAGTGACGCGGTGGCCCTGGGTGTGCTCCCCCCGGGCCGGGACGGCGTAGCGGCGGACGAAACGGTCGTCGAGGACGCCGCCGTGGAGGTCGAGCTCAGACCGCAGCGCAGACTGCGCCTCTGGCAACTGGCGCCCATCGTCGTGCTGGCCGCGATCGGCTCGCTGATGTTCGCCTTCCCGCTCGCTTTCGAGGCCGGTGACGGCGGCGCCGTCGTCGCGATGCTCGGTCTCCTGCTCAGCTCGTCAGCGGCAGGCGGCGCCGTGATGGCGGCCCGCCGCGTCGGCTACGACTGGCCGGGACTCGCCCAGGGCGATGGAAAGCGGCGGTGGCGCGCCATCGGCCTCTACGTGGGCGTCGTCCTCGTCGTCGCGGGCCTCGCGGTCTGGCGCGTCGCGCGACTGCGCTGAGGCCCCCGGCCCGGGGGGTAGCTCCTCCCGCCCCGTAGGCCGCCTGGGGCCCGCAAAGCCTGGGCCCTCAAACCTGGGCCCGCGAACCCCGGGTCGCGTCCGTGAACCCGAGGCCTGTACGCCCGCAGAACGACCCCGGCCGCCCTGCGGGCGAACGTTGCCCCGCCGTCCCGTACGGCCGCGCGGACCCCGCCCCCCGCCCCGTACGATCGAAGCATGAGCACCGCGATCGGCTTCCTCAAGGGCCACGGCACGCAGAACGACTTCGTGATCATTCCCGACCCGGAGAACGCCCTCGACCTGGGGCCCGCCGTGGTCGCCGCGCTCTGCGACCGGCGCGCCGGGATCGGCGGCGACGGGTTGCTGCACGTCGTGCGCTCCGCCGCGCACCCGGAGGGTCGTGCGTACGCCGACGAGGCTGAGTGGTTCATGGACTACCGCAACGCGGACGGCTCCGTCGCCGAGATGTGCGGGAACGGCGTCCGGGTCTTCGCCCGGTACCTTCAGCGCGCCGGGCACGTGGACGCCGGGGAACTGGCGGTCGCGACGCGAGCCGGGATCAAGCGCGCCCACCTGGCCAAGGAGGAGACGCCCGGTGTTCCCGGTGAGATCACCGTGGAGATGGGCGTCGCGCGGCTGCCCGAGGGTGAGGTCGAGGTCCGGATCGGCTCCGGAACGCGCCCCGCCACGCATGTCGACATGGGCAATCCGCACGCCGTCACCTTCGTGACCGACCTCGCCGAGGCCGGTGAGCTGCGCACCGCCCCCGAGGTGGCCCCCGCGAGCGCCTACCCGCACGGTGTCAATGTCGAGTTTGTCGTTGACCTGGCTCCCGGGGCGCTCGCGATGCGCGTGCACGAACGCGGCTCCGGCGAGACACGCTCGTGCGGTACGGGCGCCTGCGCCGTCGCCGTGGCCGCCGCGCGCAGGGACGGCCTCGACCCCGCGCGTACGGGGCACCCCGCCACCTACACCGTCGATCTGCCCGGTGGCCGGCTCACCATCACCGAACGCGCCGACGGAGTCGTCGAGATGACCGGGCCGGCGGTCCTCGTCGCCGAGGGCACGATCGACCAGGACTGGCTGGCGGAGCTGACCGCCTGAGCGACTGCGCGCCGCCAGGAATCCTCGATCGGTCCCGAGAATGCCCGGTCGTTCCCGACCGGGAGGGGCTCCGATGGCCGGGGCGACCTCGCCCCGGCCCTCCGAGGCGACCGGTACGAGCCCTCCACGCCGACCGTCGCCTGCCCTCCACGACCGACCGGAGCTCTCGCAAGAGGTTTGCCGCGCGGGCGCCGCACCCCCCGGCGCGCGCCCGACGCGTATCCGGAGCAACGCGCGAGCGTCGTAAAGGTCACTCCCCACGCTCGTGTCGCCCGCCGACTTCGCTCGAATGGGTGATCCCTTTCACGCTCGGCGAGAGGCGGTCGGCGGCGCGTGGTGGGCTCGATAGCATCAAGCACCGGCCCGGACGGGGACACCGCCCGTTGGCCCGGGGCCCCGCGCTCCGGGCACCCCGTCGACCGGTCGACGCAGCCGGAGGTGCCCATGAGTGCGGAGGCAATGAATCCTGTGACGCCCGGAGGGCCTCCCGAAGCCCTCCAGGCAGCCGGCGCCCCGCAGCCCCGCAAGCGCGCCCGGCACCGCATCGACCTGCGCCGCCTCGGCCGGGCGGCACTCCTCGGCCACACCGGGCGCGACCGCGCTCCCGACGCCATCGCGCACGTCGTCGACGCCCACCGCGCCCACCATCCCGACGCCGATGTCGACACGCTGCGCCGCGCCTACGTCCTCGCCGAGTCCTCGCACCGCGGCCAGATGCGCAAGAGCGGCGAGCCGTACATCACGCATCCCCTCGCGGTGACACTGATCCTCGCGGAACTCGGCGCGGAGACCACGACCCTGACAGCGGCGCTCCTGCACGACACGGTCGAGGACACCGACGTCACCCTCGACCAGGTCCGCGCCGAGTTCGGCAGCGAGGTCGGTTACCTCGTCGACGGGGTCACGAAGCTGGAGAAGGTCGACTACGGCGCGGCCGCCGAACCCGAGACCTTCCGCAAGATGCTCCTCGCGACCGGCAACGACGTACGCGTCATGTCGATCAAGCTCGCCGACCGCCTCCACAACGTCCGCACCCTCGGCGTGATGCGACGCGAGAAACAGGTCCGGATCGCGAAGGTCACGCGCGACGTGCTCATCCCGCTCGCGGAACGGCTGGGCGTGCAGACGCTCAAGACCGAGCTGGAGGACCGGGTCTTCGCCATCCTCCATCCCGAGGAGTACGAGGAGACGCGCCGCCTCATCGTCGACCACTTCGCGTCGCCCGACCCCCTCGCCGCCGTCGCGGAACGGGTGCGCGAGGTGCTGCGCGAGGCGGACCTGACCGCGGATGTGCAGCTGCGGCCCCGTCACTTCGTCTCCGTCCACCGCGTCCACCGCAAGCGCGGCCGGCTCGGCGACACCGACTTCGGGCGCCTGCTGGTCCTGGTCGGCGAGACCGCCGACTGCTACGCGGTGCTCGGCGAGCTGCATACCTGCCTGACCCCGGTGGTCGCCGAGTTCAAGGACTTCATCGCGGTCCCGAAGTTCAACCTGTACCAGTCCCTGCACACCGCTCTCGCGACGTCGGAGGGCGGCATCGCTGAAGTCCTCATCCGTACGCGACAGATGCACCGTGTCGCCGAGGCGGGCGTCGTCGCGCTGGGCAATCCGTACGCGGCGGGCGGCGATCAGGGGCGCGGGGGTACGGGGCGGGGCGCCGCGAGTGGCGGGGCAGGCGCCCGGCGCCCGCAGGGCGTGCTGGACCTGGCACCTCTCGACGGGGCAGCCGCCGAAACCGCGCTCGCCGCCGAAGCCCGGCTCGCCGAGGCGCCCGCGGCGGCAGCGGCGACCGCGGCGCCCGCGGCGACCGTGGAGATGGCGGCGACCCCGGAGACCCCGGAGGCCGCCGATGCCGAGCGGGCCGATCCGACCCGTCCCGGTTGGCTCTCCCGCCTCCTGCAATGGCAGAGCGCGGTGCCCGATTCGGAGCTGTTCTGGTCGGTGCTGCGCGAGGATCTGGCCCACAACCGCGAGATCACGGTCTTCCGCCAAGGGGGCGGCGCGCTCGGGCTGCCCGCGGGCGCGAGCTGTGTCGACGCGGCGTACGCGCAGTACGGCGAGGACGCGCACGCGTGTATGGGCGCGGTCGTCAACGGCCGCCTCGCGCCGCTGAGCACCGTCCTTGAGGACGGCGACACGGTCCAGCTCCTCATGGGCCAGGACGCGGTCGGCGGCGGCCCTTCGCCCGACTGGCTCGACCACGTGCGTACCCCCGCCGCCGGTCTGGCCATCCGCCGCTGGCTCACCGCACACCCCGCCGACACCCCGGCCGAGGAAGCGCGGCGGGAAGAGCCCCTCTCCCGTCCCACCCTGCCCGCCCCCGCCGCGCGCACCCTCGCCGCGAGCGTCACGGTCGACCAGCCCGGCGCGACGGTGCGCCTCGCGGGCTGCTGCACCCCGGTGCCCCCCGACGCCGTCACCGCGTTCGCGGTGCGGGGCAACGCGGTCACCGTGCACCGCGCCGAGTGCCCCCGGGCGGTACGCATGGCCGCGGCCGGCCGGCGCACGGTCGGCGCGGACTGGGGCGACACCGGCGACTGCCGCGTGACCCTGCGTGCCGCCTCCTTCGGGCGGCCGCACCTGCTCGCCGACCTCACGGAAGCGATCGCGGGAGAGGGCGTCGCGGTCATCTCGGCCACGGTCGAACCTCCGAGCGAGCACGGCGTACGCCACACCTACACGCTCCACCTGCCCGACGCCACGCGCCTGCCGGGGCTCATGCGCGCCATGAGGGACGTGCCGGGCGTGTACGACGTGAGCAGGGCACGGAGTTCGGCGCCCGCGTCCGGGGTTTGAGGGCCCGGACCGCAGCCCGCGTCCAGCAGAGAGGTTTCTGCGCCGAGACGCCACGGGGAACGGGGCGCTCGGACGGCGGCGGTGTGCCGTGAGCCGCGTACCGAAGACGTCAGCACGGCGAGAACGAACTGACTCCTTCGGGTTGTTCTGCTCGTGGAATGGTTGCTGTGTGTATCCGATGCGGTAACTCAGAGTCATGAACCTGGAGCGCATTACTGCGAACACCCTGGCGAGACCGGGGCCCGGCGGCGGCGCGGAGCACACGGGCAGCGAGACCCCGCCGCGCCCGCGCCGCCGCGCCCGCCGCGCGGCCCGCGTGCTCGTGCCGGTGCTCGCCGTCTGCCTCGCGCTCATCGCCGCCGCCGCACCGTCGCCCGGGCCTCAAGGGATCGGTGACCGGCTCTTCCCCGTCCTCGGCAATCCCGGCTACGACGTGCTGGCCTACGACCTCTCGCTGACCTACAAGGGCGACAACCGCACACCCCTGGAAGCGGTCACCCGCATCACCGCCAGAGCCGAGGCGCCCCTGGACCGCCTCAATCTCGACTTCTCCCACGGCAAGGTCCACTCCGTCACCGTCAACGGCCGCACCGCCCGGCACGCGAGCGCCGGACAGGACCTCGTCGTCACGCCGGAGACGCGGGTACGGCCGGGGGAGAGGCTGCGCATCGTGGTGCGGCACACGAGCGATCCACGGCCGCCGGCGGCCGGGCAGGGCGAGGGCGGCTGGGTCCGGACGAAGGACGGCCTGGCCATGGCAAACCAGGCGGACGCGGCCCACCGGGTCTTCCCCGGCAACGACCACCCCTCCGACAAGGCGGACTTCACCTTCCGCGTCACCGCGCCGGCCGGTGTGACCGTGGTCGCCAACGGCCTCCTCGCGGGCCGGGCCGACGCGGCGGGCGGCGCCACGACCTGGACGTACCGCACCCTGCACCCGATGGCCACCGAACTGGCCCAGGTCTCCCTCGGCCGCTCCGTCGTGCCGCGCAGGCCAGGACCGCACGGCCTCCCGGTCCGCGACGTCGTCCCGGCGGGCGACCGTGAGCGCCTCGAACCGTGGCTGCGCAGGACACCGGGACAGCTGCGGTGGATGGAGGAACGTGTGGGGGCTTTCCCCTTCGAGGCGTACGGGGTGCTCGTCGCCGACACGAACACGGGCTTCGAGCTGGAGACCCAGACGCTCTCGCTCTTCGAGCGGCGTCTGTTCACCGACCGCCGCTACCCCGAGTGGTATGTCGACTCCGTCCTCGTGCACGAGCTGGCGCACCAGTGGTTCGGCGACAGCGTGAGCCCGCGCACCTGGTCGGACCTCTGGCTCAACGAGGGCCACGCCACGTGGTACGAGGCGCTCTACGCCGAGGAACGGGGCGGCCCCACGCTGGAGCGCCGCATGCGCGAGGCGTACGGGGCGAGCGACGGGTGGCGTGCGGAGGGCGGACCACCGGCCCGCCCCAAGGCCCCGGGCAACGGCAAGATCAGCATCTTCCGTCCCGTCGTCTACGACGGCAGCGCTCTCGTGCTCTACGCCTTGCGCCAGGAGATCGGGGCGGACGCCTTCACACGTGTCGAGCGCCGCTGGGTCGCCGAGCACCGCGACGGCACGGCGGACACCGCGGCCTTCGTCCGGCTGACCTCCGACGTCGCGGGGCGCGATCTCGGCGCGTTCCTCCGCCCCTGGCTGTACGGGGCGAAGACACCGCCGATGCCGGGGCACCCAGACTGGACCGCCGACGCGCCCGATGCCGAGCAGCCGCGGAGCACGACTCCGCACCGCCTCGCCGCACCACCACGGACGCGGTGACGGGGGAGGTTCGCGCCCGTGCCACGCGCGCGCGTGGTGGCGATCCGTGAGGGCCAGGGCCGGCGAGCGGCCGGCTCCGCGCTCGTGGGGCGGGCAGGTCCGGCCGCCTGTGCGCCTGCCATTCCCGGCGGTCCGTCGGCCCGTGCGCCTGCCGGTTCCCGGCGGCCCGCCGGATAACTCACGTGACGCCGCGAGGGCGCCGTGGGACCATTTCCGGGCGAGCGGCGCCCACGGGCCCGGGAATTCCCGGGGCTCCCCGGGCGTTGCTCACATCAGCGGACCGGGTCCGCTCGCCGACCGCACTCGTCATTAAGGAACCAATGACCCACACCCCTCCCTTTTCCCAGGACACTTCCGGAGACCAGGACGCGCCCCTCGGCGCGGAGGACACCGTGAACGAGACGCACCCGCGGGGACAGCAGCCGTCCCACAGCCACGGCCTGCGGGCCGATGCCCTGATGGAAGAGGACGCCGCCTGGAGCCAAGAGGTCGACGGCGCGCGGGACGGCGAGCAGTACGACCGCGAGGAGCGCGCGGCGCTGCGCAGGGTCGCCGGGCTCTCCACGGAGCTGGAGGACGTCACCGAGGTCGAGTACCGCCAGCTCCGTCTGGAGCGGGTCATCCTCGTGGGCGTCTGGACCTCGGGCACCGTCCACGACGCGGAGAACTCCCTCGCGGAGCTGGCCGCGCTCGCCGAGACCGCGGGCGCCCTCGTCCTCGACGGGGTCATCCAGCGCAGGGACAAGCCCGATCCGGCCACTTACATCGGCTCCGGCAAGGCCGTCGAACTGCGGGACCTGGTCCTGGAGAGCGGCGCCGACACCGTCGTCTGCGACGGTGAGCTGAGCCCGGGGCAGCTCATCCACCTGGAAGACGTCGTCAAGGTCAAGGTCGTCGACCGCACGGCGCTGATCCTCGACATCTTCGCCCAGCACGCCAAGTCCCGAGAGGGCAAGGCACAGGTCTCGCTCGCGCAGATGCAGTACATGCTGCCGCGCCTGCGTGGCTGGGGGCAGTCGCTCTCCCGGCAGATGGGTGGTGGTGGCTCCGGCTCCTCCGGCGGGGGCATGGCGACCCGTGGTCCCGGTGAGACCAAGATCGAGACCGACCGCCGGCGCATTCGCGAGAAGATGGCGAAGATGCGCCGGGAGATCGCCGAGATGAAGACCGGGCGTGACCTCAAGCGCCAGGAACGGCGACGCAACAAGGTCCCCTCGGTGGCCATCGCCGGCTACACCAACGCCGGCAAGTCCTCGCTGCTCAACCGCCTCACGGGTGCCGGTGTACTGGTTGAGAACGCCCTCTTCGCGACCCTCGACCCGACGGTGCGCCGGGCCGAGACGCCGAGCGGGCGGCTCTACACACTCGCTGACACGGTGGGCTTCGTGCGGCATCTGCCGCACCACCTCGTCGAGGCGTTCCGCTCCACGATGGAGGAGGTCGGCGATTCCGACCTGATCCTCCACGTGGTCGACGGCTCGCACCCGGCTCCCGAGGAGCAGCTCGCCGCCGTGCGCGAGGTGGTCAGGGAGGTCGGGGCCACCGATGTGCCCGAGATCGTCGTGATCAACAAGGCGGACGCGGCCGACCCCGTCGTCCTCCAGCGGCTGCTGCGGGTCGAGAAGCACTCGATCGCGGTCTCCGCCCGCAGCGGGCAGGGGATCGAGGAACTGCTCGCGCTCATCGACGAGGAACTGCCCCGCCCCGCCGTCGAGGTCGACGTGCTCGTCCCCTACACCGAGGGCAAGTACATCGCCCGGGCGCACGTCGAGGGCGAGGTCCTCTCCGAGGAGCACACCCCCGAGGGCACCCGGCTCAAGGCGCTGGTGCACGAGGAACTGGCCGCGGAACTGCACAGGTTCAGCCCGGTCGGCTCGCACTGAGCCCTGCGGGCGGGGCCTCTCCCCGTACCGCCACAGGCGCCGCGGACCGGTGGATACGGCAGCTCGTGAGCGACGGCTCGCGCGCGGATGCGGGGACGCGGTGAACCCCCGTACCGTCGCGACTCCTCCGTACCGCCCCCGACTCCCTCCCGAGTCAGGCGGCCGCGCTCAGAGAAGCGGTCGGCGGCCCCCGGGAACGCGCCCGCCTCAGGAGAGGTTGTCGGCCTTTTCGCTCACCGCGCGGTAGACGCCCTCCGCCTCCTTGCCGAGGCGCGGGCCCGCGAGCCAGCCGCCCGTCACCGGGCCGATCGAGGTGTTCGAGACCAGCGCCGGCTTCCCGTCCGCGTTCTTGCCGACCCAGCCACCGCCCGAGGCACCGCCGGTCATGGTGCAGCCGATGCGGTACATCGTCGGCTGCTCGGGGCCGAGCGAGAGACGGCCGGGCTTCGCGGGGCACTGGTAGAGGGCCTGGCCGTCGAAGGGCGGCGCCGCCGGATAACCGGAAGCGGTCAGGGAGGGAGTCTTCGCCGCCGACGGTGCGGAGAAGTCCACGGGCAGCGCGCCGCCCACGGTCTCCTCCAGCGACTTCCCGCCGCCGTTCTCCGGCGTCACGTGCAGGACGGCGAAGTCGTAGGGTGCCCCCGCGCCCCCCGTGGGACCGCCGCTCGCGATCCACTCCTTCGAGGTCTGCGCCCAGTCGCTCCACCACACCCCGTACGGAGCGATCTCCTCGCGCGTCGCCTGCCGCAGCTCGGCGGTCGACTTCCCCGCGTTGTTGTACGCGGGCACGAAGGCGATGTTGCGGTACCAGCCGCCCTTCTGCCCGGCGTGCACGCAGTGGCCCGCCGTCCACACGAGGTTGGACTTCCCCGGGTGGGCCGGGTCCGCGACGACCGTCGCCGAGCAGACCATCGAGCCCTGCGGGGAGTCGAAGAGAACCTTCCCCGCCTCGGGCAGCGCGTCGTGGTACGGCGGGGCCACCGCGGCGGCCTTCACCGGTGCGGGCGTCGGGTCGGTCACGCCCTGGTCGTCCCCGAGATCGCTGTCGTCCACCTTCTTCTGCGGGTCCTCGGCCCGCCGCATCCGGTCGGGGTCCCACAGACCGTCGATGATCGGGTTGATGTAGTCCTCGGCCTTGCGCAGCCAGGCGTCCTTGTCCCACTCGCGCCAGGCGCCGTTCTCCCATTTCCCGAGATCGATGCCGTGCTCCTTGAGCCGGTCCCGCACGCCGTCGGGTATCCGGATCTTGTGATCCCCCGCTGAGGCCGAGGACTCCGAGGCGACAGGCTTCGCGCCGTCGTCGCCGCCCGCCGAGTCGTCGCCGGGACCGCAGGCGGCCAGTGTCAGCGTGAGGCTCAGGGCGGCCCCGACCGCCACCGGCCAGGAGCCGCGGCGCGGCCCCCGCCCCGTCCGTGCCCGTGTGGTGCGCATGCTCAATCCCCCTGGGAGTGCTGGACCTGCCGAACCCACACTATGACGGGGCCTCAACAGCCCTACCGCGCCGCGGCAACAGTTGGGTCACGGTGGGAGAGCCCCGCCCGGGTCCCGAACCTCACGACCAACGCCCCGTCCCAGCCGTCGCGTTCAGGACGCACCGTCGGTTTCCGGCCGACTTCGCCAGGCCCGTCAAGGATCTTCGGATGACCCGTTATCCGGAGCGGTCCGCGTCGTTGGTACGTACGGGGGTCGTCGGCATGCCCGCCCTCGGCCCCGACACGCCGTTCGCACCGCGGGAGGACCTACCGCCTTGGCCGTGACCGAGTCCGTGCCCATCGCACCGACGACCACGCAGGAAGGGGTGCTGCGCAGGCAGTCCCTGCGGGAGTCGGCCGCGAGGACCTATGCCCGTGCCCTGCCCATCGTCCCCGTCCGGGCCAGGGGCCTGACCATCGAGGGCGCGGACGGCCGCAGGTATCTGGACTGTCTCTCCGGGGCGGGCACCCTCGCCCTCGGTCACAACCATCCCGTGGTCCTCCAGGCGATCAGGGACGTCCTCGACTCCGAGGCCCCGTTGCACGTCCTGGACCTCGCGACCCCGGTCAAGGACGCCTTCGTCACCGAGCTGTTCCGCACCCTGCCGGGCGAACTGGCGGCTCACGGACGCATCCAGTTCTGCGGCCCCGCGGGCACCGACGCCGTCGAGGCCGCGCTCAAGCTCGTGCGGCGCGCCACGGGCCGGCAGCCCGTGCTCGGCTTCACCGGCGCCTACCACGGCATGACCGCCGGGGCGCTCGACGTCTCCTCGGCCGCCACCTCGGTACGGGACACGCTGCGCCTCCCGTACCCGCAGGACTACCGCTGCCCCTTCGGGGTGGGCGGCGAGGCCGGGGCCGCGCTCGGTGCCAG
This sequence comes from Streptomyces sp. NPDC088923, assembly GCF_044749745.1. NCBI lineage: Bacteria > Bacillati > Actinomycetota > Actinomycetes > Kitasatosporales > Streptomycetaceae > Streptomyces > Streptomyces sp. NPDC088923. Next base: position 85,583 of record NZ_JBIVIO010000012.1, on the reverse strand, counting down.
GCTCGCCGAGAGCTACCTCGACGACCCGAAGTCCGGCGTGCCGCAACCGGCGGGGCTGATCGTCGAGCCGGTCCAGGGTGAAGGCGGCGTGCACCCGGCGCCGGACGCCTGGCTGCGCCGGATGCGCGCCCTCACCCGCACGCACGGACTCCCCCTCATCGCCGACGAGGTGCAGACCGGCGTCGGCCGCACCGGCGCCTTCTGGGCCGTCGACCACGCGGGCGTCGTGCCGGACGTCATGGTCCTCTCCAAGGCGATCGGCGGCAGCCTCCCCCTCGCCGTCGTCGTCTACCACGAGGACCTCGACGTCTGGGAACCCGGCGCCCACGCGGGGACCTTCCGGGGCAACCAGCTCGCGATGGCCGCGGGCGCCGCGACCCTCGCCTACGTCCGCGAGAACGGACTCGCCGAGCGCGCCAGGGTCCTGGGTGCCCGCATGCTCTCCGCGCTGCGCTCCCTCGCGAGCCACCACGCCTGGATCGGGGACGCGCGCGGCCGCGGCCTCATGCTCGGCGTCGAACTCGTCGACCCGGAGGGTGCCAGGCCGGGCGCCTCGGGACCGCCACCCGCCGACTCCACGCGCGCCGTCGCCGTGCGCCGGGAGTGCCTGCGCCGCGGTCTCATCGTGGAGCTGGGCGGCCGCCACTCCGCCGTCGTCCGGCTGCTGCCGCCGCTCACGCTCACCGACGACCAGGCCACCGCCGTCCTGGACCGTTTCGCCGACGCACTCGACGCCGTGGACCGCGACCCACGCGTACGGGCGCCGCGCACCCCACCCGTCTGAGCGCGCCCCTCCGCGTGCCAGTCCCCCCACCGGCCCCCTCCCCTCAGCCGCGGGGCCACACGATCACGTCCCTCAAGGAAGCGCCCGTGAACCCGAACACCGCACCCGACGGCCGGTACCCTCTCGCACCCGAGGCCGGAAGTACGAGTTCGGCATGCCCCGAAGACGGTGTCGTCCCCCGGCAGCACACGGCCGCTCCCACGGAGAACCTCGACGGTGCCGCGGTCGATCTCCTCGAACACCCCGACGTGCCGACCGCCGCGGAGGCCGCCGCGCTGGAGTCGCTGCTGCGCTGCTGGGTGCGCGAGACCGGTGTCGAGGCGGCGGAGCACGGGCCGTTGCGCATCTCCCTGCCGGCCCAGGAGGCGACGCTCGTCGTCCCGGTGCGGTACTGGTCCGCCGCCGGGCTGCACCGCTTCGGCCTGCCCCGCCTCGAACACCACGGCCCCGCCCCCGTCCGCAGCGGCGGCGCCTTCCCGCCCCGCGCCGTCGTCCGCCAGGGCAGGGCACCGCGCCTCACCGCGCCGCTGGACGCGGCCACGGTCGCCGAGGTGCTGAGCAAGGAGGTCCACGCGGGGACGGTGACGGACGGTACGGGCCAGGCCGGGACGTTGACGGAGGGTACGGGCCAGGGCGCCACCGGCGGCGCCGCGACGAACCCCGTACCGTCCGGCGACCCCGCCCCCACCGTCCCCCGGCAGGCCGCGTCCGCCGCCGACGACGACCTCGTGGCACGGGTCAGGGACTCGGTACGCCGTACCGCCGTCTTCCTCTCCTTCCGCCGCCGCCACGCGGAGGACTCGCCCGCCCCCTTCCTCGCCGCCGAGCAGGCGCTCCTCCTCGGCCACCCGCTCCACCCCACGCCCAAGAGCAGGCAGGGACTCAGCGAGGCGGAGGCCCGGCTCTACTCGCCCGAACTGCGCGGCGCCTTCCCCCTGCACTGGCTGGCCGTCCACCAGGACGTCCTCGCCACCGACTCGGCCTGGACAGAGCGCGGCAGGACCGTCTCGGCAGGACAACTCACCGAGCGCCTCGCAGGCCCGGGACTCACCCTCCCGCCCGGCACCGTCGCGCTGCCCCTGCACCCCTGGCAGGCCCGCGACCTCGCGCAGCGCCCGGAGGTCCACGCGCTGGCCGACGCCGGACTGCTCACCCCGCTCGGTCCGCACGGGGAACCGTGGTCGCCCACCTCGTCGGTGCGCACCGTGTACCGGGCCGAGGCCCCGGCGATGCTCAAGCTCTCGCTCGGTCTGCGCATCACCAACTCGCGCCGCGAGAACCTCCGCAAGGAACTCCGCCGCGGCGTCGAGGTCCACCGACTGCTCCGTACCGGACTCGGCGCCGAATGGCACGCCGCCCACCCCGGCTTCGACATCGTGCGCGACCCGGCGTGGATCGCCGTCGACGGCCCGGACGGCGAACCGCTGCGCGGCGTGGACGTCATGATCCGCCACAACCCCTTCACTCCTCAGACCGACGCCGCCTGCCTCGCCGGGCTCGTCTCGCCGCGCCCCCTGCCCCCGATCGGCGGCCACCCCGCCGAGCCGAGCGGGTTGCTCGCGCACGGCTCGCAGGCCCAGCAGCCCATGCGCTCCCGGCTCAGCGAGCTGATCACCCGGCTCGCCCAGCGCACCGGCAGGCCACGGGGCACGGTCGCCACCGAGTGGTTCCTGCGCTACCTGGAGCGCGTCGTCCGCCCGATCCTGTGGCTCGACGGGCGCGCGGGCGTCGCGCTGGAGGCGCACCAGCAGAACACCGTCGTCCTGCTCGACACCGAGGGCTGGCCGAGCGGCGGCAGGTACCGCGACAACCAGGGCTACTACTTCCGCGACTCGCACCGCGAGGCACTGGAGCGGCGGCTGCCAGGCATCGGCGCGGAGAGCGACACGTTCGTGCCCGACGACGTGACGGACGAGCGCTTCACGTACTACCTCGCCATCAACAACGTCCTCGGCCTCGTCGGCGCCCTCGGTTCCCAGGGCCTCGCGGACGAGGACCTGCTGCTCGCCGCCCTGCGCGGCTTCCTCACCGAGGCCGCGCAAGGACCGGAAGCCCTCGGCTCCGGGCTGCCCGCCCTGCTGCTCGACAGCCCCGTCCTGCGCTGCAAGGCCAATCTGCTCACGCGGCTGCACGGACTCGACGAACTCGTCGGCCCCGTCGACACCCAGTCCGTGTACGTACGTTTCCGCAACCCGCTGCACAACTCCTGACCACGCGCGGGGCCGGGCTCCAACCCCCTGGCCCCGCGTCGAACCCGTACCGACCCGCCCGCCCAGCCGCCCCCGTACCGCCGCGCCCGTCCCTGTACCGCCCCCGAACCGAGGAGTGCACCATGCCCACAGCGGACACCCCCCTCGCGGGTGCCACGCCGCCCGCGCCCGGCTTCCCCGACGACGAGGCACCGGGCCCAGGCATAGCCGGGGCCGGACACCCCGGCCCGGACCCCGAAGACGCGACGCCGCCCGCCGCTGCCCCGCCCGGCGACTGGCCACCCGTTCCCACGCCGCACGGCCTCTTCCGGCTGCGGCCCGTCACGCTGCCGCACGACCTCGCCCTGCTCACGCAGTGGATGAACGACCCCGAAGTGGCCGCCTTCTGGGAACTCGCCGGCCCGCCCGGCGTGACCGAGGCGCACGTCCGCCCCCAGATCGAAGGCGAGGGACGCAGCGTGCCCTGCCTCGGCCTGCTCGACGGGCGGCCGATGAGCTACTGGGAGGTCTACCGCGCCGACCAGGACGTCCTCACCCCGTACTACCCCGCGCGAGCGCACGACATCGGTGTCCACCTGCTGCTCGGCGGCGGCACCGACCGCGGACGTGGCGTCGGCACGGAACTGCTGCGCGCCCTCACGTCGCTGATCCTGGCGCACCGCCCGTGCGCCACCCGTGTCCTCGCCGAACCGGACGTGCGCAACGTCCGCTCCGTCGCCGCGTTCCTGCGCGCCGGCTACCGCAAGGACCGCGAGCTGGACCTGCCCGGCAAACGCGCCGCCCTGATGATCAGGGACCGCGCCCCGACGCCGCCCGCCTGAGGCGCACGCGCCCTTCTCCTCCGCGCCATGCCGTCCGCCCGCGACCCTCTTCGCGCGGCGCGGGTACGTACCCGGCAGCGGTACGTACTTTCGCGGCGCGCCGCCCGCGCCCGGCCCCGGCCCACGCGCGCCGCCGCCTTCCCCCGTACGCGTACGCCTCCCGCCGTATCCGCACGTCCGCACACCGGTCGCCACCGAAGGAGCCCTTCGTGCAGAACCTCCCCGCACCGCGTCCCTGGACACCACCCGCCGACGAGCCTGCCGACGAGCCCGCGCTCCCGCCCGTCACCGCCCCCGAAGGCCCCCCGCAGCACGGCCTCTTCGCCCCCGCCGAGCTGACTCCCGAGCTGTGGCGCGAGGCAGGGAGGCTGCTCCTCGCCAAGATGGTCGCGGAATTCTCGTACGAGGGCCTCTTCGCCCCGCTCGCCGAGGACCCCGAGTCGCCCGACGTGCCCTTCCACCAGCGCGCGTACCGGCTGCCGCTGGGGCGGCCGGGGGAGACGCCATCCGCTGGGGCGCGCGGGGGAGGGGCGGCAGGGGACGAAGCGGTAAAGGACGGCCGCGGTGGCACGGCGGGGGAGGCCCCGGCGGTCCGGGAAGAGACCGCGGAGCAACCCGCGCTTCTCTTCCGGGCCGCCCGCAGCGCCTACGGCCACTGGGAGGTCGCACCCGAGAGCCTGCGCCTCGACACCAGAGGGGTCGCGGACGCGCTGGGCGCCGACGGCACCGGTGACGACCGCGCCCCCACCGCCCCTCATCCCGCCACCGACCCGCTCGACTTCCTCGTCCGCGCCCGCCACGTCCTCGGCCTCGACGGCGCGACGCTCGGCCACCTGCTGCGCGAGCTGAACGCGACGCTCGCCGCCGACGCGCGACTCCTCCACACCGCCCTGAGCAGCGCGGACCTCGCCGAACTCGGATACGCGCAGCTTGAGGGCCACCAGACCGGGCACCCCTGGATCGTCCTCAACAAAGGCCGTTTGGGCTTCGGTGCCTCCGACGCCGCGCGCTGGACCCCCGAGGGCCGGGCCGAAGCGCGCCTGCCGTGGCTCGCGGTCCGCGACCACCTCGCCACCTACCGGGGCGTTCCCGGACTCGACACGCCCGAGCAGCTCTATGCCGCCGAACTGGCTCCCGCCGTGCGGGAGTCCTTCGACGCGGCCTTAACCGAGCGCGGCCTCGACCCGGCCGACTACCTCTACCTGCCGGTGCACCCCTGGCAGTGGGACAGCACCGTGCTGCCGCTGCACGCCGCGGGCGTCGCCGCCGGCGACCTCGTACCGCTGCCCTCGGACGGCGCCCGCCGCCTGCCGCAGCAGTCCATCCGCACCTTCCTCAACCTGGACGACCCCACGCGGCACACGGTCAAACTGCCGCTCTCCGTCCTCAACACCCTCGTCTGGCGCGGACTGCCGACCCGGCGCACGATCGCCGCGCCCGCCGTCACGGCCTGGGTGCAGTCCGTACGCGACCGCGACCCCTACCTGCGCGAGGAATGCCGCGTCGTCCTGCTCGGCGAGGTCGCGTCGGTCGCCGTGCGGCACCCGTTCTACGACGCGCTGCCCGAGGTCCCGTACCAGTACAAGGAACTCCTCGGCGCGATCTGGCGCGAACCGCTCGCCCCGCTCCTCGACGAGGACGAACGCGCGCGGACCCTCGCCTCACTTCTGCACGTGGACCGTGAAGGCCGCGCCTTCGTCGCCGAACTCGTCGCGCGCTCGGGCCTCGCCCCGCACGACTGGCTGCGACGCCTCTTCGGCGCCCTGCTGCCGCCGCTTCTGCACTTCCTTTACCGCCACGGCACGGTCTTCTCGCCGCACGGCGAGAACGCGATCGTCGTCTTCGACGCGCACGACGTCCCCACGAGGCTCGCGGTCAAGGACTTCGTCGACGACGTCAACCTCAGCGCGCGACCGCTCCCCGAACACGAGGACATGCCCAGGGAGGTGCGCGACATCCTGCTGACGGAAGATCCCTCCTTCCTCCCGCAGTTCATCCATTCCGGTCTCTTCGTCGGCGTCTTCCGCTATCTCGCCCCGCTGTGCCGCACCCAGCTCGGCGTCCCCGACGAGGACTTCTGGGGCCTCGTACGCGCCGAGATCCTCGCCTACCAGGCACGCTTTCCCGAGCTGAAGGAGCGCTACGAGCTCTTCGAGCTGCTCGGCCCGGAGATCGAGCGGCTCTGCCTCAACCGCAACCGCCTCCACCTCGACGGCTACCGGGACCGTGCCGAGCGGCCCCACGCGGCGGTGGAGGGCGTGGTGGCGAACCCGCTGCACGGGGGCGCTTTCCGGCCACGTGCGAGGTGGGGGCGTGGGGCGGGGGCGGACGAGGTGGGGGATGGTGCGCTGGGAGGGGGCGTGCCCGGAGGGGGTGCGTCCGGAGGGGGTGTGCCCGGAAGGGAGCGGTCACATGATCGGACTGGGCCTGTGGATGGAGCGGCGGGAGCTGTCGGTGCCGCGTCGTAGGGTGGTCTGGCTATGACGAAGCCCTCACTCCCCGAGCTCCTGCACGCCGCTGTCGCCGCCGTGGGCGGCACCGAACGGCCGGGCCAGGTGGCCATGGCCGAGGCGGTCGAAGCGGCCATCGACGACGGTTCCCACCTCCTTGTCCAGGCCGGCACCGGCACCGGGAAGTCGCTCGGCTACCTGGTGCCGGCGCTGGCGCACGGGGAACGGGTGGTGGTCGCGACGGCAACTCTGGCGCTCCAGCGCCAGCTGGTGGAGCGCGACCTGCCCCGTACGGTCGAGGCCCTCCACCCCGTGCTGCGCCGCCGGCCCGAGTACGCGATGCTCAAGGGCCGCTCGAACTACCTCTGCCTGCACCGCCTCCACGAGGGCATGCCGAAGGACGAGGAAGAGGCGCTCTTCGACCAGTTCGAGGCGGCGGCGCCGTCCAGCAAGCTCGGGCAGGACCTCCTGCGGTTGCGGGACTGGGCGGACGAGACCGAGACGGGCGACCGCGACGGCCTGAGCCCGGGCGTCTCCGACCGCGCCTGGGCGCAGGTCTCCGTCTCCTCGCGCGAGTGCCTCGGGGCGAGCCGTTGCGCCTACGGCGCCGAGTGCTTCGCGGAGACGGCGCGCGAGCGCGCGAAGCTCGCCGACGTCGTCGTCACCAACCACGCGCTGCTCGCGATCGACGCCATCGAGGGCGCCCCCGTGCTCCCCTCGCACGAGGTCCTCATCGTCGACGAGGCACACGAACTCGTCGGTCGTGTCACGAACGTGGCCACCGGCGAGCTGAACCCGAACCAGGTCAACAGGGCCGCCCGCCGTGCCGCGAAGCTCGTCGACGAGAAGGTCGCCGACGCTTTCCAGGCCGGGGCCGAGGGCTTCGAACGGGTCATGGAGCTGGCGCTGCCGGGCCGGCTCGAAGCGCTTCCCGACGATCTCGGGTACGCGCTCGCCGCGCTCCGCGACGCGGCCCGGCAGGTGATCACCGCCATCGGCAACACCCGTGATCGCTCGGTGCAGGACGAGGACGCGGTGCGCAAGCAGGCTCTCGCCTCGGTCGAGACCGTCCACGGCGTGGCCGAGCGGATGACGGGGCTCTCCGAGTACGACGTGCTGTGGTGCGAGCGGCACGACCGCTTCGGCGCCTCGCTGCGGGTCGCGCCGCTCTCGGTCTCGGGGCTGCTCCGCGAGAAGCTCTTCGCCGACCGTTCGGTGACGCTCACCTCGGCGACGCTCAAGCTGGGCGGGGACTTCAACGGGGTCGGGGCCTCACTGGGCCTCGCCCCGGAGGGGGTGGCGGGCTCGGGGGCCCCGGAGACGGACGAACTGCCGGTCTGGAAGGGCATCGACGTCGGCTCGCCCTTCGAGTACCGCAAGCAGGGCATCCTCTACGTGGCACGCCACCTGTCCCCACCAGGACGCGAGGGCACCCGTACGGACATGTTCGACGAGCTGGCCGAGCTGGTCGAGGCGGCGGGCGGTCGCACGCTGGGGCTCTTCTCCTCGATGCGCGGCGCGCAGGCGGCGGCTGAGGAACTGCGCTCGCGGCTCGATGTCCCGGTGCTCCTCCAGGGCGAGGAGACACTCGGGGAGCTGATCCGCGCCTTCGCCGAGGACCCGCGCACCTGCCTGTTCGGCACGCTGTCCCTGTGGCAGGGCGTGGACGTGCCGGGGCCGAGCTGCCAGCTCGTCGTGATGGACCGCATTCCCTTCCCGCGCCCCGACGACCCCCTGATGAGCGCGCGGCAGAAGGCGGTGGAGCAGAACGGGGGCAACGGCTTCATGGCGGTCGCCGCCACGCACGCGGCTCTGCTGATGGCCCAGGGCGCGGGCCGTCTCGTGCGGGCCACGGGGGACAAGGGAGTGGTCGCGGTGCTCGACCCGCGTCTCGCGACGGCCAGGTACGGAAGCTACCTGCGCGCCTCGCTCCCCGACTTCTGGTACACGAACGACCGCAACCAGGTCCGGCGCTCCCTCGCGGCGATCGACGCGGCTGCGAAGGCGGCGACGGCCGGTGCTTCGGCGCCGGTAGCCACGGCTGAGGAGCCGGCGCCGGATTCCGGAGAAGAGGTGGGCGCCGTCGCGGAAGGCTGAGGCAGGCGCCTACGGGTTCGGCGCGACCGCGCGCGGATGCACCGCGCCAATACGGGGACGGGCGGGGCTGGGGTCGCGTACCGGGCTCAGCCGCCCTGTGCCCCGGTCGCGCGCGCCTGTGCTGCCGGTGCGCCGATGTCGTGGCCTCGGCCGCTGGCGACCCTGGCCCGCGGGCCCGTCGCGACTCCGCCAGGCCTGATGGTCCGGGCGCGAGGGCCCCCGGCGCTGGGGGCGGAGAACTGCGGCTCTCGGCCGCGTGTGCGCGACGGGCCCCGAGACCGGCGCAGTGAGTCTCAGGGCCCTGCTGAAGGAGGCGGTGCGCGATGCCCGCCGTAGGTGGTCAGATCCGCCGGAGGACGGCGACGACCTTGCCGAGGATGGTCGCCTCGTCGCCGGGGATGGGCTGGTACGCGGCATTGTGCGGGAGCAGCCACACGTGGCCGTCCTCGCGCTTGAACCGCTTCACCGTGGCCTCGCCGTCGAGCATCGCTGCCACGATGTCACCGTTCTCAGCCACGGGCTGGCGCCGGACGGTGACCCAGTCACCGTCGCAGATGGCCGCCTCGATCATGGAGTCGCCGACCACCTTGAGGACGAACAGCTCGCCGTCGCCCACCAGTTGCCGGGGGAGCGGAAAGACGTCCTCGACGGACTCCTCGGCGAGGATCGGGCCACCGGCCGCGATCCGGCCGACCAGGGGAACGTAGGAGGCGGCGGGCTTGCCGGTGGTGTCGGCCGGCTGCGGGCTCGGCTGGTCCGAGCCGCGTACCTCGTAGGCGCGCGGGCGGTGCGGGTCGCGTCGCAGGAAGCCCTTGCGTTCGAGGGCCATGAGCTGGTGCGCCACGGAAGAGGTGCTGGAGAGCCCGACCGCCTGGCCGATCTCACGCATCGACGGCGGGTAGCCCCGTCGCTGCACCGAATCCCTGATGACCTCGATGACCCGTCGTTGCCGGTCGGTCAGTCCGGTGCTGTCCGCCCGGATACCAGGAGGTCGTCCAGGGAGTGAGCGCACTGGCTTACCGCCCTCCTGATGCGTGGCGCTCTCATTGCCGAGCGCCCGGGCCGGCTGGAATCGTCCCTGGGAGCGGTCCTGGGCAGTGATGGTGGCACTGTCGGCTGTGGTGGTCACATTGGGCCCCTCTCGAATGGTCTCCCTGGCTGCACAACGGTAGTGGCTTTCGAAAGGTTGCGCCAAACACACGTTCGAGTGAAAAAACCGCACTTACCTATCGAGAACGGGGCTACAGGTGTATGGAGGCAGGGCTATTTCGTGCGGTTAAAAGGGAATTGCACGAACTCGGCACTGCGGTGCCGGCCTCTCACCGAGGTCGGCACTCGAACACCTGAGGCGGCGCTGAGCGCGTGAAGTGCGAGGAGAGGTCGGAGTCGGGGCGTGGGGCGTTGACGTAGGCGGTGGGGGCCCTCTCCTCGTACGCGAAGTCCCCGTACGCGAAAATGGCGGCCCCCAGTTTGTCATCCGCCCTCGCTCGCGGGGCGGGGCACCCCCGGGCTGTTCGCGCGGCGCGCGCGACGTACGCTCGCACCGCTCGGCACTCGCCCGAACATCACGCTCCGTGTGTGTTGTGGTGATGTGGGTGGCCGACCCCGACCGGTGGTGCCTTGGGAAGCCGCGCACGCGCGGCGTCCAGGGCGGCAAAGGGTGCGGGCCGTGAGGTTTCGCTCGGCCTCGCGTCCGGGTCCATTGGTCGTGCCCCCCTGCGCTCTGCCTGCGCGCGCCCTGCGACACGCGGACGCCCCTTTTCGGCCGTGGGGCCGCCCGAGGCCCAAGATCTAGTGGTCAGCCGTGTGGGGCAGCCTAGAACTTGTGGTCCGGGTGCTTGGCCGGTTCCGGCATCACCTATGCTGGGGGCTGCTTCCAGGGGCGCGAGTTCCCGGTGAGCACAGAGTGTCGTGTCGTCTAGGAGGGTGGGGAGTTCCCGTGCACTGTCCCTTCTGCAGGCATCCGGACAGTCGGGTCGTGGACAGTCGGACCACTGACGACGGGGCGGCCATTCGCCGTCGCCGACAGTGCCCGGACTGCTCCCGGCGCTTCACCACCGTCGAGTCCTGCTCACTGATGGTGATCAAGCGGAGTGGTGTCACGGAGCCCTTCAGCCGTACGAAGGTGATCAACGGGGTGCGCAAGGCGTGCCAGGGTCGCCCCGTCACGGAGGACGCCCTGGCCCTGCTGGGTCAGCGGGTCGAAGAAGCGCTGCGGGCGACGGGGAACGCCGAGCTGAGTACTCACGATGTCGGTCTCGCCATACTGGGACCGCTTCAGGAGCTGGACCTCGTGGCCTACCTGCGGTTCGCGTCCGTGTATCGGGCGTTCGACTCGCTGGAGGACTTCGAGGCGGCCATCGCCGAACTGCGCGTGCGTCCCGAGGTGCCCACCCCGGCGGGCGCGCGCGAGTGAGTGCACGCGTGAGCGGCAGCCCGCCCGCGGCGTAGCCGAGGAGCCGGAGGGGTTCGGACGCGGTAGCGCCTCCGTGAGGAGCCGCTATGACCCTCGTTCGATCACTCTTCGTCGTTGACGTAGTGCTTTGAGCAACCATCTCTGATGAACTCATGCCTTTGGTGACGGGGCGTGGTCACGCGTGCGCCGCCGCTCTGTAAGGGGAGGGCCGCGCGCGGAGAGACACGAAAGCGGGGGCCCGGGCGAGCGTAGAAGCCCGGGAGCGGTACAGAGCGTTTCACCGGCGCTCCGTACCAGGTCGGACCCATGCACCTCGTCCCGGCGGCGGGCGAGGCATGGGGCCCATGGTCCCCGGGAGGCCCCGGGGAATGCGGAGAAAACCGCGCCAGGACGGAAGTCTGAGGCGCTACGAGGCGTTGAAGCCTGGTACGAGGAGGCGGCATGACAGAGACGGCGAGTGGTCCGGCACGCGGGACCCGCAAGAACGCGAAGGCGGGCAAGGGGCTCAAGGTCGAGCGCATCCACACCACCCCGGGGGTCCACCCCTACGACGAGGTGAGCTGGGAGCTCCGTGACGTCGTCATGACCAACTGGCGTGACGGTTCGATCAACTTCGAACAGCGTGGCGTCGAGTTCCCCGACTTCTGGTCGGTCAACGCGGTCAACATCGTCACCAGCAAGTACTTCCGCGGTGCCCTCGGCACCCCCCAGCGCGAGACCGGGCTCAAGCAGCTCATCGACCGCATCGTGAAGACCTACCGGAAGTCCGGCGAGGAGAACCAGTACTTCGCCTCCCCGGCGGATGCCGAGATCTTCGAGCACGAACTCGCCTACGCGCTCCTCCACCAGATCTTCAGCTTCAACTCCCCGGTCTGGTTCAACGTCGGCACCCCGCAGCCGCAGCAGGTCTCCGCCTGCTTCATCCTCTCCGTGGACGACTCCATGGAGTCGATCCTGAACTGGTACAAGGAAGAGGGGATGATCTTCAAGGGCGGTTCGGGCGCCGGCCTCAACCTCTCCCGCATCCGCTCCTCCAAGGAACTCCTCACCTCCGGCGGCAACGCCTCGGGCCCCGTCTCCTTCATGCGCGGCGCCGACGCCTCGGCCGGCACCATCAAGTCCGGCGGCGCCACCCGCCGCGCGGCCAAGATGGTCATCCTCGACGTCGACCACCCGGACGTGGAGAACTTCATCGAGACCAAGGTCAAGGAGGAGGAGAAGATCCGCGCCCTGCGCGACGCGGGCTTCGACATGGACCTGGGCGGCGACGACATCACCTCCGTCCAGTACCAGAACGCCAACAACTCCGTCCGCGTCAACGACGAGTTCATGACTGCCGTCGAGACCGCCGGGAAGTTCGGCCTGCGCTCCCGCCTCACCGGCGAGGTCATCGAAGAGGTCGAGGCGAAGAGCCTCTTCCGGAAGATGGCCGAAGCCGCCTGGGCCTGCGCGGACCCCGGCATCCAGTACGACGACACCATCAACAACTGGCACACATGCCCCGAGTCCGGCCGCATCAACGGCTCGAACCCGTGCAGCGAGTACATGCACCTGGACAACACCTCGTGCAACCTGGCCTCGCTCAACCTCATGAAGTTCCTCAAGGACGACGGCAAGGGCAATCAGTCCTTCGAGGTGGAGCGTTTCGCCAAGCTCGTCGAGCTGGTCATCACCGCGATGGACATCTCCATCTGCTTCGCCGACTTCCCCACCGAGAAGATCGGCGAGAACACCCGCGCCTTCCGCCAGCTGGGCATCGGCTACGCGAACCTGGGCGCCCTCCTCATGGCGACCGGCCACGCCTACGACTCCGAGGGCGGTCGCGCTCTCGCCGGAGCCATCACCTCGCTCATGACCGGCACGGCCTACCGCCGCTCCGCCGAGCTCGCCGCGGCCGTCGGCCCCTACGAGGGCTACGCCCGCAACGCCACGGCCCACAAGCGCGTCATGAAGCAGCATGCCGACGCCAACGGTGTCGCCGTCCGCATGGACGACCTCGACTCCCCGGTCTGGGCCGCGGCCACCGAGGCCTGGCAGGACGTCCTCCGCATCGGTGAGAAGAACGGTTTCCGCAACGCGCAGGCGAGCGTGCTCGCCCCGACCGGCACCATCGGCCTCGCGATGTCCTGCGACACCACCGGTGTCGAGCCCGACCTCGCCCTGGTCAAGTTCAAGAAGCTCGTCGGCGGCGGCTCCATGCAGATTGTCAACGGCACCGTCCCGCAGGCCCTGCGCCGCCTGGGCTACCAGGAGGAGCAGATCGAGGCGATCGTCGCGCACATCGCGGAGAACGGGAACGTCGTCGACGCGCCCGCGCTCAAGGCCGAGCACTACGAGGTCTTCGACTGCGCGATGGGCGACCGCGCCATCTCGCCGATGGGCCACGTGCGGATGATGGCGGCGATCCAGCCGTGGATCTCCGGCGCCATCTCCAAGACGGTCAACATGCCCGAGTCGGCCACCGTCGAAGAGGTCGAGGAGATCTACTTCGAGGCGTGGAAGCTCGGGATCAAGGCCCTCGCGATCTACCGCGACAACTGCAAGGTGGGCCAGCCCCTCTCCGCCAAGAAGAAGGAGGAGAAGAAGGCCGAGATCACCGAGAAGTCCGAGGAGACCATCCGCGCGGCGGTCGAGAAGGTCGTCGAGTACCGCCCGGTGCGCAAGCGCCTGCCCAAGGGCCGGCCCGGCATCACCACCTCCTTCACGGTGGGCGGCGCCGAGGGCTACATGACCGCCAACTCCTACCCCGACGACGGTCTCGGCGAGGTCTTCCTCAAGATGTCCAAGCAGGGTTCGACCCTCGCGGGCATGATGGACGCCTTCTCCATCGCCGTCTCGGTCGGCCTCCAGTACGGCGTGCCGCTGGAGACGTACGTCTCGAAGTTCACCAACATGCGCTTCGAGCCGGCCGGTATGACCGACGACCCGGACGTGCGCCTGGCGCAGTCCATCGTCGACTACATCTTCCGGCGCCTTGCCCTGGACTTCCTGCCCTTCGAGACCCGCTCCGCCCTCGGTATCCACTCGGCCGAGGAGCGCCAGCGTCACCTCGACACCGGTTCCTACGAACCGGCGGAAGAGGAGTCCGACACCGAGACGCCGGCCCAGTCCGCGCCCGTTCAGAAGACGACGGTCGTGACCGGCACCGACGAGGCCGCCACCCCGGCCCCGCGCGAGGCCCACACCTCGGCCGAACTCGTCGAGATGCAGCTCGGCATCAGCGCCGACGCCCCGCTCTGCCTCTCCTGCGGTACGAAGATGCAGCGGGCCGGCTCCTGCTACATCTGCGAGGGCTGCGGCTCGACGAGCGGGTGCAGCTGACCCCACGGAGAACCCTGGCCACGGGCTGCCGGCGGTGAGGGTTCGTCGCGGAGGCCGACGCACGCGACGCACCGTGCGTGAGACGACGCGCGGGTGAAGGAGGGGGCCGTCCCAGCGGGACGGTCCCCTCCGCGTTGTGGCCATTCCGGGCTGTGGCCCCTCCGGAACGGTCCCCTCCGGGCTGTGGCGGCCGACCTCCCCCTTCCGCCGCTGCCCGACGGCCCGCTTACGGTCGACGCTGAACCGCACGAGGCCGCTCGGGAGCGGATCGGGAGTCGTCCCAGGGCGGCGCGTGCCCCAAGGACGGGTTGCAGGGGAGCCCGCTCGCAGGCTGAGTCGTGCCCCCTGGGCGTGGCCTGGGCCGAGGGCTGCTCGGCCGGGGGCTGTTCGGCCGATGGCGGATCGGCCACGCGGCCTTCGGCTCGATCGGGACGCCGCACCGGGGAAGGTCCGGTGCCGTGCCTCGTTCCTGTGCCCGCCTCGTTCATCCTGAGAACGGCCGTCCCCGCGACCCGCAGCTTTCACGGGGAAACACCGTGCCCCATATCGCCTGCCCTTTTGCCCGCCTCTTTGTAGTACCAGCAGGTCAGCCCCTCGCCCGCTGGTGCCTTCTTTCGCGTGTCCCTCCTCTTCTCGGGCGTAACCACGCCCGCTCTCGCGCGTTGTGCGCGTCGTGACAACTGCAGCCCACAGCCCGCATGCCCAGCCGGTTTTCGAAGCGATGCTGGACGGCTGGACACGCCAGCAACGGGCGGGCTCCCTGCCGTCGTACACCGTCCAGTCGCGACTCGACCTCGTCTATCGCTTCGCGGTCTACACCGACCGCTACCCCTGGGAGTGGGAACCGGGGCAGGCGGACGCCTTCCTCGACCACCTGCTCTCCGCCCACCTCCGCTCCGCACAGCGTCCCATCGGGCTCTCCACCATCAGCACGTACCGGCTCGCGCTGCGGCTTTTCCTGGAGTACGTGACCGATCCCCGGCACGCGTGGCTGCGGGAGTGCCAGGAGAAGTTCGGCCGTGTGCCCGTACCGATCCCGCCGGAGTGAGAGCGTCGGCTCACTGGCGAGAAAAGGGACGACCTCGGAGCGGGACCAAGGACCCCGGGAGGAGAAGAGTCGGCAGGCCGGCTCCTCCCGGGGTGTACGAGGCCATGTCCACGGCGAAGGTTTCAACGTCCGCGGTGGTGCAGCGGGCCTCGTGAGAGCAATTCTGCCAGTGAGGAATCCGCCGAAACGGTCCTGCGCTCGAATCCTCCTTCGAAAGGGTGATAGAGCGGGGGACGGAGCAACGCAGAGCTCGGCGTGGCGCGTCCTTGATCAATTCTTCTGCCCGGGAGCGCTCCCATAAGCCTCGGCGGCATGCCGACAGTGAGGACGCGACTTGCCCCTGACCCGATCCTGGCGGGCCCGGAGGTCAGCCGGCCTCGGGCTTGCCACCCAGCAGCCTCAGGAAGTCGGGCAGTTCGGTGTCGTATCCCCGCACCGTCGGCCGGTAGCCCCACTCTCCCTCTTCCCCACGCCCGAACTCGGCCACCACCGCCCCCGTGGCGCCTGCCAGGTCGGTGAAATCCACCGGTCCGAGTTCGTCGTATCCTTCGCGCAGCCGGATGCCGGGTTGGTGCACGTCCGCGAAGGTGCGGTGTCCGCCGTTCTGCTGGATCACCACGGCGACCGCGACCCTGCCGTACGCCTCGGAGAGCCTGTTGAGCTCCAGGACCATGACCTCGTCGAAGCCCAGACCCTGGCCCGTGCGGCTGTCGCGGTTGAGAGTGATCGTGCCGTCCGGCGCGCGGTGGTCGAAGTGCACGACGTAGGCCGGTGCGCCGTGCGGATCCTGAAGCGTGAACACCGCCGCGACGAGATCGAGATCCATCGCGGGCGCGCCGTGCGGGCTCGGGTCCCATTTGAGGGCGACCTCGACCTTTGTGAGTCCCTTGCTCAAGCTCTCCATCGGGCCTTCCCTTCGCTCGGGACGGACTATGCGACCGTAAGCCTGACTGCTTGTCAGGCAAGCTGCCGGTCCTATTCATTGTCCATGGTGGCACGGGAGCCGAACGAATGTCGGAGCCCTTGCGCAGGATGACCGGTACCCGTCCCACCGCCGTACGATGGCGCGGTGCTGTTCAAGTGGATTCGCTGCGAGGTCGCTGACCGGAACCGGTTCGACCGAGGTCAGCGGCGGTGGGTGGAACTCGCCGACGTACGGGGATTCAGGGGGCAGGCGGGAGGGTGGAGCCGCGAACGACCCGCACAGGCCCACATCTTCGGCTTCTGGGAGAGCAGGGCCTTCTACGACTCCTTCATGGCCCGGACCCACGACCGGCTCGCGGCCACCCAGGCGGGCAGTTGTACGGAGGTGCGCACCACGCTCTTCGACCACCGCTTCGACGTGAAGACCGGTTTCGAGCCGCTCTTCCACGACGTGGACCTGGTCCGGATCGCGCACACCCGCGTACGTCCCGAGCGCGTCGAGCACTTCGCCCTCGCCCAGCGCCGCGTCTGGAATCCGGCCATGGCCGGCTCGCCCGGGATGGTCCGGGGTTTCTTCGCCGAGGCCCCCGGCAGCGAGTTCCTCGTCCTGTCCATGTGGCGGTCCACCGCCGAACGAGGCAAGTACCGGCCCGAGGGACTGCACCGGCTCTCGACGCGCGCCGAGGCCGAGGAAGACCTCCTCGGGCTGGACGGTGCCATGGTCGACCTGGAGCCTTCCTGGACCGTCTGACCCGGCCCGTCTTCCGCCTGCCTGCGACCACGGCTGCTCCGGATGGAGTCTGCCCCGCCGTACCTCCGCGCGGGGCGCGCCCTAGGCTGGAGGACATGGCACGACCACGACGCATCGTTCTGGTCCGGCACGGTGAGTCCGACGGCAACGCTGACGACAGTGTGTACGAGCGCGAGCCCGACCACGCTCTGTGCCTGACCGCCGCCGGGCGCGCCCAGGCCCTCGCCGCGGGGGACCGGCTGCGCACGCTCTTCGGCGACGAGCGCGTCAGCGTCTACGTCTCCCCGTACCGCAGGACCCACGAAACACTCGGGCTCTTTCACCTCGACCCCGGTAACGTCCGGGTCCGCGAGGAACCGAGGCTGCGGGAGCAGGACTGGGGCAACTGGCAGGACCGCGACGACGTGCGCTTGCAGAAGGCGTACCGGGATGCCTACGGGCACTTCTTCTACCGCTTCGCGCAGGGCGAGTCCGGCGCCGATGTGTACGACCGGGTCGGCGCTTTCCTGGAGAGCCTTTTCCGCTCTTTCGAGGCGCCGGACCACCCGCCGAACGTGCTCCTGGTCACCCACGGGCTGACCATGCGGCTTTTCTGCATGCGCTGGTTCCACTGGACAGTGGCCGAATTCGAATCGCTCTCCAATCCGGACAACGGTGAGACCCGCTGTCTCGAACTCGGCCCCGACGGTCGCTATCACCTCGACCGCCCCTTCGTGAAATGGCGCGAGCCGGAGCCGTACGGCGTGACCAGTTAAGCCGTACGGGACGCGGAATGCCTGAAAGGGGAATCGTTTCTCCTCCCTGGGCCTAAGCGTCGTCGCTGGATAGAGTGATGCGGACATGACCGCAGAAGAGCACCCTTCACCCGACTCCTCCTCCACCGCCGCACGTCTCACCCGAGCCCGCGCCAGCCTCGGCGGCCTCCGAATCGGCGACGCACTCGGCTCGCAGTTCTTCGTTCCCGGAAACCGTCCCCGCCTCACAGCCGAAGAACTGCCTCCCGCCCCCTGGCAATGGACCGACGACACCGAGATGGCCAGTTCGGTCGTGACCGTCCTGGCCGCCGAAGGGCGGATCGAGGAGGACGTTCTGGCGCATTCCTTCGCCCGCCACCACGACTTCGATCGCGGCTACGGCCCGGGAGCCAACCGGCTCCTGCGCCTCGTACGCGAAGGCGGAGACTGGCGGGAACTCTCCACAGCGCTCTTCCAGGGCCAAGGGTCCTGGGGCAACGGCGCCGCCATGCGCGTCGCCCCGCTCGGGGCCTGGTACGCCGACGACCCCAGGGAAGCCGCACGTCAGGCCGTTCTCTCGGCGCGTCCCACCCACCAGCACCCCGAGGGGATCGCGGGGGCGGTGGCAGTGTCCGTGACGGCAGCCCTCGTCGCGGCCGCGGGGGCCACTCCACCGGAGCCCGGGGCGCTGCTCGACGCGGTCCTCGCACTCGTACCGCGCAGCGCCGTCCACATCGGCCTGCGCCGGGCCGCTTCGATGCTCGACTACGAGGACGTCACCACGGTCGCCGCTGTCCTGGGCTGCGGACGCCGCACGACGGCCCAGGACACGGTGCCCTTCGCCATCTGGTCCGCCGCCCGTTCGCTCGGTGACTTCGAGCGCGCGTTCTGGACGACCGCCCGTGCGGGAGGGGACATCGACACGACCTGTGCCATCGTCGGCGGGATCGTCGCGGCGAGCCCCGCCGGCGCCCCGCCGTACGCCTGGCGCCGGCGGACGGAACCCCTTCCCGCCTGGGCCGAACTCGCCCACGAGGCACCCGCGGTCTGACCTCTCCCACCGGGGACAGGTCTCCGGTAGGTCTCATTACGGCAGCGGAGGGGAGCCGGGGTGTCGCACCGGATGAAGGGCGCGTACGCTGTCACCCGCTATGCCGTACGAAGCACCCACCCACAGCGTTGAGCGCTCGCTCCGCGCCACGACCGGAGCCAAGGTCGTGGCAGGCATCGACGAAGTGGGGCGCGGGGCCTGGGCCGGGCCCGTCTCGGTCAGCGCCGCCGTCACCGGGCTGCGGCGACCCCCCGAGGGGCTGACCGACTCCAAACTCCTCACTCCCAAACGACGTGCTGCCATCGTCGTGGAGCTGGAGCAGTGGGTCACCGCTCACTCCCTCGGTCACGCCTCGCCGGAGGAGATCGACGAACTCGGTATGACGGCCGCCCTACGGCTCGCCGCTACCCGAGCGCTCGAAGGACTCCCGGTGCGTCCCGACTGGGTGATCCTTGACGGCAACCACGACTACCTCGGAGCACCGTGGAAGGTCCGCACGGTGATCAAGGGGGACCAGTCCTGCGTGTCGGTCGCCGCCGCGTCCGTACTCGCCAAGGTCGCCCGTGACCGCCTGATGGCCGAACTCGGGACTCAGCACGAAGACTTCGCCTTCGCCGCCAATGCCGGATACCCTTCGCCGGCGCACAAGGCGGCCCTGGCGGAACGGGGTCCGACCCCGTACCACCGGCTTTCCTGGTCGTACCTCGACGCGATGCCGCAATGGCGGCATCTGAAGAAGGTGCGTGCCGGGACGGACGGGAACCCCGCGGCGATCGAAGGACAGCTCGGTTTCGACTTCTGATCGTTCGACCGCCCGTACGGGCAACACCGCCGGGACGGACCCCGGCGAGCAACCCACCAGTCATGTCATGCCTCTCAGTCCCGAGGAGCCTCAGATTCCCGAGAGTGCCCAGGGTCCCCGCGCGACTCCGGCCGCAGGCCGCAGCGCCCAGACCCCCCGCCCCGTACCCGGCCCGCGTCCCGCGGCGCCGCCTCGCCCCGGTCGTCCGGGGCCCACGCGCCCGGCTCCGGCCCAGCGCGATCAGCAGCCCAAGCCCCCGGCCCAGGCCGCCACGCAGATCCAGCTGATCCCCGCCCCCGCCGACGGCGCGCTCGACGCCGCCGAAGAGGCCGTCGACCTGCTCCTCGACTCGGGCCGCGTGCCCGGCGAGGTGCTGGTGGTGACCACGGGCGAGGCCCACCCCTGGACAGCCCACGAGCTGTCCTTCGGTGAGGCCGCCTACTGGGCCCAGCACGACGCGGGTGACGACGTCTTCTACGCCGACTTCGCGCACGTCGCTCGTCTCGCCTCCAGGCCCGTCGTCGTGGTGGCCCTCAACGGCGGTACGGACAGCGCCGTCACCACAGTCCTGTCCCTGGCTCGCGAGCGTGCGAACACCCTGCTGATCGTCTGCGGCGACCCGCAGCGCGTCAACGCGGTGCTGGGCGCGGGCGTCTGACCGACACCGCCCCCGCCCGGCCGCCACCGGCCGGGCGGAGCGGAGCCGGCCACCGCTACGGGTGGACCGGCCGCGAAGCTCTCCCGCACGGCCTACGGACAAGAGGGGCGCCGCGGTCAGCGCACGGCGGTACGAGGCCACGGCTCCCGCGACGCGTCGATCGGCCGGGACAGCAGCCCCGCGGCCCGCTCCGTGAGCGACTCCACACGCCCCGGACGCTGCCCCGGCAGCTCCGTGCCCGCCCCGAAGCGCGCCGCGCGGTTGGCGCGTTGCTCCGGCAGCGGTCCCAACTGCCCCGGCAGGGGCGAGACCTTGTCCGTACGCGGTGCGAACAGGGTGGTACGGGAACCGAGCTGGGGGTGGCGGCCACCACGCCCTTCGCCGAGAACCTGCCAGCCCGCGTCCGTGAGCGTCACGTACGCTCCGCAACGCAGGCCGTGCAGAGTGCAGGCGTCGCGCAGACCCCACATCCAGGCACCGTCCTCCACCGTCCAACGGGACTCGCCTTCGCGGCAGTGCAGCAGAACCGCCGTGCGCACCGGCGTTCTGCGGCGCAGGTCGTGGGGGATGACCCGACGCAGCTGCGCCAGCAGCGTATTGCGGAAGACCCAGCCATCGGACTCGCCCGGGCGGCGAGTGAAGGACGCACTCGCCCGGAGGCGTTCGTCCGGGTCGAGGACCCCCACCACCACTGTCCCGGCCGCTGGGCGGTGGCGTTCGTAGAGCCCCGTCACGACCTCCCGCGGATTCCCGAGCAGGGGGACATTCGCGGCGGCCCACTCCTGCGCACCGACCACACGAGGTGGTGAGCCGGTCGGTTCGGCAGGCAGGGACGGCACCGGCACCAGGGGCGAGGGGGCTGTGGACGGGGGCGGTGGCGTCTTCCTCGACGCGGCGGACGGAGCGAATCCGAAGGTCACGGTCCTCCCTTCGGCTACGCGCCCGCACTGCGGGCGGGATCGGGACGTGGGAGAGCGCACCACCAAACGGCAGCACCGGAGCCGGAATCGCCGTACGGGGAGCGACTTCAATTCTCGTACGACGAGAGAGCTGCGGCAACGAGCTTCCGGCAAGCCGGACCCATATCTGACGATGCATTCCCTATTTCCCTCCCCTCTGCCCATCCCCTCAACTCCCGGCTGTCCGCGATGCGGTACACCGCCGGCGCCAAGTAGCTGTTCCGGCCATCCAGTCCTCGACGGCTCCTGGCGGGCGCTTTCCGGCAACTTGTCCTCCGGCACTCAGCCCTGGACCCCGAGCACCAGTGGCAGTACCTCCTTGGCCCCCGCGTCCTTGAGCAGGCCCGCCGCCACGGCGATCGTCCAGCCCGTATCCGTGAAATCGTCCACGAGGAGGACCGGGCCGGGGTGCTCCGCCAGCGCCTCGGCGAGCGGAGTGGGCACGGCGAGGGCCCCCCGCAGCGAGAGGAGTCGCTGCGCGCTGTTCCCCCGGTGCGCGCGCCGTGGCTCGTCCTCCTCGCGCAGGACCAGTCCGCCGAGGAAGGGCAGTTGACCGATCCGGGCGACACGCTCGCCAAGTGACTCCACCAATTCGGGGTGGGTCCGAGAAGGAAGCGTGACCACCCCGGCCGGGCGTGTGAGCGCGTCCTCCTCACCCGAGGCCCACCCGCCTGGCCCCTTGGCCCAGTCGGCGAGCACCGCCACCACCGCTTGGAGCACGTCGTCGGGCACCGGCCCGTCGGAGGCGTCGGGGCCGAGGAGGGGTCGGAGCCTGTTTCCCCAGCCGATGTCCGAGAGCCGGCCCAGCGCCCGACCCGTCTCGGCCCGCTGCGAGGCCGGAATGCGCCCCTTGAGCGTCACGCCGACGGCGCTCAGCCCGGTCGGCCACATACGGCGCGGCTCCACGTCGACCCCGGGGCGCTCCAGTTCGCCGTGTGCGGAGGTGAGCGCGACCGGCGACACCTCCGTGCCGAAACGCGTGCCCGCGCAGTTGTCGCACCGGCCGCAGGGCACGGCGGCCTCGTCGTCGAGGGCACGACGCAGGAACTCCATCCGGCACCCGGTGCCCGTCACGTAGTCCCGCATCGCCTGCTGCTCGATCGCCCGCTGCCCGGCCACCCAGGCGTACCGCTCCGCGTCGTACGTCCACGGTTGCCCGGTGGCGGTCCAGCCGCCCTTCTCCTTCCGGACCGCCCCGTCGACGTCGAGCACCTTCAGCATGGCCTCCAGCCTGGTGCGCCGCAGATCGACGAGCGGTTCGAGAGCCTGGGTCGACATCGGGCGGGAGGAGTCGGCAAGGATGTCGAGAGTCCGTCGTACCTGTTCCTCAGGCGGGAAGGCCAGGGAGGAGAAGTACTTCCAGATCGCCTCGTCCTCCTTGCCCGGCAGCAGCAGTACCTCGGCGTGCTCCACCCCGCGCCCCGCGCGGCCCACTTGCTGGTAGTAGGCGATGGGCGAGGAGGGGGCGCCGAGATGGACCACGAAGCCGAGGTCCGGTTTGTCGAAGCCCATGCCGAGGGCGGATGTCGCCACCAGCGCCTTCACACGGTTGGCGAGGAGGGCCTGCTCCGCCTCCAGCCGGTCCGCGTTCTCCGTGCGCCCCGTGTACGAGGTGACTTCGTGGCCGCGCTGGCGCAGGTACGCGGCCACTTCATCGGCCGTCGCGACGGTCAGGGTGTAGATGATGCCCGAGCCCGGCAGCTCGTCGAGGTGATCCGCGAGCCATGCGAGCCGGTGAGCGGCGTCGGGCAGACGCAGCACTCCGAGGCTGAGGCTCTCGCGGTCGAGCGGCCCGCGCAGTACGAGAGCACCGTCCCCGCCCCCTCCGGTCCCGAGCTGCTCCGCCACGTCGGCGGTCACCCGTGCGTTCGCCGTCGCCGTAGTGGCGAGCACGGGAACCCCCGCGGGCAACTCGGCGAGCATGGTGCGCAGCCGCCGGTAGTCCGGGCGGAAATCGTGCCCCCAGTCGGAGATGCAGTGCGCCTCGTCGACCACGAGCAGGCCCGTCGCCGCCGTGAGGCTCGGAAGGACCTCGTCGCGGAACACCGGATGGTTGAGGCGTTCCGGGCTCACGAGGAGCACGTCGACCTCTCCGGCACGGATCTCCTCCTGGACCGCGTCCCACTCCTCGCGGTTCGCCGAGTTGATCGTGCGTGCCTTGATCCCCGCCGCGGCGGCTGCCCCCACCTGGTTGCGCATGAGGGCGAGCAGCGGGGAGACGATGACCGTGGGACCGCCGCCGCGCTGCCTGATGAGTGCCGTGGCCACGAAGTACACGGCGGACTTGCCCCAGCCCGTGCGCTGCACGACCAGGGCCCTGCGGTGGTGCACGACCAGCGCTTCGATGGCCTGCCACTGGTCCTCGCGCAGCCGAGCTCGGCCGGTGGGGTCCCCCACCAGCTGGGCGAGGACTGCGTCGGCAGTGATGCGGAGGTCTTCGTCGTTCATGCCTCCATGCAACCTGATGGGACCGGCAACCGGCGAACGAGGGCGTCGTGAGCTGTGGGTAACCGCCCCATCGGGAGATCATCGGATGAACGAGCGCGAGATGATTTGGAAAATCAGATAAAGCATGCGTGCGACAAAACTCAATACGAGTGGTTATCCACAGGCGGGCGAGGAAGAGTTTTGCTTTTCCGTGCACAGTGCTCTCCATGACGCATCGCAACGACGCATCCGACCCGTCCGCCATTCCTTCCACCGAGCAGTCCGCTGTCTCTTTCGGCGAGCAGCCCGTCGTCTCCTCCGCTGAGCAGCCCCTCGCACCTCCCGCCGAACGGTCCGCCACTCCGCCCGAGGAGCGGCTCTCCATTCCGGCCGCTGAGCCGACGACCGGCCTCGAAGCGAGGGACGCCTCCCCTCCGGAGCCCCTCGACGCCGCTCAGGACCGGACTTCGGGCCCCGTCCAGGATCAGTCACCTGTCGCGGGCCAAGACCGCCTTGCCCACCCGGAGCAGTCTTCCGCCTCGGATGAGTCCCGGTCGCCTGCCTCCACTGCCGAATCGGATGCCGCCGGTCCGCCGCCGGGCCGTCCCGAGGTTGTGCGGGAGTCGGACGGCGTCTTTCCCGCGCAGGAGCCGGACGTCGTCGTCCCCGCACAGCGCAGGGGCGAGGACCCTCCGGCCTCGCTTCCCCAGAGCCCCAGGGTCCCCGCGCAGCGACGCTCGCCCGAGGATGACCCCTCGCGGCAGTGGGACGAGCCCCTCCCCTCCGCGGCTTTCCGTACCGGTCCTACCGCCTCCCCGCCCGAGGCCGAGTCCTCCGGGAAAGGGCTCCCGAAACGGCATGCCATCTCGCTGAAATCCCTCGCGGAGCTCGCCGACTCCCTCCCCTACCTCCTGGGCTACGTCCCCGGCAACAGCGTCGTCCTGCTCGCGCTGCATGGCGAACGGGGCCGGCTCGGGCGACGTACGGCCGTGCGTATCCCGGATGATCCGGCGCGGTGGCCGCAGATCGCCGAGCGGGCGGCCACGATGCTCCTCGACTCCCCGGGGAATGGTCCCGGAAGGGGAGTGGCCACTTTCTCGCGGAAGCGGCGCGGAGGCTCCCTCCCCGATGGTGTCGTCGCCTTCCTGTTCCAGGAGCCGGAAGAAGCCGGGCCCGGTGCCGTGCCGCCGCCCGGTGCCGTGGAGGTGCGCGAGCGGCTGCGTCCCCTCGCCCAGGACATCCGCGTCGCCTGCGGCCGCTTCGACGTCCCGGTCATCGAAGCGCTGTGTGTCTCCACCGGGCGCTCCTGGTCCTACGTGACCCCGCTCGAAGAGCAGGAGCCGGCAGGCGCCACCCTGCTGCCGGCCGGAAGCTCGGTCCTCGCCGCGACCTCTGTCTACGAGGGAACGCCCATTCCGCTCCCTGCCGCGGTTCTGGAGAGCCGGTTGCTGCCCTGGCGCACCGCTGCCGCGCAAGCACAGGAGCGCGTACTCGATCTGGTCGCCCTCGACCTCCTCCCGCAGATCCTGAGCAGCCGAGAGAACGTGCTCAAGATCCGACGTGGGACGATCGGGCTGCTTGACAACGTTCTGACACGTTTCGCGACGGTGCCTGTTCCCTCGGACCCGCTCGAAGCCGACCTCGCGGACGACGAGGCGCTCACCCACGAGGAAGCCGCGCGGCTCGTCATCGGCCTCCAGGACCGGGAGGCCCGGGACGAGGCGGCGAGCTTCCTCGCCTTCCCCGATGCCGCGCGTCGCCTGTGGCGCGCTCTCGCACGTCGGTGTGTGCTCTCGTACAAGGAACACGCGGCAGCGCCGCTCTCGCTCGTCGGCTGGACGGCCTGGGCGCTCGGCGACGAAAGCGAGGCGCGGCTCGCTCTGCACCTCGCGCTCGCGGTCGATCCGCACTACGTGTTCGCGGCGCTCCTGGACCAGGCGTTCGACAACGGGGTCGAACCGGAGGAGATCCGGCAGCAGTTGCGCGGGTGCGCGGGACGTCCCGTCGCACGTCGTTCGCCCGGCAGGCCGACGCCGGCATGCAACGGTTCCAGCGCCGATGGCACGGGATCGGTCCATGCGGGCGAGCGGGAATCCGGAGCGCCCCAGAGCGTTGAGGAAGCGCCGCGGGGCGGGCTCGGAGGCGAGACGGCCGATGGAAGGGCGGGTGACGGACGCCGCCGTATGGGCTCTGCCGCACGGACGGGCTCTGCCGCACGGACGGGCTCCGCTGCCCGTCCGGCGACGCGGGGGCGCGGTGGCAGGCGGCCCGGCGGAGCCGCGCCGGGGCGTCCCGGTGACAAGGCCGTGAAGCGGAGGGAGGGCGGGGGAAAAGAGGCGTACACGCGGACCCGGCGACGTCTCGCTGTATCGCCTCCCGGATGTGAAGGTGCGCACGCGCCGAAGCGGGAGCAGCAGGAAGGGGAAAACGGGAGGTCCGGGGCCGGTGATCGTCGTGCCGCGGTCGACCGCTCGCCGCGGAACGGGCGAGAGCACAGCGGCCCGCAGCCTTCGGACGCCGTCGTACGGCCTTGGGAGGGGGAGAAGGAGGCGGACCGCGCGCAGCCCATGGACCGGATCGATGCCCCCGTGCCGAGCTGCGGACCCGGCCCGGAGTTCCGCGGCGAGGCCACATCGGCTGATGATTCGGCGGCCGACGAGCGCGAGGCCCCTGCTCCCGGTACGGGGCAGGGCCGCCACGACAGGCAGACGCCTGGTCCGAGGCGCGGGAGTCGGGAGACCCGAGGGTCCGGTGCGGGACGGGGGAGTCAGAAGGACTCTGCGTCCGGTCGGGAGCAAGGGGGCCGGAAGGTTTTCGGGACGGTTCCGGGCAGTGGCGGTGACGACGCGCCTTTGGGTGGCAGGAATTCGGGCGACCGAAGTGCTCCTGCGAGTCGGGGCGAGTTCGGTCAGGAGGTAATGCCGCCCAGTCGGTACCCCAGCGGTGACCAGGGCCCTTCGGCCGGTGCGGAGTAGCGGCGGGTTCCTGCGGCGTGAGGGGAGGGGCATGCGCGACAGGGCGAGAGGTTCCGGGCACCGGACGGTGGCCCGGCGGATCGGGGGTGGAGCGGTGACGGACGGCCGGGGGAATGTCGGGGCATGTGGTCCGGCGCCCGTGACCCGTCGCCCCCTTCGGGCGTTCATTCCGTGGCGGAGCTGTGGGGACCCTGCGCACCGCCTCGCCCCCATCTCTCGATCGGCACGCGGAAGAAGCCCTCTGATGTCCTTGACCGCACCACGGCCCGGTGGTCGCGAGTACCGTTCCGCACCGGGGAGACCGGCGCCCGCGGCCGGCCCGCATGGCAAAGGAGTCCGCCGTCCGGCGGAACCTCCCGCGACGCACCGGACGTTGACCGCCGTCGCCCTGCCGGGCCTGGCGATCTCCGCCGAGCACGGGCAGTTGACCGGGCAAGGGCTCGAAGGCTTCTACCACTCGGGGAAGCGTTTGCTCTCGCTGTGCCGCCTCCAGGTCGCGGGGCGGGAACCCCTGCCGGTGGAGGCACGCGCCGTGGGCGCTGACCGAACGCGGTTCACGGGGGTACTGCGGGGGCTCGGCGGACCCGGGCCCGATCCCGATCTCTTGGTGGAGCGCGAGCGCCACGCCGAAGGCAGCGAGCGCATCACTTTGCGCAGCACGTCGGTGCGCCCGCTGCGACTCGTGGTCGAACTCACCCTGGGCTGCGATCTCGCGGACCTCGGGGTCGTGGCCGCCGGACGCCGGGTCCCCGCCCTGCGGGCCTCCGTGCACGGCGCCGGGCTGCAGTGGTCGTCCCCTGCGGGCAAGGTGGCGCTCGTCGCCGAGCCGCCCGCTGCCGATGTCGTAGCGGCATCGGGGCTGTTGCGCTGGGAGTTGGAGCTCCCGGCGGGGGGCAGGCGGTGCATCGAGGTCCGGCTGAGGCCGGAGCTTTCTGGTGGCACGCGCCCGGTGGCGCGTGGTGGAACACCGGTCTTCGCCGAGGCCGCTGCCTCGGGCGACGATCCACGGGCTGCCGCCCTCCTGCGGGCCTCGCTCGGGGACCTCAACGCGCTGCTCTTACGGGAGCCGGGCGAAGCGGGGGAGGTGCACCTTGCGGCTGGTGCCCCTTGGCGTTGCGGCCTCGCTCCCGCCGAGGCCCTGGCCGCCGCCCGCATGGCCCTGCCGCTCGGCACCCGGCTGGCGGCGGGCACCCTGCGGGCCCTGGCGCGTACTCAGGTAGTGGAGGGGCCCGAACAAGGCCGAATCCCAGGGCCCTTGCGGGATGCTGGACCCCACCTGCCGCCGGGAAGCACGAGCGTGGAGGCGACTCTGCTCTTCCCCGCGCTGCTGGCCGAGGCGTGGAGGTGGGGGCTCGACGCCTCCGCGGTCGAGGAACTCGCCCCGATCGCCGAGTCCTGCCTCGGATGGCTGCGGCGCGAGACCGAGCGGCACGCCTACGTGCGGGACCGGGAGACCGGCGGCATGGCGCGCGTCGAGGCGCAGGCGCACGCGTACCGTGCTGCCCTCCTCGGAGCGGGGCTCCTGGACGGGATCAACCGGCCCGGAGGTGATGAACTGGGCCACTGGGCAGAGGAGTTCGTCGATCGTTTCCGGGGCGAGTTCTGGTGCGACGACCGTGGCGGTGGCCGACCTCCCGCCGCGCTCGACACTGCGGGGCGCCCGGTGCCGCAATTGGGCAGTGCGGTGGCTCACCTGCTCGACACAGGACTGGGCCCGGGAGGGCAACTGGCCCCTTCATTGCTCGACTCGGCGCGGACGGGGCAGCTCGCTCGCCTGCTGGGTGCCCCGGTGATGGACAGCGGTTGGGGACTGCGGAGCCTCGGTGCGAAGGAGTACGGCTACAGCCCCTTCGGGCACCGGGGCGGCGCGGTGCGGGTCCATGAGACGGCGATCGCCGTGACAGGTCTGGCCGCGGCGGGTTACGAGCAGCAGTCCCATGCCCTGCTGCGGGGGCTGCTCGCGGCGGCGGAGCATTTCGAGTACCGGCTGCCGGAGATGTTCGCCGGTGAGCAGCGGGGAGAGGGGAGCAGGCCCTGGCCGCACCCCTCCGCCTGTCGGCCGGCCGCCGTGGCCGCCGCTGCGGGGGTGCACGTGATCGCGGGGCTCGTGGGCATTCGTCCCGATGTTCCCGAGGGGTCTGTCGCGCTGCGGCCGGTGCGTGGTGCGCCGCTCGGTGAGCTGGGGCTGACCGGTCTCGGTGTCGCGGGGGAAGGCTTCTCCGCGCGGGTCACCCGGCTGGGGCTCGCGATGGTGGAGGAGGCGTCCGAGCGTCTGCAATTGCGGGCGTGAGGGCGCGGCCGGCGGGCCGTCGCTCCCGCTGCCGACTCGGGAGCGGCGGTTCATCGGCAGCGCGGAGCCACTTGAGCCGGACAAAGCGCGTCGAGGTACGGGTGGTCGCAGGCGATATCCCGCGGGTCTCGTACGGGATGCGCCCTGGTGGTGTGGGTGAGTGCGCGGGGCGGGGGGAGATGTCCGGTACCCGGGGATCGTGAAGGCGGGACTGCGGTTGGCGGCCTGGTCGGGCGCGCTGGGTGTTGCTGGAAGCGGCGGCCTCGTCGGGGGACGGGGCGTCCACGAGCTTTGGTGAACGACGTGTTTATCGTCAGGTAGACGACTATGATCGGTCGCATGGCTCCTTACGACCCCGCCGACTTCCCGCCCTTCGCCGTCACCGTGGATCTGGTGGTGCTCACGGTGCGGCACAACGGGCTGCGGGCTCTCCTCGTCCGCCGCGGGGAGGCCCCGTACCAGGGGCAGTGGGCCTTGCCCGGGGGGTTTGTCCGTCCTGGGGAGGATCTTGCGGCCGCGGCGGGGCGTGAGTTGGAGGAAGAGACCGGCCTGTGCGCCCACGACGGTGAGCACGCGCGCGACTCCGACGAGGAACGGCACGGCGCGCACCTGGAACAGCTCGCCACCTACGGCGATCCGGGACGCGATCCCAGGATGCGAGTGGTCAGCGTGGCCCATCTCGCGCTCGCCCCCGATCTTCCCTCGCCCACCGCGGGCGGTGACGCCAGCGGTGCCAGGTGGGCGCCGGTCGAGCGGCTGCTGGGGGAAGAGGGAGTGGGGCGCGACGATGAGCAACTGCTGCCTCTCGCCTTCGATCACGCGCGCATTCTCTCCGATGGGATCGAGCGCGCCCGCTCGAAGATCGAGTATTCCTCGCTTGCCACTGCTTTCTGCCCGGCGGAATTCACGGTCGGCGAACTCCGGCGCGTCTACGAGGCGGTCTGGGGAGTCGTGCTCGACCCTCGCAATTTCCATCGCAAGGTGACAGGTACGCCGGGTTTTCTCGTGCCCACCGGTGGCACCACGACTCGGCAGGGTGGCAGGCCGGCGCAGCTTTTCCGGGCAGGGGGCGCCACCTTGCTGAATCCGCCCATGCTGCGTCCTGAGATCTGACGAGTGGCCTTGTGCGCCCGGCAGCTCAGGGCGCACGGGGCGCCCTTCCAAGGCACGTACAAGAGTGCGCTTCTCACGGAGGGTAGTAGCCCGCACTTCTCGAACAGGTCTTTCTCTCGGGGGTGGTTCCGTTGCGTGATCTTGCGGCGACCGGAAAACGAGGCTGGGGGCAGGCGTGTTGGGAGCTGCTGAGGCGCCCTGGCGGACGTTCGGCGCGGACTGTAACGCAAGATGCCTTGTGAGAGGGGAAGGTGAGGGGAAACGCGCGCAACTCCCCGACCGTTGCTCGATAATTTCCGATAAAGCGTCAATTGGTCAACGGTAAGCGATCACCCTTTCGTGTGCTTTTCACCAAAGACCTCAAGGCTGTTGAGGAGAACGCCGACAAAGTCTTTGTGAGTACCGTTGCGCACACCATGATGACCGCCGCCCGTTCCGCCGACTCCGGCCTCGCCGGCCCGGGCGACATCGACCGCTACCCCTATGCCGAGGCCGCCCAGGACAGGATCGGAGTTCCTTCCTGGGGTGCCGCGGAGCCGGAACTTGGCCGGGTGCCACGACGCGGCGGTGCCAGTCGAGGCCGCGGCCTGCACGGCCAACTCGTCCAGCAGCTCGGCCAGATGATCGTCTCCGGTGACCTGGGCGCGGACCGCCCCCTCGTCCCCGAGGAGATCGGCCAGCGTTTCGAGGTGTCCCGTACCGTCGTGCGGGAATCCCTGCGCGTTCTGGAGGCCAAGGGCCTGGTGAGCGCCCGCCCCAATGTGGGGACCCGGGTGCGGCCCGTCAGTGACTGGAATCTGCTCGATCCCGACATCATCGAATGGCGCGCTTACGGACCCCAGCGCGATGATCAGCGCCGCGAACTCAACGAGCTGCGGTGGAGCATCGAGCCGCTCGCGGCGCGGCTCGCCGCCGGACATGGCCGCGAGGACGTTCAGCAGCGACTTGTCGACATGGTCGAGATCATGGGGCACGCGCTCGGGCAGGGGGACGGCATCACGTTCTCTCGGGCCGACGCCGAGTTCCATTCCTTGCTGATCCAGATCGGCGGCAACCGCATGCTGGAGCACCTCTCCGGGATCGTGAGTGCCGCCCTGCACGTCTCGGGTGGCCCAGCGATGGGCTGCGAGCGCCCCAACGAGGCGTCCGTCGCCCACCATGCCCGCATCGTCGACGCCCTCGCCTCGGGGGACGGGGTCGGCGCCGAGGCGGCGATGCGCCAGCTGCTCACCGTGCACCCCGAGGGCGAGCGCGTCGTGCCGGGGCCCCGCGAGCAGCACTAGTCGCGCGCGCTTTGGCCCGGGGCCCCTCTCCGTATCGGAGGAGGGGCCCCGGGCGTTGTGCGGGGGACCGGACCGGGTCGGCCGGGCATGCCCGTGGCGCCGAGTTCCTCTCGTAACCGGACTCTTGCGTACCTCCGGGACCTCTTGCCTCTCCGTGTCTCGCCCCCGTCCGTCATCGACCACTCCAGAACATTTGGCGACCGCATATGCTCGTCTATGTGCCTCCTTGTGTCCTTTCGGTGTGTGACTCGGGCCACGCAGATTGCGCGTAACGCTCCCGGGTACAGCGCGATGACCTAAGAGGTGAGAGTCGCTCAGGGGAATACGGCCACTGGTTCCGGTGCTGTGGTCCCCGCGGCGCCCGCCCGCGTCGTCGGTCATCCCCACCGGCGGTCGTCGGCCCCCGCCCTTCGGGCGAGAGCCGGAAGCCGTTTTCCAACGTTCCGAGAGGTTGTTCGTGTCGGCCAGCACATCCCGTACGCTCCCGCCGGAGATCGCCGAGTCTGTGTCTGTCATGGCGCTCATCGAGCGGGGAAAGGCTAATGGGCAGATCGCCGGTGACGATGTGCGTCGGGCCTTCGAAGCTGACCAGATTCCGGCCACTCAGTGGAAGAACGTACTGCGCAGCCTCAACCAAATCCTTGAGGAAGAGGGTGTGACGCTGATGGTCAGTGCCGCGGAGCCCAAGCGCACCCGCAAGAGCGTCGCAGCGAAGAGTCCGGCGAAGCGCACCGCTACGAAGACGGTGGCCACGAAGGCGGCGGTCAAGAAGACCGCGGCAGCGACCGTGACCGCTCCCTCCGCCTCCGCCGCGGTGACCGTCGAGGACGAGACCGCCGAGAAGAAGCCCGCAGCCAAGAAGACGACGGCGCGCAAGACCGCCGCCAAGAAGACGACGGCCAAGAAGGCCACCGCGAAGAAGACCGGCAAGAAGTCGGACGAGCTCCTCGACGAGGAGAACACCGAGGAGACGCCGGGCAAGGGCGAGGAGGCCGCCGAGCCGGCCGCCGGTGGCGAGAGCCAGGGCTTCGTCCTGTCCGACGACGACGAGGACGACGCCCCGGCGCAGCAGGTCGCCGCGGCCGGTGCCACCGCCGACCCGGTCAAGGACTACCTCAAGCAGATCGGCAAGGTGCCCCTCCTCAACGCGGAGCAGGAGGTCGAGCTGGCCAAGCGCATCGAGGCCGGTCTCTTCGCCGAGGACAAGCTCGCCAACAGCGACAAGCTCGCGCCGAAGCTCCAGCGCGAGCTGGAGATCATCGCCGAGGACGGTCGCCGCGCGAAGAACCACCTCCTGGAGGCGAACCTCCGCCTCGTGGTGTCCCTCGCGAAGCGCTACACCGGTCGCGGCATGCTCTTCTTGGACCTGATCCAGGAAGGCAACCTCGGTCTGATCCGCGCGGTCGAGAAGTTCGACTACACCAAGGGCTACAAGTTCTCCACGTACGCGACCTGGTGGATTCGCCAGGCGATCACGCGCGCGATGGCGGACCAGGCCCGCACCATCCGTATCCCGGTGCACATGGTCGAGGTCATCAACAAGCTCGCCCGGGTGCAGCGGCAGATGCTCCAGGACCTGGGCCGCGAGCCCACGCCGGAGGAGCTGGCCAAGGAACTCGACATGACCCCCGAGAAGGTCATCGAGGTCCAGAAGTACGGTCGCGAGCCCATCTCGCTGCACACCCCGCTCGGTGAGGACGGCGACAGCGAGTTCGGTGACCTCATCGAGGACTCCGAGGCAGTAGTCCCCGCGGACGCGGTCAGCTTCACGCTTCTCCAGGAGCAGCTGCACTCCGTCCTGGACACGCTCTCCGAGCGCGAGGCGGGCGTGGTCTCGATGCGTTTCGGCCTCACCGACGGTCAGCCGAAGACCCTCGACGAGATCGGCAAGGTCTACGGCGTGACGCGCGAGCGCATCCGCCAGATCGAGTCGAAGACGATGTCCAAGCTGCGGCACCCCTCGCGCTCCCAGGTGCTGCGCGACTACCTGGACTGATCCGCGGGGCCGGGTACCAGGCCCCAGGAGCAGGTCCGCGAAGGCCCCGCCGGTTTCGGCCGACGGGGCCTTCGGCATGCGCGGATCGCACGTCCGGCGGGCGGATTGGGCCGGTTGCCCGAAGGGCCAGGGCTGGGCGTGCGCTCTTCGGATGGCTGAATCACGCTGAGTGCGAGTTCGGTACCCAGAGTGAAGGAGTACGGTATGCCGCTTCGCGGACTTCGCACCCGGCTGAGCGCGGGAGTGCTCGCCACCGCCGCTGCGCTCACCCCCGTCCTCGTCCCAGGACCGGCCGCCGCCGACGGAGTGATCGTCGGTGGCAAGCAGGTGGCGGTGGCCGACCACCCCTGGGTGGTGGCCCTTTCCAGCCGCAGTCGCTTCGGGACGGAACGCTCGGGCCAGTACTGCGGAGGGGTGCTCGTCGGGCCTCGTACGGTCGCCACAGCGGCGCACTGCCTCAGCGGGAAGGTCCTCGGCGTCCCCCTGAACCGCCTCAAGGACCTGCGGGTGCTCGTCGGCCGCGACGACCTCTCGGGACGGGCGGGCACGGAGGCGCGCGTGACGAAGACGTGGATCAACCCGGACTACGACCCGGACAGCAATTCCGGCGACGTGGCCACGCTGACGCTGGAGGACCCCCAGCCGAAGAGTCACGTCCTGCCACTCGCCCTCTCGGGGGACCCCGGCTACCGGGCGGGCGCGCGCGCCCAGGTCTACGGCTGGGGGGACACGACGGGGCGCGGCTCGTACGCCAGCACCCTGCACGCCGCCGACATCGAGGTACTGCCGGACAGTGACTGCGCCAGCGCCTACCCGGGCAGCGGCGGTGGTGGCTACGACGCCGACACGATGCTGTGCGCGGGCGAGCCCGAGGGGGGAAAGGACGCCTGCCAGGGCGACAGCGGCGGGCCGCTCGTCGCCGGGGGCAAGCTCATCGGCCTCGTGTCCTGGGGCAGCGGCTGCGCCGAGGCGGGCAGTCCGGGCGTCTACACGCGTATCTCCGCGGTGGCGGACAGCGAGGGGCTGCGCGAGCGCTGAGCGGCTCGCGGGCGAATGACCGGGTCCCCGGGCCTGCGGGCCGGTCCCCGGACGGTTGTGGGGCCGCTGAGCCCTCCGAGGGCGGCTGTGGGGCGTACGGCCGGCCTGCTGGCGGCTCCACACGGACGTAGGGCGACGCGGGGCCTTCCAGGGCCATACGAAAGCGGGCGGGTCTCCTCGGGAGGCCCGCCCGCTCCACCGGCTCACACCGGTGCCGGCTCGTCGTAGGTGGATGCGACCTGGAGCCTCAGTGCTCCTCGTCGCTCGCCGTGCTGGGAGCGTTCAGGCGATCGGTCTCGTCCTGTATCTCAGCGGCGATCTTCTTGAGTTCCGGCTCGAACTTGCGCCCGTGGTGAGCGCAGAAGAGCAGTTCACCGCCGCTGGTCAGGACAACGCGCAGGTAGGCCTGGGCGCCGCACCGGTCGCAGCGGTCAGCGGCCGTCAGCGGGCTCGCGGGTGTCAGAACAGTAGTCACGTCGCCTCTTCTCTAGCTCGACGAGCTGTCGTACCAGGGTCAACATCCAACCAGGCCGAAAACGTTCCCGCTCGCGGCCTTTCTCGCGAAAAAACTTCGAGGGCGGCTGTCCGTTGCCGGTTGGCGGCGAATGTGCCGTATTACAGCGTGCGTGCTTTACGGTTTCGCGTGGTGTGCAGGGTCACATCCTCCCGGCTGGATTGCCGGTCTGTGCATGAGGACGTGCCCGGAGCCTAGATGGTTCATGCCTGGAAGGGAACGTGACATGGGAGTCACCACCTTCATTGTTCGAACGGGTGTGTGATTCTGCACTAGGGTGGGTTTGAAGCGAGGGTGGCGTCACAGCGGCTCTACCTGGCCTCGGTACCCTCTGAGCGGCGTCCCCGACGGGACGTTGAGCCAATAGGCCCCAGAAGAAAATTCAGCGAGGAGCGAACCGCGTGACCGCCGATACATCCGTGTCGTCGACAGCTCTGCTGGCAGGAGCAGATCGCGACGACTCCAACTACACCGCGCGGCACCTGCTCGTCCTGGAGGGCCTGGAAGCGGTGCGGAAGCGGCCCGGCATGTACATCGGGTCGACCGACAGCCGTGGCCTCATGCACTGCCTGTGGGAAATCATCGACAACTCCGTCGACGAAGCCCTCGGCGGCTACTGCGACCACATCGACGTGACCCTCCACGAGGACGGCTCCGTGGAGGTACGCGACAACGGGCGCGGCATCCCCGTCGACGTCGAGCCCAAGACCGGCCTCTCCGGGGTCGAGGTCGTCATGACCAAGCTGCACGCCGGAGGCAAGTTCGGTGGCGGCTCGTACGCCGCCTCCGGCGGTCTGCACGGTGTCGGTGCCTCCGTCGTCAACGCGCTCTCCGCGCGTCTCGACGTCGAGGTGGACCGGGGCGGCTCGGTGCACACCACGAGCTTCAGGCGAGGGGTCCCCGGCCAGTTCAAGGGCGCGGGACCGGAGGGCGCCTTCGAGCCCACGACGGGGCTGCGCAAGGTCAAGCGCATTCCGAAGACCCGCACAGGCACCAGGGTGCGCTACTGGGCCGACCGGCAGATCTTCCTCAAGGACGCCAAACTCTCGCTGGAGACCTTGCACCAGCGGGCCCGCCAGACCGCCTTCCTCGTGCCGGGACTCACTCTCGTGGTCCGCGACGAGTACGGTCTCGGCGAGGGCGGGAGCAAGGGCGAGGAGTCCTTCCGCTACGACGGTGGGATCAGCGAGTTCTGCGAGTACCTCGCCCGCGACAAGGCCGTGTGCGATGTGCTGCGGCTGAGCGGCCAGGGCACCTTCAAGGAGACCGTGCCGGTCCTCGACGAGTACGGGCAGATGACGCCCACGGAGGTCGTCCGCGACCTCGGCGTGGATGTCGCCCTGCGCTGGGGTACCGGGTACGAGACCTCTGTGCGCTCCTTCGTGAACATCATCGCCACGCCCAAGGGCGGCACCCACGTCACCGGCTTCGAGCGTGCCGTCACGCGCACCGTCAACGACGTCCTGCGCAGCGCCAAGCTGCTGCGGGTCGCCGAGGACGACGTCGTCAAGGACGACGCCCTGGAGGGCCTCACGGCCGTCGTCACGGTGCGTCTGGCCGAGCCGCAGTTCGAGGGGCAGACCAAGGAGGTGCTGGGCACCTCGGCCGCGAACCGGATCGTCGCGAACGTCGTGGCCAAGGAGTTGAAGGCGTTCCTGACCTCGACCAAGCGCGACGCGAAGGCGCAGGCCCGCGCGGTGCTCGACAAGATCGTCGCCGCCGCCCGTACCCGTATCGCCGCACGTCAGCACAAGGAGGCGCAGCGCAGGAAGACCGCTCTGGAGTCCTCCTCGCTGCCCGCCAAGCTCGCCGACTGCCGCAGTGACGACGTGGACCGCAGCGAGCTGTTCATCGTGGAGGGGGACTCCGCGCTCGGCACCGCCAAACTCGCCCGCAACTCGGAGTTCCAGGCGCTGCTGCCGATTCGGGGCAAGATCCTCAACGTGCAGAAGTCCTCGGTCTCGGACATGCTCAAGAACGCCGAGTGCGGGGCGATCATCCAGGTCATAGGAGCCGGCTCGGGGCGTACCTTCGACCTCGACGCGGCGCGCTACGGCAAGATCATCCTGCTCGTGGACGCCGATGTGGACGGAGCGCACATCCGGTGCCTCCTGCTCACGCTCTTCCAGCGCTACATGCGCCCGATGGTCGAGGCGGGCCGGGTCTTCGCCGCCGTTCCGCCGCTCCACCGGATCGAGCTGAGCCAGCCGAAGAAGGGCCAGGACAAGTACGTCTACACGTACTCGGACCGTGAGCTGCGCGAGACGCTGCTCGACTTCGAGCGCAGGAACGTCCGGTACAAGGACTCCATCCAGCGCTACAAGGGTCTCGGCGAGATGGACGCCGACCAGCTGGCGGAGACCACGATGGACCCGAGGCACCGCACGCTGCGGCGCATCAGCATGAACGACCTGGACAGCGCCGAGCAGGTCTTCGATCTGCTCATGGGCAACGAGGTCGCACC
Source organism: Streptomyces sp. NPDC088923 (assembly GCF_044749745.1). NCBI lineage: Bacteria > Bacillati > Actinomycetota > Actinomycetes > Kitasatosporales > Streptomycetaceae > Streptomyces > Streptomyces sp. NPDC088923. Next base: position 48,457 of record NZ_JBIVIO010000012.1, on the reverse strand, counting down.
GCGCAAGGAGTTCATCACCAATTCGGCGGCGACGCTCGACCGCTCGCGCATCGACGCCTAGGCGGCCGTCGACCGCTCGCCGCGCGCCCCGGCTTGAGCGTCGGTGACAGCGTCGGTGTCGGTGTCGGTGTCGGTGTCGGTGTCCGACCCTGTTTCTCCACCCCGGGACCCAGGATCTTCCCGGATCTCCACCCTGGGGTGGAGAAACAGAATCCACCCGTTTTCCACCCTGGCTCCGATCCCCTGAGCAGGCCTCTTCCGTAGTTTCGGTGGTGTTCGAGACACCCCGACCTACGGAGGCGCACATGTCCGGGGCCCTGGAGATCCTGCTCGTCGCGGCGGCGGTCCTTCTCATCGCGTTCCGGCTGTTCCGGGCGCAGCGCGTCGACGGCGGCCGGCGCTGGTGGCTCATGCCCGTCGTCCTCGCCGTCGTCGCGCTGCGCGAGCCCGGGCTCGTCGATCACGCACACCCCTACGCGGCGGGCACTCTCGTGGTGCTCAACGTGCTCACGGGTCTGCTCACGGGTGCCGTCTGGGCATGGACCTCGCGGGTGTGGCGGGAGGAGGACGGGAGCCTGTGGTCCGCCGGCTCGAAGGCGGCCGGTGCCGTGTGGTGCGGCGGCATCCTGGTACGGGTCGCGCTCTACGGGGTCGGTGCCTCGCTCGGGATAACGCAGCACACGCCCGTCCTTCTCCTGGGGCTGGCCGCCACCTTCCTCGCCCGAGGGCTCTTGCTCAACCACCGGGCCGCACTTCTCGGGCCGACGTACGGTGACGGTTCCGGGGCGCCGCAGCCGGCTCGCCGGAACGACCGCGCACCCCGCCTGAAGGACCGTGTATGAGGAAGGACGTCTGGTCGGCCTGGCCCTCACGCGAGGCACTCTCGCGGGAGAGCCGCCGCCGGGTGGAGAGCGAGGCCCGTACGGCCGCGACCCGGGGTATTCGGGTCACGCTGCTGGGCTTCCTCGTGTGGATCAGCTACCGGCTGAATCCGGACGCGGGGCCGGCCCGGATGATCGGTGGGCTCGTCCTGGTCGTACTCGCCATCGCCGCTTTGCGGCGCTTCTTTCGCGTGACGGCGGAACAACGGCTCCGAGCCGCTGTTCCCTGCATCGCGACACTGCTTCTCTCGGGGGCGGGGGCATACGGTCTCGGCTGGCAGGTGGCCGCGTCCGTGGCCTGGTGTCTCGCCGCGGTCGTCGCGTTGGAACGGTTGCCCCTCGGTTGGGGCGCTCCCGCGGCGTTCCTCGGGCTCGGGGGGTATTTCCTGACGGACCGCGACGACTGGATCGCGACGCTGGTCACCTGCGGGGGGCTCGCCCTGGCAGGGTTCGTGACGCGGCTCGACGCGGAGGCGAGGGGCGCCGCGCACCGCCTGCTGATCGAGGAACGGGCGAGCCAGGCCGCGCGTGCGGAGTCCGCGGCGCTCGCGGAGCGGGCCAGGATCGCCAGGGACATACACGACGTGCTGGCCCACAGCCTCTCGGCGCAGCTCGTCCACCTGGAGGCGGCCAGAATCCAGATCGAACAGGGCGCCGACCGCAGGCAGGTCTTGGAGCGGGTCGTCGCGGCCCGCGGGATGGCACGCGAGGGGCTGGAGGAGACCCGGCAGGCGCTGTCGGCGCTGCGCGGCGACATGGCGCCCGTGGCCGAGGCGCTCGCCGAGCTGGCCGCGCGGGAAGGCACGGTGCTGCGGGTCGAGGGTGAGGCGCGACCGGTCGCCGCGGAGGCGGGGCAGACCCTTCGAAGGGTCGCCCAGGAGGCGCTCACCAATGTGCGCAAGCACGCGCCGGGTGCGCGACCACGGCTGCGCCTCGTCTACGGCTCCGAGACCATCGAGCTGGAGGTCCGCAACGGGCCCGGACGGCAGTCGTGGGGGGAGCGCGCGGCGTGGGGCGAGCGCTCCTTCGAAGGCGGTGGGTTCGACGGGGCGGGGCGTAGTGAGGGGAGCCGACGCGCCACGGGGGTTGAGCGGGCTGAACCGGCTGATCGGGTTGAGGTGGCCGAGCGGGCTGAGCAGGGCGCTCGGGCTGAGACGGATGAGCGGGCCGAGTGGGCTGAGGTGGCTGAACCGGCCGCGCAGGCTGTGCGCGCTGAGGGGGCGGAAAGGGCCGCTCGGGCTGAGACGGACGAACGGACCGAGCGGGCCGAGGCGGCCGAGCAGGCCGAGCGGGCTGAACCGGCCGAGCAGGCTGTGCGGGCCGACGGGCCGGAGTGGGTTGCTCGGGCTGAACGGGGCGAGCGGGCTGAGGGGGCTTCGGGGCGTGTGCGGTCTGCGCGGGCTGAGGGCTCTGCGGGGGCCAGGCGCCTCGGAGGTGCTGAGCGCGGGGCGAGGGCGGCGCTTTCTGCGGACGAGGCGGCCGGAGTGGGCTGGGCGGAGCCGGAAGGGGCGGTGGGTCGGGGTCGGGGGCGGGGAGGAGTCGAAGGCGTGGTGTCGGGGGGAGACGCAGTGGGCGTGGAGGACGTCGGCGGAGCGGATCTGGCGGGGAGTGGCAGCGGCTACGGTGTGAGAGGCATGCGGGAGCGTGCCGAGTTGCTGGGCGGGACGCTGTCGGCAGGGCCTCCGGAGGACGGTGAGGAAGGGTTCGTGGTGCGACTGAGGGTTCCGGCGTGAGCGCGCGGGTGGTGGTGGCCGACGACCAGTCGGTGGTCCGGGAGGGCATCGTGATGCTGCTCGGTCTGCTGCCGGGGATCGAGGTGGTGGGCTCGGCACGGGACGGTGACGAGGCCGTGCGGCTCGTCGCGGAGCTGGGCCCGGACGTGGTCCTGATGGATCTGCGGATGCCACGCTGCGACGGGGTGGAGGCGACCCGCAGAATCCGGGCGGAGCACCCGGGGACGCAGGTCGTCGTACTGACCACGTACGCGGACGATCAAGACCTCTTCCCGGCTCTGCGCGCGGGGGCCAGGGGTTATCTCACGAAGGACGCCGGGGGTGAGGAGATCGTGCGTGCCATCGAGGACGTGCTGTCCGGCGAGGCGGGGCTCGCTCCCGGGATTCAGCGCCGCCTTCTCGACCGGATCGCGGGTGAGGACGCGGCCGACCGGCAGGCGCCGCCCGGGACTTCCGGCCGGCCGGGGGAGGGAACGCAGGGCCCTCCGGCAGGGGGGAGTGGGGGAGGCGCTTGGCCGGAGGGTGCGGAGGCCCGGTTGCCGGGGCGGGTGGACGGGCGGCCGGCGCGGTTTGGAGGGGCTGTGCCACCGGACGGGCTGACGGCGCGAGAGGCCGAGGTGCTGGTACTCATCGCGCAGGGCCTGAGCAACGCGGACATCGCACGCGCGCTCCACGTGTCAGCCGCCACGGTGAAGACTCACATCAACAATCTGTTCGCCAAAGCGGGCCTTCGCGATCGCGCACAGGCCGTCCGATATGCCTATCTGCATGGGATAGTTACGCCACCGGGTTCCGCTCTCACCTGAAAGGGTGAAATTTCCGGTCTCAGGCGTCTCGGGTCTTCCCGCACTGCTCATCCTTGTGCTCGCGGCTCAGCTCGCCGCGGACAAGGAGAGTTCGGTGGAAAAGCACGATGGTCGTGAAGCCGGACAGGTCCGGCTCGACGACCCCTGGCGGGATTCGCTCGCCTCCGGCTGGGACGGGGTGGACGGTGTCGGAGCCTCGACGCCCGTCATTCCCGCACCCGCCTCCGAGCCGGAGCCGGCCCGTCGGGCGGCGGACGTCTACCTGGAGGTGCAGCACAGCCCCGCTTTCCAGGAAGTGCGTCGTCGTTATCGCAGCTTCGCCTTCCCGGCAGCCGCGGCGTTCTTCCTCTGGTACGTCGCCTATGTGATCGCCGCGACGATGGCGCCGGACCTGATGGCGCGGCCGGTCGCCGGGGTGATCAACGTGGCGATGGTGGCGGGGCTCGCGCAGTTCGCCACGACCTTCCTGCTGACCTGGGCCTACGCCCGTCACGCACGGTTGCGGCGGGACCGGGCGGCGCTCGAACTGCGCTGGGACACCCAGGAGATGACGCGAGGAGTGCGGCGTTGAGCAGCAACCACGAGACCCTGGCGCTGTTGTTGTTCAGCGCCTTCGTAGTGGTCACCCTGGGCATCACGACCTGGGTCAGCCGCAACAGGCACGGTTCCGCTGAGGAGTTCTACGCCGGCGGCCGGCTCTTCACCCCGATGGAGAACGGATTCGCCATCGCGGGGGACTACATGTCCGCCGCCTCGTTCCTCGGCATCGCGGGCCTCATCGCGCTCGTCGGCTACGACGGGGTGCTCTACTCGGTCGGCTTCCTCGTCGCCTGGCTCGTTGTTCTGCTGCTCGTCGCCGAACTGGTGCGCAACTGCGGCAGATTCACGCTGGCGGACGTGGTGGCCGCGCGGATGAGCGCGCCGAAGCTGCGGGTCGCGTCCGGGGCCGCCTCGGTGACCGTCTCGGTGCTCTACCTCGTCGCGCAGATGGTCGGCGCGGGCTCCCTGGTGGCGCTGCTCCTCGGCGGTACCAGTGGCGCGGCACGGGTCTGGACCGTCATCGGGGTGGGCGCGCTCATGATCATCTACGTCTCGTTCGGCGGGATGCGGGCCACGACATGGATTCAGATCGTCAAGGCGGTGCTCCTGCTGGCCGGTGCCGTCACCCTGACCGTCCTCGTCCTGCTCCGCTTCCACGGCGATGTGAACCAGCTTCTCAAGAGCGCCGCCGAACGCAGCGGCCACGGCATGGACTTCCTCAACCCGGGCTTGCAGTACGGAGGAAGCTGGATCTCCCGCTTCGACTTCATCAGTCTCGGTCTCGCGCTCGTGCTCGGCACAGCGGGGCTGCCGCACATCCTGTCGCGCTTCTACACCGTCCCCACGGCTCGCGCGGCGCGGCGTTCGGTGGTCTGGTCGATCGGGCTCATCGGCGCGTTCTACCTCATGACGATCATCCTGGGCTTCGGTGCCGCCGCGCTCGTCGGCTCGGATGCGGTGCGGCGCTCCAACGCGGCCGGGAACACGGCGATCCCGCTGCTCGCGCTCGACCTCGGTGGCGGCGAGAACTCCGCGGGGGGCACGATTCTCTTCGCCGTGGTCGCCGCGGTCGCCTTCGCGACGATCCTCGCCGTCGTCGCCGGTATCACCCTCGCCTCCTCCGCCTCCGTCGCCCACGACCTTTACGCGACGTTGCACCGCCCCGGGCGCAAGCAGCGCAGCGAGGTCGCCGTGGCGCGGCTCGCGGCGGTCGGTATCGGTGTGCTCGCGATCGCGCTGAGTCTGCTCGTGAGCAACCTCAACGTCGCGTTCCTCGTGGGCCTCGCCTTCGCGGTCGCGGCCTCGGCGAACCTGCCGGTGCTGCTCTACTCGCTCTTCTGGCGCCGGTTCACGACACGGGGCGGGGTCTGGTCCGTCTACGGCGGACTCGTGCCCGCGCTGCTGCTCGTGCTCTTCTCGCCCGTCGTCTCCGGCGGCCCCAACTCCATCGTGTCGGGCGTCGACTTCCACCTCTTCCCACTGGAGAACCCGGGGCTCGTGTCGATCCCGCTCGGCTTCCTCTTCGGCTGGATCGGGACGGTCACGTCCAAAGAGACGCCGGACGAGGCCAAGCACGCGGAGACCGAGGTGCGTTCCCTCACCGGGGCGGGAGCGGTCTGAGCGCCCACCCCTCGACGGGGGGCGACGGGTTTCGGACACGGGTACGGGCGTCCTCTCCGCGAGGGGGAGGGCGCCCGTACCCGTACTTTCAGTGGGAGGGGCGTTCCGCCGTCAGTCGTACGACCTCGAAGCGGGCCGGGAGGGCGGGGGCCGCGTCGCAGCTCTCGGGGCGCGCGTCCTCGGCGACCGTACGCGCCACCTCGGCCGTCCAGCGGCGGCCGTCGCCGTGGTCCACGCGGACGCGGTGCACGGCGGGGGCCTCGCCCGGCGGCAGGGTGCGCAGGGTCAGCGCTTCGGCCTGCTCCTCGCCCGTTTCCGCACGTACCGTCAACTCGGCGGCCTGCTCGGGGCGTTCCCATACCGAGCGGCCCCGGCAACCGTCGAGGTGGACGCGGCCGGAGGCGGCGGCGCGCTGGGCCGCCAGGGCCAGGGCGGCGTCCGCGCGCCCGTAGGCGTAGCCGTACGGAAGGACGAGCAGCGTGGGGGCGAAGCGGTGGCCGCCGAGGTGCGTCACCTCCCAGACGCCCTCGGCGCCCGCCGTGTGCAGTTCGGCGGCGAGGGGCCGGCCGAGGAGCGCGCAGCAGCGGTCGCGCTTGCCGTTGGCGCAGACGCAGACGAGTGGGGCGCCCGTGTAGGGGGCGCCGGCGAGGCCGTCGGCCGCGTCGAGGAAGGAAGCCGCGTTGCCCAGGCCGAGTTCCTTCAGGTCCAGGCCCAGGAGCCGTTCCGCGTCCTCGTCGGAATCGATCCTCGCCTCGTGCACCCAGCCCTGGCCGGGCACGACGTGCGCGGCGAAGACCCGGCGCGTGGGGGTGGGCGGGGTGCGGCCGGGGCGGCGGATGAGGCCGAGACGCACGCCGGTGCCGCGCGCGGCCTCCTCCAGGCGCCGTCCGAGGACGGGATCGAGGCGGCTGGACGTCAGCGCCTTGGCGCCCCACGGGCCCGGTTGTTCGATAAGGAGCCAGGTGCGGGCGGTGGCCGCCGTTCCGGCGAGGGGCTCGCCGAGGGCGCGCGAGGCGGTGGCGCAGATACTCACAAAGGTGAGCCTAACCGCACCGGAACGAGGTCGCCCTACGGCGATGGCACCCTTGCGCATTATCGGGTTCCGTCCATGACACCGTGCGCGCCGTCGGCTTCCGTTGCGTGCCGTGCCCGGCTTGCCTGCGTGTCATGCGCCGCTTCCGTGTGGGCCTTGCGCGGCGGAAAAGCAGAATCCGGCGGAAGCCAGCAGCGGATCTTTCAGAATCCCCGCAAACCGCTTGCGGTCCTTGCGCTAATCTTTCGGCCATGACACGTCGACTAGCCCAAGTGGCCCAGAAGGTCGGAGTCAGCGAGGCCACGGTCAGCCGAGTCCTCAACGGCAAGCCGGGGGTGTCCGAAAACACGCGCCAAGCGGTGCTCTCGGCGCTCGACGTGCTCGGCTACGAGCGCCCCACGCAGTTGCGCGGTGAGCGGGCCCGCCTCGTCGGTCTCGTCCTGCCCGAGTTGCAGAACCCGATCTTCCCGGCCTTCGCCGAGGTCATCGGCGGGGCGCTCGCGCAGCAGGGCCTCACGCCCGTCCTGTGCACGCAGACCAAGGGCGGTGTCTCGGAGGCTGATTACGTCGATCTCCTGCTGCAACAGCAGGTCTCCGGGGTGGTCTTCGCCGGGGGGCTGTACGCGCAGGCCGAGGCGCCCCACGACCACTACCGCCGACTCGCGGAGCGCCGTATCCCCGTCGTGCTCATCAACGCGGCGATCGAACAGCTCGGCTTTCCCGGTGTCTCCTGCGACGACGCCGTCGCTGTCGAGCAGGCGTGGCGGCACCTGTCCTCGCTCGGCCACGAGCGGATCGGTCTCGTCCTCGGCCCGGCCGACCACGTCCCCTCGCAGCGCAAGCTCGCCGCCGCCCGGCAGCTCGCCGCCGCGGAGGGGCGCGAACTGCCCGAGGCGCACGTCGTCCGGGCGATGTTCTCGCTGGAGGGCGGACAGGCGGCCGCGGCCCGGCTCCTCGACCAGGGCGTCACGGGCTTCGTGTGCGCGAGCGACCCGTACGCGCTCGGCGTGATCCGTGCGGCGAAGCGGCGCGGCCTGTCGGTGCCGGGCGAGGTCTCCGTGGTCGGCTTCGACGACTCCGCCTTCATGAACTGCACGGAGCCCCCGCTCACCACCGTGCGCCAGCCGATCGAGGCGATGGGGCGGGCCGCGGTCGACCTGCTCGCGGTACAGATCGCGGGGGCGACGGCGGCGGCCGAGGAGCTGTTGTTCGAGCCGGAGCTGGTGGTGCGGGGCTCGACGGGGCAGGCGCCGCGCTGACCCCGTGCGCTGACCCTGCACGCTGACCCCGCGTGCTGATCCCGCGCTCCGCACGCCGCCCTCGCCCTCGCGCGGGGTGTGCGTGCGGGGCGTCGGGGCGAGGGTTCGTAGGCTGGGGCGGTGACAGCGGAAGAACAAGAGCGTGCCGTACCGCCGCAGATTCCCGTCGTGGTGCTCTCCGGGTTCCTCGGGGCCGGGAAGACCACGGTGCTCAACCACCTGCTCCACAGCAGTCGGGGCAGCCGGATCGCGGTGCTCGTCAACGACTTCGGCAGTATCGAGATCGACGCGATGGCCGTCGCCGGACAGGCCGGGTCGACGGTCTCGCTCGGGAACGGCTGCCTGTGCTGCGCGGTCGACGTGAGCGAGCTGGACGAACAGCTCGCCCGGCTCACCGTTCCCGGACTGCGCGTCGATCTGGTCGTCATCGAGGCGAGCGGGCTCGCGGAACCGGCCGAGCTGGTCCGTATGGTGCTCGCGGGCGACAATCCGCGGCTCGTCTACGGCGGGCTCGTGGAGGTCGTCGACGCGGCCGAGTTCGCCGCGTCCCGTGCCCGGCATCCGGGACTCGGCACGCGGCTCGCCGTCGCCGACCTCGTCGTCCTCAACAAGACGGACCGGATCACCGCCGCCGCCCGCGCCGAACTGCTCGCGGAGGTACGGGGCCTGGCCCGCGGTGCCGCCGTCGCACCCGTCACGCACGGCCGTCTCGATCCGGAACTGCTCTTCGACCGCCGCCCCGTGACCGAGCGGCGCGGGCAGCTCTCCTTCGACGACCTGCGCGCCGAGGAGGAGCCCGCCCCGCACCTGCACGAGGGGTACGAGAGCGTGGCGCGGAGCTACGACGTCCCGCTCGATCCCGTACGCCTCATGTCCTTCCTGGAGCGACGGCCCGAGGGCCTCTACCGGATCAAGGGATACGTGGACTTCGGCGCGGCCGACCCGCTGCACCGCTACGGCGTGCATGCCGTGGGCCGCTTCCTGCGCTTCACCCCGGAGCCCTGGCCCGAGGCCGCGCCGCGCCGTACCGAACTCGTCCTCATCGGCGCCGGAATCGACGCCTCCCGCGTCGCCGCCCAACTCGATGCCTGCCGTGAGGAGGAACTCGCCGCCGCACCGGACGCGTTGAGCCTCGCCGGGGGAGCGGACGCGGACGGCCAGCGCCGCATGTGGGGCGTATTGAGGTACGTACGGGAGCCCGAGGCGGATCTCACGGAGAAGCCCGAGCCGGAGCTCCAGCCCGAGCCTCATCCCTAGCCCGAGCCCCAGCCGGAGCCCCGGCCCGGGCCGGAATCCGAGCCCTGGCCGGCGCGCGAGGCCGCCGTCCACGGGCCCGCGCACACGAGCTGTCGTGGGCGGGTACGCGGACGGCGGCCTGCCGTCAGGCCGGTCCCGCCACCGCCGCCACCGGCTTCGCGAGCGAGACGCCGGAGCCGTCGCGGCGCGGGTCGGGCTCGGGGAGCGTGGCCGGGGCGCCGTTGCGCTGGGCCGCGCGGGCCGGGACGGGGCCCGCCCAGGCGAAGCTGAGGCAGTCCTCGCCCTTGAGGAAGCGCTGGCAGCGCACCCCGCCGGTCGCCCGGCCCTTGCGTGGGAACTGGTCGAACGGCGTGAGCTTCGCGGTCGTCTGCACCGAGTCGTCGAGGGTGCCGCGCGAGCCGGCCACCGTGAAGACGGCCGCGTCGACCGCCGGGTCGACGACGTCGAAGGAGAGCACCTTGGCGCCCTCGGCGAGCTTGACCCCGGCGACCCCACCGGCCGGGCGGCCCTGGGGACGTACCGCCGAGGCCTGGAAGCGCAGCAGTTGCGCGTCGTCCGTGATGAAGACGAGGTCCTCCTCGCCCGTGCGCAACTCGGCGGCGCCCACGATCCGGTCGCCCTCGCGCAGCGTGATGACCTCCAGCTCCTCGCGGTTGGCCGGGTAGTCGGGCACGACCCGCTTCACGACGCCCTGCGCCGTACCGATCGCGAGTCCCGGCGAGGACTCGTCGAGCGTGCACAGGCACACGAGCGTCTCGTCGTCCTCGAGGCGTACGAACTCCGCCACCGGTGCCCCGCCCGCGAGCGAGGGGCCCGCGTCCTCGGCGAGCTGGGGCAGGTCCACGACGGTGATGCGCAGGAGCCGCCCGGCCGAGGTGACCGCGCCGACCTCGCCACGCGCCGTCGCGGGCACCGCGGAGCGGATCACGTCGTGCTTCGCGCGCTTGGCCGAGCCCTCCTGGAGCGGCTCGGTGCCCGGCGTACGCGCGATGACCCCGGTCGTGGAGAGGAGCACGCGGCAGGGATCGTCGGCGACCTGGAGCGGGATCGCCGCGACCGGGGCGTCCGCCGACTCCAGGAGCACGGTGCGACGCGGGGTGCCGTACTTCTTCGCCACGGCCGCGAGCTCGCCGGAGACGAGCTTGCGCAGTTCGGAGTCCGATTCGAGGATCGCCGTCAGCTCCTCGATCTCGGCGTTGAGCCGGTCGCGCTCGGACTCCAGTTCAAGCCGGTCGAACTTGGTGAGCCGGCGCAGCGGGGTGTCCAGGATGTACTGCGTCTGCGTCTCGCTCAGCGAGAAGTGCTCGATGAGGCGCCGCTTGGCCTCCGCCGAGTTCTCGCTGGAGCGGATGAGGCGAATGACCTCGTCGATGTCGACGAGCGCGACGAGCAGGCCCTCCACGAGGTGCAGCCGGTCCATGCGCTTCGTGCGCCGGAACTCGCTGCGTCGCCGCACCACGGAGAAGCGGTGGTCCAGGTAGACCTCCAGCATCTCCTTGAGGCCGAGCGTGAGCGGCTGACCGTCCACGAGGGCGACGTTGTTGATGCCGAAGGACTCCTCCATCGGCGTCAGCTTGTAGAGCTGTTCGAGCACGGCCTCGGGCACGAAGCCGTTCTTGATCTCGATGACGAGCCGCAGTCCGTGCTCGCGGTCGGTGAGGTCCTTGACGTCCGCGATGCCCTGGAGCTTCTTCGAGCCGACGAGGTCCTTGATCTTCGCGATGACCTTCTCGGGGCCCACCGTGAACGGCAGTTCCGTCACGACGAGGCCCTTGCGGCGCGCCGTCACGTTCTCCACCGTGACGGTGGCGCGGGTCTTGAAGCTGCCGCGTCCGTTCGCGTACGCGTCGCGAATCCCCGTGAGCCCCACGATGCGGCCACCGGTGGGCAGATCGGGGCCCGGCACGTACTTCATGAGCGTGTCGAGATCCGCGTTCGGATGCCGGATCAGGTGGCGGGCGGCGGCGACGACCTCGCCGAGGTTGTGCGGCGCCATGTTCGTGGCCATACCGACCGCGATCCCGGAGGCACCGTTGACCAGCAGGTTCGGGTAGGCGGCGGGGAGGGTGAGGGGCTCCTGCTCCTGGCCGTCGTAGTTGGGCGCGAAGTCGACGGTGTTCTCGTCGATCGAGTCCGTCATCAGCATCGCCGCGTCGGCCATGCGGGACTCGGTGTACCGCATCGCGGCGGGCGGGTCGTCGTTGCCCAGCGAGCCGAAGTTGCCGTGCCCGTCGACGAGCGGGACCCGCATGGAGAAGGACTGCGCCATGCGGACGAGCGCGTCGTAGATGGAGGCGTCCCCGTGCGGGTGGAGCTTGCCCATCACCTCGCCGACGACACGCGCGCACTTGACGTAGCCGCGCTCGGGCCGCAGACCCATCTCGTTCATCTGGTAGACGATGCGGCGCTGCACCGGCTTGAGGCCGTCCCGGGCGTCGGGGAGCGCCCGGGAGTAGATCACGGAGTACGCGTACTCCAGGTAGGAGCTCTGCATCTCGTCGACGACGTCGATGTCGAGGATTCTCTCCTCGAAGTCTGCCTCGTCGGCCCGGGAGGTGCCCCGAGACGGGGTTTTCGTGCTGCGGCGGGCCATCGCTGCTGCGGCTCCTTCGCGTTCTCGTCACGGCATCGGCTGTACTGCGGCTGTACTGACGCGGACCATTGTGGACCGCCGCGCCGACAGTCCCGACCTCGACCCGTCCGCGGACGCGCCTGCGCGGGGCCACGGAACCGGAGTAAGGGGGGTACTTCCGGCGCCGGGGCGGCGCGCGGGTACGTACCGGACCGGCGCGCGGCGCGGGCGTGGACCACCCCGTGCGCCCCCTGCGCCGATCCGTGGGGAAGAAGTCCGGAGGCGGGAACTTCCCCGCTCGTCGGTGCGGTTGCATAGAGTGACAGCGCGACGAGACAACAGCGATCCGACTCAACAGCTGTACGACGAGCACGCCCGGCGCCTCGCGGCGGCCGCGAGCGGTTCGGCGACACGAAGGGATGTACATGCCCATGGGTGACACGGCCACCGAGCGGGCCGGCTCCGGCGGTCTGACCGCGACGGAGCACCGGCTCGCCAACGGACTGCGCGTGGTCCTCTCCGAGGACCACCTGACCCCGGTGGCGGCCGTCTGCCTCTGGTACGACGTCGGCTCGCGCCACGAGGTCGCGGGGCGCACCGGCCTCGCCCACCTCTTCGAGCACCTGATGTTCCAGGGCTCGGCGCAGGTCAAGGGGAACGGGCACTTCGAGCTGGTCCAGGGCGCCGGCGGCTCCCTCAACGGCACGACGAGCTTCGAGCGCACCAACTACTTCGAGACCATGCCGTCGAACCAGCTGGAGCTGGCGCTGTGGCTGGAGGCCGACCGCATGGGCTCCCTGCTCACCGCGCTCGACCTGGAGTCCCTGGACAACCAGCGCGCGGTGGTCAAGAACGAGCGCCGCCAGCGGTACGACAACGTGCCCTACGGCACCGCCTTCGAGAAGCTCACCGCCCTCGCCTACCCCGAGGGCCACCCGTACCACCACACCCCCATCGGCTCCATGGCGGACCTCGACGCGGCGACCCTGGAGGACGCCCGCGCCTTCTTCCGCACCTACTACGCGCCGAACAACGCGGTCCTCTCCGTGGTCGGCGACATCGATCCCGAGCAGACCCTCGCCTGGGTCGAGAAGTACTTCGGCTCGATCCCCGGCCACGACGGCAAGCAGCCGCCGCGGGACGGCGCGCTGCCCGAGGTGATGGGCGGACAGTTGCGCGAGACGGTCCGCGAGGACGTCCCCTCGCGCGCGCTCATGGCCGCCTACCGGCTCCCCGAGGACGGGACCCGCGCCGGGGACGCCGCCGATGTCGCGCTCACCATCCTCGGCGGCGGCGAGTCCTCGCGGCTCTTCAACCGCCTCGTCCGCCGCGACCGTTCGGCCGTCGCCGCCGGTTTCGGGCTGCTGCGGCTCGCGGGCGCGCCCTCGCTCGGCTGGCTCGACGTCAAGACGAGCGCGGACGTCGAGATCCCCGTGATCGAGGCGGCCGTGGACGAGGAGCTGGCCCGCTTCGCCGAACAGGGGCCGACGGCCGAGGAAATGGAGCGCGCCCAGGCCCAGCTGGAGCGCGAGTGGCTCGACCAGCTCGACACCGTCGCGGGCCGCGCCGACCAGCTCTGCCGGTACGCCGTGCTCTTCGGCGACCCGCAACTCGCCTTCACCGCCGTGGACCGCCTCCTCGCGGTCACCGCCGACGAGGTGCGCGAGATCGCCGCCGCCCGGCTGCGCCCGGACAACCGCGCGGTCCTCGTCTACGAGCCCACCGCGCCTGAGCAGACCCCCGCCGCCGAGGAAGCGGCCACCGACCAGGACGAGGAGGCGGCACAGCAGTGAGCGAAGCCGTGCAGAGCACCATGGAGTTCCACCCGCGCCCCCAGCCGGGTCCCGCCAAGCCCTGGGCCTTCCCCGCCCCGGAGCGCTCCACCCTGTCCAATGGCCTGACCTTGCTGCGCTGCGAGCGCCCGGGCCAGCAGCTCGTCGCCGTGGAGGTGCTGCTCGACGTTCCGCTCGACGCCGAGCCGAAGGGCCTCGACGGCCTCGCCACGATCCTCGCGCGCGCCTTCACCGAGGGCACCGACAAGCACTCCGCCGAGGAGTTCGCCGCCGAGCTGGAGCGCTGCGGCGCGACCTTCGACGCGCACGCGGACCACGCGGGGCTCCGGCTCTCCCTCGAAGTGCCGGTCTCGCGTCTGGCCAAGGGCCTCGACCTGCTCGCCGAGGCCCTGCGCGCCCCCGCCTTCGCCGCGTCCGAGATCGAGCGACTGGTACGCAACAGGCTCGACGAGATCCCGCACGAGGCCGCCAACCCGGCACGCCGCGCGGCCAAGGAGCTGTTCAAGCAGCTCTTCCCGGCGGACAGCCGCATCTCCCGCCCCCGGCAGGGCACGGCGGAGACCGTCGAGGCGATCGACGCGAAGGCCGTGCGGGAGCTGTACGAGCGGTACGTGCACCCGGCCACGGCCACCGTGGTCGTCGTCGGCGACTTCGCGGGCGCCGACCTCGACGCGCTGCTCGACGAGAGCCTGGGCACGTGGCAGGGCTCCGCCCCCGCCTCGCCGCCCATGACCCCGATCACCTCCAACGACACGGGGCGCGTCTACATCGTCGACCGCCCCGGCTCGGTGCAGACGCAGCTTCTCATCGGCCGTACGGGGCCGGACCGGCACGACCAGGTGTGGGCGGCGCAGGTGCTCGGCACCTACTGCCTGGGCGGGACGCTGACCTCGCGCCTGGACCGCGTGCTGCGCGAGGAGAAGGGCTACACGTACGGGGTACGCGCCTTCGGGCAGGTGCTGCGCTCGGGGAGGCCGGCCGAGGGCACGGGGCTCGCCCCGGGGGCCGCGCTCCTCGCGATCAGCGGCTCGGTCGACACCGAGTCCACCGGGCCCGCGCTCGCGGACCTGTGGAAGGTGCTGCGCGACCTCGCGGCGGGCGGGCTCACCGACGCGGAGCGCGAGACGGCCGAGCAGAACCTCGTGGGTGTCGCCCCGCTCAAGTACGAGACGGCCGCCGCCGTCGCGGGGACGCTCGCCGATCAGGTCGAGCAGCAGCTCCCCGACGACTTCCAGGCCGCCTTCTACCGCCGCCTCGCCGAGACGGGCACGGTGGAGGCCACGGCCGCCGTCGTGAACGCCTACCCGGCGGACCGCCTGGTGACGGTTCTGGTGGGGGACGCGGCGCAGATCGCTGATTCCGTGAGGGAGTTGGGGATCGGGGAGGTGACGGTGGTCCAGGGCTGAGGCCCGTGGGGGTCCGCCGGGCCGCGGGCCTGGCGGGCCCGGGGCGGCCCTGCGCGGGCCGGTCGTCCCGCCGGGGAGTCGGCGCGTCCGCGTATCGGCCCGGACCGGCCACCGCCGCGCGCCGTCGCGGGCCCGGTACCGCCCCGCGCCCCGCCCTCCGTCGTGTTGATCGCAGCTTCGGCACATCGACCACGACAGGAGAGTCATGCCCACCAAGACACTGAGCATCGCCACCGAGGACGGTCACGCAGAGGGCTTCGCCGCCTTCCCCGAGGGAGGAGGGCGGCACCCCGGGGTCCTGTTGTACGCGGACGGCTTCGGCCTCAGGCCCGTGGTACGGGACCTGGCCGGTCAACTGGCCGGGCACGGGTACTACGTCCTCGTCCCCCACCTCTTCTACCGGCACGGCCCCGCGCCGGTGGTCGAACTCCCCGCCTACCTCGGGGGAGAGGAACGGGCGGCGGTCTTCGCCCGCGTGCTGCCCCTCATCGAGGCGCACACCGCCGAACGCGCCCGCAAGGACGCGGACGCCTACCTCGCCTTTCTCGCGGCACAACCCGAGGTCGCGGCGGGGCCGTTCGCCGTCACCGGCTACTGCGTCGGTGGTCTCCTCGCGGTGCGCGCCGCCGCCGAGCACCCCGGCGAGGTGGCGGCCGTCGCCGCGTTCCACGCGCCGGTGGGGGCGGCCGGACCCGGTGTCCACTCCGCGCTCACCGCACGTGTCCATCTCGGCCACGCCGAGGGCGACATGACCCCGGAGGCCCTCGACTCGCTCCACGAAAAACTCGACGCGGCCGGTGTCGACTACACCTCGGAGGTCTACCCCGGCACCCGGCACGGCTTCACCATGGCCGACACCGACGCCTTCAGCGCCACCGGGTTCGCCCGTCACTGGGACCGCCTGCTTCCCCTTCTCGCCGGGACGCTGACGGGCGGCTGAGTCCCCGGCAGCGGCGGGTGGGCGGGGCGGCGACGAGTGCCCGTGGCGGGCGGGGCTGCCTCGGCGGGGAGTGGCGGTGCGGCTTGGTCCGACACGGCGGCCCGCGCGAGCGGAGGCGGTGGCCCACGCGAGCGGGCACGGTGGTTCCCGTGAGCGGGCACGCGGCAGCCCATGCGAACGGGCACGGCGGCCCAGCGAGCCGGCGCGGGCGTCGACGTGCGCGGGCACGGGCCCAAGGCTGTCCGGATACCGGTCGGGTCCGTGTCCGTATTGGGTGCATGACGGCCTGTCTGGGGTGTGGCATGAGCAACAAAGGCGCGGTTGCGTTTGTTACGGAAGTCTTGCCCCGCTTAGCGTCACTCCGGCTGTTCGTCAGGTATGCGCCGCGCCCGCGGCAGCGGACAGCCTTCGCCGAGTTCCGGGGCTTGTACCCGGGAGCCGGGGACCCATGTGTCCCATGGGGTGAATCGGACGCCGTCCGCCGGTGTCCGTAGGAGACCTTCCTGCTCCGAACCCGTCAGCTAACCCGGTAGGCGAGAGGGAAGGAAAGGAACAGCCGCTTCATGGCGTTCACGCGCCCCACGGGCAGGCACCGCCGCCCTGCCGTCCGAGCGTCCCGCACCGGTGCGAAGGTGGCCGGGCTTGCCGCGCTCACGACCGGTTCCGTCGTCGGCACCCTCGCCGCCCCCGCGCACGCCGCGAACCACGAGGGCCCCGACACCGGCCTCACCCGCGTCATCGGCTTCGACAGCGTCGCCCAGGAGATCGCCACGCAGGCCTCCCTCGTGCACTCCGCCGCCGAGCAGGACGCCGCCGAGGCGAAGGCCGCGGCCGCGGCGAGTAAGGAGGCCGCGAAGGCGAAGCGCGAGGCCGAGCGGAAGAAGGAGGCGAAGGAGCGGGCCGCGCGGGCCGCCGAGCGCGAGCGCCTCAACACCTTCGTCCTGCCGATCCCCGGCTCGTACGTCTCCACCGGCTACCACGCCAGCAGTTCGCTGTGGTCGTCCGGCAGCCACACCGGCATCGACTTCCACGCGGCGAGCGGCACGAGCGTCCACGCGGTCGGCGCGGGGACGGTCGTGAAGGTCGACTGGGGCGGCGCGTACGGCAACGAGGTCGTGCTCCGCATGCACGACGGGACGTACACGCAGTACGGGCACCTCACCGCCGCCACCGTCGCGGTCGGGCAGACCGTGACGGCCGGTCAGCAGATCGCCGTCTCGGGCGCCACGGGCAATGTCACGGGCCCTCACCTGCACTTCGAGGCCCGGACGAGCCCCGAGTACGGCTCCGACATGGACCCGCTCGCCTACCTGCGCGGCCACGGCATCGACATCTGAGCCCGTCCCGCGCCTCGCGACGCCTTCGAAAGCCCCCGGCCGCCCCCGGGGGCTTTCGGCATTCCGCGTACGGGCCTCGACGTCGCGCCCGGCAGCTCCACTCCCGGCACCGCACCGCACGCCCCGCTCCCGGTACGGCGCACCTCGCCCTTTCCGCCCCGAACCGCCCGTAAACAGCGCACCGGGGCCCGAAGATATTCGGGGAATGCGCCCTGCCGTGAGGAATTCTTCACTGTTCTCATAGGGTCACTGCTCTAATGTCTGGTGGAGCCACCTCGCGGACGTCCAACGGCAGCGTTTCGCGGTGAATAATGCGGAGGTCGGGTCATGAGTATTCCCGCGCACTCGGTATGCACGGCGATCAGGGACGATATCGTCTCGGGCGTGTACGAGCGGGGGAGCCGGCTCACGGAGGAATTGCTCGCGCGGAGATACGGGGTCTCGCGGGTGCCGGTGCGGGAGGCGCTGCGCACGCTGGAGGCGGAGGGCTTCGTGGTGACGCGCCGGCACGCGGGGGCGCAGGTCGCCGAGCCGGGGGCGCGGGAGGCCGTGGACGTCCTGGAGACGAGGCTGCTCCTGGAGCCGCTGTGCGCGGCGCGCGCCGCGCAGCGCAGGACCGAGGCGCACCTCAAGGTGCTGCGCGGCCTCGTCAGGCTGGGGCAGGAGCGGGCACGCCGGGGGCAGGAGGAGGACCTGCGCTCGCTGGGCGGCTGGTTCCACGAGACCCTCGTGCAGGCCAGCGCGAGCGAGACCCTGACCTCCCTGCTGACCCTGCTGCGGCAGAAGATCGCGTGGATGTACGTGGTCGAGTCGCCCGCCCGCCCGCAGGAGTCCTGGGCCGAGCACGGCGCGATCGTCGACGCCCTGGCGCGCGGTGACGCGGAGCGGGCCCGCGCGCTCACGGCGCAGCACGCCGACCGCGCGCGGCGCGCCCACCGCCTGCGCGGCCCAGGCCCCTACCCGCCGCGCCGCCCGCCGGGGCGCGACCCCGAGGAGGCCCCCGCCTGGTGAGGCCGGGTGAGCCCCCGCCGGTGAGCCGCGCGGACCCGCGCCCGGTGAGCCGCGCGGATCCGCGCCCGGTGAGGACTTCGCAACATCCCGTAAACAATCCGGGCCTTCCGCATTAACACGGGGGCCGTATACAAAGGGATACGCGACGTCGCGAGACCGCGACGTCCCCACATGGGCCGTCCCGGCGGATCGGGTATTCCCGCCGCCATGGTCGCGCCTTTTCCGTGGGTTTTATCGGTGCGCCCTTCGGCTCGACCGGTATGCCCGCCGGGGAAATGCACAGTGGCCCGGGACTGCGGAGAAGAATTCCGCACCCCCGGGTCACCCGCGTATTCCCTAAACGGTTTCGGGGAGTTCCTGGAGCCCCTCCGCCACGAGTTTGACGAGCCGGTCCAGCGCCTCTTCGGCCCCCTCTCCCTCCGCGCTCAGCGTGATCTCCTCGCCCCCCTGCACGCCGAGACCGAGCACCGCGAGCATGGAGCGGGCGTTGACCGCTTCGCCCTCGCTCTTGGCGACGGTCACGGGGAGTCCGGTGGCGGTCGATGCCCGCACGAAGAGGGAGGCGGGACGGGCGTGGAGGCCCTCCGGCCAGCCGACGGTGACGCGACGCTCAGCCATGGTGCAGCCCTTCGGGTCCGGGGCCCGCGCGCTTGCGGGCCCGGTGCGGATACGCGGTGGTGCGACTTCCGGTGGTGCGGGTCGGTGCAGCTTCCGTTGGTGCGGTTGGTGCGGTTGGTGCGGTTGGTGCGGTCCTTCGGTGGTGCGGATCGGTGCGGGGTCGCGGTACGGGCCTTCCCGTTCCGGGACGCGTTCTCCCCTCGTGGTGGCACGGCGCGCCGCGCGCCGCAAGGGGGCGGGGGCCGTACGAGGGGTGTCCGCGGGCACCAGGGGGACACCGCCGCTCCGCCGCGTACCGGCCGACCACACCGCGCCCCGCCCCGTACGCCGCCGCACCGCCCCCGCACGGCGCCCCCGCGCCTCGTACACACGGTCGTACCCTGACCCCATGGAGACCCCGGCCCACCCGCCTCGCCCCGAGGAGCCCCGCTCGGCAGCGCCCCGTCCAGGCGGCCGCCCCCAGGACCAGCACCCCTCGGCGCAGCCCCACGAGGCCGGTTACCCCGCCCACTGGGAGGCCGATGTCGTGCTGCGCGACGGCGGCACCGCGCGGATCAGGCCCATCACGGCGGACGACGCCGAACGGCTCGTCAGCTTCTACGAGCAGGTCTCCGACGAGTCGAAGTACTACCGCTTCTTCGCCCCCTACCCGAAGCTCTCCGCGAAGGACGTGCACCGCTTCACGCACCACGACTTCGTGGACCGCGTCGGGCTCGCCGCGACCATCGGCGGCGAGTTCATCGCGACCGTCCGCTTCGACCGCGTCGACGCGACGGGCCGCCCCGCCTCCGCGCCCGCCGACGAGGCCGAGGTCGCCTTCCTCGTCCAGGACGCCTACCAGGGCCGCGGCGTGGCCTCAGCGCTCCTCGAACACATCGCGGCCGTCGCGCGCGAGCGCGGCATCCGCCGCTTCGGCGCCGAGGTGCTGCCCCACAACACCAAGATGATCAAGGTTTTCACGGACGCGGGCTACCAGCAGAAGCGCAGCTTCGAGGACGGCGTCGTCCACCTGACCTTCCCTCTGGAACCCACCGAGCGCTCGCTCGCGGTGCAGTACGCGCGCGAGCACCGCGCCGAGTCCCGCTCCGTGCAGCGCCTCCTCGCCCCCGGCTCGGTCGCGGTCGTCGGGGCCAAGCGGGCGGGCGGCGGCGTGGGGCGCAGCATCCTGCGCAACCTCCTCGCCGCCGGGTACACGGGCCGCCTCTCCGCCGTCAACAGCAGCTTCCCCGAGGACCAGGGCACGCTCGACGGCGTCCCCGCCTTCCGTACCGTCAAGGAGATCGGCGAGGACATCGATCTCGCCGTGGTCGTCGTCCCGGCCGAGCGGGTGCCCGAGGCCGTCGCCGAGTGCGGCGAGCACGGGGTGCGCGGGCTCGTCGTCATCAGCGCCGGGTACGGCGAGAGCGTGACGGCGGGCAGGGCGCGGCAACGGCGCCTGGTGCGGCAGGCGCGCAGCTACGGGATGCGGCTCGTCGGCCCCAACGCCTTCGGCCTCGTCAACACCGATCCCGCCGTCCGCCTCAACGCCTCGCTGGCGCCCGAACTCGCCCCGCGCGGCCGGGTCGGGCTCTTCACGCAGTCGGGCGCGATCGGTATCGCGCTCCTGTCGGAACTCCACCAGCGCGGCACCGGGCTCTCCACCTTCGTCTCGGCGGGCAACCGCGCGGACGTCTCGGGCAACGACGTCCTCCAGTACTGGTACGACGACCCCGACACCGACGTGGCGCTGATGTACCTGGAGTCGATCGGCAACCCCCGCAAGTTCACCCGTCTCGCGCGCCGCGCCGCCGCGACCAAGCCGCTCGTCGTCGTCCAGGGCGCCCGGCACAGCGCCGCGACACCGCCCTCGCACGCCGTCGCCGAGACCCGCCTCCCGCACGCGACCGTCTCCGCGCTCCTCGCGCAGGCCGGGGTGATCAGGGTCGAGACCGTCACCGACCTCGTCGACACGGGCGTCCTGCTCGCGGGCCAGCCGTTGCCCGAGGGCCCGCGCGTCGCGATCCTCGGCAACTCCGAGTCGCTCGGCCTGCTGACGTACGACGCCTGCCTGACCGAGGGCCTGCGCCCGCGCACCCCGCTCGACCTCACGACGTCCGCGAGCCCCGAGGACTTCCGGCGTGCCCTGGAACAGGCGCTCGCGGACCGGGACAGCGACGCCGTCGTCGTCACCGCGATCCCGTGGGTAGGCGAGGGCGCGCTCGACTGGCCCGAGGGCGAGGTGCTCGGCGCGGCGCTGCGCGAGGCGGTCGCCGCCTCGGAGACGCGCAAACCGGTCCTCGTCGTCCACGTCGAACTCGGCGGCCTCGCCCACGCCCTCTCCGCGGCGACCGCGACCCTCCCGGCGAGCGCGGGCCCGCACACGCCCGGCGGCGCGGTCCGCGCGGACGCGCGCGACACGGAGGTCGTACGCGACGAGGGCGAGCCGCGCGCGGCGGTACGGGAGCCCGTGGCGGCGGTACGGGAGCCGGGCGCGACGGTACGGGACGAGGGCGGCACGCCCGCACCGGAACCCGGGGAGTCCGTCGCCGGGGAGCGCCCCGCCACGCCCCGCATCCCCGCCTACCCCGCCCCCGAGCGCGCCGTCCGCGCGCTCGCCCGCGCCGTGCGGCACGCGCAGTGGCGTACGGACACCGAGCACCCCGGGCGGGTCCCCGAGTTCGAGGACATCGACGGGCACGGCGCCGCCGACCGCATCGCGGGGCTGCTCGGCGCCCTCCCGCCCGGCGCGCGCGGCACGACGCCCGGTCCCGAGGACACCGAGGACCTGCTGCGCCGCTACGGCATCCCCGTCCTGCGCGCGCTTCCAGCGCCCGACGCCGACGCGGCGGCGCGCGCGGCGGAGGAACTGGGGTACCCCGTCGCGCTCAAGATCACCGCTCCGCACCTGCGCCACCGCCCCGACCTCGGCGGCGTCCGCCTCGACCTCGCGGACGAGAGCGACCTGCGCCGTGCGTACGCGGACCTCACCGCACTGCTCGGCTCGCCCGCCGAACTGCGGCCCGTCGTGCAGTCGATGGCCCCGCGCGGCGTGGACACGGTGGTACGGGCCGTCATCGACCCGGCGGCGGGCGCGGTGCTCTCCTTCGGGCTCGCCGGGGCCCCCTCCGAACTCCTCGGCGACACGGCGCACCGCCTCGTCCCCGTCACCGACAGGGACGCGGCCGACCAGGTCCGCTCGCTGCGCAGCGCCCCGCTCCTCTTCGGCTGGCGCGGCGCCGCGCCCGTCGACACGGACGCCCTCCAGGAGCTGATCCAGCGCGTGTCCCGCCTCGTGGACGACCACCCGGAGATCGTCGCGGTCTCCCTCGAACCGGTCGTCGTCGCGCCCCGCACGGTCCGCGTCCTCGGGGCATCGCTCCGCCTCGCCCACCCCCCGGCGGTGGGCGACGAGGGACCGCGCAGGATGCCGATGTACTGAAAGACGGCCCACGGGGACCGAGTCGTCGCGGGCCATCCGCGGCGCGGGCACGTGCCGGCACTCCGCGGCCGGGTCGAGCGCGACGACGGCGACCCCGGCGTGGGGCGCCCCCCCCACCACGGCCGCGACGACCCGTTCGAGGAGCCGGCTCCGGTGATCGCCCCCTTCGGCGCGGGCCCGACCCGCGCGGTCGGACGCTTCGGCCGGTATGCGCGGACGGGGGCGTCGACCGTGAGCACCGCCTCGCGCCGCGCCCGGCCGCTCCCGGCGCCCCCAGCGGCACGGGCGCCCGGCTCCACCGCGTCGCCCCGCGCGCCGGGCGGCCCGCGTTCGCCGACGGTGTCCGCCAGGCCCTCGGCCCCGCCGAGTGCCCCCGGTGCCACGCACGCTTCCCGCTCGGGGCCGTGTACGCGCACGCCAACGGCCCCGTCCCGCCCGTACCGCCGCTCCCGCCCCAGGACGAACCCCCACGGAGTGACCGGGCAGGCCGCCCGCCCCCGTAGGATGGGCGCATGGCGAAGACCGGTACGACGACCCAGGGGCTGCGCGCGGCGATCGAGCGCAGCGGCTACTACCCGGCCCTCGTGGCCGAGGCCGTGGAGGCCGCGGTCGGCGGGGACCCCGTGGTGTCGTACCTGGTGCACCAGGAGACGACATTCGACGCGAACGAGGTCCGCAGGCACGTCACCGTGCTCGTGCTCACCGAGCACCGCTTCATCGTGAGCCACACCGATGAGCAGGCCGCCGACGACACCTCGCCCACCCCGTACGCCACGACGTCCACGGAGTCCGTACGGATCGAGCGCGTCTCCTCCGTCGTGACGAGCCGCGTCGTCGCTCACCCCGAGTCGTACACGCCCGGGACCCTGCCCCGCGAGGTCGTCCTCACGATCGGCTGGGGCGCCGTCTCCCGTATCGACCTGGAGCCGGCCGCCTGCGGCGACCCGAACTGCGAGGCCGACCACGGCTACACCGGCAGCTCCACCGCCGACGACCTGAGCCTGCGGGTGAGCGAGGCGGGCGACGGCCCCGAGACCGTCCGCGAGGCGCTCGCCTTCGCGCAGGCGCTCTCGGCGGCCACGGCGGCGCTCGGCGAGGGCCCCTCCGGGACCCGCCGCTGATGAGCGGGACACCCCCCACGCACCACACGGACTGGGACGCCTACGAGGCCCGGCACAGCGGCGGACCGCACGGGTCCCGTGACGCCCCGGACCCCTACGCACCGCTCCCGCTCTCCTCGGCCCTCGTACCCGAGTACGGGAGCGGCAGCCTCGCCGACCTCCTCCCCACCCTCGCCGCCGGACTCGGCGTCCCCGGCTTCGCGCCCGTCATCGGCGAGCTGACCCCGGCCGACCGCGCCTGTGTCTTCCTCGTCGACGGCCTCGGCTGGGAGCAGCTTCGCGCCCACCCCGACGAAGCCCCCTTCCTGCACAGCCTGCTCGGCACCTCGCGAGGCGGCACGGGCCGCCCCCTCACCTCCGGCTTCCCCTCGACGACCGCGGCCTCGCTCGCCTCGGTCGGCACCGGCACCGTGCCGGGGCAGCACGGACTGCTCGGCTACGCGGTGCGCAACCCGGCGACGGGCGCGCTCATGAACCAGCTCCGTTGGCAGCCCTGGACCGACCCCACCGCCTGGCAGCCGCACCCCACCGTCTTCCGCGCCGCCGACGCGGCCGGCGTGCACACCGCCCAGGTCTCGGCCCCGCACTTCCGCGAGACGCCGCTCACCCAGGTCGCGCTCTCCGGCGGCACCTTCCACGGCCGCTTCACCGGCGAGGAGCGCATGGACCGCGCCGCCGAGGAGCTCGCCGCGGGCGACCGGTCGCTCGTCTACACGTACTACAGCGAACTCGACGGCGCGGGACACAAGTACGGCACGGGGTCGGACACCTGGCGCGGCCAGCTCATGCAGGTCGACCGGCTCGTGCAGCGCCTCGCCGGTCAACTCCCGCCGCGCACCGCGCTGTACGTCACGGCGGACCACGGCATGGTCGATGTCCCGGAGGACCCCGAGAGCCGCGTCGACTACGACGAGGACTGGGAACTCGGCGCGGGCGTCGCCCTGTTGGGCGGGGAGGGTCGCGCCCGGCACGTGTACGCACACCCGGGAGCGGCCGCCGACGTCCTCGCCGTGTGGCGCGAGGTCCTCGGGGACCGCTTCTGGGTCGCGAGCCGCGAAGAGGCCCTGGCCGCCGGGTGGTTCGGGCCGCCCGAGCTGTGCGAGGAGCGGGTGTACGCGCGGATCGGCGACGTCGTGGCGGCGCCGCAGGGCCTCTCCGCGATCGTCGCGAGCGAGACCGAGCCGCGCGAGACGGCGCTCGTCGGGATGCACGGCTCGCTCACGGCGGCGGAGCAGTACGTGCCGCTCATCGAGATCCGCACCTGAGGGCGGGCCCCGGCCGCGCCCCGCCCTCGTCCCGGCCGTCCCCGGGGCCGTCGCGGGTCCCCGCTCCCGCCCGTCCCGCACCCGTGGCGTAGGGTCTGGGGTCGCCCCGGCGCGTACCGCCCCCGCCCGTCCCGCCCCTCCCCGTACCACCGCCTCGCCCCGCCGCCCGGCGTTCCAGAAAGGCCCTGTCCGCTGATGTCCGAATTGGTTTTCTTCTCCGGGACGATGGACTGCGGAAAGAGCACACTGGCGCTCCAGATCGGCCACAACCGGTCGGCGCGCGGACTCCAGGGCGTGATCTTCACGCGGGACGACCGGGCGGGCGAGGGGAAGCTGTCCTCGCGGCTCGGACTCGTCACGGACGCGGTCGAGGCGACCGAGGGCATGGACCTGTACGGCTACCTCGTCGACCGGCTCTCCAAGGGCGGTAAAGCGGACTACGTGATCGTCGACGAGGCGCAGTTCCTGGCGCCGCGCCAGATAGACCAGTTGGCGCGGATCGTGGACGAACTCCGGCTCGACGTCTTCGCGTTCGGCATCACGACCGACTTCCGCACGAAGCTCTTCCCTGGCTCGCAGCGCTTGATCGAACTCGCCGACCGGGTCGAGGCGCTCCAGGTCGAGGCGCTGTGCTGGTGCGGTGCGCGGGCGACGCACAACGCCCGTACGGTGGACGGCGAGATGGTGGTCGAGGGTGCGCAGGTCGTCGTCGGAGACGTCAACCGCCGGGCGGGCGAGGTCGGTTACGAGGTCCTGTGCCGCCGCCACCATCTGCGCCGCGTGACGAGCGCGACGGCGAAGGCGGGCGTGCGCTCGCCGGACGTCCTGCCACTGCGGCAGGGCTGACGCGTCCCGCCGCTGCGGCAGGCTGACCCGGCTCAGTCGTGGGCGACGTCCGTACGGACGAGGGCGAAGACCGCGCCCTCCTGGTCGGCGACCGTCGCCGTGCGCCCCCGCGGGCCCTCGGCGGGCTCCTCCACGACCTGGCCGCCGAGCGCGAGGACCCGCGCGCACGAGGCGGACACGTCGGCGACCTCGAAGCACGCGAGCCACCCGGTGCCGCGCTCCCGCGCCCGCGCGCGGCCCACGGCGAGCGCGGCGGCCACGGGGCGCCCGTCGAGCGTGAACGTCAGACGGCCGGGGCCGTCCTGCCGCGCGTCGAAGCCGAGGACGGCGCGGTAGAAGGGGGCGACCGAAGCGGGGTCGCGCGTGAGGAGTTCGGACCAGGAGTGGGCGCCGGGGACGCCCGTCACGGCGAAGCCCGCGTGCTCGGCGGGCTGCCAGAGCCCGAAGCCCGCGCCGCCCGGGTCCGAGGCGAGGGCGAGCCGCCCGGCACCCGGCGAGTCGAGCGGGCCGACGCCGACGGTACCCCCTCGGGCGCGCACCGCCGCGGCCAGTTCGTCGATGGCAGGTGCGGCGAAGTACGTGGTCCAGGCGACCGGGAGGCCCGTGTCCGCGGGCAGTTGCCCGAGCCCGGCGACCGGCCGGCCGTCGAGCAGGGCGCGGGCGTACGGGCCGAGCCGACGCGGACCGTCCGCGTACTCCCAGCCGAAGAGCGCCCCGTAGAATTCCCGTGCCGCGCCGGGCTCGCGCACCATCAGGCTCACCCAGCACGGTTCCCCGCGCACCGCTTCCGCCATGCCGTCCCGCTCCTTCGCCGCCCGTGCCCCGGCCATCGCCCCTCGCTCTCCCGCCCGCTCCACCCGCACCCGACGCACCGGCTGCCACGGTGCGTACCCGATTGTGCACCTCTCGTGGCGCGGACGACCCGTCCGGGACCGGCGGGCCCCGCCTTCGCCGCCCGAGCGCGCGCACCGGGGGACGTACGGGGCGTGCGGACGGGCACGGGGCGCGCGGGAGGGGGAGTGCGCGGGGTACGGCGTGGGGCGGCGGGCGCGGCGTGGTCGCGGTGGTGGGGCCGACGGGGGCAGCCGGGGGAGTGTGCGGGGGCGCGGTGGGCCAGGATGAACCCATGACCACTTCGCGACCGGCCTCCGTCTCCCCGCTCATCGACGCCGACACCCTCGCCACCGCCCTCGCCGGGCCCCGCCCGCCCGTCGTCCTCGACGTGCGCTACCGGCTGGGGCAGCCCAGTCAGCGGCCCGCCTACCTCGAAGGGCACGTGCCGGGCGCCGTCTTCGTCGACCTCGACACCCAGCTCGCCGCCCCGCCCGGACCGCGCGGGCGCCACCCGCTGCCCGAGCCCGGGGAGTTCGGCGCCGCGATGCGCGCCGCCGGGGTGAGCGAGGACAGCCACGTCGTCGTGTACGACGACGGCCAGGGCTGGGCGGCGGCCCGGACCTGGTGGCTGCTGCGCTGGGCGGGGCATGAGGCGGTACGGGTGCTCGACGGCGGATTCCCCTCCTGGACCGGGGGCTTGGAGACCGGCGCGCCGGTCATCGCGACGGGTGACTTCACGCCCCGGCCGGGCGCGCTGCCGACGCTCGACGCCGAGAGCGCGGCCGAACTGGCGCGTACGGGTCTGCTGTTCGACGCGCGGGCGGGGGAGCGGTACCGGGGCGAGGTGGAGCCGATCGACCCCGTGGGGGGCCACATCCCGGGCGCGGTGTCGGCGCCGACGGCCGAGAACGTGCTTCCCGACGGGCGGTTCCGGTCCCTCGCGGAACTGCGGGCGCGGTTCGCGGACTTGGGTGCGGACGGGGCCCAAGCGGTGGGCGTGTACTGCGGATCGGGCGTCTCGGCGGCGCAGGAGGTGCTCGCCCTCGAACTGGCCGGGGTGCGGGCCGCGCTGTACCCGGGCTCGTGGTCCGAGTGGACGGCGGACGGCGGACGGCCTGTCGCGACGGGACCCGAGCGGGGCTGACGCGGGGGACTCGGCGCGGGGCGAACCCGACGCGGGGCGGGCGCCGTCGAGGGCGGCTCCGCGCCGGGTTCAGTCCTGCTGCTTCTTGCGCCGGGTGCCGAAGACGATCTCGTCCCAGCTCGGGACCGCCGCCCGGCGGCCCGGGCGGACGCCGTCCGCCTCGGCCTGACGGTCGGTGGAGCCGATGAGCCGGTCGCGGTGGCTGGAGACCGCGCGCGGCATGAGTACGTCCGCGTACGCCGAACCCGCCGAGGCCGCGGGGGCCGGGGGCTCCTCGACCTCGGGTTCGCGCTCCGGCTCGTCCTGCCCCGCACGCTCCACCGGCGACCGCTCGGGCACCACCATGTCGCCGCGGAAGCTCGGCACCGCCTCCAGCAGACTCGTCAGCGAGTCGCGCCCCGAGTCGGCCGAGGCCGCGGGCGGCTCGTCCTCGTCCTCGTCCTCGGTGACCGGCGCCTGCGGGAGCGCCGGGGGGCGGTCGGGGAGCGCGGGACGGTCGCGGTCGAAGCGGTCGATCGTGCGCTCGCGCGGCAGCCGGGCGATGCGAGGCACGAAGGGCATGGGCTCGGACGGGGACAGCTCGTCGGACTCGCCGATGAGCGCCCGCGCCTCGTCGTCCACGGCCTGTACGAGCCGGCGCGGCGGGTCGTACGTCCAGCTCGCCGAGCGCGTCTCGCCCATGAGCCGGTAGACGAGCAGGACCTCCCAGGTGCCGTCGTCGCGCCGCCAGGAGTCCCACTGCGCGGTCTCCTTGTCGGCCCCGCGCATCATCAGCCGCTCCTGCACGGCATCGCCGAGCTGGGGGCCCGCGGACTCGCCGGGACGGCGGACGGGGGTCTTGCGGGCCCGCTCGGCCATGAACGCACGCTCGGCGAGGACGGGGCCCTCGAAGCGCCGTACGCGGTCCACGGGGATGCCCGCGAGCTGCGCGACTTCCTCCGCGCTCGCCCCTGCTCTTATACGGGCCTGGATGTCCCGCGGCCGCAGGTGGCTCTCGACCTCGATCTCGATCTGGCCGAGGCGCGGCCTGTCGCCGCGCACGGCGGCACGCAGCCGCTCGTCGATGGCGAGTGTGTACTCCGTGTTGTCGGCAGCTTTCAGCACAAGACGTGTGCCGTCGTTGCTGACGGCCACGACACGCAGTTCGGGCATGGGGACCTCCCGGGTGGTGCCTGCCGACGTCACGTGCGTCGCTGCTTCCGCTAGTCGAGTGTGGCCTGCCCGGGTGCAGCCTGCCACAACCTTGCCGAGTTGCCCGGCGTGTCGGGCAAGGGCCCTGACACTCCGTTATGGCACGGTACTCATTTGCAACGCTGAGTGACCACCCGGACTCCCGAAGGCGACGGGACCCTCCCACCACCACACGGGTCGTCCCCTCGCGGACGGACCCGCTCCGGCCGGATGGCCGGCCGCTCCGGTGCGAAGAGTCCCGGGCACCCTGACGGGAGACCGGACCCAGGGCTGTCAACAGTACTCCATTCGGACCACCCGTGGTGGGGCGACGCTCCGTCGAACTTCCCCCGCGCCGGGGGCACGCGGGACCGGGGGAAGGTGCGCCGGGTGTTTCACGGGCGCTCGCGGGGGCACCGGGCGGGATGCGTCCGGCCGCCGGGTGGCGCGCTTCACAAAATCCACGGAACCGGAACCAATCGATTCGCTCGACAGTCACTTCCTGCGGCAAGGTGGACGAAAGGCGATGTAAGGCAGGTAGATGCAGAAGGAAGCCGTGAACGGCGACACACCTCACATACGTGGCGGACGACCGTCCGCGGGTGAGGCCGTCGCCGAGGAGCGAAAGCCCGCCAAGCGCCTCGATCTGAGCGTGCCCCAGGTGGCGGGGTCGGCCGTCGCCTCGGTCGCCGCCGCGATCGCCGCGTCCCAACTCGGGGTCTACGGAACGGTCATCGGCGCCGGGGTCATGAGCATCGTGGCGACGACGGGCGGCAGCGTCTTCCAGCACCTCTTCCGCAGAACGGGCGAGCAGCTCCGCGACGCGGCCGGACAGGTCATCCCCCGGCACGGCGTTCCGCACGACGGCGCCGGCGAGCCCGTACCGCCGACGTTCCTCGCGCACCCCGAGCGGCACCTCGCGGAGGTTCCGGAACCCCGTGCCGAGGCCACGACCGTCCTGCCGCGCGCGGACGGCGACCCGACGAGCGTCCTCCCGGCCGCCGACGCGGACCCGACCACGGTGCTCCCCGCGGCGGTGCCGCACGAGGACGCGACGCGGGTGCTCCGTACGGGGCTGGAGGAGCCCGTCCCCGACGACGAGTCGCGCCTGCTTCCCGCCGTTCCGGCGGACGAGGCGACGCGGCTGCTCGGGGCCGTTCCCGCGGACGACGCGACGCGCGTGCTCGGGGCCGCTCCCCGCGACGAGGCGACCCGCGCGCTCGGGGCGGCCCGCGAGGACGAGGCGACGCGCCTGCTACGTCCCGCCGACCCGTACAGCGCCCCCGTCACGCACCAGAGCCCCCGGAAGCTGCGCGGCTGGCGCAAGCCGCTGCTCACGGCCGTGGGGGTCTTCGCCGTCTCGATGGCGGGCATCACGGGGTACGAACTGCTCGCCGGCCACTCGCTGAGCGGGGGCTCCGGCTCCACGATCAGCAAGCTCGGCGGCAACGGCGGCAGCCACCACCAGGCTCCGTCCGAGCAGCCGACGGGGCCCGCGTCCACGGGTTCGACCGGCTCGCCGGAGGAGAGCAAGGAGGGCTCCACGCCCCCCACGCCGGGCGACAGCCCCTCGCCGAGCCAGTCCCGGGAGAAGGACACGAGCAAGGACCCGAGCGCGCCGGGCGAGGACACGAAGCAGCGCGAGCAGCGGAAGCCCTCCCCGAGCACGACCCCCGACCCCACGCAGTCGACCCCCGGCACGGGCCAGGAGTCGGGCGAGGGCACGGACCCCGGTACGGGCGACCAGGGCGACACGGGCCAGCAGCAGCCGGAGGAGGGCGGGGCGACGCAGTCGCCCTGAGGGGTCCCCTCGGGGGCGTCGTACGGGCGCGGCCCGGTCCGCGCCCGTACGCCCGGACGCGGACCCTGCCCCGTATCCCCTCCGCCTCAGTCCCCCAGCACCCGTCGCAGGTACGGGTTCGTGAAGAGGCGGTCGGGGTCGAGGCGGTCGCGGACGGCCGTGAACTCCCCGAAGCGGGGGTAGGCGTCCGAGAGGTAGGCCGCGTCGCGGGTGTGGACCTTGCCCCAGTGGGGGCGGCCCGCGTGGGCGGTGAAGATCTTCTCCGCCGCCGTGAAGTACTCGCGGTACGGCGTACCCCGGTACATGTGGACCGCGATGTAGCCGGAGTCGCGGCCGCTCGCGGTGGAGAGGGCGAGGTCGTCGGCGGGGGCGCTGCGGACCTCGACCGGGAAGCTCACCCGCAGGCGGGAGCGCTCGATCATCGCCTTCAGCTCGCGCAGCACCGCGGGAACCTCGGCGCGCGGCACCGCGTACTCCATCTCCACGAACCGCACCCGGCGCGGACTCGTGTACACCTTGTACGGAATGTCCGTGTACGTCCGCGCCGAAAGCGCCCGGCTGGAGACGCGGGCCACCGCCGGGATCGTCGCCGGCACCGCGCGGCCCAGCGAATTGACCACCTGGAACAGGCCGTTGGAGAGGAACTCGTCCTCGAACCAGCCGCTGAGCTTCTTCACCGGCCGCGCCGGTCCCTGACTGCGGTTGTTGCGCTTGGTGTTGGTGCTGTCGGTGTGCGGGAACCAGTAGAACTCGAAGTGTTCGTTCTCGGCCACGAGTTGTTCGTACTCGGCCAGAACCCGGTCGAGCGGCATCGGTTCCTCGCGCGCGGTGAGCAGGAAGACCGGTTCGACGCGGAAGGTGAGAGAGGTGAGGACGCCGAGTGCGCCGAGGCCGACGCGCCCGGCGGCGAAGACGTCCGCGTTCTCCTCGGGCGTGCAGTTCAGGAGGGTGCCGTCGGCCGTGAGGAGTTCGAAGCCCGCCATCTGCGCGGCGATCGAGCCGGAGTCGCGGCCCGTGCCGTGCGTGCCCGTGCTGACCGCGCCCGCCACGGTCTGCTCCATGATGTCGCCCATGTTGGTGAGGGAGAGCCCCTCGCGGGCGAGCGCGGCGTTGAGGCGCTTGAGCGAGGTGCCCGCCTCGACCGTGATGGTCATGGCCTCGCGGTCGATGTGCCGGATGCCGGTGAGGAACCGGGGGCGGACCAGGACGCCGTCCGTCGCGGAGATCGCGGTGAAGGAGTGTCCCGTGCCCGCCGGTTTGACCGTGAGGCCCTGCCCGGCCGCGCGGCGCAGTACCCCGGCCAGCTCGTCGACCGAGGCGGGGCTCTCCTCGCGGGCCGGGCTCGCCGTGATGTTGCCGCCCCAGTTACGCCAGGTCCCGCTCGGCCGCGCCGTCCCCGGCGCGCTCCGGGGCCCCGGAACCACGGGTGTCCCGGCCTGCCCCGGCCCCTTCGGCTCCTTCGGCCCCTTCGCTCCCGGCAGTGCCTGCTCGCTGCTCATCCTGCGCCCCTCCCCGCTGCGGAACCGGCTTGTCGAGCCGGCGGTACCCCAGGAACGCCACCACGACCGCGACCGCCCCGGCAACCCCCGGGACCGCGTACCCCGCCTTCGGCCCCGAGGCGTCGATGACCCAGCCCGCCACGGAGGAGCCGAGCGCGACACCGACGGCGAGACCCGTGCTCACCCAGGTCATGCCCTCGGTGAGCTTCGCGCGGGGCACGTGCCGCTCGACGAGGGCCATCGTCGTCGTCATCGTGGGAGCGATCGTGAGGCCCGCGAAGAACAGCGCCACGGCCAGCAACGGAAGGTTCCCGACCAGTTGGAGGGGGATCATACTCACGCCCACGAGGCAGACCCCGATGAGCCAGCGCCGGGCGGGCGGCCGGGTGAAGTGGAAGAGCCCGAAGACCGCGCCCGCGAGGCAGGAGCCGAGCGCGTAGACGGCGAGGACGAGGCTCGCCGCCGCCTTGTGCCCCCGCTCCTCGGCGAAGGCGACCGTGACGACGTCGATCGCGCCGAACATGACGCCGGTCGACACGAAGGTCAGCACGAGGACCCGCAGCCCCACCGAGCGCATCGCGCTGCCGCGCTCGTGCTGCCCAGCCGGGTGCACCGCCGGTTCGGTGGCCTTCTGCCCGGAGAGCCAGAAGACGCCGACGGCGAGGAAACAGCCCGCGAGCAGCGGTCCCGCCTCGGGGAACCACGCCGTGCACAGGCCGATCGAGATGATAGGGCCGAGGACGAAACACACCTCGTCGACGACCGACTCGAAGGAGTACGCGGTGTGCAGCATGCGCGGCTCGTCGCGGTAGAGCGCCGCCCACCGCGAGCGCACCATCGAGCCGACGCTCGGCACACAGCCGATCCCCGCCGCGAAGACGAAGAGCGTCCAGTCCGGCGCCTCGTACACCGTCGCGAGCAGGAGCCCGGCCGTCGCGGCGAGCCCGATGAGCGTCGCGGGACGCAGCACCCGCCGCTGCCCGTGCCGGTCCACGAGCCGCGAGAGCTGGGGGCCGAGCACCGCGGCGGCGAGCGCGATCGTCGCCGAGAGCCCGCCGGCCAGCCCGTACCGGCCCGTGAGCTGGGAGATCATCGTGACGACGCCGATCCCCATCATCGCCAGCGGCATCCGCCCGATGAGCCCCGCGGCCGAGAAGGAGAGGGTGCCGGGCGCGCGGAAGATCGCGCGGTAGGGGCTGGGCAAGGCGGGCTCCGGGCAGGCGTACGGGCACAGGGCGGACGAGGCCGTCGTGTGCGGGGGAGGAGGGGGCGGGAGGACTGGGAGTAAGCAGTGAACCCGGTCCGGTGAGCTTACGCAGTCGGGCGGTTTTTCGCACGGGCGTCGCGCGGTGGAAGGGCGGCGTGGGACGGGGCGGGGCGACGCGGGGACGGGTATGTGGGGCGGGGACGGGGAAGGGCGGCGTGGAGTGTGCGGGAACGGAACCGCCGGTCGACGGGAACGGGGAGGGCCCGCGCGGTGGGCCGGACACGCGCGGGGCGGGCGTCGCGCGCCGTACCGCTGGTGGCAGGATCGGAGCCATGGCCGAAGCTCTCGATCCCACCACCTCAGGGGCCACCCCCTACGACGCACTCCTGCTGCTCTCCTTCGGCGGCCCCGAAGGACCCGAGGACGTCGTCCCCTTCCTGGAGAACGTGACCCGGGGACGGGGCATCCCCCGCGAACGGCTCAAGGAAGTCGGGCAGCACTACTTCCTCTTCGGCGGGGTCAGCCCCATCAACGGCCAGAACCGCGAACTGCTCGAAGCCCTGCGCACCGACTTCGCCGGACACGGCCTCGACCTGCCCGTCTACTGGGGCAACCGCAACTGGGCCCCCTACCTCACCGACACGCTCCGCGAGATGGCCGAGGACGGCCGGCGTCGCGTCGCCGTCCTGTGCACGAGCGCCTACGCCTCCTACTCCGGCTGCCGCCAGTACCGCGAGAACCTCGCCGACTCACTCGCCGCACTGGAGGCCGAGGGCCTTCAGGTGCCGGTCGTCGACAAGCTGCGGCACTACTTCAACCACCCCGGCTTCGTCGAGCCGGTGGTCGACGGCGTCCTCCGCTGCCTCGCGGACCTCCCCGAGGACGTACGGGAGGGAGCGCACCTCGCCTTCACGACGCACTCCATCCCCGTCTCGGCCGCCGACACCTCGGGCGCCCCCGAGGCGCACGGCGACGGCGGCGCGTACGTCAAGGAGCACCTGGACGTCGCCGCGCTCGTCCACGCCGCCGTGCGCGAGCGGACCGGCGTCGACCACGAATGGCGGCTCGTCTACCAGTCCCGCAGCGGCGCCCCGCACATCCCCTGGCTGGAGCCCGACATCTGCGACCACCTGGAGGCGGAGCACGCGGCGGGGGTCCCGGCGGTCGTCATGGTGCCCATCGGGTTCGTGTCGGACCACATGGAGGTCCTCTACGACCTCGACACGGAGGCGACGGCGAAGGCGGCGGAGCTGGGGCTGCCGGTGCGGAGGTCCGCGACGGTGGGGAGCGATCCGCGCTTCGCGGCGGCCGTGCGGGAACTGGTGCTGGAGCGGGCGGCCGCGGAGCGGGGGGAGGAGCCCGCGCGGTGTGCGCTCGGCGCGTTGGGGGCCAGCCATGACGTGTGCCCGGTCGGGTGCTGTCCCGCGCGGGTCCCGCGTCCCGCCGCCGCCGGGGCCTAGCGGCCCGGCGATTCGGGGCTCCGCCCCGAGCCCCGCTCCTCAAACGCCGGAGAGGCTGAGGAATCAGCCTGACCTAGGAGAACCATGACCGACCAGCTCGCCCAAGAGCTATTGCCCCTCGCCCTCGAAGCCGCCCGCCGGGCCGGCGCGTTCCTCCGGGACTCGCGGCCCGCCGATCTCGGGGTCGCCGCGACCAAGACGAGTCCCGTCGACGTCGTGACCGAGATGGACCTCGCCTCCGAGAAGCTCATCACCGGCTTCCTCGGCGAGCACCGGCCCGAGGACGGCGTGCTCGGCGAGGAGGGGGCGAGCCGCGAGGGGACCAGCGGCGTGCGGTGGGTCATCGATCCCGTGGACGGGACGGTGAACTACCTGTACGGACTGCCGAGCTGGTGTGTGTCGATCGCGGCGCGGAAGGACGGCGAGACGATCGTCGGCGTCGTGAACGCGCCCGTGCGCGGTGAGGTCTACCACGCGGTACGGGGCGGCGGAGCCTGGCTCGGGGAGCGGGCGCTGCGCGTGCGGCCCCCGGCCGAGGAGGGGCGGGCGCTCGTCGGGACCGGCTTCGGCTACCTCGCCGAGCGCCGGGCGCACCAGGCCGAGGTCATCGCCGGTCTCATCACCTCCGTGCGCGACATCCGGCGTGGCGGCTCGGCCGCGATCGACCTGTGCGACGTGGCGGCGGGCCGGCTCGACGCGTACTACGAGCGCGGCCTCAACCCCTGGGACTACGCGGCCGGCGACCTCATCGCCCGGGAGGCGGGCGCCCTCACCGGCGGTCGCCCCGGCGAACCGCTGAGCCCCGAGCTGACCGTCGCGGCCCCTCCCGGCCTCTTCGAGAGCCTCCAGGCGCGCCTGGAGGAGCTGGGGGCCTGGCACGACTGAGCGCGGGGCGAGGCAGCCGAAGGGGCCGGTACGCGTGCTGCGTACCGGCCCCTTCGCGACGGGCCTCAGGCGTGCTGGACCGGGCGGGACGGCGCGTGGTCGGCGGCCTGCACGGCGTCGAAGTCGACTCCGTGCTCGGCGGCGAGCCGGCGCAGGTCGTCCAGGTCCGATTCCTCCACGTCCACCAGGAAGTCGTCGCCGCTGCGACGCGCCCGGTCGAGGTCGGACTTGGTGTTCCTTATGCGCTGGAGCAGCGCGGCGGTGAAAGCGTCCATGGTGCGCCCCCTCGTCATGGTCGTGGGTCGGCGGCACGGGGTGTGCCAGACAGGGGCGGTCAGCCGGCGCCGCTCGGCTCAAAGCGGAGCGGCACGCCCTGAGGGCGTGCCGCGTACCGGACGTGATCGCGGGGTGTCCTCCGGTCATCCCCAGCCCGCGGCTGCCGGAAACCTCCTCGTCGGGTAGTCGCACGAATCCGTGGACGGATACACGGATTTCCCCTGGCGGAAGTGCCAGGTTTCCACCCCGTACGTTCCGTGATCACGCGGCGCGCGACCGGCCATCCCCGGCCGTGCACGGCCAGTGATAAGGCGTGGCTAAGGGCTTACCGCCGGTTTATGGCCGAAAGGGGCAGGATGGAGGCTCCACAACTGTCGTCGCGCGCGCCCGCCACCCGCCCCCGTACGGGGGCGGGTCCGCGCGCCGCGCCCCCGTGCCGGGGGCGCCCACGGAAAGGACCAGCCACGTGCGCGTACTCGTCGTCGAGGACGAGCAGTTGCTCGCCGATGCGGTGGCCACCGGACTGCGCCGGGAGGCCATGGCGGTCGACGTCGTGTACGACGGAGCCGCGGCCCTGGAGCGCGTCGAGGTCAACGACTACGACGTCCTCGTACTCGACCGTGACCTTCCTCTCGTCCACGGCGACGACGTCTGCCGTCGCGTCGTCGAGCTGGGCCTGCCCACGCGGGTCCTCATGCTCACCGCGTCGGGGGACGTCAGCGACCGGGTGGAGGGTCTGGAGCTGGGCGCGGACGACTACCTGCCCAAGCCCTTCGCCTTCAGCGAGCTGATCGCCCGCGTCCGCGCCCTCGGCAGGCGTACGAGTGTGCCGCTGCCGCCGGTCCTGGAGCGGGCCGGGATCAAGCTCGATCCCAACCGCAGGGAGATCTTCCGGGACGGCAGGGAGATCCAGCTCGCGCCCAAGGAGTTCGCCGTCCTCGAGGTGCTCATGCGCAGCGAGGGCGCGGTCGTCTCCGCCGAGCAGCTCCTGGAGAAGGCGTGGGACGAGAACACCGACCCCTTCACCAACGTCGTCCGGGTCACCGTGATGACCCTGCGCCGCAAGCTCGGTGAGCCCGCCGTCATCGTCACCGTCCCCGGCTCCGGCTACCGGATCTGAGTTCCCCATGGCCCCGTCCCCCTCCCGGCAGGGCGCCCCCCGCGCGCCCCGGCCCCCCGGCCGCCCGCCCGTTCCGCCCAAGCCCGTCCGCCCTCCGTACAGCGCGGCCGAGCCCCCGTTCCCCTGGCTGCGCCCGACCATCCGGATAAGGCTCACCCTGCTCTACGGCGGGATGTTCCTCATCGCGGGCATCCTGTTGCTCTCGATCATCTACCTGCTCGCCGTGCAGGCGGTCGGCGTCGGCCAGAAACTGCCCTTCGACATCAGGGGGAACGTCACCGTCTCCAGCGGCGACTGCCCGCAGCTCGCGAACATGTCCGGCAGCGTCCACACGCAGGCCGAGTTCCAGGAGGCGCTCAACGCCTGCGTGAGCCAGCAGCGCCAACGCGCCCTCGACCACCTGCTCTCGCGCTCGCTGCTCGCCCTCCTCGGGCTCAGCGTCATCGCCTTCGCCTTCGGCTACGCGATGGCGGGCCGGGTCCTGTCCCCGCTCGGGCGGATCACCAGGACGGCGCGCCAGGTGGCCGGTTCCGACCTCACCCGGCGGATCAAGCTCGACGGTCCCGACGACGAGCTGAAGGAACTCGCCGACACCTTCGACGAGATGCTGGAGCGCCTGGAGCGGGCCTTCACCGCGCAACAGCGCTTCGTCGCCAACGCCTCGCACGAGCTGCGCACCCCGCTCGCGATCAACCGGACCCTCCTCGAAGTCCAGCTCTCCGATCCGGAGGCGCCCCCCGAACTCCAGCAGCTCGGCAAGACGCTGCTCGCGACCAACGAGCGCAGCGAACTGCTCGTCGAGGGCCTGCTCCTCCTCGCCCGCAGCGACAACCAGCTCGTCGAGCGCGGCCCCGTCGACCTCGCCGAGGTCGCGGACCGCGCCATCGACCAGGCGCGCGGCGAGGCGGCGGCGCGGGACGTGGAGATCCGGGGCACCCGTGCCCCGGCCGAGGTCGACGGCAACGGGGTGCTCCTGGAGCGCGTCGCCCTCAACCTCGTGCAGAACGCGATCCGCTACAACGTGCCGCCGCCCCCGGCGGCCGGGCTCGCCGAGGACGGCGGGGCGGCCGCCCGGGAGCGCGGCTGGGTCGAGGTGACCACCGAGGCCCAGCACGGGCAGGCGGTGCTCGTCGTGAGCAATACGGGGCCCGTCGTGCCCGCGTACGAGATCGAGAACATCTTCGAGCCCTTCCGCCGACTGCGCACCGAACGCACGGGCAGCGACAAGGGCGCGGGCCTCGGCCTGTCGATCGTCCGCTCCATCGTCCGGGCGCACGGCGCGCGCATCCACGCGGAGCCGCGAGAGGGGGGCGGGCTTGTGATGCGAGTCACACTGCCCTTGTGAGCGGAACGTGCCGGAGGGAATGCGATACGTGTTCGCCGGTTCGCCCGACACGGGAGGCGACGCACCGTGACCCGGTCACCTTGTTCGCTTTGCGAGGAATTTTCGGGACCTATGGTCACGTTCGACCTGTGTGATCGATCACAAGAGCGGGTTTTCAGACATTCACAATGGGTGACCCCTGAGAGCCCCGAAAAGCCCAGAAAATCGGGGTTTTCGCGGGGGTCGATCACGGGAAGTACACGGGGAGGCCCGTCTCCGGTGCGACTGTCGTACCGGTTACGGTGCGCACCAGCACTTCCCTACGCCCCTGGTCAAGGGGGCGCGAGAAGTGTCGATTGAGTAACAGACCTTGATGTGAGGCAAAATCTCCGCCTCGGGTCGGGCACAAGTCCGGCCTCTCACGCGTTACGAGCGCTGAGACACCGCACAGAACCCAGAGGGGGAGAGCGACATGGCTACGGACTACGACACTCCACGCAAGACCGATGACGACCTCAACGAGGACAGCCTCGAAGAGCTCAAGGCCCGGCGCAATGACAAGACCACCTCGACCGTCGACGTCGACGAGTTCGAGGAGGCGGCCGGGATGGAGCTGCCAGGGGCCGACCTCTCCAACGAGGAGCTGGCGGTCCGCGTCCTGCCCAAGCAGCAGGACGAATTCACCTGCATGAGCTGCTTCCTGGTGCACCACCGCAGCCAGCTCGCGCGGGAGAAGAACGGGCAGCCGATCTGCCGCGACTGCGACTGAGGGCGGGGCGGCCGTGACCGGCTCGACCCCTCCCTGGAAGCGGCGGCGCACCGCGTCGTCGGACGGCTCGGAGCGGCGTGCACGCGCGAACGAGCGAGGCCGGGCGGCCTCGCTCGAAGAGCGGGACGCGCAGGACGCCGCTGCGGCCCTTCTCCCGGCCCAGCAGCCCCCCACCGGGGCAGAGGAGCCGGGCACCGCCCCCGGGCGGGACAAGGCGGCCGCACGCGGCGAGAAGCCCGCGCGCGGCGGCAGACTCACCACCCTGCGCTCCGGCGTGGGGCAGGGACTCCGGCGCGGGCGTGAGGGGGCCCGCGCGACGGTCGGCTTCCTCGCCGACCGCATCATCGAGACCGCGCCCCGCGTGCCGGTGCGTGATCTCGCCACTCTTCGCCGCCAGTTCCCGGGCCTCGGCCCGGAGGAACTGGCCGACAAACTCGTCAACGGAGCGGCCCGTTCGGCCTCCGCCGTCGGCGCCTCGGTGGGTGCCGCGGCGATGATGCCCGTGCCGCCCGCGCTGCCGGCCGAACTCGCCGCCGAGATCACCGCCGTCGCCGCGATCGAGCTCAAGCTCGTCGCCGAACTCCACGAGGTCTACGGGCACCGCCCGCCCGGCACGCGCGCGCAGCGCGGCGCCGCCTACCTCACCGCCTGGACCCAGGAACGCGGCCTCGACCTGAGCAAGCCGCTCTCGCTCACCGCGGGCGGCCTCAGCGGACAGGCGGCACGCGAGCTGCGGCAGCAGATCATGAAGCGGACGATCCGCAATCTCCCGAACCTCGTGCCGTTCATGATCGGCGCCGCCGTGGGCGCGTACATGAACCGCAGGGACACGAGAAAGCTCGCCGAGCACGTGCGGGAGGACCTGCGGGGGCGGGCGATCGCCTGGGAGCGCCTGGAGGACCTGCCTGCGCTGGAGGCGCCGGCGGAGCCGTACCCGGGACTGCCGGAGTACCCGGAACTTCCGCGTCCCCGGGGGGACGCGGACTCCTGAGGGGACCGGGGTGCGCCCACAAAATCCTCGTCAAACCCCCGGAAGAGTTTCGTCAAGCCCCTGGAGGGCTTTCGTCAAGCCCCCGGAGGGCTCAGGCCGCCGGACTCGTCTCCCGTGCCGCCTCGATCGCGTCCAGGAGCCGCCGCGGCTCGCGCGTGGAGAGGTAGAGGTACGGGGTGGGGTCGGCCGGGTCCGTGACCGGGACCCGTACCGCCGTCGGGATGTAGGCGCGCAGCAGCATGAACGCCCTCGGGTCCGCCTTGTGCAGCCGCCACTCGCGCGCCGCCTCGCGGTCCAGGATCTCGCCCTCGCCCAGCGCGGTCACCGGGAGCTTCGCCTCCTCGGCGACGAGCGAGCCGCCCACGACGCGGATGCGCACCGAGCCGTACGAGCTGGTGATCACCGCCGAGACGGCGGCCCCCGCGACGAGCGCGCCGAGCAGGGGCAGGGTCCCGAACGGCAGTGCCACGAGGGCGCAGACGATTCCGACCAGGACACAGACCGCCCACCACGAACGGGGCGCCGTCAGACGTTCTTCGTAAGGCTGCATGAATCCAAGCTTGGCACGGCGGCCTGTGCCCTCTCGCGGCGCGGGTAGGGTCGGGCGCCGGACACCGCACGCGCACACGCTGTACCCGTCCGTGCCGCTGGACCGAGGTCATCCGTGCCGCCGGACAGAAGTCACCGGAGTGAAGAGTGAACCCTGAGCCCCTGACCGTGCTGCTGCGGCGGCTCGACCCCGAAGTGCCGCTCCCCGCCTACGGGCACCCCGGCGACGCGGGCGCCGAC
This sequence comes from Streptomyces sp. NPDC088923, assembly GCF_044749745.1. NCBI lineage: Bacteria > Bacillati > Actinomycetota > Actinomycetes > Kitasatosporales > Streptomycetaceae > Streptomyces > Streptomyces sp. NPDC088923. Next base: position 7,732 of record NZ_JBIVIO010000012.1, on the reverse strand, counting down.
CTCGTCACGACCGAGGCGGCCGTGCTCGCCCCGGGCGAGCGCGCGGTCCTGCCGACGGGGATCGCGCTCGCGCTCCCCGAAGGGCACGCGGCCTTCGTGCACCCCCGCTCGGGGCTCGCGGCCCGGTGCGGGATCGCCCTCGTGAATGCCCCGGGGACGGTGGATGCCGGGTACCGTGGGGAGATCAAGGTGATCGTGGTGAACCTCGATCCGCGCGAGCCCGTACGGTTCGAGCGCTTCGACCGGATTGCCCAGCTGGTGATCCAGCGCGTCGAACGGGCCGCGTTCCGGGAGGTCGGTGAACTCCCCGGTTCGGTCCGGGCGGCGGGCGGCTTCGGGTCCACGGGCGGGCATGCGGCCGTGGGCGACGGCACAGGTGGGAACGGTTACGCTTCGGTCGTATCCGACCGGGAAGGACAGTGACGTGTTCGGACGTCGCAAGAACAGCGGTGCCGCGGAAGACGCGGAGAGCGAGACCGAGCAGGTCGCGGACGCGCAGGCCGCCGATGGGGATTCCGTATCGGGTCCCGTGCGCAGCCTTCCGCCCGCCCCCCGGCCCGACGGGCCCTGGGACATCTCCGAGCTGCACGAGCCCGGTGAGGGGCGCGTCGACCTCGGCGGCCTCTTCGTGCCCGGGGTCGAGGGCATGGAGCTGCGGGTGGAGGTCGCCGGCGACGCGATCGTCGCCGCCACCGTCGTCCTCGGCGACAGCGCGGTACAGCTCCAGGGCTTCGCGGCTCCCAAGAACGAGGGCATCTGGGGCGAGGTGCGCGAGGAGATCGCGAGCGGCATCACCCGCCAGGGCGGCCTGATCGACGAGATCGAGGGCCCGCTCGGCTGGGAACTGCGCGCGCAGGTCCCGATCCAGCTCCCGGACGGCAAGAGCGGCCAGCAGGTCGTCCGCTTCGTCGGCGTCGACGGCCCGCGCTGGTTCCTGCGCGGGGTCATCTCCGGCCAGGGCGCGGTGCAGCCGCAGGCCGCCGGGGTCCTGGAGCAGATCGTGCGCGACACGGTGGTGGTACGCGGCGAGGGGCCGATGGCCCCCCGCGACCCGATCGTGCTCAAGCTCCCCGAGGACGCCCAGATGGTGCCCGAGGGCGTGCAGCAGGACCGCCAGGGCGCGGGCTCGCGCTTCGGCGGCGACATGGGCCAGCTCGCCCGGGGTCCGGAGATCACCGAGATCCGCTGAGCGAGCGCCGGGCGCCCGCCCGTCCGCGTACGGCTGAAGACGAAGGGGCCGCACTCCCACTCCGGGAGTGCGGCCCCTTCGGCATACCCCCCAGCTGGTAAAAGTCCCCATGGGACATGTGTCCCCATGAGACAAAAGAGGAGTACGGTGGCAGGTATGGAGGCCGAGGAGACGCGGCGGGCGCAGCCGCCCGCACCCGAGGACCGCAGGCGCCGCAAGGCGCTGCGGACCAGGGAGGCGCTGGCCCGCGCGGCGCTGGAGCTGATCCTCGAAGAGGGGCTCGACTCCGTCACCGTGGAGGCGATCGCCGAGCGCGCGGACGTCACCCGGCGCACGTTCAGCCGGTACTTCTCCGGCAAGGAGGAGGCCGCGCTCGACTTCGCGCGCGCCGACACCGAGCGCATCAACGCGGCCCTGCGCGCCCGCCCGGCGCACGAACCGCCCTTCCTCGCCTACCGCAGGGCCGTCGCCGAAGCCTTCGACGACCCCGAGCACGGCTCGCGGCAGCGGCCGGGAGCCGGCGGGATCTACCCGCTCGTCGACAGCGAACCCACCATGTTCGCCGCCTTCGAGCGCGTGCGCGTCACCGCGCAGGCCGAATCGGTCCGCATCCTCGCGGACCGGCTCGGCGTCGATCCCGAGACCGACCCGCGCCCGGGCGCCGTCGTGGGGGCCGCCGCGGGGGTCCTGCTCGCGGCCCTGCGCCTGTGGGCACGCGGCGGCGGCCGGGAGGGCGAGAACCTCCCCGCCCTGGTGGACCGCGTCTACGCGAGCCTCGTCACCGAGGTGGGCCGGGCAGCCGTCCCACCGCAGCACAGCACGGAAAGCGACAACACATGAGCACCATCGACAGCACCGAATTCGCCGGCAGGACCGCCTTCGTCACGGGCGGTGCCTCGGGCATCGGCCTCGCCACCGCCCAGCTCCTCGGCCGCGGCGGAGCGAAGGTCGTCGTCGCCGACTACAACAAGGACGGCGCCGACGCCGCCGTCGCCGCGCTCGGGAAGGAGGGCGTCGAGGCCGCCGCCGTCCAGGTCGACGTCACCGACGCCGCCTCCGTCGAAGCGGCCGTCGACTTCACCGTCAAGACCTTCGGCGGCCTCGACCTCGCCGTCAACAACGCCGGTATCAGCGGCGAGAGCAACCCGACCGGCGAGTACTCGGTCGAGAACTGGGACCGCGTCATCGCGACCAACCTCAGCGGCGTCTTCTACGGGATGCGGTACCAGATCCCGGTGATGGCCGCCGCGGGCAAGGGCGCCATCGTCAACACGGCGTCCATCCTCGGCTCCGTCGGCTTCCCGAACGCCGTCGCCTACTCCTCCGCGAAGCACGGCGTCATCGGCCTCACCAAGACCGCCGCCATGGAGTACGCGACGCAGGGCATCCGCGTCAACGCGGTGGGCCCCGGCTTCATCGAGACGCCGCTCCTGAAGAACATGGACGAGGCCGCCCACGAGGGCCTCGTCTCGCTCCACCCGGCGGGCCGCCTCGGCACGGGCGAGGAGGTCGCGGAGGTCATCGCCTTCCTCCTCTCGGACCGCGCGTCCTTCGTCATGGGCAGCTACCACCTGGTGGACGGCGGCTACACGGCGCGCTGACGGGCTCGCTCCGCCCGGGAGATCCAGCCCCTCCGGGGGTGCCTCCCGGCCGGAGGCTGGGGGAGATCGAGGAGCGGGGTCCGGGGCGGAGCCCCGGGAGGGCAGGCCGCTCCAGGCGTCAGAGTCGCGTCAAGGTCGCCCCCGCGAACCCGGCCAGGGCGACACCACCGACCGTCACCACGGACAATGCACTCATGGCCCGCGGCAAACTCCGTATCTACCTCGGCTCCGCCCCCGGCGTCGGCAAGACCTACGCCATGCTCGCGGAGGCCCACCGCCGCCTGGAGCGCGGCACCGACGTCGTCGTCGGCTACGTCGAGCACCACGCCCGGCCCCGCACCGAAGTGCTCCTCACCGGCCTCGAAGAGCTGCCCCGCGCCCACCACACGCACCGTGACGCCGAGTTCACCGAGATGGACGTCGACGCGGTCCTGCGCCGCGCCCCCGCCGTCGTGCTCGTCGACGAACTCGCCCACACCAACGTCCCGGGGGCGCGCAACGCCAAGCGCTGGCAGGACGTCGAAGAGCTGCTCGCCGCCGGGATCGACGTCGTCTCGACCGTCAACATCCAGCACCTCGAATCGCTCGGCGACGTCGTCGAGTCGATCACCGGCGTCACCCAGCGCGAGACCGTGCCCGACGAGGTCGTGCGCCGCGCGGACCAGATCGAGCTGGTCGACATGTCGCCCCAGGCGCTCCGCCGCCGCCTCGCGCACGGCAACGTCTACGCCCCCGACAAGGTCGACGCCGCACTCGCCAACTACTTCCGCCCCGGCAACCTCACCGCGCTGCGCGAGCTCGCCCTCCTGTGGACCGCCGACCGCGTCGACGAGTACCTCCAGCAGTACCGGGGCGAGCACAACATCGAATCGACCTGGCAGGCCCGCGAACGCATCGTCGTCGGCATCACGGGCGGCCCCGAGGGGCGCACCCTCATCCGCCGCGCCGCGCGCATGGCGGCGAAGGGCTCGGGCAGCGAGATCCTCGCCGTCTACATCGCCCGCAGCGACGGCCTCACCGCCGCGAGCCCCAAGGAGCTGGCCGTCCAGCGCACGCTCGTCGAGGACCTCGGCGGCACCTTCCACCACGTCATAGGCGACGACATACCGGCCGCGCTGCTCGACTTCGCGAAGGGCGTCAACGCCACGCAGATCGTCCTCGGCTCCTCGCGCCGCCGCAGCTGGCAGTACGCGCTCGGGCCCGGCGTCGGCATGACGGTCGCCCGCGAGTCGGGCCCCGACCTGGACGTCCACATCGTCACGCACGAGGCGGCCGCGAAGGGCCGCGGGCTGCCCGTCGCGCGCGGTGCCCGCCTCGGCCGCTCCCGCATCCTCACCGGCTGGCTCGTCGGCGTCGGCGGGCCCGTTCTCCTCGCCCTCGTGCTGCGCTCGCTCGACGAGGGCCCCGGGCTCGCCAACGACGTCCTGCTCTTCCTCTTCCTCACCGTCGGCGCGGCCCTGCTCGGCGGCCTCGTCCCCGCCCTCGCCTCGGCGGCCGTCGGCTCCCTGCTGCTGAACTTCTGGTTCACGCCACCGACGCACACGTTCACCATCAGCGACCCTTCGAACATCGTCGCGATCGTCATCTTCTTCTCCGTCGCGGTCGCGGTCGCCTCCGTCGTCGACCTCGCGGCCCGCCGCACCCACCAGGCGGCCCGCCTGCGCGCCGAGTCGGAGATCCTCTCCTTCCTCGCGGGAGACGTGCTACGGGGCGAGACGACGCTCGGCGCGCTCCTCGACCGCGTCCGCGAGACCTTCGCGATGCACTCCGTGGCCCTCCTGGAGCGCGAGGGGGACCGCGAGCCGTGGACCCCGGCGGGGAGCGTGGGCCCGGAGCCCGCCGCGCGCCCCGAGGACGCCGACGTCGACATGCCCGTGGGCGACCACATGGCGCTCGCCCTCTCCGGGCGCGTCCTGCCCGCCGCCGACCGCAGGGTCCTCGCCGCCTTCGCCGCGCAGTCGGCCGTCGTCCTGGACCGCGAGCGCCTCCAGCGGCAGGCCCGCCAGGCCCGTACCCTCGCCGAGGGCAACCGCATCCGCACCGCGCTGCTCGCCGCCGTGAGCCACGACCTGCGCACGCCGCTCGCCGCCATCAAGGCGGCGGTGACCTCGCTGCGCGCCGAGGACGTCGCCTGGTCCGAGGAGGACCGCGACGCCCTCCAGGAGGCCATCGAGAACGGCGCCGACCGGCTCGACCACCTCGTCGGCAACCTCCTCGACATGTCCCGCCTCCAGACGGGCACCGTGGCCCCGCTCATCCGCGAGATCGACCTCGACGAGGTCGTCCCGATGGCCCTCGGCGGCCTGCCCCCCAACGCGCTCGTGGACCTCGACGTGCCCGAGACGCTGCCGATGGTCGCCGTCGACGCGGGACTCCTGGAGCGCGCGGTGGGCAACGTGGTCGAGAACGCCGTGAAGTACAGCCCGTCCCGCACCCCCGTCCTCGTCGCCGCGAGCACCCTCGGCGACCGCGTCGAACTCCGCGTGGTCGACCGCGGCCCCGGCGTCCCGGACGAGGCCAAGGAGCGCATCTTCGAGCCCTTCCAGCGCCACGGCGACGCCCCGCGCGGCTCCGGCGTGGGCCTCGGCCTCGCCGTCGCCCGCGGCTTCACCGAGGCGCTCGGCGGCACCCTCTCCGCCGAGGACACGCCGGGCGGCGGCCTCACGATGGTCCTCACCCTGCCGGTGGCCCGGCGCCGCCCGAAGGAGACCGGCCCGGGGGAGGGGGGCTCCGGCCCGCCGGAGGACCACCCCGGTCCCGTACCGCCCGAGGACGACCCCCCGCGCGCCGCGCGACCCCAGCCCTCCTCACCCGACAGGCCCGACAGAAAGGCGGCTCGTTCATGACCCGCGTGCTGGTGGTGGACGACGAGCCGCAGATCGTCCGCGCGCTCGTGATCAACCTCAGGGCGCGCCACTACGAGGTGGACGCCGCCGCCGACGGCGCCGCGGCCCTCCAGCTCGCGGCCGCCCGCCACCCCGACGTCGTCGTGCTCGACCTCGGGCTGCCCGACATGGACGGCGTCGAGGTGATCCGCGGGCTGCGCGGCTGGACCCGCGTGCCGATCCTCGTACTCTCCGCGCGGCACAGCTCCGACGAGAAGGTCGAGGCGCTCGACGCGGGCGCGGACGACTACGTCACCAAGCCCTTCGGCATGGACGAACTGCTCGCCCGCCTGCGCGCCGCCGTGCGCCGCGCGGAGCCCGCCGGGGGAGAGGGCGAGATCGTCGTCGAGACGGAGAACTTCCACGTCGACCTCGCCGCGAAGAAGGTGCGGCGCGAGGGCCGCGACATCCGCCTCACGCCCACCGAGTGGCACCTCCTTGAGGTCCTGGTGCGCAACGCGGGGCGCCTGGTGGGGCAGAAACAGCTGCTCCAGGAGGTCTGGGGCCCCTCCTACGGGACCGAGACGAACTACCTCCGCGTGTACATGGCACAGTTGCGGAGGAAACTGGAGAAGGACCCCGCCCACCCCCGGCACTTCCTCACCGAGCCGGGCATGGGGTACCGGTTCGAGAAGTGACCCCCGGGTTCGTGACCTGACCGCGGGGAAGAAGAGCAAGCATGGGGGACACCCCTCCCCCCGTCCCCGATAGGCTGCGCATCATGAGCGGAACTCCCAGGCCGGGCAGGCCGGAGAAGGCGGAACGACCGGCGGGCCGGCTGCGTCGCATGCTGGACCGCCTCTCCACGCCGCAGGAGGAGCTGGAGTCCGAGGAGCTTCAGGAGGACGCCCAGACGACCACGGGCTGCACCCGTATCGACGCGGCCGGCGACCGGCAGCTCGTCACGGTAACTGGTACCTTGCGCACGGTCACCCTGCGGCCGCGCGCCGGGGTCCCGGCCCTGGAGGCCGAACTCTTCGACGGCACGGCCCCGCTCGACGTCGTATGGCTCGGCAGGCGCTCCATCACGGGGATAGAGCCGGGGCGCAAGCTGATCGCCTCGGGGCGGGTCTGCATGAATCATGGCCGTAGGGTGCTGTTCAACCCGAAGTACGAACTCAAGCCCCTCGGACGGGAGTAACCGGTGACGTCCCTCGACAAGCCGACCAGCCACCGGAAGCAGGACGGACCACCGGGCGCCACCGCCCAGGAGGCGGCCGACCGCGCCGTGACCGAGGCCGCGCTGCTCGAAGCCTTCGGCGGCCTGCGCGGCATGATCGAAACGGTCGTCCCCGGGCTGCTCTTCGTCACGATCTTCACGATCGACAAGGATCTGAAGATCTCCGCCTTCTCGGCGCTCGGCGTCTCGATCGTGCTCGGGCTCGCGCGGCTCGTGCAGCGCGGCACCATCAAGCACGCCTTCTCGGGCGTGTTCGGCGTCGGCTTCGGCGTCCTCTTCGCGATGTTCACGGGCAACGCGAAGGACTTCTACCTGCCGGGCATGATCTACACCTTCGGGCTGGCACTCGCGTACATCCTCACGACGCTCGCCGGTCTGCCGCTGATCGGCCTCATCCTGGGCCCGATCTTCAAGGAGAACCTCTCCTGGCGCACCCGCAACCCCGGCCGCAAGAAGGCGTACGCGCGCTCCAGCTGGGCCTGGGGCCTGATCCTCCTCCTGAAGTGCGCGATCCTCTTCCCGCTCTACTGGTGGGGGGACACGACCTCCCTGGGCTGGGTCCTGGTCGCCCTCAAGATCCCCCCCTTCCTCCTCGCCGTCTGGCTCACCTGGGTCTTCCTCGCGAAGGCCCCGCCGCCGATCGACGTGTTCGCGGAGATGGAGGCGGAGGAGCGAGCCGCCAAATCAAGCCCCTCCGGCGATTGAGGAGCGGGGTCCGGGGCGGAGCCCCGAATCCTGGGGCGGGGGGGGGGGGGCCCCCCCCCCCCCCCCCCCCCGCCCCCCCCCCCCCGACCCCCCCCCCCCCCCCCCCCCCCCCCCCCCGCCCCGCCGGCCCCCCCCCCCCCCCCCGGGACCCCCCCCCCCCCCCCCCCCCCCC
>NZ_JBIVIO010000011.1:97544-150403 GCF_044749745.1 Streptomyces sp. NPDC088923 | reverse complement strand
CTACCACCAGTATACGTCTGTGTGCTCTTTCGTCCCCGCCCGCGGGGGGGGCGCCCGCGGGTGGTGTCGGGGGGCGGGGCCCCCCGGGGGGGGGGGGGGGGGGGGGGTGCCCGCCCCCCCCACGCCTCGTCGGGCGACCGCGGTTCAGCGCGCGGCGGAGCCGAACGCCTTGCCCGCGGCGGGCAGACCGCCGGTGCCGGGCTGGTACGTGGTCACCGCCCCCTTGGTGCCGCCGGGGACGACGTTGCCGATCGGCAGGGTGTGCAGGGCCCCGTACGCGCTCGGTCCGTTGGGCATGCCGACGTAGAGGCGGGTGCCGGTGAAGTGGATGCTCTCGCCGACGCGCTGGTTGGCCTTGTACGGGCCGGGCAGGCCCGGTTCGTTGCCGGCCTCCACCCACACGTCGTTGTCACCGGCCGCGCCGAGCGCCGAGAAGACCTGCACGGCGCCGGCCTTGGCCTCGGTGCCGAGCGCCTCCCCCGGGATGCCGACGGCGACGAGCAGCGTGCTCGTCGTGGCGACCGCGTGCGGCGCGGTGTTGACGATGCTCAGGCTCTCGGCCATCCGGTCGCCGGTCTCCGAGGCACCGCTCACGGTGTCGTCGACCTCGCCCTGGCGCAGCTCGTGAATGTAGCTCCAGGTCTTGTCCGGGTTGATCTTGACCAGGATCGCCCGTCCCGCCTGGGCCCGCTGCGTGCCGCCCTGCGAGGTCATCTCGCCCGGCGAGCCGATCGCCAGCATCGAGGTGCCGCTGCCGGAGGTCGCGGAGGTGCGGTACGAGGTCATCGCGAGCGAGGCGCCGAACTCGTCGTCCTTCTCGGCGGCGCCACTCACCGCGTCGTTGTCCTGGTCCATGCCGCCGATGGCCGTGGGCCTGCCGTCCGCGTCCAGGGTGTGGCTGAAGAGGGCCACGGTGCCGGAGTCGGTGTCGGTGCCGACCGCCTCGCCGGGCGCGCCGATCGCGAAGTAGTTCTCGTCACCCGCGACGGCGGCGCCGAACCTGTCGTTCGCCTCCGACGCCCCCGGCGTGTTGACGGGAAGGTCCTGGTAGAGGGAGCGGCTGGTGTCGCCGTAGACGTAGGTGGCCATACCGGCCGCCGCGAGCTTGCCGATGGACTCGCCGGGGACTCCGATGAGAATCCACGGGCGGCCCTCGGCGGTGGTCCCGGCCGCGAGGGACTGGCCCATGTGGTCGTTCGTCTCGGGGGTGGAGGCCTTGAGGGAGCCCGTGCCCGCACCCTGCTCCAAGTGCTGGGCCTTGACGGTGCCGGTCCCGAGGCCGCCGGGCGCGCCGAAGAGGATGTCGGCGAAGCCGGCGCCCGAGACGCTGCCCAGCGCTTCGCCCGGGGTGCCGACGACGAGGTCGGTGTAGCCGTCCTGGTTGTAGTCGACGGTGGCGAGTGCTCCGCCGAAGCCGTCGTTCGCCTCGGCCCCTCCGGGCACCCAGTCGAGGTCCTGGTCGAGCTGGGCGACGCCCTTGCCGGCGCCGTACACGACCCGTACGAGACCGGCCCCGGCGTCGCCGCCCACGGTGGCCCGGGGGTCGGCGACGGCTATGTCCTCGACGCCGTCGCCGTTGAAGTCGGTGATCCCGGGGGCACCGGTCGTGGCGTCGACCCAGGACTTCAGGTCGTCGACGCGCGCGGCGACGCCCGCCGTACTCGTCTGCTCCTCGTCGATGCCGAAGCAACCGCCCTGGAAGGACCGGCTGGTGAGGGCGACGAGCTGGGCGGAGGCGCCGCTGCCGCGCAGCACGGGGCCGCCGGAGTCGCCCGCGCAGGCGGCGGCGCCGTCCTTGCCGGTGACCTGGGCGCTCGTGGCGTCCACGGAGTCGACGGAGTAGGCGGCGGTGTGGAGCCTGAGCGGCGCCCACTCGTCCGCGGTCCGCCCGTACCCGGCGAACTTCAGCTCCTCGCCCGCGGCGGGGGCCGCCGTGGCGAGGGACGCGGGGGCGATGCCGGTCACGGGCCGGTCGAGCCGGGCGAGGACGACGTCGCGGTCGGTACGGGGTACGAGCTGGACGATCTTGCGCTCGGCGCCCGAGGTGGAGGTGAGGTCGGTGCGGCCGATCGTGGCCGTCACCGGCTGCCGGGGCGCCCCGGCGGGCACGGAGAGGCTCTGCGCCGGGTCCTCGGCGAAGCAGCTCGCGGCGGTGAGCAGCCAGTCGGCGTCTACGAGCACGCCGGAGCAGCCGTGGTCGTGGGAGCCGGTGATGATCCGCGCGGTGTACGCGTGCGTCGTGTCGGACGGCTCGGAGGCGGGGCCTGTGACGGCGGCGGCGGGGACGGCGCTCAGCGCGAGGGGGAGGGCCAGGAGGGCTGCCGCGCCCTGCGCGAGGAGACGCGAGCGTCCGCTCACGCGCGTGGTTCTGTCGGTCATGGGTGAATCGATTCCTTGGAGCGAGGACCGCGCGTCCGGGACGTACCGGACCGCGGCGTGGTTCACGGGCGGCTGCCTGGGGCTACGCGGAGGTCCTGAGGTCGGCGGGCGGGACGTCGCGGTTCTCCGGGTCGGCGGACTCGCCCACGGGGGTCCACGTGTGCTCGGAGAGCGGCTGACCGGTGTGCGCCACGCGGTCGGCGAGGGCGACGTGCCCGTCGCCGCGCTTCGGGACGAGGCCCTTCTCGGCCAGGATCTCGTCCGCCCGCGGGGAGGCGAAGTCCTCCACGGCGTACCCGGGGGTGTCGTCCGCCGCGCTGACGGTGGCGGCCTCCCGCATGGGCGGGGCGGGGGCGCCGGTCACCACGGCGAGAGCGCCCGCCGCCGCGGTGCCGAGATGCGCACCATGGCCCGTTTTCCGCTCGCCTTCACATCTGGTGGGCCGTAATTCCTCATCGCACTCCCCGTCTTGTATCGGAATGTGCCGACAGGTCGCGTACTCCTGTGGCCTTCCTGAGCGTGGTCATGGCAGCACGCGAAGAAGCCTCGATCAAGCGATAAAACGGCCCCTAAAGACGGACATTGACGGTACCTCAGCTGTGATTTCCACCACCTCGCGAAAGGTTGTACGGGCAGCGGCGACGATCGAATAACTTCTCGCACGGCGCCCGCGTCTTTCCCTCTTCTTCTCTCCGTGTTCACCGTGTGGCGCCGGTAGGGTCCCGCCGTTTACGCCGCCCCCACCGCCCCTTCCCCGTCAGGCCCGCGAAGCCGCCAGCGGGAGCAGTACCTCGCTGATGATCGCCTCGACCTCCGCCGCGTCCACCGTCCCCTTCTGCATCGACTCCGCGACGACCATGCGCGGCCCCACCGAGGCGACCCTGCGGTTCACGCGGCGCGGGTCGGCCTCGCCGCGGCCGACCGCGCGGGCCAGGACGTCGAGCAGGATGCGCTCGTAGGGCAGCACGATCAACCGCATGACCTCGTCGAAGAGTTCGGGGTGCCGGGGGCGTTGCGTCATCAGCGGGCGCAGGGCCCTGCCGTGCGGCTCGTCGAGCACGCGGGCGAAATTGCCGAGCAGTTGCGTCAGATCGCCGCGGAGCGAGCCCGTGTCGGGACCGACGGGTGTGCCGAAGCCCGTGTCCGGGTCGGCGAGCGCGTCGAGCACGAGTTCCTTCGGCGTGGACCAGCGCCGGTACAGCGCCGACTTCCCCGTACCCGCGCGCGCCGCGATCTTGTCGAAGGCCAGCTCCTCGAAGCTCGTGAGCGCCAGTTCCTCCAGGGCGGCCTCGTGGAGCGCGCGCGTGAACGCCTGGCCGCGCCGCCGTGTCGCCCTCGCCGGGCGGTCGGGGGCGGCGGGATCGTCGGATGGCCGGGGTGCGCTGCTCACACCTGCCGTTATAGCGCGGCACGGCGGGGTGGCGCGAAAGCACGGCGGGTGTACCGTGGCGCTTAGTGGACAGAATTGTCCACTAATCTCACGGAAGGCGAGACGACAGTGCCCGAAGCACAGCCACCCGAGAGCACCCGGCCCACGACGCCCGCGACGCCTCCGGCCGAGAGGTTCGCCCTCACCGGCGTGCGCGTCTTCGACGGCGAGAAACTGCTGCCCCCGGCCACGGTCGTCGTGGACGGCCCCGTGATCGGCGAGCCCGGTGACACGCGGGGCGCGCGCGAGATCGACGGGAACGGCGGCGTCCTGCTCCCGGGACTGATCGACGCGCACGTCCACCTGGAGGACGAGAACACGCTGCGGGCCTTCGCCGCGTACGGCATCACGACGGCCCTCGACATGGGGACCTGGCCCGCCTCGCGCGTCGACGCCCTGCGCGGGCGCCCCGGCCTCACCGATATCCGCAGCAGCACCTACGCCGCCACCTCGCCCGCGAGCGGGCACGCGGCCCACATGGGCCTGCCCGAGGGCTCCCTCGTGGCCACGGCGGCGGCCGCGGAGCGCTTCGTCACGGAACGCCTCGCCGAGGGCGCCGACCACATCAAGCTCATCATCGACTCGCCCGGTTTCGGCCAGGAGACCGTGGACGCGCTCGTCGCGGCCGCGCACCGGCACGGGCTGCGCACGATCGCGCACGCCCCGGCGCTCGAAGCGACCCGGACGGCACAGCGCGCGGGCGTCGACGTCCTGACCCACGCGCCGCTCGACCGGCCGATGGAGGACGCCGACGTGGAGCGGGCGGCACGCGAGGGCCGCGTCATCGTGCCGACGCTCACGATGATGGAGGGCATCGCGGCCGCGCTCGCCCGCCCCGGGGCGCCGGGGCCCTCGTACGAGGCGGCCCGCGCGAGTGTCGCGGCGCTGCACCGGGCGGGGGTGCCCGTCCTCGCCGGTACGGACGCCAACCACACGGCGGCCGCGCCGTCCTCGCCCCCGTACGGCGAAAGCGTCCACCACGAACTGGAGTTGCTGACGGCCGCGGGCCTGAGCCCGGTGGAGGCGCTGCGGGCGGCCACCGTGCTGCCCGCCCTGCACTTCGGGCTCGACGACCGGGGCGTCATCGCCCCTGGCAAACGCGCGGACCTCGTCCTGCTCTCCGGCGACCCGCTCACCGACATCCGCGCGAGCCGCACGGTCGTACGCGTGTGGTGCGCGGGGATCGAGTACACGCGCGCCTGACGGCACGGACCCGCCCCGCACCCGTACCGCCGGACCCGTGCCACCGAAGAACCCGAACCACCGAAGGGAACGAACCCCCCATGAAGATCATCGCTCTGGAGGAGCACTTCGCCGACCCCGCCGTCGCCAAGGCGGGCGGGCGTGAGGCGCAGGCCCTCAGCCCCGGTTTCGGCGAGGCGTTCGGGCCGGCGAGCGGCCTCCCGTACTCGCCGTCGCCCGAGGTGCTCCAGGACCTCGCGGAGAAGCGGCTCGCGGACATGGACGCGGGCGGCATCACGATGCAGGTCCTCTCGTGCCTCGGCGCGCAGACGGTGCCCGCCGACGTCGCGCCCGAGGTGATCGCCGCGGCGAACGACAAGGCAGCGGCAGCGGTACGGGCCCACCCCGACCGCTTCGCGGCCTTCGCCTCGCTCCCGACTGCCGCGCCCGAAGCGGCAGTCGCCGAACTCGACCGCGCGGTCAACGACTTGGGCTTCGTCGGCACGATGATCTTCGGCCGCACCGAGGGCGAGTTCCTCGACGCCCCGCGCTTCGAGCCGATCCTCGCCAAGGCGGCGGCACTGAACGTGCCGGTCTTCCTGCACCCGGGCGTGCCTCCGCGCGAGATCACGGACAGCAACTACGCCGCCGGACTCCCCCTGGTCACCGAGACGCGCCTCCAGACCGCCGCGTGGGGCTGGCACCAGGAAACGGCCGTGCACTTCCTGCACCTGGTCCACTCCGGCGTCCTCGACCGGTACCCCAACCTCCAGTTCATCCTGGGGCATTGGGGCGAGATGATCCCCTTCTACCTCGACCGCGTGAACGAGGCGCTGCCCCAGCGGGCGACGGGCCTGGACCGCAGCTTCCACGAGTACTTCCGCGGGAACGTGTACATCGCGCCGAGCGGCATGTGGAGCCAGGCGCAACTTCGGTTCTGCCTGGAGACGATGCCGCTGGAGCGGATCGTCTTCGCGGTCGACTACCCGTTCATCGGCAACGAGGGCGCGGTGCCGTTCCTGGAGCAGGCGGACCTCCCGGAGGCCGACAAACGGAAGATCGCCCACGAGAACGCGGAGCGCCTGCTGGGCCTGTGACCCAACGGACGGCGGGAGGCACGGACTTGCCCGCGCCTCCCCGCCGACGTCACGCGCTCAGCAGAGCACCTCGACACCCGTCACGAGGTTGTTCCCGTCCAGCGGGCGACCGGAGTTGGGCTGCACGCGGTCCCCACGCCCGTCCGCGTACTTGACGCCGAAGGCGTTGCCGTGGGCCCAGGCGCAGCCGTAGTGGTCCTTGATCGTGTGGTACCCGCACCCGTCCAGGTTCCACACCGCACCCCCAGCCCCCTGCCGCCCCCCGGAAAGCCGCATACAGGCCCGCCCGGCATCGCACGAGGGCGCCCAGTACCCCCCGGCGGCGGAGGCCGGAACCCCACTGAAGACGATGGTGGCGGCGACGGCGGTGGCGAAAGCGGTGCCGAAGGCGGCAACACGGCTGGTGAGTCTCACAACAATTCCCCGTTCCGTTCAGTGACCTTTCGATCACATGACGCACGCCCCGCAGCGTAGGCGCCCGCACCACCCGAACCGGCTACCGCGGAAGCCGTGTCGCGGACGGCCAAAGACGCGCGCGAACGCGCCGCACCACACGCCAGGCGAGCACACCGACCCCGAGGAGGTCGAGGCAACCACCAAGCACGACAAGGGGATTGACGACGGCCGGCACGAACTCGCGCACCTGCGCCCCGCCGTCCGCCACGCACTTCACGCTGAGCGGCCACGTGTACCGCTCCTCGAACCGCGCCCCGGGCAGCCCCACCGCGTCGCACGCCCCCGCGTCGAACCCCGTGAGCCCCGCCCAGAACCCGAGGCCATAGGCCCCGCCCCCGACAGCGAGCCCCAGCAACACCCCCGCGAACCCCAACGCCCCATCCGGCGGCCACCACACCGAGACCCCCCGGTCCCGCGCCCGCAATACACCGGCCCCGAAGAGCACACACCCGACGAGCCCACACACGACGGCCCACAGGGGCGCGGTGTACGCGAAGAAGAAGAGAGACTCCCGCACTGGCTGACGCATGCCAAGACCGACGAGACCGGCCCCGCAAAGGTTGCACGAGACCCCGGGCCCGCTCCCCTGCTCAGCCGGACACCGGGCCCGCTTCTCCGGCCCCGGCCTCCCGCCCCGTACGCCGAAGCGCGTCCACCCGCGCCAGAAGGGCGCCGGTCCGACGCCGGACGCTGACGGCTTCCTCCTCGGTGAAGCCGAACTCCTTCTTCAGCTCATCCCACGGAACGGCTCCCGATGCCTTCGGCGCGCCAGTCGCCATGACCCCTCCTCCCCGCCAGGGGCATCACTGCCCCGTGGCACCTGTGCCCGTCCGCCCATCGCCAATGCGAGTGGACCCGCTCCCCGGCGAGACGGCAGACTCGGAACTCCACTTTTAACATTCGCCTGAGCCCTCAGTCGTGCCTTCCGTTGAACATTCGGCCGAACCCTCAGCTGGCCTCCGACCGAAGACGCGAACCAGCTTCCGGTAGAGAAGAGAGCCATGCCGCCCAGGGACAACCCGACCGCCCGACAGGTCCGGCTCGGCACGGAGCTGCGGAAGCTGCGCGAGGCGGCGGGCCGCACCGCGCGCGAGGCCGCCGGGATGCTCTCCGTGGACCAGGCCAAGATCAGCCACATCGAGGCCGGCCGCATCGGCGTCAGCGAGGACCGCGTCCGCCGCCTGTGCACGTACTACGAGTGCGCGGCGCCGGAGCTGGTCGAGGCCCTGTGCGGGATCGCGCGGGAGCGGCGGGGGGCGCTGTGGTTCGACGAGTACCGGGGGATCCTGGCGCCGTCGTTCCTGGACATCGCCGAACTTGAGCACCATGCCGTAGAGCTGCGCTCGGTACAGGCCCTCACGATGCCGGGGCTGGCCCAGACGGAGAACTACGCCCGCACGCTGTACCGCAGCGCCATCCCGCCTCTGCCGCCCGACGAGATCGAAGCGAGAGTCGAGTTCCGGATGCGGCGGGCGCGGATTCTGCACACCGATGCGCCCACCCCCTGCACGATGCTGATCCATGAGGCGGCCCTGCGCATGCGCTTCGGCGGACGGGACGTCACGCGCGAACAACTGGACCATCTCGCCGAACTGTCCACTCTGCCGCACATCGTGGTGCGGGTCATCCCGTTCAGTACCACGGAGTTCATCGAGGCCACGCAACCGACGCTGCTCGCCCGAGGTGTCATCCCTCAGCTCGACACGGTGCAGATCGACGCGACTTTCGGTGGCCGACTGCTGGACGCCCCGGCGGATCTCGGACGCTACCCCGCCCTCATAGACGTCGCCGAGAAGGCGAGCCTTCCGCCGGACGAGTCCCGGCACCTCATCCGCTACATCGCACGAGAACTGTGAGACCGCACAACATGAATCCTTCCCACGCCTGGCAGAAGTCGTCCTTCTCCGGGGCAGGCGGAGAGAACTGCATCGAACTGCGCAGCACCGCTCCCGGCACGATCGACCTTCGCGAGAGCACCGCGCCCGACATGGTGGTGAGCACGACGAGCGACAACCTGCGAGCGTTCCTCCTGGGCGTGAAGGCCGGCGAATTCGACCATCTGCTCGACTGAGCCCGCCCACAGGGGAGCGCGCGCCACTGGCGATGCGCCCGGCCTGCGCACCGAGCGCATCGGCAGCGCCATACATGCTCCGTAGCATCCTTGCCACGCTTCTCTCCGTGCGACTACGGTCACTCCACGTCCGCAAGCGGTCTCACCGCTCCTGCGGAGTGGTTTGCCGAGCCTGCGTTCCAGCGGGCCCGGCCGTGCACGGAGGACCATCCATGTACACCACCGGTTATGTCGTCCACGCGGAGCGTCTCGACACCGTGAGGCCCCTCCGCACCGGTCCGCCCGTCGCGTTCCTCCACGCACCGCACGCACTCCGGTTCGTCATACGGGATCTGCGGGACCGTGGCACGTTTGCCCTCAGTGAAGCTGAACGGGCGCGTGCGACTGGGGTGTTGGACCGGGGTGGGCGCATCATGTCGCTGGCCGCACTCGCCGAGGGCAAGTCCTGCGGCTTCCGCTTGCGGATGGACGACGGCGGGTGCGCGGAGTGGCACGTGGGCGTCGTACACCTTCTGGCACAGGGCTGTCTCGGCGCGGTGACCCCGTGAGGGGCCCCGGGGTCTGGAGCTGGGTGACCTTCGGCGGCGGCGCGGCCGTCCCGCATCTGCTGCTCGCACCGGGTACGGCGGAGGAGGCGGAGCGGCTGCGCGCGGCGTACGTACGGTGGGGACTGCGCCCCGCCGCGCGCGCAGCGCCACCGGCGCTCGCCCGGCCCGTACTCCTCAGCTCCCCGTCCGGAGCGCATTTGCTCTTGGACCCGGAGAGCGAACCGCTCCCCGTCGCGGTCGGCTTCACGTGGCTGCTGCACGTGGGGCTCGGCGCACCCGTACTCGTACTGGGCGGGCTCGATCCCCTGCCGCCGACGGCCGGCCTGGGCGCGACCGCGGCGTACCTCGCGGCGCGAAGGCCGTACGGGCGGCTGCACGAAGGCCGCGTGACGGCGCGACGGCGGGGAGCCCTCGCCCGCCATCGCCCCGCCCCCGCTCCGCCTACGCCCTCGGCGCCACCTTCGTCAGGCCGTTGATGATGCGGTCCATCGCGTCGCCGTGCGTCGGGTCGGTCAGGTTGGCGAGGAGCTTCAGGGTGAACTTCATCAGGACCGGGTGCGTGAGGCCGCGTTCCGTCGCGAGCTTCATGATCTTCGGGTTGCCGATGAGCTTCACGAAGGCGCGGCCCAGGCTGTAGTAGCCGCCGTACGTGTCCTTGAGGACCTTCGGGTAGCGCTGGAGCGTCAGTTCGCGCAGCTGCGGGGTGCGGCGGCCGTGGGCCTGGACGATGACGTCGGCCGCGATCGCGCCGGACTCCATCGCGTAGGCGATGCCCTCGCCGTTGAAGGGGTTGACCAGGCCGCCCGCGTCGCCGACGAGGAGGAGCCCCTTCGTGTAGTGCGGCTGGCGGTTGAAGGCCATCGGGAGGGCCGCGCCGCGGATCGGGATCGTCATGTTGTCCGGCGTGTAGCCCCACTCCTCGGGCATCGAGGCGCACCACGCCTTCAGGACCTCGCGCCAGTCCAGCTCCTTGAAGGACGAGGACGTGTTGAGGACGCCGAGGCCGACGTTCGACGTGCCGTCGCCCATGCCGAAGATCCAGCCGTAGCCCGGCAGGAGCCGGTCCTCGCCCGGCCCTCGCCGGTCCCACAGCTCCAGCCACGATTCGAGGTAGTCGTCGTCGTGGCGCGGCGAGGTGAAGTACGTACGGACCGCGACGCCCATCGGGCGGTCCTCGCGCCGGTGCAGGCCCATCGCGAGTGAGAGCCGCGTCGAGTTGCCGTCGGCGGCGACGACGAGCGGGGCGTGGAAGGTGACCGGGGTCTTCTCCTCGCCGAGCTTCGCGTGCACGCCCGTGATGCGGCCGGCCTCGTCGGTGATCGGCGCGCCGACGTTGCAGCGCTCGTACAGCCGCGCGCCCGCCTTCTGCGCGGCGCGGGCCAGCTGCTCGTCGAAGTCGTCGCGCTTGCGGACGAGCCCGTAGTCCGGGAAGGAGGCGAGTTCCGGCCAGTCGAGCTGGAGACGGTTGCCACCGGCGATGATGCGGAGGCCCTTGTTGCGGAGCCAGCCCGCCTCCTCGGAGATGTCGATCCCCATCGCGATCAGCTGCTTCGTGGCGCGCGGCGTGAGCCCGTCGCCGCACACCTTCTCGCGCGGGAACGCCGTCTTCTCCAGGAGCAGGACGTCGAGTCCGGCCTTCGCCAGGTGGTAGGCGGTCGCCGACCCGGCGGGTCCGGCGCCCACCACGATCACATCCGCGCTGTGTTCGGACAGGGCCTCGGCCACGACACTTCTCCCGACGACTTGAAATCACGTGCCGAGCGGCACCGGACACGGGCAGTCTATTCAGGCGCCGTCTCCCCCGACCGAAGGGCTGACCGGAATTGACCACCTCGCCCCCCGCCCCCGTCCTCGCCCTCCGCGTCCCCCTCGACGAGGACGCGCACCACTGGCACCGCGTCTTCGCCGACCCCGAGGTCATGGAGTTCCACGGCGGCCGCCCCGCCGAGCTCTCCGTCTACCAGGAGCTGACCGCCCGGCAGCGCCGCCACGACGCCGAACTGGGCTACTGCCTGTGGACGGTGACCGACGCGGCGGGCGAGGTCGTCGGCTTCACGGGCGCGCAGCCGTGGCCGCACGCCCACTTCGGCCCGGTCGGCGCCGTCGAGATCGGCTGGCGCCTGGCCCGTACCGCCTGGGGCCGCGGCTACGCGACGGCGGCGGCCCGCACGACCCTGGACCGGCTGCGCGCGGCCGGGGTCCCGCGGGTCGTCGCGATGGTCAAGGAGCGCAACACGCGCTCGCTCGCGGTCGCGGAGCGGCTCGGGATGCGACACGCGGAAACGTTCGAACTGCCGGACGGGTCGGAGCGGGGCAGGAGGTACGAGCTGGCGCTGTGACCTCGTGGGCGCGGCGGGTGAGCCCCCCGTACCACCGCTCCGTGTGAGCGCGCCCCGATCCGGGGCACACGCCTGTTCCGGAGCGTCCCGCGCGTACCGACCGCCTCGCACCTGGGGCGCCGCTACCGTTGGGTACCGCCAGACCTGGGGAGTTGAGAGCATGTCCTCGCTCGTGCCGGAGCCGACCGAGTTCGTCCTCGTGCCGCGCCTGCTCGGCCTCATGGCCATGGACGCGGTGACGGCCGCGCAGGAGAAGGGGCTGGCGACCGAGTCGCCCGACGATCCCGAGGTCCTGGAGGGCGGCCTCGACTACGTCGTACGCCAGTACCCGGAGCCCGGCGCGCGCGTGCCGCACGGCGCCGTCGTGACGCTGTGGTTCGACACGTGGCCGGACGAGGGCGACGAGGGCGGCGGCGGTACGGGAGTACGGGAACCGCTCGATCCGGGGCCGGGCGCGAGCGGCCTGGAGCGCGAGAAGCCGGAGCCGGACGCGGACGGGCCGGAGGGCGTCGCGGTCTCGGGCTGAGGTCGCCCCGACCCGTACCCCCCGGGGGCGGGCTCAGCGCTCCTGCGGCTTGAACCCCCGGTGCAGCGCGACGATGCCGCCCGTCAGGTTGCGCCAGGCGACCTTCGACCAGCCCGCGTCCTGGAGCAGCGAGGCCAGGGCGGGCTGGTCGGGCCAGTCGCGGATGGACTCGGCGAGGTAGACGTACGCGTCGGGGTTGGACGAGACCGCGCGGGCCACGGAGGGCAGGGCGCGCATGAGGTACTCGGTGTAGACGGTGCGGAAGGGCGCCCAGGTCGGTGAGGAGAACTCGCAGATCACGACGCGCCCGCCCGGCTTCGTCACCCGGTACAGCTCCCGCAGCGCGGCCGGGGTGTCGCTCACGTTGCGCAGCCCGAAGGAGATCGTGACCGCGTCGAAGACGTCGTCGCGGAAGGGCAGCCTGGTCGCGTCCCCGGCGGTGAACGGCAGCCAGCCGTGCCGCTGCTTGCCGACCTGGAGCATCCCGAGCGAGAAGTCGCAGGGCACGACGTAGGCGCCGGTGCGGGTGAAGGGCAGCGAGGAGGTCGCGGTACCGGCCGCGAGGTCGAGGACCTTCTGCGCCGGGCGCGCGTCCACGGCCTTCGCCACCTCCGCACGCCAGGCGCGGTCCTGGCCGAAGGAGAGGATGTCGTTGGTGAGGTCGTAGCGCTTGGCCACACCGTCGAACATCGAAGCGACTTCTTGCGGCTGCTTGTCCAGGGATGCGCGTGTGGTCACCGGCTCATTGTGGCAGGCGCGGATAAAGACGGCGTACGGGGCCGGGAGCGGGCCGCGCCCGGGGACGGTCCGCGGGGGGAAGCGGGCGGAACGGACAGCGGATCGCAGAAACGGGCAGTTGTCCGACGAATACGGTGGAAACGCCGCACGGAGCGGCCCGGCGTGGGACGTTCGGGAGGCTCCACCGGCCTCCCCCGAAAGGGACTCCCTCGTGCCTCTGCCGCCCCGCCGTTCCCCGCTGCCCGCTCTCGCCTGCGCGCTGCCGCTGCTCCTCGCGGGCTGCTCCGGCGGGCCCGGCGACTCCGCCGACTCCGCGCCCCCGCACCGCTTCGGCTTCGCCCCGTACGTGAGCGCGGAGTCCGCGTCAGCGCTGGACGCGACGGCTCACCCGGACGAGTACCGGCTCGCCTTCGCCGTCGCGGCGGGCCCGCGGCGGTGCGTGCCCGTGTGGGGCGGTACGGAGCCGGTCGACGACCCGGCGGTCGTGCGGCGGGCCGCGGGGCTGCGCCCCGCCCGCGTGTCCTTCGGCGGCGAGGCGGGTACGGAACTGGCGCGGGCCTGCGACTCGGTCGACGAGCTGGCCGCCGCGTACCGCGACGCGCTCGACGCGGCCGGTACGGACCGGGCCGACTTCGACATCGAGGGCGAGGCGCTCGGCGATCCGGCGGCGAACGCGCGCCGTGCGAAGGCGCTCGCGCGGCTGCAATCCGGCGACGGCCTCGACGTCTCCGTCACGCTGCCCGTCATGCCGGAGGGCCTGGAGGCGGACGCGCGGGCGCTGCTGCGGGGGCTGCGCGCGGCGGGCGTGCGGGTCGGTGAGGTCAACATCATGACGATGAGCTACGGCTCCGCGTACCCGGACGCGAAGGGCCCGATGAGCGCGTACGGGGAGCGGGCGGCGCGCGCCGCGCACGCCCAGCTCCGCGACGCGCTCGGCTGGTCCTCCCGTACCGCGTGGAAGCGGCTGCGCATGACGGTGATGCCGGGCGTCAACGACGTACCGCACGAGACGTTCACGCGGGCGGACGCGCGGCGCACGCACGATTTCGCGGTCCTGGCGGGGCTCGGCGGCCTGTCGATGTGGGCGTCCTTCCGGGACCGGGCCTGCGCGAAGGGCGAGACCTCGCGGGAGCGGTGCACGGGGGTGGCGCAGAAGGGGGGCGACTTCGCGCGGCTGCTCGCGGGTGCGGGCGGCGGCGCCGCAGACTGAGGGGTCGCCCGCGTACTCCGCCTCCCACACGTACAGGAGCCCCCGTGCACATCACCCACGTCCTCGCCGTCGCCCCCGTCACCGACCACGAGGCCGCCGTCGACTGGTACGCGCGCCTGCTCGGCCGCCCCGCCGACGCCCGCCCCATGCCGGGCCTCGCCGACTGGCACCTCACCGACGGCGGCTGGCTCCAGGTCTTCACCGACCCCGACCGCGCGGGCAAGGCCCTGATCAACCTCGCGGTCACCGACCTGGACACGGAACTCGCCACGCTGGCCGCGCACGGCATCGCGGCGGGCGCGGCGACCCCGGGCAAGGACGAGGTCCGCTTCGCCGCGGTCCACGACCCCTCCGGAAACCGGGTGACGCTTATCGAGCGGCCTGCGGTGGGGTGATCACGGCCGGGGAGGGCCGGGGAGGGCCGCGCGAAGACGGGCGGTGAGGGGGTGAGGGTGGCGCGCGCGGCCGTCCGCGCCCCGGTGCGCCGAGAATTTCCGGGCTCCGTGCAACGCCGGGGCCCCTCGCATCCGTGAAAGGGGTGACCGAAGAGAGACTCGTCGCACAGAGGATGCGTGCCTGTGGAGCCGACTGTGGAACGGGACCAGGAATTCACCGCGTTCGTACGGGCACACCGTGCCGGGCTGGTGCGGTTGGCGGTGCTGCTGTTGTCGGGGGATCAGGGTCGGGCCGAGGACGTGGTGCAGACGGCACTGACCCGCCTCTACCTGGCGTGGCCGCGTCTGCGCGGGGCCAATCTCGACGCGTACGGGCGTCGTTGCGTGGTGAACGCCGCGATCGACGACCGCCGCACCGTCTTCCGCCGGCGTGAGCAGGTCCACGCGCAGGTACCCGATACGGCCGGGCCGGAACAGCCCTACACCGACTACGCCGACCTGCTGGCACTCCTGGGTTGTCTGTCGACCCGGATGCGGGCGGCTGTCGTCCTCCGCTACGTCGAGGGCCTCGACGTGGCCGCCGCAGCCCAGGTGCTGGGCTGCAGCCAGGGAACGGTGCGGAGCCAGAGCAGCCGCGGACTGCTGCGGCTGCGGAAGATGCTCCCCCAACCTGCGAATTCCTCCCACTGAACAGATGGAGATACGCGATGAATGAAGCGCGGACCGACGACCTCGTCGACTCGCTGGCCGCACTGCGCCACAGCGGCGATCACGCCCCCGTCGATGCCACCACGATCGCCGCTGACCTGGAACGCGGCCACAAAGCGGCGAGGCTCCGCCGTCGCCGTCGGACCGCTGGTGCCGGCCTGGCAGTCGCGGTCGTCGCGGCCGCCGCGACGGCGGTGGTGACGGCCGGGCCCGGCGACCGGCACGGCTCCGAGGCGTCACCCCTGACGCCGTCGCACGCCGCTCCCTCCACCCCCTCGGCGACCGTCAGCCAACCGCCGCAAGCCCTTCAGCTGGTGGCTTACACCGGAGCCCAGCCCGAAGGCTTCCGCGTGAAGAGCGTCCCCTCGGGCTGGAAGGTGAGTTGGGACGGCCAGTGCAGCTTCGTCGCGACGCCGCCGGGCGTCACCCTGAGCCAGAGCGACGAGGAGGTCCACTTCGACCAGGCCATCGCCGTCACGCTCGACGGCGGCCCTCCCGCCGACACGAAGGGGTTCACCAAGGTGACCGTGCGGGGCCGGGCGGGATGGCTCGGGGCGACCGCCGACAAGGGCGCCGAGCTGCTCCTGTTCCCCGACGGGAAGAACCAGACCGTCGAGATTCAGTTCCCCGCCGAGGCGGGCCTGACCCACCAGCAGATGATCCAGTTCGCCCAGGGTGTCACCCCCACTGCCGACGCCTGTCTCTCCTTCGGCTGAGCACTGCTGTCCTCCGGAGGTCGGCGGGGGCAAGGTCCGGGCCCGGGCCCCGTGAGGGGGTCCGGGCCCGGACCTGATCGCGGCATGCCGCCCACGAGCGCATCCACAACGCGTCGAGGCACGCGCGAGACGGAGCGGGGTACCCGTGCGCCAATGATCCGGGGGCGGCTCCGGGCAGCGCGAAGGGGTGGGGACGGATGGCGGTCCTGCGGCAGGAGAAGGCACTGCGCGAGGCACTGGGCACGGACGCGGCGGGGGTGTCCCGCGCCCGGCGCGCGTACCGGAGCAACGAGGTGCCCGGGGACGCGGAGGGCCGCAGGCTGCTCGCGGCCTACGTGCGCTTCTACCGCGAGGAGTTCACCCGCCCCCGGCGCTTCCTGGGGCTCTTCGGCTGGGGCGGCGTCTGCTTCGTGCTCGGCGTCGCGGGCTTCCTGGTGGCCGGGCGGTACGGGACAGCGCTCTTCTTCCTCGGCATGTACCTCGTCCTCGCCCTCGTGAGCCTCGGTCTGCGCGGCCGCCTGCGCAAGAGTCTCGCGACAAGGGAACGGGCGCTGGCGGAGGCCGGGCGCGGGCGGGCTGACGGCTGAGGAGTCCGGCGCCGGGCCAGGCCCGGTATGGACGTTCGGAGAAGGCCGGTTGCGTGGGAAGTGCCATGGGGGGTACCCGCCGGTGCGGCCGGAGGCCGGGACGGGGAGGCGATGGGGATGGGCGCGAGAGCTGTCCGGGCCCGCTTCGGCGGGCCGCGTGAGTGGGCTCGCATGGCTCTGGTGCTGGCGGCGGGGATCATCGCCGGGACCGTGGTGATGCTGCTCCTCGGCGAGAGACCCGGCGAGTTCCTGCCGGTGATGATCCCGGTCTGGATCGTCACCGCCCTGAACGGGCGCTGGCAGGCAGGCGGGGTCGCCGAGGCCATGGGGACGGACCTGGCGGGGGCGCGCCGCGCGCAGCGCGCCTTCCGGAAGAAGAAGGTCCCCGAGGACGCGGAAGGACGCCGTCTACTCGGCGCCTACCTCGCCTACACGCGCGAACGGCGCGCGAAGCGGGGGAAGTTCGTGGTCGCGTGGATCATCCTGGGCCTCCTGTGCGGGGGTGTCCTCGTCCTCTTCCTGCTGGACGGCGAGGTGCCCGCCGCGCTCCTCACGGCCGCCGTGGGCCTCCTCGTGGCACTCGTGCTCGCCATGTCCTGGCGGCGGGACGGCAAGCGGATCGCGGAGACGGAGCGTGCCCTCGCGGACGTGGAGCACCGTGACGCGCGTACGGACGTGGAGCACCGTGACGCGCGTACGGGCGCGGGGCCTGACGAACGGTCCTGACCTGCGCGAACACGCGCCGGTGGCGCCCCCGCTGAGATACTGCGACCCGGAGCACGAGAGGGGAGCAGACCATGGTGCGCACGAGAATCGCGGCCTTCGCCGCCCGGCACGGCTGGTACTTCAGGGGTGGGGTGCCGGGGCGGGTGCGGTGGGTCGTGGGCGGGGTCCTCGTGGTGGCGGGGGTGGGGGACGTCGTGGGCGGGGACTGGTGGGGGCTGGCAGCCGTGGGCTTCGGGATGTGCGTTCCGCTGCTGACGCTGCACCGGCTCCCGCGCGCGGCGCGGCCGGGCGTACGGCCGCTCGACGTATCCGGGCCGCCGCAGGGGTGAGGGGCGGGCTCAGCGCCGCCGGTAGACCAGTCGGCCCGCGCACACCGTCGCCACGCACTCGCCGTCGTCCGTCGTCGCGCGCAGGTCCGCGCGGGCGCCCTCGGTGAGGGGGGTCGGGGGCGGGGTCGCGACGAGGCGGAGGCCGCCGCGTGTCGCCGCCTCGCGGAGCGGCGCGGCGAGCGGGCCGTCCACCAGCAACGCCGTCGCTCCGCTCGCGAAGAGGGCGCGGACCGTTTCGCGGGGGCTCGGCGCCGCCGGGGGCGGGCCCGTGTGGACGCGGGCCGGGGCGAGGCGCCCCGGCCACTGGCGTACCCGCGCCTCGGGGTACGTGGCGAGCAGCGCGGCGAGCGGGCCCACGGCCTCGATCCGGTCGCCGGAGACGGCGACGGCACCCCCGGTCAGTACGGGGGTGCCGTCGCCCGCGTCCACGAGCGGCGCGGTGTGCAGCGTCAGCACGTACGCGTTCCGTCCGCTCAGCTCGCCGGGATGAGCTTCAGCTCGGGGTGCGCGGTGCCGCCGTCGATCGCCGTGGAGGAGATGTGCGAGGCCACGCGGTCGTCGACCGGGTCGTTCGCCGGGTCGTCGTGGATGACGAGGTGCTCGTACGTCGTCGCGCGCTGCGCCGGGACGCGGCCCGCCGTGCGGATGAGGTCGATCAGCTCCTGTCGGTTGGAGCGGTGCTTGGCGCCCGCCGAGGAGACGACGTTCTCCTCCAGCATCACCGAGCCGAGGTCGTCGGCCCCGTAGTGCAGCGAGAGCTGGCCGATCTCCTTGCCCGTGGTGAGCCAGGAGCCCTGGATGTGGGCGACGTTGTCGAGGTAGATGCGGGCGATCGCGATCATCCGCAGGTACTCGAACATCGTGGCCTGCGTGCGGCCCTTGAGGTGGTTGTTCTCGGGCTGGTACGTGTACGGGATGAAGGCGCGGAAGCCGCCGGTGCGGTCCTGGACCTCGCGGATCATGCGCAGGTGCTCGATGCGCTCGGCGTTCGTCTCGCCCGTGCCCATGAGCATCGTGACGGTCGACTCGACGCCCAGGTTGTGGGCGGTCTCCATGATCTCCAGCCAGCGCTCGCCGGACTCCTTGAGCGGCGCGATGGCCTTGCGGGGCCGCGCGGGGAGGAGTTCGGCGCCCGCGCCCGCGAAGGAGTCGAGACCGGCGGCGTGGATGCGGCGGATCGCCTCCTCGGCGCTCACGCCGGAGATACGGGCCATGTGGTCGATCTCGGAGGCGCCGAGGGAGTGGATGACGAGCTGCGGGAACGCCTTCTTGATCGCGGCGAAGTGCTCCTCGTAGTACTCGACGCCGTAGTCCGGGTGGTGCCCGCCCTGGAACATGATCTGCGTGCCGCCCAGCTCGACGGTCTCCGCGCAGCGGCGCAGGATGTCGTCCAGGTCGCGGCTCCACCCCTTCTTCGTGTCCTTCGGGGCGGCGTAGAAGGCGCAGAACTTGCAGGCCGTGACGCACACGTTCGTGTAGTTGATGTTGCGCTCGATGATGTACGTCGCGATGTGTTCCGTACCGGCGTAGCGGCGGCGGCGGATCGCGTCGGCGGCGGCGCCGAGCGCGTGCAGCGGCGCGTCGCGGTAGAGGTCGAGCGCCTCCTCGGCGGTGATGCGACCGCCTGCGGCGGCACGGTCGAGGACGGACTGAAGGTCGGCCTGCTCGGTCACCGGCTGTCACCTTTCGGGGGCGGTTCGCTTCACAGCGGTCGGGGGGTACGGACCGATTCAGCCTACGCCCCCGGGGTGGGGGCGCCTCGGTGGCGGGGGGCGGGACGAGCGTGCCGGGCCCGGACAATGGGCGGGACGAGGGACGGTCCCGGACGAAAGGGGTGTACGTGGCGATCGCCGTGCTGCTCGTGGGGCTGACGGGCTCCGGGAAGACCACCGTCGCGCGGGCGCTCGCCGCGCGCGGCTTCGTGCGGCTCTCCGTCGACGAGGAGGTGCACCGGCTGCACGGGAGGTACGGGGTCGACTACCCGGAGGACACGTACGCCGCGCGGGAGCGGCCGGCCGTCGAGGCGGTGCGCGCGCGCTTCGGCGCGGAGCTGGGGGCGGGGCGGGACGTCGTGCTCGACCACGGCCTGTGGCGGCGGGCGGAGCGGCAGTCGTGGCGGGACGCGGCGCGCGGTGCGGGAGCGCGGGCCGTACTGGTGTACCTGCCGGGCTCCCGCGAGGAACTGCTGGCACGGCTGGCGGTACGGAACCTGCGCGAGGACGCCAACGCGCTCACCGTGACTCCGGAAGCGCTCGACGACTTCATGGCGCGGTTCGAGACGCCGGGGGCCGACGAGGACGCGCTCGTCCACGACGGGGACACGGCGCGGCTCGTGGACACCCTGGCGGCGCTGCGGCCCCCGCCCCGGGGGTGAGGGGGGCGGGGGCCGGGCGACGGCCCGGTCTCGTACGTACGCGAAGGCCCTGCCGCCCTCAGACCGTCTCCGGCACCGCGATGTCCCGCTTCTGGATCTTGCCCGTCGGGCCCTTCGGCAGCTCCGGGAGGAACCACACGCGGCGCGGGTACTTGTAGGCCGCCACGCGTTCCTTCATCCAGGCGCGCAGGGCTTCCGGGGTCGCGTCCGCGCCGGGGCGCAGGACGATCGCCGCGCCGACCTCCTCGCCGAGGCGCGCGTCCGGGACCGGGAGGACCGCCGCCTCCAGGACGGCCGGGTGCTCGTACAGGACCTCTTCCAGTTCGCGCGGGTAGACGTTGTAGCCGCCCCGGATGATGAGGTCCTTCTTGCGGTCGACGATGGAGTAGTAGCCGTCCTCGTCGCGGCGCGCGAGGTCGCCCGTGCGCAGCCAGCCGCTGGGGAGGAGGACTTCGGCGGTGGCCTCGGGGCGCCGCCAATAGCCCTTCATGACGTTCGGGCCGCGCACGGCCAGTTCGCCGATCTCGCCGTCCGCGAGCTCCGTGCCCTCCGAGTCCAGGACGCTCAGCTCGACGCCCGCGACCGGTGTGCCGATCGAGCCGGCCTTGCGGGGGCGGTCGAGGTGGTTGAAGGCGGCGACGGGCGAGGTCTCCGAGAGGCCGTAGCCCTCCAGCACGTCGCAGCCGAACGCCTTCTCGAAGGCGTGCAGGACCTCGACGGGCATCGCGGCGCCGCCGCTGATGCACAGCCGCAGCGAGGACGCGTCGGCGTGCGCGGCGTCCGGGTGGTGCAGGAGCCCGGCGAACATCGTCGGCACGCCCTCGAAGACGGTGGCGCGCGTCGCGGTGAGCGTGTCGAGCACGGCTGCGGGGTCGAAGCGCGGGACGAGGGCGAGCGCGGCGCCCGAGAGGACGGCGGCGTTGAGCCCGGTGAGCTGGCCGAAGGCGTGGAAGAGGGGCAGGCAGCCGAGGATCGTGTCGGCGCCCGTGAGGCGCGCGAGGCCGACCGTCGTCGCGGTGTTGCTCGCGAGGTTGCGGTGGGTGAGCTGCGCGCCCTTGGGGTGGCCGGTGGTGCCGGAGGTGTAGAGGATGACGGCGTCGTCGTCGGGGCCGCGCTCGGTCAGGGCGTCGGGGGCTTCGAGGTGGTCGGTCCCGGCCGGGGTGAACTGCCCGAGGCGCACGGGGTGGTGCGGTACGTCGGCCTTCGCCGCGCCCTCGGCCGGCTCGCCCGGCACGCCGTCCCAGGCGTACAGGGCGCGGGCGCCGCTGTCGGCGAGGTGGAAGGCGACCTCGCGCTCCTTGAGGAGCGGGTTGAGCGGGACGACGACGCCCCCGGCGCGCAGGACCCCGTAGTAGAGGACGGCGAACTCGGGGACGTTCGGGAGCATGAGCCCGACGCGGTCGCCCGGCGTGAGCCCTTCGGCGCGCAGGCGCGCTGCGACGACGGCGGTCGAGCGCTCCAAAGCGCGGTAGTCGAGGGAGTACGGGCCGAGGAGGAGGGCCGGGGCGGCGGGGGTGCGGCGGGCGGTGTCCAGGAGGTGGTGGACCAGGCTGCCGGTGGACTCCTCGGGGGCCGCCGCGACGGCGCTCCGCTCCTTGGCCACGTCGCTCATGGGGGTGCTCCGCTTCCTCGCGCTCGCCCGGGCCCGGCGCGTACGTACCCGCCGCCGGTCTTCGGGCCGCCCGGCCACGGTGCCGGGCGCCACCGGCCATCGTGCGCCCCGCGCTCCGTACGGGGCCATGTTCCCCGCCACAATGCGAGGCGTCTCACGTTGTCGCCGTGAACAACGCCACAGCGGCGGGCGCGCCCGCGCGGCGCTACCGTGCGCCGTATGCCTCCCGTTCCGCCCCTCGCCCCGCCGCCCGGCACGATCCCGCTCGCGCGCACGCTCCTCGCGCGCGAGGAGGAGCTGGCCGAGAAGCTCGACGAGAGCATCCGGGCCGAGGCGGAGGCGTACCGCGCCGAGGACCCGGTCCCGCGCGCGGCGCTGCACGCCTCGACGCTCGGCAACGCCCGGCAGGTCCTCGGCTTCCTCGCGGGCGAGTCGGCGCCGGACGTGTCGGCCGCGGCGGCGACGGGCCGCGAGCGCGCGGCGCAGGGCGTCTCGGTCGCCGACATGACGCGCGCCTTCCGCATCGGCTTCGAGTCGCTGTGGCACCGGCTCGTCCGCGAGGCGGCGCACCGCGAGGAGGTCACCGCGGACGACCTCGTGACGCTCTCCGCCACGTTGTGGCAGCTCGCGGGGGTGTACGCGGACGCGGCGGCCGAGGCGCACCGGGCCGCGACCGCCGAGCGCCTCCTCGCGCGCGAACGCGAACGCTCGGCGCTCGTCGAGGCGCTCTTCACGGGGGTGCTCGCGGAGCGTTCGGGGCTGCGCGAGGGGGCGCGGGCGCTGGGGCTCGCGCTGGACGGGCCCTTCGTGGTGGCGGTCGCGCGTTCGGAGGACGGGGACGCGCTGCCGGGGCGCGAGGCGCTGCCCGGGATCGAGGCGGCGTTGCTCTCGGCGGGGCTGCGCTCGGCGTGGCGGCTGCTGCCCGACGAGCAGATCGGGGTGGTGGGGGTGCCCGGCGCCGGTGCGGTGCAGGCGCTCGGGGAGTGGCTGGGGCGGGTCGCGCACGCGCGAATCGGCGTGAGTCCCCCGTACGACTCGCTGCGCGAGACGCCGCGCGCCCTCTGGTTCGCGCGCCTCGCGCTGCGCGGTCTCCCGCGCGCGGGCGTCGCGCGCTTCGAGGACAACCCGCTGACGGTCGTCGCCGCCGCCGCGCCCGAGGAGGCGGGCCGCGTGGCACGGCTCGTCCTCGGGCCCGTACTCGCACTGGGCGCGGCGGAGCGGGACCGGCTGCTGGACACGGTCGAGACGTGGTTCGCGGCGGGGGGCTCGGCCGAGGAGGCGGGGCGGCTCCTGTACTGCCACCCGAACACGGTGCGCTACCGGCTGCGGAAGGTGGAGGCGCTCACGGGCAAGTCGCTGGGCGCCCCGCAGGCGGTGGCGGAGCTGGGCCTCGCGGTACGGGCCGTCCGGCTGGAGGCGGCGGAGTAGCCCGCCTGGCGGCTTCCGCGAAGCGGCCCACCGGTACGCGCCGGGCCCCGCGAAGCGGCCCGGCCCGTACCGGAGTTCGGCCTCCTCAGAGCGTCGCCGCCCACTCCCCCACCGTCGCGACCTCGCCCCGCCGCGCGAGGAGGTCCTTCAGCAGCACGTCGTGCAGCGCCGGGTTCGGGTCCGCGCACGCGTCCGAGAGCGCCGTGAAGCGGTAGTCCAGGTCGATCGCCTGGAGCGCCGTGGAGAGCACGATGCCACCGGTGGCGATGCCCGCGAGGGCGAGGTGGCCGATGTCCTGGGCGCGGAGGATCTGGTCGAGGTTGGTGCCCGCGAAGGCGCTGACGCGGTTCTTGTACAGGACGACCTCGTCGTCGGCGGGGGCCACGTCGGGGTGGATCTCGGCGTCGGGGTCGCCCGGTACGAAGCGGTCGGCCGGGAGCTTGCCGAACACGTTGTTGTTCGGGTGCCCGTCGACGTGCCCCGGGAGCAGGCGGAGTGCGACGTGGATGACGAGGATCCCGTTCTCACGCGCGGCCTTCAGGGCTGCGGCGGCCTGGGGGAGGGCGGTGGGGTCCACGCGGGTGGCGTGGGCGTTCTGGAAGTCCATGAGGAGGAGGGCGGTACGGGACACGTGGGTGCCTTTCGGTTGCGCGGGTGGGGGGGGTCAGTCCGGCTTGCCGACGCGGCTCAGCGAGCGGTCGAAGAGCGTCATGAGGAGGAACAGCGCACCCGCGCCGAGCATGACCCACGCCAGTTCGTGCATGCCGCCCGTGTCGGCGCGCTCCCCGAAGGAGGCGGCGCTCGCGGAGGAGGCGACCATCGAGCCGATGTAGGCGAAGGTGCGCAGGAGCCCGGCCGAGGACGCGGTGCGTTCCGGATCGGCCTGGAAGTAGACGGAGTTCTGGAGGGCGAGGTTGTTGAGTCCCTGCGGGACGCCGAAGACGACGGCGACGAGGAGCAGGCTCCACAGCGGGCTCGAACCGGAGAGCGTGAGCAGGATCAGGCACGCGGCGATCTGCCCGAGCGCGCCGACAAGGAGCTTGCTCCGTACGCCCTTTCGGCGCCCGGACCAGATGGATACGCCGATGGCGAGCAGGAACATGGGGATCTGCACGAGTCCGGCGTGGAACGGCGAGAACCCGTACCCCTCCTCGGTCCACTGGCTGAAGCCGTAGAGGAAGGCGTACGAGACGACGTACGCGACGAGGGCGCGCCCGTACGTGGCGAGCAGCGTCGTGTTGCCGCCGAGCACGCGGAGGTCGATGAACGGTGTGGCGGCGCGCAACTCCCGTACGGCGAAACCGGTTCCGGCGACGAGCGTGATGGCGAGCAGGTACCAGTCCCGCAGGTGCAGGTTCATGAGGAACAGCAGCAGCGAGGTGAGGGTGGCCGCGAAGAGCGCCATACCGGGCAGGTCGAGCTGTGCGGTGACGCGCCCGCGCTGCGGACTCTCGCCCGTACCAGCGGACTTGGGCAGTCGCCACCAGCCGAGCAGCACCGCGGCGACGGCGAGCGGGATGTTCAGCGCGAAGGTCGCGCGCCAGCCGCCGACGGCGATGAGGAGGCCGCCGAGGAGCGGGCCGATGACGGCGATGGTCTGGTTGGCGACGGCCAGCGCGGTGAGCACGCCGCCCGGGCTGTCGCGCCCCGTCCGCTTCGCCTCGCTCCGTACGAGCGCCATCGCGGCCGGGTAGCCGCCGCACGTGCCGAAACCGAGCAGGACGCGGGCCGCGATGAGGACGCCGAGGTTCGGCGCGAGGGTGCCGAGGATTCCGGCGAGGCCGACGATGCTCGTACTGATGAGGAAGAGTCTGCGCGGCCCGAAGATGTCGATGAGCCGCCCGACGACGGGCTGCCCGAGCGAGGTCGCGAGGTAGAGCGCCGAGACGAGCCACGCGGTCTGCGAGGCGGGGGTGCCGAGGGCGTCGCCGATGGGGACGAGGGCGACCGAGATGATCGTCGAGTTGATCGGGTTGAGGACCGAGCCGAGCATCATCGGAGGCAGCAACCGCCGGTCGAAACCGGGCCGTTGATCCTGGGACGTCTTCTCGCTCGTCCCGGTCCCCGCTTCGGGCTCAGTCATGGGTCAGCCGCTCCAGCACGGACATGGCGGCGATGACCGCCCGAAGCTCCTCCTCCGTGCACTCCTCCTGGAGCCGCGCCGCGAGCCACTCGGTACGGGCCTGGCGTCCCTCGTGCACGCGACGGCGGCCCTCGGGCGTGAGGGTGATCAGCAGCCGGCGGCCGTCCTCGGGATCCGGGGCGCGGACGACGAGGCCGCGCGCGGCGAGGGCGGCGACGGTCGTGGTCATCGACTGGTGCCGGACGCCTTCGGCGGCGGCGAGCACGCTAGTGGTGACCCCGGCCGCCGTCGCGGGCGTCTCGGTCTCGCGGGCGAGGCGGGCGAGCGCGGTGGACTGCCCGAGCGTGAGGTCCTCGGCCTCGGAGGCCCCCAGGATGCGGCGGCGCAGTCGGCTGATGACGGCCCTGACCTCGCGGGACGCCTGGACGGCGGCGGGCGAGGGGGGCGGTCCGGAGGCTTCGCCGGGCTCGGCGCCGGGGACCTTGCCGGGTACGGCGCCGGTGGCTTCGCCGCGTACGGGATCGGTGGACATGCCACCCACCGTAACGCGTACAGGCTGAGCTGTACAGCCTTGCCTGTACATATGGGCGGGCGCATACCGGCGGGCCCCCGGGGGCAGCGGGGTTCAGGAAGCGGACTTGAAGGTGAGCAGCTTCCAGGCGTAGCGGCCGGAGGCCAGCTCGGCGTTGAGGGCCTTCACCGCGTCGCCCTTCGCCGGGTGCTTGCGCTTCGTCTCCAGCGCGGCGATCTCCGCCGTCTTCGTCCGGACGCGCTCCTCCGCCTTGGCGCGGTGCTTGTTGTCGCTTCTCGCGGCGTCGCGCTCGTCCTTGGGCAGGCCCTTGCGAATCTTGTCGATGTCCGTGTCGATCTTCTTGTTCGCCCGGGTGTTGTCGTGCACTTCCCGGCTGTACTTGGCGGTGTCGCCCACGGCCGTCGAGGGCTCGTCGTCGTCCTCCGCCTTCGTCCCCGCGCCCACCGACTGGAGGAACTGGTTGACGTCCGGGACCATCGCGCCCGTCGCGTCGGTCAGGACGGGGCGGTAGAAGACGACGAGGTGGGTCGGGCTGTCCGCCTTGTTGGTGATGTACGACTCCGAGTACGCGCGATTGGTCGCGAAGCCCTGGTAGTGCGCACCCTGCGGCAGACCTCCGCGCAGCAGCCCGCCGAACTCCTCGGGGCCCATCGCGCGGTACAGCGGCCTGTTGTCGACCGTCTGGTCGGACACGGAGTACCGCTTCGCGCCCCCGCCCATGTCGCGCGCGTCCGCCCCCGGCATCAGCCGGAGTTCCGTCGGCACCGCCGCCGTCGGCGCCGGCGCCCGCTGCACCGCGCCGGGGGCCGGACCCGTACCCGCGTGCGCCTCGTGACCGGCGTCCCGCGCCTGCCCCCGCGCCCGCGCCTGTGCTCGCGGTGCGGGACCGGCCATGACGCGTTGGGCGTTCGCCTCCGCCTCGCGCTCGAAACGGTCCGAGGGGTCGCTCACGCGCAGCCCGCTGCCGTTGTCGGTGCCCGCGACGGGCCCCGAGCGCTGCTGGATGACGTGGGTCAGTTCGTGCGCCAGCGTGTGATCGTCCGCACCGCCCGCGCCCAGCACGACGTGGTTGCCCGAGGTGTAGGCGCGGGCGCCGACCTCGGCGGCCGAGGTGCGCGCGGCCTCGTCCGTGTGCAGGCGCACGTCACCGAAGTCGGCGCCGAGGCGGGACTCCATGTCCTGGCGCACCGGCGCGGGCAGGGGCGCGCCGGCCGAGCGGATCACCTGCTCGACGGCGGAGCGCTGCACCGCCGTACCGTGCCCGCACCCGGCACCGTGCTCGTGTTGTTCGCGGGCCAACGCCTCCGCGACGGCCGCGTTCCCGGCGGCGCGCTGGAGGGCGAGGACGGCGTGCGGCACGCCCGCCGACGCGGATCGCCCCGGGTCACGGACCTGCTCCGGCGCCTTCGGGTACGACCTCCGGGCGGCACGCTCCGGTGCGCCCTGAGGCCTGTCGTGACCGTGCATGCGCGAACCCCTGACCGGGCGGAGAGCTGTGGACCCTCCTGCCTACCAGCCCCCGTTTCGCGCGCGACAGGCCCGGGCGGGCAACGGTGCGGGCAACCGCGAAGGGCGGGGCGGGGCGGTGGCGGCGTGCGGGCCGCTCCGTACGCGGCGGGCCACGGCCGGGGGACGCGGGGCCCGGCCACCGCCGCCGTGGCCGGGCGACGCCGTCAGCGAGGGAAGGACGTGACCAGGGGGCCCGTGGTGAAGGTGCCGCCGCAGACCTGGATACCGGCGGTGTCGGTGGAGGTGACGGCCTCGGTGTTGCCCGGGGCGTACACCTTGATCTTCGCGGGCTCGGCCGCGCAGTCGCCACCGGTGACACCCTTCCCCGGGGTCTTGACCACGGCGTGCGCGCTGTCCCCGTTGTCCAGCACGACGTTGCCGACCGCGCCGCCGTCCTGGGAGCGGGTGGCGGGCTTGCCGATCTGCTTGCCCCCGTCGTCGAGGAGCGACAGGCCGGCGTAGCCGCGCACGGCGCAGCGCCCGCCGGTATTGGTGAGCCGCAGGTCGTAGTACTCGCTGTTCATCTCCGAGCCCTTGGCGACCAGTTCGACCCGCAGATCGGCGGCGGTGCAGTCGGACCTCGGGACGTCCGCGCCGGGGGAGCCGGAGCCCGCTTCCTTGGCCGGGGTGGAGTCCCCGGCACCCCGGTCGGAGGCGGAGGGCTGGGGATCGGACGGTGGGGAGTCGGACGTCGGGGAGTCGGAGGCGTCCCGCGTGGCGGGCGCCGAGGACCCGGAGTCGGGGGCCGCCGCCGTGTCATCGCCGCCGACCCCGCATCCGGCCAGGCCGAGGGCGCCCGCGAGGGCCACGGCGGCGAGCAGTCCGGTTCGTGTACGCGCGTTCGTCATGATCGCCTCTTTGCCTCTCGTACGGGGAACATGCTGTCCCTCACTGTGATGACAGGCGAAACGAAAAAGTTCACGCCGCTCGCATCCCGGTACGGGCGGCCGTCCCGTCCGCCCCGTGCGCCCCGGTCGAACGCCGCACGGCTCCCCGAACGGCGCCGGTCACGCTCCCGCGACCCCCTGGAGGAGCCCTCGCGGCGTGTCGTCGCCGAGCATGTCGTACAGGTCCCGCGCCCCCGCGTTCGCCGCCTCGCTCCGTACGAACAGCTCCCGCTCGTACGTGTCGAGCGCGGCCTCGGCGTCACCGGGGTGCGCGGCGAGCAGCCGGGCCAGTTCGGCCCCGTCGTACAGGGCCAGGTTGGCGCCCTCCCCGTTGGGCGCGGCCAGGTGCGCCGCGTCGCCGAGCAGGGTGACGCCGGGCCCGCGGTCCCAGCGGTGCGCGACGGGCAGCGTGTGGATGCGGCGCAGTACGGGCGGGGTCTCGCCGTCCGCGACGAGGGCCGTGAGCTCCGGTGCCCAGCCGTCGAACTCCCGGACGATCCGTGCGGTGGCGGCGGCCGGGTCGGTGAAGTCGATGGCGTCGAAGAACTCCGCCGGCCTGCGCAGCATCACCCACGTGTGCAGATTCCCGCCGCGCTCGCGGTGGGCCAGGATGCCCTTCCCCGGTTCGAGGACCATCATGGCGCCGCCGCCGACGAGCGCGGCGCTCTCCGGGTGCCGCGCGTCGCCGTCGAAGAGGTGCGTCTCGACGAAGGAGATCCCGGTGTACGCGGGTGTCGCCGCCGAGAGCAGCGGGCGCACCCGCGACCAGGCGCCGTCCGCGCCGACCAGCAGCCGCGTGACGAGGGTGGTGCCGTCGGCGAAGGTCACCTCGTGACGACCGTCGCCGCACACGCGGAAGGCGGTGGCCTTGCGGCCCCACCGGACGGTCCCCGCCGGGAGCGAGTCGAGCAGCATCTGCCGCAACTCGCCGCGCTGCACCTCGGGTTCGTCGCCTGTGCCGTCGTCGGGCGCCTCGAAGAGGACCTCGCGGGACCGGTCCAGGAGCCGCATCGCCTGGCGGCCCTCCAGGACGAGCCGCCGGAACTCCGCCGTGAGACCGGCTGCCGCCAGCGCGGGCTGCCCGGTGTGCGGGCGTATGTCGAGCAGGCCGCCCTGAGTACGGGCGGACGGCGAAGTCTCGGCCTCGTAGACCTCGGCCGGGATGCCGTGCACGTGCAGCACACGGGCCAGCGCCAGGCCGCCCAGCCCAGCTCCGACGATGGTGACGGGTGTCGTCATGGTGGTCCTCCTCGGTTCGGTCGGCGCCCCTGATCGGCTTGATTGGATCGCCACTCCAATCAAGCTAGCACGCGGAATGGATTGTCGATCCAACCGTGGGACACTGGGGGCATGGCGAAGAATCCGGCGGACGGACCGGCGCGGGCCCCGCGCCGCACGAGCGGCCTCTCCAGGGACCTGATCATCAGGACCGCGATCGAGATCCTGGACGAGGGCGGTGAGAGCGCGCTCACGATCCGCGCGCTCACGATCCGCCTGCGCACCGGGTACGGGGCGCTCTACCACCACGTCTCCGACAGGAACGACCTGCTCACGGGCGCCACGGACGCGATCATCACCGGCGTCCTGTCCGGCACGGCACCGGACGCGGACCGGCTCGGGTCCGGCACGGAGACGGACACCGACCCGCGCGGGACCGGCACGGCGGCGGACCCGCGCGCCTCGCTCCGCGCCCTCGCCCTCGGCCTCTTCGACGCGGTCGAGGCCCACCCGTGGGTCGGCCGCGAACTCTCCCGCGAGCCGTGGCGGCCCGCGCTCCTCGACTTCTACGAGGCCATCGGCCGCCTGCTCGACGCCCTCGCCGTCCCCGACGAGGCCCGCTTCGACGCGGCTGGCACGTTCATGAGCTTCGTCCTGGGCGCGGGCGCCCAGAGCGCGGCCAACGCGAGCCACCTCGCCACCGCCACGACGGCCCGCGACACCTTCCTCGCCGCCACGGCCTCCCGCTGGACGGACCTGGACCCGGCGAAGTACCCCTTCGTCAGGGCCACGGTGACGCGCCTGAGCGACCACGACGACCGCGAACAGTTCCTGGCGGGGGTGGACATCATTTTGCGGGGGATCGCGGCGCAGGGCTGACGGGGGGCGTTCCCCCCGAGCGGGGGGGGGGGACACGTGGGTGCGAGGCGGCCGCCCGGCCTCAGGTCTCGCGGCGCGGGGGGGGCGGACGCGGGCCGTGGCGGGCGGAACTGCCCTCGGCGAGCCCTAACGGGCCTTGACGACGCTGCGCAGGAAGTCCGAGAACGGCGCCGCCCCTACGACCACGACCGGCCCGCACCCCGCCAGTTTGCTGTCCCGCAGAGGGACGAGGCCACCTGGCAGGCTGAGGGCGACTTCTACGCGGTCCCCACCGTTGGCGTTGCTGTAGCTGCTCTTCACCCAGCAAAGGGCACTCGCTTCGTCACTGGTCATCCCGGCCGTACCTCTCCGTCGCACGCCGAAGGCCACCTCAGCACGGGGATACCGCGCCGAAATGGCCCTCAAACCAGCTCGGTTGTGTCAGCGGGACTCGGTGACATACTCCAGGAAGGCCGAGAACTGCGCAGCGCCCACGGTCACGACCGGACCGTCCACCACCTTGCTGTCACGCACGGGGACGACGCGGCCGGGGAACCCGAACCCGATTTCCACGCAGTTTCCGCCGTTGCCGTCGCTGTAGCTGCTCTTCACCCAGCGGGCGGTGATCAGTTCGTACTTGGTCATCCCCGTCGTACCCTTCCATCGCTTCCCTGAGCAGGGTCGCGGATTCCCTGGCGGACAACGCGTCAGCCCTCAGCACATCATAGGTACGGTTGTGCCGGGCCACTTCCGCCGGATCACTCGCGAAATGGGCTTTGGTCAGTGATTCCGAGTAAACCCAGCGATCACCCCCAGGCATCGTGAGGACGGAGAGCGGCCTGAGCGGACGAGCTATGCCATAGGACGCCGCGCGGGCCACCTGCACAGTGATGTTAGGCCGCTGGGCAAGCTCCAGGAGGTGCGCCAACTGCTGCACCATGACCTCATTGCAGCCCACAACCGTTCGGACACAGCTCTCGTCGAGCACCGCCACTAGCCTGGGGCCCTTGGCGTCCAGAAACCGCAGCTGTCGACTCATCCTGGCGCGCACCCGCTTGTCCGGGTCTTCCTCATCTCCGTGCAGGGAGTGGATGGCGCGAACGTACTCCTCACACTGAAGCAGTCCGGGCACCACCATTGAGGCGTACTCGTAGATCTCCGTAGCTTCCGCTTCCATCTCCGCCCTCCGCTCGAACCAGTCCGGGTGCTCCACCTCCGGGTACCAGTCCGTCTGATCCCAGAGCACCACCAGCGCTCCGTTCGCGTCCAGGAAGCGGTCCGCCGCTTCCGCGTGCCTTCGGTCCGGGACGCGGTCTCCGGATTCGAACCGGGAGATGTGGGTCCGCGTGGCGTTGATCGCGATCGCCAGCTCTTCCTGCGTCTTGCCCGCCCTGGCCCGGAAATGGACCAGGACGCTGCCCCAGATCGCCGGTCCGGTACGTCCGGGCACGGCCCCGTCGCCGTTCCTGAGCCTCTTCACCCTCGACGTGCGGGTCGTGTTGGTCATACGAGCCCCTTTTCCTCGTGTGTCACTCGCTCCTGACACACACCGCGCCTTGCGCCGCCGCCTCCCCGAAGGCGACGATCCCAGTCACCTTCGGTAGTCGCCGCGATTCTCATATCAGGATGTATCACCGCACAAGGGACGCGCAGACGATTCACTCAACAGAGCGAACGCAGGCCGGACTTGGTCCCCGCGACCGTCAGCCCGCGCCGAACGCCCCCGCCAGCACCCCGAGGTACGCGCCCGCGAGGAGGGCCGGGCCGAAGGGGATCGCTGTGCGGCGGGTGGCTTTGCGCAGGGCGATGAGGACGAGGCCGTAGAGGGCCGCGAGGAGGAAGCCCGCGAAGACGCCGAGGAACAGGGCGCCCCACCCGTACCAGGTGAGGGCGAGGCCGAGGACGAGGGCGAGTTTCACGTCGCCGAAGCCGAGGCCCGAGGGGCTGATGAGGAAGAGCACCGCGAAGACGCCCGCGAGGGCCACCGCTCCGAGGAGGGCGCGCGGCCAGCTTCCCGCGTGTTCGGGGTTCAGGGCCGCGAGGCCGAGAAGGGCGGCGGCGAGGGGGGCCGTGGTGAGGGTGAGCGGGTCGGGGAGGCGTTGCACGCGCAGATCGGTGCGGAAGAGGAGGACACCGGCGGGCGCGAGCAGGAGCCAGACGAGGAGTTCGGGGCGGGGGCCCGTCGCCGCCCCGAGCAGCGCGCACACGAGCGCGGTGCCGAGCGCGTACGGGTACGGGGACGGGCCGTGCCCGGCCGGGCAGGCGCGGACGCCGACCCAACCGCGTACCGGATCACCCTCCGTGCACACCGTGCTCCACGGCTCGCCCGCCGGGACGGCGAAGCGGTGTGCCGCGCGCGGCAGGAACGCGCCCGCGAGCGCGCCCCACACGGCCGCGCAGAGAGCCAGGAAGGCGGGCGAGGAGGCGAGTTCGGCGGCAAAGGTCATGCGGTGCACTCCGTTCGCCGGGCCGGGACGGCGGTACGGGACGCGCCGGCGGGGCCACCCGCCGAGAGACGAGCCCTCGCACGGCCCGCACCCGCGGCAGGGCGCCCGCCCAGCCGCACGGCCCGCCCCGCGCCCCACTCACACCACTCACACTCCGCGCGCCACTCGGCGGACGGCGCCGCCGCACCGCACGGCCGCCGACCCCACCGCGAGCACGCCACCAGCACGGCGGCCACCCCGCCCCCCGCCCCGCTCCGAGCGGCACGGCTCCGAGCGCCCCCGCTCCGGCCGGTCTCGCTCCAGGTCGCCCCGCTCCGCGCACCCACCAGAATCCTTCGACGCCCCGTCCCGCCCGGCGAACGCCCCACCGACCGGACCGCCGGTGCGCCGACGCCCGCCGCACCCCCTGGCCTCACGCGGTCCCCGCCTCGCCGGAGTCCGCCGCTCCCGGCAGCAGTTCGTCCAGCAACGCCGCCGAGCGCGGCGGGAGTCCGCGTGCGCCCGAGCGGTTCGCGAACTCGGCCGCGAGGGCGCGCAGGCGGGGTTCGTCGCCCGTCGCGTGGACGGCGCGCAGGAGTTCGTTCCACAGGCGTTCGTCGGTGCCCGCGCTCACCAGGGCGCGTTCCAGGGCCTCGGCCGCTTGCGGGGCGCGGTCGCGTTCCAGGTGGAAGGTGGCGAGCGCCAGGCCGATATCGGCTACCAGGAGCGGGAGTTGGGCGTCGACGATCTCGTGCGCGAGCCAGCCGTAGCGGCCGGCGGGCCGCTCGGCGAGGAGCGGACCGCGCACGAGGCCGAGCGCGTCGGTGAGGAGCCGGCCGCGTACCGCGCGGTCGTCGGCACCGCGTCCGCTCGTCGCCTCGTGGTAGAGCGAGCGGAGGACGTCGAGGTCGGAGACGACGGAGGCGTCGAGCACGAGGCGGCCCGTGGCGTCCTCGCGCAGGCGCGGCGTGCCGTCCTCGTCGGTGCCGAGCCAGTCGCGCAGCCGGGCGACGGTCGCCTCCCGCACGTCGTCGCCGACGCCGCGCGGCCAGAGCGCGGAGGCGAGGACGCGGGGGTGGACGCCCTCGCGGTGCAGGAGGAGAAGCGCGAGGGCCTCGCGCAGGAGCGGCCCGCGTTCGTCGTCGGGCGCTTCGAGGCCCATGAGTTCGTAACGGCCGACGAGGCGCGCGTACACGGAGGGGCGGCCCTGTTCGCTGATGTCGACGAGGAAGGGCGGGCGGTGGGCCACGGCCGGGCCCGCCGGGTCGTCGTCCCCGCCGCCACCGCCGAAGGCGTCGGCCGCCGCGAAGAGGCGGGCGATGGCGGCGTGTTGGGGCGCGGGGAGGAGTTGGGCGTCCAGTTCGAGGCCGAGGAGCGGGGCCAGGAGACGGCCCTCGGTGGTGATCTCCATCTCCCAGGCGGCACCGGGCAGTTGATCGTCCCCCACGCCGACGAGGTAGCCGATGCCCAAGCGGGCCGCGTCGCTGGCGAGTTCGGCCAGGCGGGCCGCCTGTTCGGCGTCGGGTTCGGCGGCGAGGAGGACGAGGTGGGCGGCCCAACCGGCCTGGTGGGAAGGGCCCGTACGACCCGTGAGGACGGAATCCGCTCCCGCCGCGCCGAGTCCCGCGCGGCGGCTCGCCGTCTCGGCCTCCATGACGTCCAGGAGCGCCGCCACGTCGTCGAGCGGGCGCAGCCGGGAGGGGGCGAGCGGGACGAGGTCGGCGCCGAAGCCGACGAGGGTCACCGTCATGCGGTCCGACCAGCCGTTGGTGGCGAGTTCGGCGGCGACCGAGGAGAGCACGGCCTGCCGGTCGGCGGGCGCGCCCGAGAGCGAGACGAGCCCGGGGACGGCTTCCAGGTTGAGGAGGAGGCGCGCACCGTCGTGCGCGCCCAGGCTGACGAGTCCGGGATACGGGGCGGCCTGCGGCTCCTCGTCACGGGGCTCGGCCGTATCGGTCTGCTGCCGTGCGGGGGTGGGCAGTTCGCGGCCTTCGAGGCGCCAGAACGTCTCGTCCTCGCCATGGGTCCAGGGGGCGGGCGGCGGGCCCGCCGGTTCGGCGAGTTGGAGGTGGAGTTCCTCGGTGCCGAGCCAGGCCGCGTAGACGAGGGGCAACGGGCGGCCCTCGGCGGCGAGGGAGCGGGCGAGGGAGCGGAGTGCCTGGTCGAGGAAGCGGACGGCGCCGGGGTCGGCGCCCGCGAAGAGGGCGTCCTGCGCGTCGGCCTCGTCACCGCTCGGGGTGGGCAGTTCCATGCCCCTGCGGCGGCCCGCGACGGCGGTGGCCGCCTGCCACAGCGCGGCCCTGCGGCGGCGTCCGAGCGCGGCGAGGAGACCGGCGGCGAGGAGCGGCGCGCCGAGGAGGGCCTCGGGGAGACCGGGGCCGTGCGAGGCGGGCGCGGCGGACTCGGTCGCGGGCGGGGTGGCGGTCTGCTCGGCCGCCGCGTGCTCGTGGTGGGCGGGGACGGTGAAGTGGCCGGTCGTGGTGTCGCCGTCGCGCGCGGCGGGGCGCTGCCGCGCGCGGGCGTCGTGGCCGCCCTGTTCCGCCTGTCCGCCCCGCGCGCCCTGCCCGTCCTTCGCGTACGCGTCGAGTTGCCGCTGCTGCGCCTCGCTCAACTCCGGGTTCGTGCCGGGCGTTTCGACCAGTTCGCCGCCGTGTGCGTCGGCGGGCATCTCCATGATCCAGCCGGGCCGGATGAGGCTCGCCTCGGAGAGCCGGGAGCCGTCGGGCTGCACGCGGTCCTTGTTGAGGGCGTAGATCTCCTTGTAGCGGCGGCCGTCGTCCAGGTGGCGCTGCGCGATCTCCCAGAGCGAGTCGTGGTGGCGGCCCTCGGGGGGCTGGATGCGGTAGAACTTCGTGCTCTGGTGGTGGGTCTGGCCGGTGTCGGCCTGCTGCGCGATCTGCTCGGCCTGCCGCGCGAGGGCGTCCGCCGCGTCCTGCCGCTGGCCGCCGACGAGGCCGCCCGGGGTCTGCTGGGCGGCGGCGACGGTGGGCCGGTGCGTGTCGGGGGCCTGCTGCCCGAAGCCGGAGATCCCGGGCGTGAAGCTCGCGGCGGTGGCGCCCAGGAGGAGGACGGCGGCGACGAGTTGGCGGGCGAGGAGCTGACTCGGGCCCGCGCCGGGGACCCGCGCGGGCAGGCCGACGCCGGAGACGGCGGCCTTCACCTCGACGAGCACGCAGGCGGTGAACTGCGCCCAGGCGATCCACACGACGAGCATGAGGATGCGTATGAGCGTCTCGGCGTCGATGGCCGAACTGAGCCACTCGCCCGGCGGCCCGTCCGGCACCGGGCGCCCCACCTGGATGAGCCCGAACGGCACTCCGAGGACGAGCGCGAGCAGCGCGACGACGGCGAGCAGCGCCTTCATCACGTCCCCGAACGTCCGCCGCGGGCGCGGCGGTACGGGCATCGGGCTCGCGGACCGTGCGGAACTACGTGCCATGAAAGCCTTCCCGGGCGACCGGTGCGGAACCGCTGCACGGGACACAGCGGGTTTACGGGGCAGAGCCTAACGGCCGGTAAGTGCCCCTCGCAGGGGTCATGCCTCGAAGTACGGGGCGCTTTGGGCGAGTTGCGGAGGGTGGGCCGGTACGTCCCCGGGCTGACGCCCGGCGTTGACGCCCGCCCGCACGCTCCCGACGTCCGCCCCGCCCCACGACCCGCGCGACGTCGCCCCAGGCACGCCGAAGGGCCCGCCCCCGGTGACCTCCCGGAGGCGGGCCCGACTGCCCGCGTACAGAACGCCCTTACTTCAGCGCCTTCGCGAACTGCGGCACCACGTGGTCGATCGCGTACTGGATCGAGAGGACCGAGCCCGTCGCGAAGGCCTTGCTGGAGGTCTCGTCGAGGATCAGCGAGTGGCCCGCCTTGACCGAGGGAACCGCCTTGTACAGCGGGTCGTTGGTGATCTTCGAGTCGGGGACGCCGATGCCCGCCATGACGGTCAGGTCGGAGTCGAGGAGGTCCAGGTTCTCCTTCGAGACGCGGACGGAGAAGGAGTCCCCCTTCTTCGCCTCGACCTTCGGGTTGTTCTTGAAGCCGAGGTTCGTCGCGAAGTCCACGCGGCCGTCGCCGTTGATGTAGGCGCCGTAGCCCTCCGAGGAGAGCGCGCCGACCGTGATCGTCTTGTCCTTGAACTCCGGGTGCGCCTTGGCGGCCGCGGCGAACTTGGCGTTCGTCTCGGAGATCAGCTTCTCGCCCTTCTCCGGCACACCGAGCGCCTGGGAGATCATGAGCGTCTGCTGCTTCCACGACGTGAGGTAGGCGTCGCCACCCTTGGGCACGTCCACCGTCGGTGCGATCTTGCTGAGCGTCTCGTAACGCGTCTTGTCGCCACTCGACTTGGTGTCGAGGATCAGGTCCGGCTTGAGGGCCGCGATCTTCTCGTACTCCGGCTCCAGCGTGCCGATCAGCTCGGGCTTCTTGTCGTACATGCCCTTCGCCCACGGGCCCACGCCGTCGCCGCCGAACGGCAGCCAGTCGCTCGCGCCGACCGGCTGCGCGCCGAGCGCGAGCGCGGCCTCGGCGTCGCCCCAGCCCAGCGCCACGACGCGCTTCGGCTTCTTGTCGACCGTGACCGTGCCGAACTTCGTCGCGATCTTCGCGGGGAACGCGCCGCTCGACGCCGCCGAGTCCTTCGCCCCGGAACCGCCGCCCGAGTCCTTGTCGGAGCCGTCGTCGTCGGAGCCGCACGCGGTCGCGGTGACGAGGAGGGTGGCGACACCGGCGGAGAGCAGGGCGACCGTACGGGTGCGACGGCGGCGCCGGGAG
Source organism: Streptomyces sp. NPDC088923 (assembly GCF_044749745.1). Taxonomy (NCBI): domain Bacteria; kingdom Bacillati; phylum Actinomycetota; class Actinomycetes; order Kitasatosporales; family Streptomycetaceae; genus Streptomyces; species Streptomyces sp. NPDC088923. The sequence continues at coordinate 113,273 of NZ_JBIVIO010000011.1, read as the reverse complement.
GGGACGGAAGGAGCGGAATCGTTCATACCCATGAGGTTAGCCTGCCCTAACCGGACTGGTGTACGGAGGGGCCTCACGCGGACGTCGCGTGCGTCACATCAGGGGCGCCCGTACGCTCGGGACCGTCAGGACCGCCCGCCCACGTGGTGCCGTCCGAGCGGCACCACCATCGGCGTCCCGGAGGCCGGGTCCGGGATCACCGAGCACCGCATCCCGAACGTCTCCGTCACCAGTTCCTCGGTCACCACGTCCGCCGGGGCGCCCTCCGCGACGACCCGCCCGTCCGCCATCACGATGAGGTGATCGGCGTACCGGCAGGCGAGGTTCAGTTCGTGCAGGACGGCGACCATCGTCACGCCGCGTTCGCGGTTGAGGTCGGTGAGCAGGTCGAGCACGTCGAGCTGGTGGCTCAGGTCCAGGTACGTCGTCGGCTCGTCCAGGAGCAGCAGCTCGGTGCGCTGCGCGAGCGCCATCGCGATCCACACCCGCTGCCGCTGCCCGCCGGACAGCTCGTCCACGGGCCGGTCCGCGAGGTCGAGTACGTCGGTCGAGAGCAGCGCCTCGGCGACGGCGGTGTCGTCCTCGTCGGTCCAGCGCCGGAAGAAACCCTGGTGCGGGTAGCGGCCGCGCCCGACGAGGTCGGCGACGCTGATGCCCTCGGGCGCGACGGGCGACTGCGGCAGGATGCCGAGCACCGAGGCGACCTCCCGCGTCGGCATCTCCCGCACCGACTTCCCGTCGAGCAGCACCGCCCCGGAGAGCGGTGGAAGAAGCCGCGCCATGGCCCGCAGCAGTGTCGACTTGCCGCACGCGTTCGGACCCACGATGACCGTGAAACTCCCGGTCGGGATGGACACGCTGAGCCCCGGCACGATCTCGCGGCCGTCGTAGCCGAGGCGCACGTCCCGCGTTTCGAGACGGGTCCGGACGGCTTCGCCCTTCCGCACGGCGGCCTCGCCCCCCAGCGCGGCGGCTTCGCTCTCCGGCACGTCGGCTTCGCTCTTCACGGGCGCGGCTCCTTCGGGGACAGGGACGGTCGTGCGGTGACGGGGACGGGGAAGGGCGCGCCGCGCCCCGTACGACCCGGGCGGCGGTACGCGCTCGCCCGCCCCATACGGCCCCGGCGGCGGTACGTACTCATCCGCCCCTCCCCACCCGGTTCGCGCGCGCGAGCAGCCACAGCAGGTACGGCGCGCCCACCAGGCTCGTCACGACCCCGACGGGGAACTGGATGCCCGGGATCGCGTGCTGCGCCGCGAAGTCCGCGAGCAGGACGAGAAGTGCCCCGGTCAGCGCCGCGTGCGGCAGGACCGCGCCGCGCCCCGGCAGCAGCATGCGCGCCACGGGCGCCGCCACGAAGGCGACGAACGCGACGGGCCCTGCGGCGGCCGTCGCCGCGCCCGCCAGGACCGTCCCGCAGGCGAGGAGCGCGAGTCGCCGCCGGCCCACGCGCGAGCCGAGCCCGGCGGCCGTGTCGTCGCCGAGCGCGAGCGCGGGCAGCGAGCGCGCGGCGGCGAGCGTGAGCGGGACGAGCACGACGAGGAGCCACAGGAGCGGCCAGAACTGCGTCCAGGAGCGCCCGTTGAGGCTCCCGGTCATCCACAGGAACGCCTCCTGCGCCTCGTCCACGTCGGCCGTGGTCATGAGATACGAGATGACGCTGAGCAGCCCCGTACCGACCCCGATGCCGATGAGCACGAAGCGCGCCCCGACGACGCCGCCGCGCCATGACAGCGCGTAGATGAGCGTGCCCGCGGCGAGCGCGCCGACGAGCGCCGCGCCGGAGAGGGCGAGGCCGCTGAAGGAAAGGACGAGGGAGCCGAGGACGGCGGCGGCGGAGGCGCCGGAGCTGATGCCGATGACGTCGGGGCTGGCCAGCGGGTTGCGCAGGACGGTCTGGAAGACGCCGCCCGCCATGCCGAAGGCAGCGCCGACGAGGAGGGCGAGGAGCGCGCGCGGCAGGCGCAGCTCGATGACGACGAAGTGCGCGCCCGCGTCCCCGCCGCCGAAGAGCGCGCCGAGCACGTCGCCGAGCGGGAGGACGTAGTCGCCGACGCACAGCGAGAGGCACAGGAGCGCGAAGACGAGGACGGCGAGCACGCCGCCGGTCCACAGCGCGCGCACACGGCCCCGGCGCCGCACCCCGGCGACGGCCCGGCGGGCCTCGGCGAGGAGGGCGGGGTCGGGGCGTACGGGGTCGGGGCGTACGGGGGAGACGACGGCACGTACGGAGCCGGGCGGCTTGGTCACAGCTCCACCAGCTTCCTGCGCCGGACCAGGATGATGAACGGCACGCAGCCGATCGCCGCCGTGATGACCCCGACCTGCACCTCACCGGGGCGGGCGATCAGCCGCCCGACGACGTCCGCGAGGAGCAGGAGGACGGGGGCGAGGACGGCGGAGTACGGGAGGACCCAGCGGTAGTCGGGGCCCGTGATGAGGCGGGCGGCGTGCGGCACGGCGAGGCCGACGAAGGCGATGGGGCCGACGATCGCGGTCGCGGCGCCGCACAGGAGCACGACGACGAGCGCGGACCCGGCGCGGATGCGGCCGACCTTCTGGCCGAGGCCGCGCGCGAGGTCGTCGCCGAGCGAGAGCGCGTTGAGCGCGGGCCCGAGCGCGAGCGCGAGGACGGCGCCGACCACGATGAACGGCAACGCGTGCCACAGGTCCGAGCCCTCGCGCCCGGTGAGCGAGCCGACCTGCCAGAAGCGGTACTGGTCGTAGCTGTCGCGGTCCTTGAGGAGGATCGCGCTGGTCAGCGCGACGAGTACGGCTTGGGTCGCGGTCCCGGCGAGGGCGAGTTTGACGGGCGTCGCGCCTTCGCGGCCGAGCGAGCCGATCCCGTACACGAGCAGCGCCGCGAGGAGCGCGCCGAGGAAACCGAACCAGATGTACTGCGAGGGCGAGGCGAGGCCGAGCAGGCTGATCGCGGCGACGACGGCGACGGAGGAGCCCGCGTTGATGCCGAGGAGTCCCGGGTCGGCGATCGGGTTGCGCGCGACACCCTGCATGACGCAGCCCGCGAGCCCGAGCGCGATCCCGGCGAGGACGCCGGCCGCGGTGCGGGGGACGCGGACCTCGTGGACGACGAGCTGCCCCTTGTCGCTCAGGTCGGCGTCGAAGAGCGCGTGGAAGACGTCACCGCCGGAGACGTCGTTCCCGGAGCCGACGAAGAGGCTCGCGAGGACGGCGGCGACCAGGAGGAGGAAGCAGAGGAGCAGGCCGAGCGCGAGGGCGGAGCGGGCGCGCGCGGGACGGATGCGGGCCTTCGCCTGGGCGGGGGTCTCGGCCGGGGGGAAGTCGCCGGGGTCCTCGGCGAGCGCGGCGGTCGTCGTGCCGCTCGCGGCGCGCGACGCCTGGATGCTCGCGGCCTTCACGCGCAGCCGCCGTGCGTACGCGGACTCGGTGGGCCGCTCCGGGTGAACCTCCCGGGGGCCGCCGCTCACGGCTCGTGCCTCACTGCGCTGATCCCTTGCTGTACGAAGTAAGGCAAGGCTAACAGTCGATTCCGGCCAGGTATACGCACGGAAGGCCCACCCACACGGCCACCCGCACCCCCGTTCAGCTCTCGCATGGACGCGGAAGAGGCGACGTATCGGCGCGATTCGGTCAAGACTGATCATCATGACCGAGCCCCGCAGAGCCCAGGGACACCCCTGTCCCCGCGCGCACCGCCCCCGCCGCCGCCTCCTCCCCCTCGCCGCCGCCCTCGCGGGCACGATGGTGGCGGGGGTCGCGGGGATGACGCTCGGGGCAGCGGACGGGACACCGGGTGCGGGGAGCGGGGCGGGGGCCGCGGCGATGAGTGCGCGGGGGGCGGCGGGGGCGCGGGGAGTACCGGCGGCGGGGGCGCGGGAGGTTCGAGGGGCGGCGGGGGCGCCGGGAGTGCCCGCGGCAGGAGCGCGGGGAGGAGGCAGCGCGGCGGGGCGGGAAGCGGGTGCGGCGCTTGCCGGGTCACCCGGCGCGGCCGCCGTCGCCTCTCTCACGGCGTCCTCCGTCACCGCCTTCGCCACCCCTCCCGTCACCTCGGCGGGCCGTGCGGGCGGGACGGGCCGTGCGTACGGGACGGGCGGTACGGGCCGTGGCGGGCTCCGTACGGCCGGGCTCGGCCCGGAGACGCTGGCACGGGTCCCCGCGAACGCGCGGCAGGTCCTCGTGGTGAAGGGTGCGGGCCCGGACGCGAACCGGGGGACGGCTCGCCTCTACACCCGTACGGAGGCCGGGGGCTGGCTCCCCGGTCGCGCGCGCCCGGCGCGGAACGCGCTGCGCGGCTGGACGGACGACCACCACTCGGGCGACCTGCGCTCCCCCGCCGGGGTCTACCGCATCGGCGACGCGGGCGGTCTCCTCCCGAACCCGGGCACGCACCTGCCCTACGACAGGTCGGACGAGTTCGCCGAGGACGGCACCGGCTTCACGGGGGAGTCCCTCGCGACCGCTTTCGACCACGTCCTGGCGATCGACTACAACCGGGTGGCGGGCGTCTCCCCGCTGGACCGCGCCCGCCCGCTGGGCGAGGAGCGGGGCGGCGGCATCTGGGTCCACGTCGACCACGGGGGCCCGACTCACGGCTGCGTGAGCCTGGCCCGGGCGGACCTGGTGGCCCTGCTGAGGGAGCTGCGCCCGCAGTGGCATCCGGTGATCGCGATGGGGGACGGGGAGCGGCTGGCGCGCTGAGGGAGGGGTACGGGGCCGCCGGTCAGCGGGCCCGTACCCCTTTACCGCGCGTCCTCCCTCAGGCCCGCGGCAGCGTGAAGCTTCCCTCCCCCGCCGCCAGCGTCACCGTGTACTGCCGCAGATACGTGTCCAGGAACGGCGACCGCTCCCCCGCCGCGGCGATGTCGCGGGCCGGGTCGTCGAGGGCGAGCGCCAGCCGGGCGTCGTCCACGCGGATCGTCTCACCGCTCGGCGTGTCCCGCCACGACCCGCTCTGGATCGATCCGGCCTCGACCCCGAGCACGTGCCCGGCCTTGAGGGTCCAGTCCGTCGCCTTCAGGTCGACGGACACGCGCCCGCTCTTCACGAGGGACACCTGCTCGTCGAACATGACGGCCTTGCCGTCCGTGCCGACGTCGTAGAGCTTGAGCATCACGTTGCCCAAGCCCTTGGCCCTGAAGGAGATGTTCGGCGTCCCGGTGATCCGGGTGTCCCGCGCGAGCGGGCGCGACCACGTGAAGTAGCTCGACGTGACGGCCCCCGCCTCCTGGATCTCGGCGAGGCCCTTCGCGAGCCCCTGGGGTGCGACGGGATCGAGCGCGGGAGCGTGCTCCATGTCGAAGTCGCCCGAGGCGCCGCTCGCTTGGGGACTCAGCGCCGGCGAGGTCCGCGCCGATGCGCCGCCGTCGTCCACGTACGCCCCGTCGCCGAGGCGCACGGTGGTGGTACGGGAGGTGGTGGGCCAGGAGCGCTCGGCGCGCCACGCACCGGTCGAGTCCTCGATCGCGAAGGCGGGGTAACTCACCTCGGGGCGCTTGCCCTTGAGGTACTGGTCGTAGAAGGAGAGGGTCTCCGCGTACCAGCCCTCGCGTCCCATCGCGAGGCGCCCGTCGCTCACGCGGTCGCCGCCGCGTACGTGGTCCCACTGCCCGAGCCAGCCGCGCTCGGGGCCGTGGTGGTTGTCCAGGTACTCCTGCATCTCCTCGGGTTTGGTGTTGTTCTCCACGAAACCCTGGGTGACGAAGAGGGGCGTGTCGCTGCCCTTCGCCTTGGCGGCGAGGTCGCGGGCCTTCCAGTGCGCGGACTTCTGGTCGGCGATCTTGTAGCCGTCCGCGTTCTGGGTGAGGCACTCGGGGTGCTGCCGCTCGTACGTGGCATTGGCGAGGTAGTGCGGGTCGTCGTCGGCCAACTGGGGCAGCGTGGCGATGGAGTTGTAGGCGTTCGCGGTGCCGGTCACGTTGGGGCGGGGGACGCCGTTGGAGTAGATGTACTGGTACAGGTCCCACACGGGTTCCTGCGCGACGACGGCCTTGAGGGGCTTCTGGTCGAGGTCGTTGCCGACGAGCCCGGTGACGGCGTCGTAGGACTTCCCGTACATGCCGACCTTGCCGGTGGACCACGACTGCTTGCCCGCCCAGTCGACGGCGGCCTTGACGTCGGCCTGCTCGCCCGGGCCTCCCCAGTCGAGGCAGCCCGTGGAGCCGCCGAAGCCGCGCAGGTCGACCATGACGAAGGCGTACCCCTGCTTGAAGAGGTCGCTGCCCTCGATGAAGTCGTTGAAGCGGGCGGAGGGCCCGGTGTGCGTGAAGCCCTCGTCGTCGGTCTGCCCGGAGTGCCCGAAGTAAGGCCCCACGGAGAGGATGACGGGTACCTTCTGCCCCTTCCTGAGCCCTTCGGGGAGGAGGACGTCGGCGTGGAGCTGCGTGCCCGAGCGGTCGGAGGAGGGGAAGTACTCCTGCGTCCAGGCGGAACCGGCGGGCACGCGGTCGTTCTCGGCGTGGGTGGTGCCGCCGCGCGGGCTCGCGTGGTGCGCGGGCGAGGCGACGGCGGGCCCGGCGAGGGCGAGTCCTGCGACTACGGCGGAGGCGGCGGCCAGGGCGACCGCGGGGCGTCTGATCACGTGCGACTCCCTCTGAGGCGTGAAGCGCGGGGGGTGGTGCAGGTGCGCCGACGGCCACGCGTCGAACACGCGACCGACGATCAAGCAGCCTAGAAGCGGTACGCCGGTGCCTCAAGAGGGCGTTGTGACAGCGGAGTTAAGGTTGCGCGGCACGGATGGCGGACCCGGAACCGGGGGAGGTATCCCGCTATGACCATGCTGGTGGCGACCGTCATCGTTCACGACCGGGCGAGCGACGCGCTCCTCCTGATCCAACGGGCTGGGAGCAACGTCTTCGGCGCCGGGCTGTGGGACCTGCCCGGCGGCAAACGCGAGCCGGACGAACCGGTCACGGCGACGGCGGTCAGGGAGGTAGCGGAGGAGACAGGAGTCCAACTGCGCCCGGAATCCCTGGAGGTGGCGCACGTCATCCACGGCCGCAGGGGCACGGCGGCCCCGGACGGCTGGCTGACCGTCGTCTTCACGACGCACGAGTGGACGGGCACGCCGCACAACCGCGAGCCGGAGAAACACGCGCGGGTCGAGTGGGTCCCCGCCTCCCGCGTCCCGACCGCCTTCGTCCCCGGCTCACGCGCGGCTCTCGACGGCTACTTGGGCGACGGGCCCCGCCTGACCCTGCGGGGCTGGGCGGGATAGCGAGAGGCTCAGCCCACCTCGTCCAGGCTCAGGCACTTGTGCCCCGTCCCGGGCGCCGTCCGTACCGCGTCCCGCAGCGAGACCAGGTAGCCCCCCACGTCCTCGCGCGGGCCGTGGTACGTGAACTGAGTGGCCGGGCGGCGACCGTACGTCGTGAGGCGGGCCGTCGACTCCGCGTTCAGGAGGTGCTCGTCGAGGACCCAGTCGACGCCGTCCACCTCCAGGCACGGGTCGATGGTCGGGCTCGATTCCCTGACTCCACAGCGCAGTTCCGCCCGCCCCGCGCCCCACGACACCGCTCCCGCGCGCGGCGGGGCATCGCGGGGACGACCAAGGAGCGTGGCCGGTACGAGTGCCGCGAGCCTCGCACAGGCGGCGGTCGTGCCGCCCGGGGCCGGGGTCGCCGTGGTCTGGCGGGCACCCGCGAGCGCCGACGTCACGGCGCAGGCACACAGGAGGAGGCCGGCCAGCGGCGTCAGGGCTCGTCTCACGCGGTCAGGGTAGCGGGGGCCCGTACGCTCACGCGGTCAGGGCAGCGGGGCCCGTACGGGAGCCTTCGGCGAGGCCGGGCCCTCGCGGCCGGTCCTCGCGTCGGGCACGGGCGACGGCACGCCCGCCACCTCAGCCGACCTTGTTCTCCGCGACCGCGGTGCCCGAGACGTGGATCGAGCCGCCGTAGAAGATGCCCGTGAAGACGGGCCGGTACGTGAGCTGGACGCGCACCTCCACGTGCTCCGCGTCCGCCTCCACGCACCCCGAGGCCGCCGCGTCCGGCCCCGACATCCCGCTCTCCGCCGCGAACGCGGCCACCCTGGCCGGGCAGTTGCCCGCGTTGATCGGCGCCTCGCCCTCGTTGCCGTACAGCGCCTCGCGGTCTATGTCCTGCGCCGCGTAGCGCGCGGCCTGTTCGGCGAGGTCGGCGGCGCGTTCGCGCTGCGAGATCGACAACCCGCCGTCCACGACGAACGCGGCGAGGGAGAGGAAGACGAGCGCGAAGAGGATCACGGCCCCCGCACCGGAACCGCGGTCCGACCGCAGCTCCCGCACACGGGACTTGAGCTTGTCGAGCCGCACCGTCACCCCGCCTTCCGCTTGTACGGGTCCAGCGGCGAAGTCGCCTTCCCCGTCAGCGTCTTCGGTACGTCCAGCCCGAGCATCGCGAGTCCGCGCACCTGGCAACTCACCTCCACCGAGAAGAAGTCGGCGTCCTCGAAGCCGGCGCTCGTCTTGCGCACCTCGACGGGCCCCGCGCACACGTCGCTCAGGTCCGCCTCCGCCGCGCGCCGCGCCTCCGACATCGCCGTCCCCGCCTCCCACTGGAGCGAGCCGGACCGCGCCGCGTCCCGCGCCGCACTGTCCACCGCCCCACGTCCGTCCACGAGTTGGCCCATCGCGACGAGCACGAGGATGAAGAGGATCATCACGGGAGCGAGGATCACGACCTCGACGGTCGAGATCCCCCGGTCGTCCCCCGCGAGGCCATGGTCCGTGCGCCGCCTCACTCCTCCCCCTCCCGCACGAACCGCTCCACGGGCCCCACCGACCGCGCGTGCACGGTGAGGTCGAGCCCGGGGAAGACGGACGGCACGCGCGCGGTGATCTCCACGCCGACCGTGTGCGCGCGCGGCTCGACGAGCTTCACGTCGGGGCCGAGGACGAGCGTGGGCCCGAGCTGGCCGATGTACGAGTCCGTGACCTCGCGGGCCGCGCCGCGCCACTCCCCCGGATGCTCGTCGGCGGTCGCCCGCGCCTTGCGCGCCCCGGCCTGCGCCGCCGCCTGCGCGACGTGGTCGGCGAAGAAGTACAGCGCGAACTGCACCGTCGCGAAGATCATGAAGAAGAGGATCGGGGTGAGGACGACGAACTCGATGGCGGTCATGCCGGAGTCGCCGCCGTGCCGGGCCGCGCCGGAGCCCTTCGGGGCCGCGCCGGAGTCCTGCGGGGGCATGCGGGAGCCCTTCGGGGGCACGCCGGAGCCCGTCGGAGGCACGCCGGAGCCGGAGGCGTCCCCGCGACACCTCCGCAGCACTTCGCGCCCCCGCCCCACGTCCGGCCCCCTCGCCCGTATTCCCCAACCAGCCTTCGTTCAGCAGGTCTTGTCCGCGCTCGCCCCTTCGATGCACTTGCCGACCTTGTCCGCGCCGCCCTTGAGCGCCGCGTTGAGGATCGCCGCGACGACGCCGACGATCGCGACGACGACGGCGGAGATGATGACCCACTCCACCGCCGAGGCGCCCCGGTCGAGTTCACCGGAGGTGGCACGGCGGTAGCGGGTCTGGAGGAAGGCCGCCAGGAAGGCGACGGCGGGGTGCGCGGAGCCGACGAGGCGCCGCGTGTAGAAGTTCTCGGTGGGTGCGTCGTGTTCGTTCATGGTGTCCGGGTCCTCTCCGGTCGGTACTGAGGTCGGTCGCTCCGGTGGACTCGCGCGCGTACGCGTGCGGGGCGCGCCCCGCGCCGTACGTGCGCGGCGGCGCTCACATCTGGAACACCCGCATCGCGGCGGGAAAGATCAGGAAGACCAGGAAGCCCGCGCAGAGCAGGAGTTGGGCGATGAGCATGGACTGCGACTTCTCGCCCGCGCTGCCCTCGATCTCGGCCATTTCGCGGTGCCGCATCGTCTCGGCGCGCGAGCTGAGGGAGTCCCGTACCTTCGCGCCGTCGTCGGCGACGAGCGCCAACGACGAGGAGAGTTCCTTGAGTTCCTCGATACCCAGCTCCTCGCCGAGCCGGCCGAGCGCGTACCACTGCGTGTGCCCCGTGATGCGCGCGTCCTGGAGCGCGTCGCGGATGCGACGCGAGGCCCAGCCGTCGCTCACCTCGGCGGCGGCGAGCAGCGCCTCCGGCAGGCCGCGCCCGCCCGCGAGGCTCATCGCGACGAGGTCGAGGTAGGCGCCGATGACGCGCCGCAGGTCACGGCGCTTGTCCTGGGCGTCGCGGCGGATCTCCAGGTCCGGCAGGAAGAAGAAGAGGATGCCGCACAGGAGCGCGAGCCACACCGGGATGAGGGGGCTGCGCCCGATGCCGAGCACCGCGACGATCGCGAAGACGGCGGGCCCGAAGACGAGCCCGGCGACGCCGAGCAGCACCTTCGTCGCGAGGAACCTCTCCCAGCTCCGGTCGAGCACGGCCAAGTCGGCACGCAGGGAGCGCAGTTCCCAGCCCTGCTGCCGGTAGAAGGCGGCGAGGCGCAGGCCGAGCGAGGCGCGCGCGGTGGCGAACCTGCCGTCGTCCTCCTCGTGCTTGCCACCCCGGTGCACGGGGGGCTCGTACGCGCCCCTGGCCCGCAGCGCGTCGACGCGCGCCACGGTCTGGAGCGGGCTGCGGGCCCCGGGCAGCAGGGCCCGTACGAGCACGTAGAGGCCGAGTCCGACGACGGCGCCCGCGACGACGGGCCCGATCCACTGGCTGTTCACCGGCGTACCGTCCCCTCGTGCTCGCCGCCGCGCCGCGGCACCGTCCTGCTCCCGGTGGCGCGCGGCGCGCTCAAGTCGGGTCGTGCGGGCTGGGTTTGCGTGTCCCGTACGAGGAAGCGCTCGGGGGTCTCGATGGTGGAGAGCTTGCGCAGCCACCAGAAGCCGAGGGCGAAGAGCCCGCAGACTCCGGCGAGCACCACCTGTCCGACGGGTGAGTTGTACGGCGAGACGAAGTCCTTGTTGAAGAGGGCGAGTCCGAGGACGAAGAGCACGGAGACGGCCACGACGATCTGCACGCTGCGGCGGGTCGCCGCGCGCTGCGCCATGACGCGCTGGCGCATGTCGACCTCCTCGCGGGCGGATTTCGCGAGCGCGCCGAGCACTTGGCGCAGACCGGGGCCGCGCAGGCGGGCATTGAGGATGAGCGCGGCGACGATGATGTCGGCCGAGGCGTCGTCGATCTCGTCGGCGAGGGACTGGAGCGCGTCGGGCAGCGGGGTGCGGGCGCGGAGCCGGTCGACGAGCGCTTCCAGGTGCGGGCGCAGGGCGGGCGCGGCGGCGCGCGCCGAGGCGGGGATGGCCTGTTCGAGGCCGACGGCGCCCGCGATGGTGTCGCGCAGGGACTCCGTCCAGGTGGCGAGGGCCTCGACCCGGCGCATCTGGGTGCGCTCCTCGCGGGCGCCGCCGAAGAGGCGGTCCCAGGTCAGGACGAGGATGCCGGCGCCGATGCCCGCGATGACCCACCCGGTCGCGACGAGTACCAGCACGCCGACGAGCACGGCGGCCGAGGCGCGGCGGCTGAGGAGCCGCGCGAGTTCGGCACCGCGCTTCTTACCACCGGGGCCGTTCGCTCCGGCGGCCTTGGCGGGCAGCCCGTACAGCGCGACGACGAGCAGCGCGCAGCCGCCGCCCGCGAGCAGCCCGGCACCGAGGGCTCCGAGGACGCTCGGCGAGAGCAGGCCGCCGAAGTCGCCGAAGGCGTCGAGTCCTGCGGCGAGTTGTCCGCTCGCCGTCGTGTGGTCGTGGTTCATCCCCAAGCCCCCCGATACCCCTGCGCGACGAGGTCTTCGAGGCAGGAGACGGGCGCGTGCGGGACGACGCGGCCGTCGGGGGCCTCGGTGAAGATCTCGCTGGACAGGACGCGGCCGTCGACACCGTTGACCTCGCGGATGGAGGTGACGAGGCGCTGGAGGCCGCCGCCGAGGTGGTAGGTGTTGCGGCGCTCGATGAAGACGACGAAGTTGATGGCGCCCGCGACGAGCATCTGGCTCGCTTCGACGGGCAGGTGCTCGGCGGCCTGGAGCGCGTACGTGGACACGCGGTTGAAGACCTCGGCGGAGCTGTTGGCGTGGATCGTGGAGAGCGAGCCGTCGTTGCCCTGCGACATCGCGTTGAGCATCGTGACGATCTCGTCGCCGAGCACCTCGCCGACGATGACGCGCGAGGGGTTCATGCGCAGCGAGCGGCGGACCAGTTCCGCCATCGTGATGGCGCCCTGGCCCTCGGAGTTGGGCAGTCGCTCCTCGAACGCGACCACATTCGGGTGGAGTTCGGGGAAGGCGTCGAGGCCGAGTTCGAGTGCGCGCTCGACGGTGATGAGGCGCTCGGGCGGGGGTATCTCGTTGGCGAGCGCGCGCAGCAGCGTCGTCTTGCCCGCGTTGGTGGCCCCGGCGATCATGATGTTCTTGCGGGCGCGCACGGCGCAGGCGAGGAAGTGGCCGATCTCCGGGGTGAGGGTGCCGTTGCCGACGAGGTCGGACATGAAGACCTTGCCCATGCGGGCACGGCGGATGGAGAGCGCGGGGCGGCGCGTGACGTCCATGACGGCGGAGAGCCTGGAGCCGTCCGGGAGGCGCAGGTCGAGCTGCGGGTTCGCGGAGTCGAAGGGGCGCGAGGAGAGGCCGGAGTAGGCGCCGAGCACCTGGATCAGCTCGATGAGCTCCTCGTCGTTCTCGGCGACGGGCTCGCCGAGGACCTCGTGGCCGTCCGCGTAGCCGATGAAGACCTGGTCGTGCCCGTTGATGTCGATGTTCTCGACCTCGGGATCGTCCAGGAGCGGCTGGAGCCGCCCGACACCGAAGAGCGCCGCGTGCACGGCGGAGGCGTACCCCTCCTCGGTCTCGGCGTCGAAGGGGGTCCGGCCCGCGTTGATCTCCCCGCGGGCGTGGTCCTCCAGTATCTGCGCGATGACGGCGCGCGCGTACTGCCGCTCGTCCTCGCCGGACATCGCGGCGACGCCGTCGGCCTGGTCCTGGCGCCGCTGCTCGGCGATCCGGTCCCCGGCCTCCTGCCGGAACCGCTTGACGAGCTGATGATCGACCCCGCTCACCGGGGGGCTCCGGGGGCGGAGCCGGGCCCGGGGGCGGAGCCGGAGGCGGGTCCGCTGCCGCCGGGCGCGGGAGCGGTGTGGGGGCCGGCCTGCGTGGGGGCGGGGCGGACGCCAGGCAGGGGCTGTGCGCCGGGCAGGGGCTGTGAGCCGGGCGCGGGGCGCGGGCCGGTGGCGTGCGGCTGTCCGGAGGCCTGCGGCGGTACGGATACGGGGGCGGCGCCGCCCTGCGTGAACGGAACGGTGCCGGAGGCGGGGTTGGCGTGGGCGCCGGGGGCGCCCTGGCTCGGGGCGCCCGGGGCGGCGGGGCCGCCCGGGGCCGGGCTGGGGCCGGGCGCGGTGGCCCACAGCGTCCCGTACCGCTGCTGGATGTCCGCGGAGACCTTCCGCGCGGACCGCACGAGGAGGGACTTGTCGAGGCGGCCCCGGCGGCGCCCGGCGAGTTGTTCGGCGCCGGACTCGTCCTCGGCGAGGGTGCCGACGACGCGCGCTCCCGACTGCGTGGCGTGGAGCATCTCGTCGAGCTGGTGCACGAGCTTGCCCGCGCCGCCGCTCTCCGCCACGAGGAGTACGCCGATGAGCGGAGTCCCGAGTTGGGCGGCGCCGCGCCGTTCGCCGTGCAGGCGGCGGGCGAGGTGGCTCGCGCGGTCGCGGACGCGGGCGAGGGACTCGGGCGTGGTGCGGGCGAGGAGGAGGACGAGCGCCGCGTGCGGGAGCAGGTCGAGCACGGGACTGTCGCCGCTGACGCGCCCGCAGTCGGCGATGACGTCGGCGGGGGCGTGCGGCGAGTCCTGGAGCTGCGCGAAGGCACGGCCGAGGAGCGGCCACGTACCGCTGAGTCCGGCGGCCTGTTCGGCGCCGCCGAGCCCGACGAGGACGTCGAGTCCACCGGCGAGGGCTTGGGCGTGGTCCCAGAGCTGGTCGGGGGCGAGACCCCGGCGGGCTGTGGCAGCGATCGACAGCAGACCCAGGTTCGGGTCGAGTTGGCCGCCGTGCGCGGCGGCGCTGCGGTAGACGAGGTCGCCCCCGGCGGGGTCGGTCTCGGCGAGCAGCACGCGGCGGGGCCAGATCGCGGCGAGCGCGACGGCCGCCGTGGTGACACCGGGGGAGCCCTTGTCCGCCGCGAGTGCGATGAGCGCCATGTCTCGTACCTCCTGGTGAACCGGCTCAGTCGCGGGAGCGGCCGGGCACGAGAACGACGGCGACCTCGCCCACGGAGGACGCCTGGGCGAGGGCCTGGGCCTCGCTCGCCGGGACGGAGACGGTGACGGTGCGGTCACCGGTGGCCAGGGCCTCGCCGCCCTTGGAGCTGCCGTCCTCGTCCTTCACGTCGGCCTGGGCGCTGAGAAGGGTGCGGTTGCCCGCCGAGGAGCCGGACTCCCCGGCCGCGGGGGCACCCGCGTCCTTGCCCACGTGGTAGATCGCGACGGTGTCGCCGGGCTTGAGCCCGCCCGGGTACTGGCCCTCCTTGAGGGCGAGGCCGACGAGCGCCTTGCCCTCGTCCACCGTCGACTTGTCCTTGGCGATCAGCATCTCGCCGACGACGAGCGAGCCCTCCGGCAGCGCGGACCTCAGCTTGTACTTGCTCTTCGCCAGGTCGATCTGGTCCCAGGGCAGGTAGTTGATGGACTCGTCCTTCGCGACGAGGATGTCCGTGGTGTTGTCCCGGGAGAGCGAGCCACCGGCCGGGATGGCCTTCGTCGTCCGCACGACGGAGACGCGGTCCCCCGCGTTCATGACGAGCAGCGTCGCGGCGAGGGCGCCGGCGAGGATCAGGAGCACGGCGAGCGCGGCGAGCGCGGGTTTGCGCTCACGGGGCGGGCTGGGCAGCCGTTCGCCGACAGCGGGCTGCTGGGCGGGCGCGGGCGCACGGCCCGACACCCTCTCCTGGACCTTCACGCGCGTGCTCCCCGTATCCCCGCCGATACCCGCGCACTGTGCGGATACCGGTACGTTCCGTGACTCGCGGCCTCAACCCCGGCGCGCGCACGTCGCGTTGTCGCGTGCGAATCCCCCGCCGGTCCGTCTCTCACGGGCCATGTCAAGCCCCCGCACCGTACCAGCGGCACGGAGGCCGCTCAAGGCTCCCCGGACCCCCCGCACTTGGCCGAAAACGCCCCGAATACGCCCCTAACCCCTCTTGTCGCAAGGCCCGTTCACCCGATCTCCACTCCCCTCCATCCGGAACCTCCTCGTCCGCTTCCCGCCCCCCGAAGGAGTGAGCACCCGCTCCCCGCGACCCCTTTCACCCCCACGGGCCCCCGCCCCGCCTCGCCCTACGCTCCCCACCAGTGACGAAAGGACCCCCATGGCCAAGGACGCCGAACTCACCTACGCCGAAATGCGCCGCGCCGCGGGCCGCCTCACGGAAGCGAGGACCACGATGGACGAGGACCTCGAAGCCCTGGAGCGCTACATCGAGCAACTGGTCCGCGACGGCTACACCACCCGCCGCAGCAGCGTGGCCTTCGAGGAGTCCTTCAAGGAGTTCAAGCGAGGCATCAAGAACACGATCCAGGGCCTCGACGGCATGAGCTCCTTCCTCCACCAGGCCGCCCAGTCCTACGAGGACCTGGACGCGGAGCTGGCGCGGGGGGTGGGGAGGTGAGGTGAGGACGCGGGGGGGGCAGCGCGGGGGGGGCGACGTGGGGGCGGGGTGTGGGCGTGGGGTGTGGGGCGGGGCGGCCCCGCTGACCGCGGCTGCGAACCGCCCTCGGGAGGGCGTGCTGCGGCGGGGGGGCGAGCCGCAGCCGGGGGGCGGGCCGCCGACATACGCGCTGCGGGCCACCGACATG
>NZ_JBIVIO010000011.1:0-97444 GCF_044749745.1 Streptomyces sp. NPDC088923 | reverse complement strand
CGGGCTGCGGGCTGCGGGCTGCGGGCTGCGGGCTGCGGGCTGCGGGCTGCGGGCTGCGGGCTGCGGGCTGCGGGCTGCGGGCTGCGGGCTGCGGGCTGCGGGAGCATGCCGTCCGGCGGGGCCTGGGGCGGGCGCCCGTACACCCGCGTCAAGCCCACCCCCTTCCCTAACGGGTGATCCCGGCCCGGCCCCTCCTCCTCCCCTCTCTCCTGCCATCCCCCTCCCTGTCCCCCATCCCCTCCCCCTCGCCGAAGGAGAACCCGTGCGGGTCACCCTCACCGTCGTGGACCCCCAGCTCGGTCGTACCGCCGACGTCGTCCTCGTGGCGGATGACGGGACCGCAGTCGCCGAGGTCGTCTCCGCGCTGGCACGGCACACCGGCTCGCCGCCGGACACCGCGGCCTTCGTCGACGGGCTGCCGCTCCGGCTGCCGTTGCGGGACGGCTGCGTGGTGAGTCTCGGCGGCCCCGGCGGCTGCGCGGGCGGCGAGCCGACGGGGCTCGTGGAAGTACGGGTCGCGGGCGGCCCCGACGCGGGCGGAGTGCACCGCCTGGGGGCCGGGAGGTACGTACTCGGCTCCGGCCCCCACGCCCGGCCCCGCGTCGCCGACCCCGAACTCCCGCCCTACGCACTCACCTTGCGCATCGCGCCGGACGGCACCTGCGCCTACGAGTCGACCGCCGGCGCCATCCGTATCGACGGCGCCCCCGCCACGCAAGCCGGCCCCTGGCCGCACGGCTCCCCACTCGCCCTCGCCGAAACCCTCCTCTCTTACGACCGCTACCTCCCGCCCGACGCCACCCTCACCCCCACCGAGGACGGCTCGGCGCTCGCCTTCAACCGCCCGCCCCGCCTCCACCCGCCCGCCCCCGCGCACCGCTTTCGCCTCCCCACGCCCGTCCCACCGCACGAGCCCCGCCCACTGCCCTGGCTCATGGCCGCGGCCCCGGTTCTCTGCGCCCTCCTCTCCGTCGCGCTCTTCGGCCGCTGGTACTACCTCGCCCTCGCGGCGCTCAGCCCCCTGCTTCTCCTCGCGACGCATTACCTGGACAAACGCCACGGCCGTACCTCGCACGCGGTACGCCTCAAGAAGTACGCCGCCCACAAGGCCCGCATCGAGGCCGCCGCACAGGACGCCCTCTCCGCCGAACGGCGGACCCGTATCCGTACCTCCCCCGACCCCGCCACCGTCCTCGGCCTCGCGACGGGACCCCGCGCCCGCCTGTGGGAGCGCCGCCGCACCGACCCCGACCACCTCCTCCTCCGTTTCGGCACCGGCGAACTGCCCTCCACCGTCGTCCTCGACGACCCCGCCGCCGACGAGCACGAGCGCGCCACTCCCCACCCCCTCACCGACGTCCCCGTCACCCTCCCCCTCGCCGCACTCGGCGTCCTCGGCATCGCGGGACCGGAGGCCCGGGCCCTCGCCCGTTGGTCCGTCGCCCAACTCGCCACCCTCCACAGCCCCCTCGACGTCCGCCTCCTCGTTCTGACGGAACCGGCGGGGCGCCCCGAGTGGGACTGGCTCCGCCACCTCCCCCACGCCCGCCCCACCGCGGCGGCGGGCCCCCACACCCTCATCGGCACGGACCCCGAGACCGTCGCCGCACGCGTCAAGGAACTCACCCGGCTGCTCGACTCCAGGAGCAAAGCGGCGAAGGAGCAGGGAAGTTCCGCCCAACGCCTCGATCCCGACCTCGTCGTCGTATGGGACGGCGCACGGCGGCTGCGGGAGTACGCGGGCGCCGTACGCCTCCTCCGCGAGGGCCCGCCCCTCGGCATCCACTCGCTGTGCCTCGACGCCGAGGAGACCGGTCTCCCCGCCGAGTGCCAGGGGCTCGTCGGCCCCGACCCCCGCCACCCGCACCGCCTGCGCGTGCGCCGCACCGGCTCCGCCCCCGTCGAATCCGTACGGCCCGACCTCGTCCGTACCGCCTGGAGCGAGCGCCTCGCCCGCGCCCTCGCCCCGCTCCGCGACCCCGGCCCCGGGACCCCCGACGCCGCTCTCCCCACCGCCTCGCGGCTCCTCCCCCTCCTCGCCCTCGACCCGCCCACCTCCTCCGCCGTACGAGCGCGTTGGCTCACCAACGCCCCCTCCACCACCGCTGTCATCGGCGAGTCGTACGAGGGCCCCTTCGCTGTCGACCTGTGCCGCGACGGACCGCACGGGCTCGTCGCCGGCACGACCGGTTCGGGCAAGTCCGAGCTGCTCCAGACCCTCGTGGCCTCGCTCGCCGCCACCAACACCCCTGAGCACCTGACCTTCGTCCTCGTCGACTACAAGGGCGGCGCCGCCTTCCGCGACTGCGACCGCCTTCCCCACACCGTCGGCACCGTCACCGACCTCGACAGCCACCTCACCGAACGCGCCCTCGTCTCCTTGCGCGCCGAACTCCACCGCAGGGAACGCATCCTGGCCGAGGCGGGCGCGAAGGACATCGAGGAGTACGGCACCGAAACACCGAGCACCGCCAGCCCTTCAGCCACACGCGACGTGCCCGGCGTCCCCGCCGCCAGGCGCCGTCCGCCTCTCCCCCGTCTCCTCCTCGTCATCGACGAGTTCGCCTCGCTCGCCCGGGAACTCCCCGATTTCGTCTCGGGCCTCGTCGACCTCGCCCAGCGTGGCCGCAGCCTCGGCATCCACCTCCTGCTCGCGACACAGCGTCCCGCCGGGGTCGTCTCACCCGAGATCCGCGCCAACACCACCCTCCGGATCGCGCTCCGCGTCACCGACACCGGCGAGTCCAGCGACGTCATCGACTCTCCCGAGGCCGCACACCTCCCGAAGACGACGCCGGGCCGCGCCCTGGCCCGTCTGGGCCACGCCTCGCTCATCCCCTTCCAGACCGCCCGCGTCGCGGGCGGCGCCCCCCGGGCGACGACCGCACCCCGCACCCTGTGGACCCACCCCCTGAACTGGGAAGACCTCGGCCACCCCACACCCGTGCCGCCCCCTTCCAAGGCCCTGGACGACGAGGGCCCGACCGACCTCAAAGCACTCGTCACCGCCATCCGCGAGGCCGCCTCGGCCCTGGCCATCCCGCCGCCGCACGCTCCCTGGCTCCCCCCACTCCCCGACCACGTCCCCCTCGGCAGCCTCACCACGGCGGACACCCCGCCCGGGGCCGCCCCGTACGGCATCGAGGACCACCCGGCCACCCAGTCCCGCAGCCACCTCGCCCTCGTACTCGACACCTTCACCCACCTCCTCATCGCGGGCTCTCCCCGCTCCGGTCGTTCCCAAGCCCTCCGCACCCTCGCCGGCTCCCTCGCCCGCGCCCATTCCTGCGCCGACGTCCACCTCTACGGCATCGACTGCGGCGACGGCGCCCTCGCCGCCCTCACCTCGCTCCCCCACTGCGGAGCGGTCGTCGCCCGCCACGAGACCGACCGCGCGAGCCGCCTCCTCACCCGCCTCACCGAGGAACTCGCCAGCCGCCAAGCCCTGTTCACCCGACTCGGTCACGCCGGCATCACCGAGCAACGCGCCGCCGCGCCACCCACCGAGCGCCTCCCCCATCTCCTCGTCCTCCTCGACCGCTGGGAAGGCTGGCTCCCCACCCTCGGCGCTCACGATCACGGCGAACTCACCGAGCAGCTGCAGGCGTTGCTACGGGAAGGCGCGAGCGCGGGTCTGCACCTCGTCCTCACGGGCGACCGCCAGCTCCTCCTCGGCCGCCTCGCCTCGCTCACCGAGGAGAAGTACGCGCTGCGCCTCGCCGACCGCGCCGACTACAGCCTCCTCGGCATCCCGCCCCGCTCCCTGCCCGCCCATATCCCGCCCGGCAGGGCCTTCCGCGCCGAGTCCGGTACGGCGACGCAGTTCGCCCTCCTCGACGCGCCTCCCGAAGGCCGCGCGCAGACCGCCGCGCTGACCGCGATCGGCGCCGCGACCACCGCGCGCGACGAGGCCGTTCCCGCCTCACGTCGCCCCTTCCGCCTCGACGCCCTGCCTCCCCGTATCGCTTTCACCGAGGCGTGGAAACTGCGCGCCCCGAACCGGGGGCCGCTATGGGCCCTCGCCGGGGTCGGCGGCGACACCCTCACCGCGCTCGGCCCCGACCTCAGCACCGCACCACCCGCCTTCGTCGTCGCCGGCCCCGCCCGTTCCGGACGCAGTACGGCCCTGTGTTCTCTCGCCCGTTCCCTCCACGCCAACGGCACCCGCCTCGTCCTCGTCACACCTCGCCCCTCCCCTCTGCGCGACCTCGCCCCACAAGGCGAGGCGCTCTTCACAGGCCCGGACCTCAAGGCCGCCGACCTCGAATCCGCCCTCGCACACGCCGAGGGCCCCACAGCCGTACTCGTGGACGACGCCGAAGTCCTCACCGACTGCGACGCGTCCCCCGTCCTCTCTCGCCTCCTCCGCGAAGGCAGCACCCTCGGCAGGGCACTCGTCCTCGCGGGGGACGAGGACGAGATCTGCGCGGGCTTCTCCGGCTGGCAACCCGAGGCCCGCACAGCCCGCCGGGGACTGCTTCTCTCCCCCCGCTCCACAGCGGCGGGAGACCTCGTCGGCCTCCGCCTCACCCGCCCCGAGACCGGCGGCCCGGTCATCCCGGGCCGAGGCCTGCTGCACACGGGCGACGGAGAGGCGGTACGGGTCACGGTGCCGCACTGAGCGCGGCGACACCCCGCCCCACCCGCGAGAGACCGCCCCGCACGGACGGGCCGGCAGCGATCCGGAGCCGACTTGTGCGGAACCGTAGCGGAATGCGCGAGGCGGTGCTTTGGACGAAAAAATCGTCTCACTCGGTCGAGTGAGACGTTGTGCGAGTTTCCCGAAGTTATCCACAGATGTGCGGAGAGGGGGGTGGGAGGAGGTGCGGACGCGAAAGAATGGATGCAGGGGCGCCCCCCGGGTGGGTGGGGGTCTGTCCTGAGCCTGGCGCGTCATGCGGAGGCTGGGCAGGCGCGCCTCGGGTGGTGGGGGTCTGTCCTGAGCGTGGCGCGTCATGCGGGGGCTGGGCAGGTGCACCTCGGGCGGGTGAGGGTCTGCCCTGAGCCCGGCACGCCATGCGGGGCTGGGCAGGCGCACCTCGGGCGGGTGGGGGCCTGACCTGAGCCCGGCGCGTCGCGCGGGGCCTGGGCAGGCGCACCTCGGGTGGTGGGGGCCTGACCTGAGCCCGGCGCGTCGCGCGGGGCCTGGGCAGGCGCACCTCGGGCGGGTGGGGGCCTGACCTGAGCCCGGCACGCCATGCGGGGCCTGGGCAGGCGCACCTCGGGTGGTGGGGGCCTGACCTGAGCCCGGCGCGTCATGCGGAGGCTGGGCAGGCGCACCTCGGGCGGGTCGAGGTCCGCCCTGAACCCGGCAGGCCTTGCAGGGGCTGGGCCCGGGGAGAACCGCACGCGCAGGGTGAGCCTGGCGCGCGGAAGGGAAACCGGGCACGCGGGAAAGTGGGCCGGGCGGCGGGAGGGAACGGAGCGGGAGGCCGAAGCCGACCGGGGGCGCAGGCGTTGCGCACAGGCACTGGTCAAGGGCCGGGCAGAGACTCTGCGGGGGGACTCGCCCAGGCCGGGCACCGGGCATGACGGCTGGTGAGGAACTGGGCGAGGTACCGCAGGGGCAAGGCAACTGAACGCGAGCCCGGCAGACACCAGAACTGGGCGCTGGACGCGACTCCGGCAGGCACCGGGACTGGGCGCTGGACGCGACTCCGGCAGGCACCGCGCCACAGCCACCGAA
Source organism: Streptomyces sp. NPDC088923 (assembly GCF_044749745.1). NCBI lineage: Bacteria > Bacillati > Actinomycetota > Actinomycetes > Kitasatosporales > Streptomycetaceae > Streptomyces > Streptomyces sp. NPDC088923. Next base: position 91,758 of record NZ_JBIVIO010000011.1, on the reverse strand, counting down.
CACCAACCCCGGCACAGCCACTGAACGCGAGCCCGGCACACACCGCGACACAGCCACTGGACGCGAGTCCGGCACAGGCGTCGGAACTCAGGACCGGCTGGGACTCGGACAGGGCCAGCCGGCCTGAACCAGACAGCCGAGCTCCGCATCCGGCCATGCCCGCCCGCTCGACGCGAGGCCAACCGAAGACCCGGCCCACAAACCCAGGCAGCACCTACGCACAGCGCCCCACCCCCTCCTCCTCACCCCTCCCCTCCCCCCAGCAGTCGCCCACGCCCAGCCCCGAGGGCGACCAGGCCCCACCGAGGCACCCCAAGCCCCGCTCCTCCCTCAGCCCTTACACCCGCGCCCGCGCACCCCCACCCCACCCGAGCCCACCCACACCCACACCCACCGACCTCGCAGGCGAGGCAGCACCGAATTCCACCTCCCCCAATTCCCCGCACTGGGCGGCGGCCCACCCCCTTTCCCAGCCCCGCCGCACCATTCGGAAACGTACGCCGTACAAGAAGTCCGCCCGCTCTTCCCGCTCGACGAGGTGGCAATCGGAAAGGAGCCATAAAGACACCGGGCATTTCCACCAAGCTCGCGCCGCACCGGACGCGGACGGCACCGCCCTATCCCCCACTCCTATCCCCCGGCCTCAATCCCTCCGCCCCTATCGGTCGACCTCTATCCATCACGTATCGGCCAAGGGAATACACCCGGAGGAGTGAACGCATTCATGACGACAAGCCGCAAATAGGGAAAGCGGAGCGACTACCGCACGACCGTACGTACGGCACAGGCGTACCGATGACGACCCACCGACCGCGCAGGGCCGCCCGACGCACGCACCCTCCCGACTCGCCACCCCGCGAGTCCCCCAGCCCAGACCCACCCCACGCATAAGCACCCGACAAGCCCCACGCGCCGACACCCCCCTACGCCACCACCTCCGACCCCATCCCGCGCAGCGCCCACCCAAGGTCAGCCCCTCTCAGCGCGCCCCCACGCACCACCCGCGCTAGGCCACCCCGCACGCCCCAGCCCAGGGGCACCCCCGCACCTACACCCACCCGGCGCAGCCTCAATCCGCTCTCCCGAGGCAGCCCTCACCCGACCCCCTGAACCCCCAAATCCCTGAGACCCCACGCCCCCAGCCCCCAGCACCCAGCACCCAGCACCCGGAGCCCAGAGCCCCCAAGGCCCCCGGCACCCGGTCCTTTGAGCCCCCAAGCCTCCGGAGCCCTCAGCCCTCAGCCCCCAGCCCTCGGACCCCAGGCCCCCACCCCCTCAAGCCCCGGCCGCCCCCCGCCCCCAACCCCCCTCAGGGCTCCCGCACCTCCACCCGCACATCCCCCGGGAACCCCGTCGTCGGCCCGACCCGGCGGGCGAACTCGCGGACTCCGCCGAGTTGCGGGGCCGCGAAGCGGAAGTCGAGGGTGCGGAAGTAGCGCTCCAGGATCTCGGCGTCGAAGCTCTCCCAGCGTGCCGCCTGCTCGGCGACCTTCGCGACCTCGACGAGCGACAGGTCGCGCGACTCCAGGAAGGCGCGGTGCACCTCGGCGACGACCTCCGGCTCGCGTTCCAGGTAGTCGCGGCGTGCCGCGAAGACCGCGAAGACGAAGGGGAGGCCCGTCCAGTCCTTCCACATCTGCCCGAGGTCGTGGACCTGAAGGCCGAGGCGGGGCCCGTCGTGGAGGTTGGCGCGCAGTGCGGCGTCGCCGATGAGGACGGCGGCGTCGGCCTCCTGCATCATCAGGCCGAGGTCGGGCGGGCAGGTGTAGTACTCGGGAGTGACGCCGTAGCGGTCCGCGAGGAGGAGCTGGGCCAGGCGCACGGAGGTACGGGAGGTGGAGCCGAGGGCGACGCGGGCGCCGTCCAGGTCCTCCAGCGGGCCCTTGGAGACGATCACGCAGGACATGACGGGGCCGTCGCAGCCCACCGCGATGTCCTGGAGCGCCACGAGGTCGTCGCTCGCCTTGAGGAACTCGACGAGCGTGATGGGCCCGATGTCGAGGGAGCCGCCGACGAGCTGTTCGCTCAGTTTCTCCGGCGTGTCCTTGGTCAGTTCGAGATCGAGGAGGGTGCCGGTGCGGGCGAGCCCCCAGTAGAGGGGGAGGCAGTTGAGGAACTGGATGTGCCCGACGCGGGGGCGGGCGGTGACGGGACGGTCGGTGGCGGCGGGGGCGGGGAAGTCAGAAAGGTCCACATCGCGAGACTAGACCTCTAAAGGGGGAAGGAATCGGGCGGGCCCGCGGGCTCGGGCGAACCTTGTGTTTTCGCGTATGTCAAGACGCCTTCACCTGGTTTCAGACATCCGGGTGAAGTGATCTTGCCCTCTATCGCTTTCGGGCGGCCCCATGCTAGGCTCGCCCGCAAGTTGCAGTTTGGTTTCCCTTGCAGTACAGAGCCTGCGGAGCATGTGACCGCGGGCTCTCGTCTTTTCAGGGTATGCATTTGTTTATCGCACGTGCAGGTTCTGGAGCAGGGCAACCCTTTGGCCCAAGGAGGGCTTATGGCTACCGGAACCGTGAAGTGGTTCAACGCCGAAAAGGGCTTCGGATTCATCGCCCAGGAGGGCGGCGGCCCCGACGTCTTCGTCCACTACTCCGCGATCAACGCCAACGGCTTCCGCTCCCTTGAGGAGAACCAGGCCGTGACCTTCGACGTCACCCAGGGCCCGAAGGGCCCGCAGGCGGAGAACGTCAGCGCGCTCTGACACCGGTCTCGCGGAGCCCATTCGCGAGCGGTGGACCGGATTCCCGGTCCCGGACCTAGTACGCAGTACCAAGAGGCCCTGTCTCTGCCCGGCGGCGGAGACGGGGCCTCTGTCTTCTACGGGAACGGGGCGCCCGATGACACGGGCTCAACCTCACGCGACCTCACCTCCCGCGGGTCAAACCGCCGACAGTCCCGACCCGTCCCGCACCTCCCCCGAGTCCCATCCCTCCCTCGGCACCGACGCCAGCAGTCGCGTGTACGGATGCGCCGGGGCGCTCAGGACCTCGGCGGTCGCGCCCTGTTCCACCGCCTCCCCCTTCCTCATCACCAGCACTTCTTCCGTCAGGGACTCCACCACCGCGAGGTCGTGGCTCACGAAGACCAGCGCCACGCCCGTCTCCTCACGGATCTCGCCCAGGAGTTGCAGGATCTGCGCCTGGATCGAGACGCCCAGCGCCGCCACCGCCTCGTCCAGGACGAGGACGCGGGGGGCCACCGCCAAGGCGCGGGCGATGGCGAGGCGTTGGCGCTGGCCGCCGGAGAGGCGGGAGGGGCGGGCCGTGGCCGCGCGGGCGCCGAGGCCGACCTGGTCGAGGAGACTCTCGGCGAGGTTCGGGGGGCGGTCGTGGAGCTTCAGGGCGGTGCGCAGGCAGTCGGCCGCTGTCAGGCGCGGGTCGAGTGACACGTACGGGTCCTGGAAGACCATCTGGATCTCGCGGGCCCCCGCCAGGCGGGCCGCGGCGCGGCGCGGGGTGCGGGCCTCGCGGGCGCCCGTCGATCTCGATACGCCCCGCGTCGGGGCGGGCGAGGCCGACGAGCATCCGCGCCACCGTGGGCTTGCCCGAGCCCGACTCGCCGACGATGCCGAGCGCCCCGGCGTGCGGCACGGTGAAGGAGATGCCGGTGGCGGCGGTGAGACGGCCGCCCCCTGGCAGCGGGTACGTCTTGCGGAGGCCGTCGACGCGCAGCGCGGGCGCGCCCCCGGCGCGACTGCCGTGTCCGCGGCGCCCGGCGCGGGCGCGGGTGTTCGGTGGGCGTCATGACGTGGTCCTTTCGGCGGACCCGCACAGCGCCGCCGACTCCGGCCGAGGAAGAGGTACGGGGCGGGGCCACGTTCTCGCCGAACGCGGTCCCGCCCCCGTACCCCGTACTTCCGTCCTGTCCTCAGACCCCGACGGGCTGCTTGTCCTCGGCGGACCGCTCCGCCGGGGCGGCCTCGGGCTCCTCGTCGAGGGGCGAGGCGTGCGCGTGGTCGAAGGCGACGCGGTCGAGGATCTTCTCGCGCGAGGCGACGATGATCGGCACGACGGACTGCCCGGCGACGTTGGTCGCGGTGCGCATCATGTCGAGGATCGGGTCGATCGCGAGGAGAAGGCCGACGCCCTCCATCGGGAGGCCGAGGGTGGAGAGGGTCAGCGTGAGCATGACCGTCGCGCCCGTGAGTCCCGCGGTCGCGGCGGAGCCGATGACCGAGACGAAGGCGATGAGCAGGTAGTCGCCGACGCCGAGGTGGATGTCGAAGATCTGCGCGACGAAGATCGCGGCGATCGACGGGTAGATGGCGGCGCAGCCGTCCATCTTCGTCGTCGCGCCGAAGGGCACCGCGAAGCTCGTGTACTCCTTCGGGACACCGAGCCGCTCGGTGACGCGCTGCGTCACGGGCATCGTGCCGACCGAGGAGCGCGAGACGAAGGCGAGCTGGATCGCCGGCCAGGCGCCCTTGAAGAACTGGAGCGGGTTGACCTTCGCGACCGTCGAGAGGAGCAGCGGGTAGACGCCGAAGAGGACGAGCGCGCAGCCCACGTAGACATCGGCGGTGAACGTCGCGTACTTGCTGATGAGGTCCCAGCCGTACGAGTTGATCGCGTTGCCGATGAGGCCGACCGTGCCGAGCGGGGCGAGGCGGATGACCCACCACAGCGCCTTCTGGAGCAGTTCCAGAACCGACTCGCTGAGCGTGAGGATCGGCTGCGCCTTCTCACCGATCTTGAGGATCGCGACGCCGACGACGACCGCCATGAAGACGATCTGGAGGACCTGGAGCTGCGAGAACGGCGTGATGATGTCGGTCGGGACGATCCCGGTGAGGAAGTCGATCCACGAGCCGGTGTGCTGCGGCTTCTCCCCGTCGGCCGGGGTGAGGCCCGTGCCGGAGCCCGGGTTGGTGACGAGGCCGATGACCAGGCCGATCGCCACCGCGATGAGCGAGGTGATCATGAACCAGAGCAGGGTGCGCACGGCGAGGCGTGCGGCGTTGTTGACCTTGCGCAGGTTGGTGATCGAGATCAGGATCGCGAAGAAGACGAGCGGCGCGACGGCGAGCTTCAGAAGCTGGACGAAGATCCCGCCGATCTTCTCCAGCGTGGTGCCGAGCCAGGAGATGTCCTGGCCCCGGGCGAGCCAGCCGAGCAGGGCGCCGAGGACGAGACCGCCGAGGATCTGCGCCCAGAACGGGATCTTGGGAAGACGGGGGCGAGCGGACTGCGGGCGGTCGCTCTGCGCGGCGGCAGACCGATCACCCGAAGGTATGTTCGCGGACACGGACACACTCCGGTGAGGCGTGGGTGAAAGGAGGGGACGGGGGCGATACGGGGGAGGTGCTCAGCCGCGCGTGCGCACGACGTCGCTCAGCCGCGCCGACAGGCCGCGCTGACCCGGCGACAGAGATCGACATGCAGCCGCGCCACGAGCAGCAGGCTGCTCCTGGGGTGGCGGGGTGTCGTCGCGTGAGTCATGTCCAGCACGTTAACACCAGCGCTTTGAGGCAATCAAAGCCTTACTTTGGGGCAGGGCTGGGAAACGGCGTGATCACGGCGGCGCGGGGGCGGACGCACGGGTGCGCGCGGGTACGGCGACGAGCGGGCGCCGACATGCGAAATCGCCGCACCCCGGAGGAATGCGGCGATGAGATAGGGAAGTTGACGGGACGTCAGGCCAAGGCGGCGCCGATTGGCGTGAACCGGTTCCCGGGGCTCGAGTGATTCGCGCCACAACGAGGGGAACTCCGGGAGGCCGCGCCCCTTTCGGGGCTTTCGCGAGGTTCGCGTCAGGCGGCGCGGGTGCCGCTGCCGGCCGAACCGCCGGCGGAGCCGCTGGACGCGCGGGTCGCGTCGTCGACCGCGTCCTCCGCCTCCTGGTTCGCCTGGAGGTTCGCCTTGGCCCGGTCGACGCGCTCGACGATCTGGCGAGAGGCGTCGTCCCGTACCCCGCGCAGCAGGACGAAGCTGAGCGGCGCGGAGATGACGAGTGCGAGGAGGATGACCCACAGGTAGTTGGAGTCGCCGAGCCCCTTCGGCAGGGCACCGCTGTAGACGAGGGCCCAGACGACCACGAAGCAGCCGGCGAAGACGCCGAAACGCATCAGGGTGTAACGGAGCATGTCACTTCACTCTTCCGTCGCGAATGGGCCCATTGCGGGGGCAGGACGCACCCCCCAGTGAAGCACGCGGACCCGCTGCCGCTGTCAAGGGGGTGGCGGCGCGCCCGTCCCTTCAGGTCAGCGGCAGGAGCATGAAGATGTCGTCGCGGTCGTCTCCGGGGGCGACGCGGATGCTGTCCGGAATCCGCCCGACCTCCTTGTACCCGCAGCGCTCGTAGAAGCCTTCGAGCCCCTGACCGCCCCGGCACGTGAGCCGGATCGCCTCGATCCCGCCGAGCGAGCGGGCGGCGTCGGCGGCCGCCGCCATGAGCGCCCGGCCCTCGCCCTGCCCCTGGAGGTCGGGGTCGACCATGACGGTGTACAGCCACAGCCAGTGCCGCATGAGGCGGTGCGCGTTGAGCGTGAGGAAGGCGGTGGCCCGTACGACCCCGTCCTCGTCCTTGCCGACGAGCAGCCGACTGCCGCCCTCGGTCATGGTCACGAGCTGCTTCACGAGCTGCGGCCGGATCTCCTCCGGAGTCACGGGCGGCACGAACCCGACCGCCCCACCGGCATTGGTGACCTTGGCCCACAGGCCGAGAATCTCGTCACGAAGCGTGAAATCCACAGCGGGATCGAGCGTGAAGGTAAGGGACATACCCCGATGGTAATCCTTACCCACACCCGCGCCCCGGGCACGCCTCCCAGCCCCGCCGCACAAAATTCAGCCCCTCCGGCGCTTGAGGAGCGGGGCCCGGGGCGGAGCCCCGAAACCGGGGCAGCGCCCCGCACGGGGCCCGGGGCGGAGCCCCGAAACCGGGGCAGCGCCCCGCACGGGGCCCGGGGCGGAGCCCCGAAACCGGGGCCCGGGGCGCAGCCCCCGGCCCCTCCCGCCCCCTCAGACCCGCATGGCCTGCGGCTCGTCCCGCCGCCCCCGCTCCGGCCCCTCGTACTCCTTGAGGATCTCGTAGCGCGTGTTCCGCTCCACCGGCCGGAAGCCCGCGTCGCGGATCAGGTCGAGCAGGTCCTCGCGGGTCAGCTTGTTCGGCGTCCCGAAGTCGTCCGCGTCGTGCGTGATCTTGTACTCGACGACGGAGCCGTCCATGTCGTCGGCACCGAACTGGAGGGCGAGCTGCGCGGTCTGGAGGCCGTGCATGACCCAGAAGACCTTGACGTGCGGCACGTTGTCGAAGAGGAGGCGCGAGACGGCGAAGGTCTTGAGGGCCTCGGCGCCGGAGGCCATCGTGGTGCGGGCCTGGAGCCGGTTGCGGACCTTGCCGTCCTTCATGTCGACGAAGTCGTGCTGGTAGCGCAGCGGGATGAAGACCTGGAAGCCGCCGGTCTCGTCCTGGAGTTCACGCAGCCGCAGCACGTGGTCGACACGGTGCCGGGGCTCCTCGATGTGCCCGTAGAGCATCGTCGCCGGGGTCTTGAGCCCCTTCTCGTGCGCGAGCCGGTGGATGCGGGACCAGTCCTCCCAGTGGGTGTTGTGGTCCACGATGTGCTGCCGGACCTCCCAGTCGAAGATCTCGGCGCCGCCACCGGTGAGCGATTCCAGCCCGGCGTCGATCAGTTCGTCGAGGATCTCGGAGGCGGGCAGCCCGGAGATGGTCTCGAAGTGGTGGATCTCGGTCGCGGTGAACGCCTTGAGCGCGACATTCGCCGGGAGCGCCTTCTTCAGCTCGCTCAGCGAACGGGGGTAGTAGCGCCAAGGCAGCGTCGGGTGCAGGCCGTTGACGATGTGCAGCTCGGTGAGACCGTCGTCCTCCATCGCCTTGGCGAGCTTGACCGCCTCCTCGATGCGCATCGTGTACGCGTCCTTCTCGCCCGGCTTCCGCTGGAAGGAGCAGTAGGCGCACGAGGCGGTGCACACGTTCGTCATGTTGAGGTGACGGTTGACGTTGAAGTGCGTGACGTCGCCGTTCTTGGCGGTGCGCACCTCGTGCGCGAGGCCGCCGAGCCAGGCGAGGTCGTCCGAGGCGTAGAGGGCGATGCCGTCCTCGCGGGTCAGCCGCTCACCGGCGCGCACCTTCTGCTCCAGCTCGCGCTTCAGTCCCGCGTCCATGCGGCCGCCTCCCAAATGTCGTGTTCCGTGCCCTGCCACGCTACCCCGCGCCCGCCGCTCCCCCACGGGCGCCCGGTCACTCCTCCTCGGGCAGTTCCCCCACGCGGTTCTCCCACTTCGTGGAGAGGACGACGGTGGTACGGGTGCGCGAGACGCCCTTCGTGCCGGAGAGCCGGCGGATCGTGCGTTCCAGATCGTCGACGTCGCCCGCGCGGACCTTGAGCATGTACGAGTCGTCGCCCGCGATGAACCAGCAGTCCTCGATCTCGTGCAGATCGCGCAGCCGCTGGGCGACGTCCTCGTGGTCGGCGGCGTCGCTGAGCGAGATGCCGATGAGCGCGACGACGCCGAGGCCGAGCGCGGCGGAGTCGACGGTGGCGCGGTAACCGGTGATGACGCCGGCCGCCTCCAGGCGGTTGATGCGGTCCGTGACACTCGGCCCGGAGAGCCCCACGAGCCGACCCAGCTCCGCGTAGGAGGCCCGCCCGTTCTCCCGCAGGGCCTGGATGAGCTTCCTGTCCACGGCGTCCATATCCCCGATACCTTTCATTATTCGCGTCCCGGCGAGCTTATACATAGAGAATCGAAGGCCCTTACGGCAAGTTTCCTGCGAAATGCGCGTGGCGCGGGGGCGCGCGTGAGGCTTTTACGGCGGTACGGGCACGGGCCGCGCCCGGCCGCACGGCCCGGCCCCGGCCCTGCCGTGCGGGCGGCCCTACCCCTCCCGTACGGCCCGTGCCTCACCCAGCTCGCCGCGCCACCTGCGGTAGAGCCCGTGCTCCACGCCCACCGCGTCGAGCACCCGCCCCGCGACGAAGTCCACGGCGTCCTGGAGGTGCGTGGCACCCGCGTAGAAGGCGGGGGAGGCGGGCAGGACGACGGCGCCCGCCTCGTCGAGAGCGAGGAGGTGTTGCAGCGTGGGGCGACTGAGCGGGGTCTCGCGCAGGGCGACGACGAGGGGGCGACGCTCCTTGAGGGTGACGCTCGCGGTGCGCTGGAGCAGGTCCTTGGAGAGCCCGAGCGCGATGCCCGCCGCGCTGGCGGTCGAGGCGGGCACGACGAGCATGCCCTGCGCGGGGTACGAACCCGAGCTGGGCCCGGCGCCGAGATCGCCCGCGGCCCAGTGCCGTACGTCGTCGAGCGGCGGTACGGGGAAGGTCTCCGGCTTGCCGTCGGCGCCGCGCGCGAGCCAGGCGCCGAGGTCCTCGCGCCAGTGGGCGTCACGGAAGGAGATCCCGGTCTCGTCGAGCAGCGTGAGCCGCGCGGCACGGCTCACGACGAGGTCCACGCTCTCCCCCGCGTCGAGCAGCGCGCGCAGCACGGCGGCGGCATAGGGCGTGCCGGAGGCACCGGAGACACCGACGACCCACGGGCGGCGCGGGGCGGCGGGGGGGTTGGCAGGACGGTCCGGCTGGGCATGCTCCACGGCGTCGAGCCTAATAGGTGGGGGTGCGGGGGAGGGGGGTGGGCGTGTGCGGGACAGTCTCCACCCGCCCCGCGCGGGACAGCCGCCACGCGCCCTTGGGGGGCGACCCACTGGCGAGCAGCACGCGTCCGAGACAGCCCCCACCCGCCCTGGGGGGCGACCCACTGGCGAGCAGCACGCGTCCGAGACAGCCCCCACCCGCCCTGGGGGGCGACCCCAATACCAGTCTCCCGCACCCCGCAACCGCCCCCCGACCATCCGCCCCCATCTGTGGACAACTCCGGGAAACTCGCACAACGACCCACTCTTCCGAGTGAGACGTTTTCCCACCGAGGGGTGTCCGGGCCCCGCTCCTGTGGATAACCGGCCCGCGACACGCCCGGGATGCCGGGTTTCGGAGGAAAGCGGGGCGGGGTGGAACCGGGGTCGCCGCCCGGGCGTTCGGACAGTCAAAGGGGGAGGACTTCATGACGGCAGGCACCACTCCGGCCCGCACCGGCGCCGCTCGCGGGGGCCGTTTCAAGACGGCGGCCCTGCTCGCGGGCGGCTGGCTCGCGCTCCTGTGGCTCCTGGAGTTCTACGACCAGTCGAACGGGAACGCGCTCGACACCTACGGCATCAGCCCGCGCGACGTCTCCGAACTGCGCGACCTGGTCCCGGCCGCGTTCCTCCACTTCGGGTACGACCACCTGGCGGCGAACAGCGTCCCGCTCTTCGTGCTCGCCTTCCTCACCGCGCTCTCGGGCGCGGGGCGTCTCATAGCCGTCTCGGCGGTCGTGATCATCGTGAGCGGCGCGGGCGTCTGGCTCCTCGCCCCGCCCCACTCCGTCACGGCCGGCGCCTCGGGCGTCGTCTTCGGCCTCTTCGGCTATCTGCTGGTACGGGGCTTCGTCGACCGCCGCGTCGTCGACGTCGTGCTCGGCCTGATCGTCGCCGCCGTCTACGGCTCGATCCTGTGGGGCGCCCTCCCCAACCAGTCCGGCGTCTCCTGGCAGGCCCACCTCTTCGGCCTCATCGGCGGCGTCCTGGCGGCCTTCGCCTTCCGTACGCCCCGGTCGGCCAAGTAATCAGGCGCCGGGGTCCACCGGAAGGCCGTCCGTCGGAAGGCGCACCTCGCCCAGGACCGGGCTGTCGATCTTCACGACAGTCCCGTAGGGAACGGTGTCGCGGCCGAGGTAGCCATCCGCCGACGGGTTCCAGTACGTCACGCACTCGGCCCGGTACGGATCGAAGATCAAGTAGTGGGGGATTCCCTTGGCCGCGTACCGCTGGGGCTTCAATCCATAATCGCGGGTTCGGCTACCCGGCGAAACGATCTCCACGACCAGCTCAGCGGTCGCGGGGTCGTACACGCTGCGGTTCTCATCGGCATCGGCTTGGGGAATGACCGCGATATCCGGGCAGAACTCGTTCTCGCCGTCGAAGAGAAACGCGACGTCGCTGGCCAAGCCCCACTCAGAAGCAAGGCATTGCCGCAAGGAGACCCACACCTCGACCATCGTCCGGTTGTGGTGTGGCTTGACCGGACTCATCACGATGCTGCCCTCGACTATTTCCGTGCTGTAGCCGGGGAACGCGTCTTCGAGCCGGCTGAGCTGCGAGTGCAGGCGCTCGGCATCGGTCAGAGACATGGTGAGCCTCCCTCCTGCTCCTCATGGTAGGCGTCAAGCTACCGCTACCGCCCGCTATGGCGGATACGAAAAGCAGAGGGGTCACGCCAAGGGGTGGACCGTCTTCGCGGGCTGACGCCCCTAAACCGTCAGCCCCCGCACCGCCAGATCCGCCAACGCGCACACGAACAGCGCGATCCCGATGAACCCGTTGACCGAGAAGAAGGCGCGGTTCAGGCGGCTCAGGTCGTGCGGGCGCACGATGGAGTGCTCGTAGACGAAGGCGACCGCGACGATCAGGAGGCCCAGCCAGAAGAGGACGCCCGCATCCGTGAGGAGGGCGAACCAGACGAGGAGGCCCGTCGTGACGACGGCCGAGGCGCGCGCGCCCCACAGCGCCGCCGGGATGCCGAAGCGCGCCGGGACCGACTTGACACCGTGCGCGCGGTCCGCCGCGACGTCCTGGCAGGCGAAGATCAGGTCGAAGCCGCCGATCCAGACGCCGACCGCGATACCGAGCACGACCGCGTGCCACGACCACTCGCCCGTGATCGCGACCCACGCGCCGATCGGCCCGATCGCCTGCGCGAGGCCGAGGATCGCGTGCGGGAGGTTCGTGAACCGCTTGCCGTACGGGTAGACGACCATCGGGATCACGGCGAGCGGCGAGAGCGCGAGGCACAGCGGGTTGAGAAGCGCCGCCGCGCCGAAGTAGAAGGCCAGCGCGACGATCGCGCCGGTCCACGCGGAGCGGACGGAGACCGCGCCCGTGACGAGTTCGCGGCCCGCCGTACGGGGGTTGCGGGCGTCGATCTCGCGGTCGATGATCCGGTTCGCCGCCATCGCGAACGTCCGCATGCCGACCATCGCGACGGTCACGAGGAGCAGATCGCCCCAGTGGATGTTCTCGTCCACCTGGAACATCGCGGTGAGCGCCGCGATGTAGGCGAAGGGCAGGGCGAAGACCGAGTGCTCGATCATGACGAGCCGCAGGAACGCCGAGACGCCTCCGCGCGACTGCGGAGGTCGTGCCGCCGCTCCCCCGCCCACCGTGGCCTCGCTGCTCACAGCCCGTACTCCTTCCACCGCTTCGTGACCCGCTCGGCGATCTCCGGATCAGAGGTGATCATCTCCGGCCAGCCGCCGTCACGCGTGTAGCCCTCCTCGGGCCATTTGCGGGTCGCGTCGATCCCGGCCTTGCCTCCCCAGAACTGCTGGTACGAGGCGTGGTCCAGGTGGTCGACGGGACCCTCGACGACGGTGAGGTCGCGGGCGTAGTCCGTGTTCCCGAAGGCGCGCCAGGCGACCTCGTGGAGGTCGTGGACGTCGCAGTCGGAGTCCACCACGACGATGAGCTTGGTCAGCGACATCATGTGGGCACCCCACACCGCGTGCATGACCTTCTGTGCGTGCTTCGGGTACTTCTTGTCGATGGAAACGATCGCACAGTTATGGAATCCGCCCGCCTCCGGCAGGTGGTAGTCCACGATGTCCGGCACGATGACCTTCAGGAGCGGCAGGAAGAAACGCTCGGTGGCGCGGGCGAGCGGCCCGTCCTCCGTCGGCGGGCGGCCGACCACGACGGACTGGAGCAGGGGCCGCTTCCGCATCGTGACCGTGTCGATCGTGAGCGCCGGGAAGGGCTCCTGCGGCGTGTAGAAACCGGTGTGGTCGCCGAACGGCCCCTCCGGGAGCGTCTTGCCCGGCTCCAGCCACCCTTCGAGCACGACCTCCGCGCGCGCCGGGACCTGGAGCGGGACGCTCACGCAGTCCACCATCTCGACGCGCTTGCCCTGCACGAAACCGGCGAGCAGGTACTCGTCCATGCCGCCGGGCAGCGGCGCGGTCGCCGCGTACGTCACGGCGGGCGGGCAGCCGAACGCGATCGCCACCGGCAGCCGCTCGCCCCGCCGCGCGGCGACCTGGTAGTGGTTGCGGCTGTCCTTGTGGATCTGCCAGTGCATCCCGATCGTGCGCGCGTCGTGCCGCTGGAGCCGGTAGAGCCCGAGGTTGCGCACGCCGGACTCGGGGTCCTTCGTGTGGGTGAGGCCGAGGTTGAAGAAGGAGCCGCCGTCCTCGGGCCACGTGAAGAGCGCGGGCAGCGCGTCGAGATCCACCTCGTCCCCGCGCAGGACGACCTCCTGCACCGGCGCGTCCTTCACCTTGCGCGGCGGTACGTGCGCCATCGCGCCGAGCTTGCCGAAGGCGTCCCACACCCCCGTGAACCCCTGCGGCAGCTCCGGCTTGAGGAGGCCGCCGATCATCCCGGAGATGTCCTCGTACGACTTCAGGCCGAGGGCCTTCAGGAGGCGGCGGTCGGTCCCGTACACGTTCATCGCCAAGGGCATCGAGGAGCCCTTGACGTTCTCGAAGAGGAGGGCGGGACCGCCTGCCTTGTTGACCCGGTCGACGATCTCACCGACCTCCAGGTGGGGGTCGACTTCGGCTTTGATGCGCGTGAGGTCGCCGTCGCGCTCCAGTGCGCGCAGCAGCGAGCGGAGATCGTCGTAAGCCATGCCGACCAGTATCCGGCACCCGTTAACCTGAGCCGGTAACGGGGCCCGGACGGGGCTCACGCCGCGAAGCGCGCGCCCGCCGTGAAGAGCGCCGCCGCCTCGCCTCGCACGACCGCCGCGACCCGCGAAGGAGAGCGACATGCTCCGGGTGCTCTTGATCCTGCTGCCGCTGGCGCTGTGCGTCTTCGCCTTCATCGACTGCGTGACGACCGCCGAGGAGGACGTCCGCTGGCTCCCGAAGCCGCTGTGGGCGATCCTCATCCTCCTCTTCCAGATCGTGGGGCCCGTCTGCTGGCTGATCATCGGCCGGGAGCGCGGGTACGCGGCCGGGGCGGCCTCGCGCGCGGGCGGCGGGCGCGGCGGCTGGGTCGCCCCCGACGACAACCCGGAGTTCCTGAACTCGCTGCGCAAGGACGAGCGGCCGGTACGCGAGGAGGACCGGCCGGTACGCGGGGAGGAGCGACCCTCCGTCCCCGAGGCGGACGTGCCCGCCCCCGCCGGGAGCGAGGACGACGCGGCCCGCCTCCGCGCCTGGGAGGACGACCTCCGCCGCAGGGAGGACGAGCTGAAGCGACGGGACGCGGACGAGGACAAGGGGAACGGGAAGGGCTGAGGGGCCCGCGAGGGGCACCCCGCCTTCGTACGATCCTCCCGGCCACCCGACGCACATCACACCGTCCCACCCCTCCTTCCTGTACGAAGCACCCACCTCGGTGCGCGAAACTGGACGACGGCCCCCGCCCGGACCACGCGAGCACCCGACGCGACCCCGCCCCGGCTCCTCCGCTCCGTCCGCCCGGCGAAGCCGCTCCCCCGTCGCCGCGGACCCGCCCCGCCGGTGTGTCCGCACGTCCGCTCACCGAGGCCATGACCAGCACGTCCACCGCCGCCGCCCCCGCCGGGGACCCGGCCACCACGCGACCCGCCGGTGTCGTCGAGACCTCGGGCGCCGAGCCGATACCCGAGGCCGAGCGCCACGGCCACCCCCGTCAGCTCCTGTGGACCTGGGCCGCGCCGCAGGTCGGCTGGGCGACCGCGTACATCGGTGTCCTCGCCGTCGCCGCCTTCGGGCTCGGTTTCCGCGAGGCCGTCGCCGCGCTCGTGCTCGGCGCGGCGTTCGGCGCCATCGCGCACGGGTTCCTCTCCGTGGACGGCCCGCGCTTCGGCGTCCCGCAGATGGTCCTCGGCCGGCTCTCCTTCGGCCACAGGGGCAGCGTGCTCCCCTCCACCGTGAACGCGCTCGTCTCCGGCATCGGCTGGTTCGCGATGAACACGCTCGGCGGGGCCTTCGCGCTCAACTCCCTCACCGGCCTGCCACCGCTGGCGTGCCTGCTGATCCTCGTCGTGCTCGAAGTGGTCGTGGGGTACGTGGGGCACGACCTCGTGCACCGCTTCGAGCGGTACGCGCTGCCCGTCCTCGCGGTGATCTTCCTGCTCGCGGGCGGGTGGATCTTCAAGGGCGCGCACCTCGGGCACACCGGGTCCGGGGGCGGTTTCGGCGCGTTCCTGCTCGCCTTCAGCGCCTCGTTCGGCTTCACGGCCGGGTGGAACCCGTGCGCGTCGGACTACACGCGCTACCTGCCGCGTACGACCTCGGCCCGGGCCACCGGCTGGTACGGGGGCCTCGGCCTGTTCCTGTCCGTGTCCGTCGTCTCGGTGATCGGCGCCGCCTCCGGTACGGTCCTCGCCCCCGAGGGCGCGAGCCCGACCGACGCGTTCACGGGGCAGTTGCCCGGCTGGCTCGCGCACCTCACGCTGCTCGCGATCATCATCGGCGGCATGGCGGCCTCGACGCTCAACGTCTACTCGGCCTCCGTCTCGCTCGCCTCGCTGGCCGTACGCGGGCTGCCGCGCGGCCTCAACCGCGCGAGTCTCACCGCGCTGACGGGCGCGGCCGGCACGGTCGCCGCGTGGGCCTCGCTCGACGACGCGGGCCACGCCTTCGAGTCGTTCCTCCTCGTGATCGCGTACTGGACGGCGCCGTGGCTGGGCGTCGTGCTCGTCGAGCAGTGGCGCCGCCGCCGCACCCCCGGGACGCTGATCGCCCGCCGCCTCGCCGACCGCCGCCACACGAACGCGGCCGGGCTCATCGCCCTGCTCGCGGGCGTCGCGGTCTCCGTCCCGCTCTTCTCCAACCAGGAGACGTACGTGGGCCCGCTGCCCTCGCACTGGCCGGGGCTCGGCGACCTCACCTGCCAGGTCGGCTTCGCGGTGAGCGCCCTGCTCTACGCGCTGCTGGCCCGTACCCGTACTGCGAAGGAGTCCTGATGACCACACCGCTCACCGCCGAACAGGCCCAGGAGTGGCTGCGCCCCGCGATCGAGGAGGCCCGCCAGGGTCTCGCCGAGGGCGGCGTCCCGATCGGCGCGGCCCTGTACGGCGCCGACGGCACCCTCCTCGGCCGCGGCCACAACCGCCGCGTCCAGGACGCCGACCCGTCCTCGCACGGCGAGACGGACGCCTTCCGCAAGGCGGGCCGCCAGCGCACGTACCGCGGCACGACGATGGTCACGACCCTCTCGCCGTGCTGGTACTGCTCGGGGCTGATCAAGCAGTTCGGCATCACGCGCGTCGTGATCGGGGAGTCCACGACGTTCAAGGGCGGCGAGGACTGGCTGGAGGAACAGGGCGTCGAGATCGTGCGGTTGACGGACCCGGAGTGCGTCGGCCTGATGACGGAGTTCATCGAGCGCTACCCGGACGTGTGGAACGAGGACATCGGGGAGGAGTGAAGGGCGGGGGCGGCGAGGGCAAGGGGCGGGCATCACCCCCTGGCCCGGGGGCAGTTGGGAAATATGAACCTCTCCGGGCCCGCCAAGCTGTCGCTGTGGTTCCTGCTCGCCTTCGTCGCCGGGGTGCTGTACCTGCGCCTCGGTCAGCACCTCGGCTGGGGCAGGTCGCTGCTGGTCGGGCTGATCACCGCACCCGTCGTGGTGGGGGCGTGGAAGTTCCGGGACTGGTACACGGACCGCGCCCGGCGCGCCGGGCTGCGGTGGCGGGAGCGGCGCCTGGCCCGGAGGCGGGCGCGGTAGCGGGCCCGGCGGCGCGTACGGGGCCACGCCCCGGACCGGTACGCGTGACTCCGCGCCCGTACCCCGCCCCGCCTCGTCCTACCGCCCCCGCCCGGCTTCCTCCCGCCGCGCCCGCCCGATACCGCTCGGCCACCACGCCCGCCCGCCCAGGTCCCGTACCAGCGCCGGGACCAGGAGGGAACGGACCACCAGCGTGTCCATGAGGACGCCGAAGGCGACGATGAAGGCGATCTGGGCGAGGAACGAGAGCGGGATGACGCCCAGGGCCGCGAAGGTCGCGGCGAGGACGACGCCCGCCGAGGTGATGACGCCGCCGGTCGAGACGAGACCGCGCAGGACGCCCTCGCGGGGACCGTGGTGCGCGGTCTCCTCGCGGACACGGGACATCAGGAAGATGTTGTAGTCCACGCCGAGCGCGACGAGGAAGACGAAGCCGTAGAGCGGGACCGAGGCGTCCGTGCCCGTGAAGCCGAACACGTGGCGGAAGACGAGCGACGAAACCCCCAGCGTCGCCGCGAAGTTGAGGGCGACCGTCGCGACCAGGAGGAGGGGGAGCAGGAGGGCGCGGAGCAGGCCGATCAGGATGGCCAGGATGATGAGCAGGACGACGGGGACGATGAGCGTGCGGTCGTGGGCCGCCGTGTCCTCGGTGTCGATCTGCTGCGCGGTGTAGCCGCCGACGCGGGTGCTCTCGCCGCCCGCCTCCCGTACGGCGTTACGCAGCGCGCGGACGGCGTCCTTCGCCGTCCCGCTGTCCGGGGCCGCCTTCAACGTCGCGTCGATCTCCACACGGCCCCGCGCGATCTGCGGTTTCCCGCCGGGGCGGCCGTCCGCTCCGACCGGCGCCGCCGAGTCCACGCCCGCGACGCCGCCCGCCGCCCGTACGACGGCGTCGGCGCGGTCCGCGTCGGTGAGGATCACGGCGGGCTGGCCCGAGCCGCCGGGGAAGTGGCGGTCCAGGGTCCGCTGGGCGCTCACCGAGGAGGCGTCGCCGACGAAGGTCTCGTCGAGCGGGACGCCGGAGGAGCGCAGGGTCGGGGCGAAGGCCGCGAGGGCGAGCAGGGCGACGGTGGTGGCGATCCACAGGCGGCGCGGGAGGCGGTCCACCCAGCCGGCGACGCGCTGCCACAACCCGCTCCTCCCTTCCGGATCACCGCCCGTGGTCGGCCGCTTGGGCCAGTACGCCGCCCGCCCGAGGAGGACGAGTACGGCGGGCAGGAAGGTGAACGCCGAGAGGAGCGCGCACCCGATGCCGAGGGCCCCGACCGGGCCGAGCGCGCGGTTGTTCGTCAAGTCGCTGAGGAGCAGGGCGAGAAGGCCGAGCGCGACGGTGGCGCCGCTCGCGGCGATCGCGCCCGCCGAACGGCGCAGCGCGGCCCGTACCGCCACGAACCTGTCGCCGTGCGCGGTCAGTTCCTCGCGGAAGCGGGCGGTCAGGAGCAGCGCGTAGTCCGTCGCGGCTCCGATCACGAGGATGGAGAGGATGCCGCGCACCTGGCCGTCCACGCGCACGACGTCGTGGTCCGCGAGGACGTACACGAGCGCGCTCGCGACGGCGAGGGCGAAGACGGCGCTGAGGATGACGAGGAAGGGCATGAGGACGCTGCGGTAGACGAGCAGCAGGATGACGAGGACGGCGACGAGGGCGACGCCGAGGAGGATGCCGTCGATCCCGGCGAAGGCGTCGGAGAGGTCGGCCTGGGTGGCGGCGGGGCCCGCGATGCCGACCGTCGTGCCGGGCACCTTCTCGGCCTGCGCGCGGATCGCGTCGAGCGTGTCGGGAAGCTTGTCGCCGAGACCGGGCCGCAGCGGCACGACCCCTTCGAGCGCCTCGCCGTCCTTCGACGGCAGCGCCGGGGACGGCCGCCCGAGGACCCCGTCCGCCCCGGCCGCCCGGCCGAGCGCCCGCGTCGCGGCCGCGCGCGCCCCGGCGTCGAGCCGCCCGCCGCCCTCGGCCGTCCACACGAGCACGGCGGGCAGCGACTCCTCACGGTCGAAGCGCGCGCGCTCGTCGAGCACCTTGGTGGACTCGGCGCTGCGGGGCAGGAACGCGGCCTGGTCGTTGGTCGACACCTCCCCCAGCCGTCCCGCGTAGGGACCGCACACGGCCCCGGCCCCCAGCCAGACGACCAGCAGGAGCAGCGGGACGAGCCAGCGGGTGGCGCGGGGCATGGAGCTCTCCTGGTGGGGACGTGCGCGGCGACCCCAACGGTGCCGACGGGGCATTCTGGCGCGGGGCCGGAGCCGTACGCCTGCCACGCGCCGAAGACGTGAAACGCGGTGCGGGTCAGGAGAAGAGCGCGCACGGGGTCCTCGGCGCCCTCTTCGCGCCCCTGCTTCGCCGCGACGAGGACCGGGCCCTCGCGTCCGGCGAGGCGTTCCGGGCCGCGCGCCGCCCCACGCACCCGGCCCCGCGCGCCCGGTCCCCCGCCGCCCCGCGCACCCGCCCCGCCCCTCGCGCCCACCCCGCGCCGCCGCTTCCCGCCAGTCTCACTCTTTGCTTTCGCTTGATTGCTTTGCGATTGTTTGGTGCAGCGTTCACGTAAATCGTCTGCTCCGCTTTCCCGGCGCACCGGTTCAGTGGCTTCGGCTCCTCAGCGAGCCGTAAGTGCCCACGTCAGCAAGGGGAATGGAATCGTCATGGCTGGAACGGGAATGTCTCGGCGGAGACTTCTGGGCTCGGCGGGGGCGGTGGCCGGTGGGGCAGCCGCGCTCGGTCTGCTGCCGCCGAGCGTGCAGCAGGCGGTGGCCGCCGGGCCGCCGCACGGCGGGTCGCTCGACGACGTCGAGCACGTCGTGATGCTCATGCAGGAGAACCGGAGCTTCGACCACTACTTCGGGACCATGCGCGGGGTACGGGGCTTCAACGACCCGCGCGCGCAACGGCTTTCGACGGGCAAGTCGGTGTTCTTCCAGCCCGATGCCGTCAACCCCGACGGCTACACGCTGCCGTTCCACCTCGACACGCACTCCACGAGCGCCCAGGCCATCCCCTCCACGAGCCACGCCTGGTCGGTGCAGCACGAGGCGTGGAACAACGGGAAGATGGACAACTGGCTGCCCGCGCACCGCAAGGCGGACGGCAAGAACGGCCCGTACGTCATGGGGTACTACACGCGGGAGGACATCCCCTTCCAGTTCGCGCTGGCCGAGGCGTTCACCGTCTGCGACAACTACTTCTGTTCCGTGTTCGGGCCCACCTGGCCCAACCGCATGTACTGGATGACCGGAACGCTCGACCCGAACGGCGAGCACGGCGGCCCGATCCTCAACAACACCGCGCCCGCCGGGGGTTACACCTGGACCACGTACGCCGAGCGCCTGGAGGCCGCCGGGGTGAGCTGGAAGGTGTACCAGGAGGACGACGACTACGGCTGCAACATGCTGGAGAACTTCGCGAACTTCCGCGACGCGAAGCCCGGAGATCCTCTGTACGAGAAGGGAGTTCGCCCCCAGCCCACCGGCACCTTCGAGGCCGACGCGCGCGCGGGCAAACTCCCCACCGTCTCCTGGATCATCTGCACCAGCGAGCAGTCCGAGCACCCCGACTACCTCCCCGCCGCGGGCGCCGACTACGTGGCATCGAAGATCGAAGCCATCGCCTCCAACCCGGAGTTGTGGCGCAAGACCGCGTTCATCCTCAACTACGACGAGAACGACGGCTTGTTCGACCACGTCGTGCCGCCCACTCCCCGGGCCGGTACCCCCGACGAGTTCGTGCAGGGGCTGCCCGTCGGGGGCGGGTTCCGGGTGCCGTGCGTCATCGTCTCGCCGTGGACGGTCGGCGGGTACGCGGCCGGGGAGGCCTTCGACCACACCTCCGTGCTCCAGTTCCTGGAGCGCGTGACCGGCGTGCGCGAGCCCAACATCAGCCAGTGGCGCCGCCGCACCTTCGGCGACCTCACCTCCGCCTTCGGCTTCCGCGACCCGGCCCACCGCCCCCCGCGCCTGCCGGATGACACGGCCGAGCAGTTGGAGGAGGCGAAGCACGAGGTGGAGACGCTGCCCAAGCCGACCCTGCCCGGCACCTCGACGCAGAAGGTGCCGCGCCAGGAGCCGGGCCGCAGGCCGCGCCGCTGAGAGGCCCGCGCACGGCAGAGCGCCCGCCCCGTACACGTACGTACGGCGGCGGGCGCTCGCGTGCCGAAGAGCGGCCGAAGAGCACGGACGCTCGGCCGTAGGGCTCACACCCCTGCGTACGAGTGCTTCCCCGTCACGAAGATGTTGACCCCGTAGTAGTTGAAGAGCCAGCACGCGAAGGCGAGCAGCGCCAGGTACGCGGCCTTGCGGCCCTTCCACCCGGCCGTCGCGCGCGCGTGCAGGTACATCGCGTAGGCGACCCAGGTGATGAAGGACCACGTCTCCTTCGGGTCCCAGCCCCAGTAGCGGCCCCACGCGTCGCCCGCCCAGATGGCGCCCGCGATGATCGTGAACGTCCACAGCGGGAAGATCGCCGCGTTGATGCGGTACGAGAACTTGTCGAGCGAGGCCGCGGCGGGCAGCCGCGACAGGACCGACTGCGCGAACTTGCCGGGCGTGCCACCGGCCGCGATCTTCGCCTCGTAGTGGTCGCGGAAGAGGTAGAGGATCGTCGCGACGGCGGCGACGTAGAACGCGGCGCCGCAGAAGATCGCCGTCGAGACGTGAATCCACAGCCAGTAGGAGTGCAGGGCGGGCACGAGCTGATCGCTCGCCGTGTAGAGCACCGTCGTCGCGAGGCCGAGGTCGAGCAGCACCGTGAGGGTGAGCGGCAGCGTCAGCCAGCGCACGTTCTTCTTCGCGAGCATGAGCCCGAGGAACACCGCCACGGCCACGGCCGAGAAGGTGATCGAGAACTCGTACATGTTGCCCCACGGCGCGCGCCGCACCGAGAGCGCGCGGGTGAGGACGCCGCCCGCGTGGATGAGGAAGGCGAGCACGATGAACGAGACCGAGATCCGGCCCCAGATGTCGCCCTTCTCGCTCCCGCCCGCCGCGCCGGGGCCGTCCGGCACGTCGCGGCTGCCGGACGCGGCGCGCGTGACGACCTCCGGGCGTTCCAGGACGGCCGTGCTGCCGCCCTTGCGGACCGCGACGGCGGGCGCCGCGGCGCTCGCGGCCACGGCGCCGGCCGCCTGCGCGGTCCTGCCGACCTTGCTGCGGCTGCCGAAGATCCACTCCAGGATGCTCGCGAAGAACGCGAGCAGGTAGACGGCCATGGCCGAGTAGATGAGGACGTTACTGGTGTGCGCCAGGGTCTCGTTGGTTCCGGCGGCGAGATTCACTTCTGCGCCCCTTCGGCGTCGGCGGGGTTCTGAGGGTTCCGCGGGTTCTTCTGATCCGGTACGGGTACGGGGGCGGCCTGAGCGGGCTCGCCCCGTACGGGCTCCGCCTCCGCGACGTCAGGAGCTTCCGCGAGCCCCGGCGCCTTCGCGTGCACCGCGTCCACGAGCGCCGCGAGTTCCTCCGGCAGCTTCGCCGACTCGCTGCGTCCGAGACCGGCGAACTCCACGACTGTCACGCCGTCGGCGTCCTGCGTGGCGCGGGCCCACACGCGGCGGCGCTGGATGAAGAGCGAGCCGGCGAGGCCGAGGATCGCCGCGACGGCGCCGCCGAGGGCGAGCCCGCCGCCCGGCTGGTGGGAGATCTGGAAGCTCGCCCACTCCTTGACGTCCTTCTCGAACGTGACCGAGCCGGCGCCGTTCGGGAGCTTCATCGTCTCGCCGGGCATGAGCTGCTTGGCGTAGATCTGCCCGTCGGCGGTCTTGAACTGCTTCATCTTCGCGGTGTCGAGCTGGTAGACGTTCTGCGGGACGCCGCCGTCGATGCCGAGGTCCCCGTGCCACGCGTTGAGCGCGAGCACCGGGTAGTCGAGCCCGGGGAACGAGGACGTCATCGTCGTACGGTCGATCGTGGGCAGGAAGCGGGCCTCGAAACCGAGCTGCTCCCGCTTCCCCTTCGCGTTCGTGTAGCCGTCCGCGACCTTCACCACGCCGGTCGCCGTGCCCATGCCGTCCTGCGGCAGCATCGCCACCGCGCCCTTGTAGACGACCTTGCCCTTGCCGTCGCGCACGGTGAACTGCGGCGCGTAGCCGTGCCCGTTGAGGAAGACCTTCGTGCCGTCCACGACGAGCGGGTGGTTCGGCTCGATCGCCTTGTGCCGCTCCGCGCCGTCCGCGCCCTCCTGGTACGAGACGTCCGCGCGGTAGACGCGGGGCGTGCCGCGCTGGGGGCCCTCCTTCTCGTACGTGCCCGTGAACTTGTCCAGCGTGAAGCTGAAGCGGTCCAGGTCGTCGTCGGTGAAGAGGCTGCCGCTCTTGAAGTCGTCGTACTGCGTCTTCGTGTTCGCGAAGCCGTCGCCCTCCACGATGAGCTTGCCGCCCTCGTACTTGAGGAGCGAGCCGCTCGCGAAGGCGACGAGCATGACGATCAGCGCGACGTGGAAGACCAGGTTCCCCGCCTCGCGCAGGTAGCCCTTCTCGGCGGTGACGACCGCGCCGCCGTCCTCCGTCGCGTAGCCGTCGGTACGGAAGCGGCGCCGCCGCAGCGCGCCGCGCGCCCACTCCCGCACCTGCTCCGGGCTCGCCTCCGTGCGCCACGTCGCGTACGCGGGGAGCCGGTCGAGGCGGCGCGGGGCGCGGGGCGGGCGGCCGCGGAGCTGGCCGACGAACTGCCAGGTGCGCGGGACGATGCAGCCGATGAGGGAGACGAAGAGCAGGATGTAGATCGCGGAGAACCACACCGAGCTGTAGACGTGGAAGAGACCGAGCTTCTCGTAGACCTGCGCGAGTGTGTCGTGGGTCTGCTTGAACTCGGCGACCTTCAGCTCGTCGGTGCCCTGCTGCGGGATGAGCGAGCCGGGCACGGCGCCGAGCGAGAGCAGGAAGAGCAGGATCAGCGCGACGCGCATCGAGGTGAGCTGGCGCCACATCCACCGCACCCACCCGGTGACCTCCCGGCCGAGCCACGCCACGTACCCGGTGAGGCCGGGCTTGCGCATCCCGCCGAACGAGCCGGGGACGGCGTGCTCGACGGGAGCGGTGGAGAGCTGGGCACCGGCGGCCTCGAGGCCGTCGTCGGCCTTGGGGGCGGTGTCGGTGTCGTGGGGGGTGGTGCTCATGGGTTCAGGTCTCCTCAGATCCCTGTCTGGAAGTTCGTGGTCCAGGTCTGGATGTGCTGCATCCAGCTGTCCCAGACACCGGTCAGGAGGAGAACGCCGGTGACGATCATCATCGTGCCGCCGATCCGCAGGACCCAGTTGTAGTGCCGCTTGACCCAGGAGAAGGCGCCGAGCGCCTTGCGGAAGACGAGGGCCGCGACGACGAAGGGGATACCGAGGCCGAGGCAGTAGGCGAAGGTGATGAGGGCGCCGCGTGCGGGGTCGCCGCCATCGGCCGAGAGCAGCAGTGCCGAGGTGAGCGTGGGGCCCACGCAAGGGGTCCAGCCCACGCCGAAAGCGGCCCCCAGGAGCGGCGCGCTGATCAGGCCGGCTGTCGGCCGCATGTGGAAGCGGAACTCTCGCTGCGACATCCAGGGCATGAGCCCCATGAAGAAGATCCCGAGCAGGATCATCAGCACGCCGAGCAACTGCGAGATGAGGCCTTCGTGCGCGAAGAGATTCCGCCCGAAGTACCCGAAGAGCGCCCCCGTCGAGACGAACACGGCGCTGAACCCGAGGACGAAGAGCGAGGCCCCGGCGAGCATGCGCCCGCGCTTCTTCTCGGCCATGTCCACGCCGCTGATCCCGGTGACGTACGACAGGTAGCCCGGCACGAGCGGCAGCACGCACGGCGAGAAGAACGAGACGAGGCCGCCGATGACCGCGACCGGGACGGCGAGGAGCAGGGCCCCGCTCATCACGGTCTCGTTCGTGTCCCCGAGCGCGGCCAGGGCCTGGAGCCCTGTCGGGTCGAGCGCACTCGCGCTCATCACTTCTCCGCGAGCAGGGGGTCGATCATCTTCCGCATCTTCGTGTAGTTGAGCGGCGTCAGCGCGCGGGCCGCGATCCGGCCCTCACGGTCGATGACGAGCGTGGAGGGGATCGCCTGCGGGTTGAGGCTGCCCTTGGGGAAGCGGAGCATCAGCTTCCCGCTCGGGTCGTAGAAGCTCGGGTACTCCACGCCGAAGCGCTTCTCGAAGGCTTTCGCGGGGCTGCGGTCGGGGTCGCGCGTGTTGATGCCGACGAACTCGACGCCGTCGGCCTTCGTCTCCTTGGCGACCTTCGCGAGGTAGGGGGCCTCCTCGCGGCACGGGGCGCACCAGGAGCCCCATACGTTCACGACGACCACCTTGCCCTTGTAGGCGGCGAGGTCGAGCGCTTCGCCCTCCAGGGACTTGCCGGTGAGCGCCGGGGCGTCCTTGCGGTCCGCCGGCTTCACGGTCGCGATGCCGCCCTTGCCGGCGACGAATCCCGTACCTCCGGAGCCGCCCGAGCTGCCCGAGCCGCAGGCCGACAGGAGCAGCGCCGCGACGGCCGCCCCGGCGGCGCCTGTCGCGAGGGTGCGCGAACGGCGACGGGACGAACGGTGCGGGGCCAGGTCGGCCCGGGCGGAACGAGCACTCATGTGAAAAGTTTCGCATGTCGCCCCCCGGGATCTTCGACACCCCCCTCAGAGGGGGAAAACCGCACGTCAGGTGGTATTTCCGGAGTGCCGGAACGGCGGCTGTCGGGCGGCTTTGCGGGGGCTGTGGGGCGCCGCGCGAGGCGGGTGCGGCGCGCGGGGGCGCCGCGCGAGGGAACGCCGCGCGCGGCCGCGCGGGGGGCGCCGCGCGGGGCGGGCGCCCCACAGCCGTCAAGGGCCCTCAGGCCCCGAACGCCTTGCCCTGCTGGGTCCCGCCCGCCTTCGACGGCTTCGCGCCCGCCCGCAGGTGCGGGGGTACGAGGTCGAGCGCCGGTTCCGCGTAGCCGACCGAGACGAGGTGGTCGCCCCGGTAGGTGAGCGTCGTGAGCGAGGCGAGGGTGCACTGCCGCTTGCGCGGGTCGTGCCACAGGCGGCGGCGCTCCAGGTAGCTGCGGAGAATCCAGATCGGCAGCTGGTGGCTCACGCACACGGCCTCGTGCCCGCGCGCCTTGTCGCGCGCGGCCTCGACGGCGGCGACCATCCGTACCGCCTGGTCGACGTAGGGCTCGCCCCAGGACGGCTTGAAGGGGTTGACGAGGTACTTCCAGTTGTCCGGGTTCTTCAGGGCGCCGTCGCCGACGCCGAAGGTCTTGCCCTCGAAGATGTTCGCGGCCTCGATGAGGCGGCGGTCGGTGGCGAGGTCGAGCCCGTGGCTCTTCGCGAGCGGGGTCGCCGTCTCCTGGGCGCGCTCCAGCGGCGAGGCGACGGCGTACGTGATGTCGCGCGGCGCGAGGTGCTCGGCGACGCGTTCGGCCATCTCGCGGCCGAGCGCCGAGAGGTGGTAGCCGGGCTTGCGCCCGTAGAGCACGCCCTCGGGGTTCTCGACCTCGCCGTGCCGCATGACGTGGACGACGGTCAGCTCCGCGTCGTCGCCGTTGTTGTTCACCGAAGCCACGAGGGCCCGCCTTCCGCTGGTGCCGATTCCGCCGGTGCCGATGCCGCCGGTGCCGTGATCGCTGCCGTGTGCATGGTCCTCACGCATTCTCGGGGGTGGCCCGCGCGGCGGCGCGCGCGGCCCCGGGGAGGGCGGCGGCGATGTGGTCGAGGGCGCGGTCGTCGTGGGCGGTGGAGACGAACCAGCACTCGAAGGCGGAGGGCGGCAGGTAGACGCCCTGGGCGAGCATCGCGTGGAAGAACGCGGTGTAGCGGAAGGAGTCCTGGCCCTTGGCGTCGTCGAAGTTCCGTACCGGCTTGTCGGTGAAGAAGACGGAGAACATGTTCGAGGCGGTCTGCACCTGGTGCGCGACGCCCTCCTTGGCCAGGGCCTCGGTGACGAGGGCCTGGAGGCGCGCGGAGGTGGCGTCGAGCCTCTCGTACGCGGCGGGGTCGAGGAGGCGGAGCTGCGCGAGCCCGGCGGCGGTGGCGACGGGGTTCCCGGAGAGCGTGCCCGCCTGGTAGACGGGTCCCACGGGGGCGAGGTGGGCCATGACGTCGGCGCGCCCGCCGAAGGCGGCGGCGGGGAAGCCGCCGCCCATGACCTTGCCGAAGGTCATGAGGTCGGGGGCGACGCCCTCGACGCCGTACCAGCCCGCGCGGCTCGTGCGGAAGCCGGTCATGACCTCGTCGGAGATGAACAGCGCGCCGTTCGCCTCGCACAGTTCCTTCAGGCCCGCGTTGAAACCGGGGGCGGGCGGGACGATGCCCATGTTGCCGGGGGACGCCTCGGTGATGACGCAGGCGATCTCGCCGGGGTGCGCGGCGAAGGCGGCGCGGACGGCTTCGAGGTCGTTGTAGGGGAGGACGAGGGTGTCGCCGGTCTGCGCTCCTGTGACACCGGGGGTGTCGGGGAGGCCGAAGGTGACGAGGCCGGAACCGGCGGCGGCGAGGAGGGCGTCCACGTGACCGTGGTAGCAGCCGGCGAACTTCACGACCTTGGCGCGGCCCGTGAAGCCGCGGGCGAGGCGGATCGCGGACATCGTCGCCTCGGTGCCGGAGGAGACGAGCCGTACCTGCTCGGCGGGGGCGATACGGGCGGTGACCTCCTCGGCGAGCGCGACCTCGCCCTCGACGGGGGTGCCGAAGGAGGTGCCGTGCGCGACGGCGGCCTGAACGGCCTCGATCACCTCGGGGTGGGCGTGGCCGAGGATCATCGGGCCCCAGGAGCAGACGAGGTCGACGTACTCGCGTCCGTCGGCGTCGGTGAGCCAGGCGCCCTGCCCCGAGGCCATGAAGCGGGGGGTGCCGCCGACCGCGCCGAAGGCCCGCACCGGCGAGTTCACGCCACCGGGGGTGACCTGGAGCGCGCGGTCGAAGAGGCGCTGCGAGACGGGGGCTTCGTAGGGGTAAGGCTGGGTCACGGCGGTCTCTCAGGGGCTCGGCGGCGGGGCGGGGGCGGCTGCTCGGCGTCCGGTCGGGCCCGCTTCGGCCCGGCTCCCGCGCGCGTCTGCGAAACTGGGGCCCGTACGGAACAGCTCACTGACGCCATGGTGTCAGAGCCGCGTGCGATCTCCTGACCAGGGACCGGCGGCGGCCGTGACGCGGCGGGGGCTCGCGGGGTCCGGCGGGGTTCCGGCCGATCCGGCGGGGCACGTTTCGGCGGGCTGGTGCGGGGGAGGTCAACGACACGATGATCGGGTTGTACGGCGAGGCCGTGCGACGCTGAGGGCAGTCGGGTGGACATATGCAACGCGGTGGCGGACTGGGCGAGGGGACCGGTGACCTCGGTCCTCGGCGTGCCAGGCGGGGACGGCACCGGCGCGAGGACGACACGGAGGAGCGCCGCGAATTGCCCACAGGGGGGAGCGGGCGCATGGGGGTGACCTACAAGTACTTCGGCGCGCCCGACGGCGCGACGGCGGCCCGGGTCCCGGTCTCGATGCGGCCCGAGGAGCTGGGCGGCGACGAGCTGGGCATGAACGGGATGTTCACGAAGATCAAGCCGGAGACGATGGCGGCGATGGTCCTCACCGGCATCCAGGGCATACCCCTCTACCGCGTCCCGCCGCTCGAACTCGTCGTCCTCCACCCGGACTACGCCGTGGTCAAGCTCCCCATGACCGCGGTCGACCCGCTCCGCGGCATCGGCGAGGAATCGGTCGGCGCCGCCGCCTTCATCTGGTCCACGGTCCCCGACCGCGGCGGCCCCCGCGACGCCTTCGACATCTACCGCCTGCTCCACGAGTGGCAGGACTTCAGCCAGCGGTTGCACGAGGCGGGGCATCAGCCGTACTGCTTGGTGTGGCCGTAGGGCGTGTCCGTAAAGTCAGGGGAGCCAGAGGCGGAGGCAGGCGAGGGTGACCATGGCTTGGTAGTGGCGGGCTCGTTTGTCGTAGCGGGTGGCGAGGGCTTTGTTCTGCTTGAGTTTGCTGAAGCAGCGTTCGACGAGGTTGCGGCGCCGGTAGGCGGCACGGTCGAGGCCGCACAGCCTCTCGCCCCTGCTGAGGCGGCCGTTGATCTGGTCGAGTCGTTCCGGGATCGTGCTCTTGATGCCTCGCTTGCGAAGGTAGGCGCGGATTTTCCGGGACGAGTAGCCCTTGTCCGCCGCGACGCGTTCGGGCCGGGTCCTGGGGCGGCCCGGGCCCGGCCTGCTGACGCGGATGCCGACCATGACCGCTTCGAACTGGGTGCAGTCGTTGACGTTCCCGGCGGTCAGGGTGAAGGCCAGCGGGCGGCCGCTCCCGTCGCAGGCGAGGTGGATCTTCGTGGTCAGCCCGCCGCGGGACCGGCCGATCGCCTCACCGGGCCAGACCTGCCCCTTTTTCGGGCCCCGGCCGCGTGCTGATGCGCCCGCACCGTCGTCGAGTCCACGCAGACGAGCGTCCAGTCGACCTCACCCACCGCGTCCGAGTGCTGCTGGACATGAGCCAGCAGACGCTCCCAGGTGCCGTCGGCCGACCAGTGACGGAAACGCTCGTAGACCGTCTTCCACGGCCCGTACCGCTCGGGCAGGTCACGCCAGGCAGCCCCCGTGGACAGCTTCCACAAGATCCCGTTCACCACCTGACGCCTGTCCCGCACCGGCCGCCCCATCCGGCCCGGCACCAACAACGGAGCGATCAACGCCCACGCCTCATCCGTCAATTCATGCCGTCGCACCACGAACAGAACAACGACCCACCGACTTTACGGACACGCCCTAGGGGCGGTACGGGGCTGGGCTGCCCCGTACGGCACCGGAGGGGGTGACGCGGGACGGTGCCTAGAGGCGCCCCGCGTTCCCTTTCCGGGCTCAGCGCACGTACCGCTTGAGGTCTTCCGTGGCGAGTGCGATACCGAGGCCCGGCAGCGAGAAGTCGGCCCCGAAGGGGTACGAGTGCGTCGTGCGGTACTTGCCGCCCTCCGGCTCGCTGTACACGACGGACTCGCAGGAGTCGCGGTCGATGAGGAGGTAGAGGGGGATACCCGCCTCGGCGTAGGCGACGGGTTTTTCCACGCGGTCGCGGCGGTTGGTGTCCGCGTCGTACGAGGTGACCTCGACCGCCATCAGAGCGCCCTCGGGGCTCGCCCACTCCTCGGGTACCGCGTAATGATCCACCGGAGCGAGCACGCCGTCCACGCGAGCGCGCCCCTTGCGGTACCCCTCGACCTGCAGTGACTGCTCGATCCACAGGTCCAGATCGGGCCGGGCCTGAATGCAGCGCCGCAACAGCCACAGCATGATCGCGTTGTGGTACCCGTCCGGCACTGCCTTCACCCCGATTTTTCCGCCCAGGAACTCCAGAGTGACCGTCTCCGGCGCGTGTGCCGTCAACTCCTCGAAGTCCTCGGTGCTCATCTGCGGGCGGTGATCAACGGCTGTCGCCATGTGCCGCCTCCCCTCAAGTCCCGGTGTGGGCTTCAAGGGTAGCGGCCCGGCGCTGCCTAAGGGCTCCCTCACGCCACCCCGCTCGGCGGCTCCTGCGGGGTGGAGAGCGGGGTCTGGGGGGCGGAGGTCAGGGGGCGGGACTGCTCCGCCGGGGGCAGGGGCCGGGACTCCTCCGCCGGGGGCCTCGCGTTCTCGGCTGCCTCCGCCATCGAGACGGTCAGGAGGATGACCGCGTCGTTGACGGCGCGCAGCCCGTGGAAGGTGCGCGGGACCAGGAGGATCTCGCCCATGTCGACGACCGCCTCGGCGAGCGTGTCGGACTGCGGGCGGGTGATCCTCACGCGGCCCTTGAGGACCTGGAGGGTGGCCTCGTCGGGGCCCTCGTGGTCGGAGAGGTCGGTGCCCGCGCACAGTGCGATGACCGTCTGGCGCAGGGCGTGACCCGTACCGCCCTGGAGGGTGCGGGCGGCGCGCTTCGAGGGGGACGCCATCGCTTCGAGGTGCAACTCGTTGGCGACGGTGTCGAGCGAGATCGGTTCCATCAGCTCCATGGGTCCAGCCTCACCCGGAGTGGCGCCGCCCGCACGGCGAGAGCGCCGTGCGGGTCGCCCCTCACTCCTCGCCGCGCAGCCGGGCGAGCTGCTCCGCGAAGGGCACGACCTCCTCGAAGGCGTCCCGCGGCGGACCGGGGCGGCTGCCCGTACCGCAGGTCAGGGAGGCCAGCTCGCCGGCCGCGCGCGCCATCCGGGCCGCGAGCGGGCCGCCGCCCCCGGAGCCCTCGCCGCCCGGGCCCTCGCTGCCCCAGTCCTCCGAGGCCGCGTAGACGCCGGTGGGGACGACGACCGCGCGCAGGTAGGCGAAGAGCGGGCGCAGGGCGTGTTCCAGGGCGAGGGAGTGGCGCGGTGAGCCGCCCGTCGCCGCGATCAGGACCGGTTTGCCGGTGAGGGCGTCCTGGTCGAGCACGTCGAAGAAGGACTTGAACAAGCCGCTGTACGAGGCCGAGAAGATCGGCGTCACGACGATCAGGCCGTCCGCGCGCGTCACGTGCTCCAGGGCCTCTTCGAGCTTCGGCGGCGGGAAGCCCGTCACGAAGGTGTTCGCGATGTCCTTGGCGTGGTCGCGCAGTTCGACGGTCTCGGTCTCGACCGGCTCGTCCGGGTCCTTCGCGGCGACGGCGGCGCGAGCCGCCTCGGCGAGGCGGTCGGCGAGCAGGCGGGTCGAGGACGGGACGCTGAGTCCGGCCGAGACGACGACGAGTTTCATCGGGCACTCGCTCCTTCGGGGGTCTGGTCTGCCTGGGTCCGGTCTGCCTGGGTCCGGCCTTCCCGGTCCTGCGCCGCGGCCACCCGCGCGGCGTGGGTCGGTGCGTCCGGTACGTCCGCCGGGCGGCCCTTGGCGAACTCCTCGCGCAGGACGGGGACGACCTCCTCGCCGAGGATGTCGAGCTGTTCGAGGACCGTCTTGAGCGGGAGCCCGGCGTGGTCCATGAGGAAGAGCTGGCGCTGGTAGTCGCCGATGTCGTCGCGGAAGGAGAGCGTGCGCTCGATGACCTGCTGCGGCGAGCCGACGGTGAGCGGGGTCTGCGCGGTGAACTCCTCCAGCGTGGGGCCGTGCCCGTAGACGGGCGCGTTGTCGAAGTAGGGGCGGAACTCCCGTACCGCGTCCTGCGAGTTCTTCCGCATGAACGCCTGCCCGCCGAGCCCGACGATCGCCTGCGCCTCGGTGCCGTGGCCGTAGTGCGCGTACCGGTTGCGGTACAGCCGCACCATGCGCTTGGTGTGGGACATCGGCCAGAAGATGTTGTTGTGGAAGAAGCCGTCACCGTAGTACGCGGCCTCCTCGGCGATCTCCGGCGAGCGGATCGAGCCGTGCCACACGAAGGGCGCGACGCCGTCGAGCGGGCGCGGGGTGGAGGTGAAGGATTCGAGCGGGGTGCGGAACTTGCCTGCCCAGTTGACGACGTCCTCGTGCCACAGCTTGTGCAGCAGGGCGTAGTTCTCGATCGCCAGCGGGATGCCCTCGCGGATGTCCTTGCCGAACCACGGGTAGACCGGGCCGGTGTTGCCGCGCCCGAGCATGAGGTCCATACGGCCGTCCGCGACGTGCTGGAGCATCGCGAAGTCCTCGGCGATCTTCACCGGGTCGTTCGTGGTGATGAGCGTCGTGGAGGTGGAGAGGACGAGGTGCTCCGTCTTCGCCGCGAGGTAGCCGAGCATCGTCGTCGGCGAGGACGGCACGAAGGGCGGGTTGTGGTGCTCGCCGGTCGCGAAGACGTCGAGACCGACCTCCTCCGCCTTCCGCGCGATGGTGAGGATCGCCTTGATCCGCTCGGCCTCGGTCGGGGTGCGGCCGTTGGTGGGGTCGGTGGTGACGTCCCCCACGCTGAAGATGCCGAACTGCATGCCCATGACTCTCGTCCGCCTCTCGACTGCCGATTTAGTTTATGGTTCAACTATACGCTGTGCCCGCGACAACAGGGAGGGGCCCGGCCTTATTCCGTCCCCGCGCCGGAGCGCGCGGACAGGCCCCTTCCAGGGCAGCACAGGGCGCGGGAGGGTGCAGAGGGAAAGCGCTGAGCTGGGGTTTTACGGGTCCGTGCGGACGAAGCCGCTGCTCGCGCCCACCACCCGGTGGCCCCGCCGCCCGTACCACTGGCGCGGCCAGTCCGCCGCGTCCGCGACGAGGAAGCGCACCCCGCAGCCCGCCCCGGCGGCGAGGTGCAGGGCGGTCGCGAGCACCGCGCCACCGTGACCGTGCCCGAGGTGCGCCTCGTGGGGCTGCGCCCCACACCCCGCTCCTCAATCGCCGGAGGGGCTGAATTTGTGCGGGGCTGGGTTCTCGCGGATGCCCGTGGGGGGCGCGGTTTCGTCGCGTGACACCATCCGGCGGGTGAGCGTGCTGAAATCCCTCGTCCTCTTCGTCGTCGCCGCCCTCTTCGAGATCGGTGGCGCCTGGCTCGTGTGGCAAGGGGTGCGCGAGCACAAGGGCTGGATCTGGATCGGCGCCGGGGTCGTCGCCCTCGGCCTGTACGGCTTCGCGGCCACGCTCCAGCCCGACGGCGAGTTCGGCCGCATCCTCGCCGCGTACGGCGGCGTCTTCGTCGCCGGGTCGATCGCCTGGGGCGTCGTCGCGGACGGCTACCGCCCCGACCGCTACGACATCACGGGCGCGCTCATCTGCCTCGCGGGAATGGCCGTGATCATGTACGCGCCTCGCGGCCGATAAACACAGCCGCGCCCCGGGGGCACTGAGCACGGCGGCGCGTCGCGCGGCCACCGAGCGCAGGCATCCCCGGGGCCCCGGAGCCGCGCGGCCCCCCGCGCCTATGCTGGAAAACGCCCCGTACCCGCACGCCCCCAGGAGCCCGTCCATGACCGCCGCCCCCCGTACCGCCGTCGTCACCGGAGCCAGCGGGGGCATCGGTGCCGCGAGCGCCACGCGGCTCGCCGAGGCCGGGTTCCGCGTCGTGCTGACCGCGCGCCGCGCGGACCGTGTCGAAGCGCTCGCCGCGAAGCTGCGCGAGGCGGGGCACCAGGCCGAGGCGTACGCGCTGGACGTCACGGACCGGGCCGCCGTGGACGCCTTCGCCCGCACGCTCGGCGAGGCCCACGTCCTCGTCAACAACGCGGGCGGCGCGCTCGGCGCCGACCCGGTCGCGAGCGGCGACCCGGACGAGTGGCGGCGGATGTACGAGGTCAACGTCCTCGGCACGCTGCACATGACGCAGGCCCTGCTCCCCGCGCTCACCGCGAGCGGCGACGGCACCGTCGTCGTGCTCACCTCGACGGCCGGGCACGGCACGTACGAGGGCGGCGCGGGGTACGTCGCGGCGAAGCACGCCGAGCACGTGCTCGCCGAGACGCTGCGCCTGGAGATCGTCGGGACCCCGGTGCGCGTCGTCGAGATCGCGCCCGGCATGGTCCGTACCGAGGGCTTCGCCCTCACCCGCTTCCACGGCGACGAGCAGAAGGCCGCGAACGTCTACAAGGGCGTCGCCGAGCCGCTGACCGCCGAGGACGTCGCGGACACGGTCGCCTTCGCGGTGACGCGCCCGAGCCACGTGAACATCGATCTGCTGGTCGTACGGCCCCGGGCCCAGGCCAGCAACACGAAGGTGCACCGTGAATCCTGACGGCCGGGCCCCCGAGGACCCCCTCGGTACCGATCCGCTCGAAGCCGACCCGCTCGCCCGCCTGGAGCACGAGTACGACCAGCGCAGGCTCGCCGAGGAGAAGCGCGACGAGCGGTACCTGTGGTGGTACCTGGCCTACTTCCTCTTCGGCATCCACATCGTCGCCTTCGTGATGATCCTCGCGATCAAGCACGCGGGCTGAGCCGGAGCGGGCGCGGCGGCACCCCCGTGACCGCCGCGCCCCGTCCCTCACCCCTTGACGCACACCACCTGCTTGAGCTTCGCGACGACCTCCACGAGGTCCCGCTGCCGCTCCATGACCTGCTCGATCGGCTTGTACGCGGCCGGGATCTCGTCGATGACGCCCGCGTCCTTGCGGCACTCGACGCCCCGCGTCTGCTCCTCCAGGTCCTTGAGCGTGAAGCGCCGCTTCGCCGCGTTGCGGCTCATGCGACGGCCCGCGCCGTGCGAGGCGGAGTTGAACGCGGCGGCGTTGCCGAGGCCCTTCACGATGTACGAGGACGTGCCCATCGAGCCCGGGATGATCCCGTACTCGCCGCTGCCCGCGCGGATCGCGCCCTTGCGCGTCACGAGCAGGTCGACGTCCTCGTAGCGCTCCTCGGCCACGTAGTTGTGGTGGCAGCTGATCTCCTGCTCGAAGGCCGGCTTCGCCTTCTTGAACTCCTTGCGGACGACATCCTTGAAGAGCCCCATCATGACCGCACGGTTGTGCTTGGCGTACTCCTGCGCCCAGTAGAGGTCGTTGCGGTACGCGGCCATCTGCGGCGTGTCCGCGAGGAAGACGGCGAGGTCGCGGTCGACGAGGCCCTGGTTGTGCGGGAGGGCCTGCGCGATGCCGATGTGGTGCTCGGCGAGTTCCTTGCCGATGTTGCGGGACCCGGAGTGGAGCATGAGCCACACCTGGTCCTCCGAGTCGAGGCAGAACTCGATCATGTGGTTGCCCGAGCCGAGCGTCCCCATCTGCTGCCCCGCCCGCTCGCGGCGGAAGCGGACGGCCTCGGCGACCGTGTCGAAGCGTGACCAGAAGCCGTCCCATCCCGCGGTCGGGAAGCCGTGCAGGCGGCCCGGGTCGACGGGGGAGGCGTGCATGCCGCGCCCGACCGGGATCGCCTGCTCGATGCGCGAACGCAGGTGGGAGAGGTCGCCGGGCAGGTCGTTCGCGGTCAGCGAGGTGCGGACCGCCGACATCCCGCAGCCGATGTCCACGCCGACCGCCGCCGGGCACACCGCGTCGCGCATCGCGATCACGGAGCCGACCGTCGCGCCCTTGCCGTAGTGCACGTCGGGCATGACGGCGAGGCCCGCGATCCACGGGAGCGTCGCGGTGTTGCGGAGCTGGTCGAGCGCGCCGGGGTCGACCTCGGACGGGTCGGCCCACATCCGGATCGGTACGCGGGCTCCGGGCAGTTCGGTGTACGGCATGGTTCCCCCTCGGGACACCCGGCAGGGACACCCGTCAGGGCGTACGAACACGCCTCGACGGAAAAAGCCGGGAATCGGCAAAAATGATCATGTGGCGGACAGAACTACGTCCGCGCTGCATCTCGTTCACACAAAAATGCGGTCACACATACCGCAGCCAGGGGCACCAAAAGGGACAAGCGACCGGCGTGCTCCTCGGCTCGTGCGGTACACATTGTCTCCATCGGCCGCATACCCGCGGCAACCGATTAACCGGCACGAGACCCCGCTCCCAGGCGCGCCGCACGCGCCCGTGGCGGCGCGGGTCGTGACGAGGGGAGCTGCACGAATGCGCGCGAAGGCGTGGGCGCCCGGCGTCGCGGTCCTGCTGGCGGTGGCGCTCGCCGGGTGCACGGGCGGCGAGGACGCCCGGGACCCGGACGCCAAGCGCGGCGCGAGCGACACCACGACGGCGGCGGCCCCGCGCCCCGGGCGCTTCGACACCCTCCCGCAGCCCTGCAAGGCGGTCGACCGCGCGATGCTCGACTCCCTCCTGCCCGGACTGCGCGCGCTCCCGGCGGACGAGCGCGAGGACGGCTACGCGGGCACGCTCGCCCCGACCTTCGACAACGAGCGCAAGGTCGGCTGCGCCTGGAAGGCCGAGTCCGCCGAGGCCGACGACGGCGCGGGCCGCACCGACTTGCTCACGCTCGACCTGGAGCGGGTCGTCTCCTACGACGCGTCGAAGAGCGACGACGACAGGGCACGCGAGATGTACGGGAAGCTGCGCACGGCAGCCCACATCCCGGACCCGTCCCCGAGCGGCTCCCCCACCACGTCCACCAGCGGCTCCCCCTCGCCCGAGGGCTCCGCTTCCCCCTCCGGCAGCCCGTCGCCCCGGAGTGGCGAAACCGGCAAGGGCGGACAATCCGCCAGCACCAGTCCCTCCGCCTCCGTTTCGGGCGATACCGGCACAACTCCCGCCGAACTCCTCCCCCGTACCCTCTCGGGCCTCGGCAACGACGCCTTCCTGAACGACTCCCCGGGCAGCGCGTCGGCGGGCGCCCCGTCCCGCACCGTCACTGTGGTGTTCCGCACGTCGAACGTCGTCGTGAGCGTCGTCTACAAGCAGCAGCCCGGGGACCCGCGGCAGCCTGCCGACGGCAAGGAAATGCAGGACAAGGCACGGAAACTGGCGGGCCGGATCGCGGGCTCCTTCGAGGAGTGATCAAGGGCGGCGGCGGCCGAGTACCGGCGCCCGGGGAGGCGCGCGGGACGTACGGGGGTCTTTGTCCGGCGTACGGTGACTCACCGGACCTGCCGGCCGGGCCCCCGAGGCCCCGGTCGCACGACCTGAGCGAAGGAACCATGCACCGACCAGTACAGCGCCTCTCCCGCATACTCGCCTGCGCTGCCGTTCCCGTGATCCTCGTGGCGGCGGGCTGCTCCTCCGACGACGGCGACGGCGGCGCGGCGAAGGACGACGCCAAGCAGTCGGCCGCCGCCGGGAGCGGCAAGGACGCGAAGACGAGCGAGAGCGCCTCCCCCGACGCCACCGGCACGGCGACCGTACGGGCGAAGTACGCGAAGCTCCCCGAGCCGTGCGCGGCGCTGAGCGCCAAGACCCTCAAGGCGCTCGTGCCCGCCGCGAAGGACAAGAAGGGCAGCCAGGGCAGCTCCGACGACCTCAACGCGCGCGGCACCTGCTCCTGGAACAGCCTCGACAGCAACGGCGTGCACGGTTCGCAGTACCGGTGGCTGAGCCTCGCCCTCGTCCGCTTCGACTCGGACGCGACCCTCGGCACGGGCGACGAGCGCGCCGCCTCCTACCTCGCCAAGCAGGTCACGGCGGCGCGGGCGACGGCGGACGCGAAGGGCCTCAAGAGCGAGAAGGTCACGGGGCTCGGCGACGAGGCGACCGCCGTCACGTACGAGCTGAAGAAGAAGGAGGGGGACTTCAAGCAGCAGACGCTGCTCGTGCGCACGGCGAACGCGGTCCTCACCCTCGACTACAACGGCGCGGGTCTCGCGGGCGAGAAGGACCCGGACCCGGCGAAGCTCCTCAAGGACGCCAAGCGCGCGGCGGGCGACGCGGTCGCGGCCGTCGCGACGGCGAACGGCGGCGCGGCGTCGGGCTCGGACGACGCCTCGAAGGGCGCGAGCGAGTCCCCCAAGGCGGACGACGACAAGAAGTCGGACGCGGACGAGTCGGGCAAGGACGCCAAGTCCTCCAAGTCCCCGGCCGCGAGCCCCTCCGCCTCGAAGTCGGCCGGCGCGGACGAGGACAAGTCCGGCGACGCGTCCGGCGACAAGGACGCGGGCAAGGACGCCGACACGGAGAAGTCGGCGGGCTGACCCCCCGGCACGCTCCGCCACCCCCGCACCGGCCGGTCCCCTCCCAGGACCGGCCGGTGCGGGGGTTCCGCGTCCCGCCGCCGTAACGATCAGGACACACCCCGCCCCCGCTCCCGCTTGGGCGAACCCGCGCGCGAGGACGCGTGCGAGGCCGCCCGGTGACCTCACCCGCCGAACGCGTGTGCCAATCTGTGGGGGCGCACGTCGGAAGGCGCCTGTCGGGCAGAGGGAGGGATCGCGGGTGGCCGCGACGCAGTTGACACGGACTCACCGCATCCTCGTGGGTGTGGTCGTCGCGGGCGCGGTGATCATCGCGGGGATCGGTTTCGCCGGTTCGTACGCGGCCGTGCGCGAACTCGCCCTGGAGAAGGGCTTCGGCAACTTCAGCTACGTCCTGCCGATCGGCATCGACGCGGGGATCTGCGTCCTGCTCGCGCTCGACCTGCTCCTGACCTGGATTCGTATCCCCTTCCCGCTGCTGCGTCAGACGGCCTGGCTGCTCACGGCCGCGACGATCGCCTTCAACGGCGCCGCCGCCTGGCCCGACCCGCTCGGCGTCGGCATGCACGCCGTCATCCCCGTCCTCTTCGTCGTCTCCGTCGAGGCCGCGCGGCACGCCATCGGGCGGATCGCCGACATCACGGCCGACCGGCACATGGAGGGCGTGCGGATCACCCGCTGGCTCCTCTCCCCCGTGCCGACCTTCCTGCTGTGGCGGCGCATGAAGCTGTGGGAGCTGCGCAGTTACGAGGAGGTCATCAAGCTGGAGCAGGAGCGGCTCGTCTACCGGGCCCGCCTGCGCTCCCGCTTCGGCCGTTCCTGGCGCCGCAAGGCGCCCGTCGAGTCGCTCATGCCGCTGCGCCTGGCGAAGTACGGGGTGCCGCTCGCGGACACGGCGGCGGACGGGCTCGCGGCGGCGGGCATCGACCCGAGCAGGCCGGTCGTGGCCCCGGTGGAGACGGCGGCGGTCGCTCAGACGCCACCCAGGGCACAGCTCACGGCCCAGGCACCCGACTCGGCCCCGCAGCAGCCCGTACCGCCCCGGCCCGTCCCGCAACAGCAACAGCCCCCGCAGGCCGCGCCCGTCCACGAGCAGCCCGCCGCGCAGGACCCGACGAGCCCGTGGTTCAAGGGCCACCCCCAGGCCGTCGCCTACCAGGGCGGCTACGACCCGACCTTCGACCCCGAGCCCTCCGCGCCGCCCCCCGAGGACCCGCAGTACCCGGAACCCCCGGCCGACGAGGAGGACCCGCGCTTCGCCCCGCGCTTCCACGCGCCGTACCAGCCGCAGCACTGGTACGAGGGGGAGCAGGACCAGCAGGCGCAGCAGGGCGGGCAGCCGCAGGAGCCCATCCAGGTCC
The DNA here is from genome assembly GCF_044749745.1 of Streptomyces sp. NPDC088923. Classification (NCBI taxonomy): domain Bacteria; kingdom Bacillati; phylum Actinomycetota; class Actinomycetes; order Kitasatosporales; family Streptomycetaceae; genus Streptomyces; species Streptomyces sp. NPDC088923. Next base: position 52,431 of record NZ_JBIVIO010000011.1, on the reverse strand, counting down.
CGAACGGCCCGTACCGCACGCGTCCGCTCGCCGAGGAGCGGCCCGAGCCCGTCGAGCCGGTTCCCGGCCCCCGCATCCCCGGCCAGCGCCAGGACTCCCCCGCCGCGGGGGCGCCCGCCGAGGAGACCCCCGCCGAGGACGCCGCCGCCGAGAGGGACGACTGGCTGCCCGACGACATCTCGCGCGAGGACGCGTTCTACGGCGTCTTCCGGCAGTACGTGCGCGAGATGGGCGGCTTCCCGAACCCGCGCCAGTTCGGCAAGTACCTCCTGGAGAACTACAACGTCAGCGCCCCCGAGGGCGGCCCGCTGCCCGAGCGTGAACTCACGGCCTGGCTGGACGAGTTCGAGCCGCGCCACACCGGCGAGCTGGACGCCGACGCGCCCGCCTGAGCCACCCCGCGCGTACGGGAGAGGGCCGGCCCCCACGAGGAGGTCCGGCCCTTTCCCGTACGCGTGCGCCTCACTGCCCCAGCAGGAACCGCACCCGCTCCGCGCCCACCGCGAGGAGCAGCGTGGGCAGGCGGGGGCCCGTGTCGCGGCCGACGAGGAGGCGGTACAGGAGCGCGAAGAAGGTGCGCTGCGCGGTCTTCAGCTCCGGCGTCGGCTTCGCCTCCGGGTCGAGCCCGGCCATGATCTTCGGCACGCCGTAGACGAGCGTCGTCAGGCCGTCGAGCGACCAGTGCGTGCCGAGCCCCTCGGCGAGCAGCCGCAGCGACTCGCGGTCGGTGTCGCCGAGCGAGCCGAGCAGCTCCGCGTCGGGCTCGGTCCGTACCACCGTGCGCTGGTCGGCCGCGACGTACGTGGAGATCCACGCCTCGGCGCGGTCGAGCCGGGGCCGCACCGCGTCGAGCGAGTCGAGCGGGTGGTTCGGGTCCAGCTCGCCGAGGATGCGCAGCGTCTGGTCCTCCGCGCCCGCCGTGATGTCCGCGACGGAGGCGAGGGTGCGGTACGGGAGCGGGCGCGGCGTCGCGGGCAGCGGCCCGGCGGCCGTGCCGACCGCGCGCGTGTACGCGGCGGTGTCCGCCGGGAGCGCGGAGCCGTCCGCGACCTTCGCGCCGAGCTTGTCCCACTCGTCGTACAGGCGCTGGATCTCCTGGTCGAAGGCGATCTTGAACGACTGGTTCGGGCGGCGGCGCGCGTACAGCCAGCGCAGCAGCGGCGCCTCCATGATGCGCAGCGCGTCGGCCGGGGTGGGGACCCCGCCCTTGGAGCTCGACATCTTCGCCATGCCGCTGATCCCGACGAAGGCGTACATCGGCCCGATGGGCTGCGTACCGCCGAAGATCTCGCGGACGATCTGCCCGCCGACGACGTACGAGGAACCGGGCGAGGAGTGGTCCACGCCGGAGGGCTCGAAGATCACGCCCTCGAAGGCCCAGCGCATGGGCCAGTCGACCTTCCAGACCAGCTTGCCGCGGTTGAACTCGGAGAGCTTCACCGTCTCCGAGAAGCCGCAGTCGGCGCACGTGTAGGAGAGCTCGGTGCTCTCGTCGTCGTACGCCGTGACCGTCGTGAGGTCCTTCGCGCAGTTCCCGCAGTAGGGCTTGTACGGGTAGTAGCCGCCCGCGCCGCCGCTGCCGTCGTCCTCGCTCGCCGCGCCGGAGCCCTCGGCGGCCTCGACCTCGGCCTCGTCGAGCGGCTTCTGGCTCTGCTTGCCGGGCTTCTTCTTCGTCCGGTACTTGTCGAGGATCGCGTCGATCCGGCCGCGCTCGCGCATCGCGTGCAGGATCTGCTCGCGGTAGACGCCCGCCGTGTACTGGGCGGTCTGGCTGATGCCGTCGAAATCGACCCCGAGGTCCGCGAGCGCGCCGGTCATCGCGGCCTTGAAGTGCTCCGCCCAGTTCGGGTACGCGGAGCCCTTCGGGGCCGGGACCGAGGTCAGCGGCTTGCCGATGTGCGCGGCCCAGGACTCGTCGACACCGTCGACACCGTTCGGGACCTTGCGGTAGCGGTCGTAGTCGTCCCACGAGATGAGGTGGCGGACCTGGTACCCGCGCCTGCGGATCTCGTCGGCGACGAGGTGCGGGGTCATGACCTCGCGCAGGTTGCCGAGGTGGATGGGGCCCGAGGGCGAGAGCCCGGAGGCGACGACGACCGGTTTGCCCGGGGCACGACGCTCGGACTCGGCGATGACCTCGTCGGCGTAACGGGAGACCCAGTCTGCGGTCTCTGTGCTCTGAGCCACGATCGGCACGTCCTTCTTCCGGGGAGAACGGGGATGGTCGTCGCCCATTGTCCCAGGAGCGGGGGCGTGGGGGAAAACGGGATACGGAGCCCGCGCGGGATAACCGTTCGAGAGGCGTGGCGGCCTGGTGGGATACTGGCGGGAGTATCTGCACCCCCGAGGAGAACGGCTCCCCTTCCTATGGCTTCGGTCACGTCCCTCACCGCTTCCGTCGAACAGCAGCTCAAGGACGCTCTCGCCGCCGCCCTGCCGGGCGCCGCCGACGCGGACCCGCTGCTGCGCCGAAGCGACCGGGCCGACTTCCAGGCCAACGGGGTGCTCGCGCTCGCGAAGAAGGCGAAGGCCAATCCGCGCGAGCTGGCGACCCAGGTCGTGGCGGCGCTCCCGGACAGCGCGGTGATCAAGGACGTCGAGGTCTCGGGCCCCGGCTTCCTCAACATCACCGTCTCGGACGAGGCGCTCCTGCGGAACCTGGCGGCACGGGCCGCCGCCGGTGAGCGGCTCGGCGTCCCGTACGCGAAGCACCCGGGCCGGACCGTGATCGACTACGCGCAGCCGAACGTGGCCAAGGAGATGCACGTCGGGCACCTGCGCTCGGCGGTCATCGGCGACGCCGTGATGCGGATGCTGGAGTTCACGGGCGAGACCGTGATCCGGCGCCACCACATCGGCGACTGGGGCACCCAGTTCGGCATGCTCATCCAGTACCTCATCGAGCACCCGGCGGAGCTGGACCGCTCCTCGGACCCCTCCGAGGTCTCGCAGGCCGCCGGTGAAGCCGCCATGTCGAACCTGAACCGGGTCTACAAGGCGTCCAAGGCGCTCTTCGACGAGGACGAGGGCTTCAAGGACCGGGCCAGGCGGCGGGTCGTGGACCTCCAGGCCGGGGACGAGGAGACCCTCGACTTCTGGCACCGGTTCGTGGACGAGTCGAAGGTCTACTTCAACGCGCTCTTCGGCAAGCTCGACATGGACATCCGCGACGCCGACATCGTCGGCGAGTCCGGGTACAACGACATGCTCGCCGAGACCTGCGACCTCCTGGAGCAGTCGGGCGTCGCGGTGCGCTCCGAGGGCGCGCTGTGCGTCTTCTTCGACGACGTGAAGGGCCCCGACGGCCAGCCGGTCCCGCTCATCGTGCGGAAGTCCAACGGCGGCTTCGGGTACGCGGCGACCGACCTCTCGGCGATCCGGAATCGGGTCTTCGAGCTGAAGGCGGACACCCTCCTGTACGTCGTGGACGCGCGGCAGGCGCTGCACTTCAAGATGGTCTTCGAGACCGCGAAGCGGGCGGGCTGGCTGAGCGAGGACGTCCGGGCCGTGCAGCTCGCCTTCGGCACGGTGCTCGGCGCGGACGGCAAGCCGTTCAAGACGCGGGCGGGCGAGTCCGTCCGGCTCGTCGACCTCCTCGACGAGGCCGTCACGCGGGCGACGGCCGTCGTGCGCGAGAAGGACGTCAAGGGGCAGCTGAGCGAGGAGGAGATCGCGGAGCGGGGCGCGCAGGTCGGCATCGGCGCGGTCAAGTACGCGGACCTGTCGACGTCGGCGAACCGCGACTACAAGTTCGACCTGGACCAGATGGTCTCGCTCAACGGCGACACGAGCGTGTACATCCAGTACGCGTATGCCCGTATCCAGTCGATCCTGCGGCGCGCGAAGGACTCGGACGCCCCGGCCCCGGCCGCCCACGCCGAGCTCCCGCTCGCCCCGGCCGAACGCGCCCTCGGTCTCCACCTGGACGCCTTCGGGGACCAGGTCCTGGAGGCCACCCACGAGTACGCGCCGCACAAGCTCGCCGCGTACCTGTACCAGACGGCCTCGCTGTACACGACGTTCTACGACCAGTGCCACGTCCTGTCGGAGGACAACTCCCCGGAGGTCGTGGCGAACCGGCTCTTCCTGTGCGAGCTGACGGCGGACACGCTGGCGGCGGGGCTGGGGTTGCTGGGGATCAGGGCGCCGAAGAGTCTGTGAGCCTGTGAGTCTGTGAGGGGACGGGGAGCCGTGACGGAACGGGGCGGCCCCCTCCCCGGCGGCATGGCCAACGCCGGGGCGGTCCGCCCCCGCCCCGCGGGTACGGCGGCGGGTTGACGTCACTTCCGCAGCGCGGTGCCCAGCCTCCCCAAGCCCTCCGCGATCGTGGCCTCGTCCTGCGTGACGAAGCACAGGCGCAGGGTGCGCGGGTCCGGGTCCGCCGCGTAGAACGGCGCCCCCGGCACGTACGCCACGTCGTAGGTGATCACCTCGCGCAGCAGCTCCGCCGCGTCGGCCCCCTCCGGGAGCCGCGCCCACACGAACATGCCGCCCTCGGGGCGCGCGAAGTCCGCGCCGTCCGGGAGGGCTTCGGGGAGCGCGGCGAGCATCGCGTCCCTGCGCCGGCCGTACGCGGCGGCGACGGACGCCACGTGCGCGTCGAGGTCGCGGTCGGCCAAGTACCGTGCGGCGGCGAGCTGGTTGAGGGTCGGGGTGTGCAGGTCGGTGGACTGCTTGACGACCGCGCAGGCACGCCGCAGCGCCTCGGGCGCGCGCAGCCAGCCGAGCCGCAGCCCGGGTGACATGACCTTCGAGAAGCTGCCGAGCAGCACGGTGCGGTCCTCGGCGCCCGGGTACGTCGCGAGCCAGGGCACGCGCTCCCCCTCGTACCGCAACTCCCCGTAGGGGTCGTCCTCCAGGAGCCAGAAGCCGCGCCGCGCGGCGACGTCGGCGACGGCGGCGCGGCGGGCGGCGGGCGTGGTGCGGCCCGTGGGGTTCTGGAAGGTGGGAACCGAGTAGAAGAACTTGGGCCGCTCGCGCGCGGCGAGCGCGTCGAGGGCATCCGGGTCGACGCCGTCCCCGTCGCACGGCACGGGCACGACGCGCGCCCCGGCGAAGGCGAAGACCTGGAGCGCGGCGAGGTAGCACGGGCTCTCGACGAGCACCGTGTCCCCCGCCTCGACGAGCGCGCTCGTCACGAGGTGCAGGCCCTGCTGAGAACCGGTCGTGACGAGCAGATCCCGCGCGTCGGTGGGGAGTCCGCGCGCGGTCGTACGGGCGGCGAGCGCGGCCCGCAGCGTCGGCTCGCCCTCGGTCGTGGCGTACTGGAGCGCCTTGCCGCCGCTCCCGCCCTCGCCCAGCACGGCGGCGAAGGCGGCGGCGACCCCCGCCACGTCGAAGAACTCCGGCGCGGGCAGCCCACCCGCGAAGTTGATGACCTCGGGCCGCGCGGTGACGGCGAGGATGTCGCGCACGGGCGAGGACTTGACGGCGGCGGCACGGGCGGCGAGCGGCGGAAGGCGGTGCGGGGCGGGGGCTTGCGCTTGCGCTTGCGCTTGCGCTTGCGCGGGAACGGGTGCGGGTGTCATGGCTGCGCAGCTTAGGGCGCGGACACGGCAACGGATACGGCGTCCCAAGGGACGGTCGGCGCGGACAGGCCGAAGCCCGCCACGCCCACGATCGGGTGATCACCTCGATGGCGGAACGTTCCGGCGCGAGATGGCTACGTAGAGTGCTCACATGGTCACCTCGCAACACGAGGCATCACACCGCGTCTTCCAGGACCGGCCCGAACTGCTCGGCCCGGTCTTCCGGATGCTCGGTGTTCCGCTTCCCCCGAAGCTCGCTGTGGACGTGCTCAATTCGGACGTCACGGAGATCCGCCCCATCGAGCGGCGCATCGACAGCGTCCTGCACATCACCCCCTCGGAGGGGAAGCCCTTCCTGCTCGCCATCGAGGCGCAGGGCAGGAAGGCCCCGGACAAGGCCGCCACCTGGACGTACTACCTGGGGTACCTGGCGGCGAAATACCAGTGCCCGGCCAATCTCCTGGTCGTCTGCACCGACGAGCACACGGCCCGCTGGGCCGAGGGGCCCTTCGAGCTCGGCGGGGCGGACTGGCCGAGCCTGACGCTGCGCCCGCTGGTGGCGGGCCCGCACAACGTTCCGCTCATCACCGATCCGGCCGAGGCCGCCGACGACCTCGCTCTCGCTGTCTTCTCGGTCCTCACGCACGCGAGCCACAGACTGACCCCCGAGACACTGAGGGCGGTGGGTACCGCGCTGCGCAAGGCCGATGCGCGGTCCAGTGAGTACTTTTTCGATATCGTGAACATGGGGCTGGCCGGCACCGGCCACCGCGCACTCTGGGAGGACATCATGAGGGCCAGCTACTTCCCCGGAAGCGGCACTCTCCTTGAGCGGACTTTCCTCGAGGGAAAGGCCGAAGGGGAGGCCACCGGCAAGACCGAGGGAAAGGCCGAGGGGAAGGCCGAGGGAAAGGCCGAGGGGAAGATCTCCCTCCTCCTCAAGCTCCTCGACGCCCACGGCGTCTCCCTCACCGAGGACGCCACCGCCCGCATCAACGCCTGCACCGACCTCGACACCCTCGACACCTGGTTCGACCGCGCCCTCACCGCGCGCACCATCGCGGAAGTCCTCGACCCGACCGTCGACTGACCTCCTACCCCTTCACCTCCGGCCCCCACTCGGTGTCGCCCGGTGGCCACTGCCACGTGGGGCGGTTCTTGGCGGGGGCCGTGCGGAAGGGGGTTCCCGCGTCGGTGACGCGGAGCGTTCCGTGGCGGTCGCCGCTGGACCAGTCGATCTCCAGGCACCACGTGACGTCGTGCGCCGCCGTGTTCGCCGTCACGTAGAAGACCTCGGGGTCGCTCGCGCTCACCTTGTACGGGAAGTCCCGCTGCCCCGAGAGGGGCTTGAGCGCGGGCCGGGGCGCGTCGAGGTCGGTCGTGAAGCCCTCCGCCGGGACGTTGCCGCCGCAGCCCACGCCCATGATGTACGCGTCCCAGGCGAGCGGCGGCCCGCTCCGCAGCGTCCGTACCCGCATCGCGTTGAGGACGACCGTCTCCTCGCCCGTCCCCTGGAGCGTCACCGCGACCCGCTGCTTCCCGGCCGGCACCGCGCCGAGCGCCCGCGCCCACCCCGCCGCGTCGCCCTCGGTCGGCGGGGGCGGCATCTCCTCGTGATCGCTGTGCACGAGGTAGCGGGGGCTGCACGGGTCCTCCCACGCGTGCGCGTTGACGCGCGCCGTGACCGGGGTGCCCGTGGGGGCCGCCACCGACCGGCTCGGCGTGGCGGAAGCCGTGCGGCTCGGGGGCGGGTGCGGCGAGGGCGTGTGCGAGGGACTCTTCGAGGGTGCGTGGCTCTCGGTGTGCGTACGGCTGGGAGTCACCGCCCGGCCCGCCGCCGCGTGTCCGGCCTTCGCCGCCGCCTCGTCCCCCGCTCCCCCGTCCCCGCTCCCGCCAGCGAGCCGCCCCGCCACGATGCCGCCCCCGGCCACGAGCACCACGAGCGCGGCGGCGGAGGCGAGGAGGACGCGGGGGCGGCGGGGACGGGAGGACGGCGCCGGGACCGTACCGGTGACGGTGGCCTCGGCAGGCTCCTCCTCCCCGGCGGCGGGCGCGGGCCTTGGCTGCTGCGGGACGCGGGCCGGGGCGGGCTTCCCGGGGGCGGGGGCTTCGGCGGCCTTCTCCGGTACGGGTTCCGCCGCGGCCTCCGCCGGTACGGGTTCCGCCCCGGCCTCCGCCGGTACGGCCTCCGCCCCGGCCTCGTCCGGCTCGGGTTCCGCCTGCGCGGATGGCGTCGGCTCGCTCCGTACCGCCTCCTGCTGTTCCTTCGCCGCCGCCCGGGCCGCGTCCGCGAGGAGCCAGCGGCGGTGCAGGTCCATCAGTTCAGCACGGTCCGCGCCGCACAGGCGGGCGAGGCGGTCGGCGGGGGTGAACTCCGCCGGGAGCGCGTCCCCGTTGCAGTAGCGGTGCAGGGTCGACGTGCTCAGATGCAGGCGCTTGGCGAGCTGACCGTAACTCAGCCCGGACCGCTCCTTGAGCTCCTTCAACCGTGCCGCGAACGCCTCGCTCTCGGCTCCCGAAGCCACCCCGTACCGCCTTCCCTCAGTCCTTCGCACCCCCGCCGCCGTCCCGTCCGGCCGTTCCAGGCGTCCCTCGTTCGCGCAGGTCAGAGGGGGTGGAATCGTTCCGGTGTCCCGGCCGGGCCCGTCACGCTGGCGGCCGGGACACGGGCGGGGCCAAGCTCAGGACATCAAAGCACGGCGCCGGTTCACGACCGGCCGCACCACCGGGCACACCGCCGGTGGCCGTGCGACACCCACGTACCGCTCGAGAGGCTTCGCCATGCGCGCCTACAGCCGCACCCGCTCCCTTCGTACCCTCGCCGCCGCACTCGTCGCGGCGGGCGCCCTCTCGCTCACCGCCTGCTCGGGCGAAGGCAGCGGCGGGGTCGGCGAGGCGAAGGACGCGGGCCCCGCGACCACCGTCTCCCAGGCGAGCCAGAAGGAGAAGGGGCAGCCTGCGGAGGAGTCCGGCAAGGGGGACGGCGGCAACACGGCGGGCACCTCCGGCTCCTCGGCCACCTCCGGCTCCTCGGGCACCTCCGGCTCCTCGGGCACTTCCGCCCAGGGCTCCTCCGGCTCGGGCTCCGGTACGGACTCGGCGGGCGGTACGACGTCGGGCGGCGGTACGGCCAAGAACTCGGCCGGTGCCGGCGGTGCGCAGGCCGGCCGGGGCTCCGAGAAGGGCCCCACCGACACCCCCTGCACCGCCTCCAACAGCAAGGTCCAGGTCTCCTCCGTCTCCCGCCCCCTCAACCACCTCCTCATCACCCTCACCAACACCTCAGGCGCCACCTGCAACGCCTACTACGCCCCGTACGTCGGCTTCGACGGCGACCAGGCGGCCACGCAGCGGATCGAGGACTCGAAGCCGCAGGCGGTCGTGACGCTCGCCCCGGGCGAGCACGCCTACGCCTCGGTCGCGCTCGGCGGCGACGGCGACCACGCCCGTACCTCGCGCAAGGTCACGGTCTCGATGACCGGCAGGAACGACGCGGGCTCGGTCGGCGGCACCGCCACGCTGAACGCGCCGGGGGGCAAGGTGTACCTGGACGACAACGCGTCGGTCAGCTACTGGCAGCGCGAGATGAGCGACGCGCTCACCTGGTGACCGCGCCGGTCCGGCGGACGCGCGGCGGCCCGTACCCCACCCGAGGGGGTACGGGCCGCCGTGTGTGCGGGCTCAGCGCCGGCCGCTCAGCGCCAGCGGCTCAGCGCCAGCGGCTCACCTGCACGTTCTCCAGGACCCCGAGCGCGTCCGGGACGAGGACGGCCGCCGAGTAGTAGGCGGTGACGAGGTAGGAGATGATCGCCTGCTCGTCGATGCCCATGAAGCGGCAGGACAGGCTCGCCTCCAGTTCGTCGGGGATGCCCGGCTGGTGCAGGCCGATGACGCCCTGCTCCTCCTCGCCCGTACGCATGCAGATGATCGAGGTCGTGCGGTCCTCGCGCACCGGGATCTTGTTGCAGGGGTAGATCGGTACGCCGCGCCAGGTCGGGACGCGGTGGCCGCCGACGTCGATCGACTCGGGGACGAGGCCGCGCCTGTTGCACTCGCGACCGAAGGCGGCGATGGCGCGCGGGTGGGCGAGGAAGAGCTTCGACCCCCGGCGGCGGGAGAGGAGTTCGTCCATGTCGTCCGGGCTCGGCACCTCGTCGTGCGGCTGGAGGCGCTGGTCGTAGGCGGCGTTGGCGAGGAGCCCGAAGTCCCGGTTGTTGACGAGTTCGTGCTCCTGACGCTCGCGCAAGGCCTCAACGGTGAGCCGGAGTTGGTGCTCGGTCTGGTTCATCGGCTGGTTGTAGAGGTCCGCGACGCGCGTGTGGACCTTCAATACCGTCTGCGCGACGGAGAGTTCGTACTCGCGGGGGCTCGCCTCGTAGTCGACGAACGTGTGCGGGATGACCGGCTCGCCGCTGTGCCCGGCGGCGAGGTCGATCGCGGCCTCGCCGTACTTGTTGGTGCGCTGCTCGGGCACGAGGGCCGCGCGGCGCAGGTGGTCGGCGAGGGCGGGGGCGCGCTCGGCGAGGTTGAGCACGTCGGCGCGGCTGAGGACGAGGACCGTGCACTCGGTCTCGGCGCGGGCCGTGCTCTCCCAGACTGCGTCCCCGGACAGGAGGGCCTGTTCGCCGAAGTAGGAGCCGTCGCCGATGAGGCCGAGGCTCGTCTCGTCGCCGTACGAGCCGGTGCCGAGGCGGGCGATGCGGCCGTGGGCGAGGAGGTGGACCGCGTCGGCGGCCTCCCCGGCGGTCGTGATGACCGTACCGGCGGGGTAGACGCGCTGCTCGCAGCGGCCGGCGAGTTCGCGGAGCGCCTCGGCGTCCTCGAAGTCGCGCAGCGGCGGCAGTTCGCGCAGTTCGTCGGGGATGACGCTGACCTGCGAGCCGGTCTGGACGAAGGTGACGCGGCCGTCGCCCACGGAGTAGGAGAGGCGGCGGTTGACCCGGTAGGTGCCGCCCTGCACAGAGACCCACGGCAACGCCTTGAGCAGCCAGCGGGAGGTGATCTCCTGCATCTGCGGCGCGGACTTCGTGGTGGTGGCGAGATTGCGCGCCGCCGCTGCCCCGAGCGCCTGCTGGGGCGTTTCCTGTGCTTCGTTTTCAGCGCGGACGGACAAATGAATACCTCCGTGTCGGTGAAATGCCGAGCCATTTTTACAGCCGATCGCATTTCCCCGCACCCATCTGCGGAGTGAATCGCCGTACGTCCGTACGAGTGAGGCACGGGGCCGGTACGTGGGCGGGGCGGAACCCGCGAAATCTCGGGCACACCCGTGTCGACCTGCACAGACACTGGTCACGGTCAAGCCGTTCCGCGAGTGACCACCCGTGCGGGGACGGCGTACGAAAAACGGCGTCCGGCCCGTACGAAATGTGCTCCTGCCCACGTTTCCCGAGCCGTATTCGGTACCGCTTTGCGGAAAAGCCGAATGTATTGCGGGGCCTCGTGCCGGTCCCCGATACTCCATGGGTCCGTATTCCCGACGCGTATTGGCGTTGATCCATGGCCCAGCCCTTCACGCTCCCCGATTTCTACGTCCCGTACCCGGCCCGGCTGAACCCGCACCTCGAAGCCGCCCGCGTCCACGCGCGCGCGTGGGCCGGCTCGATGGGCATGCTGGAGGGCTCGGGGGTGTGGGAGCAGCGCGATCTCGACGCGCACGACTACGCGCTGCTCTGCGCCTACACGCACCCGGACTGCGACGAGGAGGCGCTGAACCTCGTCACGGACTGGTACGTGTGGGTCTTCTTCTTCGACGACCACTTCCTGGAGCTGTTCAAGCGCGGTCAGGACCGCGAGGGCGGCAAGGCGTACCTGGACCGGCTGCCCGCCTTCATGCCGGCGGACCTCGCGGACGGCTTCCCCGAGCCGGAGAACCCCGTGGAGGCGGGGCTCGCGGACCTGTGGCGGCGCACGGTCCCGTCGATGTCGGCGGACTGGCGCGAGCGCTTCTCGACCTCGACGCGCAATCTCCTCAACGAGTCGCTGTGGGAGCTGTCCAACATCAACGCGGGCCGGATCTCCAATCCGGTCGAGTACATCGAGATGCGCCGCAAGGTCGGCGGAGCGCCGTGGTCGGCGGGGCTCGTCGAGTACGCGGCCGGGGCCGAACTCCCCGCCCGGGTCGCCGGGACCCGCCCGCTGCGGGTCCTCACGGACGCCTTCTCGGACGCCGTACACCTGCGCAACGATCTCTTCTCGTACCAGCGCGAGGTGGAGGACGAGGGCGAACTCAGCAACGGCGTGCTGGTGTTGGAGCACTTTCTGGGGTGCACGACACCGGAGGCCGCCGAGGCGGTCAACGATCTGCTCACCTCCCGGCTCCAGCAGTTCGAGAACACCGCGCTCGTCGAACTGCCCGCGCTGAGCGCCGAGTACGGACTCGATCCGGCCGAGAACGCGGCACTTGCCTCGTACGTCAAGGGACTTCAGGACTGGCAGTCGGGCGGCCACGAGTGGCACCTGCGCTCCAGCCGCTACATGAACGAGGGCGCCGTCTCGGGCGTGGCCGCCGGTTTCACCGGGGTCCTCGGTACGAGCGCGGTGCACCTCGCCGCCGCGCTCGGCAAACCGGCCCGCGCCCGCCTGCGCTCCCACACCCGCCCCCCGCACACCCACGAAGGCCCGTCCCTGCTCCCGGACTTCACGCTGAGCTACCCGCTGGGCCTGAGCCCGTACCACGAGCAGGCGCGTACCGCCTCGGTGGACTGGGCGGAGCGGATGGGACTGCTCGACGACATCTGGGACCGCGAGAAGCTGGAGGGCTACGACTTCGCGCTCTGCTCGGCGGGTCTCGACCCGGACGCGAGCGCGGAGGAGCTGGAACTCAGCGCGGAGTGGCTGACGTGGGGCACGTACGGGGACGACTACTACCCGCTCGTCCTCGGCCGCCCGCGCGAGCTCGCGGCGGCCCGCGTGCTGCACGAACGGCTGCTCGCCTGCATGCCGTTGGAGGACCCGGCGCTCGCGGCGGGCTTCGCGGTGGCGCCGATCGAGCGCTCGCTCGCCGACCTGTGGACGCGGACGGCGGGACCGATGGACCTCCTCACGCGCTCCGCCTTCCGCGACGGCGTGGAGCACATGCTGGAGAGCTGGCTGTGGGAGCTGGGCAACCAGGCGCAGCACCGCGTGCCCGACCCGGTGGACTACCTGGAGATGCGCCGCCACACCTTCGGTTCCGAACTCACCATGAGTCTCAGCCGGATGCGGCACGCCGCCGCGCTCCCGCCGGGGGTCCTCGACAGCGGCACGGTGCGGGCGCTGGAGAACGCGGTGGCGGACTACGGCTGTTTGATCAACGACGTGTTCTCGTACCAGAAGGAGGTGCAGTACGAGGGGGAGCTGCACAACCTGGTGCTGGTCGTGGAGAACTTCTTCGGGTGCGACTACCCGACGGCGTTCCGCATGGTGGAGCACCTGATGGCGGCGAGGCTGGACCAGTTCGAGCACGCGGTGGCGCACGAACTGCCCGTCTTGTACGTGGACTTCGGTTTGTCGCGCGAGCAGATCGGCACGATGGAGACGTACTTGGGCGAGCTGCGCGACTGGCTCGCCGGCATCCTCAACTGGCACCGCGGCGTACGGCGTTACGACGCGGCGTTCCTGCCGGGGTGCTTGCCGTACGGGGCGGTGCCGGAGACGGCGGGGCGGGGCGGGGGCGGCGCGCCGACGGGGGCGGGCGCGCGGGGCGGGGCGGGCGCGCGGGTCGGGGCGGGCGCGCCGAGCGGGGCGGGCGGGCCCGCGGGTCTGGCGGCAGCGGCGTCCGGCACCGTACCCGGGTGGCAGTACCCGTCGGGGATCGGGACGAGCGCGGCGCGGGTGGGGTCGGGCGCGGTGCCCGTGCGGTAGGGGGGGCGGCGGGTGACCGGAGAGGGGGCGACGAGCGGATCGCGCGAGGGGGCGCGGTTCGCCCGCCGCCCCCGCCGGGGGGAAGGCGGTTCGCCCGCCGCCCCCGCCGGGGGGGGAAGGCGGTTCGCCCGCCGCCCCGCCGGGGGCCTCGCGAGTGGGCGAGTACTCACTCACCTCTGGCTAAGGCATCGCCCTTGCGGAAACGATCCGCCCGGTGTGTCGCGCGAAAACGTCTCACTCCATCGAGTGGCGGGATGTACGACTTCGGCGAAGTTATCCACAGATTGGCCGAGGTGATCGGGCGGTGCGCCCGACTTGCGGAAGACTGATAACAGGGGAGCCCCCCAGGGCGGGTGGGGGCTGTCCGCTGCCCCGCCATGCGCAAGCCCCCCGCCACACGAAGGAGCCCCGCCACGCGGAGGCGCCCCCAGTCTGCCCCCACCCACCCCGCTCCCCCTCCCCCTCCCCCTCCCCCGTGGAAAACCTCACCCCCTCCTGCGGATCTCCTCGTTCCGGCCGTTCGTTCCCCCTTCATACCGTGCCGGGACCCCGCCCACAGGAGCCCCCATGATCACCCTGACCACCGCCACCACCCCCGCCACTACCCCTCCCGCTTCCCCCTCCGCCGCCCTGCCCTCCGCCTCCCCCTCAGGCGGCCTCACCGGCTGGGCGACCGATCTCGTCGAGCGGTTCGGCGGTCCCGGCGCCGGGGCCGCGATCGCGCTGGAGAACCTGTTCCCTCCGCTGCCCAGCGAAGTGGTCCTGCCCCTCACCGGATTCGCGGCGGCGCGCGGGGTCCTGACCCTCGCCTCCGCCCTCTTCTGGACCACGCTCGGCTCCGTCGTCGGGGCCCTCGCGCTCTACGCCATCGGCGGCCGGCTCGGCCGTGAGCGCCTCTACGCCCTGTGGGCGCGCCTCCCGCTCGTCCGCGTCCGCGATCTGGAGCGTACGGAGGCGTGGTTCTCGCGGCACGGCACGAAGGCGATCCTCCTCGGCCGCGTGATCCCGGTCTTCCGCAGCCTCGTCTCCGTACCCGCCGGGCTGACCCGGATGCCACTGCCCACCTTCACGGCGCTCACGGCGCTCGGCAGTCTCGCCTGGAACTCCGTTCTGGTGTACGCGGGTTACCTCCTCGGGGACCGCTGGGAGCTGGTCGAGCGGTACGCGGGCCTGGCGAGCAGACTCGTCGTGGTCGCCATCGCCGTGGCCCTCGTGGCGTGGCTCGCGTTCCTCGTACGGAACCGGAAGCGGCCCGATAGCCAGGGCGGCCACCGGCGCCGCTGAGCCCTTCGCCGCATACCTGCCGGTCAGGGCCCCTTCTGCCCGTACGAGGCCCCGGTCCGCTCGCAGGCCGCCTCTCACGCGGCGCCGTCGAGAAGCACCTCACTCCGTCTTCGGGAAGCTGGGCCCGCCCGATTCACCGGCCCGCACCCGCCGGGCCCTCACGGTGCTCCGCTGCCTGGAGGGCCGAGCCGGGCGACCGGGCCAGGGGCTTGCGCCGCGCAGGGAGGCACCCCAGGCCGCACCCCGTACGGGCGCCCGCGCCACGGCACCCGCACGGCCGCCCCCCCATCCGACGCCCGCACGGCCGCCCCCCACCCGACGCCCGCCCGGCCGCCCCCCACCCGACGCCCGCACGGCCGCCCCCATCCGGCCCCCACCCGACGTCCCGCCGACCCCACCCCTCCCGCCCTTGCGGACCCCGCACACTGCCCCCGAGGCCGCTCCGCGAAGGACCCCGCGCCCACTACTGTCGGACCGGCCGGTCCCGTACCCGGGACCGGCGGACCCGGCGTCGGCATCCCGGCCCGGCAAGACCCGTACGCGGCAAGGCGAGAGAAGGCGGCGGCCCCCGTATGAGCACTCCCGTCCACGGCACCCCCGCCCGCGAGTTCCCCGTACGGCAGCGCCCCCGCCGGGAGTCCGCGCCCGACCCGCATCCCCTGCACGCCCTCCAGGCCCGCGCGGGCAACGCCGCGACGTACGCGGCCGTGCAGCGCGCGCGGAGCAAGGGGAAGTCCCCGGTCCTGCCCGACATCCCCGAGCTCAGCGCCTCCTCCCAGCAGGCCCGGACACCCGAGGTCACCACCTCCACGCGCGCGCGGACACCCGCGATCGCCGCTCCCCAACGCGCGCAGACACCCGAGATCGCCGTGAAGGAGGAGCGGAAGAAGCTGCGGGACCGCATGTCCGCCGCGCTCACCCGGGCGAAGAAGCACTTCGACATCTCCGACACCTTCGTCAGCCGCGGCCAGATCCCCGGCAACGCGGGTGTCAACAACCTCGGCGCCACGGGCGGCGACACCGGCATCAGCCATGCCGCCGCCGCGTCCGGTTTCGCCGTCGGCGCGGAGAACTTCCTCGCGGACGGCGTCAACGCCGGGCTCGACATGATCGACGCGCAGAAGGCGCGCAAGGACTACGCGGCGAACCCGACGGGGCCGACCTCGCACCAGCCGCACAAGAAGACGCGCACGAAGCCGACCGACGCACTCAGCAACTCCGCGACCACAGCGGGCGACGGCCTCAGCGCCGTCAAGGACATGCTGCGCAGCGAGGCCGTGGAGCACGCGCTCAACGTCAGCGAGGCGAGCGGTGCCGTCTCGGGCGTGCTCGGCGTCGCCAAGGCGGGCCGCCACACCCGCCGCCTCGCGCTCACGCAGCGCAAGTACAGCGAGCTGAAGAAGCTCGACAAGCCCGTACGCACCCCCGAAGACGCGCTCACGCGGCTCGGCGAGGCGAACACCGCCGGTCAACTGGCCTTCGGGCGCGCCTACATCGCGCTCAACCGGATGTGGGACGAAGACGGCGGCGAGCAGTTCGCGGAACAGCTCGACGCGGCTCTCGACACCGCCATCGACGCCGCCGGTCACGTCAAGGAGGCGGCGGCGCGGTTGCGGCACGCCGAGGACTCCAACGCGATGGCCGACTCGCAGGACTACTCGCTCAGCAAGCAGCGCCACAAGATGGGCAAACTCGCCGCCAGCGCGGCGGGCGAGACCCTGAAGGCGGCGAGCGGCGCGGCGACGATCGCGACCGCCGTGACCGCCGGTCTCGCGACGACCCCGGTCGGCTGGGGCCTCGCGGCCGCGGCGGCCGGATTCCTCCTCGGCGGCGCGCTCTACAAGACCGTCCAGGCGGGCAAGAAGCGGTTCGAGGACGCCACCGACCCGAATCGGTACGCGCCCGAGGGCGCCGAGCACTACCGCGAACCCAAGTCCAAGGAGGAGGCGTTCAAGGAGTCGCTCAAGTTCTGGCGCAAGGTGGAGCACGGGAAGCGGCAGGCCGTCGCACGCGAGATCTACAAGCGCGCCGCGGGCGACGCGATCCCCGGCAGCAAGGAGACGGCCCCCGACATGCGTGCCTCGGCACGCGCGCTCCTCGTCGCCCTCAAGGCCGGCCCCTCCCACCTCGGCCTGAGCCAGGAGGCCTGGGACGAGTCCCTCAACAACCCGGAGAAGACGGCCTCTTGGCAAGCGGAGATCGCGGCGCAGCTCGCCTCCGGCTGAGGGACGGGCGCGGCCGGGGGCGAGGCGCACGGAAGGACGCGAAGCCGCTCGCCGATATTCCCGACACCGCCGTCCGCTATGGGCAGTTGCCCGCCAACGCGGGGGTCTCGCAGTACGCCTCCGCCCAGCAGAACTCCGAACTGTCCCACGAGATCGCCCACTCGGGCATGGGCGGCGGAGCCGAGAACCTGCTCGTGGACGCGCTCGGGGCGGCGGTCGGCGGGATCGGCGCGCGCAAGGCGGCGAAGGACATCGCGGGCACCCCGCAGGACGCCCCGGCGGCCCCGCCGCAGCCACCGCCCGTCCGAGGCCCCCCGGCCGCAGCCCCCGCCCCCGCTACCCCCGCACCTCCCCCTCGCCCTTCCCCTTCCCCTTCCCCTTCCCCTTCCCCTTCCCCTTCCCCTTCCCCTTCCCCTTCCCCTTCCCCTTCCCCGGCAGCACCGCCGACAGCGGCAGCGCCACCGCCGTCGCCGCGAGCGCCCACCAGAAGGCCGCTCCGTAGCCGTCCGCCAGCGTCTCGGCGCTCGCCGTCGTGTGCTGGAGGACGACCGCGAGGACGGCGGTGCCGACCGAGCCGCCGATCTGCTGGGAGACGCGCGAGATGATGCTCGCGTCCGGGATCTCGTGGTGGGCGAGGCCGATGAAGGCGGCGCCGCTCAGCGCGACCATCGCGGCGCCGAGGCCCAGTCCGCGCAGGAAGAGCGCGGCCAGGAGCAGGACCGTGTCCGTGTGCGCGTCCGCGAGGGCGAAGGGCAGGGTGCCGAGCGTCACGAGGGCGAAACCGGCCAGTGCGACGGGGCGCGGGCCGAGCCGGTCGGTGAGGTGCCCCGCGCGGGTCCGGGCGGCGAGCGCGCCGAGGCCCTGCGGGATGAGGAGGAGCCCCGCGCCGAGCGCGCCCTGCCCCCGTACCTGCTGCCAGTAGAGCGGGAGCAGCAGCATCGCGCCGTACAGGCTCGTCCCGCCGAGGAACAGCAGGGCCGCGGAGGCGGCGGGCGCGCGGTGGCGCAGGAGCCGCAGGTTGATGAGCGCGTGCGCGCGCGGCAGCGAGCGGGCGACGAAGGCGAGGACGAGCACGAGCCCGGCCAGCAGCGGTACGAGCACGCCCGCGCTCGTGAAGCCCGCGCTGCCCTCGACGCGCGAGAGCCCGTACAGGAGCGCGGCGA
Organism: Streptomyces sp. NPDC088923; assembly: GCF_044749745.1. Taxonomy (NCBI): domain Bacteria; kingdom Bacillati; phylum Actinomycetota; class Actinomycetes; order Kitasatosporales; family Streptomycetaceae; genus Streptomyces; species Streptomyces sp. NPDC088923. The sequence goes on along the minus strand of NZ_JBIVIO010000011.1, from coordinate 34,386 downwards.
CGCCCGGCGAGAGCAGCAGCAGCCCGAGGACGTCGAGGCGGGGGCGGGGGGCGTCGGCGGCCGGGCGGTCGTCGGGCAGGTTGCGATACGCGAGGATGGCGCCGACCAGGCAGAAGGGGATGTTGACGAGGAAGAGCCAGCGCCAGCTCGCGACGCTCAGGATGAGGCCGCCGAGCACGGGGCCGAGGATGGGGCCGAGCGCGGTGGGCAGGGTCACGGTCGCCATGACGCGGCCGATCTCGCGGCCCTTCGCGGCCTGCATGATCAGCGTCGCCATGAGCGGCATCATGATGCCGCCGCCGATGCCCTGGACGACGCGGAAGGCGATGAGCGCGGGCGCGTTCCAGGCGAGCGCGCTGAGCACGGAGCCGAGCAGGAACACGGTGAGCGCGCCGGTCCACAGGCGTTTGCCGCCGACGCGGGCCTGGGCCCATTTCGCGAGCGGGATCGTGACGAAGACGGCGAGGAGATAGCCCGTACTGACCCACTGGATCGTGGCGAGCGAGGCGTGCAGGGAGCGGGTGAGGTCGTCGAGCGCGACGGTGACGATGGTGGTGTCGAAGACGACGGCGAGCGCCCCGACGACGACGGTGAAGGCCAGTCGCCAGACGGCCGGGTCGACGGGGGCGGGCGCGCCGGGCGCCGGGCCCGGGGGCGCCGAGGGGGAGAGGGATGAGGGCATGACGGAGGACCGCCTTAAGATATAGAGTCCTATCTAGAGCTTCCGGGATCGAGAGTAAGGGCCGACCTTTAGATAGGCAACTCTATCTAAAGCGACGGGGAGGTACGTGGATGGCTGAGCGGCGACGTGGGGCCGCCCTGGAGCGGGCGCTCCTGGACGCGGCGTGGGAGGAGCTGACGGCGCACGGCTACGCCGGCTTCACGATGGACGCGGTGGTACGGCGCGCGGGGACGAGTCCGCCGGTCCTCTACCGCCGCTGGCCGGACCGCGACACGCTCGTACGGGCCGCCGTCACGCACGTACTGGAACGCTCGCACATCGACGTACCCGACACGGGCAGCCTGCGCGGGGACGTCCTGACCCTGATGCGGACGATCAACGAGACGCGCGTCCGGCTCATCACGGTCATGAACGCGCACCTCGCGGGCTACTACCAGGAGACGGGCACGAACCCGGGCGACCTCCTCACGCAGGCGCGCGAGGCGAACAGCGACGTGATCTGGGAGCGGGCGGTGGCGCGCGGCGAGATCGCCCCCGGCCGCCTGACGGAGCGGATCAGGAGACTCCCCTTCGACCTGCTGCGCCACGAGATCCTGATCTCGTTCGCGCCGGTGCCGGACGAGGTGCTCGAAGAGATCGTGGACACGATCGTGCTGCCGCTGGTCGGGTAGGGAGCGGGGCGCGGGCCGGGGGCGGGTCGGTACGGGGCGAGGCGGGGGCGGTCCCCGGGCGGACAATGCCACCGGGCCCGTACCCCCTCTCCACCGGCGCCACAACGCCGCACCGCCCCCCTCCTCCCGAAAGGCAGCCGCCATGACAGAACCCGCCCCCGCCCCGGCTCCCCGCCTCCTCGCGGACTTCGACGCGGTGCTGCGCGAAGCGCCCGGCGAGGCACGCGGGGCCTTGTGGCGGCTGGCGGAGGAAGGACGCCAGCTCGACGCGAACCTCGTACGGCTGGGGCCCGGCGAGGAGGTGGGCGCACACCGCGAGGACGCGCTGGACGTGCTGCTGCTCGTCGTGGCGGGGACGGGGTCCGCCGCGGGGACCGAGGTGCGTCCGGGCAGCGCGGTGTGGCTGCCGCGCGGGGCGACACGGGGACTGCGGGCGGGAGGGCGCGGGCTCGCCTACCTGACGGCGCACCGGCGCAGGGCGGGGCTGGCGATCACGGGGCGGCGGGCGGAGCCGGTGGCCGAGGGCGGGGAGCCCGCGTGCCTGCTGCCGCTCGTGTGCCAGGAGTGCGGGCGCGTATCGGCGGACACGCACCCGGTCTTCTGCTCACAATGCGGGGAGCGCTGGCCCACCGGCTGAACCGGGCAGCGCGCCAGCCGAACGGGCTCCGCCCGAGCCCCCTACCGAGAGGCGGCCTCCATGGTCTCCGTACGCCGCGTCGTCCCCGTCCTTCGCACCCACTCCCCCGCCCGCAGCCGGGAGTTCTTCGCCCTGCTCGGCATGGAGCAGGTGATGGACCACGGCTGGATCGCCACGCACGCCGCGCCCGCGACCCCGGCCGCGCAGCTCAGCACGACCACGGGCGACGCGACCGGGCCCGTCACGCCCGTCCTGAGCATCGAGGTCGACGACGTCGACGCGGCGTACGAGACGCTGCGCGCGAGCGGCGCGGAGGTGCTGTTCGCGCCGCGCGACGAGGAGTGGGGCGTCCGCCGCTTCTTCGTGCGGGAGCCGGGGAGCGGGGCGGTGCTCAACGTGCTGGCCCATGGGGGGTGAGGGGCCGGGCCGGGGGCACCGGCGCGAGGGGCCGGTAGGGTGCGCCCCCATGACACCGGAACTGCGACGCCCCCCGCTGCGAGCGGACGAACGCACCACGCTCGGCGGCTGGCTGGACCTGCAACGGAAGATCCTGCGCTGGAAGTGCGAGGGCCTGAGCGCCGAGGACGCGCACCGCTCCGTCATCCCGACCTCACCGGCCATGACGATGGCCGGTCTCGTCTCCCACATGCGCTGGACCGAGCACCTGTGGCTGGAGGTGGCGTTCCTCGGCGGCGACAAGAAGCGGAACCCGGTGTTCGACGCGCCGGGCGGGGACGCCGACTGGCAGACCGGCGGCCGTCCCCTCGCCGAGCTGCTCGCGGAGTACGAGGCGCAGTGCGCCCGCAGTGACGAGATCGTCGCCGCCGCCTCCCTGGACGACACCGGCCGGCACCCCGACTTCCACGACAGCGGCGCCAGCCTCCGCTGGATGCTGATCCACCTCGTCGAGGAGACGGGCCGGCACGCGGGGCACGCCGACCTCGTCCGGGAACTGCTCGACGGCACCAAGGGCTACTACTAGGCGGTGCCGGAGCCGCCCCGCGCAGCGGACCCCCGCGCCTGTCGCCCCGCGTCGTAGCCTGGCCCCATGCCCACGCAGCCGCAGCCGCAGCAGCCCCCCGGCTCCGCGCCCGACGCCCCCGCGGCACCCACGGACCCGAGCGCCTACGACACCCTCGCCCGCCTCCTCGCCACCGCTGCCTTCACCGTCCTCACCGGCGCCGGCATCTCCACCGAGTCCGGCATCCCCGACTACCGCGGTCCCGCCGGGAGCCTCAGGCACCACACGCCGATGACCTACGAGGAGTTCACCGGCAGCGAGGAAGGGCGGCGCCGCTACTGGGCGCGCAGCCACGCCGGGTGGCGGCGGATCTGGCGGGCCGCGCCCAACGCGGGGCACTACGCGGTCGAGGCGCTGCGCCGCGCCGGGTTCGTCAACGGCGTCATCACGCAGAACGTCGACGGGCTGCACCGCGCGGCCGGTACGCGCGAGGCCGTCGAGCTGCACGGCGGGCTCGACCGGGTGAGCTGCCTCGACTGCGGTCGCGTCACCGCGCGCGAGGAGCTGGACGGGCGGCTGCGCGCGCTCAACGGCGACTTCGGCGAGGCGGCGGGCGCGCGGATCAACCCGGACGGGGACGTCGAACTGCCCGCCGAGCTGGTACGGGACTTCCGTATCGCCCCGTGCGCGGCCTGCGGCGGCGTCCTCAAGCCGGATGTCGTCTTCTTCGGCGAGAGCGTCCCGAAGCCGCGCGTGAGGCGCTGCTTCGACCTCGTCGACGCCGGGCACGGCGTCCTCGTGCTCGGCTCCTCGCTCACGGTCATGTCGGGCCTCAGGTTCGTACGGCACGCGGCCCGCGCGGGCAAACCGGTCGTGATCATCAACCAGGGCCCCACCCGGGGCGACGACCGTGCGACCCTCCGCCTCGACCTCCCCCTCGGCACCGCCCTCCCCGACCTCGCCCACCGGCTCGGCGCCCGGCTGCCGACCTTCTGAGACCGCCATCGCGACCCGCTGCCGCCCCAGGAGGCGCCCCCCATGCCCGCCGCCGAACTCGCCGCGCTCGACGACACCGCCCTCTCCCGCCTGCTCGCCACGAGCACGCCGCTGGCCGCCGGGATCGGGGGCCGCACGGCACGGCTCGACGTCGCGGGCACCCCCGTGTTCGTCAAGCGGGTGCCGCTGACGGCGCGCGAGGCGGAGCGGGAGTCGACCGCCGACCCGTACGGGCTGCCGCTCGTCTGCCACTACGGGATGGGCGCGAGCCCCGCCGGCGGCGCGTGGCGCGAGCTGGAGGCACACCGGACCGCCGAACGCCTCGGGGTGGCGCCGCGGTTGTACCACTGGCGACTCCTGCGGGAAAAGGAGCCGCCACGGCTCCCCGACGAACTCGCCGACACCGAGGCGGTGTCACGCGACTGGGGCCCCGAAGCGGCCCTTCGCATCCGGGAGTTGAGGGACTCGCCCGCGAGTCTCGCCCTCTTCATGGAGTACGTGCCGCAGACCCTCCACGACTGGCTCAAGCCCCGGGTGCGGGGTGCCGGCGGCGAGCGGGAGGTGGCGCGCGTGGCAGCTCGACTCGACGCCGCCGCGCGGAAGATGAGCGCCCATGGGCTCGTGCACTTCGACGGGCACTGGGGCAACGTCCTCACCGACGGCCACCGCGTCCTCTTCACCGATTTCGGCCTCGCGCTCGCGGACACCTTCGCGCTCACGGCGCGCGAGACCGCGTTCCTCGCCGACCACCGCGAGCACGACCTCGGCTACGCCCGCAGCTTCCTCGTCAACTGGCTCCTCACGCAGGCGTACGGCCTGACGAGCGCGGAACGCCACGCCTACGTCCGCGCGCCCCGCCCCCTGCCCGAGCCCGGTCCCGGTGCCGCCCTCCTCGCGCGCGACGCCCCGCTCACCGCCGTACTGACGCCCTTCCTCGTCGCGGTCGCCAAGGGCGCCAGAAACACCCCGTACCCGGCGGCCGAGCTGGCCCGTACCCTGCGCCCTTGAGCGCCGGACCTGTCACACTCCACCTCAACCACCCCGTGCCGATACCGGCGGGGCACCGCGTCGAGACCGTCGAGTACGCCGACACCCGCCCGGAGAAGAAACGTGGACGGCACGGCTTCGACGCGGCGGAGCCCTTCCGCCACCCGGTCGTCACCGACCTGGACACGGGCATCCGCTGGATGAACCACGTGCACGCGAGCCCGCACGGCAACGGCGGCAACTCCTTCAAGGCGAACGAGTACCCGCTCGCTCCCCGCACAGGCGGCCTGGAGATCGCCCGGACCTGGCGCGGCGGCGTCACCGCGTGCACGCTCGTCTTCGTGGAGGGCCTGAGCACCCAGCACACGGCGCTGGTCATCGCGCCCGCGTAGCGCCCGGCTCCGCGGCGGCCCCCGGCGCCGTCAGCCCGGCCAGGACGAAGGCGACGACCGTTTCCGTGGCCGGGAAGACCGTCCGCTCGGCCGGCTGCCGTACGAGCGGCCGTCCGTACGTGTACATCACGAGCGAGAAGGCGAGCGCGCACCGCTCCGCGACCTCCTGCGGCGTCAGCCCCGGAAGCGCGCGGCCGATCCGCACCTCGAAGGGCGCTGGCGTGAACGGCGTGGCCACGTTGGGGAGCTGGCCCGCGGGCAGGGCGGTACGGGCCAGGAGGTGGACCAGGACCCGGCCGTCGCGCGTCGCGACCAGCTCGGCGAACGGCTCCACGAGGCCGCCGACCAGCTCGGCGACCGAGGCAGCGTCCCCCGGCACGCGTTCCCACCAGGCCCGCCACACCGGGCCCAGCTCGCGTTCGAGGAGCGCCGAGACGAGGCCCTCGCGCGAGCCGAAGTGGTAGTGGACGGCGCCCGGGTTCAGCCCGGCGGCGGCGTTCACCGCGCGCAGCGAGACCTGCTCGGCACCCTTCTCCAGGAACAGCCCCTTCGCCGCGTCGAGCAGTCGCTGCCGGGTCGAGACCTCCGTGTCACTCACGTCGGCCATTGCACCACAGACGCCGCGTCCACCGCTCCCACCTGGCACTTCCGGTTCAATCACTGATTGGACTATGGTCGAAAGTGACGGCGGGACCGCGTCCCGGCCCGGCCGGAACACGCACCATCCATCCCCGCCCCGCCCCGGGAGCCCCCTCCCGGCCCGCACCACCGCACGAAGGAGAACCACCATGAGCACTTACGCCGTCACCGGCTCCGCCTCCGGCATGGGCGCGGCGAGCGCCGCACGACTGCGCGCGGCGGGGCACGAGGTCGTCGGGGTGGACCTGCGGGACGCCGACGTCGTCGCCGACCTCGGCACCGCTGAGGGCAGGGCGCACGCGGTGCGCGAGATCATCCGGCTCTCGGACGGCAGGCTCGACGGCGTGGCGGCCGTGGCGGGAGTGGGCCCGCAGCTACGGGACGCCGGAGCCGTCGTCTCGATCAACTACCACGGCCCGGTGGCGCTCCTGCGCGGCCTGCGCCCGGCCCTCGCGGCCTCCGGCGCCGGCCGCGCCGTCGTGATCAGCTCCAACTCCTCCACGACCGTGCCGATGATCGACGAGGAACTGGTACGGCTCCTGCTCGCCGGGGACGAGGAAGCGGCCAGGACCCGCGCCCGCGCGGCGACGGTCGCGCTCCCCGAGGACATAGCCGCGAACAGCCCGAGCATCAGCGCCTACGCCAGCTCGAAGTTCGCCCTGTCCCGCTGGGTCCGCGAGGCGGCCGTCGCGCCCGAGTGGGCGCGCGAGTCCGTCACGCTCAACGCGATCGCGCCCGGCGCGGTCGTCACCCCGCTCATGACGGGTTCGACGGTGAAGGAGGAGGACCTCGACGCGGACGCCTTCCCGACCCCGATGCCGCTCGGCGTCTTCGGCCGCCCCGAGGACATCGCCTTCTGGGTCGAGCAGTTCCTGCGCCCCGAGGCCCGCTTCACGACAGGCGCGGTGCTCTTCGTGGACGGTGGCACGGACGCCGCGATGCGCCCCGAGGCGCAGCCCACGGCCATGGCGCTCTGACCCCGCCGCCCCGGCACCTCCCGCGCCCGCGTGACGCCCGCGCCCCGCCCGCGTCACGCAGCCCGCGCCGCGAAGCGCCCCGCGCCCGCGCGACGGCCCGCGTCCCGCCCCGCCGGGCGCCTCACGCCCCGTCCGCCGCCCGTTCCCCCCGCGCGGGCCCCGCCGGGCCGCCCCGCGCCTGCCGGTGGTCCCCGCGGAAGAAGGCCGCCGTGCGGGCGCGGAAGTCCTCGGCCCGCTCCCGCGCCTCCGCCCGCCGCTCCTCGCGGACCTTCGCGCGGGCGCCCCGCGCCGCCTCGTCGGCCGCCTGCTGCGCGGCGCGCACCTCCTCCTCGACGGCCCCGGCGGGCACCCGCAGGACGCGGCCCCGGTAGCGGGCCGCGAGGGCGTCGGCGACGGCGGGGTCCCGCTCGTCGTTCACCGCGACGATGAGGACGTTCGAGCCGTCCGGCAGCCCCCGGCTGAGGACCGTGAGCGCGTCCACCTCGCCCGCCTCCTCCTCGCCGGTGGCCGCGAGCCCGAACAGGGTCCCCGCCGTCCAGCCGAAGAGGACCCCGACCGGGCCCGCGAGCACGCCGAGGAGCGCGCCGACGACGCCGCCCGCACCGGTCGTGAGGTACTCGGCGGGGGCGTAGGTCTCGGTGACGGAGAGGGTCCCGTCGTTCGCGCGCTCCAGGACGGCGGCCCGGCTCACCTCCTCGGTCTCCTCGGCGTCGTGGAAGGCCGCGTAGGTGTCGCTGGGGTCGGGGAAGCTGAAGAAGAGGACGTTCGCGTTCCAGGCCATGACCGGGGGCTCCCTTTCGTGCGCGGGGACAGCCGTACGCACCACGCGCCGCCGGTACGCACCACCGCACCGACGCTAACCAGCCCGCCCCGCCCCCGCACGCCCGCGCCACGCGCCCTTTTCGCGCGTTTCGCCCCCGTACCTACCACAATGGCCGTCATAGTGGGCTCCCATGAGCACCCCGCGCGAGGAGTCAGCGCCTCCCGAAGCCGCCCAGGACAACTCCCCCGACCGGGTGGTCGTCGCGCTCGGCGCGCTCGGCGTCCTCGGCGTCGTGCTGTGGGCCGCGCTCGGCAAGGACTCCTTCGACGCGGCGTCCGGCGCGGCGCTGCCGTGGGTGCTCGACAACTTCGCGTGGCTCTTCGTCATCGCCGCCGACGTCTTCCTGATCCTGAGCCTCTACCTCGCCTTCGGCCGCTACGGCAGCATCCGGCTCGGCGGCGACGACGCGCGCCCGGAGTTCAGGAACTTCTCCTGGATCGCGATGATGTTCAGCGCGGGGATGGGGATCGGGCTGATCTTCTACGGGGTCGGGGAGCCCGTCGCGCACTACCTCAGCCCGCCGCCGGGCAGCGGCGCGAAGCCCCGCACCGAGGGGGCGGCGAGCGCGGCGATGCAGTACTCGTTCTTCCACTGGACGCTCACCCCGTGGGCGATCTACGGGATCGCGGGCCTCGCGCTCGCGTACACGACGTTCCGCAAGGGGCGCGGCAACCGGCTCAGCGCCGTCTTCGTACCGCTCATCGGGGAGCGCGCGGCGAACGGGGTGCTCGGGCGCGTCCTCGACCTGCTCGCGGTCTTCGCGACGGTGTTCGGCACGGCGACGAGCCTCGGCATCGGCGCGCTCCAGATCGCGACGGGCCTCGATCTGACGGCGGGGCTCGACACGAGCAGGACGGTCGAGCTGCTGATCATCGTGGTGCTGAGCGCGGCGTTCGTGGTCTCGGCGTTCACGGGGCTGCACGGCGGCGTGAAGTGGCTCAGCTCCATCAACCTGGCGATCGCCGCCGCGCTGATGGTCTTCGTGTTCGTCGCGGGCCCGACCGTGTTCCTGCTCGACGCGCTCCCGTCGAGCGCGGGCGGCTACCTGGACCGGCTCGTGGCGATGGCGTCGAGCACGGGGGCCTTCGGGGACGAGAAGTGGCTCGGCGCGTGGACGATCTTCTACTGGGCGTGGTGGCTGTCGTGGGCGCCGTTCGTGGGGACGTTCATCGCGCGGATCTCGCGCGGGCGCACGATCCGCGAGTTCCTCCTCGCGGTGCTGCTCGTGCCGAGCGGCGCGACGGCGCTGTGGTTCGTGGTCCTGGGCGGTACGGGCATCCGGCTCGACCGCACGGGCGCGGTCGACATGGCCGCGAAGGCGGAGGAGGGCACGGAGGCGACGCTCTTCGCGATGCTCGACGCGCTGCCGCTCCCGACGGTGACGGCGTGGGTCGCGATGGTCCTGATCATGATGTATTTCGTGACGAGCGCCGACTCGGCGTCGCTCGTGATGGGCTCGCTCACGAGCCGCGGCGCGCTCCACCCGCGCCGGTGGCTCGTCATCACGTGGGGCGTCCTGATGGCGGCGGTCGCCGCGGCGCTGCTCCTGGCGGGCGGCCTGGACTCGCTCCAGTCCGCGACGATCCTCGTCGCGCTGCCCTTCGTCGTGGTCATGCTCTTCCTGTGCTGGTCGCTCCTGCGCGAGCTGCGTACGGACCCGGGCGCGGGCCCCAAGCGCTCGGAGGGCAGCCACGGCCTGCGGGACGCGGTACGGGCGCTGGTCGGCGAGGAGCTGAGGTCCCGGCCGGTGCGCACCCACCGGCTGCCGCCGAGGAAGCCGGGCGGCGGCCCCCGGGACTGAGAGATCTTCGCGGCACCTCTGGACACCCGCCGCCACGAGTGCTGTCATACCGCCGAGCCCTCTGATTTCCAACGTTGTAAGGGAGTTGGGCGCACCACCGCACCCCGAAGAGCCCCCAGAGCATCTGCCGAGCCGACAGGAGCACCACCCCCCATGCACCTGAATCGCAGACAGTTCACCTCCGCCTCGCTCGCCACCGCCGGCGCCTTCGTCCTCGGCGCCCGCTTCTCCGGCGTCGCGACGGCCGCCGGCGACCGGGTCGCACCCGCCCGGGGCGGCCACTACACCCCCAACGCCGCACCCCTGCGCCCCACCGCCTTCCTCCGCCTGCCACCGACCGCCGTCACCCCGAAGGGCTGGCTCGCGACCCAGCTCACGCTCCAGCTGCGGGGCCTGTGCGGCCAGTACGCGAAGACCTCGCACTTCCTGGACCGCGCCACGAGCGGCTGGGCCCACCCGGAGCGCGAGGGCTGGGAGGAACTCCCGTACTGGCTGCGGGGATACACCGATCTCGCGATCGTCACGCGCGACGCCGAGGCGCTCGCGGCCGTGCGCGACTGGATGGACGCGATCCTCGCGACCCGGCAGGCCGACGGCTTCTTCGGTCCCACCAGGCTGCGCACCTCGCTCGGCGGCGGCCCCGACTTCTGGCCCTACCTGCCGCTGCTCCAGGCGCTGCGCTCGTGGTACGAGTACGACGGCGACGCCCGCGTGGTCCCCGCCCTCACCGCCTTCCTCCGCTACATGAACGCGCAGGGCCCGAGCGCCTTCAACCGGAGCTGGGTCTCGGTGCGTTGGGGCGACGGGCTCGACACGGTCTACTGGCTCTACAACCGCACCCAGGACGCCTTCCTCCTCGACCTCGCCGACAAGATCCACGCCAACGGCGCCGACTGGCGCGGCCGGCTGGCGAGCCCGCACAACGTGAACATCGCGCAGGGCTTCCGCGAACCGGCCCAGTACGCGCTGCGCAGCGGCGCGGCATCCGACACGCAGGCCACCTACTCCACGTACGAACTCGCCATGAGACACGGACAGTTCCCCGGCGGCGGCTTCGCGGGCGACGAGAACATACGGGACGGGCACGACGACGCGCGCCAGGGCTTCGAGACGTGCGGCGTCGTGGAGTTCATGGCGAGCCACGAGCTGCTGACCCGGCTCACCGGCGACCCGCTGTGGGCCGACCGCTGCGAGGAGCTGGCGTTCAACGCGCTGCCGCCCTCGCTCGACCCGTCCGGCAGGGCCATCCACTACGTCACGAGCGCGAACAGCGTCGACCTCGACAACTCCCCCAAGTCCGACCGGCAGTTCCAGAACTCCTTCGCGATGCAGGCGTATCTGCCGGGCGTCGACCAGTACCGCTGCTGCCCGCACAACTACGGCATGGGCTGGCCGTGGTTCGCGCGGGAACTGTGGCTCGCGACGCCGGACAACGGCCTCGCCGCGGTGATGTACGCGCCGAGCGAGGTCCGCGCGAAGGTCGGCGCGGACGCCACCGAGGTGACCGTGAGCACCGACACGGCCTACCCCTTCGGCGACACGCTGACCCTCACCGTCCGCACCCCGCGCCCCGTCGCCTTCCCGCTGCGGCTCCGCGTCCCCGCCTGGTGCGCGACGCCCGAACTGACCGTGAACGGCACGAAGTCGGCGGCCCCCGCGGGCCCCGCCTTCACCACGGTGAGCCGTACGTGGCAGGACGGCGACACGGTACGGCTCCGCCTCCCGCAGCGGGTCACCGTGCGCACGTGGGCGGAGCAGCACGACGCGGTGAGCGTCTACCGCGGCCCGCTCGCGTACGCGCTCCGCGTCGGGGAACGCTACGAACGCCTCGGCGGCAGCGACCAGTTCCCCGAATACGCGGTGCACGCGACGGGCACGTGGAACTACGCCCTGCTCCCCAACGGCCCCACGCCCACGGTCCGTTCCACCGGAGCCGCCCCGACCGCGAACCCGTTCACGCTCGACGGCACCCCGCTCGCCCTCACCGCGCGGGCCCGCCGCCTGCCCGAGTGGAGCGCCGACGCCCAGCACGTCGTGTGGCCGCTGCAACAGAGCCCCGCCCGGAGCACGGAGCCCGAGCAGGACGTGACCCTCGTCCCCCTCGGCGCCGCCCGGCTCCGCGTCGCCGTGCTGCCCACGGCGGACGCGGGCGGCACGCCGTGGCTCGCGCAGCGCTGGTACCGGTTGCGCAACAGGCACTCGGGGAAGGTCCTCGCCGTGGACGGCATGTCCCACGCGGACTCGGCGCGCGTCGTGCAGTTCGCCGACAGCGGCACCGCCGACCACCTGTGGGAGCTGGTCCCCGAGGGCGACGGCTGGTACCGGGTGCGCAACCGCGAGTCGGGCAAGGTCCTCGGCGTGGACCTCATGTCGACCGCCGACTCGGCGCACGTCGTGCAGTTCGCGGACAACGGCACGGACGACCACCTGTGGCAGTTCCTGCCCGCGCCGGGCGGCGGCTACCGCCTCAAGGTGCGGCACTCCGGCAAGGTCCTCGGCGTCGACGGCATGTCCACGGCCGACTCCGCGCAGGTCGTGCAGTTCGCCGACAACGGCACGGACGACCACGTGTGGGAACCGCTGACCTGACGCCTACAGCTCCACGCCGTAGTACCGCACCCCGTCCTCCTCGCGCTCGAAGACGAACCCGGCCGCGAGGAGGACGCGCTGCGAGGCGACGTTGCCGACGTCGGTGTCGGCGGCGACCCCGCACACGCCCTGCTCGCGCGCGAACACGAGCAGCCCCCGTACGGCCTCGGACGCGAACCCCCGCCCCCACACGGCCGGAACCAGGTCGTACCCCAGCTCGACCCACCCCCGCTCGTCCGGCGGCCCGTGGAACCCGATCCCGCCCACGGCGGCCCCGTCCTGGCGCCGCCGGATCTCGTAGGCGGGGAACTCCGCCGGATACCCGTACTTCTCCAGCATCTCCAGGTAGTGCAGGGCCCCGACCCGCGAGGTGTGCCCCGGATACCCCTCCCCCCACGGCACCGCGCCCGGCCCCGCCCCCGGCACCCCCGCCGCGATCTGCTCGGCCTCCGCCACCGTCAGGGGATGCAACACCAGTCGCCTCGTCGCGAGATCAGCAGCCATGGCTATGGGCATACCAGGTGCGGTCGTGCTTCGCAGCCGTTTACCGCAATCGCGGGCGGCGGGCCGCGCGGCGGCCGGAACGGCGTGGTCCCCGCCCGGCGGAAGCCGGACGGGGACCACAAGGAGCCCTGCCCCCCGAGACGCTCAGCGCCAGACGGCGGGAATCTGCGCCAACTGCTCTTCCAGACTCCAGTCGGCGGGCCGGTATTCAGGCTCCTTCCACTCCGCGCCGGACGCGAGCCACAGCGCTCGGCTCGCCTGGACACGGCCGTAGGTCTCGTCCTCTATGCCGGACTCCGTGCCGCAGCAGGGGCAGATGAGGTACTGGGGCACCCCGTACTCGTTCCACAGCGCGCCCTCCCCGCCGAGACCGCACACGCGGCAGATCTCCTCGACGGGGACCGTGGGCCCATCCTCTTCCTCAGCCATCGGATCAGCGTATCTCCGTGCCGCGGCCGGGCTGAGCGAGCCAATCCTCAAGCGTTCCCTCGTAACCGTTCGGGTTGCTCGGGCTCATCGGCTTGGGCTTGTACATCGTCTGCGGTATCCCGTCCTTCGTGAAGGCGGCCCAGGCCCCGTTGCTCTTGTCGAAGATCGCGACCGATCCGCCGTTTTGCCTGTAGACGCGGTAGCCGGCCGCCGGCTTGCCCTTCAGGGCGATGTCCCCGTAGTTGCGCGCGAGCTTGACGTACTCCTGCGCGTTGGCCAGCTCGGAGAACTCCGCCCTGTGCTTCTTCCAGTGGGTGAAGGCGTTCTGGGCGTTGCTGAGGCCCCTCTTCGGGTTCGCGGACCATATGTGCGGGACCTTCCCCTCCGCACGCATGGCCTTGTTGAACGCCTCGATCGCCTCGACACCGCGCTTGCCCCACTTCCCGCCGGTCGCGCCCCAGCCGAGGAACGGGATCATCGCCGCGCAGGACAGGCCCGCGTTCAGGCTGTCGCCCTCGGCCCCGTACCAGCCGCAGTTGATACCGTCGGCGATCTCCCCGAGACCGGGCACCAGCCCCGCCGTGTCCAGGACCGTGTGCCCCAGCGTGGCGAGGTCCCACCAGTCGGTGTCGCCGCGCTCCTGCTGCTCGGCCAGGTCGGCGAAGTACTCCTCCAGCGCCTGGAGGGACGCCTCGTCGGCCCGGTCCTGCTCGTCCTCCAGCGCCTTGCGGATCTCCGCCCACTGCTTCTCGGCGGCGACGTTCAGCGCCTCGTTCATCGCCTCGGCCGCGGCGTCGGCGTCCTTGCCCGCCGCCTCGGCGGAGGCGCGTGCCGCACCGGCGGCGGCCCACGCGGAGTTGGCGGAGCCGTGCGCGGAGGCCGCGGAGGCCTCGGCACGGACGACGGAGTGGTCGGCGTCGCGGGCGGCGGCGTGGGCGTCGGCCTCGGCGGCCCGGGCCGTCTTCGCCGACTTCGCCGCCTCGTCGGCGGACTTCTGCGCCGCGTCGGCGGAGGCGTCGGCGTCCTTGCTGTAGGAGGCGGCCTGCTCGGCCGACGCCTTCGCCTGGTCCGCGTACTTCTTCGCCTCGGCGGCGGCCTTGCGCGCCTTCGCCGCCGTCTCACCGGCGAGCGCCGCGTTCTGCTGGGCGACGGCCGCCACCTTGGCGGCGCTGGCGATCAGGCCCTGGACCCGCGCCGTGTGGGTCGCGGTGAGCAGGTCCTGGCGCTTGGCCTTGAAGCGGCCGGTCTCGGTGAAGGCGTGCAGGACCTGCGGCGGGCCCTCCAGGGCGATGCGCGCGGCGGCCTTCTCCTCCGGCGTCCCGGAACCGACGAGCTGCGTCGCCTGGACACGTTCGTCGTTGGCACGCTGCACGTAGTAGTCGCTGTCGACGAAGTCCCGCAGCTTCGCGGGGGAACCGTCGTTGAGCGCGGCCTGGCCCGCCTTCCTGACGCCGGGCCCCGCGCCGTTCATCAACTGGGTGATGCGCACGCGGAGGTCGTTGGAGACGGCCTGGAACTGACCCGTCTCCAGGAACTCCTCGATCGGGGCGTCGCCCTTCTCCACGACGGCGGTGGCGGCTGCGCGCACGTCCGACGACGTCGAGTCGGTGGCGAGGGTCTCGGCCCGCGCGCGCCGGTCGAGAGCGGCGGCCTGCTCGCGGCCCTCGGCCACGTACCGCACCACGTCGTCGGCGGAGCCCGCGAGGGCGACCTCGGCGGCGCTGACGCTCCACGGGCCGCGCGTGCGCACGGTGTTGAGCGCGACCTTGCGGGCCTTGGGCGCGAGGGTGTCGGCGTCCTCGCCGGAGGCGGATATCTCCTCGGCGAGTTCCGTGGCCTCGGCGTCGAGCGCGGCGGCGGCCTCGGCCTGCTTCTTCCCCTCGGCGACGCGCTCGTCGTCCTGGTCCCGCAGCGAACGCGCCTGCTCCACGGCCCCGGCCGTGCGGGAGGCCAGTTCCTCCGCCTCGACCTCGCGGGCGAGGGTGAACGTGTCCTTGGCCTGCTGCACCGCGGCGCTCGCGGCGTCGGCGGCGGTCTTCGCCGCGGCGGCGTGTTTGGTGGACTCGGCGGCGGCGGTGGCCGCCTCGCCCGCGTGCTCCGCGGCCTCCTTGGCGGCGGCGGCGGCCTTCTCGGCGTGCTCGGCCGAGGAGTTGGCGGCGTCCCTGGCCTCCCGTGCGGCCTTGGCCGACTTCGCCGCGAGCGAGTCGGCCCTGTTGGCGGCGGCCGTCGCCTCCGCGGCGTGCCGGTGCGCCTCGGCGGCGGCGGCCCTGGCCCGGGCGGCCTGCGCGTCGGAGACCCCGGCCTGACCGCTCGCCTCGGCCGCGGCGGACGCGGCGGCGTCGGCGTTCTGCCCCGCGCTGGCGGCCGCCTGGGCCGCGCCGGCCGCCTCGACGACGGCGGTGGCGGCGAAGTCGGCCGCCTGCGCCGCCTTCTTGGCGCCCTTGGCGGCGTCCAGGGCGTCCTCGGCCGCGGAGCGGGCGGCGGACGCCTTCCCCGCGTCGGTGGCCGCCGCGGCGGCGGCGTTACGGGCCCGGGCGGCGGCGTTGGCCGCGGCGGCCGCCGCCGAGGCGGCCTGGGCCGCGGCGTTGGCGGCGACGCGGGCTGCCCGGTTGGCGGCGCTGGCGGCGTCGACGGCCACCTGGGCGGCGCGGGCGGCCCCGCGCGCCGCGTCGGCGGCGCGACCCGCCGCGTTCGACGCCTTGACGGCGTCGTTCTTCGCGGCCTCGGTCTCCTTCGCGGCCTTCTGCGCCGCTTCCTTGGCGAGCTTCGTCGCCTCGATCGCGCGCGCCGAGGCCTCCTTGGCGCGGTCGGTCTCCACCCGCGCCTGCCGCCCGGCCTCGGTTGCCTGTGTGGCGAGGTCGGCCACCGTGGCCTGCTCCTGGTCGCGGGCGCGGGCGGTGTGCTGCCCGACCTCCAGGAACTCCCTGATGTCGTTGATGTCGCCGTTGAGCGCGACGCGGGCGGCCTCCTTGGTGGCCTGCCCGCCGGTGCTCATGATCTGGACGACCTGCACCCTGGCATCGTTGTCGGCGGCGGTGTACTGCCCCTCGGAGAGGAACTTCCGTATCTCGTCCATCCCCCCGTTGAGCGCCTTGCGCCCGTCGGCCGCCACCTGCGGCCCCGCGGCGGAGGAGATGATCTGGGTGACCTGGACGCGCTGGTCCTGCTCCAGAGGGGCCTTCCAGCCCTCCTCCAGGAAGTCGGCGAGGCCCTCCTCGGGACCCGCGAGGGCCTCCTGGGCCGCCTCGCGGACAGCGCGTCCGCCGAGCGAGAGGATCTGGACGGTGGCGACGCGGTCGTCCGCCGTCCGCGCGAGCGCTTCCTCCCCGTCCAGGAACGTGCGTACGTCGGCGTCGGAGCCGAGCAGCGCGGCCTCGGCGGCCGCCTTGACGCCCGGTCCGCCCTCCTCCCACGCCGAGAGCACCTTTCCCCGGTCGGTCGCGGGCAGGTACTCGACAGGCGCGTACTCGTCCGGGTCGGGGTCGAGCGCGGAGGCGGGCGCCGGACCGAGCATCCCGGCCGTCATGGCGAGGAGCAGGGCCACACCCACCGAAGCGGCCCTCGTCCGGCCACGTGCCACCGCCGTCGGCCCCCGCCCGGGTCTCGCCCTCCCACTTCCTGTGCGTTCGCGAAGGTTCCTCACCACTGCTCCCCTTTTCGGACAAACCACTTGTGCTTGCGCTTCCTTGACGCTGCATCACCATAGGTTTGAAGTACTTGTGAGAAAAGAAGGTAAGTCCTTTGCGCGTGTGATACTTTCCGATCACTTCAGGTACACCAGGGGCAACGGCACCCGCACACCCCACGCCACGCGGTTGACGGTTCGCCGGCGCACGGGGCGCGGAACACCTGCGTGTGAGACACCACGTGGGCACGGCGAGTGCCGGGCGCTGTGTCCGTGACGACTACGGATGCACAGATGACTCTGAATTCGCGCTCACGCTCGCTCCTCGCGACCACCGCGACGGCGCTCGCGCTGGCGGGCGTCTCCACATGGGCCTTCGCGGACGGGAACGACACCCCCTCCGTCCAGGCGGCAGCGGCGGACCAGCCCGGATACGCCGTCGAGACCTTCGACTATCCCGGCGCCGACCGCATCGCCGCCGAGCAGGGCATCACCCTGCGGCGCGGCGACGGCCACATCGTCCTCGCGGAGTGCGACGACTCCAGCCCCATGATCAAGGTGTGGACCCGTAAGAGCGCGGCGGGGAAGTTCTGCTTCAGCAGCACCGCGCCCACCGGGTTCCTCACCCTGGAGGTCCCGGACGTCTACGCCATCGAGACCGTCCAGCGGTCCGTGCACGCGGAGCTGGAGGCCGAGGGCAAGTCGGTGGAAGTGGACGTGAAGAAGGACGAGTTCAAGGGCGTGGGCGAGGGAGTGGGCGACGCCCCCGCGGTCCTCCTCGAACTCCGCGTCACCGGCTGACCCGCCTCCCGCACGGCCGTACGTCGACGGCCCCCGCCCCCGCGGTCACGGGGAACGGGGGCCGTCGACGTACGGCCGGCGCGCGTCACCGCAGCGCCCGCGCCACCTCCACCGCCCAGTACGTCAGCACGCTGCGGGCGCCCGCGCGGCGGATGCCCACGAGGGACTCGCGGATGGCGGCCTCGCGGTCGATCCAGCCGCGCTGCGCGGCGGCCTCGATCATCGCGTACTCGCCGGAGATCTGGTACGCGACGACAGGGACGTCGACCGACTCGGCGACCTTCGCGAGGACGTCGAGGTAGGGCCCGGCGGGCTTGACCATGACCATGTCCGCGCCCTCCTGGAGGTCCAGGGCGAGTTCGCGCAGCGACTCGCGGAGGTTCGCGGGGTCCTGCTGGTACGTCTTGCGGTCGCCCGTCAGCGAGGAGCCGACGGCCTCGCGGAACGGGCCGTAGAACGCGGAGGCGTACTTCGCCGTGTAGGCGAGGATCGCCACGTCCTCGTGGCCCGTCTGGTCGAGCGCGTCGCGGATAACGCCGACCTGGCCGTCCATCATGCCGCTCGGGCCCACGACGTGCGCGCCCGCGTCGGCCTGGACCTGCGCCATCTCCGCGTACCGCTCCAGCGTCGCGTCGTTGTCGACGCGCCCCCGCGCGTCCAGGACGCCGCAGTGCCCGTGGTCGGTGAACTCGTCGAGGCACAGGTCCGACATGACGAGCAGGTCGTCGCCGACCTCGGCCCGTACATCCCGCAGGGCCTGCTGGAGGATGCCGTCCGGGTCGGTCCCCGCCGTCCCCACCGCGTCCTTCTTCGCCTCCTCGGGCACGCCGAAGAGCATGATCCCGGAAATGCCCGCCTCGGCCGCCTCGACGGCCGCCTTGCGGAGCGTGTCGCGCGTGTGCTGCACGACCCCGGGCATGGTCTCGATCGCGGCGGGCTCGCCGATGCCCTCCCGTACGAACGCGGGCAGGATGAAGTCCGCCGGGTCGAGCCGCGTCTCCGCGACCATGCGGCGCATCGTCGCGTTCGTACGGAGCCGCCGCGGCCGGATGCCGGGGAAACCGTCGCCGTACTCGCTCATACTCGAACCACCTTCACGGAAAACACGGGAACTCGGGGACACGAAGGGCACGCGCGGTCGTCACGTGGTGCTGCGCCGCCTGCGCGCCCCGGGACGCCGCTCGCTCGGCCGGGTCACCTGCTCGCCCGCGTCGAGCGCGGCGAGCCGGCGCCGGGTGCCGAAGTCGGCGAGCGCGGCGGCGAGCTTGAGCGCGGACGGCTCGGGGGCCATGACGTCCACGCGCAGCCCGTGCTCCTCGGCCGTCTTCGCCGTCGCCGGGCCGATACAGGCGATGACGGTGACGTTGTGCGGCTTGCCCGCGATGCCGACGAGGTTGCGGACGGTGCTGGAGGAGGTGAACAGGACCGCGTCGAAGCCGCCGCCCTTGATCGCCTCCCGCGTCTCGGCCGGGGGCGGCGAGGCGCGCACGGTGCGGTACGCGGTGACGTCGTCGACCTCCCAGCCCAGCTCGATGAGCCCGGCCACGAGGGTCTCGGTGGCGATGTCGGCGCGCGGCAGGAAGACGCGGTCGATCGGGTCGAAGACCGGGTCGTAGGGGGGCCAGTCCTCCAGGAGCCCGGCGGCCGACTGCTCGCCGCTCGGCGTCAGGTCCGGCTTCACGCCGAAGTCGACGAGGGCCTTGGCGGTCTGCTCGCCGACCGCGGCGACCTTGATCCCCGCGAAGGCGCGCGCGTCGAGCCCGTACTCCTCGAACTTCTCCCGCACCGCCTTGACGGCGTTGACGGACGTGAACGCGATCCACTCGTAGCGCCCGGTCACCAGGCCCTTGACGGCCCGCTCCATCTGCTGCGGGGTACGCGGCGGTTCGACGGCGATCGTCGGGACCTCGTGCGGCACGGCGCCGTAGGAGCGGAGCTGGTCGGAGAGCGCGCGGGACTGCTCCTTCGTGCGCGGCACCAGGACCTTCCAGCCGAAGAGCGGCTTCGACTCGAACCAGGCGAGCTGATCGCGCAGGGCCGGGGCGGAACGCTCCCCGACCACCGCTATGACCGGCTGCGCGCCCTCGGGCGAGGGGAGCACCTTCGCCTGCTTGAGCACCTGGCCCACGGAGGCGAGCGTCGCCGTCCAGGTCCGCTGCCGGGTCGTGGTCCCGGCGACGGTCAGCGAGATGGGGGTGTCGGGCTTGCGCCCGGCGCTCACCAGCTCACCGGCCGCGCGCGCGACGCTCTCCAGGGTCGTGGTGACGACGACGGTGCCGTCGCTCTGCCCGACCTCGGTCCAGCAGCGCTCGGAGGCGGACGCGGCGTCCACGAACCGTACGTCGGTGCCCTGCGCGTCGCGCAGCGGAACCCCGGCGTAGGCCGGGACCCCGACGGCGGCGGCGATGCCGGGGACGACCTCGAAGGGGATGCCCTCGGCGGCGCAGGCGAGCATCTCGGCAGCGGTGTCGGTGTCGAGACCGGGGTCCCCCGGCACGGCTCGGACGACCCGCCTGCCGCCCCGCGCGGCCGCCATGACAAGATTGGCCGCGTCACCGACTCCCGGAGTTCCGGGCTCGGTTGACGTCTCGTCGGTCAGCAGGGGTGCGTCCGCGTCGGTGCGCGCGTGCGCCCGGACGACGTCGAGCACCCGGGGCTCGGCGATCAGCACATCGGCCGCGGCCAGTGCCTCCACGGCCCGCAGGGTGAGCAGGCCGGGGTCGCCGGGACCCGCGCCCAGGAAGGTGACATGCCCGTGGCCCGCCTCGGTGGCGACGGCGGCAAGGGCGGAGGTGGTGGGGCTCATCGTGCTCGCTCCCCCATCAGACCGGCCGCGCCCTTCGCCAGCATCTCGGCGGCGAGTTCCGCGCCGAGCGCCTCGGCCTCCGCTTGCGTGGAGGGCACGTGACCGGTGGTGGTCAGCTGCACCAGCGCGGCACCGTCGGTCGAGCCGACGACACCCCGCAGGCGCATTTCGGTGGTCTGCCGCGCCATGTCATTGGGCTGCGCGGCCTGGTCCTGCGTTCCGTCGGGGAAGTCGGCGAGCGCGCCCACGGGTGCGCTGCAACCTGCTTCGAGCGCCGCGAGCAGCGCCCGCTCGGCGGTCACGGCGGCCCGCGTGTACGGGTCGTCGAGCCGGGCGAGCGCCTCGGCGAGCGGCCCCGGGGGGCACTCGACGGCGAGCGCTCCCTGGCCGGGCGCCGGCAGGACGGTGTCGGGCGCGAGGTACTCGGTGACCTCACCACCCCTGCCGAGCCGGTTGAGCCCGGCCGCGGCGAGAACCACGGCGTCCAGCTCACCGTCCCGTACGAAGTTGATCCTCGTGTCGACGTTGCCGCGGATCGGCACCGTCTCGACGCCGAGTCCGTGCGCGCGGGCGTGGGCGTTGAGCTGCGCCATGCGGCGCGGCGATCCGGTCCCGATCCGCGCGCCCCTCGGCAGGCGCTCCAGGGTGAGCCCGTCGCGCGCGACGAGCGCGTCCCTGGCATCCTCGCGCCGCGGGATCGCGGCGAGCACGAGCCCTTCGGGCTGCGCGGTCGGCAGGTCCTTCAGGGAGTGCACGGCGAAGTCCACGTCACCGCGCAGCAGCGCGTCGCGCAGCGCGGTGACGAAGACCCCCGTACCTCCGATCCGCGCGAGGTGCTCGCGCGAGGTGTCGCCGTACGTCGTGATCTCCACGAGTTCGACGGGACGGCCCGTCGCCTCGCGCACGGCATCGGCCACGAGCCCGGACTGCGCCATGGCGAGCTTGCTGCGCCTGGTGCCGAGCCGGAGTGGCTTGTCGGTCATGACCGCCCTCGATTCGGGTCGTCTGTACTGCTCGCGTCGGCCCGGCTGACGGCGGCCACCGTCTGCGGGTCGAGGTCGAAGAGGGTGCGCAGCGCGTCCGCGTACCCGGCACCGCCGGGCTCGCTGGCGAGCTGCTTCACCCGCACCGTCGGCGCGTGCAGGAGCTTGTCCACGACGCGGCGCACGGTCTGGGTGATCTCGGCGAACTCGCGCTCGCCGAGGCCGGGAAGGCGCCCGTGCAGGCGAGCCGTCTCGGCGGCCACCACGTCGGCGGCCATGGTGCGCAGGGCCACCACGGTGGGCGTGATGTGCGCGGCCCGCTGGGCGGCGCCGAAGGCGTCCACCTCCTGGGCGACGAGGTGCTGCACGCGCTCGACGTCGGCGGCCATGGGCGCGTCGGCGCTGGCCGCGGCGAGCGACTCGATGTCGACGATGCGGACGTGTTCCAGGGCGTGTGCCGCCCCGTCGATGTCGCGCGGCATCGCGAGGTCGAGGAGCGCGAGCGGGCGCGCGGCGCGGCCCGTGACGGCTTCCTCGATGGCCTGGGCGGGCAGGACGAGCCCGGTCGCGCCCGTGCACGAGACGACGATGTCCGCGCGGGGCAGCTCGTCGGTGGCCTCGCCGATCGGCAGGGCGCGCGCGGCGACGCCCGTACCGCCCGGCTGGGTGAGGATCTCGACGAGCCGGTCCGCGCGCTCGCGGGTGCGGTTGGCGACGACGATCTCGGCGACGCCGGCCCGCGCGAGCGTGGCGGCGGCGAGCGAGGACATCGAGCCCGCGCCGATGACGAGGGCGCGCTTCCCCTTCGCCCAGTCGTCGACCGAGGTGCCCGGCTCACCGCTCTCGGCGAGCTGTTCGAGACCGAAGCTCACGAGGGACTGGCCCGCGCGGTCGATCCCGGTCTCGCTGTGGGCGCGCTTGCCGACGCGCAGCGCGGACTGGAAGAGGTCGTTGAGGAGGCGGCCCGCGGTGTGCAGTTCCTGGGAGCGCGCGAGGGCGTCCTTGATCTGCCCGAGGATCTGTCCCTCGCCCACGACCATCGAGTCCAGGCCGCAGGCCACCGAGTAGAGGTGGTGGACGGCGCGGTCCTCGTAGTGGACGTAGAGGTACGGGGTCAGTTCTTCGAGGCCGACGCCCGCGTGCTGGGAGAGGAGCGTGGAGAGTTCGGCGACGCCCGCGTGGAACTTGTCGACGTCCGCGTACAGCTCGATGCGGTTGCACGTGGCGAGGACCGCGGCCTCGGCGGCCGGCTCGGCGGCGAGGGTGTCCTGGAGGAGCTTGGCCTGCGCGTCCGCGGTGAGCGCGGCGCGTTCCAGGACGCTCACGGGGGCGCTGCGGTGGCTGAGCCCGACGACGAGGAGACTCATGCCCGCATCACGGCGGGCAGGTCACCCTCCGGTCCCGGACCGTCCCCGGCGCGAGCGGCGCGCTCGGCGGGGGTCTCCTTCGCGGCGACGCCGCTGACGGCGGTGGTCGGCGCGTCGCGCACGGCGCTCTCCTCGGCGAGGTTCTCCTCACCGGCCTTGCGCTGCTCGTGGAAGGCGAGGATCTGGAGTTCGATGGAGAGGTCGACCTTGCGCACGTCGACGCCGTCCGGCACGGCGAGGACCGTGGGGGCGAAGTTGAGGATCGAGGTGACGCCGGCCCCGACGAGCCGGTCGCAGACCTGCTGCGCGGCCCCGGCGGGCGTGGCGATGACCCCGATCGAGACGTGCTGCTCGCGGATGACCGTCTCCAGCGTGTCGATGTGCTGGACGGGAATGCCGGCGACGGGCTTCCCGGCGAGCGCGGGGTCCGCGTCGACGAGCGCCGCGACCCGGAAGCCGCGCGAGGCGAAGCCGCCGTAATTGGCGAGCGCGGCGCCGAGGTTGCCGATACCGACGAGAACGATCGGCCAGTCCTGGGTGAGGCCCAGCTCACGCGAGATCTGGTAGACGAGGTACTCGACGTCGTAGCCGACACCGCGGGTCCCGTAGGAGCCGAGGTAGGAGAAGTCCTTGCGCAGCTTCGCGGAGTTGACCCCGGCGGCCGCGGCGAGTTCCTCGGAGGAGACCGTGGGGACCGAGCGCTCGGAGAGCGCGTTGAGGGCGCGGAGGTACAGCGGAAGGCGGGCGACGGTGGCCTCGGGAATTCCTCGGCTGCGGGTCGCCGGTCGGTGAGTTCGGCCAGTTGCCACGGTGCTCCTGCGGGTAGAGCGGGGCTCTGGGCGGTCAGTTGTCCCAGGACCGCCCCGTCGCCAGCAGGCTATGTCTTTGTGAACGCGTGCACAAAGATGGTGTCCGTTTTGTCCGGCCAAAGTGACCGGGGTCACGTGGCCGAATCCCCACGTCGGGGAACCATTTCGCGCGGGGCGCGAGCGACCGTGCGGGGACAACGCCGACACCCCTTTCCGAATGCCCAGTGCCCCCGCAGCCTGCGATTCGATGGTACCTGGGTTATTTCAGCCCCTCTGGGGGTACCTCCCGGCCGAAGGCTGGGGGAGATTGAGGAGCGGGGTCCGGGGCGGAGCCCCGAAAGCCGTCACCGCAGAGCCCGGCGCAGCCGCTCCGCGTCCACCCTCCAGAACGTGTGCTGCTCCCCGTCCACCAGGACGACCGGCACCTGTTCCCAGTACTCCCGGTACAGCGCCTCGTCCCGCGTGATGTCCTTCACCTCCCACGCCACCCCCAACTCCCCGCACACCGCGCCGACCACGCGCTCCGCGTCCTCGCACAGGTGGCACTCCGGCTTCGCGATGAGCGTCACGGTCCGTTCGGCTGCGGGCCTGCGCCGCCCGAAGAGTCGTCCAGTCATACCTCTCATTCTCCGTCCCGCCCCGGGGGCTTCGGCTCGCGGTCCGCCGCCCCTCCCGCCGACTCGATATGCTCGACCGCATGGCCGCTCCCGGATGGCTCACCCCCCGCAGGCGCCCCGCCACCGCACGCAGCGTCCTGGCGGGCGAAGCGGCGGCCGAGGCCGCGCGGAAGAGCGAGAGCGAGTCCGCCGGGGGCGTCCCCGAGCCCGAGTTCCCGGTCGCCGGGGACACCCGCGCCGCCGCCTTCTTCGACCTCGACAACACCGTCATGCAGGGCGCGGCCCTCTTCCACTTCGGCAAGGGCCTCTACAAGCGGCACTTCTTCGAGCGCCGCGAACTCGCGCGCTTCGCCTGGCAGCAGGCGTGGTTCAGGATCGCGGGCGTCGAGGACCCGGCGCACATGCAGGACGCGCGGGACAGCGCCCTCTCCATCGTCAAGGGCCGCCGCGTGGCGGAACTCACGTCGATCGGCGAGGAGATCTACGACGAGTACCTCGCCGACCGCATCTGGCCCGGCACCCGCGCCCTCGCGCAGGCCCACCTCGACGCGGGCCAGAAGGTGTGGCTCGTGACGGCCGCGCCCGTCGAGACGGCGACGATCATCGCCCGCCGCCTCGGCCTGACCGGCGCGCTCGGCACGGTCGCCGAGTCGGTCGGCGGCGTCTACACGGGCCGGCTCGTCGGCGAGCCGCTGCACGGCCCGGCGAAGGCGGAGGCGGTACGGGCGCTGGCCGCGGCCGAGGGGCTCGACCTCGCGCGCTGCGCGGCGTACAGCGACTCGTACAACGACGTACCGATGCTCTCGCTCGTCGGACATCCGTACGCGATCAATCCTGACGCGAAACTGCGCAAATATGCCCGTGCCCGCGAGTGGCGGCTGCGCGATTACCGGACCGGCCGCAAGGCGGCCCGGATCGGCGTCCCGGCGGCCGCCGGACTCGGCGCCGTGGCCGGCGGCACGGCCGCCGCGGTGGCGATCCACCGCCGCCGTCACTGACCGCGTCCACCGCGAAGCGGCACGTCAGACCCCTCACCTTCACTCTGCGTGAAGCTCGCCGTGTGGGCCCGAGGTTCAGCCATACCCAGCCGGGGCGCCCGGTAGTCGCGATTCCGGGCAGCCGTGTCCCCGCGACACGCACTCGGAAGACTTCGCGCAAAAACGGTCACCAACAGGGCTTTTGAGCGATCACCAATGCCAGCGACTCCATAAGAGAAGCGACGCAAGCGGTGATTTGAGCAACTCGGTGTAGCGCCGCCTGCACGAAGCGTTATTCTCCTCAAACGCATGACGGCCCCCTGCCTCCTGTACGCCGAGTGAACATGAGCCCGAGCGGTACGGGGGACGAGGAGCCGGAGTGCACGTGATGGAAGCTCTGCCTCTGGGAGTCCCGTGTACCCACACGTCGGGGTTGACGCCGCGGGCCTGGCCGCTCTCCGCGCCTCGGTAGTCGACCGCCTGCGCGGTTTCGTCCCCACCGCGTACGCCACACCCGTCTTCGCCACGCCCGCGCCCGCTCGACCGTGCTACGCCCTGGCCGAGTCGAGTACGGCCGTCGGCAGACGCGGCAGGTCCGCCGCGGCCACCACCACCCACCGCCGGCCCGCCGCGGACAGCGACAGCGCCCGCATGATGGACCTTGTCGAGAGGGCGCAGAGCGGCGAGGCCGACGCCTTCGGCCGCCTCTACGACCAGTACAGCGACACCGTCTACCGCTACATCTACTACCGCGTCGGCGGGAAGGCGACGGCCGAGGACCTCACGAGCGAGACCTTCCTGCGCGCCCTGCGCCGGATCGGCACCTTCACCTGGCAGGGCCGCGACTTCGGCGCCTGGCTCGTGACGATCGCCCGCAACCTCGTCGCCGACCACTTCAAGTCCAGCCGCTTCCGCCTCGAAGTGACGACGGGCGAGATGCTCGACGCCAACGAGGTCGAGCGCAGCCCGGAGGACTCCGTCCTCGAATCCCTCTCCAACGCCGCCCTCCTCGACGCCGTCCGCCGCCTCAACCCCCAGCAGCAGGAGTGCGTGACCCTGCGCTTCCTCCAGGGCCTCTCCGTCGCGGAGACGGCCCGCGTCATGGGCAAGAACGAGGGCGCGATCAAGACCCTCCAGTACCGGGCCGTGCGCACCCTCGCCCGTCTCCTCCCGGAGGACGCCCGCTGAACGAAACGGCTGCACCGAGGGCGCTCGCACCGGCGGCGTCCCCTCACGCAGCGCGCCCGGACGGGCACGCAAGGACACAGTCCCCGCATCTTCGTCACCCGTCCGTAACCCCGCCCCCAAGCCCGTCGTTGTCCCGAACGCAGGCTCCCTGCGGTCACGCCGCCCCCGCCACGGCGGCGGCCCCCACCAGGACCTTCCGGGGAGCCGATCGTCATGACGAGAGGAGGTGCCGCCAGTGATCGCGAACGTCTCGGCGCACCGGCGGGCGAACGCCTTCGCCCAGGCCCTGGACGAGCGGCCCGGGCAGGGCCTCGCGGCACAGCAGGGCACCGCACAGGAGCCACGGGACCGCACCGACGAGCCGAGCCGGATGCTCGCGCTCGCCACCGGACTCGCCTCCCTGCCACCGCCCGTGCTGGACCCCGGGGTGAAAGTGGTCCAGCGGGCCCAACTGGTCGCCGCGATGGAGACCATGCTCCGCGAGGGCACGGTGCCGGGCCTGGACAGCCCACGCCCTTCGGTGCCCGGTCAGCGCTCCCGCAAGGGCGCCCACCGGGCGAACCCGCTCAGCAAGCTCAAACCCCGCACCCGCCTCTCCAAGCGGCTCGCCGCGGGCGGCCTCACGGTGAGTGTCGCCGCGGGGGCCTTCGGCGGGGTCGCGGCGGCGAGCGGCGACGCCCTGCCGGGTGACTCGCTCTACGGGCTCAAGCGCGGGATGGAGGACCTCAGGCTCGGCATGGCCGGGGACGACGCCGATCGCGGGCAGCTGCTCCTCGACCAGGCGGGGACGCGGCTCTCCGAGGCCCGCAGACTCATGGACCGGGGCAGCGCGGGCCGCCTCGACCACGAGCACCTCGGCGAGGTCCGCCGCGCGCTCAACGGCGTCAAGTACGACGCGGGCGAGGGCCACCGGCTGCTCAGCAAGGCCTACGAGGCCGACCACTCCCTCGGTCACCTCCAGGCCCTCTCCTCCTTCGCGGGCACCCACCGCGAGGCCTGGGACCGGCTGCGCGAGCGCCTCCCGGTCCAGTTCGTCGAGGTGAGCGACGAGGTCACCTCGGTGTTCGACGCGATGGAGAGCGAGGTCACCCCGCTGCTGCCGCACACCCCGGCCGCGAAGCCCGGCACCCCCGAGCAGCCGGGCTCCCCGACCGCGGGCGACCGCGACAGCGCGGGACCGCACGCCCGCGAGCGCGAGGAGCACCCCGGCGACGGCAAGGGCGGGGACCCGCGCGAGTCGCCCGGCCGGGGCGGCGCGCACGGCACCTCACCGACCCCCTCCGGAGAGTCCCGCGACGAGGACGGCCTCCTCGGCGACGCGGGCCGGCTCCTCGACCCCCTCAAGCCCTCGCCCGGCGCCTCCTCCCCGGACGGCACCGGCGGCGGCAGCGCGAAGGGCGAACAGGGCGGCGCGGGAGACAAGGACCGCGCGCCCGACCCCGTCCCGGACATCACCCTGCCCCCGCTCCTGCCAGGAGTCCTCCCGGGCCTCGGCCTCGGCGTGGAGGACGACTCGTAGGCGCGGCGAGGGGTACGGGAGCGGGGCCGCGCCTTCCACGAGGCGCGGCCCCGCTCCCTTACCCCGGGCTGACGGGCCCGCCGGTGCGAGGCCCCTCAGAAGAACACCGACCGCCGCCCCACCAGCGCCTCGTACAGCATGTGCTGAATCCGCTCCCGCACCTGGTCCGTGAGGTTGAAGACGAGCATGGGGTCCTCGGCGGCGGCGGGCGGGTGGCCGGAGGTGTCGAGCGGGGCGCCGAACTCGATGGTCCACTTCGTCGGGAGCGGGAGCGCGCCGAGCGGGCCGAGCCACGGGAAGGTCGGCGTCACGGGGAAGTACGGGAGGTTGAAGAGGCGCGCGAGGGTCCTCGCGTTGCCGACCATGGGGTAGATCTCCTCGGCGCCCACGATCGCGCACGGCACGATGGGCGCCCCGGCGCGCAGCGCGGTCGCGACGAAGCCGCCGCGCCCGAAGCGCTGGAGCTTGTACCGCTCCGCGAACGGCTTCCCCAGCCCCTTGAACCCCTCCGGCATCACCCCGACGAGTTCGCCCGCGGTCAGGAGCCGCTCGGCGTCCTCCGCGCAGGCGAGCGTGTGCCCCGCCTTGCGCGCCAGCTCACCGACGACGGGCAGCCGGAAGACGAGATCGGCGGCGAGCAACCGCAGCCGCCGGGCGGCCGGGTGCTCGTCGTGGAGCGCGACCTGGAGCATGAGCCCGTCGAGCGGCAGCGTCCCCGAGTGGTTCGCGACGAGGAGCGCGGCCCCGTCGGCGGGCACGTGCTCCAGTCCCTTCACCTCGACCCGGAAGTACTTCTCGTACAGCGGTCGCAGCGCCTCCAGGAGCACGCCCTCGGTCAGTTCGGCGTCGTACCCGAAGTCGTCCACCTCGTACGCGCCGGTGAGCCGCCGCCGCAGGAAGGCGAGCCCGCCCGCGAGCCGCCGCTCCCACTCGGGCCCCGTACCCTCCGCCTCGCGCGCGGCCCCCGGCAGTTCCCGCACCTCCGCCTCGCCGCCGTCCCGCCGCTCGCCACGCCGCTCACGGGCGCGATCGTCGTCGAACGGGATCACTTTCGCGTCGGCCATGGGGCGGGACTCCTTCGGATGCGGTGGTGGTTCAGGACGTGCGGGGCGCGGCGAGGCGGTCGAGGACGGCGCCGAGGAGCGCGGGTGGGAGCAGCCCGGGGCCGCGGGCGCGCGCGTAGTCGGCGAAGGTCCCGGCCGTCCCGTACGCCGGGACGAAGCCGAGGTCCTCGCGGAGCCGGTCGGTGGCCACGACCCTGCCATGGGTGAGCATCCGCCACTGCTCGGGCGAGAAGTCCCCGAGTCCCGCACCGCGCAGCGCGGCACCCGCCCAGCGCGCGACGGGCGGCAGGAGCGCCACCGTGGGCCGCCCGAGCCGCCGCGCGCACTGCGAGAGCAGCAGCACGCCCTCGCCCGCGACGTTGTACGTGCCGTTGCCGCGCGCCGAGGCGCTCTCCGGCAGGCAGGCGATCAGCCGCAGCACCGCGAGCACATCGTCCTCGTGCACGAACTGGAGCCGCGGGTCGTGCCCGAGCACGGTCGGCAGCACGGGCAGCGCGAAGTACGCGGCGAAGGGCGACTCGGCGCCGGGGCCGAGGATGCCCGCGAAGCGGAGCACGCCGACCGCGACATCGGGGCGGCGGCGGGCGAAGCCCCGTACGTAGTTCTCGACTTCGCCGACGTCCTTCGCGAAACCGCCGTGCGGCGGCGCGTGGTGCGGACCGCTCTCGTCGACGACGGCCGGGTCGCGGGCGGCCGAACCGTACACGGCGGTCGAGGACTTCACGACGAGACGGCGCAGCCACGGGGACTTCTGGCAGGCGGCGAGGAGCTGGAGGCTCCCGATGACGTTGGTCTCCTTGACGCCGGCGCGCGGCACTCCGGGCGCCGTGCCGGTCACGTCGAGGTGCACGACGGTGTCGACGGCGTGCTCGGCGAGCACGCGCGCGATGGCGGGCTGCCGCAGATCGGCGCGGACGAACTCCGCCCGCCCGAGCGGCTGCCCGGGCGCGGCGGCGTCCACCGCGATCACCCGCTCCACCGCGGGGTCCTCCTGCACGGCCCGTACGAACCGCGCCCCGAGCCTGCGCCCGGCCCCCGTCACCAGCACGACACTGCCCACGCGATCGCCGCCCTTCCGTGGCGTACGCCGATGGGGCCACGGTAGCGGGCCCCCGGCGCGGGGCGGGGAGCGGTCTCAGCCCCCTGCCACCGGGGAACCCGCCGTACACAGGACCGCGGCCCTCCCCCGGAGTGAACCGGGGAAGGGCCGCGGCGGAGCGCCCCGCTCGCGCGGGGAAGGGCTCACTTCTTGTTACGACGCTGGACGCGCGTACGCTTCAGCAGCTTGCGGTGCTTCTTCTTGGCCATCCGCTTGCGCCGCTTCTTGATGACAGAGCCCACAACAACCCTCGCTCACTACTCGGAACACCCCCGCAACTGGCGGGGGCACTTGGTGCGGGGCTGCATGGGCCCACACGACCTACGTCGGCCCAGCCTACCCGCCACCCGCTCCGAGCCCTAAATCGAGGGCGACCCCCCTGCCCGGGACCCGGCTGAGCACCGGTTCCCGGGCGGGCGGGCAGCGGGATCAGGCGGTCTCCACCCCCACGTAGGACTCGCGGAGGTACTCGTGCACCGCCTGCTCGGGGACCCGGAAGGACCTTCCGACCCGGATGGCGGGCAGATGACCGCTGTGCACCAGGCGGTACACGGTCATCTTCGACACTCGCATCACCGAGGCGACCTCGGCGACGGTCAGGAACTGGACCTCGTTGAGAGGACGCTCGTCAGCAGTGGCCATCACTACACCTGTACCTTCCGCTCGGACGCGCACCGGCTTCCCCTCCGGTGACTCCTCGTCGCTGAGCGCTCACTCCCCAGATTAGGGGCGGGTGATGCGAGTGGGGAAGAGGAGCAGGCATCCTCTGTTTACCGTGACAGACACGCCGGATTGAGTACATAACGAGTAATCGGCCGGTGGTACCCGGCCCGCACGGCACCCTCAAGCGGAACGCGAAAAGCCACCCGCCCCTCCCCCGCACCGCCGTCCGGCCGGGGCCACGCGCGCCCCCTTGCTCCGCCGCCCCACGGCGGAGCTGACCTGCACCGCGACCCCGCCCCTCTCCCGCGCCCCACCACGGCTTCCACCTCGTCCGCCCCCCGTGAGCCGGTCCGTCCCAGGAGGCTCCGGCGAAGGGCTCGCGCCCGGCTCACGCCCGGCGCGAGCGGAGGGCGCCGAGGGGACGGGAGGAGGCGCGGGAACGTAGGCGGCGGGGACGGACGTAGGGGGAAGCGGGTCGTTTTGTCGACACAGCGGTGCGGGTTCGGGGGGAGGAGAGGGGGCCGGGGTGGCCAGGAGGGGTGAGGCGTTGGGCGTAGGAGATGTGCGCCGAGGTGCCTCGCCGCCCGTTACGGAAGGAGCCCCCGCAACGGGAAGACGGACTTCCGCGTCGCGATGATCGCCTGATCGATCCGGTCCGCCGGGTCGTAGCCCTCTTCCCACGGCTGCCACCGCACGGGCCAGCGGCCGTCCGTCATCCGGTACGGCGCCTGCTGCCGCGTCTCGGCGTACACCTGTTGCCGCCACTCCTCCGGTACGGCCGCGAGCGGTTCGACGGGCCGGTGCGCGGCGATCGCGGTGAGGTGGGTCCACGAGCGCGGTACGACGTCGGTGACCGCGTAGCCACCGCCGCCGAGGGCGAGCCAGCGTCCCCGCGCGTACGTGTGCGCGAGGTCGTGGCACGCCGCCTGCACGGCGCGCTGGGCGTCGAGCGAGACGGCGAGGTGCGCGAGCGGGTCCTCGAAGTGGGTGTCGGTGCCGTGCTGGGTGACGAGGAACTGCGGGTCGAAGCCCCCGAGGAGTTCGGGCACGACGGCGTGGAAGGCGCGCAGCCAGCCCGCGTCCCCGGTCCCCGCGGGCAGCGGCAGGTTCGCCGCCGAGCCCTCCGCGTCCGCGGCGCCCGTCTCCTGCGGCCAGCCGGAGTTGGGGAAGAGGGTGCGCGGGTGCTCGTGGACCGAGATGGTCAGGACGCGCGGATCGGACCAGAACGCGGCCTCGACGCCGTCCCCGTGGTGCACGTCCGTGTCGACGTACGCGACCCGCTCGGCGCCCAGTTCGAGGAGCCGCGCGATGGCGAGCGCCGCGTCGTTGTAGACGCAGAACCCGGAGGCCGCGGCGGGCATCGCGTGGTGGAGGCCGCCGGTGAAGTTCACGGCGTGCGCGGTGTCCCCGCGCCACAGCGCCTCGGCGGCGGCGACGGACTGCCCGGCGATGAGCGCGGACACCTCGTGCATGCCCGCGAACGCCCAGTCGTCGATGGTGCCGAGCCCGTACCGCTGGTCGGCGTGCTCCGGGTCGGCGGAGGCGGCCTTCACCGCCGCGATGTAGTCCTCGCGGTGGACGAGCCGCAGCGTCGATTCCCCGGCGGGCGGGGCCGCGACGACCTTGAGCGCGGCGTCGACGCCGAGGCCCGCGACGAGCTTGCGGGTCAGGTCGAGCCGTACGGGGTCCATCGGGTGACCGTCGCCGAAGTCGTACGCGGTGACGCCGTCATCCCACATCAAGTGCGCGAGGCCGCTCATGCCCGTCACCGTACCGGGCGGGCGCGGGCGCGAAGGAACGCGCGTACCCCAGCGTGAGGAGGACGAGGACGAGCGGCACGATCATCGCGCCCCGGTAGTTCCAGGCATCGCCGAGCGCCCCGACGAGCGGGGAGCCGACGAGGAATCCGACGTAGTTGAAGATGTTGAGCCGCGCGACGGCCGCGTCCGAGGCGTGCGGGAACATCCGCCCGGCGGCGGCGAAGGTCTGCGGTACGAGGACGCACAGCCCGAGCCCGAGCAGCGTGAAGCCCAGCATCCCCACCCAGGCGCCGGGCGCGAGTGCCACGACACCGAAGCCGGTCGCGGCGAGCACGGCGCCGGCCCGTACGACCACGACGGGGCCGAAGCGCCGCACCCCGAAGTCCCCGAGTCCGCGGCCGATGAGCGTCGTGACCATGTACACGTTGTAGGGGACGGTCGAAAGCTGCTCCGAGCTGCCGAGGACGTCCTGGAGGTACTTCGCGCTCCAGTTGGAGACGGTCGAGTCACCGATGTACGCGAAGGTCATGACGAGGCAGAGCGGGAGGAGCATCCGGAAGACGACACCGGAGCCCTGCGCCCGCTCCTGCTCCTGCTCCTGCTCCTTCGGCGCGGGAGCCCCCTTGCGCGCGTCCGCGTACCACCGGCTGCCGATGAGGGCTGCGGGCACGGTGACTGCGACGAGCGGGAGGTAGGAGACGCCGAGCGAGAGGTGCCAGTGCGCGCCGGCCCAGGCGAGCGAGGCGCCGAGGATGCCGCCGAGGCTGTAGACGGCGTGGAAGCCGAGCATGATGCTGCGGCCGTAGGCGCGCTGGAGGCTGACGCCGAGCATGTTCATCGAGGCGTCGAGCGCGCCGACGCCGAGCCCGAAGACGGCGAGGACGAGGGCGAGGACCACCATGCCGTCGCCGTAGCCGACGCCGAGGAGGGCGAGCAGCGCGAGGGGTTGCGACCAGCGCAGTACCCGGCTCGGTCGCACCCGCTTGACGAGCTGTTCGGTGACGACGCTCCCCACACCGGCGAGGACGGGGACGGCGGCGAGGAACACCGGGAGGAGCCCGTCGGATATCCCGTACTTGTCCTGGACGGCGGGTATCCGGGTGACGAGCAGCGCGAAGGCGGCGCCCTGCACGAAGAAGCTCAGGGCGAGCGCGATCCTGCCGTGCCGCAGGCGGGCGTCGAGGGGGGCGGGAGCGGTCATGGCGGGAGCGTAGGCGCCCGCGCTACCGGTCGGTAGATCAATCAGCCGAGCAAATCGGGGAGTTCGGCCATGCGCCCGAAGCCCGCGGTGACCGGGCCGAGCCCGGCCGCCGGGGTCATGGCGGTAAATCCGTACACGTCCATCCCGGCGGCCCGCGCGGCCTGGACGCCGAGCGGGCTGTCCTCGACGACCGCGCACCGCTTGGGGTCGACGCCCATCACGTCGGCCGCGTGGAGGAAGAGGTCGGGGGCGGGCTTTCCGCGGCCGACGTCCTCGGCACTGAAGACGCGGTCCTCGGGAAACCAGCGGTCGAGCCCTGTGACGCCGTGCCCGAAGCGGATGCGCTCGTGGCTGCCGGAGGAGGCGACGCAGTACGGCGTCCCGCTCTCCTTCAGCCACGCGAGGACCTCACCGACGCCGACGACGGGCTTCAGCTCGCGCGCGAAGGCCGCGAAGACCCGCGCGTGGAAGTCGGCGTCGAAGGTCTCGGGCAGCCGGCGCCCGCTCCGGTCGAGGATCGTGTCGTGCACCCGGTGCAGGGCGCCGCCCATGTAGTCCCGGAGGGAGTCCTCGTACGTGGTGGGGTGGCCGAGTTCGGTGAGATACGCGGCGAGCACCGTATTGGACAGCGGTTCGCTGTCCACGAGGACGCCGTCGTTGTCGAAGATGACCAGGTCGTAGCGCATGACTCCGACAATAGCCCGGCCCGGAATACGGGCCCGTGAACGCGGAAAAGCCCCGCACCAATTGAATGGTGCGGGGCTCCCCCACAAATATTGTTCGGCGGCGTCCTACTCTCCCACAAGGTCCCCCTTGCAG
>NZ_JBIVIO010000010.1:160913-221433 GCF_044749745.1 Streptomyces sp. NPDC088923 | reverse complement strand
CGCGCCAGGGCCAAGCGCCGCCACCACCCCCGCACACCACCACCCGCGCACCGCCCCCACACCACCCCCCCCCCCCCCCCCCCCGGCCCCCCGCGGGGGGGGGGGGGGCCCGCCCCCCCCCCCCCCCCCACGCCTCGCGGGCGTCCCGGCCCCGCGACACGACCGGCCGCCGCCACCCGCGCGTCCGGTCAGGAAGGAGACACCAGCGTGAACAGGAGCGACGACTCCATTCCGGACGAGGAGTGGGACCGCTTCCTGCGGGAGGCCGCCGCCGGGACCGGGGCCGCGGACGCGCCCAAGGAGCCCTCGGCGCGGGCCCGGATGGTGACCCGCAGGCTCCAGGAGCAGCCCCCGCCCGAGCCCCCGCGCGCCTACCGGCTCGCCGCGCCCCGCCGCGAGCGCAGGCCCTGGTTCACGATCATCGTCGCCGCCGTCGTCGTCCTCGCGATCGTCGCCTTCGTGCCCGGGCCGCTGACCGGCCTCTTCCGCTTCGGGGACGGTTCCACCGGACCGGCGGCCCCGCAGGGGCCCACGGTCCGCGAGCCGTTCCGCGACTCGCCCGCCGAGGACTGGGCCGAGGGCGCGGAAGGCATCGACGTGCCCGCCGCGCGCGCGAGCGGTGGCCTGAGCGCCGCCGAGGTCCGCGAGGCGCTCGGCAGGACGAGGGACTTCCTCGTCGGCACGAACCTGGACCCCGGCGTCCTGCGGGGCGAACGCCCCACCGGGGCACTGCGCTTCCTCGACCCCCGGCAGCGCGCGGTACGGGAGTACGTCTCCGACGCGTTCGGCGCGCCCAGCGCGAAGAACGACCCGCTCCGCCTCGCCACCCGCTTCGACCCCGAGCGCTTCGCCTTCGCGGGGGACGTCGTCAAGACACGCGGCGGGATGACGTACCGCGCGGCCGAGGGGGGCGGGATCGACGTGACGACGGACGTCACCTACGTGTACCCGGTGGTGCGTGCCTCCGGCGGCGGCGAGGTCGTGCGCACCATCGTGCGGCGCGCGGTGGTCCTGCGCTGGCGGGCCCCGGGGACGCCCGGAGCGGGGACGTTCCAGCTCGTGTCGTACGCGTCGGACGTCACCAACGGCGGGTGCGGGGACAGGAAGGGGTACTTCAGCCCCGAGTTCGGCACCGAGCGCGCCACGGTGGCGCCCGACGACGGCGTCGTCATCGACCCGTACGACAGCGAGGGCACGATCGACGGGCACGCGGGCGCGCAGGACCGCTGCGCCTCGGCGATCCGGTCCTGAGACGCGCGTCGGGCGGGACCCCGCGAAGGGGTCCCGCCCGAAGTGGCGCGTGCGCGGGGCTCAGAGGAGCCGGATCGCTCCCGAGGCCGGGTAGCCGGAGAGGTCCTGGATGACGACGCCCTTGCCGGGGTTGGCGGCGTCGAGGTACTGGCCGTTCCCGATGTAGACGCCCACGTGGTACGCGGAACCCGCGCCGCCCCAGTAGAGGAGGTCGCCCGGCTGCGCCGAGGAGACGGAGACCTGGGTGCCGGCCGTGGACTGCTCCTGCGAGGTGCGCGGGAGGTCGATGCCGACCGAGCGGAACGCCGCCTGGGTCAGGCCCGAGCAGTCCCAGGAGTGCGGGCCGGTGCCGCCCATGACGTACGCGTCGCCGACGTGCGACTTCAGGAAGGCGATGACGCTCGCGGCGGAACCGCTCGCGGGGGCTCCCGCCGACTGCGTCGAGACGGTGGACGTGCCGGTGCTCGCGGACGTGGACGTGGACGTGGACGGCGCGAGGGTCGTACGGGCGGCGGAGCGCGAGGCGGTCCGCTGCTCGGCGGCGCGCTTCGCGGCGGCCTCCTCGGCGGCCTTCTTCTTCGCCTCGGCCTTCTCCTCGGCCTTCTTCTCCGCCTGCTTGCGGTCGGCCTTCGCCTCCTTGGCGGCCTTGGCGACGGCGGCGTCCTGCTCGGCGCGGAGCTCGTAGCTCGTGGCCATCTGCTGCGTCGAGTCGGCGGCCGCGGCCATGGCGGCGGAGAGGTTGGCGGTCAGGGTCGGCATCTCGATGGTCTCGGTCACCGGTTCGGCGGCCGAGGCCGAACCCGTCGCACCGGCCACCGCGAGCGTGCCGAGCACGCCACTGGCGACGCCGGCACGCAGGGCGATGCGGGAGGCGCTCCGGCGGGGCTTCCGGTGGCTGGGTATCTGAGCGGTGTGGGGCATGGGACCTATCGCTATCAAGAGGCCGCCCGCGGGTTCAACAAACGTGGGATGCGCCACTGTTGACCGCAAAACGGGCGAAAGGTGCGGGCCCTTATTCGGTCTGATCACCCATAGGGGGCGAAAGGGGCAGGCCCTGTCTGTGGTGATCATGGCCGTGATCCCGCTGTTTCCGCGATACGTCCCAATTGCCCCGCGCCTACCATCGCTCCCGCTTCGTGGCCAAGCCCGTCGTCCCAGGTCACGGTGCGGGAGTGGCGCAGGTCACGGAACGGTGTAGGCGAAGGGCGCGTCCGCGAGGGGCGGGGAGGGGTGGGGTGAGGGTGGTCGGCGCGGGGCCAGGTGCTCGGCGGGGGTTCCCCGAACGGCCCCACCCGCTCCCCGGCGCGGGTGATTTCCCCTTCGTGAACGCGTGCACGCGCGGGAGCCGTTCGGAGGAGCGGAAACGGGTGGGGAAAGGGGGACGGAGCCGGGGAAGGTGAATTCCCCGGCGCAAGAACGGCGTTGTGGGGACTTTTCGGGCTCTTGGCGGCGACGGTTCCTATATCAAGAGATCGAGTCCAACGCCAATTTGCTTGAGCCTACATCCTCTTGATAGAGCGACCCCCTCCCCACCTGCGGAAACCGCGCGCGGGACTCACCGGAAGTGATCATTCCGCCGCGCGCTGTACGAAAGCCCGGGCATATGCGCGCGCGTGATCCGGCGTCAGGTGGCGTAGATCACAAACGCGGGGGTGTACCCCGTGTCGCAGATCACAGAGAGGCGGGCATAGGATGCGGGGCAGTCAGGCTTGTGAACTGCCTCACATATTCGCGATCTTCGTCATCGGGGCGCGGAGAGGAGCGGTGGGGAGCAGGCCCGGCGGCCCCGGGCGGCACAGCGGCGGCCCGGGGGGACCCGTGTACGCAGTCAGTGCCGACTGAGAGGAGCGAGGAGCGGTGAACGCTTATGCGCCCATCCTCGTACTGGGAGCCCTCGGGGCAGGCTTTGCGATCTTCTCCGTGGTCATGGCCACGCTTATCGGTCCAAAGCGTTACAACAGGGCGAAGCTCGAAGCCTATGAATGCGGAATCGAACCGACCCCCACGCCGGCCGGCGGCGGGCGATTCCCCATCAAGTACTACCTGACGGCGATGCTCTTCATCGTCTTCGACATCGAGATCGTCTTTCTCTACCCCTGGGCCGTGACCTTCGACGCCCTGGGCGTTTTCGGGCTCGTGGAGATGCTGCTCTTCGTGCTCACCGTCTTCGTCGCCTATGCGTACGTATGGCGGCGCGGCGGCCTGGAATGGGACTGAGACCCGCAGGGGACGACACGGTCTAAGGGGCCATCAATGGGACTCGAAGAGAAACTTCCGAGCGGATTTCTGCTCACCACCGTCGAACAGGCCGCGGGCTGGGTGCGCAAGTCGTCCATGTTCCCGGCGACGTTCGGGCTCGCGTGCTGCGCCATCGAGATGATGACGACGGGCGCGGGCCGCTACGACCTCGCGCGCTTCGGCATGGAGGTCTTCCGGGGCTCGCCCCGGCAGGCCGACCTGATGATCGTCGCGGGCCGGGTGAGCCAGAAGATGGCCCCCGTCCTGCGGCAGGTCTACGACCAGATGCCGAACCCCAAGTGGGTCATCTCCATGGGCGTGTGCGCCTCCTCGGGCGGCATGTTCAACAACTACGCGATCGTGCAGGGCGTGGACCACGTCGTTCCGGTCGACATCTACCTGCCCGGCTGCCCGCCCCGCCCCGAGATGCTGATCGACGCGATCCTCAAGCTGCACCAGAAGGTGCAGGGCACCAAGCTCGGCGTGAACGCGGAAGAAGCGGCCCGCGAAGCCGAGGAGGCCGCGCTCAAGGCGCTGCCCCTCATCGAGATGAAGGGGCTGCTGCGATGAGCGACCGTACGCCCGAGGACGAGCCGCGCGAGGAGCGCGCGCCCGAGGACGCGGCGCCGCGCGAGCGTACGGCCGAGGACGCCGGTACGGGCGCGAGCCCCACCCCCGCCGACCCCGCCCCCGCGAGCGCGCCCGCCCCCGAGGACGTACCGGCCGGGGCCGGGCCCGAAAGCCCGGGTGCGGAGGGGCAGTTGCCCGCTCCCCGGGCGCGGGCCGACGAGGTCATCGCGGTCCGCAGGGGGATGTTCGGCGGCTCGCCGGGCGGGGACACGAGCGGCTACGGCGGGCTCGTGCGGACCGTACGGATGCCGGGAGCTTCGAACCGCCCGTACGGCGGCTGGTTCGACGAGGTCGCCGACGAGCTGGAAGGGGCCCTGGAGGAACAGGGCCTCGTCCCCGAGCACGCGCTGTGGAAGACCGTCGTCGACCGCGGCGAGCTGACCTTCCACGTCGAGCGCGAGCACCTCGTACAGGTCGCGCGGACGCTGCGCGACGACCCGGCGCTGCGCTTCGAGCTGTGCACGGGCGTGAGCGGGGTGCACTACCCGGGCGACAAGGGGCGGGAGCTGCACGCCGTCTACCACCTGCGGTCGATCACCCACAACCGGCTGATCCGGATCGAGGTGAGCGTCCCCGACGCCGACCGGCACCTGCCCTCGCTCGTCGCGCTCTACCCGACCAACGACTGGCACGAGCGCGAGACCTACGACTTCTTCGGGCTGATCTTCGACGGCCACCCGGCCCTCACGCGGATCATGATGCCCGACGACTGGCAGGGCTTCCCGCAGCGCAAGGACTACCCCCTGGGCGGCATCCCCGTGGAGTACAAGGGCGCCCAGATCCCGGCTCCCGACCAGCGGAGGTCGTACACATGAGCAGCACCACCACGCCGGGGTCCCGCAGGACCACCGAGGGCACGGTCTACACCGTCACCGGCGGCGACTGGGACGAGGTCGTCGAGGCCGCGGCCAAGGCCGACGACGAGCGCATCATCGTCAACATGGGCCCGCAACACCCGTCCACGCACGGGGTGTTGCGGCTCATCCTGGAGATCGACGGTGAGACGGTCACCGAGGCCCGCTGCGGCATCGGCTACCTGCACACGGGCATCGAGAAGAACCTGGAGTTCCGCACCTGGACCCAGGGCACGACGTTCGTGACGCGGATGGACTACCTCACGCCGTTCTTCAACGAGACCGCGTACTGCCTCGGCGTCGAGCGCCTGCTCGGCATCGAGGAGGACGTGCCGGAGCGCGCCAGCATCGTCCGCGTCCTGCTCATGGAGCTCAACCGCATCTCCTCGCACCTCGTCGCCATTGCGACGGGCGGCATGGAACTGGGCTCCACGACGATCATGATCTACGGCTTCCGTGACCGCGAACTGTGCCTCGACCTCTTCGAGTTGTTCACCGGTCTCCGCATGAACCACGCGTTCATCAGGCCCGGCGGCCTCGCGCAGGACCTCCCGCCCGGCTCGCTCGACGCACTCGCCGAGTTCGTCAAGACGATGCGGCACAACCTCACCGAGTACGACAAGCTCGCCACCGGGAACCCGATCTTCCGCGCCCGCATGAAGGACGTCGGCCACCTCGACCTCACCGGCTGCATGGCCCTCGGCGCGACCGGGCCCATCCTGCGCTCGGCCGGGCTCCCGCACGACCTGCGCAAGGCGCAGCCGTACTGCGGCTACGAGACGTACGACTTCGACATCCCGACCGACGACGGCTGCGACTCCTACGGGCGCTTCCTCGTCCGCATGGCCGAGATGCGCGAGTCGCTGCGCGTCATCGAGCAGTGCGCGGAGCGCCTGCGGCAGCCGGGCCCGGTCATGGTCGCGGACAAGAAGATCGCCTGGCCCGCCCAACTCGCCCAGGGGCCCGACGGGATCGGCAACTCGCTCGACCACATCAGGGAGATCATGGGCACCTCGATGGAGGCCCTGATCCACCACTTCAAGCTCGTCACCGAGGGCTTCAGGGTCCCGCCAGGCCAGGCGTACGCGGCGGTCGAGTCCGCGAAGGGCGAACTCGGCGCGCACGTCGTCTCGGACGGCGGCACCCGCCCCTTCCGGGTCCACTTCCGCGACCCGTCCTTCACCAACCTTCAGGCCATGGCCGCGATGTGCGAGGGCGGCCAGGTCGCCGACGTCATCGTGGCCGTCGCCTCCATCGACCCCGTGATGGGAGGAGTCGACCGGTGACCGACGTCAGTCTGGGGATGCCGCAACTCCCCGCGCCCGACTACCCGCCCGAGGTCCGCGCGCGCCTGGAGGCGGACGCGGCCGAGATCATCTCCCGCTACCCGGGGGCCCGTTCGGCGCTCCTTCCGCTGCTGCACCTCGTGCAGTCCGAGGAAGGGCACGTCACCCGGACCGGAATGGCCTTCTGCGCACAGCAGTTGGGGCTCACCACCGCCGAGGTGAACGCGGTCGCGACCTTCTACACGATGTACCGGCGCAAGCCCTCAGGCGATTACCAGGTCGGGGTCTGCACCAACACGCTGTGCGCGGTGATGGGCGGGGACGCGATCTTCGAGACGCTCCAGGAGCACCTGGCCCTCGGCAACGACGAGACGACCGAGGACGGCAAGGTCACGCTGGAGCACATCGAGTGCAACGCGGCCTGCGACTTCGCGCCCGTCGTGATGGTGAACTGGGAGTTCTTCGACAACCAGACGCCGGAGTCCGCGATCCGGCTCGTCGACGACCTGCGCGCCGGGCGCGAGGTCGAGCCGACCCGGGGCGCGCCGCTGTGCACCTTCAAGGAGACCGCGCGCATCCTCGCCGGCTTCCCCGACCAGCGCGAGGGCGCGGTCGCCGCGAGCGGCGGCGCGGGAGCCGCC
This sequence comes from Streptomyces sp. NPDC088923, assembly GCF_044749745.1. Lineage (NCBI taxonomy): Bacteria > Bacillati > Actinomycetota > Actinomycetes > Kitasatosporales > Streptomycetaceae > Streptomyces > Streptomyces sp. NPDC088923. The sequence goes on along the minus strand of NZ_JBIVIO010000010.1, from coordinate 214,533 downwards.
TCGCTCGTCGGGCTGCGGTACGCGAAGGGCGAGAACCCCCAGCCGCGCGTCGTCCACCCGCGCCCGGTGAGCGCGCAGCCGCAGGACGCGGAGCCGCGCACGGCGGACGAGGCCGCGCCTCGTACCCCCGGCGAGCAGCCGCCGAGCACCCACCCCAGTTCGCACGACGCGCCGCAGGAGACCTCGGCGTCCGATCCCGCCCACCCGGCGGGACCCACCGCAGAGGAGGGGGAGTGATGACCGTGGCAGCCGAAGACGCGGACAACGCGGGCGACGCGGGGAGCAAGGGGAGCGCCCCGGGCGACTTCCTCGCCCCCGTCCTCTCCGCCTCCTGGGACCAGCCCGAGTCCTGGACGCTCGACACGTACCGCCGTTGCGACGACGGCTACGAGGGCCTCAAGAAGGCGCTCGCCATGAGCCCCGACGACCTCATCGCCTACGTCAAGGACGCGGGGCTGCGGGGCAGGGGCGGTGCCGGGTTCCCGACCGGGATGAAGTGGCAGTTCATCCCGCAGGGCGACGGCAAGCCGCACTACCTCGTCGTCAACGCGGACGAGTCGGAGCCCGGGACGTGCAAGGACATCCCGCTCCTCTTCGCCAATCCGCACGCCCTCATCGAGGGCATCGTCATCGCCTGCTACGCCATCCGCTCCTCGCACGCCTTCATCTACCTCCGCGGTGAGGTCGTCCCCGTGCTGCGGCGCCTGCACGAGGCCGTGCGCGAGGCGTACGCCGCCGGGTACCTCGGCGAGAACATCCTCGGCAGCGGCATCGACCTGGAGCTGACCGTGCACGCGGGCGCGGGCGCGTACATCTGCGGCGAGGAGACCGCGCTGCTCGACTCCCTCGAAGGCAGGCGCGGCCAGCCCCGGCTGCGGCCGCCCTTCCCGGCCGTCGAGGGCCTGTACGCCTGCCCCACTGTCGTGAACAACGTCGAGTCCATCGCCTCGGTTCCCGCGATCCTGAACCGGGGCAAGGAGTGGTTCCGCTCGATGGGCAGCGAGAAGTCCCCGGGCTTCACGCTGTACTCGCTCAGCGGGCACGTCGCGAGCCCGGGCCAGTACGAGGCCCCGCTCGGCATCACGCTGCGCCAGCTCCTCGACCTCAGTGGCGGGATGCGCCCCGGGCACCGGCTCAAGTTCTGGACCCCGGGCGGCAGTTCGACGCCGATGTTCACCGAGGAGCACCTCGACGTCCCCCTCGACTACGAGGGGGTCGGCGCCGCCGGGTCCATGCTCGGCACCAAGGCGCTCCAGTGCTTCGACGAGACGACCTGCGTCGTGCGCGCCGTGACGCGCTGGACCGAGTTCTACGCGCACGAGTCCTGCGGCAAGTGCACACCGTGTCGCGAAGGCACCTACTGGCTCGTGCAGTTGCTCCGCGACATCGAGGCGGGCAAGGGTCGCGCCGACGACCTCGACAAGCTCCTCGACATCGCCGACAACATCAACGGCAAGTCCTTCTGCGCCCTCGGCGACGGCGCCGCCTCGCCCATCGCGTCCTCGCTCAAGTACTTCCGCGAGGAGTACGAGGCGCACCTCGACGGCAAGGGCTGCCCCTTCGACCCCGCCAAGTCCACGCTCTGGGCGGACAAGCGCGACACACACCTGGAGGTGACCGCATGACCGTGACGACAGGCGCGCCCGCTTCGGGTGCCCCCGCCGCGCCCCCGCCCGAGGACCTGGTCACCCTGACCATCGACGGCGCCGAGATCTCCGTGCCCAAGGGCACCCTCGTCATCCGCGCCGCCGAGGAACTCGGCATCGAGATCCCCCGCTTCTGCGACCACCCGCTGCTCGACCCCGCCGGGGCCTGCCGCCAGTGCATCGTCGAAGTGGAGGGCCAGCGCAAGCCGATGGCCTCGTGCACCATCACGTGCACCGAGGGCATGGTCGTCAAGACGCAGCTCACCTCGCCCGTCGCCACCAAGGCGCAGCACGGCGTGATGGAACTGCTCCTGATCAACCACCCCCTCGACTGCCCCGTGTGCGACAAGGGCGGCGAGTGCCCGCTCCAGAACCAGGCGCTCTCGCACGGCAACGCGGAATCCCGTTTCGAGGGCAAGAAGCGCACGTACGAGAAGCCCGTGCCCATCTCCGCGCAGGTCCTCCTGGACCGCGAGCGGTGCGTGCTGTGCGCGCGGTGCACACGGTTCTCGAACCAGATCGCCGGGGACCCGATGATCGAGCTGATCGAGCGCGGCGCGCTCCAGCAGGTCGGCACCGGTGAGGGCGACCCCTTCGAGTCGTACTTCTCGGGCAACACCATCCAGATCTGCCCCGTCGGCGCGCTCACCTCGGCCGCCTACCGCTTCCGCTCCCGGCCCTTCGACCTCACCTCCAGCCCGAGCGTGTGCGAGCACTGCGCGGGCGGCTGCGCGACCCGTACCGACCACCGGCGCGGCAAGGTCATGCGCCGCCTCGCCGCGAACGACCCCGAGGTCAACGAGGAGTGGCTGTGCGACAAGGGCCGCTTCGGCTTCCGCTACGCGCAGCAGACCGACCGCCTCACCAACCCGCTCGTGCGCGACCCGGAATCGGGTGAACTGCGCGTCGTCTCCTGGCCGGAGGCCCTCGAAGCCGCCGCCGCCGGGCTCGCGGGCGCGCGCGGGCGGGCCGGGGTCCTCACCGGGGGCCGGCTCACCGTCGAGGACGCGTACGCCTACAGCAAGTTCGCGCGCGTCGCGCTCGGCACCAACGACATCGACTTCCGCGCCCGCGCGCACAGCGCGGAAGAGGCCGACTTCCTCGCCGCGCACGTCGCGGGGCGCGGCGCCGACCTCGACGGCACGGGCGTCACGTACCGCCTCCTCGAAGAGGCGCCCGCCGTGCTGCTCGCCGGGATCGAGGCCGAGGAGGAGGCCGCCGGGGTCTTCCTGCGGCTCCGCAAAGCCTGGCGCAAGCACGGCCAGCGCGTCTTCTCGCTCGCCACGCACGCCACGCGCGGGCTCACCAAGGCGGGCGGCACCCTCCTGCCCGCCGCGCCCGGCACCGAGACCGAGTGGCTCGACGCGCTCGCGGGCGGCGTCGGCCTCGAGGACCTCGGCCGCGAAGCGCTCGACGCGCTGCGCGCCGAAGGCTCCGTGATCATCGTCGGCGAACGCCTCGCGACCGTCCCCGGCGCGCTGACCGCCGCCGTACGGACCGCCGCGGCGACCGGCGCCGACCTCGTGTGGATTCCGCGCAGGGCCGGGGAGCGCGGCGCCCTGGAGGCCGGGGCGCTGCCCTCGCTCCTTCCCGGCGGCCGCCCCGCGACCGACCCGCGCGCCCGCTCCGAAGTCGCGCGCGTCTGGGGGCTCGCCGAACTGCCCTCGCGGTACGGGCGCGACACCGCGCAGATCCTGCGCGCGGCCAGGGACGGCGAACTCGGCGCCCTGCTCGTCGCGGGCGTCGAACCCGGCGACCTGCCCGAGCCCCTGCTGGCCCAGGAGGCCCTGGACCGCGTCGGTTTCGTCGTGAGCCTGGAGCAGCGCCCCAGCGACGTGACGCGCCGCGCCGATGTGGTGCTCCCCGTCGCCGCCGTCGCGGAGAAAGCGGGCACCTTCCTCAACTGGGAGGGCCGGGCGCGGAAGTTCGAGGCCGCGCTCAAGCCCGACCAGATGACCAGACGGCTCGCCCCGAGCGACGCGCGCGTCCTCCAGATGGTCGCGGACGTCATGGACGTCCACCTCGGCCTGCCCGACCTCGCCGCCGCGCGCCGCGAACTCGACGCGCTCGGCGCCGCCGAGATCCCGGCCAGGGCCCGCTTCGACGCCCGGCCCACCGGCACCCCCGTACCCCAGCCGCGCCCCGCCGCCGGGGAGGCCGTGCTCGCCGGGCACCGGCTCCTCCTGGACCGGGGGCGGCTCCAGGAGGGCGATCAGGCGCTCGCCGCGACGCGGCACGCCGCCGTCGCCCGGCTCTCGGCCGCGACCGCGATCGAGGCGGGCGTCGCCGACGGCGAGGTCCTGGAGGTCACGGGGCCCGAGGGGACGACCGCGCTGCCGCTCGTCGTGACCGCCGAGATGCCCGACCGGGTGGTGTGGCTGCCGCTCAACTCGGTGGGCGAGGGCGTGGCGGCCGACACGGGCGCCCAGGTCGGCTCGCTCGTACGGATCGGGCCCGCACGGCGCGTACCCGCGACGGAAGCGGAGGCCGCTTCGTGAACTGTCAGCACACCGGAGGTGCGCGCGTGAGTCAGGTGCCCGTGGTACCGCGACCCGAGTCCGGAGCGGGGGTGAGCGCATGAGCGCCGCACTCGGGGCGGCGGGCTCCGTACCGCTCACCCCGCTCGCCGCCGAGGACCTCAGCCTCTTCGGGACCGATCCGTGGTGGCTCGTGGTCGTCAAGGCGGTGTTCTGCTTCGCCTTCCTGATGATCTCGGTGCTCTTCGCGATCGTCTGGGAGCGGAAGGTCGTCGGCTGGATGCAGTTGCGCATCGGCCCGAACCGCACGGGTCCCTGGGGCATGCTCCAGTCCCTCGCGGACGGCGTGAAGCTCATGCTGAAGGAGGACCTGCTCGTCAAGCGGGCCGACAAGGCGGTCTACATCCTCGCCCCCGTCGTCGCCGCGATCCCCGCCTTCATGGCGATCGCGGTCATCCCCTTCGGCCCCGCGGGCAACGAGATCTCCGTCTTCGGCCACCGCACCGCGATGCAGCTCACCGACCTCCCGATCGCGATGCTCTACATCCTCGCGACGGCCTCGGTCGGCATCTACGGCATCGTGCTGGCGGGCTGGTCGTCCGGCTCCACGTACCCGCTCCTCGGCGGGCTGCGCTCCTGCGCGCAGATGATCTCCTACGAGATCGCCATGGGCGCCGCCTTCGCCTCGGTGTTCCTCTACTCCGGCTCGATGTCGACGTCCGCGATCGTGGACGCGCAGAACGGCCGCTGGTACATCGTGCTGCTGCCCGTCTCGTTCCTCCTCTACATCGTGACGATGGTCGGCGAGACGAACCGCGCGCCCTTCGACATGCCGGAGTCCGAGGGCGACCTCGTCGGCGGCTTCAACACCGAGTACTCCTCGATCAAGTTCGCGATGTTCATGCTCGCCGAGTACGTCAACATGGTGACGGTCTCCTCGGTCGCCGCGACGCTCTTCCTCGGCGGCTGGCGGGCCCCCTGGCCCATCAGCACCTTCTGGGAGGGCGCCAACCACGGCTGGTGGCCGCTCCTGTGGCTCGTCGTGAAGGTGCAACTCCTGTTGTTCTTCTTCATCTGGCTGCGCGGCTCGCTGCCCCGCGTCAGGTACGACCAGCTGATGAAGCTCGGCTGGAAGGTGCTCATCCCCGTCTCGGTCGTGTGGCTCATGCTCGTCGCCACCGTGCGGGTGCTGCGCAACGAGAACTACGACTACGCGCAGATCCTGCTGTGGGTCGTCGCCGCCGTCGTGGTGATCCTGCTCGTGACCTTCCTCGTGGACATGTACCGGGACCGAGGCGCGCCACCCCCCGAGCCCGAGCCGGCCGAGCCCGACGGGGCCGCCTTCGACCCGATGGCCGGCGGCTACCCCGTACCCCCGCTGCCGGGGCAGACCCTGCCCCCGGTGCCGCGCCGCAGGCCGCGCGGGGAACGGGAGCTGGTCGGCAGTGGTGGACAGCGGACGGACAGCTCGCAGACCGCAGGAAAGGAGGAGTCCGATGGCTGAGCGCAAGAAGCGGCTCGGACGCGACAAGCGCGGCGGGGACGGCGAACTCGCCGCCCGCGCGGGCGCGGAGCCCGCACGTACACAAGCACCGGAAGGCGGCGAGCACCCGGTCGCCCCGGGCTTCCAGAACCCGGTGGCCGGCTTCGGCGTGACCTTCAAGGCCATGTTCAAGAAGCGGCTCACCGAGCAGTACCCGGAGCAGCCCAAGGTCACCGCCCCCCGGTTCCACGGCCGACACCAGCTCAACCGGCACCCGGACGGCCTGGAGAAGTGCGTCGGCTGCGAGCTGTGCGCCTGGGCCTGTCCCGCCGACGCGATCTACGTCGAGGGCGCGGACAACACGGAGGAGGAGCGGTACTCGCCGGGTGAGCGCTACGGCCGCGTCTACCAGATCAACTACGCGCGCTGCATCCTGTGCGGGCTGTGCATCGAGGCGTGCCCGACCAGGGCGCTCACGATGACGAGCGAGTTCGAACTCGCCGACTCCACACGCGAGAGCCTCATCTACACGAAGGACCAGCTCCTCGCCGGGCTCACCGAGGACATGGTCGACTCGCCGCACGCGATCTTCCCGGGCATGGACGAGGGCGACTACTACCGGGGGCTCGTCACCGAGGCCGCGCCCGGGACCGTACGGCAGGTCGCCACGTCCAAGGGCGAGAAGACCGACGAGGAGCCGGTCACCGTCGAGCACACGGCGGCGGCCGTCTCCTCGGGCGCCCCGCACGAGGAGACCCCGATGGACCGGGGGGCGGCGTCATGACCGGCCTCAACACGGTTGTCGCGAACGGCCAGTTGGACACGCTCGCCGCGTACCACACCTCCACGGGCGAGGCCGTCCAGTTCTGGATCCTCGGCGTCGTCGCCGTCATCGGCGCCCTGTGCACGGTGCTCATGCCGAAGGCCGTGCACAGCGCGCTGTGCCTCGCGGGCACGATGATCGTCCTCGCGGTCTTCTACCTCGCCAACGGCGCGTACTTCCTCGGCATCGTGCAGATCGTCGTCTACACCGGCGCCGTCATGATGCTCTTCCTCTTCGTCGTGATGCTCGTCGGCGTCACCGCGGCCGACTCGCTCAAGGAGACGATCAAGGGACAGCGCTGGCTCGCCGTGCTGTGCTTCCTCGGCTTCGGCGCGCTCCTCGTCGGCGGCATCGGCAATGCCTCGGTCAGCCAGTTCCAGGGCACCGGGCGCGCCAACGCGGGCGGGAACGTGCAGGGGCTCGCGCGCGAGATCTTCACGACGTACGTCTTCGCCTTCGAGATCACCGGCGCTCTGCTCATCACCGCGACGGTCGGCGCGATGGTGCTCACGCACCGCGAGCGCACCGAACGCGCTCTGAACCAGCGCGAGATGGCCGAGAAGCGGGTCCGCGAGGGCAAGCACCTCCCGCCGCTGCCCGCCCCCGGCGTCTACGCCCGGCACAACGCGGTGGACGTCCCCGGGCTGCTCCCGGACGGCACCCCGTCCGAGCTGACGGTGAACCCGACGCTGCGGCAGCGGGGACAGATCAGGGACGTGTCGAGCGAGGCGCTGGCCGACCTGAAGGCGCTGGAACAGCGCTCGACGGAGCGGCTGGGGCGCGGGGGCGAGGCGGGCGACCCGGGGACGGGCGGCTCGTCCCGTACGGGTGGCTCCTCCCGTCCGGGTGGCGGCTCCGGTACCGGCGGCGCGGCCCGCATCGGTACGCGTGAGGAGGAGAGGACGAAGTGAACCCGGTCTACTACCTGTATCTCGCGGCGATCCTCTTCACCATCGGCGCGACCGGCGTGCTCGTCCGCCGCAACGCGATCGTCGTGTTCATGTGCGTCGAGCTCATGCTCAACGCGTGCAACCTGGCGTTCGTCGTCTTCTCCCGCATGCACGGCAACCTCGACGGGCAGATCATCGCGTTCTTCACGATGGTCGTCGCCGCCGCCGAGGTCGTGGTGGGGCTCGCGATCATCGTGTCGGTCTTCCGGGCCCGGCACTCCGCCTCGGTCGACGACGCCGACCTGATGAAGCTCTGAGGGGTCGTTGACAGTGAACAACCTGATCGCGCTGCTCATCGCGGCGCCCTTGCTCGGAGCGGTCGTGCTGCTGTGCGGCGGCCGTCTCCTCGACCGGGCCGGGCACCTGCTCGGCACGGCCCTGGCCCTCGCCTCGTTCGTCATCGGCGCCGTCCTCTTCGTCGACATGCTCGGCAAGAGTGCCGACGAACGGGGCCTGCACCAGCACCTGTTCACGTGGGTGCCGGTGGAGAGGTTCCAGGCGGACGTGGCCTTCGGTCTCGACCAGCTGTCGATGACCTTCGTGCTCCTGATCACCGGCGTGGGCACGCTCATCCACGTCTACTCGATCGGCTACATGGCGCACGACCCGCGCCGCCGCCGCTTCTTCGGCTACCTCAACCTGTTCCTCGCGGCGATGCTCCTGCTCGTCCTCGCGGACAACTACCTCCTGCTGTACGCCGGTTGGGAGGGCGTGGGGCTCGCCTCGTACCTGCTCATCGGCTTCTGGCAGGACCGGCCGAGCGCGGCGACGGCGGCGAAGAAGGCCTTCCTCGTCAACCGCGTCGGTGACGTCGGCCTCTCGATCGCCATCATGCTGATGTTCACGACCTTCGGCGGCTTCGGCTTCGGCGAGGTCTTCTCGAAGGCCGGCGACTCCGGCGTCAGCCAGGGCACGCTCAACGGGATCGCGCTCATGCTGCTCCTCGCGGCCTGTGGCAAGTCGGCCCAGGTGCCGCTCCAGTCCTGGCTGGGCGACGCGATGGAGGGCCCGACCCCGGTCTCCGCGCTCATCCACGCCGCGACGATGGTCACCGCCGGTGTGTACCTCATCGTGCGCTCCGCGAACATCTTCGACGCGGCACCGGACGCGCAACTCGTCGTCGTCATCGTCGGTGCCGTCACGCTCCTGTTCGGGGCGATCGTCGGTTGCGCGAAGGACGACATCAAGAAGGCCCTCGCGGGCTCGACGATGTCGCAGATCGGGTACATGGTCCTCGCCGCCGGGCTCGGCCCGATCGGCTACGTCTTCGCGATCATGCACCTCGTGACGCACGGCTTCTTCAAGGCCGGGCTCTTCCTCGGCGCCGGTTCGGTCATGCACGGCATGAACGACGAGGTCAACATGCGCCACTACGGGGGCCTTTGGCGGAAGATGCCGGTCACCTTCGTGACCTTCGGCCTCGGCTACCTCGCGATCATCGGCTTCCCGGGCCTGTCGGGCTTCTTCTCGAAGGACAAGATCATCGAGGCGGCGTTCGCGAAGGGCGGCACCGAGGGCTGGATTCTCGGCGCGGTGACCCTGCTCGGCGCCGCGATCACCGCGTACTACATGACGCGCGTGATGCTCATGACCTTCTTCGGCGAGAAGCGCTGGAAGCCGGACGCGCAGGGCAACGAGCCGCACCCCCACGAGTCCCCGAAGTCCATGACGATCCCCATGATCGTCCTCGCCTTCGGCTCGGTCTTCGCGGGCGGCGTCTTCGGTGTCGGAGACCGCTTCCTGCACTGGCTCGAACCGGTCACGCACCACAGCCACGGCGACTCGCCCGTCTCCGCGACCACCGTCACGGCGGCCACGATCGTGCTGCTCCTCGTCGGCGTCGGCATCGCCTGGCTCCAGTACGGCAGGCGCCCGGTCCCCGCCGCCGTGCCGCGCGGCTCGCTCCTCACCCGCGCGGCCCGCCGCGACCTGCTCCAGGACGACTTCAACCACGTCGTCCTCGTCTCGGGCGGCGAGCACCTCACCCGCTCGCTCGTCTACGTCGACCACTCCCTCGTGGACGGTGTCGTCAACGGCACCGCCGCCGCCTTCGGCGGGTTCTCGGGCAGGCTGCGCCGGGTGCAGAACGGCAAGGTCCGCAGTTACGCGTTGTCGATGTTCGGAGGTACGGCGGTGCTGATCGCCGCGACCCTACTCATGAGGGCGGTGTGACATGTCCTTCCCCCTGCTGACCGTGACGGCCGCCGTCCCCGCGGTGGGCGCCGTGCTCACCGCCGCGGTCCCGGCCGCCCGGCGCACGGCGGCGAAGTGGCTCGCGCTGCTCTTCTCGCTCGCCACGCTGGCGCTCGCGATCGCCGTGCTCGTCCGCTTCGACCCGGACGGCGGCCGGTACCAACTCACCGAGTCCCACAGCTGGATCGCCGACTTCGGGGTCCGCTACGAACTCGGCGTCGACGGCATCGGCACGGTCCTGCTCGCGCTCACCGCGCTGCTCATCCCGTTCGTCATGCTCGCCGGCTGGCACGAGCCGGACGGCCTGGAGACCAACAGCCGCCGCTGGCGCCCCACCCAGGGCTTCTTCGCGCTGATCCTCCTCGTCGAGGCGATGGTGGTGCTCTCCTTCGAGGCCACCGACGTCTTCCTCTTCTACCTCTTCTTCGAAGCGATGCTCATCCCGATGTACTTCCTCATCGGGGGGTTCGGGGACCGCGCGAGCGGCCGCGACGCACAGGAGGAGGCCACCCAACGCTCCTACGCGGCGGTGAAGTTCCTCCTGTACAACCTCGCGGGCGGACTCGTCATGCTCGCCGCGGTGATCGGCCTCTACACCGTCACGCACACGTTCTCGCTCACCGAGATCCTGAACGCCCGTGCGGACGGCTCCCTTTCGATGGCCACGTCCACCGAACGCTGGCTGTTCCTGGGCTTCTTCTTCGCCTTCGCGGTCAAGGCCCCGCTGTGGCCCGTCCACACGTGGCTGCCGAACGCGATGGGCGAGGCCTCCACGCCGGTCGCCGTGCTCATCACGGCGGTCGTCGACAAGGTCGGCACCTTCGCGATGCTTCGCTTCTGCCTCCAGCTCTTCCCCGAGGCGAGCAAGTGGGCGACGCCCGTGATCCTCGTCCTGGCGGTCATCAGCATCCTGTACGGGGCGCTGCTCGCGGTCGGTCAGCGCGACATCAAGCGCCTCATCGCGTACGCCTCGTTGTCGCACTTCGGCTTCATCATCCTGGGCATCTTCGCGATGACCTCGCAGGGCCAGTCCGGCGCGACGCTCTACATGGTCAACCACGGTATTTCCACCGCCGCGTTGATGCTCGTCGCCGGGTTCCTCATCTCCCGGCGCGGCTCGCGGCTCATCTCCGACTACGGGGGGGTGCAGAAGGTCGCCCCGGTCCTCGCCGGGACGTTCCTCGTCGGGGGCCTGGCGACGCTCTCGCTGCCCGGACTCGCCCCGTTCGTCAGTGAGTTCCTCGTCCTCGTCGGCACCTTCGAACGCCACAAGGCGCTCGGCATCATCGCGACGGTCGGCATCGTCCTCGCCGCGCTGTACGTCCTCGTGCTCTACCAGCGCACGATGACGGGCCCGGTCAAGCCCGAGGTCTCCGCGATGGGCGACCTGCGCGCGCGTGAACTCGTCGTCGCCGTACCGCTGATCGTGCTGCTCGTCGTCCTCGGCGTCTACCCGAAGCCGGTCACCGACGTGATCAACCCGGCGGTCAAGCAGACGATGTCCGACGTACACGAGAAGGACCCGCAACCGCACGTGGAGGCAGGGAAATGACAGCCACGGCCGTCCACAGCCTGTGGACATCCGGAGCGTGGACGAGCGCGGCGGGGCCGATCGACAAGATCAGCACGCCGCACATCGAGTACGCGCAGATCTCGCCCGTGCTCGTCGTGCTCGGCGCGGCGATCCTCGGCATCCTCGTCGAGGCCTTCGTCCCGCGCCGCGCCCGGCGCACGACCCAACTCCTGCTCTCCGTCGTCGCGTTGGCGGGGGCCTTCGCCGCTGTCGTGGTCCTCGCGGCGCAGGGGTACGGGACGACCAAGGCGCACATCGCGGCGATGGGCGCGCTCGCCGTCGACGGACCGGCGCTCTTCCTCCAGGGCACGATCCTGCTCGTCGGGCTCGTCGCCGTCTTCACCTTCGCCGAGCACAAGCTCGACCCTCAGACGCACGGCAAGCCCGTCGACTCCTTCGCCGCCCAGCCCGCCGCCGTACCGGGCTCGGAGTCCGAACAGGCGGCGGTGAAGGCCGGGTTCACGACGACGGAGGTCTTCCCGCTCTCCCTCTTCGCGCTCGCCGGGATGCTCGTCTTCCCGGCCGCGAACGACCTCCTGACGCTCTTCGTGGCCCTGGAGGTCCTGTCGCTGCCGCTCTACCTGCTGTGCGCCCTCGCGCGCCGCAAGCGGCTGCTCTCGCAGGAGGCGGCGGTCAAGTACTTCCTCCTCGGCGCCTTCTCCTCCGCGTTCCTCCTCTTCGGCATCGCTCTCTTGTACGGGTACGCGGGCTCGATGTCGTACGGGGTCATCGCGCGCGTCGTCGAGGGCGACCTCACCTCCATCAACCCGGCGCTCGCCGACACGATGGGCAATGACGCGCTGCTCCTCATCGGCGGCGCGCTGATCGTGATGGGCCTGCTCTTCAAGGTCGGCGCCGTCCCCTTCCACATGTGGACCCCGGACGTCTACCAGGGCGCCCCCACCCCGGTCACCGGCTTCATGGCGGCGGCGACGAAGGTCGCGGCCTTCGGGGCGCTGCTCCGGCTCCTGTACGTGGTCCTGCCGGGGCTGCGCTGGGACTGGCGCCCGGTGATGTGGGGTGTGGCGATCGTCACGATGCTGGGCGGCGCGATCATCGCGATCACGCAGACGGACATCAAGCGACTGCTCGCGTACTCCTCCGTCGCCCATGCCGGGTTCATCCTCGCGGGTGTCATCGCGACGAACCCCGACGGCGTCTCCTCCGTCCTCTTCTACCTGGGCGGCTACTCCTTCGTGACGATCGGCGCCTTCGCGGTGGTCACGCTGGTACGCGACGCGGGGGGCGAGGCCACACACCTGTCGAAGTGGGCGGGCCTCGGCCGCAGGTCCCCGCTCGTGGCCGCGGTCTTCGGGATCTTTCTCCTCGCCTTCGCCGGCATCCCGCTGACCAGCGGTTTCGCGGGCAAGTTCGCGGTGTTCAAGGCGGCGGCCGAGGGTGGCGCGATCCCGCTGGTGATCGTCGGCGTGCTCTCCTCGGCGATCGCGGCGTTCTTCTACATCCGCGTCATCGTCCTGATGTTCTTCAGCGAGCCGAAGCCGGACGGCCCGGCGGTCGCGGTGCCCTCGGTGCTGACGACGACGGCGATCGCGCTGGGGGTCGTGGTGACGGTGGTGCTCGGTGTGGCGCCGCAGTACTTCCTGGATCTGGCGGGGTCGGCGGGCGTATTTGTACGGTGACACCAGATGTAGCCCCTCCGGCGATTGAGGAGGGGGGTGTGGGGCGGAGCCCCGCAAAGCGGGTCCGGGGCGCAGCCCCGGGCCCGTTCGTCATACCGCGGAGGGTGACCTGTGGATAACTTTCCGCACCATGTCGGCCGATCTGCCTATGGTTGCTGGGACAGGTACGGACGGCACGACGGGGACACGAGCGATGGACGAGGCGAACGGTGTGGCCGAGCAGGACGACGCCTTGACGGAGGACTCCGACCTCTGGGGCGGCTGGGACACCGTCCCGGAGAGCTTCGAAGAGGACGCGCCCCCGGTGGCGGCGCCCGCCGCCACCGCCGCCCGCCCCCCGCAGGGCGACCCCGCCGAGATCCTCAAGCGCGTCTTCGGCTACGACTCCTTCCGCGGCGAGCAGAAGGCGATCATCGAGCAGGTCGTCTCCGGCGGCGACGCGGTCGTCCTCATGCCGACCGGCGGCGGCAAGTCGCTGTGCTACCAGATCCCCGCCCTCGCCCGCCCCGGCACGGGCGTCGTGATCTCCCCGCTCATCGCGCTCATGCAGGACCAGGTGGACGCCCTGCGCGCGCTCGGCGTCCGCGCGGGTTTCATCAACTCGACGCTCGACCTCGACGAGCGCCGTACCGTCGAGGCGGAGTTCCTCGCGGGCGAGCTGGACCTCCTCTACCTCGCCCCCGAGCGCCTCCGCGTCCAGGCGACCGCCGATCTCCTCGCGCGCGGCACGGTCTCGCTCTTCGCCATCGACGAGGCGCACTGCGTCGCCCAGTGGGGCCACGACTTCCGCCCCGACTACCTCAACCTGTCGGTGCTCGGCGAGCGCTGGCCCGACGTCCCGCGCATCGCGCTGACGGCGACGGCGACGCGGGCGACGCACAAGGAGATCACCGAGCGCCTCGGGATGCGGGACGCCAAGCACTTCGAGGCGAGCTTCGACCGCCCGAACATCCAGTACCGGATCGTGGCGAAGGACAGCCCGAACCGCCAGCTGCTCCGCTTCCTCACCGAGGAGCACCCGGGGGACGCGGGCATCGTGTACTGCCTCTCGCGCAACAGCGTCGAGCGCGTCGCGGCCTTCCTCAACGACAACGGCGTCAAGGCCGTCCCGTACCACGCGGGTCTCGACGGCCGTACGCGTGCGCTGCACCAGTCCAGGTTCCTGCGCGAGGACGGGCTCGTCGTCGTCGCGACGATCGCCTTCGGCATGGGCATCGACAAGCCCGACGTGCGCTTCGTGGCCCACCTGGACCTGCCGAAGTCGGTGGAGGGCTACTACCAGGAGACGGGCCGCGCGGGCCGTGACGGGCAGCCGTCCACGGCGTGGCTCGCGTACGGCATCCAGGACGTCGTGCAGCAGCGCAAGATGCTCCAGGGCGGCGAGGGCGACGAGGCGTTCCGCCGCCGCGCGGGCGCGCACCTCGACGCGATGCTCGCGCTCTGCGAGACGGTGAACTGCCGGCGCGCCCAGCTCCTCGCCTACTTCGGGCAGGAGCAGACCGGCGAGAAGTGCGGGAACTGCGACAACTGCCTGCACGGCAGCCCCGACGCCTTCGACGGCACCGTGCCAGCGCAGAAGGCCCTGTCCACCGTGATCCGCCTGCGCCGCGAGCGCGGGCAGAGCTTCGGCACGGGCCAGATCATCGACATCCTGCTCGGCAGGCGCACCGCGAAGGTCATCCGCTTCGACCACGACCAGCTCTCGGTCTTCGGGGTCGGCGAGGACCTGAGCGAGACCGAATGGCGGGGCATCATCCGGCAGTTGCTCGCCCAGCGACTCCTGGAGGTGGGCGGCGAGTACAACACGCTGTCCGTCACGGAGGAGGCGGGCGCGGTGCTGCGCGGCGAGCGGCAGGTGATGCTGCGCAAGGAGCCGAAGAAGGCGCCGCGCGCCTCCGGCGGCTCGGGCTCCTCGGGACGCGGTGGCGCCAAGAAGCCACCCGTGGACCTGCCCGAGGCCGACGTCCCGCTCTTCGAGGCGCTGCGCGCCTGGCGCGCCGAACAGGCCCGCGAACAGGCCGTCCCCGCCTACATCGTCTTCACCGACGCGACGCTGCGCGCCATCGTCGCGGCCCGCCCCGACTCGGTGGAGGGCCTGACCGGGGTGAGCGGCGTGGGCGAGAAGAAGCGGGCGACGTACGGGGAAGGGGTGGTGGCGGCGCTGAAGGCGGCGAGGGAGGGGTGAGGGGCGTGGGGGCGCCTGGCGGGCGCCCCCAGGGGGCACTGGGGGAGTGTCAGTGCCCCGGCCTTCGGCTGATCACCGTGAGGTCCAGGTCCATGTCGAAGGGCGCGGTCACCTTCATCCGCTCATGGAAGATGCCGGTACTGACGTAGGCGCCCGTCGCGGGTTCCAGCTCGAAGGCGTAGACGACGGCGTGGTTCCCCGTGTCCTCCACCCGCCAGTAGTGCGGAATGCCCGCGCGGGCGTACTTGAGCGGCTTGGTCTCCCGGTCCCGGGTCACCGATTCCCCGGAGACGACCTCGACCGCGAGGACGACGGCCGATGCGGGCAACCGGGTCGGCCCGGCCTCCTCGGCGTCCGCCACGCGGAAGACGATCACGTCCGGCTCAGGACGGTTGTGCGGATCGATGTCGATTGTGAACTCCCGTGCTGGACGCAGCCCTTCGGGCGCGCGGTCGCGGAAGTGCCCGTAAAGAAGGTCCACCGAGTCCATGTGAAACCAGGTTTGCGGGGTCATGAAGACAAGGCTCGCGTCGATCAGCTCCGTGTGCGGAGGCAGGTCCGGGAGTGTGTCGAGGTCGTCGGCGGTCCACCCGCCGCGCGGAGGCACCGGCCACGCGTTTCGCGCCGCCGGGGGCTCGATCGGGTCGATGCTCATCAGGGCTCCCATGGGCCGAAGTCTGGACGACTTTCGCCAGCGTATCGGCCGGATGCCCGGAAAGCGCTTATGAACGAGTGAACGGGGCGGTACGGGATTGACCTGCCGTGACGTTTCGCCGGTACGGGACCCGGTGGTGGGGGAGGGGCCGGGCGCCGCGTCATCGCGGGATGCGTGAAGTGAGGCTGACGGACGGAACCGTGACGTTGTCGCCCCTGCGGCCGGAGGACGTGGCGGCCCACCTCGCGGGCGAGGACGAAGCGCTCGTGCGGTGGCTCAACGGTGGGCCGGGGACGCGGGAGGGCGTCGCGGCGTACTTCCGGCATTGCCTCCGCGCGTTCGGTGTCCGGGTGGGCGGAGTGCTCGCGGGGACGGTCGATGCGCGGTTCGCCGGGGACGGGCTGGGAGCGGGGCAGGTGAACGTCGCCTACGGCCTCTATCCCGGCCTGGCGGGGGCGCGGCCTCGCCACCCGGGCGGTGCGGATCGTGTGCGGGTACGCGGCGGGGGAGGGCGGAGCGGAGGCGGTGATCCAGGTGGAGCCGGAGAACCGCGCCTCCGCGGCGGTCGCGCGCCGGGCCGGTTTCGCCCCCCGGGGGGCGGGCACCCGGCCGGGACGGCGTCTCCGTCGAGCGGTACGTCCGGGACCTCCGCCGGGGAAGCCACTGAGGCCCGGCACCTTGACGGAGGCGTACCGGAGGCGGGGGCGACGTCCGAGGCGGAGGGCGTCGCAGGAGCGGGGGCCGACCCCCGTCCGACCACCGCCCAGGCGAACCCCACGCCCCGCCTACAACCCGCCCCCGCCCTCAGCCCCCCGCCTCCGCCGTCCTCAGCCCGCCGTGTCCGCCGCCTGCGCCAGGACGCGGGCCAGCGCGGCCGGCTGGGTGAACATCGGCCAGTGGCCCGAGTCGAGGTCGGCGTAGTCGAGGTGCTTGGCGAGGGGGAGTTCGGGGATCTCCCCGGCCGCGAGCCACTCGCGGGCCTGGGCGGGAGAGAACTCGGGACAGACGAGGAGCACGGGGACGTCGTAGCGGCGGGTGTCCGTGAGGCGGACCGTGCCGCGCGCCACGCCCTCGGGCACGGGGACCGCGGCGGCGGCGAAGGCGCGGCGACCCTCCTCGCCGAGGTCGTCGGAGTCCGGCCCGGCGAAGGGCTCCCAGCCCGGGAAGGGCATCGCCCCGTCCCGTACCTCGAAGAAGGCCGCGTACGGCTTCCCGTCGGCGACCGGCGCGCCGCCGACCAGCGCGAGTTTCGCGACCTTCTCGGGCCGTCGGTCGGCGGCGAGCCAGGCGAGCCCGCACGCGGCGGAGTGCCCCACGACGAGCACCCGCCCCGCCGCCGCGTCCACGGCGGCGAGCACGGCGTCGAGCTGGTCGTCGAGGGTGGCCGCGCCGTTCCCGTCCCCCTGCCCCGGCAGCGTCACCGGTACGGCCCGGTGCCCGAGCGCCGCCAGCTCGGGCACCACCCGGTCCCACGCCCTACCGTCGAGCCACAGCCCACCGAGAAGCACCACGTCCATGCCGTTCCCCTTCGAGTAACCGACCCGGGCGACCGATCCGCTCGACCGCCCCGGGCGACCGACCCGGGCGCCGATGCGCGCGACCGAGAGCCCCCACCGTAGGCGCGGACCCGGACGATTTCGTGCCGCGATTTCCCGCCCCGCGAAACCGCCCGCCCGCCGCGTCCCCGCCCGCCCCACGACGGTCCCCGCACCCGGCTCCCCGCCCCACAGGCCCTAGCCTCCCCTCATGCCCCCCGACCTCACCCCCACCGCCCGCGCCCTGCGCACGCTCGACCTCCTGTGGGAGCGGCCCGGGATCGGGGCCGGGGAACTGGCGGGGCGGCTCGGGGTGACGGAGCGGGCGGTGCGCCGGTACGTGGGGATGCTGCGCGAGGCGGGCGTGCCCGTCGAGTCCGTGCCGGGGCCGGGCGGCGGGTACCGGCTCGGGCGGGGCGCGCGGCTCCCGCCCGTGCGGTTCACGCAGGAGGAGGCGCTCGGGCTCGTGATGGCGGTGCTCGGCGGGCGGCCCGAGCTGGTCGCGACCGCGCTCGGGAAGGTCGTGCGGGCGCTCCCGGCGGAGGTCGGGCGCCAGGCCGCGCTGCTCGGCGCCTACGCGGCGGCCGTGCCCGATCCGTACGCGACCCGCCCCGATCCCGTTCTCACCGCCGAACTCGCCGGGGCCGTCGCGGCCCGCCGCCGCGTCGCGCTCGGCTACCGCGACGACGCGGAGGTCGAGGTCGACCCCTGGGCGCTCGTCGTGCGCCAGGGCCGCTGGTACCTCCTGTGCCACTCGCACCGCGCCGCCGCCGTCCGCACGTACCGCGTCGACCGCATCCGCGCGGTCCGCGGGACGAGCGGGCGCTTCACGCCGCCCCAGGACCTCGATCCTGTCGCCGCTCTGGAGGAACACCTCGGCCTGGGCTGGGAGTTCGCCACCCGCGTCGTCTTCCGCGCGCCGCTCGCCGACGTCGCGCCCTGGCTCCGGCCGCACATGGGCCGGCTCGAAGCGCTCGACGAGCGCTCCTGCGTCCTCGTCGGGAGCACGCGCAACCCCGCCATGTACGCGGGCGAATGGCTCGCCCGGGTGCCGTTCGGCTTCCGGGTCGAGGGCGGCGAGGAATTGCGCGCGGAGGTCGCGGCCCTCGCCGAACGGTTCGCGAGGGCGGTCGAAGTACCGGGCGGGACAGCGCACTCGGGCCCCGCGAGGGACGACTGAGCGCGGGCGCGACGCCTGCTGCACATGTCGGGAGGTACGGGCCGTCGAGGCCGTCACCCGGAAGGACGAAGAACTCGCCGCGGGGACGAGGGGCCCGGACGGCCGTACGGAGGAGGCCCGTCGCCGCTCGCGTGCGCGCGGCGACGGGCTACCGCGTGGACGCCGGGGCCCTCGGGGGGCTCCTTCACCGGGCTCCCGGCGGCGGCCTCGTACGGCCCCGGCACGCGCTTCGTCCGCGGCACCGCGTACGTCCCCGTGGCCGGCCACCCACTCGCACGCCGCGCACCGGTGAGCGGCCCCACCCGGCCCGTCCGGGGCGGAGCCTCCCCGGGCCCATGCCGGTGAGCACGAGGGCCCATGCCCCCGTCACATTCGGCACGCCCCTCCCGCCACCCCCTTCCCCTCCTTATCCTTTGCCGCATGGCCGCAGCGTCCCCGTACTCCCTCGTCGCCACCGATCTGGACGGCACCCTCCTGCGGGACCAGCGGGACACGGTCACCGTGCGCACGAAAGCCGCGCTCGCGCGGGCCGGGCGCGCGGGCGCGCGGCACATCGTCGTGACGGGCCGCCCCGCCCCCCAGACCCGCACCCTCCTGCACGCGATCGGCTACCGGGGGCTCGCCGTGTGCGCCCAGGGCGCGCAGGTCTACGACGCGGACTCGGGGCGCCTCGTGCACTCCGTCCGCATGGAGCGCGAGCTGGCCGAGACGGCGCTCGGCAAGATCGAGGCGGAGCTGGGGCAGGTGTACGCGGGCGTCAACCAGGACGGCAGCGACGGCCTCATGCTCATGGAGCCCGGTTTCGTCACCCCGCCGCCGACCCTGCCCTCCGTACGGGTGCGGCGGCGCGCCGAGTTGTGGTCCCGGCCGATCTGCAAGGTGCTGCTGATGGCGGACGGCCGCACCGAGGACGCGCTCGCCGGGGTCGCGCGGGCGGTCGTCGGGGACCTCGTGAACGTCGTGATGGCGGGCCCGGGCGCCGTCGAGCTCCAGCCGCGGGGGCTCTCGAAGGCGTACGGCCTCGAACGGGCCGCCGAGCTGCTCGGCCTCACCGGCGCCGACACGATCGCCTTCGGCGACATGCCGAACGACATCCCCATGTTCGGCTGGGCGCGGCACGGCGTCGCGATGGCGAACGCGCACGCGGAGCTGCTCGCGGTCGCCGACGAGGTGACGTGCGCCAACACGGAGGACGGCGTCGCCGTGGTCCTTGAGCGCCTGTACGGGCCGTGACGCGGGGTGGGCGCGGCGAGCCCGCGCGGACGGGGGTGGGGGACCCGTACGGGGGTACGGAGGGGATGGGCCCCGGGGCGGATAGGGTCGACAGCTGTCCCTGCGCGCGGGTCCGGGCGATCCGCGTAGGCCCGCGCGGGTTTGGAACGCTTTCAGCTCATATGAGTTGATCACGAACATACCGGTGTCGGTCGCATACCGCCTGTGCTGGTCGGGCAGGCGCTCTCTGTGATCGAAAGGGGACCGGATACGCTGCCTTGAGAGGCAGCAGCGACACATCGACACACCGTGTGATCGTCAGCAGACAGGAGAACCCTTCGTGACCGTCGTCGGGCCGTTCGGGCTGAGCGTGCGGGACCAGGCTCTCGAAGCCGATGTCCAGGCCGGGTTGACGGCTGTCGAGGAAGGCTTGCTGGACGCGACCAAGAGCGGGGTGCCGTTCATCACCGAGGCGGCCCAGCACCTCGTGCTCGCCGGGGGCAAGCGGTTCCGGCCGCTCCTGGTGATGCTCGCGGCCCAGTTCGGCGACCCGGAGGCCCCGGGCATCGTCCCCTCGGCGGTCGTCGTGGAGCTGACCCATCTCGCGACGCTCTACCACGACGACGTGATGGACGAGGCGACGGTGCGGCGCGGCGTGGAGAGCGCCAACGCACGCTGGGACAACTCCGTCGCCGTCCTCACGGGCGACTTCCTCTTCTCGCGGGCCTCGCAGATCCTCGCGGGTCTCGGTCCCGAGGCGGTACGCATCCAGGCCGAGGCGTTCGAGCGGCTCGTCACCGGCCAGATCCTGGAGACCGCCGGGCCGCGGGACGGCCGCGACCCGGTCGACCACTACCTCGACGTGCTCAGCGGCAAGACCGGCTCGCTCGTCGCCGTCGCGACGCGGTACGGCGCGATGATGTCCGGCGCGGGCGAGGAGGTCGTGGAGGTCCTCGCGCAGTACGGGGAGCGCCTCGGCGTAGCCTTCCAGCTCGCCGACGACGTGCTCGACATCGCCTCGGACAGCTACGAGTCCGGCAAGACGCCCGGCACCGACCTGCGCGAGGGCATCGCGACGCTGCCCGTGCTGCGGTTGCGGGAACGGATCGCGCGGCTCGGCCTCGCGGAGGACGTCGCACTCGACACGCTGCTGCGCGGCGACCTCTCCGACGACGCGAGACTCGCGGACGCGGTGGCCCGCATGCGCGTCCACCCGGCGCTGGCGCAGGCCCGCGAGGACACGGCCCGCTACGCCCACGACGCCCGCGCCACCCTCCAGGCCCTCCCCGACACCCCGGCCCGCACCTCGCTGGCCGACCTGTGCGACGCGGTGGTCCACCGGGTGGGCTGAGCCCGCCCCGGCCCACCCCCGTCCACCCCGGCCCGCTCCGGTCCGCCTCACGTCGTACGGGACATCCCTGACGCCGTCATCCCACAGGGGTACGTCACTTTGGCCCCCCAGGCTGACGCTTTGTCGCCCCCGCTCTGGTCGGATAGGTACTGACCGCTCCTGCGGGAACCCCTACAGGGGGAGAATGGCGACGGAGGTGGCACGGATGACGGCACAGGCGGAAGAGAACCTGCCGGAGGGCAACCGGCCGGAGGACACCCGGTACCGGGCGGTACGCCGCAAGGCGGCCCGGTACGCGGTCCCGGCGGCGGTCGTGGGAGTCACCGCACTCACGGTGGGCCTCGTCCCGGCCCTCGCGGACAGCGGCGACCCCGACCTGCCCGAGCTGACGGCGCACCAGCTCGTGGCGAAGCTCGCGGGAGCCCACGAGGAGCACTTCTCCGGCACGGTACGCGTCAGCACGGACCTGGGCCTGCCCGGCCTCGACGGTGCGGCCCTCGGCGCCCTGGGCGGAGCCCGCAGGGGCGGCGGCGACGCCGACCCGCAGGCCAGGCTGACCGAGCTGGCGAGCGGCACGCACACGCTGCGCCTCGCGGCGGACGGCCCCGAGCGCCAGCGCCTCTCGATCCTGGAGGACGCGGCCGAGTACAGCATCATCCGCGACGGCGCCCGCGCCTGGGCCTACGACAGCGCGAGCGACAAGGCCGTCCGCCTGGACGTACCGGAGCGGCAGCAGCACGAGAAGCGGTCCCCCTACACCGCCCTCACCCCGCAGGAGCTGGCCGACCAGGCCCTCAAGGCGGTCGACGCGCACACCACGGTCCGCGTGGACGGCACCGCGCGCGTCGCGGGCCGCGACGCCTACCAGCTCCTCGTCGAGCCGAAGCAGTCCGGCTCCACGGTCAAGGCGGTCCGCATCCTCGTCGACGCGAAGACGGGCACCCCGCTGCGGGCGGCGCTCACCGCGCGCGACGGCGGCGAACCGGTCGTGGAGGCGGGCTTCACGAAGGTGAGCTTCACCGCCCCGGAGGCGAAGGCGTTCTCGTTCACGCCACCCAAGGGCACGGAGGTCACCGAGCCGAAGAAGCAGGCACCCACAAGCCGTTCGGCCGCGCCCGACACCGGCGCGCTCAAGGCCTTGCTCGGCGGCTCCCGTACCTACGGCGAGGGCTGGACGACCGTCGCGCGCCTGGACCTGCCGGCCGAGGCGGCCGCGGGCCTGTCCTCCGGGGACGCGGGGCAGGCCGGGAAGCTCATGGATGGCCTGGCCAAGGAGGTCAAGGGCTCCTTCGGCACCGGCCGCCTCTTCTCCACGCGCCTCGTCAACGTCCTCCTCACCGAGGACGGCCACGCCTACGCGGGCGTGGTGACGAAGGACACGCTCGTGAAGGCGGCCGAGTCCCGGAAGTGAGCGCACGACCCACCAGAGCGGGAGGGGCCGCCGTCACCCCGACGGCGGCCCTGGCCCCGGGCAAGCCCCTCGGCCCCCTAGGCCCCCTCGTCATCGAGACCGAGGGCCTGACGAAGCGGTACCCCGGCGACCGGCTCGCCGTCGACGGGCTCGGCCTGCGTGTGCCCGAAGGCAGCGTGTTCGGCTTCCTCGGGCCCAACGGCTCGGGCAAGACGACGACGATCCGGATGCTGCTCGGACTCATCGCGCCGAGCGCGGGCCGCGCGCGCGTGCTCGGCGGCGAGATGCCCGGCGCGGGACGCCGCGTGCTGCCGCACGTCGGCGCGCTCATCGAGGGCCCCGCGCTCTACGGCTTCCTCTCGGGCCGCGACAACCTGCGCCGTCTCGACGCCGCCGACCCCACCGCGTCCCGAGCCGACCGCGAGCGGCGCGTCACCGAGGCCCTGGAGCGCGTCGGGCTCGCCCCCGCCGCGCACCGCAGGGCCCGCACGTACTCGCTCGGCATGAAACAGCGCCTCGGCCTGGCCG
Source organism: Streptomyces sp. NPDC088923 (assembly GCF_044749745.1). NCBI lineage: Bacteria > Bacillati > Actinomycetota > Actinomycetes > Kitasatosporales > Streptomycetaceae > Streptomyces > Streptomyces sp. NPDC088923. The sequence goes on along the minus strand of NZ_JBIVIO010000010.1, from coordinate 191,691 downwards.
CCGCGCTGCTCCGCCCCCGCCGCCTCCTCGTCCTCGACGAGCCGACCAACGGACTCGACCCGCAGGGCATGCGCGAGATCCGCGCGCTCGTGCGGTCCCTGGCCGCCGAGGGCACGACCGTCTTCCTCTCCTCGCACCTGCTCGACGAGATCGAGCAGGTCTGCGACCACGTCGCGGTCATGGCGGCGGGCCGCCTGCGCGCCCAGGGCCCGGTCGCCGAGCTGCTCGCGGCGCGCGCGGCCCGCGTGAGCGTGACGACGGAGGACACCGAGGAGGCGGCAAGGGTCCTCGCGGCGCACGGCGTCGCGGACGTACGCCCCGACGGCCCCGACCGGCTCAGCGGTGAGCCACCCGCCGGACTCGACCCGGCCGCGCTCAACGCGGCGCTGGTCGGCGCGGGGGTACGGGTGCGGGCCTTCGGAACAGAGGCGATCACCTTGGAGGAGAGGTTCGTGGAACTGACGGGCGAGGGCTTCGATGGCGGACGCTGAACGCGCGGGGACGAGGACGGGGACGGACGCGGCACGCGAGGGCGTCGAGCCTCCGGTGGCCGGGGGCGGGGCCGCCGGGCGCGAAGCCGCTGGGGGCGGGGCCGCTGGGGACGCGGGCGTGCCCCGTACCCGTACCTTCCCCTCCCTTCCCGGCTCCGGGCTCCTCGCCAGCGAGCTGCGCACGACCTTCCGCCGGGGCCGCACCCTCGCCCTGCTCGGAGTGCTCGCCGCGATCCCCGTGCTCATCGGGATCGCCGTGCGGATCGAGACGGGCGGCGGGGGCGGCGGTGCCGACGCGCACGGCGGCGGACCGGCGTTCGCCTCGCAGATCACCCACAACGGCCTCTTCCTCGTCTTCACCGCGCTCGCCGCGACGCTCCCCGTCTTCCTGCCGATGGCGGTCGGGGTCGTCGCGGGCGACGCGGTCGCGGGCGAGGCGAGCGCGGGAACGCTGCGGTACCTGCTCGTCGCGCCCGCCGGACGGACGAGACTCCTCCTGACGAAGTACGGGGCCGTCGCGGTGTTCTGCGCGGCGGCCACAGGCGTCGTGACCCTCGCCGCCCTCCTCACCGGGCTCGCGCTCTTCCCGGCCGGGGACCTCACGACGATCTCCGGCACGCGCATCGGCTTCGGCGAAGGGCTCTGGCGGGCGCTGCTCATCGCGCTCGTCGTGGCGGCCTCGCTGCTCGGTGTCGCCGCGCTCGGCCTCTTCGTCTCGACGCTGACGAACAGCGGCATCGCGGCGATGGCGACGACGGTCGGGCTCGTCATCACCGTCCAGATCCTCGACGTGATCCCACAACTCTCCGCGCTCCAGCCGTACTTCTTCTCGCACCACTGGCTCGCCTTCGCCGACCTCGTCCGCGACCCCCTCCTGTGGGACGACATCGTGCGGAACCTGGGACTCCAGGCGGTCTACGTGGCGCTCTTCGGCTCGCTGGCGTGGGCGCGGCTGGGCACGAAGGACATCACGACCTGAGCGAACCCCCTGCCGGACACTGTAAGTTCACCCGTCGCCCGGTTTCTCCTCACTGGGCGCTCCACAGCCACCGAAAAGGTTTCTCCCTCGGTGGCCGCACCCTGCCGCCACCCCGTGCCGCAGGAGACCCTCGCGATGACGAGCGCCCCGCCGAGACACGCCAAACCCGCCGACCCGGCGAACCCCGACCCGGCGAACCCCGAGCCGGCGACCCCCGGCCCCGTACCGGCCCCTCCCGCCGCCAAGGCCCGCGACCCCTGGTACGACAACACGCGCTTCGTCGCCGCGACGCTCATCGTGGTCCTGCACACGATCGGCAGCATCATGAGCAGCCATGGCGTGCTGCACGCCTTCAACGTGGCCGCCTGGGCGTTCCGCGTCCCCGCCTTCGTCGTGCTCGCCGGGGTCTTCAGCAGTCCGGGCCCGCTCGACCCCCGCCGCCTGCGCAACCTCCTGCGCACCATCGCGCTGCCCGCACTCGTCTTCAGCCTGCTGTTCTCGCTGGAGTCGTACGCGCTCGGCAAGCCCTTCACGCTCCACATCGCGCAGCTCCCGTGGACCCTGTGGTTCCTCATGTCGCTGTTCTGCTGGCGGCTGCTGCTGCCGCTCGTCGTGCAGTTGCGGTATCCACTGCTCATGACGACGGCGGTGTCCCTCGCACTCGGCTACTTCGACGAGTTCGGCATGATGTTCTCCGCGAGCCGCACCCTCGTCTACCTGCCGCTCTTCTACTTCGGCTGGCGGCTCGGCCAGGGCCTGGGACGAGGGTGGCTGGAGAGCCGCTGGAGCCTGCCGCTCGCGGTCGCGGGGATGCTCGGCGCGGGCCTCGCGGCGTGGCGCTGGCACCGCGACATCCCGGGCACGTGGCTGTCGATGCGGCACCCGTACACGGCGGACACGTGGCTCGGCATGGAGGGCGCCTGGCTCGTACGGCTCGCGGTCCTGGTGGTGGCGGCCTTCCTCGTCCTGTGCCTCATGCGCCTGATCCCGAAGCGCCGCCTCCCGCTGATCTCCGCGATGGGAGCGGGCGGCTTCACGGTCTACCTCCTGCACCCGCTGGTCATCATGCCGCTGCGCGAGAAGGGGCTCATCGAGCGGGCCGACACGACGGTCGAGCTGATCGCCCTCCTCCTGGCGGGCGTCGCGCTGACCACCGTCCTGGCCTCGCCCCCGGTCCGCCGCCTGGTCCGCCCCCTGACCAGCCCTTCGGCGCGGTGGCTCCTGGCGCCGGAGGGCGGCGGCCGACGGAGCCTCCAGGAGTGAGGCAGCGGATGCTGGGGCGCCCCTGAGGGGCCGTCGGGCAGATCGCCCGGTGGTCGGTGGTCCACGGGCTCACCAGGTGGGGCGGATCGGTCCCTGGGGTGTGATCCGGGCCAGGTCGGCGACGAGTTCACCGAAGCGCGCCTCGCCCAGCGCCTGCCGCCATGGTGCGATGGCAGCCCGAGCCGCCTCGTCGGCGGCACGGGTGGCGGCCCAGCCGGCCTCGGTCAGTCCCAGGAGACGTGCGCGGGCGTCGTGCGGATGCGGATGGCGTACCACGTACCCCCTGTGGACGAGCTCCTTGACCAGCTGGGCCGCCGCCTGCTTGGTCACCCCCAGGTGCTCGGCCAGGGAGGCCGTCGTGGCGTCGCCCAGGGAGATGCGGGCAAAGGCGAAGCCGTGCGCGGGCCGCAGGTCCTCGAATCCCTGCTGGGTCACGCGAGCGTGCATCTCCTGCACCAAGTGACCCGAAAGCCCCAGTACGAGTGCCGAGAGGGCCAGAGCGTCATCCATGGGCTTGACTATAACTGGCCAAGCTGCTTGTCTTCATTGGCAAGCAGCTTGTCTTTGAGGAGTTGGTATGCCCTTCGTTCGCAGTGAAGAGGTCGTCGTTCACGAGGTCCATGGCGCCCGATTCGTCTCCTACCTCCGGCCGGGCACGGGCGCCCGGGATCTCGCCGCATGGCGATGCGAGATCCCGGCGGGAACGGTGGCTCCGACCCACACGATCAGCCATGAGGAAACGTTCTACGTACTGTCCGGGCGCCTCCGGCTCACCATCGGCGGCGAAAGCGCTGAGCTCGGCGTCGGTGACGCGGCGGTGGCTCCGGCGGGCTCCGAGCTGGCTGTCGCCAACTCCGCCGACCAGACCGCGCACATGTGGGTCACTACCCGGGCAGGGCTCAGCGCCGAGCTGACCGACGGCAGCACCATCAACCCGCCGTGGAGCCACTGACCCCGCAGCCGGGGGCGGTGGCGGGGTCACGGATGAGCGCCGCCCTGGCCGGAACCGCGCCGCCCACCACCGCGCCGTCCGCCGGCTTCCGGAGACCGCTCGCCAGCTTCCGGAGACCGCTCGCCAGCTTCCGGAGGTGAAAGCCCTCAGCGCCTCGGGGGGTCGAGGGTGCTCGTCGTATTCCCGAAAGCGAGGACGAGCGCCGTGGCGGCCGGGGTGAGGAGTGGAGCGTGGCGGCGGTGCAGGAAGGAGCACGGCCGCTACGAGGGCGACGAGCGCCGCCGCGACCGCGTGGACCGCGTGGTAGGTCGCGAAGTCGCCGATCATGAAGGCGAGTACGGGGGAGCGCGCGCCGCTCGGGTCGGCGGCGAGGCGCTCGCCGACCTGGGCGAGCGTGGCGTTGTCCGCGCCGGGCATCGTCAGCAGCGAAGAGAGGGGAGCCGCCGCGCCCTGCACGTTCGCCATGAGCGCGAAGAGGCCGAGCGCCCCCGTACCTGTCGTCGCCTTCTTCGCCGCCCCCAATGCCTTCGCAATGCCTTCGCGCGCGGCACGGTGCACTTGAGCAACGTCCCGCCCACCTTCCGGAGCGGTTTCGTCGCGCACTGGAACGTCGGCGACGCGGAGCAACCGGCCGGGCTGCGCGGCACAGTGGACTTCTGGTTCCGCATCCACGTCGTCAAGGCGGGGTCCCGGCGCTGCTGCTCGCGGCGGCCGTGGCGCTCGGTGTGCTGCTGTGGTGACAGTTTAGGGCCCGGGGCGGCACTCATGCTGTCCGGTGAGCGCGGCGAGGACGCCGGGGCGGCGCGGCGCGGAGAGGGCGCGGGAGCGCGTGAGCGGACTTACGGCAGGACGGGTGGCGGGCCGCTCCAGCCAAGCGGAGCATCCCGTGCCGGGCGATGAGGCTGCCCGACGGGCCAGGGCGGGGAGAACCCCCGCGGGGACCGGGCCTACTCGATCGGGTAGATGTCCCCGCTGCGCATGTCGCTCTCCTGCTCGCTCAGCGACTCCAGGCGGCGTGCCTTCTGCGCCAGTCGCTCCCGCTCCTTCGGATCGCTCTCGTGCTCCGCGCTGTCGCTCAGCTCGCGCGCCTTCTGCCGCATCGCGTCGAGCCGCTCGCGGGTCTCGTCGGGTTCGCCCATGGCAAGGCTCCTTCCCTGAGGGCCGGGGGTCTGTGCGCCCGGGTACCCCCTTCCCAGGGGAGCACGCGCGACCAAACGCGGCATCCGGAACGAACACGCGCGGCCGGATCGGGCCCCCGGCCGGGAGCGGGCGGAGTAGCGTGCGCCCGTCACCCGTGTCGCTCCGCCCCCGGGGGCACCCGCCCCTGCGCGCCTGCCCCCTGCGCGTCCGCTCCTGAGCCAGGGCTCACCCCCGCCAGCCGCCCTCCCGCCACCACCCGCCGAGGACATGACCGCGACCCCCGTCTCCCCGCTCCGCCTCGCCCCCTTCCGCCGGTTCCTCCTCGCGAATCTCGTCTCCGCCACCGGGTCCGCGATGGCGCCGCTCGCGCTCGCCTACGCCGTCATCGGGCAGGGCGGCGGGGCCGGGTCGCTCGGCGTCGTGCTGGCGACGAATACCGTGCCGACCGTCGTGTTCGTGGTCCTCGGCGGGGTGCTCGCCGACCGGATGTCCCGCAGTCGGCTGCTCTTCGCGGGGAACGCGCTCGCCGCCGTCGCGCAGGGCGTGCTCGCCGCCCTCGTGGGCGCGGGGTACGCCAGTACGGCGACGGTCGCGGTGTGCGGGCTCGTCTCCGGCACCGCCGCGGCGCTCCGCATCCCCGCGGCCCAAGGGGCCATTCCCCAGCTCGTGCCGCTGGAGCACGCGCAGCGCGCCAACACACTGCTGCGCCTGCCCACCAACGCCGTCCGGTTCACCGGCCCCGTCGCCGCCGGGCTGCTCGTCGCGGCGAGCGGGCCCGCCTGGGCGCTCGCCTGGGACGCGGCGAGTTTCGCCGTGGCCGCCGTCCTGCTGCGCGGGCTCCACCTCCCCGCGCCGCTCGCGGTGGGCCGGCCGCTCGCCGAGCTGCGCACGGGCTGGCGGGCCTTCCTGGGCCGTACGTGGCTGTGGACGTACACGCTCTCCGGGACGGTCGTCGTCGCGGCCTGGCTCGCGGGATTCCAGCTCCTCGGGCCCCTCGTCGCCGCCGCGCGCTACGGCGGGGCGAGGGACTGGGGGCTCGTGCAGTCGGCACTCGCGGGCGGGCTGCTCGCGGGGACGCTCGTGTGCCTGCGTTGGCGGCCCCGGCGGCTGCTCGTCGTCGCGATCCTCACGAGCGCGGGGCTCGCTCTCCCGCTCGCCGCGCTCGCCGCCGGACTCCCGCTCGGATACGTCCTCGGCGCCACGGTGCTCGCGGGAGTGCTGCTCGACGTCTCCGTCGTGACCTGGACGACGGCCTTCCAGAGCCACGTGCCCGAGGGCGAACTCGGCCGCATGTCCGCCTTCAACGGCATCGGCGAACGCCTCGCCATCCCCTTCGGCTACCTCCTCGTCGCGCTCGCCGCCCACCTGTGGAGCGACGGCGCCGTCCTGTGCGTGTGCGCGGCCCTGATCCTGCTCGCGACGCTGCTCAACCTCTGCGTACGGGACGCCTACCGCATCACGCGACTCGCCCCCTCGCGCGTCCCCGGCTCCCGGGCCGCGACGACCGTGGAGGCAGGCTCGGGCGGGTAGAAGCGCTTGGCCCAGCGGCGGAAGGGGCCGATCGGGCCGTCGCCCTGGCCGAGCCTGGGCGGCTGCACGTACTTCTTCGTGTCCCAGATCGGGAAGTCCGCCGCCGTGAACTCGATGTTCGACCTGAAGAGCAGGCCCTCGAAGAGGCGCGCCGCCGTGCGGCTCACCGCCTTCGCCACCGGGGCCGGAAGGCCGGCGGGCTCGGAGAAGGCGATCCGGTTGCGCTGGCGGAACTGCATGCGGTTCGGGCCGATCGCCGTCGGCAGGATCATCGTGCACATGCGCATGCCCACGCGAGGCGTGTACATATCGGCGTGCAGGCAGGCGAGGCCGTACCCGTGCACGTCCACGTCGACGGTGAAGTCACCGATGAGCGGGGCGGACTCGGTCGCGCGCATCGTGAGGTGAAAGGTGTCCCCGTCGTACGTCAGGGGCTCCAGGACCTCGGCCTTCTTCCAGCCGTGGAGCGTCGCGAAGTGCCCGTAGTCCACCGAGTTCTCGATGACCTCCTGGGCGTGCCCCGAGAACTCGAAGGCGGCGTGCCGGGCGGGGCGGTGGCCGATCTCGTGCCAGGCGGGGATCGTCCAGTACGGCTCTCGGTCCTCGTGGTGGCGCCAGACGAAGACCGCGCCGTTCGCCTCCAGGACGTGAAGGCGGCTGAGCGGGGAGCGGGGTGGCGGCGTGTCGTATCCCGTACGGACGCAGGTGCCGTCCGGGCCGAAGGCGAAGGCGTGGAAGGGGCACACGAGGTCGTCGCCTTCGAGCTTCGCGAGCCCGAGATGCGCGCCGAGGTGCGGGCAGTACGGGCGGATCGCGCGCAACTCGCCCGAGCGCAGGCGGTAGAGGACGACGTCCTCGCCCGCGAGGGGCCGCGTGAGGACCTTGCCGACCGGAAGGTCCTCCGAGAAGGCGAGCGCCGCCCAGCCGCTCGGGTACGGCAGGGGTGGCGCTTCGGCCGATGCGGAGGCGGGTGTGGGGCCCTCGGTGAGGGGGCCTCCGTACGCGCGTGACAGTCCCACGGGGTCCCTTCGGGTGGTGTCGGAGAGCCATCGATCGGCTACGGACAGTGCTAACTGGACAATGCCCGGCAGCCCGCTTTTTGCTCCCGATGGACGAGTCTTCACCCGAAGGGGGTTTTGCGGGCAGGGGTGTTGACGGCGCTCCGGTCCGGCCGGGTCGGGGTGGGACGGTCTCCGGCTGGGTGGGGTTGGGGGCGGAGGCGGAGGCCGGGGGCGCCGTGTGCCGGGCGGTGCCGTAGGCCGGGGGCGTATGCCGGGCGGTCCCGCATGCGGGGCGGCGCCGTATGCCGGACGGTGGCGTATGCCGGGCGGTGGCGTATGCCGGGCGGCCTACGGTGCCGTATGCCGGGCGGTGCCCGTATGCCGGGCCCCTGGCTCAGGGCAGCCCCCGCCCTCCCAGGGGGGCGACCCCGATACCAGTCTTTCAAAGCCGTCCCCGCTCTCCGCCCCGTCCCGCCACATCTGTGGACAACTCCGGGAAACCCGCGCAACGCCTCACTCCTCCGAGTGAGAGCCGTCCCTGCGAACCGTCGGTTGTCCACAACCCCCGAACCGACAATCACCACGCAACACCGTCCGCACATGCCGGACCCCTGCGCACATGCCGGGCCCCCGCCTCCCTCCCCACCCCCCTCAGCCCAGCCGCTCCCCCCACCCATGCCCCGGGTGCACCCGCTCCAGCCAGCCTCGCAGCCGCTCCCGCCGCTCCGTGCCGAGCAGCGGCAGCACCCCCGCGAAGTCCGCCTCGTCCTTGGGCCGGGCCGCCTTCGCCTTGAAGAGCAGCACTACTTCCGGCATCAGGTACGGGATGCCGTCCGCCGTGTGCGCGATGATCTCCGCGTACGGGAGACGGATCGCCGGGTCCCTGCGGCAGATCCACGTGCCGCCGTCGTGCGGCTCACGGAAGACGTCGAGGAGCCAGCGGTCCGTCGCGGGGTCGCGCAGCCACGTCTGGTGCGAGCCGGGGAGCGGGCCCGAGCCGGGGTACACCCGCCAGTCCCCGACGCCGTCCCACACGTACTCGGGAAAGCGCGCCGCCACTTCGGCGAACCCCGCCTCTGAAACGGCGAGTTCGAGATCCCCGTGGGGCCGCGAGGGTGCGCCGCCCCGGAACAGGTCGAGCGCCCACCCGGCCGCGACGCACCACGGCGCCGCGACGCCCCGCAGCCGCTCCGCCGCCTGCTCCGGACGCCACGCCCCGGCCCAGCCCGTGTCGAGCCGCGCCTCGTCCACCTCCACGCCGCCGGGCGGCGGTTGCTCGCTCACGGTCGCCACACGTACCGCATGTCCGGCTCCTTCTCCTCGTTCCGCGTTCCGTCCGTCTCCTCGGCCACCACGAAGCCGTGCCGCTCGTAGAAACGGCGCGCGGGCGCGTTGGCCTGGAAGGTCCACAGGTCGAGCCCGGCCGGCCGCCGCTCCTTGGCAAGCGCCACGAACCGGTCACCGAGCCCCTGCCCGCGCACCTCGGGGGAGAGGTAGAGCTGTTCCAACTCCTCCTCCGAAAGCGCCAGTACGCCTACGAGGTCACCGCCATCCGTCTCCGCGACCCATGTCTCCAGCTCGGGCACCACGACGTACGCGAACCACGCCCGCACCTCGTCATCCGAGTGCGCCCGCCGCACCCCCGGCAGCGCGGCGGCGAACGACCGCAACCACACCTCCGCCGCCCCTCGCGCGTCGGATTCCCCGGCCCTGCGCAGCATGATCACGTCATCGTCCACCGGGGGAACCTCTCAGCGGAGCGGGCCGCGTGCAAGGGGTTTTCCGCCTGTGCCGGGCGTGTTCTCCTCGACCCGGTGCACCCGCTCGACACCGGCTCCGCGGGCGTGGCGGAGGCCGTACCGCTGGACTGCGTGGTACCGGAGTGGTCGCCCCCGAGGGCGCGGCGTGGCTCGCCGAGGTCCTGATCGACCCCCTCCGCGCTTGTGGGGTCCGTGCGCCCGTCGAGATCGTCCTCCGCCGCGCGGAAGGGGCTTTCGTCAGACGAGGGGCAGGAGATCGGTGAGGGAAGCGATCGACGGCACGTCGCCGGACGTTCCCGCGCGGTTTAGAAACCGCCCGGCGTAGCCCAGCTCTGTCGCCGCCGTGACCAACTCGGGGGTGTCATCGACGAAAAGGCACTGCGCGGGCTCCAGGCCAAGGGCTTCGCTCGCGTGGTGGTACATGCGTGGGTCGGGCTTCTCGCAGCCGAGCACCGCCGAGATCGCGTACACCTCGAAGTAGCCCCGGATGCCCAGCCCTTCGTGCAGATCGGGCAGGTTCGGCCACGCGTCCGACACCACGGCGAGGCGCACCCCGCGCCGCTTCAGCTCCGCGAGCGTCGGCAGCACGTCCGAATACAGCTCAAGCACCTTCATCGCAGGCACCTCCCGCCGCAGCTCCGCGAGCAGAACAGTGCTCGGGGGTACGCCCAACTCCCGCAGCAGTACGCGGTGGTAGTCGTCATGATCCGGTGTCCCCGCCGCCTCCGCGAGAAATCCCTCACCCACCGCTATCGCCTCGGCGAAGCGCTCGCGCGTGACCGAGGACGCGTGCCGCGAACGGTCTCCTCGAAGTCGGCGCGCGGATTCCACCGCCCCCCGATGGGCCGCGTGAGCACCCACCCGAGTCGAACAACACGGCTCGAACGTCGATCGCTTGGGCCGCTGAGTCGGTCATTCCGCGCAGGCTAGACGGTCGGCCGGGGCTGCGTCACTCCTGCGTAGTCCGCCACAGATGTCGTTCCTCCAGGGACCCGAACCGTATTTCCCCGCTTCCAAGGTCGACGAGGATGGGCCAGCAGCCGAGCAACTGTTCTCTCGGCTTGCGCGAGGCGAGGTAGCGCACGGAGTTGTAGGGCGCGATCAAGAGCCCATTGCCTACTCGGACCTGCTCTGTGTCGATGGCGAGAGGTGGCTCGTCCCGGCGCTGGTCGCGCGCCAGAAACGCCCTCGCGAGCCGCAAGGCCTCGTCCGCGTCCACCCTCTGCCCCTCTCCCCGTCGTCCGGGGAGAGCAGCGTATTCGGGCCGGAGTCCGGCCGGTACGGGGTTGTGTATCGGGAGCGGCTTCTTCGGCCGTGCTGGGGGCAGCGCTGTGGACGCGGTGGCAGAGTCGGGTACCGTCGGCGGGCTTGTGGACACGGCGGAGGGCGCGGGAACCCGCCGGGCGCGTGGGGGGAGTCCGTCGATCGTACGGCCGCGCTGGAGGCGGTGGCCGCCTCGGCCCTGTACGGGCGGATCGCGCACGACCGAGTGCCGGAGACGGTGCTCGCCGGGGTCCGGCGCGGCCTCGCTGTCCCCGACCGTGCGCGCGAACTAGCGCTGAGCGAGCGGCACTTGCGGCGCCGCTGCCTGGACGCCTTCGGCTACGGCCCGAAGACCCTCGCCCGCATCCTGCGCCTCGGGCACGCGCTCCAGCGCGCCCGCGCCGGTCTCCCTTTCACCCAGGTCGCTCACCGCACGAGCTACGCCGACCAGACTCATTTCGCCCGTGTAGTACGCGTGTTGGGTGGCGCTCCCTCTCTGGTCGGCGTCCTACGGCTCCGCGGTGCACGCCCACGGGCCGCCTCCCGCCGGGCGCGTAGGGACGGGCCCGCCCTCCCGGGGACCGCGACTCGATGCCGGTCTCGAACGCAACGGGTCTGCCGAGCCTCCCGGGGCAGCGGGGGCTCAGGCCGCCCCGAACTCCTCGCGCTGCACGCTTGTCACGAAGGTGGTGAAGGCGGTGGGGGTGAGGCGGAGGTGGGGTCCCGCGGGGTTCTTGGAGTCGCGGACGGGGATCGCGTGGGGGGTGTTGGTGGCGACCTCCACACACTGGCCGCCGTTGTTGCTGTACGAGGACGTACGCCAGTCCGCCACCGCTTCCACGCAGCTCCCACCGTTGTCGCTGTACGTGGACTTGCGCCACTCCGCCATCCCGGCCTCCCGCTCGTCGAGTTGAGCCCTGCCGGGAGGTATGCCCCGCCCCGCACCGCGCGAAGCCCCGTCCTGCGCGGGGCGACGGGGCTTCGGGACGCGGAAGGTTGGCTCAGACGTCGAAGTCGCCACGCTTCACACCGGAGACGAACCCGGTGAACGCGGACGTGTGAAGGGCGAGGGAGGGGCCGCCGGGGTTCTTGGAGTCACGGACCGGGATGATGCCGTGGGCGGGGGCGAGGTTGGTGGCGACCTCGATGCAGGTTCCGCCGTTGTTGCTGTAGGAGGACTTGAACCAGCGGGGCGCGTTACTCACGGGTGTTCCCTTTCAGCCTGTTCGATCAAGGCCACAGTCTCCGCTTGGGAAAGCGATACGGCCTGCGCCTGATGGTAGGCGGTCATGAGCGTGGCAACAGACGTGATTTCGCGGTCCAGGTGCCCCTGCGTCTGGGACTCCGCATACGAGACGATGCTGCGATCCAGGAGAGTCAGCAGATTGGTGGGCAGGTCAAGCGGTCGCCTCTCCCCGACGGAGAAGGGAATGACCTGAAGCACCGTGTTGGGGAAGGCCGCGAAGTCCACCAGGTGACGTAGCTGAGCTTTCATGGCTTCCGGGCCGCCGATAGTGCGGCGGATGCAGCTCTCGTCCAACACCGCGAAGATCATGGGTGGACGCTCGCCCTGTACTGCCTGCTGGCGTTCGGTGAGCGCACGGAGACGTTGTTCCGCCAGTTCCGCAGTGATCGCACCGCGCTGAACTGCGGCTTCTGCCAGTGCTCTGGCGTATTCAGGAGTCTGGAGCAGCCCCGGGACTATGCCGGTTTCGAAAGCTCGGACCTCCACCGCCCGCCCTTCGAGCTTCAGGTACTCGGGGAACCCCTCCAGCAAGGCCCCGAACGTGATGTTCCGCCACTCGCGCTCGAAGGACCGCTCGGTGTTCGTGAGCCCCAGTGCGGTGTCAAGCGCCACCGAGAAATTGAGTGTTGGTTTCTTCGCGGCGATTTCCACGCCGGACATGTGCGACTCGGCGTAGCCCACCCGCTTTGCCACGTCCTTCTGTCGCAGCCCCAACTCCTGCCGTACCTTGCGCAAACGCGCTCCGTAGGCCGCGTAGGGCCCCGCGTCCGGGTTCAACTTCTTGATGTTCAAGGGGCGTTCCTCCCCGCCTTCCACCCGTTGGCACAACGTTGAGTAGTTCTCCAAGCTAGGTCACCGTGTACCTCCCCGGTAGCCAAACCGCCACGGAGAGGAACCGTCATGACCCTGCGCCTCGTCCATGAACGCCCGCCCGAGTCCCCCGAATCCGACCTCCCCTGCCGACTCTGCGACCGCCTCCGTGCCGAGGAGCGGGCGGCCATCGCCGCCGGTGACCACTCCCGCGCCGTCGACTGCCGCGTCCTCATCGCGCGGCACCCGCACGGGTTCACGCGGCGGTGATCCGCGCAGGTCAGCGGACCTATCGGGGAAGGGGGAGGCCGCTCCGTGCCCGTACCGCCGCCGGGACGTCGGCCGCCTGCGGACCGTACCGCCGTTGCCTTCCGCGCGGCTGCCGCGCGGGGGTGTCCCGCAGCGTTCACCTCCCCGGTCCCGTCGCCCCGCCCCCGTACATCCGTGTCCCCGGTGAGCCGCCGGGCTCCGCGTCAACGCGCGGCGGGGTGGGTGGTTCCTCGGCGGTGCCGTGCCCCGGAAGCCCTTTCCGGCGTTTGACTCACATCCCCCACGGGTGCTCTTCAGCCAGAGACAGAGGTGCCGTCATGCCCCTACCACCGGTCCGTCGCCACGCCGCGCACGCGTACCCGTACGAGCGTACGGAGGTCGGGCGGACGTGGTGACGAGCGAGCGGGGCAGTGTGGAACGGGACGCGAGGCTGCGGCTCGGGCGGCGGATGAGCGCGACGGGGGTGCTCGCGCCGGACTGGCGGGCGGCGTACGAGGAGGTGCCGCGTGCGGCCTTCCTGCCGCCCCTGATGTGGCCGTGGGACGCCGAACAGCGGGCGCACGTACCGGTGTCGCGCAGCAGGGACCCTGCCACGTGGTACGGGTACGCGGACAGCGATGCGCCGATCGTCACCCAGTGGGATGACGGCGAGCACACGGGGCTGACGCCGGGGCGTCTCGCGACGTCGACCGCGCTCGGGCCCTCCGTCGTCTTCGGGCTGCTCGCCGATCTCCGCCTCGGCGAGGGCGTCGGAAGGGTCCTGGAAGTCGGGACGGGCACGGGGTGGACGACCGCGCTGCTCGCGCACCGGCTCGGCGTGCCCGCCGTGACGAGCTTCGAGATCGACGAGTCCGTGGCCGCGCTCGCGCGCCAGCGGCTGCGGCGCTTCGGGCTCACCCCGGAGGTGCGGGTCGGTGACGGCCTCTCGGGGCACGGCGCGCAGGCCCCGTACGACAGGATCGTCTCCTGCTGCGGGCTGCGCGAGGTCCCGTACGCGTGGATCGAGCAGAGCGCGCCCGGGGCGCTGATCGTGCTGCCGTGGGGGACGAACTTCTGCTCGGCCGACGTCCTCGTGGCGCTGCGCGTGAGCCAGGACGGGCGCTCGGCGAGCGGACGCTTCCTGCGGCCCGTCGAGTGCACGCGGGCGCGGGGCCAGCGCTGGCGCGACGGCGCGCGGGCCGAGTACCTGCGCGAGACGAGCGCCAAGGCGCACCGTTCCTCGGCGTGGATCGGCACGGACATCCTCGATTCCGACCTGCTCGGCAGCGCGCGCTTCGCGCTCGGCCTGCGCGTGCCGCGCTGCGCCACGGCGGTCGCGCCGACGGTGCAGCTCGACGGCAGCCGGCCGGTGTGGTTCCACGACACGGGCGGCACGGGCTCGTGGGCGTGCCTGCTGCTGCGGCCCGACGCGGAATCGACGGTGCTTCAGTACGGGGAGCGGAAGCTGTGGCACGAGGTGGAGGCCGCCTATCGGTGGTGGCAGGCGGCGGGGCGGCCGGGGTACGGGGAGTTCGGGCTCACGGTGGGGGCGGAGGGGGCGCGGGCGTGGCTGGGGGATGAGGAGCGGGGGTGGGGGGTGGGGGTGCTGCCGGGGGTGGGCTGAGGACAGACCCCCACCCACCCGGGGGGCGCCCCTGAAACCATTCTTTCGCGGGTCGGGCCGCTCGCCTCACCAACTCCGCGCATCTGTGGATAACTTCGGGAAATCCGCGACGCGCCTCACTCGAACGAGTGAGAGGCGCCTGTGGAAAGAAGCTTGTAGCGAACGGTAATTCGCTGAGGGCCGAAAGCGTGGGGGAGAGGTGAGTGAGTACACACTCACTCAGGAGAGGTCTTCCGGCGGCGGTCCCGTCCGCCAGACGGTTGCGGAGCCCGCGCAGGGGCCGGAGGCCGGACCCGCGCGAGGCAGGAGCCGCGCGAGGCAGGAGCCCGCCGGAGGCGGTGCGGCATGGTCGGGCGCCGTCCCCGCCGCCGCCCGGGTCCTTACCCCAGCAGCCGGTCCGCCAGATCCGTCAGGTCCCTCGCCACGAAGTCGAAGCGGTCCTCCGGCCTCGGCGCCTCGCGCTCCTCGCGGTGCACGTACGCCGTACGCATCCCCAGGCTCTGCGCGCCGCGCAGGTCCCAGGCGTGCGCCGCGACCATCAGCACGCGCTCCGGCGGGCGGCCCGCCGCCGCGAGCGCGAGTTCGTAGGCGGGCGGGTCCGGTTTGAAGGTGCGCGCCTCCTCCGTGGACAGCGCCAGGTGCCAGCGCAGCCCCGCCCGCACCGTGATCCCGAGCAGTTGCGCACGGCCCGCGTTGGAGAGCGCGATGAGCGGGAAGTGGCGGGCGAGCCGGTCGAGGCCCGCGACGCTGTCGGGGAACGGATCGAGTGCGTGCGCCGCGTGCGCGAGCGCCGCCACCGCCGCCACGTCGTCGTCCAGCCCGGCCGCCGCCGCGACCACTCCCGCCGTCTCCACGTCGAGCGCGTCCGCCGGAAGGTAGGGCCGCTGCCCGGCCATCATGCGGCGCTGCTCCGTGTCCGTGTGCTCCTGCCACAGCGCGAACAGCCGCTCCGCCTGTGCCGCGTCCGTCGTCAACTCGCCGATACCGGCGCGGATTCCCGCCACGTCGTCCACGAGTGTGCCGAGGACGTCGAAGACGAGGGCGTCGATGCCCTGAGCCGCCTCGATGTCCTGAGCCGCCTCGAAGTTCCGAGCCGCCTCGATGTCGTGATCAGCCATGGCGTCGAGTCTTCCCGGCTTCCGGCCCTTCATCCCGCGCCGCGCCGCTTCACACCTCCCGTACGGGCGCCTCCGCGCCTGCCGCGCCCGCCGCCCCTGCCGCGCCCGCCGCGCCCTCCACGTCAGCCGCCCGCGCCTCCGCGCCCGCCGGGTCCCGTACCGCCTCCGCCTCACGCACCGCCGTCCGCAGCCGCTCCGCCGTGCGGCGGTTGGCGCGCGCCGTGCGCAGCGCGTCCCACGTGAGCAGGACCAGCGCGATCCACACGAGCCCGAAGCCCGCCCAGCGCGCGGCCGGCATCTCCTCGTGGAAGTACAGGATGCCCAGGCCGAACTGGAAGACAGGGGCCAGGTACTGGAGCAGGCCGAGCGTCGAGAGCGGCACGCGGATCGCCGCCGCGCCGAAGAAGACGAGCGGCACCGCCGTGACGATCCCGGTCGACGCGAGGAGCACCGCGTGGCCCGCGCCCTCACCCGTGAACGTCGCCTCGCCCCGGGCGCCGAGCCAGATCAGGAAGCCCAGCGCGGGCAGGAACTGGAGCGCGGTCTCCGCCGCGAGCGATTCGATCCCGCCCAGGTTGACCTTCTTCTTCGCCAGCCCGTACGCGCCGAACGAGAACGCGAGCACCAGCGAGATCCACGGCGGCTTCCCGTAGCCGATCGCGAGGACGAGCACCGAGGCCACGCCCGTCGCGACCGCGACCCACTGCGCGGGCCGGAGCCGTTCGCCGAGGAGCAGCACGCCGAGCGCGATGCTCACGAGCGGGTTGATGAAGTAGCCGAGCGACGCCTCCACGACGTGGCCCGCGTTGACCGCCCAGATGTAGACGCCCCAGTTGACCGTGATCACGGCCGCGGCGACGGTGACGAGACCGAGGCGGCGCGGGTCGCGCAGCAATTCGCCCGCCCAGGCCCAGCGGCGTATGCACAGCAGCAGGATCGCGACGACGCCGAGCGACCACACCATGCGGTGCGCCAGGATCTCTCCCGCCCCGGCCGGCTTGAGCAGCGGCCAGAAGAGCGGGACCAGGCCCCAGATGCCGTAGGCGCCGAATCCGTAGGAGAGCCCGGCACGTGAGGTGCCCTCCACGGCTGGAGTGGTGTCCTGTGCTGCGGCCATCGCGATCCCCCGTCCGGTCACGGGCCGACGCCGTGCCGCCCCGTCGGGAAGGTAACGGGGGTGGCTCGCCTTGTCATTCCCGTATCGCCGTACGGTCATGACGACACGGCCCGCACCCGCCGGGGTACGGGCCGTGCGGAACCGGGCTCGCTCAGCCCTCCAGCGCCTTCAGCCCCGCCGCGATCGAGTCGGCGATCGGCGTGGTCCGGTGGCCGATGAGGCGGGAGAGGTCGTCGGTGGTACCGGCGAGCGAGCCGCGCTCGATGGCGCTCTCGACGTCCACCAGGATGTCCGCCATCGGCTCGGGCAGGCCCGCGCCGAGCAGCACCTGCTTGTACTGCTCGGGGGCGACGTTCGTGAACACGACCGGCTTGCCCCACTGGCGCGCGATCTCGGCCGCGAACTCGCTCATCGTCCAGGCGACGTCGCCGCTCAGCTCGTACGCCTTGTCGAGGTGGCCCTCGCCCGTGAGCACCGCCACGGCCGCCTCGGCGTAGTCCTCGCGCGGGGCGGGCGCGATCCGGCCCTCGCCGGAGCTGCCGAGGACGGCGCCGTTCGCGAGGTACACCGGGAGCTGCGCCACGTACATGTCGTCGTACCAGCCGTTGCGCAGGAACGTGTACGGGACGCCCGAGTCGAGGATCGCCTGCTCGGTGATCTTGTGCTCGTCGGCGAGCGCGAAATCGGCGTCCGGGCCGCCGAGCACGCCCGTGTACGCGAGCTGGGCGACGCCCGCCGCCTTGGCGGCCTCGACGACGGCGGTGTGCTGCGCGGCGCGCTTGCCGACCTCGCTGCCGGAGATGAAGAGCACCCGGTCGCCCGCGTGGAAGGCGTCCTTGAGCGTCTCGGGCTTGTCGTAGTCGGCGATCCGCAGCTCGATGCCCTTCGCCGCGAACTCCGCGCCCTTCTCCTCGCTGCGGACGACGGCGGCGAGCTCGCTCGCGGGGACCTTCTCCAGGAGGCCCGCGAGGACGAGCCGGCCGAGATGCCCGGTGGCGCCGGTGACGACGATGCTCATGAAATGTGCCCTTCGTGCTGGTCTGTGCTTTCCCTCTACTCTAAGCTGCGCACTAACTAAACGAAAGTACCCACTTTCGAGTAAGGTACTGGTATGACAGTGAGCGCGGAGATGGCGGTACTGCTCGGCGGGACGCCCGCCGGCGAAGAAGGCCCCCCGGACGTCAACCGGGCGATGTGCCCCTCGCGGGGAATCCTGGAGCACGTGACCTCGCGCTGGGGCGTGCTCGTGCTCGCCGCGCTGCTCGCGCGGACGTACCGCTTCAGCGAGCTGCGGCGCACGGTGGGGGGCGTGAGCGAGAAGATGCTCGCGCAGACGCTCCAGACGCTGGAGCGGGACGGCTTCGTGCTGCGGGAGGCGAAGGCGGTCGTGCCGCCGCACGTGGAGTACTCGCTCACCGCGCGGGGGCGGCAGGCGGCTCAGCAGGTCTTCGACCTGGCGCGGTGGAGTGAGCGGCAGGTGTCCGGGGTGGAGGAGGCGAGGCGGGCGTACGACGAACGCCGGAGAGGCCAATGATCAGCCCCTCTGGGGGTACCTCCCGGCCGAAGGCTGGGGGAGTTTGAGGAGCGGGGTCCGGGGCGGCGCCCGGACCCCGCTCGAACGGAAGTCAGCCCACCACGGTCCAGGTGTCCTTCCCCGCGAGGAGCGCGGAGAGGTCGCCCTTGCCCTGCTCGGAGACCGCCGCGTCGAGCTGCTCCGCCATCAGCGTGTCGTAGACGGGCCGCTCGACGTCGCGGAAGATCCCGATCGGGGTCTGGTGCAGCGTCGTCGGGTCCGCGAGGCGCGAGAGCGCGTAGGCGGTCGTGGCTGTCTCGCGGTGGGCGTCGTGGACCAGGACGTCCGCCTCGTTCTCGGGCGTCACGTCGACCACGCGCAGGTCGCCGGACTCGTGGTCCCGCACGACGCCCTTCTCGCTGGAGTTCCCGAAGCGGATCGGCTGCCCGTGCTCCAGCCGGATCACCGCCTGGGCCGCCTGCTCCTTGTCCTTGAGGATTTCGAAGGCGCCGTCGTTGAAGATGTTGCAGTTCTGGTAGATCTCCACGAGCGCCGTGCCCGGGTGCTCCGCCGCCGCCTTCAGGACGCTCGTCAGGTGCTGGCGGTCGGAGTCGACCGTGCGCGCGACGAAGGTCGCCTCGGCGCCGAGGGCGAGCGAGACGGGGTTGAAGGGGTTGTCGAGCGAGCCCATCGGCGTGGACTTGGTGATCTTGCCGATCTCGGAGGTCGGCGAGTACTGGCCCTTGGTGAGCCCGTAGATCCGGTTGTTGAAGAGCAGGATCTTCAGGTTCACGTTGCGGCGCAGCGCGTGGATGAGGTGGTTGCCGCCGATGGAGAGGGCGTCGCCGTCACCGGTGACGACCCACACGCTCAGGTCCTGACGCGAGGAGGCGAGCCCGGTCGCGATGGCCGGGGCGCGGCCGTGGATCGAGTGCATGCCGTAGGTGTTCATGTAGTACGGGAAGCGGCTGGAGCAGCCGATCCCGGACACGAACACGATGTTCTCCTTCGCGAGCCCGAGCGAGGGCATGAAGCCCTGCACGGCCGCGAGCACCGCGTAGTCCCCGCAGCCGGGGCACCAACGGACCTCCTGGTCCGACTTGAAGTCCTTCATGGACTGCTTCGCCTCGGCCTTGGGCACGAGCGAGAGCGAGACGGGACCGGCCGGCGCCTGCGTGGTCTCAGTCATCGATGACCTCCTTGAGCGCCGTCGCGAGCTGTTCCGCCTTGAACGGCATTCCGTTGACCTGGTTGTAGGACCGCGCGTCCACGAGGTACTTGGCGCGCAGGAGGGTCGCGAGCTGCCCGAGGTTCATCTCGGGGACGACGACCTTCTCGTACGACTTCAGGACCTCGCCGAGGTTCGCGGGGAAGGGGTTGAGGTGGCGCAGGTGGGCCTGCGCGATGCTCTCGCCCGCGACGCGCAGGCGCCGTACCGCCGCCGTGATCGGCCCGTACGTGGAGCCCCAGCCGAGCACGAGCGTGCGCGCCTCGTCGCCCGGGTCGTCCACCTCGATGTCGGGGACGCGCACGCCGTCGATCTTCGCCTGACGCGTGCGGACCATGAAGTCGTGGTTGGCGGGGTCGTACGAGATGTTGCCGGTGCCGTCCTGCTTCTCGATGCCGCCGATGCGGTGTTCGAGGCCGGGGGTGCCCGGCACGGCCCACGGGCGCGCGAGCGTCTCCGGGTCGCGCTTGTAGGGCCAGAACACCTCGGTGCCGTCCGCGAGTTCGTGGTTGAACCCGGTCGCGAACGGTGTCGTGAGGTCGGGCAGCTCGTCCGCCTCGGGGATGCGCCAGGGCTCGGAGCCGTTGGCGAGGTAGCCGTCGGAGAGGAGGAAGACGGGCGTGCGGTACGTGAGCGCGATGCGCGCCGCGTCGATCGCCGCCTCGAAGCAGTCGGCGGGGGTACGGGGCGCGACGATCGGCACCGGGGCCTCGCCGTTGCGCCCGTACATCGCCTGGAGCAGGTCGGCCTGCTCGGTCTTCGTCGGCAGGCCCGTCGAGGGGCCGCCGCGCTGGATGTCGACGATGAGGAGCGGGAGTTCGAGCGAGACGGCGAGACCGATCGTCTCCGACTTCAGCGCCACACCCGGGCCCGAGGTCGTCGTGACCGCGAGGCTGCCGCCGAAGGCCGCGCCGAGCGCGGCGCCGATCCCGGCGATCTCGTCCTCGGCCTGGAAGCTGCGCACGCCGAAGTTCTTGTGCTTGCTCAGCTCGTGCAGGATGTCCGAGGCCGGCGTGATCGGGTACGAGCCCAGGTACAGCGGCAGCTCGGCCTGCCGCGAGGCCGCGATGAGCCCGTACGCGAGCGCCAGGTTCCCCGAGATGTTGCGGTACGTGCCGGTGGGGAACGCGGTCGTGGCGGGGGCGACCTCGTAGGAGACCGCGAAGTCCTCCGTCGTCTCGCCGAAGTTCCAGCCCGCGCGGAAGGCCGTGAGGTTCGCCTCGGCGATCTCCGGGCGCTTGGCGAACTTGGCGCGCAGGAACTTCTCCGTGCCCTCGGTGGGGCGGTGGTACATCCAGCTCAGCAGGCCCAGCGCGAACATGTTCTTGCTGCGGCCCGCGTCCTTGCGGGACAGGTCGTATTCCTTGAGCGCCTCGACCGTCAGCGTCGTGAGCGGCACGGGGTGGACGCTGTAGCCGTCGAGGGTGCCGTCGTCGAGCGGGGACGCGTCCCAGCCGACCTTCTGCATCGCGCGCTTGGTGAACTCGTCCGTGTTGACGATGATCTCCGCGCCGCGCGGCACGTCCGAGAGGTTCGCCTTGAGCGCGGCCGGGTTCATCGCGACCAGGACATCGGGGGCGTCGCCGGGCGTGAGGATGTCGTGGTCGGCGAAGTGGAGCTGGAAGGACGAGACGCCGGGCAGGGTGCCTGCGGGGGCGCGGATCTCGGCCGGGAAGTTCGGCAGGGTCGAGAGGTCGTTGCCGAAGGAGGCGGTCTCGGAGGTGAACCGGTCGCCCGTGAGCTGCATGCCGTCCCCGGAGTCACCCGCGAAGCGGATGATCACCCGGTCCAGCTTGCGGACCTCCTTCGCGCCGGACTGCGCGGGCGCCGCCAGACGATCGGTGTCGGGCTCGGGGCCTTCGAGCACGTCCGTCACGGGGGCGGGGGCCTGCGGCGCGTCCGTGCTGGTGGCGGCTGCGGGGGCCTGCGGCGCGTCCGTGGGGCGCGGCTCGCCGACGACCGCACCGTCGGACGGCCCGGCTGGGCTGCTGACCTGGCTGGTCACTGGAAGTGGACCTCCCGTCGAGGCGGTGGCGGCTCCCGCCGGGGCCCGGCGGGGGCGTTTCGTGGCCGTTGCTTCTGTGCCTTGCTTCTGTGCCTTGTCTCCTGCGGAACAGCCTACGTCGGTAAGGGTCCCCTTCCCGGGACGGGTCATATCGCGAACACTCCCCGAGGGCGGGGGAGCGCCCGCCGGGGCCCTCTTCCGATCACGGCACGGCCAAATCTGCCCGCTTTGTGGCAATTTTCCGGGGTTCCGCTCCCCGCGAAGGACGCGAGGCGGAAATGTCTGGTTCTTTTGGCCTAGGCAACAGCCCTGAGCCCCGGCCGGCCGGCCGGCACCTCCGGCACCTCCCCGGCCGCCCCGACACCTCCCCGGCCGCCCCGGCACCTCTCCGGCCGCCCCGGCACCTCTCCGGCCGCCCCGGCACCTCTCCGGCCGCCCCGGCCTACGACCGCAGGTACGTGAGCACCGCGAGCACCCTGCGGTGGTCCCCCACGCTCGGCGAGAGCCCCAGCTTCATGAAGATGTTGCTCACGTGCTTCTCCACCGCCCCGTCACTCACCACGAGCGCCTGCGCGACCGCCGAGTTCGTCCGCCCCTCCGCCATCAGCGCCAGCACCTCCCGCTCGCGGGGCGTCAGGTTCGCGAGCACGTCCTGCTTGCGGGAGCGGCCGAGGAGCTGGGCGACGACCTCCGGATCGAGCGCGGTGCCGCCGCTCGCGACCCGGTCCACGGCGTCCACGAACTCCCGTACGTCCGCGACGCGGTCCTTCAGCAGGTAGCCGACCCCCCGGCTCGACCCGGCGAGCAACTCGGTCGCGTACTGCTCCTCGACGTACTGCGAGAGCACGAGCACCCCGAGCGCCGGGTAGGCCTTGCGGAGCGCGACGGCGGCGCGCACGCCCTCGTCGGTGTGCGTCGGGGGCATCCGTACGTCCGCGACGACGACGTCCGGGAGCTGGGACTGCTCCGCGAGGTCCCGCACGGTCTTCACGAGCGCCTCGCCGTCCCCGACCCCCGCCACGACCTCGTGCCGGGCGTCGGTCAGGAGCCGGGTCAGCCCCTCCCGCAGGAGGACGGAGTCCTCCGCGATGACGACCCGCACCTTCGCCGCTTCCGCCGCCTGCTCTGCCATGTCCGCCACTTCTGCCACGTTCCCCCGCAGTCGGAATGCCTACGGGGACAGCATTTCAGGAAGCGGCGCTCCTGTGGGCCCCGCCGGCCGTCCCGTTGCCCGCCCGGGAGCGCGTGCCCGTCCCCGTCCCCGTCCCCGCGGCCCTCGTGCCGGTCCTGGACGCCCACGGCACTTCGGCGGTGATCGTCGTCGGCCCCCCGGGCGGCGAGTCGACGAGGAGGACCCCGTCGACCGCGTCGAGCCGGTCCGAGAGCCCGGCGAGGCCCGTACCGCCGTGGAGCGAGGCACCGCCCGTACCGTCGTCGCGCACCTGCACGAGCAGCCGCCCCTCCGCGCGCCACACCTCGACGGCGGCCACGCGGGCGCCGCTGTGCTTGCTGACGTTCTGGAGCAGCTCGGAGACGGTGAAGTACGCGATGCCCTCGATCGCCTCGGCGGGCCGCTCCCCGAGGTCCACCTCGACGGAGACCGGGACCGTGCAGCGCGCGGCGACCGCCGAGAGCGCCGCGTCCAGGCCCCGGTCGGTCAGGACGGCGGGGTGGATGCCGCGCGCGAGGTCGCGCAGCTCCTGGAGCGCCGTCTTCACCTCGCCGTGCGCCGAGGCGACGAGCCGCGCCCCCGCCTCCGGGTCTTCGAGCAGCTTCTCCTTCGCGATCCCGAGGTCCATCGCGAGCGCCACGAGCCGCGCCTGCGCCCCGTCGTGCAGGTCCCGCTCGATGCGGCGCAGGTCGGCCGCCGCCGTGTCGACCACGACGCCCCGGTCCGACTCCAGCTCGTCGACCCGGCTCGCCAGGCGCGAGGGCCCGAGCAGCCCCCGCACGAGCATCGAGTCGACGGCCGTCAGTCCGCGTACGAGCCAGGGCACGAGCAGCGTCAGCAGGAGGCCGGTCGCGCAGGTCAGCGCGATCTCCCAGGGGGCTTCGAGGTAGTCGGTGCGGTGGGTGTCGCCGTAGATCTGGATGCCGTTGCGGCCCACTTCGCTCGGCACGAACCACAACCACAGCGGGTACGTGAGCATGATCAGGCCGCTGCCCCACAGCGCGAGCGCGAGCGTCGTGGCGAAGACCGTCCACGGGAAGTGCAGGAAGGAGAAGAGGAGATTGCGCCAGGACTCGCCGCTCTTGAGCAACGCGCCCATCCACGCGAACGGCGAGTGCCGCTTGTGCGGTACGGGCCGTGCCTGCGGCACCCGCGTCCCGAGCAGCCCCCGCGCGAGCCCCCGCTCCATGTGGGCGAGCCCGCGCGCCGAGGCGAGCAGCAGCGCGAGCACCGGCACCCCGACGAACGTCACGAGCAGCCCGGCGCCGAGCCAGAACATCACCATGGCCCAGCAGAAGGCGACGATCGACAGCGGCAGGCTCACGACGAGGTACAGCAGCTCCCGCCAGAACCGCGGGCTCACGGGGGCGAACAGGGCCCGCGCGAGCGGCGAGCGGTCGCCGGGAGCGTGCCCGCGCGGCCCGGGCGGCGGCACGAGGGGCCAGCCGTCGCGGTCGTACGGGCCCGAGCCGCGCGCGCCGGCGTCGCCGCCGTCCGCGTAGGTGCCGGAACCGCGGGTGTACGTGCCGGAGCCGCGTTCCTCGCGGCCGCCCGGCGCGTCCTTCTCGTACCACGTCCCTGCCGTCATCCGGACGCCTCCTCTCGCTTCCCTTCCAGGATGGCGAGCGGCGGCGCCGGGGGACATGTGGGGGATCGGTCTCTCGGGAGGGGGGTTATCCCCACCCCTGATCCGCCGCTGGTCCGCCGCCCAGCAGGTCACGGCTCGCGAGCACCGTGCCGAGCGCGAGCCCGAAGACCGGCAGCAGGACGGTCAGCGCCACCCACAACGGCGCGCGGCGCCCCCGGCGGCCGCAAGCACCGCAGAGGCGCCGCGCCCGCTCGCGCCCGCCCTCGGCGGCCCGAACCGGCCGCCCCGCCCCCCGCACCCCCGCTCGCGCGCCTACCGCTTCCGCTCGCCCCCCTTGCCCGTCACCCGTCGTTCCGCCCGGTCCTCCCCCCGTTCCCGCCAGGGGAGTTCGGCCGTGATCGTCGTGGGGCCGCCCTGTGGGGAGTCGATGACGAAGAGGCCGTCGACCGCGCCGAGGCGTTCGGCGAGGCCCGCCATGCCCGTACCGCCGTCGAGCGAGGCGCCCCCGTGCCCGTCGTCGTGCACCTGGAGCAGCAGCCGGTCGCCCGCGCGCCACACCTCCGCCGCCGCTGTCCGCGCCCCGCTGTGCTTGCTCACGTTCTGGAGCAGCTCGGAGACGGTGAAGTACGCGATGCCCTCGATCGCCTCGGCGGGCCGCTGCCGCAAATCCACCTCGACCCGTACCGGCACCGTGCAGCGCGCCGCGACCGCCGAGAGCGCGGCGTCGAGCCCCCGGTCGGTCAGGACGGCTGGGTGGATGCCACGCGCGAGGTCGCGCAGCTCCTGAAGCGCGAGCTTCACCTCGCCGTGCGCCTCCTCGACCATGAGCGCCGCCGCCTCCGGGTCCTCGATCACCTTCTCCTTCGCGAGCCCGAGCCCCATCGCGAGCGCCACGAGCCGCGCCTGCGCCCCGTCGTGCAGATCGCGTTCGATGCGCCGCAGGTCGGCCGCCGCCGTATCGACCACGACCCCGCGCCCCGACTCCAGTTCGGCGATGCGGCGCTCCAGCTCGTCCGAGGGCGAGAGCAGCCCCCGGACCATCGCCCGGTCCACGTTCGCCATGCCCCGCAGGAGATAACCGAGCACGGGCCACAGCGCGAAGAACGACACCAGCGACACCGCGAACGTCACGACGCCCCACGGCAGCCGGATCACCGAGTACAGCGCGGTGCGCCACCCCACCGGGTCCTTCACGCCCTCCCACAGCCGCCCCAGCACCCCGCCGTCGCCGTCGCCGCGCGGGATCGGGCTCGGCTCGTCGATCCGCACCCCGAGCAACCGCCGCGCCCGCCCCCGCTCCGCCCGCCCCACGAGCCGCGCCCCGCGCAGCCCGAGTACGAGCACGGGCAGACCGATGACCGTCACGGCGAGCCCGACACCGAGCGAGACGAACAGGACGCTGTAGACGAAGCCGAGAAGGGTGGCCGGGAGGTTGGCCAGCAGGTGGGCGAACTCCTTCCACGTCGCCCCCGGATAGGCGAGGCCCACGCGGGGCGGAGCGCCGGGGTCGCGCTGGTCTGGAGAGTTCACCGAAGCGGTCATGGGCCCAGCCTGCCCGCTCGGCGCGGCGGACGCCATGAGGTCGCCCTGACCGGAGGGAGGGGGGAAATCCCCACCGCCCCCGGCGCCCGCGCGGTTCCGCCCCGGACCTCACTGCTTACCGTTTCTTTAGCAGGCTCTAGACTCCCGTGGGTGCCCGTGCGGGCACGGCCGGGGACCGTACGTGACACGCGGGCCGGGCCGAGGACAGGGCGCGAGCGGGCCGGACGGCGAGCAGCGGCGGAGCGGAACGGAGGAGGACGGACGTGGCGGAACCCTGGAGAGCGCCCGTACCCCCGCACCTTCCCGGCAGCGCCGAACCCCTCACCTCCCTCGCCGCCCCCGGCTACTTCCACGCCTACACCCTCGTCGGCGTCATCACCGCGGCCGGCGTCCTCTTCGTGGCCTTCGCCTTCGCGGCCGGGCGCCTGCTGCGGCCCGTCGTGCCGACGCGCGAGAAGTTCCTGACGTACGAGTGCGGGGTCGACCCGGTCGGCGAGGGCTGGGCGCACACCCAGGTCCGCTACTACGTGTACGCGTTCCTCTACGTGATCTTCGCCGTGGACTCGATCTTCCTCTTCCCCTGGGCCACGGTCTTCGCCGCGCCCGGCTACGGGGCGACGACGCTCGTCGAGATGTTCGTCTTCCTCGGCTTCCTCGCCATCGGACTCCTCTACGCCTGGAAGAAGGGAGTTCTGGAATGGACGTGACCCCCGTGCACACCGCAGCGGGCGACCCCGTGCCCGCCACCCCCGCCACCGCCGCTCCGGCGCCCGTGGACCTCCCCGACCCCACCGCGCCGCCCGCCGGTACGACCGGCGTGCTCTCGCGCCTCGCCCCGCAGCCCATGAAGGTCGTCCTCAACTGGGGCCGCCGCTACAGCCTGTGGGTCTTCAACTTCGGGCTCGCCTGCTGCGCCATCGAGTTCATCGCCGCGTCGATGTCCCGCCACGACTTCATCCGCCTCGGCGTCATCCCCTTCGCCCCGGGCCCCCGGCAGGCCGACCTGATGGTCGTCTCGGGCACGGTGACGGACAAGATGGCTCCCGCCGTCAAGCGCCTGTACGAGCAGATGCCCGAGCCGAAGTACGTGATCTCCTTCGGCGCCTGCTCCAACTGCGGCGGCCCGTACTGGGATTCGTACTCCGTCACCAAGGGCGTCGACCAGATCATCCCCGTCGACGTGTACGTGCCGGGCTGCCCGCCGCGCCCCGAGGCGCTGCTCCAGGGCATCCTCAAGCTCCAGGAGAAGATCGCGCACGAGTCGCCCGCCGAGCGCTACGGGCGCCGAGCCCCGGTGGCCGCGCTCCGCAGCGGGCTCGTCAAGCCGCCGGAGGGGGAGCGGTGACCGGCTGGCTTCCCTCGCCCGCCGAGGAGGTCTTCGGTACGGGCGCGAGCGCCGAGGATGCCTACGGGCTGCTCACCGTGGACGTCCCGGCGCAGACGTGGACGAGCGCGCTCGACACGGCCCGCCGCGTCCTCGGCTGCACGTACTTCGACTGGCTCTCGGCCGTCGACGAGCCCGGCACGGGCTTCCGCGTGTGCGCGCACGTCGTCGCGCTCGCGCCCGTACGGCGCCTGCTGCTCCGTACGACCGTGCCCCACGCATCGCCCCTCCTCGCCTCCGCCGTCGAGGTCTACGCGGGCGCCGCCTGGCACGAGCGCGAGACGCACGAGATGTTCGGCCTGCGCTTCGAGGGTCACCCGAACCTGACCCCGCTCCTTCTCCCGGAGACCTTCGAGGGGCACCCGCTGCGCAAGGACTTCGTCCTCGCGGCCCGCGTCGCGAAGGCGTGGCCGGGCGCGAAGGAACCGGGCGAATCGGGCCACGGCACCCCGAAACGCCGCCAGATGCTTCCCCCGGGCGTCCCCGACCCCAACGAGTGGGGCCCCCTGAAGGGCCAGCTCCCCGAAGCCCCGGCCCGCCCGGCGCGCCGCGCGCGGACGGCGGGGGGAGCGGGGGCCGGTGCGGGTGCCGCGGAAGGTGCCCCGGCCCGGCGGGCCCGCTCGGCTTCGGCCGGCTCGGCATCGCAGCGCGAGGAGCAGGGCGCCGCCCCGGCCCGCCGCACCCGTACCGCCTCGGAGGGCTCGGCGACGCAGCGTACGGAGCCGGGCGCCGCCCCGGCGCGCCGCTCCCGTACCGCCTCCGAGGGTTCCGCGACGCAGCGCCGCGAGACCCCCGACGGCGGCGCGGCCCCGGCGGGCAGCGCGGACGCCCCCTGGCACCACGCCCGCCCGGCCTTCGAGGACACGCGGCCGAGCGGGGAGCAGAGGGGGGAGGGCGAGAAACCGGCGGTTGAGGGCGAGAAACCTCGTACGGAGAAGCCCGGAACCGAGGGCGCGCGTCCCGAAGACCCCCAGGGCATGGGTCCCGAGGGCTCCCAGGGCCCGCGTCCCGGGGATGCCCCGACCGAAGACCCCCGTCCTGAGAACCCCCGTCCCGAAGCCCCCCGTCCCGAAGACCCCGCCGGAGGCGAGCCCGCGTGAACGACGTCCTCGGTGACGCCCTGCGACTCGTCCTCGTCTTCGCCGGGTTCCTCGTGCTGCCGCTCGCCGTCGGGCAGGCCGAGCACAAGGTCATGGCGCACATGCAGGGGCGGCTCGGGCCCATGTTCGCGGGCGGGTTCCACGGCTGGGCCCAGCTCATGGCCGACGGCGTGAAGTTCGCGCAGAAGGAGGACATCGTCCCGGCCGACGCCGACCGGCGGATCTTCCGGCTCGCGCCCGCCGTCGCGCTGCTCCCGTACCTCCTCGTCCTGCTCGTGGTCCCGGTCGGGCCGGGGGACAGCGCGGTCGGCACCGTCGTCGACGCGGGGATCTTCTTCGCGCTCGCCGTCATGGGCGTCGGCGTGCTCGGCTCGCTCATGGCCGGCTGGGCCTCGGCGAACAAGTTCTCCCTGCTCGGCGGCCTCCGCACCGCCGCGCAACTCCTCTCCTACGAACTCCCGATGCTTCTGGCCGCCGCGTCGGTCGCGATGGCGGCGGGCACGGTCTCGCTGCCCGGCATCCTCGGTGAGTTCCACTGGTGGTGGGTGCCGTGGCAGCTCGTCGGCGCCTTCGTCTTCTTCGTCGCCGGGCTCGCGGAGCTGCAACGGCCGCCGTTCGACATGCCGGTCGCCGACTCGGAGATCATCTTCGGCGCGTACACCGAGTACACGGGCCTGCGCTTCGCGCTCTTCCTGCTCGCCGAGTACGCGGGGATCGTCATCCTGTGCGGCCTCACCACCGTCCTCTTCCTCGGCGGCTGGCACGGCCCCTTCGGCGGCGACGGGCTCGGCTGGCTGTGGACGCTCCTGAAGACGGCGCTGCTCGCCTTCGTCGTCATCTGGCTCCGCGTCAGCTACCCCCGTCTCCGCGAGGACCAGCTCCAGAAGCTCTCCTGGACGCTGCTCGTCCCGCTCGCCCTCGCCCAGATCGCCCTCACCGGCGTCGTCAAAGTGGTGATCTCCTAGATGCCCCCGATTCCCGGCACGGGTCTGGCCAAGGGCCTCGCCGTCACCCTCCGCACGATGACGCGCAAGTCCGTCACCGCGCAGTACCCCGACACGCTCCCGCCGCTGCCCCCGCGCAGCCGGGGCGTCATCGGGCTCTTCGAGGAGAACTGCACGGTCTGCATGCTGTGCGCGCGCGAGTGCCCCGACTGGTGCATCTACATCGACTCGCACAAGGAGACGGTGCCGCCCGCCGCGCCCGGCGGGCGCGAGCGCAGCCGCAACGTCCTCGACCGCTTCGCCATCGACTTCTCGCTCTGCATGTACTGCGGGATCTGCATCGAGGTCTGCCCCTTCGACGCGCTGTTCTGGTCCCCCGAGTTCGAGTACGCGGAGACGGACATCCACGACCTCACGCATGAGCGCGACAAGCTCCGCGAGTGGATGTGGACCGTCCCCGAGCCCCCCGCCGTGGACCCGGCGGCGGAGGAGCCGAAGGAACTGGCGGCGGCGCGCAAGGCCGCCGAGAAGGCGGAGTCCGCGGCGGCGGTACGGGGCGAGGGCGAGCAGCCCGCGCCGGGCCCCGCGCGCCCCGCGCGCCCCGCGCCGGGCTCCGCGCGCCCCGCGCGCCCCGCGCCGGGCTCCGCGCGTCCCACGACGGGTGAGGAGCCGCGCCCGTGATCACGCTCCTGGCCACCGCCCCCGCGACGGGCACCGCCCCGCAGGGCTTCCTCTCCCCGACCGGCGTCGAGATCGCCTTCGTCCTCTTCGGCCTGCTGACCTTCGGCGCCGCGCTCGTCACGGTCACGACGAAGCAACTCGTGCACGCCGCGCTGTGGCTCGTCGTGACGCTCGGCGGCCTCGCGGTCGAGTACCTGCTGCTCACGGCGGAGTTCATCGCCTGGGTCCAGGTCCTCATCTACGTGGGCTCGGTCGTCGTCCTGCTCCTCTTCGGCCTCATGCTCACGCGCGCCCCGATCGGCCGCTCCGAGGACGCCGACTCCCGCAACCGCCCCCTCGCCGCGGCGGTCGCGGTCCTGGCCGCGGCGGGCCTCGTCTGGGTCGTCACGGACGCCTTCCGCACGACGTACATCCACCTCGACGGCGCGCACCCGCAGGGCACGACGGCCGTCACGGGAGCTTTCCTCTTCCGCCACTGGGTCCTGCCCTTCGAGGCCCTCTCGGTCCTCCTCCTCGCCGCCCTGGTCGGCGCGATCGTCCTCTCCCGCAAGCGGAGCGAGGGCGACGCCCCCCGGCGCAAGCCGAAGCCGCGACCGCGCACGTCGCCGGGCGGCCGTGCGGGGGCGGGTGCGCGGGGCCGCGCTCCGGCGGGCGGCAGGGAGCGCGGCCCGGTACGCACCCCCGCGGAGACGGCCGGGACCCGCCGTGACGCGGCACTGGGGCGGGGAGCGCCCGGGCAGGAGACCTCCGCGCGGGACACCCACGCGTCACCGGCCGCGCGGGCCGCTTCCGAGCGGGCCACCCCCGCGTCACCGTCCCCGGCCGCGCACGAGCCCGCCCAGGCCCTCGGGTCTTCTCACTCGCAGGCAGCCCCTGAGCCGGGCGCCTCCGACCGGGGCTCCGCCCCTGCGCCTTCTCACTCGCAGGCGGTCCCCGAGCCCGGCGCCCCCGGCCCGGCCCCAGCCTCCGAGCCCTCGGCCACAGCCCGGTCCGCGAGCCCGGCCAGCCCGCAGGCTTCGGACCCGGCCAGCCCGCAGCCTTCGGACCCGGCCGTCCCCCAGGCCTCCGACCCGACCACC
>NZ_JBIVIO010000010.1:0-160817 GCF_044749745.1 Streptomyces sp. NPDC088923 | reverse complement strand
CACCCCTCGGTCCGCGAGCCCGGCCACCCCGCAGGCCCCAGACCCAGCCACCCCGCAGGACCCGGGCTCGGCCGTTCCTCGGTCCGCGAGCCCGGCCAGCCCGCAGACTTCGGACCCGGCCAGCCCGCAGACTTCGGACCCGGCCGTCCCCCAGGCCTCCGACCCGACCACCCCTCGGTCCGCGAGCCCGGCCACCCCGCAGGCCCCAGACCCAGCCACCCCGCAGGACCCGGGCTCGGCCGTTCCTCGGTCCGCGAGCCCGGCCACCCCGCAGGCTTCGGACCCGGCCACCCCCCAGGCCCCGGACCCAGCCACCCCCCAGGCCCCGCGTCGCCCAGCGCCCCCGCGCCCAGCGCCCCCGCACCCGGAGGACCCGCGCTGATGCATCTCGTCTATCCGGCCGTGCTGTCGGCCCTCCTCTTCTGCACCGGGATCTACGGGGTGCTCGCGCGGCGCAACGCGATCCTCGTGCTCATGTCCGTCGAGCTGATGCTCAACGCCGTCAATCTCGACCTCGTCGCCTTCGACGTCTGGTTGCGCGACACCCTCCACGCGGGCCAGGCGCTCACCCTCTTCACCATCGCGATCGCCGCCGCCGAGATCGGGATCGGTCTCGCCGTCGTCCTCGCCGTGTACCGCGCCAGGGGCACGATCGCCGTCGACGCCCTGCGCGACACCGCCGAGCCCCCGTACGGCCCCGAGGACCCCGAGGCCCCCGAAGGCCCCGGCAGCACGGACCCGGCCGCCCCCGGCACGCGCACCCCCGGAGCAGCCGCGTGAACACCACGACCCTCGCTGTCCTCGTCCCCCTCCTGCCGTTCCTCGGCGGGATCGCCGGGCTGCTCATCGGGCGCGGCGCCGCGGGGCTCGTACGGCCCCTCGCCGTGCTCCCCGCCGCCGCGAGCGCCGTGCTCGCCGTCCTCGTCACCGTCCGCCAGGGCGGCGACGCCGCGATCGACGCCGCCACCCGGCTCACCCCGACCGGCGCCGCCCCCGTCGACCTCGCACTCCACCTCGACGGCTTCGCCGTCCTCGTCGCGGTCCTCGTCACCGTCGTCTCGACGTGCGTCCAGCTCTACTCCACCGGCTACCTCCGCGAGGACCCCCGCTACTCCTCCTACGCCGCGCTCGTCTCGCTCTTCACCTCCGCGATGCTCCTCGTCGTCTACTCCGGCGACCTCATGGTGCTGCTCGTCGGCTGGGAGGTCATGGGCATCTGCTCGTACTTCCTCATCGGGCACTACTGGGAGACCCCCGAGGCCCGCTCCGCCTCGCTCAAGGCCTTCCTCGTCACCAAGCTCGGCGACGTCCCCTTCCTCTTCGGCCTCTTCGCGCTCGCCGCCGACACGGGCTCCTTCCGCATCACCGAGGTCCTGCACGCCGTCACCCACGGCGGGCTCGACCACCCCACGCTCATCGCCCTGCTCCTGCTGTGCGGGGTCGTCGGCAAGTCCGCGCAGTTCCCGCTGCACACATGGCTCCCCGACGCGATGGCCGGGCCCACCCCCGTCTCCGCGCTCATCCACGCGGCCACGATGGTCGCGGCGGGCGTCTACCTCGTCGCGCGCCTCCTGCCCGTCTTCACCTCCTCCGCCGCCGCGCTCGTCGTCCTCGCCGTCCTCGCCGCCGTGACGATGGTCGGCTCCGGGCTCGCCGCGCTCGCCCAGGACGACATCAAGCGCGTCCTCGCCTACTCGACCGCCGGTCAGCTCGGCTACATGACCGGCGCCCTCGCCGTCGGCGACCGGGGTGCCGCCGTCTTCCACCTCCTCTCGCACGGCGCCTTCAAGGCGCTCCTCTTCCTCGCGGCGGGCGTCGTCATCCACGCCGCGGGGACGAACTCGCTCGCCGCCATGTCCCGGATGCCGGGCCTGCGCCGCGCCGTCCCCGACGCCTACTGGACGATGACCGTCGCGCTCCTCGCGCTCGCCGCGATCCCCCCGTTCACCGGCTTCTTCTCCAAGGAAGCCGTCCTCGGCGCCGCCGAGCACGCCGCCACCGGGCACGCCCACGGCATCCCCACCGCCGCCGGCTGGCTCGTCCTCGTCGCCGGACTCGCCACCGCCCTCCTCACCGGCGCCTACGCGACGCGCCTCTGGCTCCTCCTCGGCGCCCGCCAGGCACCCGAGATCCCCGCGCGCACCGCCGAGCAGACCCCCGCGGCCGAGGCCGCCACCCACGACCACCCCACGACCCCCCGCGTCATGAACGCCGTCCTCTGGCTCCTCGCGATCCCCACCTTCCTCTTCGGCCTCACCGCCTGGGCCCTCCCCGACTGGTTCGACGGCCGCGACCTCGCACCGACCCTCACCACCTCCGTGCTCGGCACCGGCGTCGCCCTCGTCGGCGCCGTCCTGACCTACGGCGCCTGGCGCCACACCAAGGCGCTCGCCGCGCGCCACCCGCTCGGCGCCGTCGCGGCGGGACCCGAGGGCGACGCGGGCCGCACCGAGGCCCAGGCCATCGCGAGCCGCCCCGCCGCCTACGGCGCCCCCGGCGGCACCGAGGACCCGGCTGACCCTGGCCGCCTCCTCCTCGGCGGCCTCCACCGCCACGCGGCCACGGGCTTCCACCTCGACCGCCTGTACAGCGCCCTCGCGGTCACCCCCGTCCGGGCCGGCGCCACGCTCGTCCGCTTCCTGGACACGGCCGTCGTCGACACCTACGTCCGCGCCGCCGCCGCACTCCCCAGACTGCTGGGCGCCGCCGCACGCCGCGCCCAGACCGGCAACATCCAGACGTACCTGGGCGCGCTGATCGCCGCGGCCGCCCTCCTGACCTGCGCGGTCGTCCTCTACGCGGCGGGAGCCTGAACCGTGGCCCACCTCCTCGGCGCCCTCGCGCCGCACGCACTCCAGGCAGGGGCGAGCGCCCCCGGTATCGCCGGGACCCCGCCCGCCCCGGCGGGCACGAGCCACCTGAGCGGTGCGCCCGCGGACCTGGCGAGCGGTGCCCTCGTCGGCCTTGGCGACACCGCCCAGTCCGTCCTGCTCCTGATCGTCGTCCTCGGCCCCCTCCTCGGCGCCCTCGCGGCCCTGCTCCCCGCCCCGCCCGGACTGCGCGGCCGCGACCCCGAGCAGGCCGTACTCCGCCACGGCGTCACCGTCAGCGCCGCGATCCTCGCCGCCGCGCTGCTCCTCGCCCTCGGCTTCGACCGCGACCAGGCCGCCCACATCCAGGCGAGCACGGACGTGAGCTGGATCGCCGCGTACGACATCCGCTTCCACCTCGGCGTCGACGGCATCTCGCTCCCCCTCCTCGTCCTCACGGCCCTCCTCACCTTCCTCTGCGCCCTGCACAGCTACTTCCGGCCGCCCAAGGGCGGCACTCCCCGCGCCTTCGTGGCGCTCCTGCTGCTGCTCGAAGGCGGCGCGCTCGCCGCCTTCGCCGTGCTCGACCTCGTGCTCTTCTTCGTCGCCTTCGAGACCGTCCTGATCCCGATGTACTTCCTCATCGCCCGCTGGGGCGGCGCCAAGCGGGAGCAGGCCGCCTGGAAGTTCATCCTCTTCACCCTGGTCGGCTCCGCCGTCATGCTCCTCGGGCTGCTCCTGATCGGCCTGAGGGCGGGCACCTTCGACATGGTGGCACTCGCCACTGACAACGGCTCAGGTCTCAGCAAGTCCGTGCAGGTCACGGCCGTTCTGGCGATCGGTCTCGGCCTCGCGGTCAAGTCCCCGATGTGGCCGCTGCACAGCTGGCTGCCCGCCGCGCACACCGCCGCACCCACGGCGGGCTCGGTCATGCTCGCCGGGGTCCTGCTGAAGATGGGCACGTACGGCTTCGTGCGCGTCGCGATCCCCGTCGCGCCCGAGGGCATGAAGGTCTTCGCGCCCTGGCTCGCGGTCCTCGCGGCCGCCGGCATCCTGTGGGGCTCGCTCGCGTGCCTCCAGCTCGTACGGCGCGGCTCCGGCGGCGACCTCAAGCGCCTCGTCGCGTACTCGTCGGTGGGCCACATGGGCTTCGTCCTGCTCGGGATCGCGAGCATGACCCCGCAGGGCCTCAACGGCGCGCTCTTCGCGAACATCGCCCACGGCCTCATCACCGGGCTGCTGTTCTTCCTCGTCGGCGGCGTCAAGGACCGCGCGGGCACGTCCGTCCTCGACCGCCTCAGCGGCTCCGCCGGAGCGGCGCTCTACGGTCGCGCCCCGCGCTACGCCGTCCTCCTCGCCTTCGCCGCCGTCGCCTCGCTCGGCCTCCCGGGCCTCGCGGGCTTCTGGGGCGAGATGCTGACCATGTACGGGGCCTTCGACCCGGCGAGCGGCCTGAACCGTGCCACGTACCTCACGTGCATGGCCGTCGCCGGCCTCGGCACGCTCCTCACCGCCGCGTACCTCCTCCTCGTCGTCCGCCGCCTGTGCATGGGCCCGGCGCCGATCGGCACGCTTCCCCAGGACGAGGGGGACGCCCGGACGTCAACCGGGGGAGCCGCTCCCCGGGAGGATTCGACCCTTCCGGGGAATTCCCCCGTAGGGGAGAACCCCGAGGCCGAGGAGCCCGCCCCCCTCCTCCTCGACGCCCCGCCGACCCCGGCTGCCCCCTACGAGCCGCCCGCCCTCGCCGAGCGTCCCTTCCCCGAGCTGAGCGCCCCCGAGGCGGTCGCCTGGACGCCGCTCGTCGCCCTCACCGTCCTCGCCGGGCTCTGGCCCGCGCTCCTCATCGGCCTCAGCGACCCGGCCGTCCACAAGCTGCTCACCGGAGGCGCGGCATGACCACCCTCGTGCAGTCCGTCGACTGGCTCGCCGTCGCCCCGCCCGCGCTCACCGCCCTCGTCGCGCTCGCCGTCCTCGTCGCGGACCTCTTCACGCCCGAGGCCCGCAAACCCCTCCTCGGTATCGGCGCCGTCGCGGGCCTCGCCCTCGCCCTCCTGAGCCTCCTCCCGCTCCTCGACGGCGACCGCGCCACGTTCTGCGTCGCCAAGAGCGGGTGCGGCTACGAGGCCGACCACTTCGCCCTCACCGTCCAGCTCCTCGTCCTCGGCGGCGCGCTCCTCACCGCGCTCCTCTCCTTCACCGCCGTGCGCGAGCAGCGCCTCCCGGCGGGCGAGTACTGGTTCCTGCTCCTCTCCTCCGCCGCCGGAGCCGCCCTCCTCCCCGCCGCGCGCGACCTCGCGACGCTGATCGTCGCCCTGGAGGTCGCGACGCTCCCGTCCTTCGCGCTCGTCGGCCTGCGCCACGGCGAGCGCCGCTCCGCCGAAGCGGCCCTCAAGTTCTTCCTCTCCTCCGTCACCGCGACCGCCGTGACCCTCCTCGGCACGGCCTTCGTCTACGCGAGCACGGGCAGCGTCCACCTCGACGCGATCGCGGCTGCCCTCGGCGACGTCGACCCCCAGCTCCGTACCCTCGCCCGCGTGGGCGTCGTCCTCACGCTCGTCGGCTTCGCCTTCAAGACCGCCGCCGTCCCCTTCCACTTCTGGGTCCCCGACACCTACACGGGCGCTCCGCTCCCGGTCGCCGCCTACCTCTCCGTCGTCGGCAAGGCGGTCGGCTTCTCGGGCCTCGCGCTCGTCACCGTGCGCGCCTTCCCCTCGTACGGGAACGTCTGGGGCCCCGCCCTCGCCGTCCTCGCCGCGCTCACGATGACGATCGGCAACACGGCGGCCCTGCGCCAGGACCCCACACGCCCCTTCAGCGCCGTGCGCCTCCTCGCGTGGTCCTCGGTCGGCCAGGCCGGCTACCTCCTCGTCCCGCTCGCCTCGGCCGCGTACACGGACCGCCCGGCGCACGCGATCGGCGCGACCCTCGCCTACGCGCTCATGTACGCGGCGGTCAACCTCGGCTCCTTCGCCGCCGTGGCGCTCCTCGCCCGCGGCCGCCTCGCCGACTTCCAGGGCCTGTACGCGCGCAACCCCGCGCTCGCCCTGCTCCTCGCCTTCTTCCTGCTGTGCCTGGCCGGGCTCCCGCCGGGCCTCGCGGGCCTCTTCGCGAAGCTCGCCGTCTTCGAGGCCGCGATCGACGCGGGCCTCGGCTGGCTCGCGGTCGTCACGGCCGTCAACGTCGCGATCGCCCTCGTCTACTACCTCCGCTGGACCGCGTCCCTCTTCCGTACGACACCGGAACCGGCCACGGACGCGGGGGACCTCCCGGCCGCCGGAGGCAGCACCCTCACGGCCGTACGGGAGGAGGCACCCGTGCGGGAAGCGGCCCCCGCCCTCGCGACCGGCCGCCCCCTCGCCCTCGTCACCGCGCTGACCGTCTGCGGCCTTCTCGCCCTCGTCCTCTCGGCGGCCCCGCAGCTGATCCTCCGCCTCGCGGACGTCAATCTCTTCTGAGCCTCCTCACCCGTACGGAGGACGGCCGTGCCCCCGCCGACCGGGGAACCTGAGCCGCTCGCCTGGCGTTGACCAGTAACGAAGGGTCCACTTGACCCAGGTCCACCGGGCGCCGGCCACCTGCCGCGCCAGGAAGGGTTCCCTGCCGCACGACTTGGAGGGCGTACCGTGCACCGCCGGCACAATGGCTTGAAGACCGCTGTACTCCTCGGGGGCCTCTCCGCGCTCATCCTCGTCATCGGCTCCTTCTTCGGCCGGACGGGGCTGATCGTCGCGCTCCTCGTCGCGATCGGCACGAACGCCTACGCGTACTGGAACAGCGACAAGCTCGCGCTGCGCGCCATGCGCGCCAGGCCGGTCAGCGAGTTCGAGGCCCCAGGCCTCTACCGGATCGTGCGCGAGCTCTCCACCGAGGCCCGCCAGCCCATGCCGCGCCTGTACATCTCGCCCACCGAGGCCCCCAACGCCTTCGCCACCGGCCGCAACCCGCGCAACGCCGCCGTGTGCTGCACCGACGGCATCCTGCGCATCCTCGACGAGCGCGAGCTGCGCGGGGTCCTCGGCCACGAGCTGAGCCACGTCTACAACCGGGACATCCTCATCTCCTCGGTCGCGGGCGCCCTCGCCTCCGTGATCATGTTCCTGGTCAACTTCGCGTGGCTGATTCCGATCGGCCGCTCGGACGACGACGAGGGCCCCGGGCTCATCGGGCTGCTCCTGACGATGCTCCTCGGCCCGCTCGCCGCCTCGCTCATCCAGCTCGCCATCAGCCGCTCCCGCGAGTACCAGGCGGACGCCTCCGGAGCCCAGCTCACCGGCGACCCGCTCGCCCTCGCCTCCGCCCTCCGCAAGCTCGACGCGGGCACGAAGCAGCTCCCGCTGCCCTCCGAGCCACGCATCGAGACGGCGAGCCACATGATGATCGCCAACCCCTTCCGGCCCGGCCAGGGGCTGACGAGCATGTTCTCCACGCACCCGCCGATGGCGGAGCGCATCCAGCGCCTGGAGCGGATGGCGGGCGGCGGCCAGCAGCGCCCCTGACGGCCGGCACGGACGGCCGCACCCCCGAGGGCCATCACAGACCGGCCGGACCCCCGACGGCCGCCGCCCGGCCGCCACCCGGCCGCCGCGCGTCACCAGCTCCGCGACGCCTCGCCCGGGCGCGCCGCGAAGGGCTGGTCGCTCGGGACGACCTCGCGCCCGAGCGGCATGAGCGAGATCGGGATGAGCTTGAGGTTCGCCCAGCCGAAGGGGATGCCGATGATCGAGACGAAGAGCGGGATGCTCGTCAGCAGGTGACCGAGCGCGAGCCACCAGCCGGCGAAGACCACCCAGATCACGTTGCCGACGAAGGAGGGCGCCCCCGCGTCCGGGCGCTCGACGGTGGTACGCCCGAAGGGCCACAGCACGTAGCCCGCGATGCGGAAGGAAGCGACCCCGAACGGGATCGTGATAATGAGAATGCAGCAGATGACGCCCGCGAGCAGATAGCCGAGGGCCATCCAGATGCCGCAGAAGATCAGCCACAGCAGGTTGAGCACGAGGTTGAGCAGTTTCACGAGGTCGCCTTTCGTCTGTGACGCGTCCGCGCCGCATCCCTGTCCGGTCCCGAGGTCGTCCCCCCACCTCTACCAACGGTGAGGACGCCGCCAAGCCCCGCGCGCCTGCTTTGTTGCGCGATCGGGAAGCGGACGCGCGGCCGGTGACACGACCGTGACACCGCCGCGTCAACCTCGCAGGTGATCACGTACGTCCCTATGGGTAGAGCCCCCCGAAAGCAAAACGATCAGGAGTGGGACGCACATGGGCATCATCAGCTGGATCATCCTCGGCCTCCTGGCGGGAGCGGTCGCGAAGATCCTCCTCCCGGGCCGCGACCCGGGCGGTCTCGTCGGCACGACCCTCATCGGCATCGTCGGCGCCTTCCTCGGTGGCTGGATCTCGTCCCGCTTCCTGGACCACCCGATCTCGAAGGACTTCTACGACCTGCCCACGTGGATCTCGGCCGTCGGCGGCTCCCTCGTACTCCTCATCGGCTACCGGCTGATCTTCGGCAACTCGCGGGACTGAGCGGGGGCCGGTACGGGGAGGGCCGGTATGGGCGCGGGTGGTACGGGTGAGGGGCGGCGCACCCGCGGTGCGCCGCCCCTCACCCGTACCACCCGCGCCCGTCGCCTACCGGTAGTTGACGAACTGGAGCGCGAAGTCGAAGTCCTTGCCCTTCAGCAGCGCGATGACGGACTGGAGGTCGTCGCGGCTCTTCGAGGAGACCCGCAGCTCATCGCCCTGGACCTGGGCCTTGATGCCCTTGGGGCCCTCGTCGCGGATGATCTTCGCGACCTTCTTGGCGTTGTCCTGCGAGATGCCTTCCTCGACGGAGGCGAAGAGCTTGTACTCCTTGCCGGAGATCTGCGGCTCACCCGCGTCCAGCGACTTCAGCGAGATGCCCCGCTTCACCAGCTTGGACTGGAAGACGTCCAGGATCGCCTTCACGCGCTCCTCGGAGTTCGCCTCCATGAGGATCTTCTCGCCCGACCACGCGATGGACGCACCCACGCCCTTGAAGTCGTAGCGCTGCGAGATCTCCTTGGCGGCCTGGTTGAGGGCGTTGTCGACCTCCTGCCGCTCGACCTTCGAGACGATGTCGAAACTGGAGTCGGCCATGTTCCTGTGGCTCCTTGGCTCGGATTGCACGTATGACAGAGGGCAGCGACCCCCAGCGGGCCGCAGCCCCAAAGCCTAGCCACCCCACCCCCCGCCCGCCCCGGACAACCGGGTGGCGAAGCACCCCCCACCATCAGGTATTGTTTTCCCCGTTGGAAGGACACCCCCGGCCCCGCGCCGGACGCCCGACCAACAATCCCAGGCGGTGTGCCCGAGCGGCCAAAGGGAGCAGACTGTAAATCTGCCGGCTCAGCCTTCCCAGGTTCGAATCCTGGCGCCGCCACACGGACGAGAAACCCTCTCCGATCAGCCCGAAAGAGCTGGTCGGAGGGGGTTTCTTCGTTGTCGGGGCGGGGGCTGTGCGGCGTGAGGGTTGTCTCAGCGCGTCTCGCGTGCGTCCCGCCCACGGTCGGCGCGTGTCCCCCAGGCGTCCCCCGGGGGACGGCCGCCCTACTCGGGCTGGTCCCATCGCCGGTAGCCCTCGGCTATCCGCTCGTTGGCTTCCTGCTGGGTGCGGTCCAGGACCTTGGCGTACGTACGGAAGAGGACTGCGACGCTGTGGCCGGCGCGGCGGGCGCACTCCATCGGGTCCACGCCGGAGCTGAGCCAGAAGGACACCCCGGCGTGCCGCAGGTCGTACGGGCGCCGCGCGAGCGGGGAGGCGGCCTCTTCGGGCGTAAGGGCGGTCGCGCGGGCCCGTTCCCAGACCTCCCCGTACCCGGTGTCCTGCACGACGCCGCCCCGCCCCGTACGGAAGAGCCGTCCGTCCGGCGCCGTGCCGAACCGGTCGATGTGCTCGCGGAGCTGCCGGACGAAGGCGGGCGGGATCGGGACGGGCCGCGTCTCGCGCTCGGCCCGCGCCTTCAGATGCCGCTCCTCGTACGACTTGCCGTCGTCGGTCCACTGGCTCCCCGTGTGCACGATGCCCTTCCGGAGCATCAACGTTCCCCACCCGGACTCGGGAAGTCGGCACTGCGCGCGGCGGAGCCCAGTGGCCTCGGCGGGGCGCATGGCGGCGTAGTACAGGCACCCGAAGAAGGCTTCGAGTCGTTCCCCTCGCGCGCCCTGCTCGCGGACGGCGGCGAGGAGCGCGCGGACCTGTCGGGGGTTCGCCACGCTCTCCGGGTCCACCTGCTCGGCGGTCTTCGGGGCGCTCCACTTCACGGTGGTGAGCGGGTTCACCGGGACGGTGAACGCCTGCCGTTCCACCGCCATGCCGAGCACATCGCTCAGGCAAGCCCGCTTGCGCAGCGCGGTCTTAGCGGCGGCCGGGCGCCCGTCGAGCTTCCGCGAGAGCGCGTCGAGCGCGCGCCGTACGGTCTCGGGCGACTCCAGCACGGAGAGGGGCACCGTGTGCGTCTCGATCCAGCGCAGGGCCGCCGCGACGTCCGTCGGCGGTTCCTGCTCCCAGCGCTGCACGTTGTACGCCCACCCGTAGAGCGCGCGGCGCATGAGGCGCTTCTCGGGAGCCCCCGCGGTCGTGCTGAGCAGTGCGGGTGTGATGGTGGCGAGCGCGTCGGCGTAGTTCTTCCGCGACTTCGCTGGCGCGTCGTCCCACTTGCGGGCGACGTAGTCGCGCGTGTGCTGATACCAGGTGACGGATGCGCGGGCGGCGCGGAGTTCGGACGCCGGGAGACCGGTCTCCTCGTCGAACTGCTCGCCCTTCCTGACCGCCTCCCTCAGTTCCGAGATGCGGCCCTCGGCCTGCACCTTGAGCGTGTAGCTCTTGCCGTGCTTCCGGCTCCCGACCCGCCAGCGCGCGCGGTACGGCTTGGGACGGTCCTTGCGCACTTCGATGCTGTAGAAGCGCACGTCGTACGTCTGCATGGTGCTCCATGACGAGGGCCCCGCCGGTTCGAACCGGCGGGGCCCTCGGGGTTGTGGGCGGGTGAGGTCAGGCGGCGTGCTGCTGCTCCTCGCCGGCGTTGAGCCAGGCGTCGAGGTCCGCGCGGCGGCAGCGGAGCTGGCCGTTGGGGAGCTTGACGAGGCGCGGGGCCTGGCCCTTGGCGCGGAGGCGGTAGAAGGCGGCGCGACTGAGGTTGATCTCGGTGAGGAGTTCGGGGAGCTTGAGCATCTGCGGGCGGGGCATGGGCGCGGGCTCCTGTCCGGGGTGGGCGGGGTGGGTGCCGGGCGTGCGGGGCTGTCCTAGGTGGGGATTTCTGCGTCATGTGCGTCATCAGCGTCATGCGGGTCGCTGACCTGCGCTTTCGTGTGACGCAGGGGTGAGGCGTGCGTCATCGCCGCGTCATGGTGTGCGTCATCTCCATGACGCAGATGACGCAGGATGACGCAGGGGGTGCCGTCTGCGTCATGGTCCGAACCGCAGGTCGGAGCCGGTTTGCGGGTGCGCGTGACGCAGATGACGCAGCGTTTCCCCTCTTAGGACAAAGCAGGGGGTGTCTGTAGGCGTCGCACGCTCGCGTGGGGAGAGAAGTAGGGGGCCGCTTCGCGGCGCATCCTTGGGGCGGCGTTCCGCCGAACAGCAAGAAGAGCACGCGGGCGCGTTGCCCCCCTGGTGCTCTTCTTGCTTGTTCGGTGGCGAGGGTCAGAACGCCGGGTTCTGCTCGTGCGGGGTGGTGGCGGACCGCCGGGCCATTTCGAGGTAGCGGCCCTCGCTGGTCCGGCCCGAGTCGATGAGAACACCCCGGGCGGCGAGGGTCGGTTGCAGGCGCTTGAGGCGGTCTGAGAGGACTTTGCCGGTCGTCGGCCAGCCCTTTGGAAGGGGGCGCAGCTCCTCGCCGCTGTAGAGGCGGCTGAGGAGGTGCAGCCACTCGGTGGACGTCATCCGCTGTTCGGTGCCCGGGGGGATGCTCTCGGCGTGCTTGAGGACGGTCTGTGCGAGCAAGTCCCCTTCGATCACGTCGTCGTTGAGGTCGTCCAGGCTTGCCCGGTAGGCGGGCAGCGCGCCGAGTCCGGTCGCGGTGTCGAGCTGTGCGCACAGGTGGGCGAAGTCGGCCATACGCAGGTCGGTCGGCGTCTGCGCGCGTACGGCGCGGACCTTGACGGTGAGGTCGAGGAGCGAGCCGAGGATGGCAGGCAGCACCCGCTCGTACTCCGTCCACAGCTCCGCCTCGGTGCGACGGACGCGCGGCCGTTCGAGGCGGAGGGGGAGGAGGCGTTCCGCGAGGTCGGGGCGGATGACGCCGACGTCTATGCCGGTGAGGAGGAGGGGGCGGCGGTAGCGGGCGCGGAAGACGTCCCCGTCCGTGAACAGGGCGCGCTTGACGTTCTCGGCGCCGGTGACGATGCAGCACATGGCGTCGGACAGGTCCGGCGTCATGTGGGACAGGTTGTCCAGCGCGGTGACCCACCCCGCCGAGACGGCGGCGATCAGGTTCTCCTCGTCCTTGGGGGCGCGGCGCAGGTCGCCGCTCATGCCCTCCAGGATGCGTACGAGCATCCGTCCGCCCGTGGACTTGCCGGCGCCCTGCGGTCCCGTGAGGAACGGCGCGGGGACGGGCACAGAGGGCGCGAGGCAGCCGATGAGCCAGGCGACGGCCAGGCACTCCGTCTCGGCGGTGGCGAAGTTGCACAGCCGCAAGAGGTGGTCGATGCCCTGCTCGTTGGTGTCCTTGTCCGGGAGCGGGAGTTCCCCGGTGAGCTGGGTCCGGCGCCAGCACACCTCGCGCGGGTCGGGGACGGAGATCTCCCAACCGGTGGGGTGGATGCGGACGGACTGGCCGTCGTCGCGGCCGAGGTCGAGCCAGGTCGCCCCGTCGAGGCCGGGGGCGACGCGGATGTGCACCGGCTGCACAGCCTCGGTGAGCGCGAGCGCTTCGATCAGGTCGAGGGCCTCCTTCATGGCCGTGCCGTTGAAGACGCCGAGTCCGTCGCGGAAGAGGCCCACCATGAGTTCCTGCCGGTGGCTGCCGGTGGTGCCCTGGGAGCGGATCGGGCGGGCCACGGGGTGGCCGTTGCGCTGGGCGTAGACGGTGCCGTCGGCGGTGCGGAAGTAACGGAAGTGGGATTGCGCGTAGTCGGTGATGACCTCGCGCGCCGGGGTCTTCTCCTCCTCGGACACGCCTCACACCCCCAGCCGCGTAAGGGCGTTGGCCCACGCGTCGGAGCAGTGCCGCAGGGTCTCGCCCTTGGCCTGCGCGGCGGCGAACAGCCGGTTGACGTGGGTGTCGGTGAGGCAGCCGCACCGGCCGTGCGTGCTGAGCACGGCGAGGAACACCCGGTACACGGTGGCGTGCACGGCGCTGTCGGCAGCGGTGATGCGCTCCTCCGCCATCGCGAGGCCGCGTTCGAGGTAGGCGGGAGTGCGGTGCGAGCACTCGCCCGTCATGGTGGAGGCGGTGAGGCCGGACGGGGCGGGACGGGCCGGGGCGGGCGCCTTCACGATGAGCGCGCGGACCTCGGCGGGCAGCGCCGCCATGGCACCTTCTCCGGGGCCGAGCCAGCGGGCGTATGCCATGCGGGACTTGACGTCCACGCCGGGCCGCACGGCGTTCGCGGACTGCATCGTGCCCCGGTAGATCCAGTGCTCGCCCCGGGTGGTGGGGACGGTGCGGGTGGGCGGGAGTGTGGCGCGGGCCCACGTGATGGCCGCGTCGTTGTCGAGGTCCACGACGGTGAGGCCCGCGCCGCCGGGGTGGTAGGCGACGGCGGCGGCCCGCTCCCAGTACGGGGCCCACGCGGTGGCGTGGCGGTGGGTGTCGGTGGTGGCGGCGGCCCAGCCGTGGCACGGCAGCGGGCACGCGCACCGGCCCGGGGTCTTCATGTTCGGCCGGCCGCCGCACTGGTTGCGGGCGCAGGCCGGGCAGTTGCCAAACGGGACCTTCCCGGCCCGCAGGGGCAGGACGGGCAGACCGCCGGACGCGAGCCGCAGGGCGAGGGCGGCGGTGTTCACGCGGCCACCTCCGCCCCGGTGAGTGCGGTGAGGAGGTGCGTGCCGATCCAGTGGGTGTAGGCGGGCGGGATG
The DNA here is from genome assembly GCF_044749745.1 of Streptomyces sp. NPDC088923. Lineage (NCBI taxonomy): Bacteria > Bacillati > Actinomycetota > Actinomycetes > Kitasatosporales > Streptomycetaceae > Streptomyces > Streptomyces sp. NPDC088923. The sequence goes on along the minus strand of NZ_JBIVIO010000010.1, from coordinate 146,961 downwards.
GCTTCGGTCAGTTCCTCGCGTTCGTCGGTCCAGGTGATGCCCATGGCGTGCTGCATCTCGGGGACGGTGGCCTTGCCGCCGCCGTTGCCGTAGGGGCCGTCGCGGTAGACGCCGTGCCGCCACCCCCGCACCGGCCCCCGGTGCCGAGGGTGGGTGGGCTGCGGGGCACTCCACCCGCCCAGTTCGAAAACGCGGTGGCGGATCACGCCGAGGCCGAACATCTCCCCGCACAGGCGCACGTCGGCGCGGACGGGGGCCTTGCCGGTGGGCTGTTCCAGCACCCATGGCAGGCCCGTGCGGTCCAGCAGGACCCGCAGTTCGGGGATGAGCTGGACATGCGGGCGTCCCCAACCCCGGGAGGTGTTGGTGCCCACGGTGAGCGCGCACCCGGCCTGGCAGGGCGGGGAGGCGTGCACCGCGTCGAATCCGGCGATCTCCCCGCTGTCGAGCAGGCGGGTGAGGAAGGCGAGCGCGTCGGCGCGGTGCCAGGTGTACGGGTAGTTGGGGCGGTCGGCGACGTCCACCCCGGTCACGTCAAATCCGGCACGGGCGTAGCCGGTGGCGGCCCCGCCGGCGCAGCAGAACAGATCGAGCAGACGCGGACGCCGTACACCCTCTCGCGGGAAGGGGATCAGGTCGGGCATTCTGGAACCTCCAACAGGTCCGTTCACGGTCGGGTTGGACGAGGGCGGCCCCGGACTTTGGCGAGAAGGGGGCCGCCCTCGCTTGTGTGGGTGGTTACGCGGCCTTGCAGGTGCTCGCCCACTGGGCGTACTGCTGGCGCACGTAGCCGCGCGGGTCGTGGCCAGCGACGGGCGGGGCGTTGTCCATGTCCGCGAGGTGGGCGGCGGCGTCCTCGGCGGCCTGCGCGTCGCGCGGGTCCGCGCCGGAGGCGAGCGCGATGCGGTTGAGGACGGCCGCCTTGCGGAGGTAGTAGTCCCGGTCGAGGGCGGTGAAGCACTTCGCGTCGGCGGCCGTGGCGGTCACGGCGGCGAGTGCGTCGAGGATGGCGGGGGCACCCTCGTACGCCTCCTCCGGGGTCGGCCGCCCGATGGGCCGGTGCTCGGCGCTCACGTAGAGGCGGGCGCGGCCGTCGCGGGCCGGGTACTGCCGCGCGGGGCCGGTGCGGAAGCAGGTGCCCAGCTCGCGCACGACGCGTTCGCTCTCGGCGGGGTCGCAGATGATCCGGATCTCGAACACGGGGCTCCTCAGCCGTGGAAGTGGTTGCGCTTGAAGGTGGCCTTGCGGATGTTGACCGTGGTCCCGGCGCCCCGCTCGCGGTGGCCGAGGACCTGTACGGCGATCCAGCCGCCGAAGATGACGGCGGCGAGGATGACGAGCTGGGAGACGAAGGCGGTGAGCGCCGCGATGAACGACGTGAGAATGAGCAGTCCACCGCTGACCGCGAGGAAGCCGACCCCGCCGAGCGCGATGTTCACCGCCACCCGGGAGACGGGCGGCTTCGCGGCCACCGGGGCGGGCTGGGCGGACGCGATGGTGTAGCCCGTGATGGTGCGGCCGTCCGGCAGGACGATGGTCGCAAGCTCCGGTGTGGTGCTCGGCGCGTTGACCGGGAGGGGCGTCGGGGCGGGGACGATGGGCACCGGCCGGTGGACTTCTGCGGCCGGTACGGGGGTCCGGTGGGTGGGGTGGTCGGGGTACATGCGGAATCCCTTCCGGTGCTGGCTCAGGGAGGCTTGGGCACCCCCTTCGGAGTGCCGTGTGGAGGGGGTTGAAGGGGGCCTGACCTGCGGGCCTCCCTGCCTCCCTGAACGATCATTCGTGCAGGTCAGGCGGAGGGAGGCAGGGCAGGGAGGCGGGTAGGGAGTTCTCCCTGCCTCTCTGCCCCGTGAGGCAACGGCTCCCTGTCAGCTCGCGGCGGAAGCGGAACCGTCGGCGTCGCGGTGGGCGAGGGCGCGGGCCACCCGGTCGCGGGCGACGACCATGACCCCGTCGGACTTGTACGGCTCGGCGCCGGCCTCGTCCAACACGCGCTTGAGGTCGATGAACGACCAGCCGCCGTAGGCGTCCGGGTTGCGCGTGGACAACCGGGCCAGGACGTCCTTCGTCCGTACGCGGGCGGCGTCCCCGATGACGGCCGCGACGTCCGCGAGCGGATCGTGTTCGGCGTCGTGCTCGACGGCGTGCAGGAGGGTGGTGATCCCGTCGCGCAGGGCCTTGGCGCGGTCGGTGATGGCGCGGGCGTCGTCGTCGGGGATGTAGTGGGTGCGCACCGTGATGGAGGACTGTCCGGCGGGGATGGTGATGCCGTCCGAGGCGACGACGAGTGTGCCCCGGTCCAGGCCCGGGCGTAGCAGGTTCGGCGCGGCCCCGCCGTCAACGGCCTTGTCGCCCAGCGCCATGCGCGCCTGTGACTCGGTGCCGAGCGCGAGCGAGGCGCGGGTGTGGGCGCCCTCGCGCACCAGCTTGGGCAGGTTCTCGTTGGTGGGGTCCTGGGTGCCCTGCCACATCAGGACGTTGACCGCCCGCCCCTGGTTGTGGATCTTTCGGACGGCCATGAAGTAGCGGGAGTTGGCCTTGGACCCGCCGTAGGGGCGCTTCTCCTCGTCCTTGGCCGGGCACATGAACGCCACCTGCGCTTCGTCCACCAGGACGATGAGCGGGGGGAAGGTGGTGCCGGGCGGGGCCTGGATGCGGCGGTTCATCTCGTCCACCGCGCCTTCGACCATCTCGGTGACCTGGATGACGTGTTCGTCGGTCGGGCCCTGGATGAGGGTGGAGGCGAGGCCGTCGAACATGGCCCAGTCGCCCACGCCCTTGAGGTCACCCATGAGGAACCGCACCGACTTGTCGAGCGCCAGCCACAGGGCCAGCGAGCGCAGGGCCACGGTCTTGCCCTGGTTGGACAGGCCGGTGATGAGCAGGTGGCGCTGGTAGAGGCTGAGGGCGGCGGCGTCGCCCCGCAGGTCCTGGCCCCACGGGGCCTTCCCCTTGGCGTAGTCGGCGGTCATCGTGTCGTCGGTGACCAGCGGGGAAGGACCGATGGGCTCGTCAAGGGCGCCGGAGTCCGCGATCCACAGGCGGACCGTGCGGGCTGCCTCGGGGATCGTGATGAACACCTCGTGCTCGTGACGGGTCAGGTTCTCGGCGAGCTTGCGGCGCTTGCCCTGCACCTCGTTCGTGGACACCCCGGACGGCAGCGTCACGTCCACTTCGACACCGCATCCGGCGATGCGGATGGGGCCGAGCATCGAGGCGCCGGCGTCGCCCATCTCCTTGATGGCCCGGCCGAGCGCGGGCACGCCGAGGTCGCGCAGGGCCTTGACGACGATGGACGGGGTGATGGGCTCGCCCGCGCTGTCGCGGACCTTCGCGGGCAGGGCCCAGGCGGGGGCGGCGTGCTGCTTGCGCCCGACCGACCACAGGGCCAGCAGCGCGAGGAACGGGCCGAGGGCCAGCGCGGGGCCCCAGACGACGCGCACGATGCGGATGAGCAGGGCGAGGAAGTCGATCGTGGCGGACAACGGGGTGATGACGTCACCGGGGCGGCCCGTATTCACGGCCATGACGACGCCGAGGGCGACGAGGACACCGACGCTCATGCCCGCGCCGACCGCGACGCCCTTCGCGGCGTCCACGGGGGAGTGCAGGAGGTCCATGCGGCGGTGGTGGCGGGCGGCGCGGAAGCGCTGCAACCGCTCCTCCCACTCCTCGGCGGCTTCCAGGTTCCCCGCGGCTTCGGCGGCGCGGATCATCCGCTCGTAGCGGGCCCCGGTACGGCCGTCCCAGGCCCGGCGCGCCACGATCCGCCCGCCGTTGAGGGTGTAGAGGCCGTGGCGGGCCGCAGCCCGGACGCTGGCCCGCGTGGACTCGTGCGTGAGCCCGGACCGTACGGCGCGCCCGGAGCGGACCCACAGCGGCACGGGCCCCGTGGGCGCCGTGTCCGGCACGTCCGGCACGTCCGGCACGACGGTGAGGACGGTGGGCGCCGGGTCGGTGGCGGGCGAACTGGTGGTCTTGTGGAGGGAGACGACGTTCTCGGTCATGCTGGGGGTGCTCCTGACTGCCCCGACGAGGGGCGGGAGGGGTGGAGCGTCGGGGTGGCCGTGTCCGTGGAAAGTCCCGGCCACCCCGGCGCGAAGGCCGGTCAGAACCAGCCGGACGCCTTCTTCTTGGCCTTCTCGCGGGCCGCCTCGGTGACCAGGCGCTGCCGCTCGCCGTGCAGCGCGTTCAGCTCCGCGTTCAGCCTGATCTCGGCCGCGCTGCCCGTGGAGTCCAGCCGGGCGTCAGCCCGCTGCGGGCTGCGGCCCCGGGCGACCTGGTAGGCGCCACCGACCGCCGCACGGGTCATCGCCCGGCGCTCCTTGCCGTTGAGCGGCCACCACTCACCGCGTCGCACGGCCTCCAGCTTCTTCGTCGCCCTCTCGATCTCCCGGTCGAGGCGGCGGATCTCGGCGTTGCGCATGTCAGACACTCCTCAAGGAGTCGTAGCGGTCGGAGTCGGCGCAGGGGACGCACGCGCCGAGGTGGACGGGGAGGACGTAGCCCGCGTCGCGTCCGCAGACGGGGCACGTACGCCGCGCCGTCATGGCCCGGTCCAGCGCCACCCGGCGCGCGGGGGTCATGGGGCGTACGGGCCTGGCGAGGTCGAGGCGGTAGAGGTGGGCGACGAGCGGGCCCCGGCGGCGGCGCGGGCGTTCGAGCTGTGCGGCGACGGGTTGTCCGCCGGGGCGCAGGCCGAGGGCGCGGAGCTGGCGGCGGGTGGCGAGTCCGTCGGGGGCGAGCTTCCACCGGTAGACCGGAACGGCGCTCACGAGGCGGCCCCGGTCTCGGTGGCGAGGACGCGTTTCCAGGCGCCGCGCAGGCGGACTTCGGAGGCGCTGTGACCGGCGCTACGGAAGCGTGACGCCATCTCCCGGTACGACAGCGCGGGGACACGGCTGACGCGGATCTCGGCAACCAGCGCGTCCAGCTCGGTGTCGGTGAGGGGAGTGGGTTCCAGCTCCGCGACGGGGACGCTGGGGCCCCAGACGGGGAGTTCCCAGCGGGGTGTGCCGGAGGGTGTGACGCGGCTCGTCACGCTGGTCAGAGCCGGTCCCGTCTCCTCACCCGTGCGGGCGTTCTCCAGCGTCGCCCACGCCTCGGAGAGCGTCTGGGCGGTGCGGGCCTGGACGCGTGCGACGCGCGCCCCGGCCTCCGTCACGGCCGTCAACCGTGTCTCCTCCGTGCCCGCGTCGGCGCGCAGGCGGGCGCGGGAGACGGCGGCTTCGTCGCGGGCCTCCTGCTGGATTCCCCGGATCGCGCCGAGGGCCGCCGGGGTGAGCGCGGTCCGCTCCCACAGCCCGTGCACCAGCCACAGGGCCTTCGCTGCGAGGGGGAGCCAGGCGACGGCGAGCCAGGCGCCCTTGGAGGCTTCGGCGGTGAGGGCGTGGGTGATGAGGACGCCGGCGGCGATGAGGCCGAAGGACCATCCCACGGCGGTGACGGGGCGGCTGTGGTCGCCCTGCGCGGCCAGGCGGCGTTCGTAGGAGAGGGTGGCGAGCCATCCGCCGTCGATCCCGAGCCCGACGACGAGCGCGACCGGCCACGGCATCGCCCGCCCCAGCCACATCACCACCACCGCCAGCGTGAGGACCATCGACACCGCCGTCATGGCGACGGCGGGAAGCACGGTCTTGGCCCTCATCACGCCACCTCCCGCACGACGTCGCGGCGGCCCGAGCGACGCGCCGTGACCAATCCGAGAAGGCGGCTGGCGAACGGGGCCTTCACCGGCCGGTGCGCCCGCTTGGCCTCGTACATCGCCGCGTCCGCCCGCGCCAGCAGCGCGGACAGGTCGCCGCCGGGGTGGTCGGCGGCCCGCACCCACCCCAGGGAAACGGTCGTGGCGACCTCGGCCGGCTGTCCCTCGGCGGGGCGGGCGAGGACACCGTGAAGGAGGGCGAGGAGGTCGGGCGCGGTGCCGTCCGCATCGATCAGGACGGCGGCGAACTCATCCCCGCCGAGGCGCCCGCACACCCCGGCCCGGCCGGTGGCGTGGGCGAGACGGCGGGCAACCGACGCGAGGACCGCGTCACCGGCGGCGTGGCCGTAGCGGTCGTTGACCTGCTTGAAGCGGTCCACGTCCGCCAGCACCACCACCGCACGCTCATCACGCAGCAGGCGCCGGGCCTTGCGGGTGAACGCGTCCCGGGTCCACAAGCCGGTGAGCGGGTCGCGGCGGGCCCGGGTCAGCCCCCGCCGCAGGGTGAGCGCATGGGTGGCCCACCCGGCGACGAGCGGAGCCGCCGTGGCAAGAGCGGTCAGGGTCTCGCTCACGACGCACCCCCGATCACGACGAGGAGCCCCGCGAGGACGAGCAGCGCGCAACCGGCGGCGGTCAGGTCCACGGCGCGGCGCAGGTCCGTGTACTTTGCGACCGCGAGCCGGGACAGCCCTGCCACGTCGGCGGCCAGGTCCCCAACCACGGCGGTGGTGATCTCCTCGGCGCTCAGCGTCGCCCACAACGGGAATCCGTGGCTTCCGCCGAGGCGGGGGCGGACGGAGCGCAGGAGCAGGCCGGCGGCCGCGAGGAGCAATGCGGTACCCGCGCCGCCGGCCAGAACGGCGGGAAGGCCGCTCTCGATGTCCTTCGCGACGGTCCACGAACCGGCGAGGACCGCGCCGACGAAGGCGAGCAGGAGCCCGGTCTTCGTGTCAGTCCGGGCGATCTCGGCTTTGACCTCGGCGTGAGCCGCCGCGAGGCGGGCGCCCGGTGCGACGTCGGGGGTACTCATGCCGCACCTCCCGCCGGGAAGTCGCGCACGGTGGCGTTGGCGAGCGCGGCCCGCTCCCGCAGGACCCGGCGGCTGGCCCTGCGAAGACGGGCGGTGTCCAGCTCGGAGGGGATGCGGTCGAGGGTGAGGATCTGGGCGTCGAGAAGGTCCACCTCCGCGAGGATCGCGGGCAGCTCCTCCTCGACCGCCGCCAGCTCGGCGGCGGTCGGCTCCAGCCAGTCAGCGAACGCCGTAACGGCGTCCTGAACAGTGACGATGATGCTCATGGGTCGTGGTCTCCCTGGAAGATGGCAACGGCCCGAACAGAGCCCCCGGTGGTAGGACACCGGGGGCTCGCGCCGTTGGGGGTCGGAACTCCGGCTCCCCGCGCTCCTCCTCGTACTGCCGTAGACGCGGGACGAGGAGGAGAGGCAGCCGGCCGCCGCGACCGGAAGGCTGTGTGTGCGGCGGGATGACGCGAAGGGCGTTACCGCTCGTACGGGTCCAGTACGAGCGGCGCCGGGGGCAATCGACGTGGTGGGTGCATCGGGCTCCTTCGGAGGTGCGGACAGGTGTTGAGCACTGCAAGGCGGACGCAGGGTCCGCACTCTCCGGCCGTTGCTCGCGGTCACCGGGCCACCTCGCCAGTACGGGCCGAAACCCTGTTCCACCTGGCCTTTAGCGGGATTGCAGCGTCCCCGCCCTCTGCTCTGGCTGTTGTCGTCGCACCCCTAGCGAAGCGGCGTGACGACAGCACCTCAGCTTCCGTAGTCCTAGGACTGCGCTCGCCGTGAAAGTAGAATGGCTCACAGTCCCGAGACTGTCAACAGTCCTGGGACTGTGTTTCACTTGCCGCAGGTGAAAGGGGTTCTTCTATGGCGCCGAAGTGGCGAGAGCTGGCAGACCGACTGGCCGCGCAGATCCGCAGCGGGGAGCTGAGGGCGGGTGAACGGCTGCCGCACATCCGAGAGCTGGTGGAGGCCGGCGAGGGCTCCAAGTCCACCGTCCACGCGGCCTACAAGGCGCTGGAGAGCGAAGGGCTCGTGACGTCCTCGCGGGGGCACGGCACGGTCGTGCGCGAGCAGCGGCCGTTGAAGCGGCTGGGCATCTCGCGGTACGACAAGGCGAAGTGGCGCGACGGGGACGAGGTGGCGTTCATCGCGGACCGGGTGGCGTCCGGGCGCTCATACCAGCGCAACGAGCAGACGCAGACGGTGAGCAAGGCGCCCGCGAACGCGCTCGTGGCCGCCGGCCTCGGTGTTCCCGAGGGCACGGAGGTGTACGCGCGTGCCCGCCTCGTCAAGGAGGGGGACCGCCCGACGCACACCCTGACCAGCTACTACCGCCCGGAGCACGTCGAGGGCACGCGCCTGGTGGACCCGCAGCCCGGACCCGCCGGACGAGGCGGCGGCTATCGCGTGCTCTACGACGCCGGCTACGAGATCGACCACATGCGAGAGGAGCTGTCCGCCCGGCCACCGTCCGCAGAGGAAGCGGCGCAGCTTCAACTCCCTCCCGGCGAATGGGTCGTGGAGCTGCACCGCACGACCTTCACGGAGGACGGCACGGTGGTCGAGTTCGCCCTCGGCGTGCACGCGGCCTCGCGCTTCGCATGGTCGTACGACTTCAAGGTGCCCGACTCGACGGCGGAGGGGCAGTCATGATCACGGCTGAGAATTGGGCGGACGCCGAACTGCTCTGGGACTACCAGCACATGGGGCACCGCCTTAAGCCGTCATCGGTGGCCATCGCGCTCGGCAGCCACGACCTCGGCGTTGCCGATGTAGCCGCAGACCTGTACCTCAAAGGCATGGCGCCCCTGCTCGTCTTCACGGGCGGCAACAGCCCGACGACACGCGAGCGAATGCCCCGGGGCGAGGCAGAGCACTACCGCGAACGAGCACTCGCTCTCGGCGTCCCGGAGTCTGCCATCCTCGTGGAGCCGAAGGCTCGGAACACGGGCGAGAACATCACGCTGTCCCGGGAGCTCCTCGAAAGCCGAGGCGTCGAGGTCCGCTCTGCGCTACTCGTCTGTAAGCCGTACGAAGAGCGTCGGGCATATGCAACGGTCAGACAGGTGTGGCCCGAGGTGGACTGGACTGTCAAATCGACATCGGAAGAACTCCGAGAATATGCGGGCAGGATCGGTGATCCGCGATTCGTGCTTGACATGCTCGTAGGGGCGCATCAGCGTGTGCTGCATTACCCCAAGTTTGGATTCTCAGTTCACCAGTATGCACCGCTGTCGGTTCAATCAGCCTATAGCCGCCTGTGTCGGGCTGGATATACGCGTCGTCTCATGTCCTTCGACGGTCAGAAAGGTGGGGTCCCTCCAATGTGAGTGGTCTGTAGCGCCGAGGCCATAACTACCCGTCGTTCGGCAGGACTGGTGGCTGTCCGCTAATGCGCGGATAGTTCAAAACCGTTGAGGCGTCCTTGAGGGCGATGTCTAGGAGTAGCGCTAGATCAACCCGAACGAAAGCAAGAGACCAGTTTTTTTCGGATTCAGCATCTTCGTTCAGCCACTCTGTGGGCCTGAGGCCAAAAAGGGCTGGTACGTACTCGGTGCCTTCTGGGCTCGCGTCCAGCGAAAGAATGTACTCGGCGGCGTCTGCGAGTTCGTGGTTACGCGCAATTAGCAACTTTCCGTAAGTTCTACTGCACGACAGCATCATGCGATTCACGGTCTCGATTGCGTCGAATTCTCCATCAATTTCTAGCAGTTCTTGGCGCACCTTCTTTCCCCATCCATCGTAACGGTCAACCAGTTTCAGGCTGTCAAATGTGATCGAGACGTCTTTGTGGATTTCTCCGCCCTCGGAGAGGTAGCCTCGAACGCCTCCGGAAAGTTCAGGTACTCCGCAGTGCTGACTGTAATTCCTTAGCTTGTACATGAATCGATATGCGAATTCATTATCGTATTCAGAGGAAAGTGATTCCTTGAAGTTCAGGACCTCGTGCGAGTTTTTTCCGAACCGCCTGGAAAGGGCGTGAGAGGTTCGATCGTCGTAGGCGCGGAGTGCGGATAGTGTGCCATCCAGCATTAGGGGCAGGGAATCAACTATCTGCTTTATCTCTGCGCTGTCTGCTTTTGGGTTCCATAGGTTGGCGACGGTTTCTTTGAAGAGTGTCACTTTTTCGCGTAGGTGTGCGTAAGGGGAGTCGGGGAAAGTCTCACGCAGGAGAGTGGCGCACTCTCTGTGTTTCTCCACTTTCTTCGTGTCTATGGCGTCACCGATGTTCCACTCGATGATTTTGTTTTTTGCGTTTCGAACAATATGCCCCAAGTGCCATTCCATTGCCTCGCTGTCGTTTGCCATGCTGTTATCGTCACTCATCTAAGATCGAGAGCTCCTCTGGCTCGTGTTGCCAAGTCAGGTCGCGGTCCACAAGCACTGCCCTCGTTGGCGGCTCGGAACCTCACTGTAGAACGGTTATAGGCTCCGTGCCTCCTTGCTACGTGATCCCGGCCGGCCAAGGCCGACACGGCCTCTGGGCGTTACGTGAGTTTGCGCAGCTCGGAGCAAACCCGGTGTCGTGCTTAGAGCGTTTCGGAACGCCGCTCCGACTCGTTGTCAGTGCAGCTACTTAAGATTCGCCTTGTGAATGAACTCTTGAGCAAGGTGCTGGATCTGCAGGGCGCGTGGACTGCCGTCAACACGGACGAGATGAGGAAGCGGGGGGTCTTCGTCCGTCAGGAGCTCCCAGCTTTCCTGCGTGGGCACAAGGCAGAGCTGGCTGATGCGCTCGGCGTAGCAGTGAATGAACTCGGCGTGGAGGGCAGGGACGGGACGGGGCTGAAGACCGAGATCCCCTGGGTTCGCGTATACGGGTCGGACCAGTCGCCAAGTGCCACGAGCGGTTGGTACGTCGTCTACTTGTTCGGCGCTACGGGAGAGCGCGTCTACCTGTCGCTCATGCAGGGGACCACGGTATGGACCGGCGGCGACTTCAAGCAGCGCAAGCTGGAGGATCTCCGGGCGCGGGCTAGCTGGGCGCGTCCCGTCATCGCCGAGCAGGCGGCAAGGCGCTCCGATCTAAAGCGCGACCTTCGGCTGGAAGCCACCACGACTCTCGGGCGGGGCTACGGGCCCGGGACCGTCGTCGCCTTTGAGTACTCGCGGGAGACGCTGCCGAGGCAAGAAGTGCTCCTTGCGGATCTGCGCTACATGCTCGGCCTCTTGCGGAGGCTCTACGAAGCCGAGCGACTGGCGGCACACATCCCCGGCGACCCCGCCCCCGAAGTCTTGGAGGCGGAACAGAGCGCTGCGAAGGCCGCTGGCCGCCGGACGCGCAAGGGGTCTCGCCAGCTCAAACCGGGGCAGGGCTACCGGCTCAGCGCGGAGGAGCGAGACGCGATCGAGCGCCACAGCGTAGACATGGCAACGGAGTTCTTCCAGGCGCAGGGATGGACCGTCAAGGATGTCGGTGCCCGTGAGTCGTACGACCTCTTGCTGACACGGGCCGGGCGGAAGGTGAGGGCCGAGGTCAAGGGGACCGCCTCAGCAGGAATGGACGTAATCCTGACCCGTGCCGAGGTCGAGAAGCAGCGCCAGTACTACCCCGATAACGCCCTCGTCGTGGTCCACTCCATCATCCTGGACCGTACCGGTGCGAAGCCGGTCGCCTCGGGAGGGACGCTCCACTGCACCTCCCCCTGGAGCATCGAAGAGGATGACCTCACCGTGATCTCCTACACCTACCGGACACAGGTCGGAACGACTCCCTCTTCCCCAGGTGTCCCCCAGCAGCGGCAGTCCCAGGGAGATCCGCAGGTCACAGCTACCCGATGGAGCCCGCTGTAAATCTGCCGGCTCAGCCTTCCCAGGTTCGAATCCTGGCGCCGCCACACGGAGCGAGAGGCCCGGTGGTCAACCGAGAGGTTGGCTGCCGGGCCTCTTCGTCGTTGTGTGACATGGTCGGATGGGGTGTCATGGCGGCCTCGTGTCAGACTGCTTCGCCCCCCTGCGGACGGGGCGCGGCCGGGGACCGTCCACGGGGTACACGCCGCCGTGCTTCGTTCAGCTGGTATGCGGTGGGAGAAGGGCCTGAAGGTACTCCTGGGTGAGGGCGTCCGTGGAGTAGAAGCGCGTTGCCTTGGTCCCTCTCGTGGCGAGTACGCGGTAGGTGTTGAGGGCGTACTGGAGGTAGTCGTCCGGTGAGAGATGGTTGAGGTGCCTGTCGTGGCTGGCCCGGGGGTTGCCGACCCAGCGGTCACCGCGGCGAAGCAGGTCACCGCCCAGAATTACGACGCTGTACGGGTATTCCATGCCCTGCGCGGTGTAGACGCAGCCGACCTGGTTGTGACCGCCGCGGTCGGTCGACCAGAAGGTGCGGGCGGGAACCTCGTCGAAGTCGGACTCGTCGGCCTGGCAATTCCAGGGGAACGCCCAGTGGCGTGAGGACCCGTCCGCTCCCCTCCAAGTGATCTCGACCTCGGGGACCAGCGGTGGGGAAGGGGGAGATTTCCACTCCCAGCAGTATCCGGCGGTGATGCGCGCAGTGGCGCCCGCCCGTGTGTGGGTGGCCACCCAGTCGGTGAACTGTTCCGGGTCCGCCGCGACCGCGAGGTCATAGTCCTTCCCCGACCAGCGAGGAGCCTTGCCCTCTGGGCTCAGGAACTCCTCGACCCATCGGTCGTAAGCCGTCGAGCCACCGCAACGCAGTTGCGTCGGGAGACGGGAGCAGGAGAAGGAATAACCGGCGGCTTGTGCGTGCGCGTGCAGCTCGCGGAGAGTGACGCCTTCGTCCGGACGCACGATTTGCTTCTCGTCGAGGAAAAGCACCGTTGTGCGCGCTCGGTCGAGAAGGCGTCCCAGCACGATCGGGAAACGTGTATGAGGGGCGGGGTTGGTACGCGAGCGATGCGCCTCGTCGAGCACCACCACGCCCGACTCGGGGACTCCAAATGGGATCTTGGTCGAGAAGGTACTGATCAGGCCCTTGAAGCGGTTTCCGACCGCTCTCAACATCTGCCTGGTGACGGTCCCTGACGGGGACAGCAGCCGGGGATCACAGCCCGGCAGTCGTGCCAGTTCGCCGAAGAGCTTGAGGGCGACGACGGTCTTGCCGCTCCCCGCGCCGCCGGTCACCACCACGATGCCCTTCGTGCCGTCCCGGCGATGGATGCTGACGGTGTCAAGAATCTCCTGCCGTACCTCCTCCTGTTCCGGCGTCAGGGTGAGCGAGGAATTGCCCTCGATGATGGTGGAGGCGGACTTCAGCAGTTCCGGGGAAGGGCGGTGTTCAAGAGCGAGGAAGCGGTCGAATTCCGGGGGTGCGAGGGCCTCCATGCCCGCACAGCCCAGCCGTTGAGCTAGCTCTCCGGCGGACTGGGAGGAGAGCAGGTCGTCCCGCCCCAGGAGGGGAACGCCATCCACGCCCGCCTCCTTCGCCTTCGCCCGGAGACGGGCGATCAACGGGGCGGGTGCGTTGTGGAGCACCGCGACACCGGCGACCGACAGGGGGAACTCCCTCCTGCTCACCCAATGGGTGATGTAGTGCGTATAGGTCTTCACCTGGTGTGCGGGATGCAGCGTCACCCGCTCCCCGACGCGGACCAACCCGCGGCGGGAATCGCTGAGCCGGGCCTGTGTCCACTGCTTCAGCTCGATGACCACCACACGCGTCTGCTTGCCCCTCCGGCCCACGAGCATGGCGTCCACCCGGTGCTGGGTCGTGATGAGGCCGTATTCCAGCACCAGGTGGAGATCGTCCAGGCCCGCCGCTTGCAGGGTCGTGAGCAGGGCGGGCCAGCTCTGCCGCCAGCTGCGCACTTCTTTCTCTTCCGCGGAGAACCCGAACATCTCCTGGAAATATCCCTCGATGTGAGGAAAGAAGGCCGGATCAGACATGCGGTCCACCGCGTCGCGCACGGTTCCCTTGTAGAGATGCACAGGAGATCTATACCAACGCGAGTACAGGCGGGCTACGAGCGGGTGAGGCCCCTTGCTCGCGACACCCTCACCGTTCACGCGGCCCCCCTGCCGGTCCCGCCCCCCACACTTGACCCCATGGCTGAGCGTCGTGCGTGTCCCGAGTGTCGTCGTGAGATCGCTGTCGTGGGTGGGCGGGTGGCCCGGCATGATGCGCCGGGGACGCGGGCCCTCGGGGGGCTGGAGTCGTGCCGGGGGTCGCGGCGGTATGTCGGGGCCTCGGCCGGGCAGGACGCCCTCGACGGGTTCGTCGTGCCCGACTTCCCGGGGCAGATGTCGCTCTGGTGAGGGCCCGTCAGGGGGTCTTGGCCAGGCGGACCGCCGTGTCGACCGGGGTAGGGCCCGTGATGAGTTCCAGGGTCAGGCCCGCTGAGGCGGGGGAGTCGGCCAGGGCGTGGAGGACGGCTGCCACGTCGTCGCGCGGGACCTCCCCGTACCCCGTGCTCGTGGAGAGGGCGACCTCGCCCGTGCCGGGGGCGTCCGTGAGGCGGCCCGGGCGCAGGATCGTCCAGTCCAGGCCCGTGTGCGCGCGGATCGCGTCGTCCGCCGCGCCCTTCGCGCGCAGGTACACGTCGAAGACCTCGTCCCCCTCGTGCGCCGCGTCCGCGCCCATCGCGGAGACCATCAGGAAGCGCCGCACGCCCGCGCGTTCGGCCGCGTCCGCGAGGAGCACGGCCCCGTCGCGGTCCATCGTGTCCTTGCGGTCCCGCCCGCTGTCGGGGCCCGCCCCGGCCGCGAACACCACCACGTCCGCGCCTTCGAGCGCGTGCGCCACCTCGTCGACCGTCGCCGCCTCCAGGTCGCACACCACCGCCTGGGCGCCCGCGAGTTCCAGGTCGCCCGCCTGTTCCGGGTTCCGGATCAGGCCGACCGCCTCGTCACCGCGCCCGGCGAGCAGTCGCTCCAGCCGCAACGCGATCTGACCGTGTCCTCCTGCGATCACCATGCGCATGGGTCCGACGGTACGCCCGTACGGGGCCGGGCGCCGCTCAGGAGGGTCAGGGCGTACGGCGCGGGGCCCTGCTCTGGCGGGGCAGGTCGAGGCCCGCGGCGGAGTCGCAGTACTCCCGTACCGCGCTCGTCCGCGCCACCACCCGCCCCCCGTGCACGACGAGCCGCCCGTACGCGAGCGAGAGGGCGCCCGCGAGCTGGTCGCCGCGCACCGCGAGCAGCTCGGCGGGGAAGCCCGCCTCGACCCGTACCTCCGGCAGGCCGAGCAGCGCGCGGGCCGTCGCGGAGACCGCCGCGTACGCCTCGTCCGGGCGCAGTCCGTGCTGCGAGGCCAGGAGGTAGGCGGCCTCCAGCGGGTCGCCGCGGCCCACCGGGTTCGCCTGGTCGCGCAGCGCCCCGCTGCCGGCCGCGACCGCGACCCCGGCCGCGCGCAGGAGCCGTACGGGAGCGCTCGTCGCCCCGCGTCGCTCGGTGCCGCGGCAGTCGCCCTGCGGGAGGGCGACGACGGCGATGCCGGCCGCCGCGAGCGACTCGGCCGCGCGCCCCGCGACCGTGTCGGGCAGCCGCGCGAGGCCGCCGCAGGGCCCGAGCGTCACCCCGGGACGCAGGCCGCCCGCCATCGCGGCGAGCCGCGCGAGGCGCACGGGGTCCTCGGCGGCGGTGTGCAGGTCGACGGGGCAGCCGTGCTCGGCGGCGACGGCGAGCAGCGTCTCGGTGTAGCCCGTCGGGTCGGGGTCGAGGTCGGGGCAGCCGCCCACGACGGCCGCGCCCATCTTCACCGCGTCGCGCAGCTGCGCCCGCCCTTCCGCGCCCGCGACCCCGGTGAGCAGCCGGGGCACGGCGACGGCGGACAGCTCGGTGAGGCCGTGCAGGGACGTACGGGCCTGGAGGACCGCTTCGAGCGCGGTGAGGCCCTGGACGTCGCCGACCCGGACGTGGGCGCGCTGGGCCGTGGCGCCGTGGCCGAGCTGGAGGAGGGCCGCCTCGGTGGCGCGGGCGCGCACCGCGCGGGGGCTGTCGTCGGGCGGGCCCGGCGTGAGGGCGGTGAGCGCGGTGTCGGCGTGCGCGTGCGGTTCGGCGGGGGCGGGGAGCAGGAGCCAGCCGCCGAGGTCGACGGTGTGCGCTCCGCCCGCGGCCAGGCTGCCGACGGTGCCCACGGCCTCGATACGGCCGCGGGCGAGGCGGACGTCCACGGTGCGCCCGTCGCTCAGCCGTGCACCGCTGAGCAGCAGGCCGGCGCCGGGGCCGCCGCTGCCGCCGGGGAGGCGGGATGAGGGCGGAGGGCTGTCGGGCATCGTGCTCCCGTGGTCGGGTACTCGCTCCCGTGGGTCGGGTACTCGCGGAATGTGATCACCCCGTGATCACCCAGAGTGGGCACGAGCCTAGGGCTCCCTCCTCGCGACGACGAGCAGGAGCGCAATAGTCGTACCGGCGGAATGTCCCGTTGCCGCGCGTCCGTCCGGCGCGGGGCGCACGGGTGCTCGCGCAGGTCACAGGCGTACGGGGGGCGGCGCGCGGGGTGGGGGAGCGCGGGCGCGCACCACCGCGACCTGCCGCGATAAGGATTTGGGGGAACGGCCCGCGAGCGTGTAATGTCTTCCTCGCTCGCCCCAATAGCTCAGTCGGCAGAGCGTCTCCATGGTAAGGAGAAGGTCAACGGTTCGATTCCGTTTTGGGGCTCTGGTGTGAAAGTGTCCCTCGTCCTTGACGGGGCGGGGGTCGCACTCGCATCGAGGCGGTGTAGCTCAGTCGGTAGAGCAAGCGGCTCATAATCGCTGTGTCACCGGTTCAAGTCCGGTCACCGCTACTGACAGTAGCCGATTGTGGGGTCGGTCCTTCGGTCGGCTACTCTTTCCTGCGTTAATCGTTTTCTATCCGTTCGTCAAGGAGCACTCACGTGGCTGCCACCGACGTCCGCCCGAAGATCACGCTGGCCTGCGTGGAGTGCAAGGAGCGGAACTACATCACCAAGAAGAACCGGCGCAACGACCCGGATCGTCTTGAACTCAAGAAGCACTGCCCGCGCTGCAACAAGCACACGGCGCACCGCGAGACCCGCTGACCTTCCGGTCACGGACCTCTCGTCCCAGGCTCGTTCGCGAGGCCGTTCCCTTCGGGGGGCGGCCTTTCGGCGTTTGTGGGGGCCGCTTCCGAGCGGGGGCCGGCCGCGGTCACGGGTGCGGGCTCTCCTCGGGCGCCCCGTCCCGCTCGTGAGACGCTGGGGCGCCGCGATACGCCACGTACCGCCGCGTACACGTATGCACGTACAGCCGAGACCGGGAGGTGGGACGGCGCATGGCGCTCGACCAGTCCTTCGTGGGGCGGAGTTATCCGCCCGTCGATTCCTACGAGGTGGGGCGGGAGAAGATCCGCGAGTTCGCGCGCGCGATCGGCGACGAGAACCCCGCGTACACCGACCCCGAGGCCGCCCGCAAGCTCGGGCACGAGGACGTGATCGCGCCGCCGACCTTCGTCTTCACGGTCACGTACAGTGCCGCCGCGCAGGTCGTCCAGGACCCGGCGCTCGGGCTCGACTACAGCCGCGTCGTGCACGGGGACCAGAAGTTCGTCTACGTGCGCCCGGTCCGGGCCGGGGACGTGCTGAGCGTCACATCGACGATCGACACGATCAAGTCGCTCGCCGGCAACGACATCATCGACGTCCGGGGCGAGGTGCGCGACGCCAAGGGTGAACTCGTCGTGACGGCCGTCACGAAGCTCGTGGCCCGCGCGGCCGGGGAAGGGGAGAAGTGATGAGCGCCACCGTCGCCTACGCGGACGTCGAGGTCGGCACCGAGCTTCCCCCGGCGAGTTTCCCCGTGAACCGCGCCACCCTCGTCGCGTACGCGGGTGCCTCGGGGGACTTCAATCCCATTCACTGGAACGAGCGCTTCGCGAAGTCCGTGGGGCTGCCGGACGTCATCGCGCACGGCATGTTCACGATGGCCGAGGCGGCCCGGGTCGTGACGGACTGGGCGGGCGACCCGGGCGCCGTCGTCGAGTACGGGGTGCGGTTCACGAAGCCGGTCGTGGTGCCCGATGACGACGAGGGGGCCGTCATCGAGGTGAGCGGGAAGGTCGCGGCGAAGCTGGACGACGGGCTGGTGCGGGTGGACCTGGTGGCCACCAGCGGCGGGCAGAAGGTGCTCGGCATGAGCCGGGCGGTTGTCCGGCTCGCGTGAGTCCAGGGGGGTGGGCGGGGCTCTCCTGAGCCCTGCCCCGCCTTCGCGCTTGCCAGGTTAGTGATTGAGTACTAACTTTCTTCTCGTGGTCAGGATGAGTGCTGGGGAGCGGCGCGTGAGCGCCATTCGTGCCGCCGTCGTCGAGTTCGCCGAGCGCGGGTACGAGGGGACGTCGACCGAGTCGATCGCTCAGCGCGTCGGGGTCTCGCAGCCGTATCTGTTCCGGCTCTTCAAGAACAAGCGGGAACTCTTCCTCGCCGCGGCCGCGTACTCGCTGCGTGAGACGGTGCGTGTCTTCGAGGAGGCGGCCGACGGCGCGGGGGAGGAGGGGGTCGAGGGCGCCATGGGCTTGGCGTACAAGCGGCTCATCGAGCGGCGCCCCGAGTTCCCGTTGATGTTCCTGCGGATCTACGGGCAGGCCGCCGCCGCCCGCAGCGCGGGCGACGAGGAGTTCGCCGGTGAACTGCGGCGGAACTGGGTCGAGTTGTGGGACTTCCTGCTGCTGCGCCTCGGCGGGAACGCCGAAGAGGCCACGGAGTTCCTGGCGATGGGCATGCTGGTCAACAACCTCGTCTCGCTCGGTTTCCCGCCCGGCCACCACGTCTGGTGCGGGTTTCAGGACGAGGACGTGCCCGTGGCGAAGGAGTTCCAGGAGTAGGGGCCGCCGGGGGCGCAGCGGGTTTTCGTGCGCCTCGCGCGGTTGCCTCGCGCTTTCGCATGGCCCGCGAAGTTAGTGATCGATAACTAAAATCCAAGTCAGGGGGACACAGGACATGACACGCACACCGAGCGCACGGCCCGTTTTCTGGGTGCTGCTCATCACCGGGATCGCGGGCTTCATGGCCGCGCTCGACAACCTCGTCGTCACCAACGCGCTGCCCTCGATCCGCGCCGATCTCGGCGGCGGCGCGGGCGACCTGGAGTGGACGGTCAGCGCCTACACGCTGACCTTCGCGGTGCTCATGCTCTTCGGGGCCGCGCTCGGGGACCGCTTCGGGCGGCGACGGATGTTCACCGCGGGCGTCGCGCTCTTCACGCTCGCCTCGGGGCTCGCCGGCTTCGCGCAGTCGATAGGCCAGCTCATCGCCGCGCGCGCGGTGCAGGGCGTCGGCGCGGCGGTCATGATGCCGCTCATCCTCACGCTCATCGCGGCGGCCGTCCCGGCCGGGCGGCGCGGGATGGCGTACGGCATCACGGGCGCTGTCAACGGCCTCGCGGTCGCGACGGGACCGCTCATCGGCGGCACCCTCACCGAGCACATCTCGTGGCACTGGATCTTCTGGGTCAACGTGCCGCTCGGCGTGCTGCTCCTGATCCTCGCGCCGCTGCGCCTCGGCGAGTCGACCGCGCCCGGCGCGCGCCTGGACCTGCCCGGGACGCTCCTGGTCAGTGGCGGTCTCTTCGGGATCGTGTACGCGCTCGTCAACGGCAACGGGGACGGCTGGAGCAGCGCGCCCGTGCTCGGCGGGCTCCTCGCGGGGACCGCGCTGCTCGCCGGGTTCGTCGTCTGGGAACTGCGCTCGCGGCGTCCCATGGTGCCGATGCGGCTCTTCCGGGGGCGGGCCTTCAGCGCGGTCAACGGCGTCAGCCTGCTGATGTTCCTCGGCATGTTCGGCTCGATCTTCCTGCTCAGTCAGGCCCTCCAGCTCGTACGGGGCTGGTCGCCGACCGAGGCGGGCCTGCGGATGCTGCCGTGGACCGCGATGCCGATGGTCGCCGCGCCGATCGCCGGGCTGCTGAGCGACCGCTTCGGGGGACGGCGGGTCGTCGCGGCCGGGCTGTTCCTCCAGGGGATCGCGCTCGGCTGGTTCGCCCTCCTCTTCGACGCGGGCGTCTCGTACGGGCAGATGCTGCCCGGGATGATCCTCGGCGGCGTCGGGATGGGGCTCTACTTCGCGCCCGCCTCGGCCCTCGTCATGGACAGCGTGCGCCCCGCCGAGGCGGGCATCGCCTCGGGCGTCAACAACGCGGTCCGCGAGGTCGGCGGGGCGCTCGGCATCGCCGTCCTCAGCGCCGTGTTCACCGCGCGGGGCGGGTACGGGAGCGTCGGGAGCTTCGTGGACGGGCTCGCCCCGGCCCTGTGGGCGGGCACGGGCGGGGTGCTCCTGGGCGGGGTGGTCGCGCTGCTCATCCCGCGGGGACGGGCGGTGCCGCCGAAGGCCGGTGAGCCGCTGCCCGCCGAAGCGGTGCCGGTCGCCGCGTAGCCCGTACGAAGGAGGGGGCGGGGTGCGAGCGCACGTGCGATCGCACCCCGCCCCGTACCCTGAAGCCGTGCAGGAACTCCACGACGCTCCCCTCGCCCCCCTCACCACCCTCCGGCTCGGCGGCACCGCGCGCCGCCTCGTCACGGCACACACCGACGCCGAGATCGTCGAGACCGTCCGCGCCGCCGACACGGCCGGTGAACCGCTGCTCGTGATCGGCGGCGGCAGCAACCTCGTCATCGGTGACAAGGGCTTCGACGGAACGGCGCTGCGCATCGCCACGACCGGCCGCACCCTTGACGGCACCCGGCTCGAAGCAGCCGCCGGGGAGAACTGGAGCGAGACGGTCGCCGCCTCCGTCGCCGCCGGGCTCGCCGGGATCGAGTGCCTCGCGGGCATCCCCGGCTCGGCCGGGGCGACGCCGATCCAGAACGTCGGCGCCTACGGCCAGGAGGTCGCGCAGACCGTCACCGAAGTCCTCGCCTACGACCGCGCGAGCGGCGAGACGGTCACCGTCCCCGCCGCCGAGTGCGGCTTCGCCTACCGCTGGAGCCGCTTCAAGGCGGAGCCCGAGCGGTGGATCGTACTGCGGGTGCGGTTCGCGCTGGAGGACGCCGACGGGCTCTCCGCGCCCGTGCGGTACGCGGAGACGGCGCGGGCGCTCGGTGTCGGGGTGGGCGAGCGCGTACCGCTCGCGACCGCGCGCGACACGGTCCTGAAGCTGCGTGCGGGCAAGGGCATGGTGCTCGACCCGGAGGACCACGACACGTGGTCGGCGGGCTCCTTCTTCACCAACCCGCTGCTCACCGAGGCCGAGTTCACCACCTTCCTCGCCAAGGCCCACGCCCGCCTCGGCGAGGACGTCCAGCCCCCCGCCTACCCGGCGGGCGAAGGGCTCACGAAGACCTCGGCCGCCTGGCTCATCGACAAGGCCGGCTTCACGAAGGGCTACGGCAGCGGCGCCGCCCGCATCTCGACGAAGCACACGCTCGCCCTGACGAACCGGGGCGCGGCGAGCACGGAGGACCTCCTCGCCCTCGCGCGTGAGGTCGTGGCGGGCGTACGCGAGGCCTTCGGCGTCGAGCTGGTCAACGAGCCGGTGATGGTGGGCGTGGGGCTGTAAGGACGTGCGGGGGTAACCGCTCGACGGCGCCCGCGCGGCGTGATCCACTTCTCTTCTTCGGGAGGCCCTGGGGGCCGAGAGGGAGGGGACGAGCGTGCCAGACGCGGCGAGCGGGAGAGCGTGCCCGGAGTGCGGGGGGCAGGTCACGGCGGACGCGCGGTTCGTCGGCTGGTGCCCCGCGTGCGAGTGGAACATCGACCCGGGTGAGCCCGAGGAGGAGGACCGCCGGGAGGCGGTCCGGCGGGCAAGGGCACAGGAGTTCGGCGGGGAGCTGCTCGCCGAACTCCTCGGTACGGAGCAGGCCGCTCCCCGCCGCGAGCCCAGCGCCCGCCTCGCCCTCGCGCTGGGCCTCGCCGTGCACGCGCTCACGCTCGTCGTTCTCGGCCTCGCCGTCTGGTGCCTCACCGCCGGGTGGCCCAGCGCGCTGCCCTTCGTCGGGCTGCTGCTCCTCGCCCTGGCGTGGGGGCTGCGGCCCCGGTTCGCGCGCGTGCCCGAGGACGCGGTGGTGCTGCGGCGCACCGAGGCCCCCGAGCTGTACGGGCTCGTCGACGAGATCGCCGCGGCGGTCGGGACACGCGGTGTGGACCTCATCGCGATCGACGCCGAGGTGAACGCCAGCGCCATGCGGTACGGGGCACGCGGCCGGATGCTGCTGACGCTCGGGCTCCCGCTGTGGGAGATCCTCGGCCCGGAGCAGCGCCTCGCCCTCCTCGGTCACGAACTCGCCCACCACGCCCACGGCGACACCCGGCACGGAAGGGTCCTGGCGACCGCCTCGCGCTCCCTGGAGACCTGGGACTACTACCTGGCCCCCGAGGGGCACTCCGCACGCGCGTGGCTCAACACCCTGGTCCTTCGCCCGCCGTGGTGGCTCGTGCGCGCCGCGCGCACCGGGCTCACGCGGTTGTGCCTGCGGTCCTCGCTGCGGGCCGAGTACCTCGCCGACCGCTCGGCCGCGCGCGTCGCCTCCACCAGGGCGGCGACCGAACTCCTCGACCGGATTCTCGTCGCGGACGCGGCCTTCGCCGCGCTCAGCCTCGAGGATGCCAAGGCGGCCCGCGTCGTCGTCGGCTCGCGGGCCGCGCGCGAGCAGCGCCCCGAACCGGCCACCGAGCGTTCCCTGTGGGACCGGCTCGCGGCCTCCGCCGCCTCGGTGCCGGAGACGGAGTACGAGCGGCGGCGCCGCCTGGCCGTGCGCCACGGCCATCGCGTGGACAGCACCCACCCCCCGACCCACCTGCGTCGCGAGGCCCTGCTCGCCGGCCCGTCGCGGCAGCCGCTCGTACGGCTCGACGCGGAGCGCGAGCGGCGGGTGGCGGCGGAGATGGCGGGGGCGCGGAACGAGGTGGGGCGGAAGCTGGGGGCGCGGGCCTGACCGCCCCGGCCCCCGCCCCCGGGCCGGTCAGTACGCCACGCCCAGCGCGTGGCCCGCGAGGGAGGGGTCGTCGGCCGCCTGGAGCATCGCGTGGGCGACGTCCGCGCGGCTGAGGGTGCGGCCCTTCGCGGGGTTGGCGTCGACGGCGGTGCGGTACGTGCCCGTGAGCGGGCCGTTCGTCAGGCGCGGCGGGCGGACCGAGGTCCACTCGGTGTCGCTCTCGCGCAGCAGCTTCTCCATCGCGCGCAGATCCTCGTAGACCGGCTTCAACAGCGTGCCGATCGCGCCCAGCACCACGCGGTCCATGAGGCCCGTGCCCGGGGCGGGCGGCGCCAGCGGTGCCGCGCTCACCACCACCAGCCGCCGCGTCCCCGCCGCCGCCAGCGCCGCGAGGACCGTCCGCGTCAGCCGCTCCGCGAGCCCCGTACGCGCCTGCGCCTTGTTCGCCACGCCGAGCCCCGAGAGCACCGCGTCGCGCCCGGCGACCGCGGCGACCAGCTCGTCCGGCGATTCGAGCGCGGACCGTACGACCTCCAGTCCCGTGCCCCGCGCGTCGAGCCGCGCCGGGTCGCGGACGACCGCCGTCACCTCGTGGCCCGCGGCGAGCGCCTGACGCACCGCCTCGCCGCCGACTCCACCGGTCGCGCCGAATACCGTCACTTTCACGATCTTCCCCCTCGATCAGGTGGGTGAGTGCTCACTCACCCCCACAATGGGGAGAACGCGGGCCGCGCGTCAAGGACTTGGGCCCAGTGTGAGGGAGGGGAACGCATGACTGAGGACCTGTACCACCGGCCCTTCGGCGAGGCCACGATGGCACCCGCCAGGACCCGGGTGCTCGACGCGGCGCTCCGGCTGATGCGGGAGGCCGGGCTCGTCGGAGCCACGACGAAGGAGATCGCACGCACCGCGCGCTGCTCCGAGGCCGTGCTCTACAAGTACTTCGGCAGCAAGGAGAACCTCTTCGTCGAGGTCCTGCGCACCCGGCTGCCGCGCCTCGACCCGCCCCCCGCCGGGGGCCCCGAGACCCTCGCCGCGGTACTCACCGCGTACTGCCGCCGCGCGGTCGCCTTCTACGCCGAGACCTTCCCGATCGCAGCCTCGCTCTACGCCGAACCTGCACTGCGCGCACGCCACTTCGAGGCCCTGCGCGAACTCGGCGCGGGACCGCACGTACCGCTGCGGCACCTGGAGGAGTACCTGCGCGAGGAGCGGGACGCGGGCCGTGTCGCCGCGGGGACCGACCCGCGCGCCGCCGCCGCGCTGCTCCTCGGCGCCTGCGCGCAGCGCGCCTTCGCGCACGAGGCCACCGAGACCGGGCGGGCCCCCGAGAGCGACGAGGAGTTCGCGGAGGCGATCGTCGCGACGCTGCTCGGGGGGCTCGGGCGGGACGCGGAGGGGTGATCCTCTAAGCTCGCCGGGCGCGGCCGGGGGGCCGGGCTCCTACGCGTTCCTTGGGGGGAACCTGATGCGGCTGCGTCCGTGGCGTGCTGTGCTGTCCGTTCTCTGTGCGTTTCTTGTGATGAGTGCTGCCGCCGCCTGCGGAAACGCTCCCCGGACCGGGGAGGACGATCCCGAGCTGCGGCGGGCCGCCGCGGGGCCCGTACCCGAGAAGCTCGACGCGGACGGCACCACGATCCACGTCGGGCGGAAACTGGCCATGGGCACGATGCACGTCTACGAGGACCCGCGCTGCCCCGTCTGCAAGGAGTTCGAGGACTCGGACGGAGCCCGGGTGCTGCGCGAGAGCACCGAGCTCGGCTACGTGAGCACCGACTACACGCTCGCCTCCTTCCTCGACGACGGCCTCGGCGGCGGCGGCTCGAAGCGCGCGGTCAACGCGCTGCGTGCCGCGCTGGAGGAAGGGCACTTCGCCGAATACCACGACGTCCTCTACGCCCACCAGCCCGAGGAGAGCGTCGACGGCTACACGACCGCGCGGCTCCTCGCGCTCGCCTCGAAGGTCGAGGGCCTGCGCGGCCCCGCGTTCGACAAGGCGGTCCGTACGATGCGGTACGCCGACTTCGTCGCCGAGTCCGAGGCCGCCGTCGAGAAGGACCGCATCCAGGGCACGCCGTCCTTCTACCTCGACGACGAACTCATCGCGAACGGTACGGACGACACGGTCACCACGGAGGCCGGGATGAACCTCACGCTCATCACGCGCGGGAGCCGGCAGTTCTGAGGAGCTTCTGACCGCGCCGAGGGAACTCCTAGACCGCCAGCCAGTCGTCCACCCGCGCCAGCAGCTTCTCGCGCACGTCCACCGGTGCCGCCGAGCCCCGTACCGACTGCCGGGCCAGCTCCGCCAGTTCGGCGTCGGTGAAGCCGTGGTCGTGGCGGGCGATCTCGTACTGGGCCGTGAGGCGCGCGCCGAACAGGAGCGGGTCGTCGGCGCCGAGCGCCATCGGGACCCCGGCGTCGAAGAGGGTGCGCAGCGGTACGTCCGCCTGCTTGGGGTAGACGCCGAGCGCCACGTTGGACGCCGGGCACACCTCGCACGTCACGCCCGAATCCGCGAGGCGGCGCAGCAGAACGGGGTCCTCGGCCGCGCGCACCCCGTGCCCGACGCGCGCCGCGTGCAGGTCGTCGAGGCAGTCCCGTACGGAGGAGGGGCCCGCCAGCTCGCCGCCGTGCGGGGCCGCGAGCAGCCCGCCCTCGCGCGCGATCGCGAAGGCGCGGTCGAAGTCGCGCGCCATCCCTCGGCGTTCGTCGTTCGAGAGCCCGAAACCGACCACGCCCTGATCGGCGAAGCGCACCGCGAGGCGGGCGAGGGTGCGGGCGTCGAGGGGGTGCTTCATGCGGTTCGCGGCGACGAGGACGCGCATCCCGAGCCCGGTGTCGCGCGAGGCGGCGGCGACCGCGTCGAGGATGATCTCCAGGGCCGGGATCAGGCCGCCGAGCGCGGGCGCGTACGAGGTCGGGTCGACCTGGATCTCCAGCCACCCCGAGCCGTCGCGCACGTCCTCCTCGGCCGCCTCGCGGACCAGGCGCTGGATGTCCTCGGGCGCGCGCAGGCAGGCACGGGCGGCGTCGTACAGGCGCTGGAAGCGGAACCAGCCGCGCTCGTCGGTGGCGCGCAGGCGCGGGGGCTCGCCGGAGGTGAGGGCGGAGGTGAGTGCCTCGGGGAGCCGCACCCCGTACTTGTCGGCCAGTTCGAGCAGCGTCGAGGAACGCATCGACCCGGTGAAATGCAGGTGCAGATGCGCCTTCGGCAGTTCCGCGAGGTCTCTGGTCCCGTCCCTGACCACCCCGGCGCGGGGGTTCACGTGCATGCGCTCCATTCATCGATACTGCCGCACGCGGGCGGCGACCTGGTACCCGGTTACCCCTTCGAGCACTTGCCCGAACGCACGTACGGGCACGTGGCGGGGCGGATACGGCGGGTCGCGGGCGGATACGGCGGCGGGCCCCCGCCCGGTGAAGGGTGGGGGCCCGCTCGGGTCCGTACGACCGCTCCCGGTCAGTCCTTCGCCTCCGCGAGGAGCTTCTGGAGCCGGCCGACGCCCTCGATGAGGTCCTCGTCCCCGAGCGCGTACGAGAGCCGCAGGTAACCGGGGGTGCCGAAGGCCTCGCCGGGGACGACCGCGACCTCGACCTCGTCGAGGATCAGCGCGGCCAGCTCGACGGTGGTCCGCGGGCGCTGGCCCCGGATCTCCTTGCCGAGCAGCTCCTTGACCGAGGGGTAGGCGTAGAAGGCGCCCTCGGGCTCGGGGCAGAGGACGCCCTCGATCTCGTTGAGCATCCGCACGATGGTGCGGCGGCGGCGGTCGAAGGCCGTGCGCATCTCGGCGACGGCGTCGAGGCTGCCGGAGACGGCGGCGAGCGCGGCGGCCTGCGAGACGTTGCCGACGTTCGAGGTCGCGTGCGACTGGAGGTTCGTCGCGGCCTTGATGACGTCCTTCGGGCCGATGACCCAGCCCACGCGCCAGCCGGTCATCGCGTACGTCTTGGCCACGCCGTTCACCACGACGCAGCGGTCGCGCAGCTCGGGCACGATCGCCGGCAGCGAGGTGAACGTCGCGTCCCCGTACACGAGGTGCTCGTAGATCTCGTCCGTGAGCACCCACAGGCCGTGCTCGACGGCCCAGCGCCCGATCGCCTCGGCCTCGGCCTCCGGGTAGACGGCGCCCGTCGGGTTCGAGGGAGAGACGAAGAGCAGCACCTTGGTGCGCTCGGTGCGGACGGCCTCCAGCTGCTCCAGCGTGACGCGGTAGCCCGTCGTCTCGTCGGCGACGACCTCGACCGGCACGCCGCCCGCGAGCCGGATCGACTCGGGGTACGTGGTCCAGTACGGGGCCGGGACGATGACCTCGTCGCCCGGGTCGAGGATCGCGGCGAACGCCTCGTAGATGGCCTGCTTGCCGCCGTTGGTCACGAGCACCTGCGAGGCGTCGATCTCGTAGCCGGAGTCGCGCAGCGTCTTCGCGGCGATCGCGGCCTTCAGCTCGGGCAGTCCGCCGGCCGGCGTGTAGCGGTGGTTGCGCGGCTCGCGGCACGCCTCGACGGCGGCGTCGACGATGTACTCGGGCGTGGGGAAGTCGGGTTCACCCGCGCCGAAGCCGATCACCGGACGCCCGGCGGCCTTGAGGGCCTTGGCCTTGGCGTCCACGGCGAGGGTCGCGGACTCGGAGATGGCGGCGATGCGCGCGGATACCCGGCGCTCGGTGGGAGGGGTTGCAGCGCTCATGTCCCCATCGTTTCAGACCGGGAACATCCCGGGCACCGGGGTTTGCGGATCGAGACGGGGGCCGGTACGGGCGTGAGACGCCGGCGGGGTGCGGCGTCCCTCGCGGGTGCCGCGCGGAGCGGCGGCGGGCGGTACGGGCCGGGCGCGCGGAACTACGCGTTCGACCTGGGAGCGCTGAACACGTATGCTCTCTCCTCGTTGGCCCACGGCGGACCGGTTCCGCGCAGGCACTTAGTGTCGGCGGACGGATGCGGTACGTTGGGGCGGGCAAAGGGTCGTAGCTCAATTGGTAGAGCACTGGTCTCCAAAACCAGCGGTTGGGGGTTCAAGTCCCTCCGGCCCTGCTTCACACACCTTCGGGTATGTGTGCGCATGTGTACGTACAGCAATTGCACCGCCGTGCGGCTCCTCTGGGTGCGGTACGGCACCCGACCGGGAATTCAGGTGAGGACACGTGACGGACGCCGTGGGCTCCATCGATACGCCTGATGCCCAGGACGAGGCACCCCGCCCCAAGAAGAAGGGCGGCAAGCGCGGCAAGAAGGGCCCCCTGGGCCGGCTCGCGCTCTTCTACCGGCAGGTCATCGCGGAGCTGCGCAAGGTCGTCTGGCCCACCCGCAGCCAGCTCTCGACGTACACGACCGTCGTCATCGTCTTCGTGGTGATCATGATTGGCCTGGTCACCGTGATCGACTACGGATTCTCGCAGGCCGCCAAGTACGTTTTTGGCTGAGCCGGCATGCACAATGCGAAGGGCGCCGTACTCGGCGCCCCTTTCGCGTGTTCCACCCCTATGTATCAGGAAGAAGCAGCGACGTGTCTGACCCGAACCTGAACGGCGACCAGCCCGCGCACGAGGGCCCGGCCTCCGCCGAGGACGTTCTCGGCGCCGGGGCCGAGGGCGCCGTGGAGCCGGAGCAGGCCGCGGCTGCGGAAGCCCAGGCCGAGACCGAGGCCGCCGAGGTCGGCGAGGAAGCCGCTGCGGCCGAGGAGACCGCCGAGGCCGAGGAGGCCACCGAGGCCGCGGCCGACGCGGACGAGCTCGCCGCCGAGGAAGCCGAGCAGGACGCCGAGGACGCGGCCGAGAACGCCGCGGACGAAGAGGCCGCCGAGGAGGAGGCCGTCGACCCCGTCGCGGCCCTGCGCGAGGAACTGCGCACGCTGCCCGGCGAGTGGTACGTCATCCACACGTACGCCGGTTACGAGAACCGCGTGAAGACGAACCTGGAGCAGCGCGCCGTCTCGCTCAACGTCGAGGAGTTCATCTTCCAGGCCGAGGTGCCGCAGGAAGAGGTCGTCCAGATCAAGAACGGCGACCGCAAGACGATCCGGCAGAACAAGCTCCCCGGCTACGTCCTCGTCCGCATGGACCTCACCAACGAGTCCTGGGGCGTCGTCCGCAACACCCCCGGCGTCACCGGCTTCGTCGGCAACGCCTACGACCCGTACCCGCTGACCCTCGACGAGATCGTCAAGATGCTCGCCCCCGAGGCGGAGGAGAAGGCGGCCCGCGAGGCCGCCGAGGCCGAGGGCAAGCCCGCGCCGCAGCGCAAGGTCGAGGTCCAGGTCCTCGACTTCGAGGTCGGCGACTCGGTCACCGTCACCGACGGCCCCTTCGCGACCCTCCAGGCGACGATCAACGAGATCAACGCCGACTCCAAGAAGGTCAAGGGCCTCGTGGAGATCTTCGGTCGCGAGACCCCGGTCGAGCTGAGCTTCGACCAGATCCAGAAGAACTGAGCCCGGCTTCAGGGCCGCCAGTCTTCAGGATCGCCAGTCTTCCGGCAGGTCACAGGGGGTACGGGGATACCCGGCACCCCCTGTGACCTGCCGGTTTTTGAGCGCGCGACGATACCCGTTACCGTTGTGCGGTATGCCTCCATCCGGATGAACCGAGTGAAACCGGTTCCGGCGGATGAAGGCGGAACACTTCTCACCAGGACCCGGAGAGAGCAATGCCTCCCAAGAAGAAGAAGGTCACGGGGCTGATCAAGCTCCAGATCCAGGCCGGTGCCGCCAACCCGGCCCCGCCTGTCGGCCCCGCGCTGGGTCAGCACGGCGTCAACATCATGGAGTTCTGCAAGGCCTACAACGCCGCGACCGAGTCGCAGCGCGGCTGGGTCATCCCGGTCGAGATCACGGTCTACGAGGACCGCTCCTTCACCTTCATCACGAAGACCCCGCCCGCCGCGAAGATGATCCTCCGCGCCGCCGGTGTCGAGAAGGGCTCGGGCGAGCCGCACAAGACCAAGGTCGCCAAGATCACGGACGCCCAGGTCCGCGAGATCGCCCAGACCAAGATGGAAGACCTCAACGCCAACGACATCGACGCCGCCGCGAAGATCATCGCCGGTACCGCGCGTTCGATGGGCGTCACCGTCGAGGGCTGAGCCCGCGGCAGGGCCCGCCGGGCCCCGTAGACCTCTTGTGGCAGGACGAGCGCCGTCCGGACCACAACTCCGCAACAGAACACCAGGAGCAGTAGTGAAGCGCAGCAAGTCCCTCCGGGCTGCCGACGCCAAGATCGACCGGGAGCGCCTGTACGCGCCCCTGGAGGCGATCCGGCTGGCCAAGGACACCGCCACCACCAAGTTCGACTCGACCGTCGAGATCGCCTTCCGCCTGGGTGTCGACCCGCGCAAGGCCGACCAGATGGTCCGTGGCACCGTGAACCTCCCGCACGGCACCGGCAAGACCGCCCGGGTCCTGGTCTTCGCGACCGGTGACCGTGCCGAGGCCGCGCGTGCCGCGGGCGCCGACATCGTCGGCGCCGACGAGCTCATCGACGAGGTCGCGAAGGGGCGTCTGGACTTCGACGCCGTCGTCGCGACGCCAGACCTCATGGGCAAGGTCGGCCGCCTCGGCCGCGTGCTCGGTCCGCGCAGCCTCATGCCGAACCCGAAGACCGGCACCGTGACCCCCGACGCGGCCAAGGCCGTCAAGGAGATCAAGGGCGGCAAGATCGAGTTCCGCGTCGACAAGCACTCGAACCTCCACTTCATCGTCGGCAAGTCGTCCTTCACGGACGAGCAGCTCGTCGAGAACTACGGCGCCGCGCTCGACGAGATCCTTCGTCTCAAGCCGTCCGCCGCGAAGGGCCGCTACATCAAGAAGGCCGTCGTGAGCACCACGATGGGCCCCGGCGTCCCGGTCGACCCCAACCGCACCCGCAACCTCCTCACCGAGGAGGACCCGGCCGCCGTCTGAGCCCCTGGCTCCAGCCGGTGACCGCGTCACGGACGCGCGTC
Source organism: Streptomyces sp. NPDC088923 (assembly GCF_044749745.1). NCBI lineage: Bacteria > Bacillati > Actinomycetota > Actinomycetes > Kitasatosporales > Streptomycetaceae > Streptomyces > Streptomyces sp. NPDC088923. Next base: position 116,537 of record NZ_JBIVIO010000010.1, on the reverse strand, counting down.
TTCCCGAAGGCCCCGCACCCGCCCTGGGTGCGGGGCCTTCGCGCGCTCTGTTCCCGGGCGGGCGCGCGTGCTTGGGTGGGGCGGTCGAGGCGAGGGGGCGTACGTGCGCGGGTGGGGACGGGGTGCGGCGGCGGTGCTCGCGGTGTGTGTGCCGCTCGCGGGGTGCGGGGATTCCGGCGGCGGCACGGGTACGGGGGCGAGCGGCGAGGCCGCGCGGGTGCTGCGCGCGGCGGTGCGCGCGACCGAGGCGGCCGGCTCGGCCCGTACGGAGTCCGTCACCGAGATCGACGGGGAGCGGACCAGGAGCCGGGGCGCGCTCGACTGGTCGGGGAAACCGTACGGGCGGCTGCGGGTGGGGGTGGGCGGCGACCTCGTGCTCAAGGACGGCGAGGCGTGGGTACGGCTCGCGCGACCGGTGGGCGGGAAGCGGTGGGTACGGCAGAAGGCCGCGGACGGCCTCGTGCCGGCCGACTCGCTGCGGCTGCTCCTCCAGGCCGCGGACGCGCACCGGGCCGGACGGGCACGGGTGCGGGGCGTCGTCACGACGCACTGGGCGGGACGCGTACGGGCCGACGAGTCGGCGCGGGTGCGGGAGGCCGGGGTCGCGGCGCAGAGCGTGGACGTATGGCTGGACGGGCGGCAACGGCTCGTGAAGCGGGTCGAGTCGGGGCGCGGCACGGCGGGGCTGGTGCGGGTCACGACGTACTGGAGCGGGTTCCGGACGGACGTCGAGGTGCCGGAGGTGCCGGGCGGCGGGAACTGAACGCGGTTCGGGGGTGTCGTAGTCCTCAGGTAATGTGCGGGAAAAATCGGGGGCACGCACAGTGTCGGCATGGGGTGGGGAAATGAACAGGACAGCTTGGAGCCGGGGGCGGACGGGTCGCGTCGTGGGCGCGGCGATCGCGGTGGCGCTCCTGGGCGGCGCGGCGACGGCGTGCGACAGCGACGACTCGGGCGACAAGAAGAGCGACGCCAAGCCGGCGGCGGAGAAGTCCTCGGCCGCGCCGGCCAAGGACGTGGACCCGCAGGAGGCGCTGAAGGCCGCCTCGGAGAAGACCGCCTCCTTCAAGTCCGCCGCGGTGGACATGACGACGAAGACCCCGGCGGGGCTCACCGAGACGACCGCTCCGGCCCACATGAAGGGCAAGCTCGGCTGGGACCCGGTCGCGATGGACATGGCCGTGGAGAACGCCGAGGCCGAAGCCGGCATGCCGGCCGAGATGACCATGAGGTGGACCGGCTCGGTCATGTACATGGACGTGGGCGAGGAGGGCGCGGCCGAGCTGGACGGCAAGCGCTGGATGAAGATCGACCTCGCCGCCGCGGCCAAGGCCGGGGGTGCCGAGGGCCAGGACGCGATGAAGCAGTTCGACCAGCTCATGGGTTCCTTCGGGCAGGGTCCCGCGACGCAGATCGACATGCTGAGCGCCGCCGACGACGTGAAGTACGTCGGCGCCGAGAAGGTCGGCGGGGCAGAGGCGAAGCACTTCCGCGGCACGGTGTCCGCCGAGGCCATCCTCAACACGACCGACGCGCTCAAGAGCCTCGACGCGAAGACGCGGAAGCAGGTGCAGGACAACCTCAAGAAGTCGGGCGTGACGTCGGAGCAGATCGATCTGTGGATCGGTCCGGACGACCTCCTGGTGCGCGCGGACACCATCGCGAACTCGAAGCAGGGCAAGATCAGCACGAAGGCCACGTACAAGGACTTCGGCGGTGCGCTCAAGGTGACCGCTCCGCCCGCCGGTCAGACGATGGACCTCATGAAGATGCTCCAGGGCATCGGTGACCTCGCGAAGAACGGCGACCCGAGCGACGCCGACATGAAGGAACTCGAAGACGCGCTCGGCGGCGTCTGAGCCAGGGCCGACGCGGGCCCGTCCGGGGGCGATTTGCTCCGGGCGGGTCCGCTCCCGTACTCTCACTTCCGTAGCCGAAGACCGCTGGTCGCCCCCGTGCCGCAAGGCGTGGTGGCCGAAGGACTCGCAGATACGCGAGCGACCCGCGCAGGTGCGAATGAGGACCGCAGCTCCCGGACGTCCAGTCCGGTCGAGCCACGCCCCGCGCGCCCGCGCCGGGGCGTTTCGTTTGTTCTCCACTCTCCTTCGTCCCGGTGGTCCACGGCTCGTCTGCGGCTGATCGCGAGGTCAGTCGAAGCTCATCACCCCGGAAGGAGGCCGAGGCACATGGCGACCGCTGACAAGGTCGATGCCGTTGAGGAGATCACGGAGAAGCTCCGTAACTCCAACGCTGCCGTCGTTACCGCGTACACGGGTCTGTCCGTCGCGCAGCTCAAGCAGCTGCGCCGTTCTCTCGGCGAGAACGCTCAGTACCGTGTGGTGAAGAACACGCTGACCAAGATCGCGGCCAAGGAGGCCGGGTTCTCGGAGCTGGACGAGCACCTCAAGGGCTCGACGGCCGTCGCTTTCGTCACCGGTGACCCGGTCGAGGCGGCGAAGGGTCTCCGTGACTTCGCCAAGGACAACCCCGCGCTTGTCATCAAGGGCGGTGTTCTCGACGGCAAGGCTCTCTCCGCCGACGAGATCAAGAAGCTTGCGGACCTCGAGTCCCGCGAGGTTCTGCTGGCCAAGCTGGCCGGCGCCATGAAGGGCAAGCAGTCGCAGGCTGCCGCGCTCTTCCAGGCGCTTCCCTCGAAGTTCGTCCGCACCGCGGAGGCGCTTCGTGCCAAGAAGGCCGAGCAGGGCGGTGCCGAGTAATTCGGCTCGTTTTCTGACCCGAGCCCGCTGAGCGGGCAGAGGTCGACGCGGGCCGTACGTACGCCCGCCGACATGTACATCCGGCACCAGCCGAAGAGTGGAAGGACCGCCATCATGGCGAAGCTCAGCCAGGAAGACCTCCTCGCCCAGTTCGAGGAAATGACCCTCATCGAGCTCTCCGAGTTCGTGAAGGCCTTCGAGGACAAGTTCGACGTCACCGCCGCCGCCCCCGCGGCCGTCGCGGTCCAGGGTGGCGGCGCCGCCCCGGCCGAGGCCGCCGAGGAGCAGGACGAGTTCGACGTCATCCTCACGGGTGCCGGCGACAAGAAGATCCAGGTCATCAAGGTCGTGCGTGAGCTGACCTCGCTGGGTCTGAAGGAGGCCAAGGACCTCGTGGACGGCACCCCGAAGCCCGTCCTGGAGAAGGTCGACAAGGCCGCCGCCGACAAGGCCGCCGAGTCCCTCAAGGCCGCCGGCGCCTCCGTCGAGGTCAAGTGATTCGAGGTCCGCGAGGACCTTTCGCACGCGCCCGGTGCGCGGCCCTGAGGGGCTCGCGCGGGCACGTACGTACGAAGGCTGCCCCGGCCGGATGACGGCCGTGGCAACCGATCCACGACGTTTTCACCCTGGGGTGTAACGCCGAGGGGTCGAAGGGCGATCACCCAACCGGGTGGTCGCCCTTCGGCGTTGCCGTGGCGGGTGCTGCGGGCGTTCCACCCCTGCGGGTAGGGTGATCTTCGTTGTGCGCCCGGTCCCGGGCCCCGGCCTCCCGCGGTTCCCGCGGCGGCCGAGCGGCGGGACGCGGGGGCCTTGACGAACGGCACGCAGCGCGCAATTCTCAGGACGCGTCGTCACAACGATCCTCAATCCGAGGCATGGATCGGTGGCGAAGAGGGCAGTATCGGAGTGCGTCGGCAGGCGCACGGAACGCGTAGGAGTTGTGATCAGCGAGGGTCTCGCGCAGCCGGGAGAAAACCCGGACTGGACATCAGTGGGCCATATGGCTACACTGTCCCTTTGCGCTGCCTGTTAGCTGCCTCCTGCCCGTCACCAGGGGCATCCCCGAGCCGAGCACCGATCGAAGAAACAGGCCCTGACCAGGGCTTTCACTCGGTGCGTCCAGCTCGGGACCGGTACGCGCGTAGTGAGTCCGAGCCCTCGGAAGGACCCCCTCTTGGCCGCCTCGCGCACTGCCTCGACCGCACAAACGAACAACGGTGCCAGCACCGCCCCGCTGCGCATTTCTTTCGCAAAGATCCGGGAGCCCCTCGAGGTTCCCAACCTGCTCGCCCTTCAGACCGAGAGCTTCGACTGGCTGCTCGGCAACGACGCCTGGAAGTCCCGCGTCGAGGCGGCCCTCGCGGGCGGCATGTCCGTCCCCACCAAGTCCGGTCTGGAGGAGATCTTCGAGGAGATCTCCCCGATCGAGGACTTCTCCGGGTCGATGTCGCTGACGTTCCGCGACCACCGCTTCGAGCCGCCGAAGAACTCCATCGACGAGTGCAAGGACCGCGACTTCACGTACGCGGCGCCGCTCTTCGTCACCGCCGAGTTCACGAACAACGAGACCGGCGAGATCAAGTCCCAGACGGTCTTCATGGGCGACTTCCCGCTCATGACCAACAAGGGCACCTTCGTCATCAACGGCACCGAGCGTGTCGTGGTCTCCCAGCTGGTCCGCTCGCCGGGCGTCTACTTCGATTCCTCGATCGACAAGACCTCCGACAAGGACATCTACTCCGCCAAGATCATCCCCTCGCGGGGTGCCTGGCTGGAGATGGAGATCGACAAGCGCGACATGGTCGGTGTCCGCATCGACCGCAAGCGCAAGCAGTCGGTGACCGTACTGCTCAAGGCGCTCGGCTGGACGACCGAGCAGATCCTTGAGGAGTTCGGCCAGTACGAGTCGATGCGCGCCACCCTGGAGAAGGACCACACCCAGGGCCAGGACGACGCGCTCCTCGACATCTACCGCAAGCTGCGCCCGGGCGAGCCGCCCACCCGTGAGGCCGCCCAGAACCTGCTGGAGAACCTCTACTTCAACCCGAAGCGCTACGACCTCGCCAAGGTCGGCCGCTACAAGGTCAACAAGAAGCTCGGTTCGGAAGCGCCGCTGGACGCCGGCGTCCTCACCACCGACGACATCCTGGCCACGATCAAGTACCTCGTGCAGCTGCACGCGGGCGAGACCGAGGCGGCCGTCGGTGACGAGGGCAAGACGATCGTCGTCGAGACCGACGACATCGACCACTTCGGCAACCGCCGCCTGCGCAACGTCGGCGAGCTGATCCAGAACCAGGTCCGCACGGGTCTCGCCCGTATGGAGCGCGTCGTGCGCGAGCGCATGACGACCCAGGACGTCGAGGCGATCACCCCGCAGACCCTCATCAACATCCGGCCGGTCGTCGCCTCCATCAAGGAGTTCTTCGGCACCAGCCAGCTGTCCCAGTTCATGGACCAGAACAACCCGCTGTCCGGGCTGACGCACAAGCGTCGTCTGTCCGCGCTCGGCCCGGGTGGTCTCTCCCGTGAGCGGGCCGGCTTCGAGGTCCGCGACGTGCACCCGTCCCACTACGGACGCATGTGCCCGATCGAGACCCCGGAAGGCCCGAACATCGGCCTGATCGGTTCGCTCGCCTCGTACGGCCGCGTCAACGCCTTCGGCTTCGTCGAGACCCCGTACCGCAAGGTCGTCGACGGTGTCGTCACCGACGACGTCGACTACCTGACGGCCGACGAGGAGGACCGCTTCGTCATCGCCCAGGCGAACGCGCCCCTCACCGACGACCTCCACTTCGAGGAGGCCCGCGTCCTGGTGCGCCGCCGCGGCGGCGAGGTCGACTACGTCCCCGGGGACGACGTCGACTACATGGACGTCTCGCCGCGCCAGATGGTGTCCGTCGCGACCGCGATGATCCCCTTCCTGGAGCACGACGACGCCAACCGTGCCCTCATGGGCGCGAACATGATGCGCCAGGCCGTGCCGCTGATCAAGTCCGAGGCGCCCATCGTCGGCACCGGCATGGAGTACCGCTCCGCGACCGACGCCGGTGACGTGCTCAAGGCCGACAAGGACGGTGTGGTCCAGGAGGTCTCCGCGGACTACATCACGACCGCGAACGACGACGGCACGTACACCACGTACCGCCTGGCGAAGTTCTCGCGCTCCAACCAGGGCACCTCGGTCAACCAGAAGGTCATCGTCAACGAGAACGACCGGGTCATCGTCGGCCAGGTCCTCGCGGACGGTCCCGCGACCGAGAACGGCGAGATGGCGCTCGGCAAGAACCTTCTTGTCGCCTTCATGCCGTGGGAGGGTCACAACTACGAGGACGCGATCATCCTGTCGCAGCGCCTCGTGCAGGACGACGTCCTCTCCTCGATCCACATCGAGGAGCACGAGGTCGACGCCCGTGACACCAAGCTCGGCCCCGAGGAGATCACCCGGGACATCCCGAACGTCTCCGAGGAGGTCCTCGCCGACCTCGACGAGCGCGGCATCATCCGTATCGGTGCCGAGGTCATCGCCGGTGACATCCTCGTCGGCAAGGTCACGCCCAAGGGCGAGACCGAGCTGACCCCCGAGGAGCGCCTGCTGCGCGCGATCTTCGGCGAGAAGGCCCGTGAGGTCCGTGACACCTCGCTCAAGGTCCCGCACGGTGAGATCGGCAAGGTCATCGGCGTCCGCGTCTTCGACCGCGAGGAGGGCGACGAGCTTCCCCCGGGCGTGAACCAGCTGGTTCGCGTCTACGTCGCCCAGAAGCGCAAGATCACCGACGGCGACAAGCTCGCGGGGCGTCACGGCAACAAGGGCGTCATCTCCAAGATCCTCCCGATCGAGGACATGCCCTTCCTCGAGGACGGCACCCCGGTCGACATCATCCTGAACCCGCTCGGCGTGCCCTCGCGCATGAACCCGGGCCAGGTCATGGAGGTCCACCTCGGCTGGCTCGCCAGCCAGGGCTGGGACGTGTCGCAGGTCCCCGAGCAGTGGGCGCAGCGCCTCCAGGCGATCAGCGCCGACCAGGTCGCCCCCGGCACCAACGTCGCGACCCCGGTCTTCGACGGTGCCCGCGAGGACGAGCTGACCGGCCTGCTCCAGCACACCATCCCCAACCGGGACGGTGAGCGCATGGTGCAGCCCACCGGCAAGGCACGGCTCTTCGACGGCCGCTCCGGCGAGCCGTTCCCGGACCCGATCGCCCTCGGCTACATGTACATCCTCAAGCTCCACCACCTCGTGGACGACAAGCTCCACGCGCGCTCGACCGGCCCGTACTCGATGATCACGCAGCAGCCGCTGGGTGGTAAGGCGCAGTTCGGTGGCCAGCGCTTCGGTGAGATGGAGGTGTGGGCGCTGGAAGCGTACGGCGCCGCCTACGCCCTCCAGGAGCTGCTGACGATCAAGTCCGACGACGTGACCGGCCGCGTGAAGGTCTACGAGGCCATCGTCAAGGGCGAGAACATCCCCGAGCCCGGCATTCCCGAGTCCTTCAAGGTGCTCATCAAGGAAATGCAGTCGCTCTGCCTGAACGTGGAGGTGCTGTCCTCGGACGGCATGTCCATCGAGATGCGTGACACGGACGAGGACGTCTTCCGTGCCGCGGAAGAGCTCGGTATCGACCTGTCCCGGCGCGAGCCGAGCAGCGTCGAAGAGGTCTGACGGGCCCACCCGGTCCCGCCGGACACCCTGGGAGGGGTGCCGGCGGGCCGGGTGGTGACCCCAGCCCCGTACGACCGGGGCGCAGGACCCCGTACAGACCACCTTTGACACAACCCTGAGAGGGATTGACGCATAGTGCTCGACGTCAACTTCTTCGACGAGCTGCGGATCGGCCTCGCCACCGCGGACGACATCCGGACCTGGTCGCACGGCGAGGTCAAGAAGCCGGAGACCATCAACTACCGCACCCTCAAGCCGGAAAAGGACGGGCTCTTCTGCGAGAAGATCTTCGGCCCCACCCGGGACTGGGAGTGCTACTGCGGCAAGTACAAGCGTGTCCGCTTCAAGGGCATCATCTGCGAGCGCTGCGGCGTCGAGGTCACTCGCGCCAAGGTGCGCCGCGAGCGCATGGGCCACATCGAGCTCGCCGCTCCCGTCACGCACATCTGGTACTTCAAGGGCGTGCCCTCGCGCCTGGGGTACCTGCTCGACCTGGCGCCGAAGGACCTGGAGAAGGTCATCTACTTCGCCGCGTACATGATCACGTACGTGGACGAGGAGCGCCGTACCCGCGACCTGCCCTCCCTTGAGGCGCAGGTGCAGGTCGAGCGCCAGCAGGTCGAGAACCGGCGCGACTCCGACCTGGAGAACCGCGCCAAGAAGCTGGAGAACGACCTCGCCGAGCTGGAGGCCGAGGGCGCCAAGGCGGACGCGCGCCGCAAGGTGCGCGAGGGTGCCGAGCGCGAGATGAAGCAGCTCCGTGACCGCGCCCAGCGCGAGATCGACCGCCTCGACGAGGTGTGGAGCCGCTTCAAGAACCTCAAGGTCCAGGACCTGGAGGGCGACGAGCTGCTCTACCGCGAGCTGCGCGACCGCTTCGGCACGTACTTCGACGGCTCGATGGGCGCCGCCGCGCTCCAGAAGCGCCTGGAGTCCTTCGACCTGGAGGAGGAGGCCGAGCGCCTCCGCGAGATCATCCGCACCGGCAAGGGCCAGAAGAAGACCCGTGCCCTCAAGCGGCTCAAGGTCGTCTCGCCGTTCCTCCAGACCGCCAACAGCCCCAAGGGCATGGTCCTGGACTGCGTCCCGGTCATCCCGCCGGACCTGCGTCCGATGGTGCAGCTCGACGGTGGCCGCTTCGCGACCTCCGACCTCAACGACCTGTACCGCCGTGTCATCAACCGCAACAACCGCCTGAAGCGGCTTCTCGACCTCGGCGCGCCCGAGATCATCGTGAACAACGAGAAGCGCATGCTCCAGGAGGCCGTCGACGCGCTCTTCGACAACGGCCGCCGCGGGCGCCCGGTCACGGGCCCCGGCAACCGTCCGCTGAAGTCGCTCTCCGACATGCTCAAGGGCAAGCAGGGCCGCTTCCGCCAGAACCTCCTCGGCAAGCGCGTGGACTACTCCGCGCGTTCCGTGATCGTCGTCGGTCCGCAGCTCAAGCTGCACCAGTGCGGTCTGCCGAAGGCGATGGCGCTGGAGCTGTTCAAGCCGTTCGTGATGAAGCGCCTGGTGGACCTGAACCACGCGCAGAACATCAAGTCGGCCAAGCGCATGGTCGAGCGCGGCCGCACCGTCGTGTACGACGTCCTCGAAGAGGTCATCGCCGAGCACCCGGTGCTGCTCAACCGTGCCCCGACCCTGCACCGCCTGGGCATCCAGGCCTTCGAGCCGCAGCTCGTCGAGGGCAAGGCCATCCAGATCCACCCGCTCGTCTGCACCGCCTTCAACGCGGACTTCGACGGTGACCAGATGGCCGTGCACCTGCCGCTCTCCGCGGAGGCGCAGGCCGAGGCCCGCATCCTGATGCTGTCCTCGAACAACATCCTCAAGCCGGCCGACGGCCGACCGGTCACCATGCCGACCCAGGACATGGTGCTCGGTCTCTTCTTCCTCACCACGGACGAGGAGGAGCGCAAGGTCATCGGTGAGGGCCGGTCCTTCGGCTCGACCGCCGAGGCGATCATGGCCTTCGACGCCGGGGAGCTCTCGCTCCAGGCGAAGGTGGACATCCGCTTCCCGGTCGGCACCATGCCGCCGCGCGGCTGGACCCCGCCGGAGCCCGCCGAGGGCGAGGACGACTTCGGTTCGCCGGAGTACCAGCCGGGGGACTCCTTCCGGCTGCGTACGACGCTGGGCCGGGCGCTCTTCAACGAGCTCCTCCCCGAGGACTACCCCTTCGTCGACTACTCGGTCGGCAAGAAGCAGCTCTCGGAGATCGTCAACGACCTCGCCGAGCGCTACCCCAAGGTGATCGTCGCCGCGACGCTGGACAACCTCAAGGCGTCCGGCTTCTTCTGGGCGACCCGTTCCGGTGTCACCGTCGCCATCTCGGACGTCGTCGTCCCCGAGGCGAAGAAGGGCATCGTCGCCCAGTACGAGGCCGAGGACGAGAAGGTCCAGAAGCAGTACGAGCGCGGTCTCATCACCAAGGACGAGCGCACCGGTGAGCTGATCCGGATCTGGACCCGCGCGACCAACGAGGTCGCCGAGGCGATGAACGAGAACTTCCCGAAGACGAACCCGATCGCCATGATGGTGAACTCGGGCGCCCGAGGGAACATGATGCAGCTCCGTCAGATCGCCGGTATGCGCGGTCTGGTGTCGAACGCCAAGAACGAGACGATTCCCCGTCCCATCAAGGCGTCCTTCCGCGAGGGCCTGTCCGTGCTGGAGTACTTCATCTCCACGCACGGTGCCCGTAAGGGTCTCGCCGACACCGCCCTGCGTACCGCCGACTCCGGCTACCTCACGCGTCGACTCGTCGACGTCTCGCAGGACGTCATCATTCGCGAGGAGGACTGCGGCACCGACCGCGGTCTGCGCCTCAAGATCGCCGAGCGCGGGGCGGACAGCGTCCTGCGCAAGACGGAGGACGTCGAGACCAGCGTGTACGCGCGCTGCCTCGCCGAGGACGTCGTCGTCGGGGACGTCGTACTGGCCCCGGCCGGTACCGACCTCGGTGACGTGCTCATCGACGAGCTGGTCCGCCACGGCATCGAGGAGGTCAAGACCCGTTCGGTCCTGACCTGCGAGTCCGCCGTCGGCACCTGCGCGATGTGCTACGGGCGTTCGCTCGCCACCGGCAAGCTCGTCGACATCGGTGAGGCGGTCGGCATCATCGCCGCCCAGTCCATCGGTGAGCCGGGCACCCAGCTCACGATGCGTACCTTCCACACCGGTGGTGTGGCCGGTGACGACATCACGCAGGGTCTGCCGCGAGTCGTCGAGCTCTTCGAGGCGCGTACCCCGAAGGGTGTCGCCCCGATCTCCGAGGCCGCGGGCCGCGTCCGCATCGAGGAGACCGAGAAGACCAAGAAGATCGTCGTCACCCCGGACGACGGCGGCGAGGAGACTCCTTACCCGATCTCCAAGCGCGCTCGTCTGGAGGTCGCCGAGGGCGACCACGTCGAGGTGGGCCAGAAGCTCACCGTGGGTGCCACCAACCCGCACGACGTGCTCCGCATCCTCGGTCAGCGCGCGGTGCAGGTGCACCTCGTGGGCGAGGTCCAGAAGGTCTACAACTCGCAGGGTGTGTCGATCCACGACAAGCACATCGAGATCATCATCCGACAGATGCTCCGCCGCGTGACGATCATCGAGTCGGGTGACGCCGAGCTGCTGCCCGGTGAGCTGGTCGAGCGCTCGAAGTTCGAGACGGAGAACCGCCGGGTCGTCACCGAGGGCGGTCACCCCGCCTCCGGCCGTCCGCAGCTCATGGGTATCACCAAGGCCTCGCTCGCCACCGAGTCGTGGCTGTCGGCGGCGTCCTTCCAGGAGACGACCAGGGTCCTCACCGACGCGGCGATCAACGCCAAGTCGGACTCCCTGATCGGCCTCAAGGAGAACGTCATCATCGGTAAGCTCATCCCGGCCGGTACGGGTCTGTCCCGCTACCGCAACATCCGGGTCGAGCCGACCGAGGAGGCCAAGGCCGCGATGTACTCGGCCGTCGGCTACGACGACATCGACTACTCGCCCTTCGGTACGGGTTCCGGCCAGGCCGTCCCGCTGGAGGACTACGACTACGGGCCCTACAACCAGTAAGCCCCGTCGGTTGGTGTGACCACGGCCGCCTCGCTCCCTTCGGGGACGCGGGGCGGCCGTTTGTCGTGGGGGCCACTCTCCGGCGGCTCAGGGGGCCGGTGGCAGGCCCGTAGCGGGCGGGTCCTCACGGCGGCTCTCGCCGCTCGCCGCCCGGAGCGTCCAGCCGCCCCGGCACTGGATCTGGAGGTAGCCGGTGGGGGAGGGGAGGGTGAGGCGGGCCTCGCCCATGCCCTCGGCGAGGACCTCGGCCGGGCGCAGCGTGGGGGTGAGGCGGCGGAGCTGGTACGGGCCGTGGCCGGTGTGCCGGAAGGAGAGGCGCTGCGACTTCGGCGTCTCCAGGGCGAGGACGTCGCCGCCGTAGCCGCTCAGGCGGGGTGCGGCGGGGGTGAGGCGGCGGATGACGTGCGCGCCGAGTACGGCGAGGCGCCAGGCGCCTTCGAGGCGGAGTTCGAGCTGTACGGAGTCCTCCTCGCGGGCCGCGAGCGGCAGGCGGGCGCAGACGGGGCCCCCGGCCTCGTACAGGCGCGCCCAGGGGCCGCGCCCGCCCCTCGTCCGTACCCGGACGAGTCCGAGCGCCGGGCTCGTGAGGGCGAGGACCGCCATGGTGCCGGGCTCGGGGCGCGGCAGCCGCAGCACGGCGTCGCCCTCGCCGTGGTTCCACTCGGCGTTGGGGGCCTGGAGGCGGGTCAGCGCCGACCAGCCCTCGGCGAGTACGTCGTCGAGGTCCTCGCTCTCCGCGGTGCGGCTCTTGTCGTAGACGTCCAGGGCGAGTTGGTAGTCGGCGAGGTCGTCCTCCGTGGAGCCGGGGCCGGGTTGGTAGTCGAGCGACTGGATCGCCCGGGCGTAGTCGAGGACTTCGGGGGCGGTGCGGGTGCCGCGGGGACGGGGCGGGGGGAGGGGGCGCCGGGCGTAGTGGTGGGCGGTGAGGGCCGGGGGGAGCACGAGGCCGGCGAAGAAGAGCAGCGCGAAGGGGACTTCGCCGAGGAAGCTCATGAAGAGCGTGAGGACGAGGACGAGGACGAAGGCGCTGGTGAGGCCGTGGGTGAGGGCGCGGGGCCAGCTCACGGGCTGGGGTTCTTTCCGGGCGGGGCGGTGCGGGGCGCGGGCGCGGGGTGCGTCGTGGGCGCGGGGCGCGTCGTGCGCGTCGTGGGTGCCGTGCGCGTCGTCGGGGCGCGGGGACGGGGTGGGGTCGGGGTCGTAGGGCATGGCGTTCCCCCCGGGGACTCGTCCGGCTTCCCATGGTGCGCTTTCCCGTGCGGGGGCGACAGAGGGCACCCGATTGCCGGGGTGTCCGGGGCGGGGGTGGGGCGTTGGGGTTGTGACGGATGGCAAGCGCGTGCGGAATGCGTGTAGTTGGGCACTAAGTGGTGGCGAAGTCGGTCGGTGCCTGGCTAAGTTCGTCGTACGTCTGGATGTGTTCCCGCCTTTTGGAGTTTGACTGTGAAGCGTCAGCGCACCTTGACCGCTTGTGTCGCCCTTGTGGCGGCTTCTGTTCTGGTGGCCGGGTGCGGGGGTGACGACGAGAAGTCGGACGGGGCGGATGAGGGGAAGATCGCGGGGGCGGAGAAGTCACCCTCGGCAAAGCCGAGTCCGACTCCGTCGGAGAGCGGGGCGGGGGAGGGCGGGCCGGATCTGAGCTTGCCGAAGGATTTGAAGGTGGTGACGGACTGGGAGGCGCCGAGCGGAGCCGACCAAGCGGGGGCTTTGCGTGACGCTGCTCGATTTGTGATCGGGCTGGATCGAGCGATTGCTCGCCAGGATGCCAGCGACGCCGCGTATCGCTACTACTCGTATCCCGCGAGTAACGCCCGCGCGGCCGCTGAGGAGAACATCGAACTCCACGTCGACCACAAGCGCTCGGTCACTGGGGCCCGTCGTCTGCACAAAGAGTCGACGCAGGTGGTCAAGGCGCACAAGACCGTCGTGGTCCAGTTTTGCGTCGATGACCAGAAGTACTTCGGCAAGGACCTGAAGACCGGCAAGAAGGTCGAAGGGGATTCACCGGAGGACGCCTACAGCAAGTACGAGATCGGGATGGTCTCTGTGGGCGACGACAGGTGGGTCGCGAAAGAGCTGAAGGCGACGACGGGGGATGCGGAATGCGCGTGAGTTCTGGAGTGCGTGGGGCGGCCTTTGCTGGAACGTTGGCTGCGATGCTGATGGTGGGCTGCATCGCTCCAGCCTCCGCCGGCGGGGGCGACAGCGGATTCCAGCTGGGGGGTGGCAGTCAGGCTGACTCCGGAAAGGGGAAACCCGGACAAGACGGCGGCCACATCTCCGCTCACATCACCTTCAGTCAGCGTGGTGGAGTCCCCTCCGGCGGTAATGGCGCTGGTTCCGTTGCCGTTGCCGATTGGGATCCGCCCGGCTGTTGGTATGCCCCCGAGTACGACCCCGAGGAGTTCCAGAAGTCCCGGCAGGGGTTGTACTACACGGCCGTACACGACCCGGGAGCCTCCGACATCGTGCGGGAGATCTCCGAGCAGAACGAGGGCTACGCCAAGGACGAGTACCACAAGGACGACAAGGGCAAGGGCATGTACTGGACCGCCCAGTTCCGCGACGACGCCTCCCTCGCCGAGATGATGGAGTGCGACCGGCCGCCGTTCTGGGCCGACAACGCCGACCCCCCGGACGTTCCGCATGCCATTTCGCCCGAGATCCTCGCCGGGCTCGCGTACGAGCGGATGAAGGTGCCGAGTCTCAAGGCGAAGCTCGCTCCGGCCGGGGCGAGCAAGGTGAACCTGCCGACGTGGGTGTGGCTCGACAAGTCGCAGCTCGAACCCGTTTCCGTCACGGCGACCCTCGCGGTCGGTGGTTTCGCGATGTCGGCGACGACGACGGCGAAGCCGGTCCGGCTCGCCGTCCAGCCCGGTACGGCGGACGCCCGGACGCTGCCGGGGAGCGGTACGTGCCCGGTCGGCGAGGGCGGGGCGATCGGGGAGCCGTTCGCGGCGGGCAAGGCGGACCGGACGCCCCCGTGCGGGGTGACCTATCTCAAGTCGTCCGGGGACGCCGCGTACCGCCTCCAGACCGCTGTGACCTGGGACACGGCCTGGACGGGGACGGGCGGGGCCGGTGGGGATCTCCCCGACGGGACGTACGGGCAGCCGCAGGACGTACAGGTGCGGGAGATCCAGTCGGTCAACCGCTGAGACCAGCTCCCACGCATTTGTTTTGACCCAGGTCCATACGGTAGGTACGCTCTGACCTCGTGCCTGGGGTGTGCCCGGGTCCCTGTGCGTGCCTACACACCGCACCAAGGACCCACACAACGGCCACCTGATCCGCTCCTTCCGCGCGATGCGTCACGCCTCGCGACGGAGTCCCGGTTCCGACACACCCGACCGCGTGGGTCGGGGGTGTTCCAGGTTAGCTTTACCATTCGGCACACAGAAACCGGAGTAGTAGTGCCTACGATCCAGCAGCTTGTCCGCAAGGGCAGGCAGGACAAGGTCGAGAAGAACAAGACGCCCGCACTGGACGGCTCGCCCCAGCGCCGCGGTGTCTGCACGCGTGTGTTCACGACCACCCCGAAGAAGCCGAACTCGGCCCTGCGGAAGGTCGCGCGTGTGCGTCTGACCTCCGGCATCGAGGTCACGGCCTACATCCCGGGTGAGGGACACAACCTGCAGGAGCACTCCATCGTGCTCGTGCGTGGTGGCCGTGTGAAGGACCTGCCGGGTGTTCGCTACAAGATCATCCGAGGCTCGCTCGACACCCAGGGTGTCAAGAACCGCAAGCAGGCCCGCAGCCGCTACGGCGCCAAGAAGGAGAAGTAAGAATGCCTCGTAAGGGCCCCGCCCCGAAGCGCCCGGTCATCATCGACCCGGTTTACGGCTCCCCCCTGGTGACCTCCCTCATCAACAAGGTGCTGCTCAACGGCAAGCGCTCCACCGCCGAGCGGATCGTGTACGGCGCCATGGAGGGTCTTCGTGAGAAGACCAACGCCGACCCGGTCGTGACGCTCAAGCGCGCGCTGGAGAACATCAAGCCGACCCTGGAGGTCAAGTCCCGCCGCGTCGGTGGTGCGACCTACCAGGTGCCGATCGAGGTCAAGCCGGGCCGCGCGAACACGCTCGCCCTGCGCTGGCTCGTCGGGTACTCCCGCGCCCGTCGCGAGAAGACCATGACCGAGCGCCTCACCAACGAGCTTCTCGACGCGTCCAACGGCCTGGGTGCCGCTGTGAAGAAGCGCGAGGACACGCACAAGATGGCCGAGTCCAACAAGGCCTTCGCGCACTACCGCTGGTAGTCGCAGACCCCATCGAGACCGAGAGAAGACTGAAGCCTTATGGCTACCACTTCGCTTGACCTGGGCCGGGTCCGCAACATCGGGATCATGGCCCACATCGACGCGGGCAAGACGACGACGACCGAGCGGATCCTGTACTACACCGGTGTTTCGTACAAGATCGGTGAAGTGCACGACGGCGCCGCGACCATGGACTGGATGGAGCAGGAGCAGGAGCGTGGCATCACGATCACCTCTGCCGCCACCACCTGTCACTGGCCGCTGCACGACGTCGACCACACCATCAACATCATCGACACCCCGGGCCACGTCGACTTCACCGTCGAGGTGGAGCGCTCGCTGCGCGTCCTCGACGGTGCCGTCACGGTGTTCGACGGTGTCGCCGGCGTGGAGCCGCAGTCCGAGACCGTGTGGCGACAGGCGGACCGCTACGGCGTGCCGCGTATCTGCTTCGTCAACAAGCTCGACCGCACCGGCGCCGACTTCCACCGCTGCGTCGAGATGATCATCGACCGCCTCGGTGCGACCCCGCTCGTCATGCAGCTCCCCATCGGGGCCGAGGCCGGCTTCCAGGGTGTCGTCGACCTCGTCCGCATGAAGGCGCTCGTCTGGTCCGCCGAGACGGCGCTCGGCGAGGCGTACGACGTCATCGACATCCCGGCCGACATGGTCGAGACCGCCGATGAGTGGCGCGCCAAGCTCGTCGAGGGCGTCGCCGAGAACGACGAAGAGATGATGGAGCTGTTCCTGGAGGGCACCGAGCCCACCGAGGACCAGCTCTACGCGGCGGTCCGCCGTATCACCATCGCTTCGGGCAAGAGCAGCGACACCACGGTCACCCCGGTGTTCTGCGGTACCGCGTTCAAGAACAAGGGCGTGCAGCCCCTCCTCGACGCCGTCGTCCGCTACCTCCCCTCGCCCCTCGACATCGAGGCGATCGAGGGCCAGGCGGTCAACAACCCCGAGGAGATCGTGAAGCGTCGTCCTTCCGAGGACGAGCCGCTCGCCGCGCTCGCGTTCAAGATCGCCAGCGACCCGCACCTCGGGAAGCTGACCTTCGTCCGCGTGTACTCCGGGCGTCTGGAGTCGGGTTCCTCTGTTCAGAACTCGGTGAAGGGCAAGAAGGAGCGCATCGGCAAGATCTACCGGATGCACGCCAACAAGCGTGAGGAGATCGAGTCGGTGGGTGCCGGTGACATCGTCGCCGTCATGGGTCTCAAGCAGACCACCACCGGTGAGACCCTCTGCGACCCGGCGAACCCGGTGATCCTGGAGTCGATGGACTTCCCGGCCCCGGTCATCGAGGTCGCCATCGAGCCGAAGTCCAAGGGCGACCAGGAGAAGCTGGGCATCGCGATCCAGCGCCTGGCCGAGGAGGACCCGTCCTTCCGCGTCAAGACCGACGAGGAGACCGGCCAGACGATCATCGCCGGTATGGGCGAGCTCCACCTGGACGTGCTCGTCGACCGCATGCGGCGCGAGTTCCGCGTGGAGGCGAACGTCGGCAAGCCGCAGGTCGCGTACCGCGAGACCCTGCGCAAGGCCGTCGAGCGCCTCGACTACACGCACAAGAAGCAGACCGGTGGTTCCGGCCAGTTCGCGAAGGTGCAGATCGCGCTGGAGCCGCTGGAGGGCGACGGGTACGAGTTCGTCAACAAGGTCACCGGTGGCCGCATCCCCAGGGAGTACATCCCCTCGGTGGACGCGGGCGCGCAGGAGGCCATGGAGTTCGGCGTGCTCGCCGGTTACCCGCTCACGGGTGTCCGGGTCATCCTGCTCGACGGTGCCTACCACGACGTCGACTCCTCGGAGATGGCGTTCAAGATCGCCGGTTCGATGGCCTTCAAGGAGGCCGCCCGCAAGGCCAGCCCGGCCCTGCTGGAGCCGATGATGAAGGTCGAGGTGACGACGCCCGAGGACTACATGGGCGACGTCATCGGCGACATCAACTCCCGTCGCGGTCAGATCCAGTCCATGGAGGACCGCTCGGCCGCCAAGCTCGTCACGGGCCTGGTGCCGCTGTCGGAGATGTTCGGCTACGTCGGCGACCTCCGCAGCAAGACCTCGGGTCGCGCAAGCTACTCGATGCAGTTCGACTCCTACGCCGAGGTTCCGCGGAACGTCGCCGAGGAGATCATCGCGAAGGCCAAGGGCGAGTAACTCACCCGAGTTCACGCCGTAGGCTTGACACCGGACCCCCGCACGGGGGCGCCCCCGCTCACCAGTGGGGACGCCCCCCGGGGGACCCGGCACCCCAGCAAAGATCATCCCTGGCGCCGATGAAGCAAGGCGTACAGAACCACTCCACAGGAGGAACCCAGTGGCGAAGGCGAAGTTCGAGCGGACTAAGCCGCACGTCAACATCGGCACCATCGGTCACATCGACCACGGTAAGACGACCCTCACGGCCGCCATTACCAAGGTGCTGCACGACGCGTACCCGGACCTGAACGAGGCCTCGGCCTTCGACCAGATCGACAAGGCTCCTGAGGAGCGCCAGCGCGGTATCACCATCTCCATCGCGCACGTCGAGTACCAGACCGAGACGCGCCACTACGCGCACGTCGACTGCCCCGGTCACGCGGACTACATCAAGAACATGATCACCGGTGCCGCCCAGATGGACGGCGCGATCCTCGTGGTCGCCGCGACCGACGGTCCGATGCCGCAGACGAAGGAGCACGTCCTCCTGGCCCGCCAGGTCGGCGTCCCCTACATCGTTGTCGCCCTGAACAAGGCCGACATGGTGGACGACGAGGAGATCCTCGAGCTCGTCGAGCTCGAGGTCCGCGAGCTGCTCTCGGAGTACGAGTTCCCGGGCGACGACCTTCCGGTCGTCAAGGTCTCGGCGCTCAAGGCCCTTGAGGGCGACGCCGAGTGGGGCAAGTCCGTTCTCGACCTCATGAAGGCCGTGGACGAGTCCATCCCCGAGCCCGAGCGTGACATCGACAAGCCGTTCCTCATGCCGATCGAGGACGTCTTCACGATCACCGGTCGCGGTACGGTCGTCACCGGCCGTATCGAGCGTGGTGTCCTGAAGGTCAACGAGACCGTCGACATCATCGGCATCAAGCAGGAGAAGGCGACCACCACGGTCACCGGCATCGAGATGTTCCGCAAGCTGCTCGACGAGGGCCAGGCGGGCGAGAACGTCGGTCTGCTCCTCCGCGGCATCAAGCGCGAGGACGTCGAGCGCGGCCAGGTCATCATCAAGCCGGGCTCGGTCACGCCGCACACCTCCTTCGAGGCGCAGGCGTACATCCTGTCGAAGGACGAGGGTGGCCGTCACACCCCCTTCTTCAACAACTACCGTCCGCAGTTCTACTTCCGCACCACGGACGTGACCGGCGTCGTGACCCTCCCCGAGGGCACCGAGATGGTCATGCCCGGCGACAACACCGAGATGAGCGTCGAGCTCATCCAGCCCGTCGCCATGGAAGAGGGCCTCAAGTTCGCCATCCGTGAGGGTGGCCGGACCGTCGGCGCCGGCCAGGTCACCAAGATCAACAAGTGAGTTGATGCCCGGGACGTGTCCCGGGCGGTGATCTGAGGGCGCGCGTCCCTTCGGGGGCGCGGGCGACTCGGACCTGAGAGGGCCCGTACGACTTCGGTCGTACGGGCCCTTTCGTGCGTGCGGGCTCTGGTGCCTGCGGGCTTTCGCGTGGGTGGACGGGAACGTGTGCGCGGGGCCCGGCGGGGCACCCGCACGGGCGGGAACGGGGGTGGACACATGACGGTCATGTGGACGACGGCGACGGAGCAACTGGCGCGCGGGCGCTTCGAGGTCTGGGGACTCACCGGTGACGGGGCCAAGGACTGGCCGCTCACGATCGCCGGGTACCTCTTCCTGATCGCAGTCCTGTGGTGGCTCGGAGCGGGGATACGGGAGCGGGTCAGAGGGCTGCGCGGGCAGCTGGAACACATGCTGGAGCACGGCAAGGACCTCGACGAGAACAGCCCGGGGGGCCGCTGGCTGCTCGCCGCGATCGCCCTCGTCTGCGCGCTGGTCTACGTGGGGATCGGCGTGAGCGAGCCGCCGGGGCCGGTGCTGTGGACGGGGCTCGCCGGGCTGGGCCTGTGGGTGCCGCTCGGCCTCTTCCTGCGGCCGCCGGGGAAGCGGGAGTGGCGGCGGACCGTGCGTGAGGTCGTGGACGCGAGGGACCGGCGCCTGCTCGCGCGGGACGGCGCGCAGGACCGGGCCTCTTCGTAGCCGGAGCGTCCCCGGGATGCGAGCTTGCGGCAGGAGGAGGAACGTGGAAGGAGGCCCTGAAGTGTCCGGGCGGCAAAGGGCCCGGGCGGGCGACGATGCGCGGCGAGACGCGCAGTGAAGAGGTGCTGCCCATGATGGTCATCGGCCTTCTGCTGGCAGCGGCGGCAGCGGCGTTCACCGCCCTGCTGATCGCGTTCAACACGTCGGGAGGGCCCGAGTACACGGTGTCCCTCTTCGGGAGCGATCCGTTCACCATCAGTACCCTGGGGGCTTTCGCGGGCGGTCTCGGCCTCGCGCTGGTCTTCGCACTGGGGATGTGGCTGATGCGTGAGGGGCTGGGGCTCCACCACCGGCACTCGGTGCAGCGCAAGGAGGGCGGCGAGGCGGTCGGTGAACGAGACCGGCTGCGGCGTCAGCTCGACGCGGAGCACCGCAGGGGAGGCACCGGCGCCTCCGCGGGCACGGCGAACGCCGAGGACTCCGGTCAACCGGCACCGCAACCCCTCCAGACCTCCGGCCACCACGGCCGGCGGCGGATGCGCCTGCACGGGAGCCACTGACTCCCAGCGTCCCTCGACGGTGTGCCCGACGGGTAGCGAGAGCGACCCCGCCGGGCACACCGCTGTGTGGTGGGCGGGCCTCGCGGCGGGGAGGCGGGATGGGACCGCCGATCCCGGCACGGCGGTGCGGGTGGGGTGGGGGAGATGTGTGCGACGTGTGTGGCGAGTGGGGTGGACTTGTCGTCGTGTACGGGTGGGGAAAGTGTCTCGCCCCTATGTCGCCGCGCCCCCGACTCCCTTAATCTGAGCGCGCGCCGGACCTCGGGTTCCCACCGGAAGCGGGGTGCCGACGCGTCACAGGTAGCCCCTGCCGTCCTCGACGACGGCCCGAGCAAGGGAGAACCGCCATGGTCAAGCACTACCTCAAGTACGCCTACAGCACCCTCGCCGCCGCGATGTTCGCCAGCATGGCCTGACCGGACCGAGGCCCGGCCTGGACCGGGAAGCAGACCCGGTCCAGGCTTTCAGGGAGGCTCCGTGTTCGGCACCGCGTTCAGCCAGCTCCGCTACACCTCCGCGATCCTGCGCAACCGGCCCATCCGGCCGCGCGACTTGGAGCGCGTCGCCCGCGATCTCGTCGCCACACTCGCCGAGTTCGGTGAGCCGGGCGAGGACTCGGCACTGCTGCCGGGGCAGGCCGGGCAGGCCGATCCCGAGATCCGCCGCACGGTCGCGGTACGGGGCCTGCGGGCCACCGCCCGCGCCGCGGCCCGGCACACCGCGTACTACCAGCGGCTCTTCGCCGAACACGGTCTCGATCCCGAGACGTTGACACCCGAGACGTGGGAGAACATCCCCGTCACGGAGAAGTCCGCGCTGCGCGCCCTCCCCGCCGCGTTCGTCTCGGCCAAGGCCCGTCCCGCGCTGATGGCGCTCACCACGGGGACGAGCGGCACCCCCACCGCCGTGTGGTACTCGCGGGCCGAGACCGAGATCGTGGTGGCACTCAGCACGGTGTCCGCCGTGCTCGGCGTCGGACTGCGCCCGCACCACACGATGGCGTACGGCGGGTGCTCGCGGGCCACGCTGCCACTGCTGAGCACCGAGGAGTCGGTCACCCGCGTCGGCGCCGCCTTCGTGCAGATCGGCACCGTGGACCCGGCGCTCGCGCTCGACCGCCTCGCGGCCCCGCTCAACCTGCCGGGGAAGGCCGCGCAGATCACGCACCTCAACGTGTCCGCCTCCTACCTCGCGGCCCTCGTCCAGACGGCCGAGCGGGACGGCTGGCGACCCGGGGACTTCGGCCTCGAACACCTCGCGGTGGGCGGCGAAGTACTCTCCGCGCCGCTGCGCGAGCGCGCCGAGGCGGCCTTCGGGGCCCGTATCTCCGCCGGATACATGATGACCGAGACCCTGCCCTCGGGCGGCACGCCCTGTACGGCCGGACACCTGCACCACAGCACGGAGTTCGGCTGGACGGAGATACGCGACCCGCTGACGTACGAGCCGACTCCGCCCGGCGGTACGGGAGTTCTCGTGCACACCCCGTACGTCCCGTACCGCGAGTGCACGCTGCTCCTGCGGTACGCGACCGGCGACCTCGTACGCGTTCCCGAGGAGCAACCCGACTGCGAACTGGCGCACTTGCCCGCCACGAGCCCTGTTCTGGGACGCTGGTCGGGGCAGTTGAGCCGGACCGTCACGACCCGTGACCTCCTGGACCTGATCGAGGCCGAGCCCGAGGTGTTGCTGCCCGCGAGGTACGCCCTCGTCGAGGCCCCGCGCGGGCCCGAACTCCACCTCCGCGTGGCGAGTCTGCCCGCGCACGCCCTGCTCGGGCGGCTGGAGGACCGGGCGAACGCGGCCCGGCTCCCGCTGGAGGGCATCGTGCTGCACGACGACCCCGACGACATGCCGCCGACCGGCCCCGTCCGCGCCGACCTGCGCGAGCACACCTTCGAGGCGATCCGCCCCGCCGCCGTCCGCGTCGCGAGCCCGGCATGAGCGCCGCGCTGATCGGGCTCAACGTCTGCGTGGCCGCGATCACGCTGCTCGGCCTCGGGTACTTCGCGCGGGTGCGGATGCCGAGGCCGCCGGTGGGGAAGTACGAAGCGCCGGACGTGCTCGTGGTCATGGCCGTGGTGATGGTGGCCCCGCTGCTCTACCTGGAACTGCCCCGTACCGCCGTGGCCGTCGTCTTCGGCCTCGTCCTGTGCGCGGCGCTCCAGTTCACGCTGGCGCCCCTGCTCGGCGGCGGGGGCGGACGCGGCGGCCTGAGGGCGGCCGTGCTCGCGGTGCTCGCCGTCGCCGCGACCGGGGGGCTGGCCCTCACGGACCGGACGCTCGCCGTGCTGGTGCTGACCGACGTGCTGCTCGCCGTCGCCGTCGTGGGGGTCGCGGCGATGTGGGCGCAGAGCGGGTTCCGGTCGGTGCACGCGGCGTGGTTCGCGGGGCTGCTCGCCGTCTACGACCTCGTGGCGACGGCGCTCACCTCGGTGATGGACCGCTTCGCCGCGCAGGTCATGGGGCTGCCCTTCGCGCCGCTCCTCGCCGTCACGCGCGGCGACCCACCCGTGGCCCTCGGCCTCGGCGACCTCCTGCTGATCGTGCTCTTCCCGCTCGTCGCGGCGAAGGCGTACGGCCGCGCGGCGGCCCTGCTCGCGGGCGCGCTCGGCGTCCTCGCGTCCAGCGCGATCAGCGTCCTCTTCGCGACCGGCACGCTGACGGGGGCCTTCCCCCTGATGGTGGTGCTCGGTCCGCTGATCGTGGCCCAACATCTCTATTGGCGAGGCCGCTTGGGCCGCGAACGGACGACGGCGCAGTGGCGTGCGGGTGCGGTCGCCGCGGTCCCCGCGACGGCCCCCGCGCCCGCACTGCGCGCCGCGCTCGACCCGCTCGCCGATCCGGCCGGCCTTCGTGAGCGGGCACGGGCGGCGGGCGGCTGGGTCGCCGTGGTGGACGGCGAGATCGTCGGGGCCGGCCCGAGCGCGGGGAGCGCCCGCAGGGACGCGGCCCGGCGCGGAGCCGGGGCGGTACCGCTCGTGCGGCAGGCATGAGGGCCGCCCTGCGGCACTTTCACGCGCCGCCGCCCTTGAACCGTGAGGTCGTCGCCGTACTCCGGGCCGGCACCGACCGCGAGGAACCGCGCCCCGCCGTGGCCCGGATCGGCTATCCCCACTGACTCCGCTTCCGCAGCCGTACCTCCGCCCACACCGTCTTCCTCGGCACGGGGCCCCACTCCACGCCCCAGTCGTCCGCGAAGGCCGCCACGAGCAGCAGCCCGCGCCCCGACTCCGCGTACCAGGGCGGCGCCGTGGGCTCCAGGTCCTTGTCACTGCGCGTGTCCACCGCCTCGATGCGGAGCGTGTCCGGCGACAGGTCGAGCGCCAGCGCGAAGTCCCGCCCGTTCACGTGTCCGTGCCGTACGGCGTTCGAGGCGAGTTCCGCGATGATCTGCCGCGGCGCGGTCAACCCCACGCCCCACTCGCGCAGTTGCTCGACCGCCAGCAGGCGCGCCAGGCGTGCGCCCCTGGGTGTGCTCGACAACTGCACGCGGAAGGTGTGGTGGGTCGCTTCTGGCTGGTGTGGAATTTCGTGATTCACGTCACCAAGGCTGACGGCCGCCCCTTACGCTTTCCAGTGATCACGCCCGTACGGGGCGTGACTGTGCGGGTGGGGTGCGGGGCTGTACGGCCTTGTGCGGGCCCGCGCGGGAGAGAGGAGCGCCATGGCGCGTGAGGAGACCGCCGGTTCGGGGGACCAGAACTGGGACTCCGTCGAGGAGATCGACGACGAGGAGGACTCGGCTGCCGTTCTTGAGGCCGTCGGGCGGCAGATCAAGCTCTGGCGCCAGGGGGCCGGGTTCTCGCAAACAGCCTTCGGCTCGGCGATCGGGTACAGCGAGGCACAGGTCTACAAGGTAGAGGCGGGCAAGCGCATCCCGAAGCCCGACTTCCTGGAGAAGGCCGATGTGGTCCTGGAGGCCGGTGGAAAGCTCGCGGAGTTCAAGCGGGACGTCGCCGAGGCCCGGTACCCGAGGAGGCTGCGTCATCTGACGAAGCTGGAGCGGGAGTCGGTCGAGATACTGGTCTACGGGGCGCACAACATTCCGGGGCTGCTCCAGTCGAAGGAATACGCGACGGCCATGTTCTCCCAGGCGCGTCCCGCCCTGCTGCGTGAGCGGTTCGAGCGGCTGGTCGAGGCGCGGATGGCTCGGCAGGCGGTTTTCGACCGGCGTCCGATGGTGACACTCTCCTTCGTGCTGGAGGAGGTCACACTGCGGCGGCCGATCGGTGGGCGGGCGGTGCTACGCGGCCAGTTGGAGCACCTGCTCGTGGTGGGTGAGCGGCCCAACGTCGAACTCCAGGTCATGCCGACCGAGTCGGAGGAACACGCGGGTCTGGGTGGCGCGTTGCAGGTTCTGCGGTTGGAGGACGGCAAGACGCTTGGCTACTCCGAGTCGCAGTTGACGAGTCGCATCATCTCGGACCCCCGGGAGGTACATGCGCTGGAAGTCCGGTATGGCATTCTGCGCTCGCAGGCCCTCGGGCCCGCCAGGTCGAGGGAATTCATCGAAAAACTGCTAGGAGACACATGACCGCGAAGTCTTCGTCCGAGGACCGTGCCGAGCTGCTGTGGTTCAAGAGCAGCTACAGCGGCGCCAATGACAATGACTGCGTCGAGGTCGCCGTCGAGCCCCGTTTGCTGCACGTGCGGGACTCGAAGGACGCCGGTGGCCGCGTCCTCGGTTTCGCGCCGGCCGCGTGGACGCGTTTCGTCGCGGCGGCGCGCGCCTGATCCGTACCGCGTATGCGGTTCCGGCGGGTCGGCACGGGCGGGGGCGGAGACGCGAGGCTCCGACTCCGCCCTCCCGCGCGAGCTGTCAACTCCGTTGCGAAGGCGCCTCCTTCATGCCTTCGACCAGAGTGCGCTTGGTGACCGCGCTCGTGAAGAGGATCGTTCCCGGCTTGATCAGGCGGTCCTCCGCGTTCGCGTGCCGGGGTACCTGGATCTGGACGGTGCGCTCGCCGAGGAACGTGAGGGACTTCCGGTCGAAGATCCACTCCTCGCGGAGGCCCGCCTTCTCGTCGAGGCGGGCGATGGCGACGCCGTGGCGGCCTGCGGCGTCCACCGCGTCGTCCAGCGTGACGACGCCGGGGATCTTCGCCGCGGCCTGGTAGAGGGCCGCTTCGAGCCCGGCGGGCGGGTACGACTCGCTGATGAGGTCGCCGATCGTCGAGAAGGCGGCCTGGTCGGGGCCATTGCCCTGGCCCTCGCTCATCGCGTAGATCCGGCGGAGCAGGGCGTCGGGGTCCTTGGGCAGGGTGACGAGCGCGTCGTAGGCCGCGTCCCTGTCCACCTTCGTGTCGAGCGTGATGCCGCCCTTCGGGTTGCCCGGCTCCACGAGCCAGCCCTTGTGGCCGTCCGGGGACTCCCAGACCTGCCGCCGGTGCAACTTCTCGCTGACGACCTCGCTGTCGTCGCCGCGGGTGCGGACGTACGTGTTCGCCGTGACCGACTCGATGTAGATGTACTGGCCGGGCCGGGGGGCCGGGAGCGGGGTCTGTTCGGCGGCGGCCGAGGCGCGCTGGAGGAGGCCGCCGGTGCCGTGCGTGGTGGCCGTGGCGACCTGGGTGGTCAGCAGGGGGCCGGTGGCGAGGCCCGTGCCCTCCTCGTCGCCCCTGAGCGCGCTGCCCGTCACGAGCGCTCCGGCCAACGCGCAGGCGGCCAGGGGCAGTACGAGTACGGGGCGGCGCCACCACGGGGCGCGGGGGCGAGCGGGGTTCTGCCGCGCGGACGGGGTGGTCCGTTCCGTATCGGCGTGGATCTGGGCCATGAGGCGCTCCTTGTGGAACTCGTGTCGGCCCGGCGGGAGTTCCCTGATGACGGGGGGCAACAGGGCGTCCTTGTGCGGCCATTCGGTGGGCCGGGGCTCTGGCGTGGCGTTCATCGGGTACCTCTCCGTGCGAGCCGGGGCATGTGGTCGCCTCTTGTCTGTCGGGTGGGCAGTGCGAGTTCCCCCGTACGGGAGGTGAGTTCGGCGTCGGTGAGGGCGGCGAGGCGCTTGCGGGCACGCGCGAGCCGGGAGCGGACGGTGCCGAGCGGGATGCCGAGGGCCGCGGCGGCTTCCACGTAGGTGAGGTTCTCCCACAGGCACAGGACGAGGACCTCGCGTTCCGCGCGCCTGAGCGTGCCGAGCGCGGTGAGCATGGCGGCGATGCGGCGCCTGTCGTCGACCTGTCCGGCGATGTTCTCGGCGTGGTCGGGGACGGTGAGCGCCGCCGGTCCCGAAGCCGCGGCGGCCGAGGCGGCGGCGCGGTAACGGCGGTTGCTGCGGCGGTGGTTGCGGGCCGCGTTCGTCGCGATGCCGAGCAGCCAGGGGCGCAGCGAGCCGCCCTCGGGCGCGACCTTCGCGCGCAGCCGCCAGGCGAGGGCGAAGGTCTCGGCCATCACGTCCTCGGCCAGCGACCAGTCGGCCGTCAGGCGGAAGGCGTGGTTGTACACGGAGCGCGCGTAGGTCTCGTACAGCTCGGCGAAGGCGTCGGGATCGCCGTCCCGGATGCGGGTTCTCACGTCGGTGGTCACTCCTGGGAACTGTCCGGCACGCGGGACCGGGTTCCCGTGACCTGTGTCACATCGCGATCGGGTCGGGTGCCGGTCGCGGAGCTTGCGCTGAAGTCCACTCCAGCTCCTAGGATCGGCCGCCTCGTTGTCGGAGAAGGGGGAGCGCGATCATGAGGTACCGGGTTCTGGGCGGGACGGGCATACGGGTGAGTACGTACTGTCTCGGCACCATGATGTTCGGCGGGATCGGCAATCCCGACCACGACGACTGCGTCCGGATCACGCACGCGGCGCTGGACGCCGGGGTGAACTTCGTGGACACCGCCGACATGTACTCCGCCGGTGAGTCGGAGACCATCGTCGGCAAGGCGCTCAAGGGGCGGCGCGACGACGTCGTCCTCGCGACCAAGGTGCACTTCCCGATGGGGGATGACCCCAACAGCGGTGGCAACAGCCGCCGTTGGATCGTCCGGGAGGTGGAGGAGAGCCTGCGGCGGCTCGGCACCGACTGGATCGACCTCTACCAGGTGCACCGTCCGGACCACACGACGGACATCGAGGAGACGCTGGGCGCGCTCACCGATCTCGTACGGGCCGGGAAGATCCGCGCGTTCGGCTCCTCCGCCTTCCCCGCGCAGGACCTCGTCGAGGCGCATCACGTGGCCGACCGGCGCGGCCTGCACCGCTTCCGCACCGAGCAGCCGCCGTACTCGCTCCTCGCGCGCGGGATCGAACGCGATGTGCTGCCGACCGCCCGGCGCCTGGGCATGGGGGTGCTGACCTGGGCGCCGCTCGGCTCCGGCTTCCTCACCGGGCGCTACCGCAAGGGCCGCCCGATGGATCTCGCCACCGGGCGCCCCACGATCAACCCCGGGCGGTTCGACCCGGCCGCCGCGCTCACCGCCGCCAAGCTGGACACGGTGGAAGCGCTCGTGGAGGTGGCGGAGGAGGCGGGACGCACGCTTCCCGAGCTGGCCACGGCCTTCCCGCTGGCGCATCCCGCCGTCACCTCGGTGATCATCGGCCCGCGCACCGAGGAGCAGTTGCGGGCCACGCTCAAGGGCGCGGACCTCGTGCTGGACGACGCGTTGCTCGACCGTCTCGACGCGATCGTTCCGCCCGGCACGGACGTCTACCCGCCGGACGGGGCGTGGGCTCCGCCCTCCCTCACGGACGTGGCGTGGCGTCGTCGGCCCGCGGGGGAGCGCGCGGCGTCGGAGGGGTGAGGGGCGGCGGGACGTAGTGGCGGAGGGGTCGGCGGCAGGCGCCATCGCAGGCCGGTGCGGGCGGTGCGGGGCGGGGAGCGGAGCTGAAGATCTCTTCAGGTCGTTTCAGGTCTGCTTCAGGGCGGGCGGGGAAGATGGGTTCTGTCCGGGTCGCGCGTGATGCGTGACTTGTCTTCCTTTTGCCGGAGGTCTACGTGATGAGGCGTACGTCCGTTCTCGCCGCTGTCGTCGGTGTCGTGCTCGCGGGCGGGGCTGCCGTCGGGTGCGATGACGGGGGGTCCTCGTCCGGGGGTGGTTCCTCTCCGAGCGCCTCCGCCGGGAGTGCCTCGCCCTCCGCCGGGAGCGCCTCGCCCTCTGCCGGGAGTGCCTCGTCCTCGGGAGCGGGTACGAGCGCGAGCCCCTCCGCCAGTGGTTCGTCCACCCTCCCGCCCAAGAAGGGCACCGGCTCCGACGCGGACGAGCACCGTGCCGAGGCCAGGGCCGCCGCCATGCTTCCGGCCCCCGAGGCGATCGGCAAGGCTCTCGCCCACACGCCGGGGAAGGTCGTGTCGGCCGAGATCGACGACAACGCGCAGGACCGGCTGATCTGGGAGTTCGAGATCCTCGCCGAGGACGGCACGCTCCAGGCCGTCGACGTGAACCCGGCCGGCGGGGCGGTTCTCTCCAGCCATCAGGAGCGCGGCGAGAGCGACGACCTGGCGCGCGGGAAGCGGCTGCTGAAGGGCGGGGCCACGGACGCGGCCGCCGCCGCGAAGGCCGCGGCGGCGAAGGGCACCGTCGTCTCCGTCAAGCTCAAGCCGGAGAACGGCGGGCACTGGAGCGTCGAGACGGGGCCCCGCGACCAGGACTGGTCGGTGCCGCTCGACTCGGTGAAGGTGAGCCCCGAGCGGCACGACTGAGCCTCACTCCGCTTCCTTCTGGAACTTCGCCGTGGCCCAGAAGTAGCCCAGCACCGTGAGGCCCACGCACCAGGCCACCGCGAGCCAGCCGTTGTGGCCGATGCCCGTGCCGAGGAGCAGGCCGCGCAGCGTCTCGATCGCCGGGGTGAAGGGCTGGTACTCGGCGATCGGCCTGATCCAGCCCGGCATGCTGTCGAGCGGGACGAACGCGCTCGACAGGAGGGGCAGGAGGATCAGCGGTGTCGCGGTGTTGCTCGCCGCCTCCGCGTTCGGGCTGATCAGTCCCATACCGACCGCGATCCACGTGAGCGCCGTCGCGAAGAGGACGAGCAGTCCCAGCGCCGCGAGCCACTCCAGCGCGCTCGCGTCCGTCGAGCGGAAGCCGATCGCCAGCGCCACGAGCGCGACCAGGACAACGCTCGCGACCGACTGGAGCACGCCGTTGATCACGTGCCCGACGATCACCGAGCCCCGGTGGATCGGCATCGAGCGGAAGCGGGCGATGATCCCCTCGCTCATGTCCATCGCCACCGACACCGCCGTTCCCACGACCGTGGCACCGATCGTCATGAGCAGGAGGCCCGGGGTCAGGTACGCGACGTACGCGGAGCGGTCGGCCCCGCCCCCGCCGATGCCCGCGCTCATCGTGTCGCCGAACACGTACACGAAGAGGAGGAGCAGCATGATCGGGGTGAGGAGGAGGTTCAGGGTGAGGGAGGGATAGCGGCGGGCGTGGAGGAGGTTGCGGCGGAGCATGGTGAGGGAGTCGCGGAGGGCGAAGCCGCCGGCGGGGGCGGTGGGGCTGGTCATCGGGGGGTCTCCTTCGAGGGGGTGGGGACGGTGGCGGTGGCAGGGGCGCTCTCGGTCAGCGCGAAGAACACGTCGTCCAAGTCGGGCGTGTGCACGGTGAGTTCGGCGGCCTCCGCGCCCGTCGCGTCCAGGCGGTCGAGGAGCGTGCGCAGGGCGCGCTGACTGCCGTCGCCGGGGACCCGCAGCGTGAGCGCCGCCTCGTCCCGTACCGCGCCGGGGAGCGCTCCGGCCGCCGCCCCGTACGCCGCGGGGTCGGTGAAGCGCAGCCGTACGTGGCCGCCGGGGACGAGCCGCTTCAGCTCGTCCGCCGAGCCCTCCGCCGCGATCCCGCCCTCGTGCAGTACCGCGATCCGGTCGGCCAACTCGTCTGCCTCATCGAGGTATTGCGTGGTGAGGAAGACGGTCGTGCCGTCCGCGACGAGGTCGCGCACGAGCTGCCACATCGCGTGGCGCGAGCGCGGGTCGAGGCCCGTCGTGGGCTCGTCCAGGAACAGGATGCGCGGCCCGCCGACGAGGGTCATGGCGAGGTCCAGGCGGCGCTTCATGCCGCCCGAGTACGTGGACGCGGGCTTGCGCGCCGCCGCCGTCAGGTCGAAGCGCTCCAGCAACTCCGCCGTCACCGCGCGGCGTTCGCGCTTGCCGAGGTGGTGCAGGTCCGCCATCAGGAGCATGTTCTCCTCGCCCGTGATCAGCCCGTCCACGGCCGAGAACTGCCCCGTGACGCCGATCGCGGCGCGTACCGCCTGCGGCTCCCGCGCCAGGTCGTGCCCGCCGACCGCGAGCGGCCCGGAACCGGCGTCGGGCGTGACGAGCGTGGAGAGAATCCGCACCGTCGTCGTCTTGCCCGCGCCGTTCGGCCCGAGGAGGGCGAACACGGTGCCCTCGGGGACGCTGAGGTCGATGCCCGCGAGGACGGTCTTGTCGCCGTAGGACTTGCGGAGGGCGGTGGCGGAGATGGCGGGAGCGGGGGTCGGGGGCGCGGAACTCGTCGGTGGAGGTGGGGTGTTCGGGTGGTGGTGCGTGGTCATGAGGGTGGGCTCCTTCGCAGGTACGGGTGAGCGGGGCGGGGCCGGGCCGCGGTCGCGGGCGGATGGTCGGTCAGAGGCTGCGGGCCGTGATGTCGCCGTGGGACGTCGTGGCGTGCACGTGGAGGGTGGGCCGCTCGGCGTTGACGAGGGCGTTGCGGATTCGGCCCGCGGGCGTCTCCGCGTCCAGCGCGGCCGCGACGCCCGGGGCCGCGCCGACCTCGATGTCGCCACTGTCCGTACGGAGCGTGACCTCGCCGCGTACCGCCTCGGCGACGCGGATCGCGCCCCGGCGGGTGCGCAGTTCGGCGGGGCCGCCGAGCCGGCAGATCGTGAGATCGCCGTCCTGCACGGTGACGCGGGCCCCGGCCGTCTCGTCGAGCTTGACGTCGGTGCGCTGCCCCTCGACGGTCACGTCCCCGAGCCTGCCGACGCCGCGCAGCCCGGCGCTCGCGGCCTTCGCCTCCAGGTGGGTGCCGCTCGGGACGTGGACGGTGATCTCGACGGCGCCGGAGGTGCCGAGGAGGCGGTGCGGGGGCGCGGCGGGCGCGACCCGGACGGTGCCGTCCCCGTGCGTGACCTCGAACGTCTCGGCCGCCTTCACGTCGCGGCTCCGTCCGGCGTCGGCCGGGCGGACCTCCACCGTCGCGTCGGCGCGGTCGGTGGCGATGACCTGGACGCGGCCGGCGGGGACGTCGACGGTGAGGGTGAGGGCGGGGGGAGCGGCGAGGGGGGTGGTGGAGGCGGGGGTGTGGGCGTGCTGGGTCATGGCGGTGTCCGTTCTCGCTGGTTGGTGTTCGCGATGATGGAAACGCTACGTTGCGTTCGTGGAAGCGGCAACGCTCATTTCGTGCACGGATCGCGAAACCGCAGGCTATGTAAGGGATTTCGTTGCAACGGAGTGCCGTCTAACGCAACGCTCGCCCCGTCCTTGCGTTGCAATGAACTGCGGTGAAAGCTATGCTCGTCCCGGCGGGGACAGGTGGCGTACGGACGAGGGAATGGTGGTCGCGGTGCCCGGAGGCAGGCTCACGCAGCAGGAGCGCAAGCGGATCGCGCAGGGCCTCGGCGACGACCTCGCCTACGCCGAGATCGCCCGGCTCATCGGCCGCCCGACCTCGACCGTCACGCGCGAGGTCATGCGCAACGGCGGCCCCGCCGGGTACCGCGCCGAACGCGCCCAGCGCGCCACCGAGCAGCGCTCCCGGCGCCGAACCGAACCCGCGGTCGCCGGCCGCGAGGCGCGAGCCGCCGTGCGCGAGGCGGGTGGGCGCGACCCGGAGGCGGTGCGCGCCTTCGAGGAGACGCTCACCGAGGTCTTCCTCACCTCCGGCCTGCCCCGGATGGCGGCCCGGGTGCAGGCCGCCCTCGCACTCACGGACTCGGGCGGCCTCACCGCCGCCGAACTCGTCGGCCGGCTCGGGATCAGCCCCGCCTCCGTCTCCAAGGCCATCGCCTTCATGGAGGCACAGGGACTCGTCCGCCGTCAGACCGAGGGCCGCCGCGAGCGGTACGTGATCGACAACGGCGTCTGGTACGAGTCGATCCTCGCCAGCATCCGCTCCAACGACCTCATCGTGGCCGCCGCGCGCGAGGGCGTCCGCGTCCTCGGCGCGGGAACGCCGGCCGCGATCCGCCTGGAGAACACCGCCCGCTTCCTCGACTTCCTCTCGGACGCCCTGCGGCGGGCGGCGGAGGAGGCGCGCGACGTCCTCTACGTGGGGCTCGACGAGGCAGCGGGGTGGGACGGGGAGGAAGCGGGGCGGCGCGCGGGCGCGGAAGGGTGAGCGGTCGCCCGCGGGCTGCCGGGGGCGGGACGGGGGCCGGGCGAGGGCCGGACGGGCCGGGCGAAGGTCTCGTATTCCCGCGCCGGGGGCCGCGAAGGTCCCGTAAGGTCGGGTTCGTGCCCTTCAATGACACGGAGCTGGCCGCGCTCCTCGCCCCCGCCGGGCTGCGCTTCCTCGCACGCGTGCGAGGCGAGCCGGCCATGCCGCCGCTGCCCGAGGGCGGGGCCGCGTCCGCGCTGCCCGCGCAGGGGCGGCACGACGCGCGCGCCCACGAGGTCGCCGCCGTGGACGCGCCGGACCTCGCCGACAAGGTCAACGCGGGCTGGTTCCGGATGGCGAAGGAGTTCCGGCTCCTCGACGCCGAGGACGGGTTCGTCCTCGGGGTGGACTACGCGGCCACCCCGGGGGAGCGCCTCGACGGGGCGCACCACGGCTGGGCGCGGGTGCGGCTCGGCGAGGAGTGGGACTTCGTCCGCAGTGAGGTGGAGCAGTTCAGGAGCGCGATGGCCGGACTCTTCACCGAGCGGTACGTACCGGAGTTCACCGTCCTCGCGGGGGACGGCCACCTCCTCATGAACACGACCGTGTGGGGCGACGGCACGGTGAGCACCCTGGCGGTGCGCGGACCGCGCGCTCGGTGATCATCTCCGGCCGTCCGCGCGGGCCCGGCACGGGTCCGCCGGTTACCGTGAGCACTGACCCCCGCCGGGCTCGCGCGCGCAAGGGCCCGGTGCCGCTGCCGTTCCGTACGAGGTGACCGCCATGAGCGACCGACCGCCCCCCTCCTCGGCCCCCGCCGTGGCCCACCCGGCCCGCGTCTACAACGTCTGGCTCGGCGGCAAGGACCACTACCCGGTGGACCAGGAGGCCGCCGAACTCGCGGCCCGCGCCAATCCCGGCATCGTGCCCTCGGTCCGCGCCAACCGCGCCTTCCTCGGCCGCGCCGTCGAGCACCTCGCCGCCCGGGGCGTCCGGCAGTTCCTCGACATCGGTACGGGCATCCCCGCCGCCGACAACACGCACGAGGTCGCGCAGCGCGTCGCGCCCGCGTCCCGGATCGTCTACGTGGACAACGACCCGGTCGTCCTCGCGCAGGCCCGCGCGCTCCTCGTCAGCTCCGACGAGGGTGCCACCGACTACCTGCAGGCCGATCTGCGCGAACCTGAGAAGGTCCTCGAAGAGGCCGCCCGCACCCTCGACCTCGCCGAGCCCGTGGGGCTCATGCTCATCGCGGTGCTCCAGTACCTGCGCGACGCGGAGGACCCCTGGGACGTCGTACGGCGGCTCCTCGCGCCGCTCGCGCCCGGCAGCTTCCTCGTGCTCTCGCACCCCGCGAGCGACATCGCCGCCGACGAGGTCGCCGAGTCCATGCGTGTCTACAACGAGCGCGCCGCCGATCACGCGGCGGCGACCCCCCGTACCCGCGCGCGTGTGGGCGAGTTCGCCGCCGGGCTCGACCTCATCGACCCCGGGGTCGTCCCGCTCACCCGCTGGCACCCGCGCGCGGACGACGTCCCGAACGATTCGCTGCCGATGTGGTGCGCGGTGGCACGCAAGGCGGAGTGAGGAGGGCGGGGCAGGGGCGGGGGCGGGGCGCGCCGTACCGGCCGGGTCGCCTCACTCCACCCGTACCAACTCCCCCCGCTCAAGCGCCGTCCACACCGCGCCGTCCGGGCCCGTCGTGATGCCGTGCGGTTCCGGCGCCTCGCCCGGCAGCCGCTCGTACGCGAGCACCGTGCCGTCCGGGGCGAGGGCGCAGACGCGGCCCGTGCCCCAGGCCGTGCACCACACCGTGCCGTCCGTCGCGACCGCGACGGCATGCGGGCGGGCCGACTCGCGCTCCGGCAGCGGGTGTTCGGTGATCCGGCCGTCCGGGGCGAGCCGGGCGAGCGCCCCGGCGGCGATCTCCGCGCACCACAGCGAGCCGTCCGGACTCGCCGCGATGCCCACCGGGGCGGCGCCGGGCGTCGGCAACTCGTGCACCGCCACCGTGCCGTCGAGCGCGATCCGGGCCACCGCGTGCGCCTGGTTGAGCGTGCACCACAGCGCGCGACCGTCCGCGCCCGCCACGAGCATCGAGGGGAACGCGCCGGGGACGGGCAGCGCGAACTCGCCGAACTCCCCTTCGGGCGTGAGCCGTCCGATCCGGCCGGGGTTCATCTCGGTGAACCACAGCGCGCCGTCGGGGCCCGTGGCGATCCCGTACGGGCCCGAGTCCGCCGTGGGCGGCGCGTACTCCCGTACGTCGCCGTCCGACGAGATCCGCGCGATCCGCCCCGAGCCGTACAGCGTGCACCACAGCGCCTCGTCGGGGCCCGGGGTGAGAACGGTGGGGCGGCTGTCCGGCGCGACGGCGAAGCTCGTGAGCCCGCCGTCTCCCGGCACGAAGCGGCCGATCCGGCCGTCCGCGACGTACGTGAACCACAGCGCCCCGCCGCCCGGTCCGGGCCCGGTCGCGAGGGAGTACGGGCCGGTGCCGGCCGAGGAGACGTCGTAGGAGGTGAGGCGGGGGCGGCGCATGGAGCCTCCGGGTCGGTGGGGGAGGCGAGCGTACCTCCGCCGAACGTTTCGCCCCCTTCCCGCGTCTAAGCCTCAGCCGCAGTGGAGGGTGGGGGAATGGCCGCAGGGCGTGGGCTCGGACGGGGTGAACAGCCGCCCCCGGCGGGGGCCGTGGACGTGGATGTGTCGCGGGTGCGGGCGGTGCTCGTCCTCGGCGGTGTGCCGTGGGGGGAGTTGGATGACGGGGTGCAGGAGGTGCGGCTCAAACTCCTTGAGCAGCAGGCCGATCCGGGACGCCCCGGGATACGGAACCCGTCCGCGTGGAGCGGCGTCGTCGCCGCGCGCGTGGCCGTGGACCGGCACCGGGCCGGGGCGCGCGAGGACGGCTTGCGCGCCCGGCTCGCGGCGCGGTGGGCGCGGCCCGAGGCCGTACGGCCGCTCGACGAGGACCGCACCCTCGCGCTCACCGTCGCCGAGGCCCTCGCGCGCCTCACGCCCGAGCAGCGGCACCTGCTCGTGCTCCGCTTCTACGTGGACCTGCCCGTCGCCGCCATCGCACGCGAACTCGGCGTCCCCGAAGGCACGGTGAAGAGCCGGCTGCACACGGCCACCGCCCGCATGCGGGCCCTGCTGAGCGAGACGGAGGGGGATTCCGGTGACCGGACCGGCTGACGACGACCAGAGGCGTTCCCCCGAGACCGGCGCGACGGCGTCCGAGGAGGCCCGCCTCCGCCGCGCCTTCACGCTCATCGCGACGGAATTCGCGGGGGAGTCCGCGGGGGAGTCCGCAGGGGAGTTCGGGAGGGCCCCCGCAGGGCAGCCCACGGCGGAACCCACGGCGGAGTCCGCTGCCGTGCCCCCTGCGGAAGCCCACCGCGAGGAGGCCGACACCCGCGAGGAGGCCGACGACCGCGTTATCGGTGACGCCCGCGAGGCCCCCGGCACCCGCGCCGCCGCCACCCCGCTCCGCGCTCCCACCCCCGAACTCCCCATCCCGCCCCGCCTCCTGCGCCGTCCCCGCCCCGCCTGGCGCCGCGCCCGCGCCATCGGTGCCGGGCTCGTCGCGCTCGCCGCCTGCGTCACGCTCGTCACCGTCGTGGCCCGCACCTCCGGCGGGGACGCCGACAGCGCCGGTGGCGCGAGCGACGACCGGGCGGCCGCCAAGACCGTGCGGCGTTGCGACTCCGAACGCGTCGTCGTAAGCGGCGAGTTGACGGCCGTACGCACCCTGCCGGACGGGCGCGTACGGCTCACCCTCCGCGTCAGCGACTGGCTGCGATCCCCGAGCGGGGGGCCTGGCGGCGGTCCGACCGCGCGCTTCGACGTGCCCGCCCCGACCGGGGACGCCTACGAGACCGGGCAGCGCGTCCTCGTGGAGATCCCGCGCGAGGAAGCCGCCCCGCCGCACGTCACGACGGGGGAGGGGGCGACGCAGCGGCGGCTGCGCGTACTGGACTGCGACAGGCCCTAGCTCCGGCGGAGGGGGCCGCCCGCCCCCTCCCCGTCCCCCCGCGCGAGCGAGGCGACGAGCACGCCCAGCAGCAGGCACACGCCCGCCATCACCCACAGCAGGACATGGAAGGCGTCGTCGTACGCCGCGCCTCCCGCGCCCGCCCCGTCCCCCGCCACCAGCGACGCCAGCACCGAGCCGAACACCGCCACCGCGATGGCCTCGCTCCCCAGCCGCAGCGTGTTGAGGAAGCCCGCCGCCATCCCGGCCTTCGCGGGCTCGATCATGGCGAGCGCCTGGCCGTCCACGAGACCGGCCGACAGGCCCATCCCCGCGCCCGTGACGAGCATCGCGGGCGCCATGGCGACGAGCGAGGTGTCCGGCCCGAGCACCAGCAGGGCGAGGTCGCCGACGACGAGGCACAGGAGCGAGGCGAAGACGACGGCGAGCGGCGAGGTGCCGCGCTCCACGAGCCCCGCGCCCGCCATCGGCAGGAGCAGGACGGGCAGGGTCAGCAGGAGCATCGTCGTACCGGCGGCCGAGGCGCTGTAACCGGCGACGCCGGAGAGGTACGACGGCAGGTACGTCAGCTGCGTCACGAAGCCGAAGGACGCCGCGACCGGCACGAGCGTGTACGCGAGGAAGCGGCGGTCGCGTACGGCCGAGAGGTCCAGGAGCGGGGCCGCGGTCCGCTTGGCGAGCGCCCCGAAGGCGGCGAACAGGAGGAGCGAGGCGAGCAGCAGGCCGAGTGTCCCGGCCGAGGCCCAGCCCCACGCCGAGCCCTGCACGATGGCGTACGTCAGCGCCGCCATGGCGAGGACGAAGACGAGCGCGCCGCGCACGTCCAGGCGGCCACCGCCCCCGGCGGGCTCCCGCACGCTCCGCGCGATCACGGGGACGCAGGCGAGCACGGCGGCCAGGACGACCGCCTGGAGCCCGAAGACCCAGCGCCAGCCGAGCGCGTCCACGGCCGGTCCCGAGACGGTCGGCCCGAGGGCCACGCCGACCCCGGCGACGGTGCCGAAGAGCGCGAACGCCTTGGCCCTGGCCGGTCCCTCGAAGGCGGAGGAGATGATCGCGCTGCCGCAGGCGAAGATCGCGGCGCCGCCGAGACCCGCGAGCGCGCGGGCCCCGTCGAGCACGTACACGTTCGGCGCGACCGCGCAGGCCAGCGAGGCGACGGCGAAGACGGCGGCTCCCAGTGCGAAGGCCCGGATGCGGCCGATCAGGTCGGCGAGGCTGCCCCACACGAGGGTGAAGCAGGCGAAGGAGAGGTTGAAGGCGTTGACGACCCACTGGAGGGAGGCCGAGCCCTGCGCGGCGCCGGTCCCGGCGCCGATGTCCGGCAGGGCGACGGCGGTCCCGGAGATCGAGGTGGGGACGACGAAGACCGCGAGCAGCACGGCGATCAGGGTCAGCTTTCCCGGGCCGGCCGGGCGGCCCCCGGGCGGGGCCGCCGCGGGGCGGGGCGGGTCGGCGGTGGGTGAGGCCACGGAGAACTCCGGAGGTGGGGAGAGGGGGCGACGACAGCACCGGCCGCATAGGTACGGCCTGCGTCGAACCTCACCCTGGCACGGCCCCGAGGTTTCACGCAAGTAGTACCTTGGCTGCGTGGCGGCCTCTTCCCCCGTCGCCCCCCTCCCGCCTCCGAGTCCGAGGAGATCCGCCCGTGCCCGACGCCGAAGGTCACCCCACCGTCGAGGAGTTCGACTTCCAGACCGTGCTCAAGGCCCTCTCCGATCCGCTCCGCTATCACGTCATCGCGACCCTCGCCCGCCAGTCGGAGGACGTCGAGCGCACGTGCACGTCCTTCGGGCTGCCCGTGAGCAAGTCGACCCGCACGCATCACTTCCGTGTCCTGCGCGAGGCCGGTCTCGTGCGGCAGGTGGACCGGGGCAACAGCCGCGGTGCCCGGCTGCGCCGCGAGGAGGTCGAGCTGCGCTTCCCGGGTCTGCTCCGGCTCGTGGCGGAGAACGAGCCCTTGCCGGGCACGGTGGTCGCCGAGTAGGGGGCGCTCCCGCCCGTCGCCATTGACTAGGGCTATTCAGAAGTGGAGTATGTGAATCAATCGAGTCACTCGGTGTCGAGCGGACCCGCCCCCAGGCCCCCGGCACCCCGTCCCCCGCCCAGGAGGCAGCCCATGTCCGGTCCCCGCCCCGTCCGCGCCCCTCGCGGCACCGAGCTGAGTGCCCTCGGCTGGCAGCAGGAGGCCGCGCTGCGGATGCTCCAGAACAACCTGGACCCGGAGGTGGCCGAGCACCCCGACGAGCTGGTCGTCTACGGCGGCTCCGGCAAGGCGGCGCGCGACTGGAACTCCTTCGACGCGATGATCCGCACGCTGCGCACCCTCAAGAACGACGAGACGATGCTCGTGCAGTCGGGCCGCCCCGTCGGCGTCATGCGCACCCACGAGTGGGCGCCGCGCGTCCTCATCGCCAACTCCAACCTGGTGGGGGACTGGGCGAACTGGGACGAGTTCCGCCGCCTGGAGGAGCTGGGCCTGACGATGTACGGCCAGATGACGGCCGGTTCGTGGATCTACATCGGCACGCAGGGCATCCTCCAGGGCACGTACGAGACCTTCTCGGCCGTCGCCGCCAAGCGCTTCAACGGCACCCTCGCCGGGACCATCACGCTCACCGCCGGGCTCGGCGGCATGGGCGGCGCGCAGCCGCTCGCCGTGACGATGAACGACGGCGTGGCGATCTGTGTCGACTGCGACCCGCGCGCCATCGAGCGCCGCATCGAGCACCGTTACCTCGACGTCAAGGCCGACAGCGTCGCGCACGCGCTCGAACTCGCCACCGCCGCGCGCGACCGCCGCGAGCCCCTCTCCATCGGCCTGCTCGGCAACGCCGCCGAGATCGTCCCCCAGCTCCTCGCCCAGGGCGCCCCCATCGACATCGTCACCGACCAGACCTCCGCGCACGACCCGCTCGCCTACCTCCCCGTCGGCGTCGACTTCGCCGACATGGCGGCGTACGCGAAGGAGAAGCCCGCCGAGTTCACGCGCCGCTCCCGCGAGGCGATGGCGCGGCACGTCGAGGCCATGGTCGGCTTCCAGGACGCGGGCGCCGAGGTCTTCGACTACGGCAACTCGATCCGCGGCGAGGCCCAGCTCGCCGGGTACGAGCGCGCCTTCGCGTTCCCCGGCTTCGTCCCCGCCTACATCCGCCCGCTCTTCTGCGAGGGCAAGGGCCCCTTCCGCTGGGCCGCGCTCTCCGGCGAGGCGAGCGACATCTACAAGACCGACCAGGCGCTCCTCGACCTCTTCCCCGAGAACGAGTCGCTGCACCGCTGGATCAAGATGGCGCAGGAGCGCGTCCACTTCCAGGGCCTCCCCGCGCGGATCTGCTGGCTCGGCCAGGGCGAGCGCGACAAGGCGGGCGTGCGCTTCAACGAGATGGTCGCGTCGGGCGAGCTCCAGGCCCCGATCGTCATCGGGCGCGACCACCTCGACACGGGCTCCGTCGCGTCCCCGTACCGCGAGACCGAGGCCATGAAGGACGGCTCGGACGCCATCGCGGACTGGCCGCTCCTCAACGCGATGGTCAACGTCGCCTCCGGCGCCTCCTGGGTCTCGCTCCACCAGGGCGGCGGCGTCGGCATGGGCCGCTCGATGCACGCGGGCCAGGTCACGGTCGCGGACGGCACCCCGCTCGCGGCCGAGAAGATCCGCCGCGTCCTCACCAACGACCCCGGCATGGGCGTCATCCGGCACGTGGACGCCGGGTACGAGGAGGCGGAGGCCGTCGCGGAGGCGAAGGGCGTCCGCGTCCCGATGCGCGAGGGCGACGGGCACGAGGGCGGCGCCGCGTGAGCGAGCCCGCCCCGCGCGGTGGTACGGCCGGGGCGGCTCCCGCCCCGGCCCCCGCCGCATCGCGCACCCCCGACGACTTCGACCGTATGTGGGACACCCTCGCCCCGCTCGGCCGCGACAAGGACAGCGGCGGCTACCGCCGTTTCGCCTGGACGGACGCCGACCGCGACGTACGCGACTGGTTCCGTCAGCAGGCCGCGGACCGGGGGCTGGTGTACGAGGAGGACCGCAACGGCAACCAGTGGGCCTGGCTCGGCGACCCCGAGGGCCGGGACGCCGTCGTCACCGGCTCGCACCTCGACTCCGTACCCGACGGCGGCGCCTACGACGGCCCCCTCGGCGTCGTCACCGCCTTCGCCGCGCTCGACGCCCTGCGCGAGCGCGGGGCCGCGCCCCGCAAGCCTCTCGCGATCACCAACTTCGCCGACGAGGAAGGCGCCCGCTTCGGCCTCGCCTGCGTCGGCTCGCGGCTCAGCGCGGGGGCGCTCACGAAGGAGGACGCCTTCCGGCTCCGCGACGCGGACGGCGTCAGCCTCCCGCGGGCCATGGAGCGGGCCGGCTTCGACCCCGAGGCGATCGGCGCCGACCACGCGCGTCTGAACCGCGTCTCCGCCTACGTCGAACTCCACGTCGAGCAGGGCCGCGCGCTCGACCTGACCGGCGACCCGGTCGGCATCGCGAGCGCGATCTGGCCGCACGGCCGCTGGCGCTTCGACTGGCGCGGCGAGGCCAACCACGCCGGTACGACGCGGCTCGTGGACCGCCACGACCCGATGCTCCCGTACGCCGAGACGGTCCTCGCCGCGCGCCGCGAGGCCGCCCTCGCGCAGGCCGTCGCGACCTTCGGCAAGCTCCACGTCGTCCCCGGCGGCGTCAACGCGATCCCCTCGCTCGTCCGCGGCTGGCTCGACTCGCGCGCGGCCGACCAGGAGACCCTGGACACCGTCGTGACCGCGATCGAGGAGGCCGCGCGGGACGCCGCCGCGCGCGAGGGCGTCGACCTCTCCGTCGTACGGGAGTCCTTCACGCCCGTCGTGGAGTTCGGCCACGCGCTGCGCGAGGAACTGGGCCGCGTCCTGCGCACCGACGGCGGCGAGGTCCCCGTGCTGCCCACCGGCGCGGGACACGACGCGGGAATCCTCTCCGCCGCCATCCCGACCGCCATGCTGTTCGTACGCAACCCGACCGGTGTCTCGCACGCCCCCGCCGAGCACGCGGAGCGCGCCGACTGCCACGCGGGGGTCACCGCCCTCGCGGACGTACTGGAGGAGCTGGCGTGCGACGGACGGAAGGAGTCGGCGTGCCGCTGACGTACTGGCTCGAACACGCGTGGCTCGGCGCCCGCACCGCCTCCGGACTTGTCCTCACGGCGGGCGGGGACGGCCGGATCGCCTCGCTCACCGAGGGCGTCCCGAGCCCCCCGCCGGGCGCCGAGATCCTGCGCGGCCTCACCCTCCCGGGCCTCGCCAACGCCCACTCGCACGCCTTCCACCGCGCCCTGCGCGCGGCGACGCAGCGGGCGCGCGGCACGTTCTGGACCTGGCGCGAGACGATGTACGGCGTCGCCGCGCGCCTCACCCCCGACACGTACCACCGCCTCGCGCGCGCCGTGTACGCCGAGATGGCCCTCGGCGGCATCACGGCCGTGGGCGAGTTCCACTACGTGCACCACCAGCCGGACGGGACCCCGTACGCGGACCCCAACGCGATGGGCGAGGCGCTGACCGAGGCCGCGCGCGAGGCCGGAATCCGCATCACGCTGCTCGACACCGCGTACTTCTCCTCCGGCTTCGGCGCCCCGCCCGAGCCCCACCAGCTCCGCTTCACCGACGGCGACGCGGACGCCTGGGCCCGCCGCGCGGACCGGCTGCGCGGCGACGCCAACACCGTCGTCGGCGCGGCGATCCACTCGGTGCGCGCCGTACCGGCCGACCAGCTCGCGACCGTCGCGGCCTGGGCGCGCGACCGCGGGGCACCGCTGCATGTCCACCTCTCCGAGCAGCCCGCGGAGAACGAGGCGTGCCGCGCCGCGCACGGCATGACGCCGACCCAACTCCTCCACGAACACGGGGTACTGGGCCCGCGCACCACCGGCGTCCACAACACCCACCTCACGGACGAGGACATCCGCCTCATCGGCTCCTCCGGCACGGGCACGTGCATGTGCCCGACCACCGAGCGCGACCTCGCGGACGGCATCGGCCCCGCCGTCGCCCTCCAGGAGGCCGGCAGCCCGCTCTCGCTCGGCAGCGACAGCCACGCCGTCCTCGACCTCTTCGAGGAGGCCCGCGCGCTGGAGCTGGACGAGCGTCTGCGCACCCGCACGCGCGGCCACTGGACGGCCGCGGCGCTCCTGGACGCGGCGAGCCCCGGCGGCCACGCCGCGCTCGGCCGCCCCGACGCGGGCCGCCTCGTGCCCGGCGCGCCCGCCGACTTCACGACCCTCGCCCTCGACACCGTCCGCACCGCCGGGCACGGTCCCGAACTCGGCGCCGAGACAGCCGTCTTCGCGGGCAGCGCGGCGGACGTGCGCCACACGGTCGTCGGCGGCGAGCATGTCGTACGGGACGGACGGCACACCCGTGTCGCCGACCCGGGGGCCCTCCTCGCGGAGACCATCGCGGCCCTGCACACCGAAGGAACGGACGCGCGCGCATGACCAGCACCCTCCTCACCGGCATCGGCTCCCTCGTCACCAACGACCCCGCCCACGGCGGCCCGCTCGGCCTGATCGAGGACGCCGCGCTCGTCATCGACGGCGAGCGGATCGCCTGGACCGGCCCCGCGAGCGCGGCCCCCGACGCGGACGTTCGGCACGACGTCGGGGGGCGCGCGGTCGTCCCCGGCTTCGTCGACTCGCACTCGCACCTCGTCTTCGCGGGAGACCGCACGCGCGAGTTCAACGCCCGCATGTCCGGGCGACGTTACGAGGCCGGCGGTATCCGTACGACGGTCGCGGCGACGCGCGCGGCGAGCGACGCGGAGCTGGAGTCGAACCTCGTACGGCACCTCGCCGAGGGACTGCGGCAGGGCACGACGACGCAGGAGACGAAGTCGGGGTACGGCCTGACGGTCGACGACGAGTCCCGCGCGCTCGCGCTCGCCGCGCGCCACACCGACGAGGTGACGTACCTGGGCGCGCACATCGTGGCCCCCGAGTACGCGGACGACCCGGCGGCGTACGTGGCCCTCGTGACGGGCCCGATGCTCGACGCCTGCG
The DNA here is from genome assembly GCF_044749745.1 of Streptomyces sp. NPDC088923. Lineage (NCBI taxonomy): Bacteria > Bacillati > Actinomycetota > Actinomycetes > Kitasatosporales > Streptomycetaceae > Streptomyces > Streptomyces sp. NPDC088923. The sequence continues at coordinate 72,842 of NZ_JBIVIO010000010.1, read as the reverse complement.
CGCCGCACGCCCGCTGGGTCGACGTCTTCTGCGAGAAGGGCGCCTTCGACGGCGACCAGGCCCGCGCGATCCTCACGGCGGGCGCGGCCCGCGGCCTGACCCCGCGCGTCCACGCCAACCAGCTCACGTACGGCCCCGGCGTCCAACTGGCCGTCGAACTGGGCGCGGCGAGCGCCGACCACTGCACGCACCTGACGGACGAGGACGTCGCCGCGCTCGCCGCCTCGGACACGGTCGCGACGCTGCTCCCCGGCGCGGAGTTCTCCACGCGCGCCGAGTGGCCGGACGCCCGCCGCCTGCTGGACGCGGGAGCGACGGTGGCGTTGTCGACCGACTGCAACCCCGGCTCCTCCTACACCTCCTCGATGCCCTTCTGCCTCGCCCTCGCGGTCCGCGACATGGGCATGACCCCCGACGAGGCCCTGTGGTCCGCGACAGCGGGCGGGGCGAAGGCGCTGCGCCGCTCGGACGTGGGCGCGCTGACGGTGGGCGCCCGCGCGGACCTCCAGATCCTGGACGCCCCCAGCCACGTCCACTTCGCGTACCGGCCCGGGGTGCCGCTGGTGGAGGAAGTGTGGCGGGCGGGGGAGCGGGTCAGCTGACCGGGTGGCGCCACCGCAGGCCGGGGCTCCCACCGATCCGGTAGACGTGCGCCTCGGCGGTGACACGGAGCCGGACGGACTCGATCCCGGGCCTCCCGGCCGCCTGCCACACCCGGATGCGCGTCTCGACGTCGTCCCACGGCGCCGCGGGACCACCCTGCCGAACCCGCCACTCCCCGCCGACCGGCAGGAACTGGGCGAAACTCTCGCGCTCCGCGTCGACGAGCACGGTGCCGAGCCCGGCCGCCTGGATCACCCGCGACCCGGGAAGGGTGAGCTGGGCGAGGAAGGCGGGCATCCCGCCGCCGAGGAGCAGCGACGGGCTCAGGTCCGTCGTACGGTCGCGGTCCGCGTCGGCGACAAGGGCGGCGAGGTCCCCCGCGACGGACGGCGGCACCTGCGCGCGGGCCTGCATGAACGAGGTGTGCCCCAGGAACTCCCCGTCCCCGCCGCCGTCCTCTCCGACGGTGAGGCGCAGCAGCCCCGAGCCGTTGGGCCAGGAGCCGAGCGTCGCGAGGACGACGCCACCCGGCCGGGTCTGCCCGAGCCAGCTCTGCGGGACGCGGCGCACGGCGCACGTGGCGATGATCCGGTCGTACGGACCCCGCTCGGCGCAGCCGAGGAGGCCGTCCCCGGTCACGCTCCCCGGCGCGTACCCGGCCTCCCCGAGCGCGAGGCGGGCGCGCCGGGCCACCCCCGGGTCGACCTCCACCGTGGTGACGGCCTCCGCCCCGAGCCAGTGGCACATCAGGGCCGCGGAGTATCCCGTCCCCGTGCCGATCTCCAGCACCTTGTGCCCGCGCACGATGCCGGCCTTCCCGAGCATGTCGACGACCAGGGAGGGGACGGTCGACGAGGACGTGGGCGTGCCCCACACGGCTTCCGAGACATCCTCCGCCGTGATCGTGTCGTCGAGCTGGGTGACGAGGGACTGGTCGCTGTACGCGAGCGCGGGGTCGAGACGGTCGGCGGGGACGGGGCTCCAGCGGCCGGTCGCGTCGGGAACGAACACGCCGGGCCGGAGGAACAGTTCACGGGGAACGGCCTCCACGGCACGCCGCCACCCGGGGTGGGCGACGACGCCTGCCCCCTGCATGCGGGCGGCGAGCGCCAGGCGCTCCGAGGTCATGTCGCTCATACGGATTCTCCTCGGGCCAGGAAGTCGGCGACGGCGGCGGAAAGGGGCAGTCCCGTGGCGCCCTCCAGCCAGCCCCACTGCCCGTTCGGATTGAGTTCGAGGAACTGGTGGCGGCCCTCGGTGTCGAGGGCGAGGTCGAAGCTGCCGGACTCCAGCCCGCAGCACGCCAGGAAATCGCGCAGCGCCGAGGCGAGGGCGGCCGGGAGATCGATTGCGCTGTAGGCGAGGGCGGAGTAGTCGCGGCGCCAGTCGAGCAGGCCGGAGTCGATGCGCACCGCGAAGACACGGCGGCCGACGACGAGGACCCGTACGTCCGCCACCTTCCGCACCCGCGCCTGGAAGAGGTGCGGGGCGCTGCGAAGGCTGTCGTCGATCTCCTCGGCGGTGACAGGCTCGGCCCAGCCGGCGAGTTGGACGCCGTCGCGCTCGTACGGGGTGGCGCGAAGCGGCTTGTGGATCACGGGGCCGTGCGTGGTGATGAACTCACGCGCGTCGTCGGGGTCGTTGGTGACGAGCGTGGAGGGCACGTCGAGAGAGAGGCGTCGGGCCAGTGCGAGTTGCGCCGGCTTGTAGTCGGCGGCGGCCTCGCGCGACGGGTGGTTGACCCACAACGGCCCGTCCAGCGCGTGGAGAACGCCGCCGAGCCCGTACCGGACGTGTGCGGCGGCGTAGCGCGCGTCACCGTGCCCGAGTCCCCCGTACGTGGGCCACGTCGGGCGCCGCCAGTACACCGCTCGTACGTGCGCCAGGTCCAGGAATCTCGAAGGGGTACGGACCTGCCCGGCCATCGGGGCCGGGCAGGCGCCGAACCGCGCGGAGAGCGCGAGGGCACCGGACGCGATGTCGGCGGGGTCGAACCGGACCACGGGTACGCCTCGTTGGTTCAGCCGGGCGATCACCATGTCGGCGGTCGCGTCGCCCGGCGCGGTGACGACCAGTACCGCGCTCTCCTCGGTCATGGAGCGGCCCTTCAGTCCTGGTCGGTCGACTGGTCGTGGCCCTGGTCGTTGCCGTTCTGCCCATCGGGACTCGTGATCGTCGAGGTCTCCACCGCCGTGCCGGTCCCGTGCCCGCCCATCTCCACGACGTGGCCGAAGCAGTCGCGGGAGACGCCGAGTTGGCTTCGCGGGTCGATTTCGGTGCGGACGGCCGGGGCGACGGTCGTCGTGGGAAAGGGGCGCAGGCGAGTGGTTCCCCACGGGGGCGCGGGGTGCTGGGTGGAGGTCATGGGGTGCTCCCTCTCGGCGGGTGGACATCGTGTCGAGCGAGGCGGCGGTGAACACCGGGGTCGCCCGCAGACGACAGAAGGTAGAGCGCCGAGGCGCCGGACGGGAGAGCCAGTGCACGGATGTGCATCCATTAACTCGGCCTAGTGGTATGCGTGGTCGTCCCCTTGACCGCGAAGGCCCGCAGCGGGATCGTGGCGCACATATCCGCACCTGATGCGAGAGAGGTTCCGCCGTGGCCTTACAGTTCGTCGGCATCGACCCCAACACCGGTCAGAACGTCTCACCCACGGCGTGGGTGGACCGGGAGACCGGCGACGTGGTGCTCCAGAGTTACCGCGCGGACGAGAACACCCTCCAGGAGTGCGTCGAGAAGACCGCCCCAGGACACGCGAAGGGAATTCCGCCCCACGAGACGGTCATTCGCTTCCCCGCCCACCTGATCCCCCTGCTCCGGGAGGCGTGCGATGCCGCAGATCGACTTTAGGCAGCTGATGGACTCGGCCCGCACCTCCGCTGTGCACCTGGAGATGCGCGACGAGTACGGGGTGGGCGATGAGGCCGAGGACTTCGTCCACTGGCGTGCGACCGGTGAGCGGGACACGGACCCGGGTTCGGCGTACTGGACGCCGTGGGTCGAGCTGATCTCCCGGGCCCGCGCGCGCGGCGTGCGCGTCCGTCGCGCACGTGTCGTCTCGGAACCGGTCACCGAGTACATCCGCTACGAGCACGCAGGGACGGACGTCAACCTGCTCGCCGGCGAGGAAGTTCGCTGGCTTCCGCGGCCCCTGGCCGCCACGCTCCTTCTCCCCGGCGCGGACCTGTGGGTCTTCGACGGCCGTACCGTTCTCTTCAACCACTTCACGGGGAACGGCGAATGGGCCGCCCCCGACATGGAACTGTGCACCGATCCCGAGGTCGTCGAAGGATGCGTCGACGCCTTCGAGCGCGTCTGGGAGCGTGCAGTTCCCCACGACGAGTACAAGATCCGCTGACAGCACACTGGTAGGCCACCCCATGTCCGTGTCCCCCTCCTCGTCCGCCCAGTCCGCGCGCCAGAACGTCGCGCGCAGGCTCCGGGAACTGCGGCGCGAGGCGGGGCTCACGGTCGTGGGGCTGGCCGCCGAGTGCGGCTGGCACCATGCGAAGACGAGCCGCATCGAGAACGCGCGGACCCCACCCTCGCCGACGGACATCCGCCTGTGGTGCCGGGCCTGTGACGCGGCCCCACAGACGGACGACCTGATCGCGGCCTCCCTCCACGCCGAATCCCTCTACACCGAGTGGCGCCGCCGGGCGCGCACCGGGCTGCGTCAGCTGCAAGAGAGCTACGTGAGCCTCTTCCAGGCCACGAGTCTCTTCCGCGTGTACACCACGTTCCTCGTTCCCGGCCTGCTCCAGACCAAGGGATATGCCGAAGCCCTGCTCAGCACGAACGCGCGCCTGCTCGGCGTTTCCGACGACGGCGAAGAGGCGGCGGCCGTGCGGCTGGAACGCTCCCAGGTCGTGCACCGGCCCGGACGCCGACGTTTCGTCTTCCTCCTGGAAGAGGCCGCTCTGCGGTACCAGATCGGCGACGGGGACGCGATGGCGGCCCAGTTGGGGCACCTGCTCAGCGTCGGCGCGCTCCCCGCCGTCTCGCTCGGCATCATTCCCATGGCGACGCCGGCCCGCCCGGCATGGGTCCAGGAGACGTTCAGCGTGTACGACGACACGCTTGTCTCCGTCGAACTGCTCTCGGCCCAGGTGAACATCAACCAGCCGTCCGAAGTCGCGCTGTACCTGGCGGCGTTCGATGAGCTGCGCGGCATGGCGGTCTACGGGGCCGATGCCCGCACCCTGATCGTGCGCGCCATCGACGCTCTGCGATAGTGCGGGGAGCACGCCGTTAAAGGGCGGTTTGGTATTCAATAGGGGCCCTGGCTGTTGCAACTCCCCATCTGAAAAGGGAGGTTGAACGCGTGAGCGATTTTGAGCGCCGTGCGAAGGCGTCGAAGAAATTCGGTGTCTACACCCTGGCACTGCGCGAGCATTTGGGGCTCAGCCAAGCGGAGTTCGCCAAGCGCATGTTCTGCCATCAAACGCTCGTGTCGCGCGTCGAGACCGGCTCGGTCCCGGCCACTCCGGCGTTCGCCGCGCAGATGGACGTCGTGGCAGGTGCGCCCGGTGTGTACGCGGACAGGCATACGGAATTGTTCGGGGCCACCGATCCGGACTGGTTCAAGCCGTATGCGGAGCTGGAGGCGAAGGCTGTCGCCATAACGAACTACAGCCCCGTTCTGCTCATGGGCCTGCTCCAGACTCAGGAATACACGGCGGCCGTTTACCGTGCACGTTTCGCTTACGAGAGCGGTGAAGACATTCAGGCGCGCGTGGACCTGCGAGTGCGACGGCAGGAAGTGCTCGCGCGCGCCGATCCTCCGCGCCTGTGGGTCGTCGTCGGGGAAGGCGTGGTGCGCACGTGCGTCGGTGGTGGCGCGGTGATGGCGCGCCAGCTGAGGCACCTGATCGAGCTGAGCGAGCGGCCGGGGATCACGCTTCAGGTGCTGAGGGCGGACGACGGGGCTCCTCCCGCGCACTTGCCGTTCACGGTGGTCACAGATCCGGATGGATCCCAGTTCGTTTACGCTGAATCCCAGAACGGGGGTGGCACGGTGGATAGTTCTGCTGACGCGGTCAAGTCCGCCGTGTCGTTGTGTGATCATCTGCGCGAGAGCGCCATGTCGGGGGCGCAGTCGGCCGAGCTGTTCCAACGACTGGCGAAGCAAAGGGAATGCGAATGACGAACGAGCACGAGCACACCTGGGTGAAGAGCAGCTACAGCGGCGCTGACGGCGGAGACTGCGTGGAGGTGGCCGTCGGCGAGCGGACCATGCCCGTGCGGGACAGCAAGCGTGCGGACGGTGGTCCTATGATCGAGTTCGGTCGGCCGGCGTTCGCGCGCTTCCTGGCGAGTGTCCGCGAGGGCTGATATCACCGCCGATTCGTACCGGAAACCTCCGTGTCCTGGTACCGGGGACGGCGAGCGGTCGTCCAAACAAGGGGAAAGCGATTGGCGCACACATGGGTGAAGAGCAGCTACAGCGGCGCTGACGGTGGCAACTGCGTGGAGGTGGCCGTCGGCGAGCGGACCATGCCCGTGCGGGACAGCAAGCGTGCGGACGGCGGTCCCGTGATCGAGTTCGGGCGTGCGGCGTTCGCGCGGTTCCTCGGGAGCGTGCGCGAGGGCTGAGGCGATCGCGGGAGCCCGTCGTTTCCCGTCAGGGGGCGGCGGGCTCCGTCGTGTCCGCGCGGCGTGGCGGGCCGTGCGGATTCGGTGCCGAACGTGCTCGTTCCGTAAGGGAATTGCCCCGCGCGCATGTCTTTGGCACGTGCGGGCAGGGGATACACGGAGAGGCCCGTCCCGGGGGCGGGACGGGCCTCTCGCGCACTGCCGCAGCGCACGTGTTCAGATCAAAGCCGGAAAGAGCGTGGGCTCATTCCTCCAGCGTCAGCCCCTTGCGGAGCTTCGCGAGGGTCCGCGAGAGGAGGCGCGAGACGTGCATCTGGGAGATGCCCAGCTCCTCGCCGATCTCCGACTGCGTCATGTTCGCGACGAAGCGCAGCGAGAGGATCTTCCGGTCCCGCTGCGGGAGACGCGCGATCATCGGCTTCAGGGACTCGATGTACTCGATCCCCTCCAGGCCGTGGTCCTCGTAACCGAGCCGGTCGGCCAGCGCGCTCTCGCTGTCGTCCTCCTCGGGCTGCGCGTCCAGCGAGGAGGCGGTGTACGCGTTCGACGCCGCCATCCCCTCGATGACCTCCTCGCGCTCGATGCCGAGCTTGTCGGCCAGCTCCGAGGGGGTCGGGGCGCGGTCCAGGCGCTGTGCCAGCTCGTCCCCGGCCTTCGCCAGGTCGAGGCGCAGCTCCTGGAGCCGGCGCGGGACCCGCACCGACCACGAGGTGTCACGGAAGAAACGCTTGATCTCGCCGATGATCGTCGGCATCGCGAAGGTGGGGAACTCCACACCGCGCGAGAGCTCGAAGCGGTCGATCGCCTTGATCAGGCCGATCGTGCCGACCTGGACGATGTCCTCCATCGGCTCGCTGCGGGAGCGGAACCGTGAGGCGGCGAACTTCACCAGGGCGAGATTCAGCTCGACGAGCGTGTTGCGCACGTAGGAGTGGGCATGAGTGCCCTCGTCGAGGTCTTCGAGTCGTTCGAAAAGGTTCTTGGAAAGGGCCCGTGCGTCCAGCGGCCCCACCTCGTCGAAAGGCGGGATCTCCGGGAGATCCGCCAGTTCGGGTACGTCGGCGGGGGACCGGAAGGCCGAGGGGTCCAGGGCAAGGTCCCGCTTCGCCGCGTCCGTGGGACGAGGAGCGGGGATGGTCGACGTCGCCGGATTCGCCCGCGATGCGTCGAGCTGGGATGACATGATGTCCTCCATCGTTCTCGGCATATGGCTGCCGATGCCAATACGTGCACTGCGGTGTGCGGCGCCTCCAAAGCCGGCTTGTATCGAATGCGTCCTTCTAGCCCTACCCGCTCGCGCACAGTGACCGCAAGTCCGATGCGCGCCAAATGTCCCCTTTAGGGCGGATGTTCGGCTACCGGGAGGGCCGTCGAGGGCGTAGTGTTCGAGAACATCGGCGTACCTCTGCCCAGAACTCGCCCGCGCCTTCGTCGCGGAGGGTCAGTGCGGGTGGACGCCGGGTCAGCACACAGGCCGTGAGGCGCGAGGTGTTTCCACCACGCCGCCGCGCGGCCTGGTGGACGACGAGGCTCAGGAGACAGACGGCATGGACCGCGGGACGGTCGGCAGCGCGAACAGGGGACGGCTCCGCGTCGAGGTACGCGAAGAGGGCCCCTGGGTCGTGGTCGCGCTCGCCGGTGAACTGGATCACCACACCGCCGAATTGTTGCGTGAACCACTCGACAGCAAGCTCGACGCCGGCCGGGACCGGATCGTGCTGGACTGCTCCGAGCTGGAGTTCTGCGATTCCACGGGCCTCAACGTGCTGCTCGGCGCCCGGCTGCGGGCCGAGGCGGCGGGCGGCGGCATCCACCTCGCGGCCATGCAGCCGGTCGTCTCGCGGGTCTTCGAGATCACCGGCGCCGACGCCGTCTTCCAGGTGCACCCCACCCTCGCCGAGGCGCTCACCGGCTGAGCGCGCGGCGGGCGGCGGGTCACGATACGGGGGCGGGGAGTGATCCGCAGGTGTCCGCCGCTCGCTCTCGGGCAGGAGATCCCCGTGACCCCCGCAGCAGTCAGGACCCTCCTTACCGGGTCCCCGAGAGACTTGAAGTGTCGAAAGTGTGCACTGAGAACTGGCGAATCCGGCGATTCGGTGAGGTGAAGCACTGATGAGCACCACCCGGCCGCAACTGCCGGACGACCGTCCCGGTCAGGGCGGGCCCGGCGCCCGCGTGGGCGGCTCCGGTGGCGTACCCGCTTCCGGTGGCGTGTCCGCTCCCGGCGGCCGGCAGACCCGCAGCCTCGCCCTCGTGGGCGAGAGCGGCGTCGTGCCGATGGCGCGTGACTTCGCGCGGCAGGCGCTGCACGCCTGGGGCTGGCTGCCCGCCGACGGCGCGGACCGCAAGGCGGCGGCCGAGGACGTCCTCCTCGTCGTCTCCGAGCTGGTCACCAACGCGTGTCTCCACGCGGAGGGCCCGGAGGAACTCGTCCTCGGTACGGATGGCAAGACGCTGCGGATCGAGGTCGCCGACCTGGGAGCGGGGGAGCCGGAGCCGAGGCGTCCGCATCAGGCGGGGCGGCCGGGGGGGCACGGGATGTTCATCGTGCAGAGGCTTTCGGTGGACTGGGGGGTGGCGCGGGTGGAGGGCGTGCCGGGTAAGCGGGTCTGGGCGGAGGTGGCGGCCCCCGCCTAGGGGGAGGGCTCCTGGGGCTTCGCCCCGAGCCCGATCTCCTGGGGCTCCGCCCCAGACCCCGTGATTCGGGGCTCCGCCCCGGACCCCGCTCCTCAAACGCCGGAGGGGCTGGATTGTCGGGCACCCGCTCCTCAAACGCCGGAGGGGCTGGATCTCATGCGGTTCGCATGAGATCCAGCCCCTCCGGCGTTTTCGCGTCCGTCAGTGGACCTCGCCCATCTTCGTCCGTACCGTCCGCCGGTACATGAAGATCGCCGCTCCCGCGAGGGCTGCCAGGGTTGCCTGGGCTGCCACGATGCCCGAGCGGTCGAGGTTGACGCCCGCGAGGGACAGGAGGCTCGTCACGCTGTCTCCCGCCGTGACCGCGAGGAACCAGACGCCCATCATCTGGGAGCTGTACTTGGCGGGGGACATCTTCGTCGTCACCGAAAGTCCCACCGGGGACAGGCACAGCTCGCCGACCGTCTGCACGAAGTAGATCGCGACGAGCCACATCGGGCTCACGCGCTCGTCCGCCGTCGTGTCCAGGAGCGGGATCAGGAAGACGAAGAACGAGACGCCGATGAGGAAGAGCCCCGAGGCGAACTTCGTCGCCGTGCTCGGCTCCTTGCCGCGCCGGTTCAGCGCCAGCCAGATCCACGCCGTCACCGGTGCCAGCGCCATGATGAACACCGGGTTCACCGACTGGTACCACGAGGTCGGGAAGTCGAAGCCGAGGAGGTTGTTCGTGGTCCGCTCGTCGCCGAAGAGCGAGAGCGTCGAGCCGCCCTGGTCGTAGATCATCCAGAAGAGCGCGGCGGCGACGAAGAACCAGATGTACGCGGACATCTTCGACCGCTCCGCGCGGTCCAGTTCCTTGTCCCGCTTGATCCGCGCGAGCACCACCACCGGGATCACGAGCCCCGCGACGTTGATCGGGACCAGCGCCCAGTTGAGCGTGTACACCCCGGTCGCGACGAGCAGCCCGTACACGACCGCGGCGACGAGCGCCCACAGCAGGCCCTTGCGGATCGTCGCGAGCTTCTCCTCACGCGCCTGCGGCTTCGGCACGACACTGCTCTCGGGGCTCAGGTGCCGCGAACCGAGCAGGAACTGCCCGAGTCCGAGCGCCATGCCGACCGCCGCGAGGCCGAAGCCCAGGTGCCAGGACACGTTCTCGCCGACCGTGCCGATGATGAGCGGCGCGGCGAAGCTGCCGAGGTTGATGCCCATGTAGAAGACGGTGAAGCCACCGTCGCGGCGCGGGTCCTCCGGGCCCTTGTAGAGGTGCCCGACCATCGTCGAGATCGTCGACTTGAGCAGCCCCGAGCCGATCGCGACGAGCGCGAGCCCGCCGAAGAAGACGCCTTCTCCCGGCAGGGCGAGCAGCAGGTGGCCGCACATGATGACGCCCGCCGCGATCGCGGTCGTCCGGCGCGGACCCCACCAGCGGTCGGCGATCCAGCCGCCCGGCATCGCGAGCAGGTAGACCGTCGCGAGGTAGACGGAGTAGATCGCCGTGGCGGTGCCCGCGTTCATGTGCAGGCCGCCGGAGGAGACGAGATAGAGGGGCAGCAGGGCCCTCATGCCGTAGAAGCTGAAACGCTCCCACATCTCGGTCATGAAGAGGGTGGCCAGTCCGCGGGGGTGGCCGAAGAAGGTCTTTTCGCTACCGGCGGTGACGGTGCCGGTGGCGTCCTTCGTCAGGCTGGGCGCCATGGGTCGTTCCTTGCGTGGGGGAAGGCCGGCACCGGTACGCACCCTTCCTCCCACGTCCGACGCGGTCGCCGCGCCCATAGGGGGAGCGCGACGAGAGAGTGGGGGGGCGCACCAGGAACCACGCCCCGAGTGCTTCCTCGCACCCGGAGCCCGGCCACAGGTCATTGACGAGTCGCGGCGGGCCCGCGTGGGGTGCGGGAGACCGATACGACGAGGACCTTCGGGTGCGGCAGGCACCTGCGAAGGTCCGTGATCCGTGCGTCAGACGTTTACTCAGCCTAAAGCACCCGCCGGGTTCCCCGTGCGGAATGAGGCATCGATCACAGGTGAGGAAGGGAACGGGAGAGCGAGATCACGGGTGATGGGGCGTCAGTGGCTTCGTTTCGACGGGTGGGGGAGGGGGGTGGCACGGGGGCGGGGCGCGCCGCCGTACGCGGCTGACACAGCCGTACGACAGCGCGCGCACAAGCCGCGTCCCCGGCGGTGGGCCGGACGGCGCCCGGCCTTCGGTGAGGGCCCGCCCGGGGGTCCGCGCGCGGTCTACCATCAGGGCATGACCCGTGTACTGCTCGCCGAGGATGACGCGTCCATCTCAGAGCCGCTGGCCCGTGCCCTGCGGCGCGAGGGCTATGAGGTGGAGGTGCGCGAGGACGGGCCCGCCGCCTTGGAGGCCGGCATGCAGGGTGCCATCGACCTCGTCGTACTCGACCTCGGCCTGCCGGGCATGGACGGCCTGGAGGTGGCCCGCAGGCTCCGCGCCGAAGGACTCCCCGTACCGATCCTGATCCTCACCGCGCGCGCCGACGAGGTCGACACCGTCGTGGGGCTCGACGCCGGCGCCGACGACTACGTCACCAAGCCCTTCCGCCTCGCCGAACTCCTCGCCCGCGTCCGGGCCCTCCTGCGGCGCGGTGCCGGTGAGGCCAAGGAGGCCCCCGCGACGCACGGCGTCCGCATCGACGTCGAATCGCACCGGGCGTGGATGGGCGACGAGGAACTTCAGCTCACCGCGAAGGAGTTCGACCTCCTCCGCGTGCTCGTCCGCGACGCGGGCCGCGTCGTCACGCGGGACCAGCTCATGCGGGAGGTCTGGGACACGACGTGGTGGTCCTCGACGAAGACGCTGGACATGCACATCTCGTGGCTGCGGAAGAAGCTCGGGGACGACGCGGCGAATCCGCGGTACATCGCGACGGTGCGGGGGGTGGGGTTCCGGTTCGAGAAGAGCTGAGGCCCTCCGGGGGGTTCACGGGGGATCGGCCTGCGGCCTCTTTTGTCCTCAAGCGCCGGACGGGCTGAGATGTGGGCTTGTGTGGTGGGGGTGGGATCGGCCTTTGGCCTTTGTCCTCAAGCGCCGGACGGGCTGAGATTTGGGCTTGTGCGGTGGGAGGCGGTTTCACTTCTTGCCCCTTTTGGTCCCTTTTTGTCGCCTTGAGGGGCTTCGCGACCTAGCGTGAGCGCTAGTCGGCGAAGGGGTGTGCTGTGGGTGTCAGCAAGGGGATCGTGCGGGCGGTCGGGCTCTGTGTGGCCGGGGGGCTCGTGGCCTCGTGCGGGGCGGTGACCAGCACGTCGAGCGCGGGGACCGCCTCGCCCAGCCCCAGCGGCTCCGCCTCGGCCGGCGTCGCCTCGTTCTACACGTACCCCGCCGCGCGGACCATCAGGGGCAAGGCGGCCGGCGAGGTCTTCGCGAGCGAGCCCCTGGAGGTCACGCCCGGTCTCGCGGAGGCCGCCGCGAGCGCGAAGCGGATCATGTACCGCTCGGACGGCGAGAAGGACGAGCCCCTCGCCGTCACCGGCTTCGCGCTCACCCCGAAGGGCACCCCGCCCAAGGACGGCTGGCCCGTCGTGGCCTGGGCGCACGGCACCGCGGGGGTCGGCCCGGACTGCGCGCCCTCGCGGGCGGCCAACCTCTACCCCGCCCCGGACGACCAGTACGAGAAGCTGATCACGAACCTCCTGCGCGGCGGCTACGCGGTCGTCGGCACCGACTACCCCGACCTCGGCTTCCCGGGCCGGGTCCACGGCTACCTCCAGCTCCGGCCCGAGAGCAACTCCGTCGTCGACAGCGTGCGCGCCGCCCGGCACCTCGACTCCGCACTCGGTAAGCGGTGGTTCTCCGTCGGGCACTCGCAGGGCGGCGCCGCCGCGCTCGGGGCGGGCGAGATCGCGGCGAAGCGGGCGAGCGACCTGAAGTACCTCGGCACCGTCTCACTGGCCCCCGCGAGCAACCTCGGGGACGCCGTGGGCGCGCTCGCGAAGCTCAAGCCGCCGTACCCGCGGGGCTGGGGCGGCGCCGCCGCGTACCTCACGTACCTCGGTATCGGCGCCCAGCGCTCGACGCCGTCCGTCGCGTACTCCGACCTGCTGCCGCCCCGCCTCGTCCGGCAGATCCCGGCGGCCGAGCGGCTGTGCCTCGCGCCGCTGAGCGAGCACCTCGAAGGGCTCGACCCGCAGCCGCCCGCCCTCGTCAACGCCGACTGGGGCAGGAGCGAGGCCCTGCGCGACTTCTTCGCCCAGGCCCAGCCCGCCCACGCCAAGTCGGCGGGCCCGGTCCTCCTGCTCCAGGGCGGCGAGGACACGACCGTCGCCCCGAAGCTCACGGAGAAGCTGAAGGGGCAGCTCTGCGGGCTGAAGGACACGGTCCAGTACAAGACGTACGCGAACGCGGATCACGGCGGGCTGCTGAACGAGTCCTTCCAGGACCTGGCGGCCTGGCTCAGCGCGAGGGCGAACGGCAGGAAAGCGGTCAGTGATTGCGGGTGAACGTCCTCCTTCGGCGGGTGGGAAACCCAGCCCCTCAGGGGTCCCCCGACCGAAAGGCCGGGGAGACCGAGGAGCGGGGTCCGGGGCGGCGTCGCGGGAGTGGGCGCACCCTGCGCTGACAGGGCACCCCCGAACCGCCGACCTGCCAGGATGGCACCATGCGTCGCCGTCTCATCACGTCCACCCTCGCCGTCGTCCTCGTCGTCATCGCCGTCTTCGGTCTCTCGCTCGTCATCGTGGAGACCCGGACGATCACCAACAGCGCGCAGGAGCGGGTGGACTCCGAGGCCGTGCGGCTCGTGTCGATCGTGGACAGCAGGCTGATCGCCGAGGAGCAGATCACTTCCGAGATCCTGCGCGATCAGGTCGAGGAGGGACGCTACGCGGTCGTACGGCTGCGCCATCGCGCGCCCATCGAGATCGGGAGCAAGCCCCGCGGGGATGTCATCAAGGCGACCGAGCGCGGCGAGGCGGGCGAGTCGGTGACCGTGGAGGAGCCGCGCTCGGAGGTGACGCGCGAGGTCGGCCGCACGCTCATGATCATCGGCCTCGTCGCGCTCCTCGCGATCATCGCCGCGGCGCTCCTCGCCATCCGGCAGGGCAACCGCCTCGCGGCGCCGCTCACCGACCTCGCCGAGACCGCCGAGCGCCTCGGCTCGGGTGATCCGCGCCCGCGCCACAAGCGGTACGGGGTGCCCGAGCTGGACCGGATCGCGGAGGTGCTCGACGGCTCGGCCGAGCGCATCGCGCGGATGCTCACCGCCGAGCGCCGCCTCGCCGCCGACGCCTCGCACCAGCTCCGTACCCCCCTGACCGCGCTGTCGATGCGCCTGGAGGAGATCACCCTCACGGAGGACATCGACACCGTGCAGGAGGAGGCGAACATCGCGATCAACCAGGTCGAGCGCCTCACCGCCGTCGTCGAGCGGCTGCTCACGAACTCCCGCGACCCGCGCAACGGCTCCGCCGTGCCCTTCGAGCTGGACGAGGTCGTCAAGCAGCAGGTCGAGGAGTGGCTGCCCGCCTACCGGGGCGCGGGCCGTGCCATCGTCCGCTCGGGCCCCCGCCACCTGCGCGCCGTCGGCACCCCGGGCGCGGTCGCGCAGGTGCTCGCCGCGCTCATCGAGAACTCGCTCATGCACGGCGGCGGTACGGTCGCGCTGCGCACCCGCGCGGTCGGCAACCAGGCCGTCATCGAGGTCACGGACGAGGGTCCGGGGGTGCCGCCCGACCTCGGCGCGCGCATCTTCGAGCGCACGATCTCGGGCCGGAACTCGACCGGCATCGGCCTCGCCGTCGCCCGCGACCTCGCCGAGGCGGACGGCGGCCGGCTCGAACTCCTCCAGGGCAAGCCGCCCGTCTTCGCGCTCTTCCTCTCGCGCACCCGCCCCCGCAAGCCGAGCCCGGGCGAGGAGGGCGGACAGACGCCGACGGTGCGCTGAGGCACGGGTGCCCTCCCGGGCCGGTACGGCGGAAGGGCTCAGTCCACGTGCACGCGGCGGGGCTTGCGGTGCCTGCCCTGGCCCTGGCGCTCGGGGGCGGGCGTGCGATGTGCGACGACGGGGGCCGGTTGCGGGGCGCGGTGCGGTCCCCCGTACGGGCCGTGGTGGCCGCCCGGGTGCGTGAACGCCGCCTCCGCCTCGCGGACGGCCGCCGTCACCTCGCGCACCGTCTCCTGGTCGTTCGGCGGCAGCGCGCGGAAGACCCAGCTGCGGTAGGACCAGAAGCGGAAGAGCGTCGCGACGCCGATGCCGCAGAACTTCACGACGTTCGTCTGGAGCGGGGTGTCGAAGCCGAGGCCGTACGTGCCCGCGTAGAGCACCCCGTTCTCGATGACGAGCCCGATCGCGCTGAAGAACGCGAAGAGCCCCAGCTCCCGCTTGCGCCCCGACTTGTCCCGGTCGCGGTAGGTGAAGTAGCGGAACCCGATGTAGTTGAAGACGATCGAGATGATCGTGGCGATGACGCTCGCGCGCACGTAGGCGAGCGAGGTGAAGTGCCGTACGAGGTTGTAGGCGGCCATGTTCACGAGCACGCCCGCGCCGCCGACCGCGCCGAATTTCGCCAGCTCCGCGACGATGCGTCTCAGCCGCGAGGGCGGGGCACTGGCGTTCGTCATAAGGCGTTTGTCCCCAGGAGACGGGTAAGGACGGTCCCGGCCATGCTAGGCGCTGCGGCCGCCGGGCGCCCGGCCACCGGGTGGACCAGCAAGAACGGATAGGCTGGGGAGGTGACATTCCCCGTAGTCGGCATGGTCGGCGGTGGTCAGCTCGCGCGTATGACGCACGAGGCGGGCATCCCGCTCGGCATCACGTTCAAGCTGCTCAGCGATACCCCGCAGGACTCGGCCGCCCTCGTGGCGCACGAGGTCGTCGTCGGGGATTACCACGATCTCGATGTGCTCCGCGACTTCGCGCGCGGCTGCGACGTGATCACCTTCGATCACGAGCACGTCCCCACCGAGCACCTGCGCGCCCTGGAGGCCGAGGGCATCCCGGTCCGTCCGGGGCCCGCCGCGCTCGTGTACGCGCAGGACAAGGGCCTCATGCGCGCCCGCCTCAGCGAGCTCGGCGTCCCGTGCCCCCGGCACCGCCTCGTCGCCGATCCGGCGGACGTGACGAAGTTCGCCGAGGAGGGCGAGGGCTACCCCGTCGTCCTCAAGACGACGCGCGGCGGCTACGACGGCAAGGGCGTGTGGGTCGTCGGCTCCGAGGCGGAGGCCGCCGAGCCCTTCCGCGCCGGGGTCCGCGTCCTCGCCGAGGAGAAGGTCGACTACGTACGGGAGCTGGCCGCGAACGTCGTGCGCTCCCCGCACGGGCAGGCCGTCGCGTATCCCGTCGTCGAGTCGCAGCAGGTCGACGGCGTGTGCGACACCGTGATCGCCCCCGCGCCCGGCCTGGACGAGGAGCTGTCCGGGATCGCGCAGGAGATGGCGCTGCGGATCGCCAACGAGCTGGGTGTCATCGGGCACCTCGCGGTCGAGCTGTTCGAGACGCTTGATGGCCGCGTCCTCGTCAACGAGCTGGCCATGCGGCCGCACAACTCCGGGCACTGGACGCAGGACGGCGCGGCGACCTCGCAGTTCGCCAACCACCTGCGGGCCGTGCTCGACCTCCCGCTCGGCGACCCGCGCCCGCGCCAGCCGTGGACGGTCATGGTCAACGTGCTCGGCGGCGACTTCCCCGACATGTACAGCGCGTACCTGCACTGCATGGCCCGCGACCCCGGGCTGAAGATCCACATGTACGCGAAGGGCGTGAAGCCCGGCCGCAAGGTCGGCCACGTGAACACCTACGGCGAGGACCTGCCCGAGGTCCTGGAGCGCGCGCGGCACGCGGCCGGCTACCTGCGAGGGACGATCACAGAGTGAGCACCACCGCCCAGCCCCTCGTGGGCATCGTCATGGGTTCCGACTCCGACTGGCCCGTCATGGAGGCCGCGGCGAAGGCGCTCGACGAGTTCGCGATCCCCTACGAGGTCGACGTCGTCTCGGCGCACCGGATGCCGCGCGAGATGATCGCGTACGGCGAGGACGCGGCCGACCGGGGCCTCAAGGCGATCATCGCGGGGGCGGGGGGCGCGGCGCACCTGCCCGGGATGCTCGCCTCCGTGACGCCGCTGCCGGTCATCGGCGTGCCCGTGCCACTCAAGTACCTCGACGGCATGGACTCGCTGCTCTCCATCGTGCAGATGCCCGCCGGAGTGCCCGTCGCGACCGTCTCGGTCGGCGGCGCGCGCAACGCGGGCCTCCTCGCGGCCCGCGTCCTCGCGGCGCACGACCCCGAGCTGCTCGCCCGGATGCGCGACTTCCAGCAGGACCTGAACGCGCAGGCCACGGAGAAGGGCAAGCGGCTGCGGACGAAGGCAGCGCAGAACGCGAGCGGGGGCTTCGGGTTCGGGGGCTGAGGCCCGGCGTACGTTCTTCCTCGTACGTCACGGGGGTGACGCCGCGTTCCGCGCGGGGCCGCCCCCGTCCCCCTTTCGGAGAAGAGGTCCCGCCTTGGCCACCCCCCAGCCCTCCCCCGCCCGGCTCGAAGAAGCCCGCGCGCTGCTCGCCAACGCCCCGGTCGTCGACGGGCACAACGACCTGCCGTGGGCCCTGCGCGAGCAGGTGCGGTACGACCTCGGGCGGCTCGACATCGCCGAGGACCAGCGCGGCAGCCTCCACACGGACCTCGCGCGGCTGAGCGCGGGGGGCGTCGGCGGGCAGTTCTGGTCGGTGTACGTGCCGGCCGAACTGGCCGGGGACGAGGCCGTCGCCGCGACGCTCGAACAGATCGACTGCGTGGACCAGCTCATCGCCCGCTACCCCGAGCGGCTCGCCGAGGCACGCACCGCCGACGACATGGAGGCCGCCCGCGCATCGGGCCGGATCGCCTCGCTCAAGGGCGCCGAGGGCGGCCACTCGATCGCCAACTCGCTCGGCACGCTGCGGGCGTTGTACGCGCTCGGCGTCCGGTACATGACGCTCACGCACAACAGCAACACCGACTGGGCCGACTCCGCGACCGACGAGCCCGCTCACGACGGGCTCACGCGCTTCGGCGTCGAGGTCGTGCGCGAGATGAACCGGCTGGGGATGCTCGTCGACCTCTCGCACGTCGCCCCCGCGACGATGCGCGCCGCGCTGGACGCGAGCGAGGCCCCGGTGATCTTCTCGCACTCCTCCGCGCTGGCCGTCTGCGACCACGTGCGCAACATCCCGGACGACGTCCTGGAGCGGCTGCCCGCCAACGGCGGCGTCGCGATGGCCACGTTCGTCCCGAAGTTCATCCTCCCCGAGGCGGGGGAGTGGACGCTGCGCGCCGACGAGAACCTGCGCGCCCGGGGCTTCCACCACCTCGACACGACGCCCGCCGCGATGGCGGCGCACCGCGCCTTCGAGGAGGCCAACCCCCGCCCCTTCGCGACCGCTTCGACCGTCGCCGACCACCTCGACCACATGCGCGAGGTCGCCGGGATCGACCACCTCGGCATCGGCGGCGACTACGACGGCACCGCCTTCACGCCGAAGGACCTCGACGACGTCGCCGGTTACCCGAACCTCGTCGCCGAACTCCTCACCCGCGGCTGGTCCGAGGCCGATCTCGCCAAGCTCACCTGGTCCAACGCGGTCCGCGTCCTGCGCGAGGCCGAGATCGCCGCGAAGGAGATCCAGCGCGGGCGCGGCCCGTCCAACGCGACGATCGAAGAGCTGGACGGCGGGAAGTAGCAGTATCCGCACGGGGGTTGGGGCTGCCGCATCCCCAACCCCCGCCATTCGGCTTCTTGTTGAAACTTGTCGCGGAACCGGACACGAACCAACAGTGGCGAACATTGGTCTATGCCTGGCCTGTTCGGCGTGCCTACTCTCGTCAATGCGGCGCCCCCACAGCGTCGGGGCGTCGTTGTTCCACCCCCACTCCTGGAACAACGAGAGGCCGTCACCCCCATGCATCGCAGACCCGTCATACGCATCGCCCTGTCCACGCTCGCCCTCCTGGGAGGTCTCGGCGTCGCCGCCGGGGCCACCGGTACCGCCCAGGCGGACAGCAGGCCCGAAAAGCCCGCCTCTGCAGGGCTGTTGACCGCCCTGCAGAAGGACTTCCACCTCACCGCGCAGCAGGCCGAGACCCGGCTCGCCGCCGAGAAGCAGGCCGCGAAGACCGACCGCGCGGCCCGCAAGGCTGCGGGCTCCGCCTTCGCCGGCTCCTGGTTCGACGCGAAGAAGGGCACGCTCACCGTCGCGCTCACCGGCACCCGTACCGCCGACGCCGTCCGCTCCACCGGCGCTCAGGTCCGCACCGACGCGCGGCACAGCGAGTCCCAACTCGTCGCTGTGAAGCGGGAGATCGACTCCATCAAGGCGCCCACCTCGGTCACCGGCTGGCGCGTGGACCCGCGCACCAACCGCGTCGTCGTGGACGTCCTGGCCAAGGACCGCTCCGACAAGGCCGTCCGCGCCTTCCTCGCCAAGGCCGAGGCCGCCGGACCCGTCGCCGTCCACGCCGTCGAGGGCGCCCCCGAGAAGCCCCGCCCGCTCGCGGCCGGAACGGTCGGCGGCGACCCCTTCTACACCGGCAACGTCCGCTGTTCCATCGGCTTCTCGGTCGTCGGCGGCTTCGTCACCGCCGGGCACTGCGGACAGCCGGGACAGGCCGTCTACGGCTGGGACAACAGCTACATCGGCAACATCCAGGGCTCGACCTTCCCCGGCGACGACATGGCCTGGGTGAACGTCGGCAGCGGCTGGTGGACGACCCCCGTCGTGCTCGGCTGGGGCACCGTCTCCGACCAGCTCGTGCGCGGCTCCAACGTGGCCCCGGTCGGCAGCTCGATCTGCCGCTCCGGCTCGACCTCGCACTGGCACTGCGGCACCGTCCTCGGCCTCAACGAGACCATCAACTACGCGAACGGACCGGTCTACCAGGCCACCCACACCAACGTCTGCGCCGAACCCGGCGACTCCGGCGGCGCGTTCATCAGCGGCGACCAGGCGCAGGGCGTGACGTCCGGCGGCTTCGGCAACTGCACGAGCGGCGGCGAGACGTGGTTCCAGCCGGTCAACGAGATCCTCGGCCGGTACGGGCTGACGCTCGTCACCTCGTGACGCCCCGCGACGGGCACTGAGACCCGGGTACGGGGCGGGGGCGGCCGGCGGCCCCCGCCCCGTACCGTCACCCGATCGGCCGCTCCGGCGTGAAGGGCGGCGGGCCCCGTGGCACGGTGGGCGCACCATCCCCGTACCACCGCCCCCGTACCCGAGCGAGCACCGGAGCCCTTCCATGGCGCACCTGCGGGACGACGCCCTCCCCGACGACCCCTTCCCCGAAGGCACCGACCCGCTCGGCGGCGACGCCACCGCGCCGCGCTCCGCGCCCGAGGACATCGCGGCCCTGCTCGCCGCCCACCCGGTCGCCGACGGCTACAGCGGGCTCGCCTGGACGCTGCGCCACCTGCCCTGGTGCGAGTTGGAACTCGGCGACAGCGCGCTCGGCGCCGACATACCCCGACTGCGGTCCGGCGGGGTCGGCGCGCAGTTCTGGTCGCTCAAGGTGCCGGGGGACGAGGGCGCGAGCCTCACCCGCACCCTCGAACAACTCGACTTCGCGCGCGCGGTCGTCGCCGCGCACCCCGGGGCCCTGCGCCTCGCCCGCACCTCCTACGACGTCGCCGACGCGCACGGCCGCGGCCGGATCGCCGTCGTCCCCGGCCCCGCCGACGCGCGCGGCATCGACGACTCGCTCGCGAACCTGCGCACCCTCGCGGAACTCGGCGTCCGCTCCCTGACCCTCGCGGGGGCCCGCTGGGCGGGCGAGGAGGGGCTGAGCGTCTTCGGGACCGAGGTCGTACGGGAGGCGAACCGCCTCGGGACGCTGCTCGACCTCACCGGCGCACCCGCCGCCGTCGTCACGCGCGTCCTCGACATCTCGCGCGCGCCCTCGCTCCTGCGCGCCGGAGCCGCCGCCGTCCGCGCGCACGCGGGCAACGCGCCGGACCCGGTGCTCGCCGCGCTCGGCGCAGCGGGCGGCCTGTGCCTCGTCCCGCTCACCGAGCCGCTGACCGGCCCCGCGCTCACCGACACGGCCGACCACATCGACCACGTCCGCGCCGTCGCGGGCCCCGGCGCGGTCGCCCTGTGCGGGGCCCACGACACGGGCGAACCCCACCCCGAGGGCCTCACCGACCCCACCGGCTACCCGCCGCTGCTCACCGAACTGCGCGCCCGCGGCTGGAGCGACACCGAACTGGCCGCGCTCACCTGGGAGAACGTCGTCCGCGTCCTGAAGGAGGCGGACGAGACGGCAAGAGCGACGAGCGCGAGACGCGGCCCGAGCACGGCGAGGCTGGAGGAGCGGGACGAGCTGACGCCGAGGGCGGTGCCGGGACTGGGGTTGTGACGTGCAAGGGTCAGGCCAAATGAGCCCCTCCGGCGTTTGAGGAGCGGGGGTCCGGGGCGGAGCCCCGGGAGGCCACTCAGGCGTTCGGCCGCCCCATCGCCCGGTACGTCCACCCGGCCTCCCGCCACCGCTCCGCGGAGAGCACGTTCCGCCCGTCCAGCAGCACCTTCCGCTGCACGACCTCACCCATCTCCGCCGGATCGATCTCCCGGTACTCCCCCCACTCCGTGAGGTGGAGCACCACGTCCGCCCCCCGCACCGCGTCCAGCGCCGTGTCCGCGTACCCCAGCGTCGGGAAGACGCGCGCCGCGTTCGCCATCGCGCGCGGGTCGTGCACCGTGACCTGGCCGCCCTGGAGGTGGATCTGCCCCGCGACGTTCAGCGCGGGCGAGTCCCGTACGTCGTCGGAGTCCGGCTTGAAGGCCGCGCCGAGCACCCCGACCCGCACGCCGAGGAAGGAACCGCCCACGGTCTCGCGCGCGAGGTCCACCATCTGCGCGCGGCGGCGCATGTTGATCGAGTCGATCTCGCGCAGGAAGGTCAGCGCCTGGTCGGCGCCGAGTTCGCCCGCGCGGGCCATGAAGGCGCGGATGTCCTTGGGCAGGCAGCCGCCGCCGAAGCCGATCCCGGCGCGCAGGAACTTCCGCCCGATACGGGCGTCGTAGCCGATGGCCTCGGCGAGCTGCGAGACGTCGCCCCCCGCGGCCTCGCACACCTCGGCCATCGCGTTGATGAAGGAGATCTTCGTGGCGAGGAAGGAGTTCGCGGAGACCTTCACCAGCTCGGCGGTCGCGTAGTCCGTGACGAGGAAGGGCGTGCCCTCCGCGATCGGGCCCGCGTACACCGTACGGAGCAGTTCCTCGGACTCCTCGTCGCGCACCCCGACGACGAGCCGGTCGGGGTGGAGGGTGTCCTCGACGGCGAAGCCCTCGCGCAGGAACTCCGGGTTCCACGCGAGCCGCGCGCCCTCGCCCGCCGGGGCCAGCTCCGCGAGTCGCGCCGCGAGGCGCTCGGCCGAGCCCACGGGGACCGTCGACTTGCCGACGACGAGCGCCGGGCGGGTGAGCAGCGGCGCCAGCGACTCGACGGCGCTGTCCACGTAACTCATGTCGCAGGCGAGGTCGCCCTGCCGCTGCGGGGTGTTGACGCACACGAAGTGGACGTCGCCGAAGTCGGCGATCTCCTCCCAGGAGCTCGTGAACCGCAGCCGCTTGGTGGAGCCGTCGAGCCCCGCGACGTGCTTGCGGAGCACCTCTTCGAGGCCCGGCTCGTACATCGGGGTCTCGCCGCGCGAGAGCGACTCGATCTTCTCCGGCACGACGTCGATGCCGAGCACGTCGAAGCCCAGCTCCGCCATGGACGCCGCGTGCGTGGCACCGAGATAGCCGAGACCGATGACGGTGATCCGGGGGGACTGGACCGGCGGCTGGCTCATGGACGGCTCCTGTGCGACGGGGATACGTGGCGGGGCTGCGTACGCGCCGCCGGAGCGGCCGACCGGCGGGTCGCGCGGGCGCCTCCCCGGCGGATGCCGAGCATAGTCGGCGGGTGCCGGAGCGCTTCGGGGGCGCGGCCGGGAACGCGCGCGGGCTGTCGGAAAGGTCACTCAAGGTGCGCGTTCCGTAGGCGCGGCAGGCTTCGCGGCCTATCATTCGGAACCGTAGGTTACTAACCGGTAATGAGCGTGCGGGGAAACTCCCGGGGCCCTTCGCGGCACCCCCCGGGACCGTTCGCGCCGGGCCGTTCGAGAAGGAGACCAGCACCGTGTCCGACTTCGACCTGTACCGTCCGGCCGAGGAGCACGACATGCTCCGCGAGACGGTCCGCGCCCTCGCCGAGGCGAAGATCGGCCCGCACGCCGCCGAGGTGGACGAGCAGGGCCGCTTCCCGCAGGAGGCGCGCGACGCGCTCACCGCCGCCGACCTGCACGCCGTGCACGTGCCCGAGACCTACGGCGGCGCCGGGGCCGACGCCCTCGCGACCGTCATCGTCATCGAGGAGGTCGCCCGCGTCTGCGCCTCCTCCTCGCTCATCCCGGCCGTCAACAAGCTCGGCTCGCTGCCCGTCGTCATCTCCGGCTCCGAGGAGCTGAAGGCGAAGTACCTGGGGCCGCTCGCCAAGGGCGACGCGATGTTCTCGTACGCGCTCAGCGAGCCCGACGCGGGTTCGGACGCGGCCGGGATGAAGACGAAGGCCGTGCGCGACGGTGACTTCTGGGTCCTCAACGGCGTCAAGCGCTGGATCACCAACGCGGGCGTCTCCGAGTTCTACACGGTCATGGCCGTGACCGACCCGACCAAGCGCAGCAAGGGCATCTCCGCGTTCGTCGTCGAGAAGGGCGACGAGGGTGTCTCCTTCGGCGCCCCGGAGAAGAAGCTCGGCATCAAGGGCTCGCCCACGCGCGAGGTCTACTTCGACAACGTCCGTATCCCGGCCGACCGCATGATCGGCGCCGAGGGCACCGGCTTCGCGACCGCGATGAAGACGCTCGACCACACCCGCATCACCATCGCCGCGCAGGCTCTCGGCATCGCGCAGGGCGCGCTCGACTACGCCAAGGGCTACGTCCAGGAGCGCAAGCAGTTCGGCAAGGCCATCGCGGACTTCCAGGGCATCCAGTTCATGCTCGCGGACATGGCCATGAAGATCTCCGCCGCCCGCGCCCTCACCTACCAGGCCGCCGCCGCCTCCGAGCGCGGCGACGCCGACCTCACCTACCAGGGCGCGGCGGCGAAGTGCTTCGCCTCGGACGTCGCGATGGAGGTCACGACGGACGCCGTCCAGCTCCTCGGCGGCTACGGCTACACGCGCGACTACCCGGTCGAGCGCATGATGCGCGACGCGAAGATCACCCAGATCTACGAGGGCACCAACCAGGTCCAGCGCATCGTCATGGCCCGCAACCTGCCGTAACGCGCCGGGCGCGGGGTACGGAGCGACGCCGGGCGCCCTGCCCCGCGCCCCCGCCCGCGCCCCCCTCGCGCCCCCGAGTCGCGCCGCGACCCGTGACCCCCGCCCGTCCCCGCCCGTTGTGCTCTGCGTCCGCCCCCCACCCCTGAGAGGGACCCAGACACATGAAGCACGACAAGCTCGCCAAGGCAGTCTTCGCCGCCGGTGCCGTCCTCGCCGCCGGTGCCGCCGCCACCGGCACCGCCTCCGCCGCCGCGCCCACCGACGCGCTCGGCGCCCTGCCCCTCGGCTCCGTCACCGGCGCCCTGCCGGTGGGCGACGTGGCCGGGCAGGTCGCCTCCGGCGAGATCACGGAGAACCCGCTGGAGAACGAGACGGTCGCCGGTGCCGTCCACTCCGTCGAGCAGACCGGTGGTCAGCTCGCGGGCCAGGTCCAGCAGGCCCGCGCGGGCGGCCAGGGCCAGGGCAACGCCCCGATGGTCGGCGGCCTCCCCGCCGCCGGGCTCCTCGGCGGCCTCCCGGTCGGCGGCCTCCTCGGCGGCCTGCCGATCGGCTGAGCCCCACCCCGTGGCGGCGCTCCCGCCGCACCCGCCCCGCTCCCCGCACCCACCGGGGGAGTGGGGCCCTCGTCGTCCCGTACGCCTGGAGGTCCCCATGGACGACCCCTCCGACCGGTACACCGCCCTCGCCCGGCACGAGGAGCGAGTACGGCACGAGGAACGGCGCCGCCGCGAGGCCAGGGCCGCCGCCATACGGCGTGCCGCCGACGAGGCGTGCCGTCCCGCCGCCGTCCGCCGCCCGCGCCCCACCGACACGCTCGTCCCGCCGCGCCCGCACTCCGGCGAGACCCCGCACGTCCCGGGCCCCCGGCCCCGCGCGCTCAGCCTCGACGACTTCGCCGAGTCCGCGATGGCCGTCGTACGCCCCGTACCCGGCCAGGAGGTCGATCTCGACCTGCGCCTCGGCCCGTCACCCGCCCTCGAAGCCCTGGCCGCCCCGCCACCGGCTCGCGAAGCCCCGGCCGCCCCGCCGCCGGCCGCGCCCGCGAGTGCCCCGCCCGCCGACTGGCGTGCCGCGCTGCGCCCCGCCACGGTGCTCGACGCGGCGACGGCGGGGCCGTGGACCGCGTACGGGGTCAGTACGCGCGGGACACCGGGACGCCCCCGCACCGACGCGCTCGCCCTCGCCCCGTACGGCCCCGGGCTCCTCCTCGCCCTCGCGAGCGGACCCGCCGCCGAGGACGCCTGCGCGGCCGTCTACCGGCACGCCCTGCGCACCGCGCCCGCGCTCCACGAGGCCCTGCGCACGCGCGACGCCGAAAGGTACCGGCGGCTCGGCGAGGAGAGCACGCGCGCCTGTGCGGCGGTCCTCGCCGACACGGCCGTACGGCACGGGACGTCGCCCGCCGACCACACCCTGCGCCTCCTCCACGTCCCCGTGGACGACCCGGGGGCACCGTGCGGGCTCGTGGTGCTGGGCGCCTCCCCCGGCTCCGGCGGCGGTACGGCCGTCCTGCGCCCCGGCGGCGACTGGTACGAGACCCCCGCCACCGCCGCCCGCCTCCTCGAAGGCCCGCACCCGGGCGGTGCCCTGCTCCTCACGACCGGCCGCCTGCCCGCCGCCCCGGCCACCCGCGCCCGGCTCGCGGCGGCGTGGGCACCGGGACCACCGCCGACCGGGCCCGTCTCGCTCCTCGGCCAACCGCTCGGCGGGGCGGGGGACATGACGGCCGTGGTGCTGTGGCGGCGCTGAGGCGGGTCAGGGCTTGCGGGCGACCGCCGCGTATCCGGAGCTGAAGGTGCCCTCGCCCGCCGGTACCACCTCGCCCAGCTCGGGGTGCCAGTCCTCCAGCACCACGACGCCCGGATCGAGGAGTTCCAGGCCGTCGAAGAAGGCGGTGAAGCGGGCCCGGTCGCGCAACTCCATCGTCATGGCACCCGACTTGTAGAAACCGGTGACCCCGCTCGCCATGTCCTTCGGGGCGAAGTCGCCCGTCAGGTTCGAGAGCGTCAGGTAACTCCCGGGCGCGAGCGCCGAGACGAGCCGCTCCACCAGAGCGCCCGCCCCGTCCTCGTCGCTGAGGAAGTGCAGCAGCGCGATGAGCGACAGCGCGACGGGTTCGCCGAAGTCCAGCGTCCTCGCCGCCCGTTCGATGATCGTGTCCGCGTCGCGGGCGTCGGCCTGGACGAAGTCGACGGAGCCCTGCGGGGTGCTGTCGAGCAGCGCGCCCGCGTGGGCGAGCACGATGGGGTCGTTGTCGCAGTAGACGACGCGTGCCCCGGGCACCGCCTCCTGCGCGATGCGGTGGAGGTTCGGCTCGGTGGGTATCCCCGTGCCGATGTCCAGGTACTGCCGCACGCCGCGTTCGGCGAGCCAGCGCGTCGAGCGGTGCATGAAGGCGCGGTTCTGCCGTGCCGCCAGGGGGATGCCGGGCGCGATGGCGAGGAGCTTGCGCCCCAGCTCCTCGTCCACCGGGTAGTTGTCCTTGCCGCCCAGGTACCAGTCGTAGAGGCGGGCGGGGTGCGGGCGGGTGGTGTCGATGACGGGAGAGGGGGTGTCAGGGGTCGCTTCGGCCACAACGTTCTCCAAGTCGCCAGCAGGGTGGGGGAATCGGGGGGAGCGCGCCGCGGGATCAGGGCTTGCGCGCCACCGCCGAGTAACCGGCCTTGACGACGTTCTCCTCGCCGGGGACCGGCTCACCGAGTTCGGGGTGCCACTCGCCCTCGGAGACGATGCCGGGCTCGACGAACTCCAGGCCCGCGAAGAACTTCACGAACTCCGCGCGCGGGCGCGGGTGGAGCGAGGCCGTGCCCGACTGGTAGAGGCTGCCGACCTGCTCGGCCTTCTCGGGCTGGAAGTCGGCGGTCACGTGCGAGAGCACGAGGTAACTCCCGGGCGCCAGGAGGTCGACGAGCCCCGAGACGATCTCGTGGGCACCGGCCTCTGTCCCGGTGCCGTCCCCGTTCCCGACGAAGTGGAGCAGCGCGATGAGCGAGAGGGCCACCGGCTTGCTGAAGTCGAGCGACTTGGAGGCCCGTTCGACGATCGCCGCGCTGTCGCGGACGTCGGCCTGCACGTAGTCGACACAACCCTCGGGGTGGCTGCGCAGCAGCGCCTCGGCGTGCGCGAGGACGATCGGGTCGTTGTCGCAGTAGACGACCCGGGCGTCGGGCGCGACCCCCTGCGCCACCTGGTGGAGGTTGGGCGAGGTGGGGATGCCCGTGCCGATGTCGAGGAACTGCCGTATTCCCTGCGAGGCGAGCCACCGCGTGGCCCGCCGCATGAACTCCCGGTTCATCCGGGCGAGTACGGGGACGTTGGGCTCGATGGCGAGGACCTTGCGCCCCATCTCCTCGTCGACGGGGTAGTTGTCCTTGCCGCCGAGGAACCAGTCGTACATGCGGGCCGGGTGGGGGCGGGTCGTGTCGATGTAGGGGGAGGGGGTGTTCGGGGCCGCTTCGCTCATGCCGCTGCTCTCCAAGTCACGCTTCTGCCGTCATGTAGCAGCGAGAATATGCGAGTTGTGGCAGGTGCGCAGGGCGGGGCGGTGGGCTGGGCGGGAGCCGCGCCGGGGCGGCCCGCGCCCGTTGGGCCGGGAACGGCGCGGCGGGGCGCCCCGGACCCGTAGGTGCCGGAACGCCCCGCCGTGAAGGGCCCGTTCAGTTGCCCGAGACCGTGACCTTGTCGTCGTTCTTCAGCTCGTTGACGAGCTGTTTGACCTTCGGCATGTCCCAGGCCAGGTTGCCGCCGACGCTGCCCGAGATCGGCATGTTCATCTGCTTGCCGTCGCCGCCCGTGACGCCCTTCATCGCCCAGAACATCGACACGAGGTTCCACAGGCTCATGTCCTTGTCCACGACGAGCGAGCCGAGACCCGAGCCCATCACGGGGTAGAGCTTGAAGGGGTTGAGGACCGTGCTCGGGGTCGCGACCTGGTGGGCGAGCGCCGCGAGGAACTTCTGCTGGTTCTTCGTGCGGTCGAGGTCGCTGCCGGGCAGCGCGTACCGGGTGCGGACGAAGGCGAGGGCCTGCTCGCCGTTGAGGGTCTGCTTCCCGGCCTTGAAGTCGGCGCCCGACTTCTCGTCCTTGAAGCCCTTCGGGATGTCCATCTCGACGCCCCCGACCGCGTCCACGATGCTCGCGAAGCCGCCGAAGCCGATCTCCGCGTAGTGGTCGATGTGCAGCCCGGTGTTGTACTCGACGGTCCGCACGAGGAGCTCGGGGCCGTCGAAGGCGTACGCCGCGTTCAGCTTGTTCGCGCCGCGCGCCGGGTACATCTTGCCCGAGTCCGAGCCCTTGAAGGACGGGATCGTGACGTTCGAGTCGCGGGGCAGCGAGATCATCGTGGTCCCGTTGTCGCCCGTGTGCAGGATCATCATCGAGTCGGTGCGCTTGCCCTCGGCGGAGCCGGTGTGCAGGCGCTTCTTGTCCTCCTTGGACATTCCCTCGCGGCTGTCGGAGCCGACGATGAGGTAGTTGGTGCCCTTGCCCTCGTCGGGGCGGTCGATGACCTTGGAGAGGTCCACCTCGCGGCGGATCTTGCCGTCGGCCCAGAAGTACGTCGAGACGGTCGTCACGACGAGCGCGGCCACCACGACGATCGCGGTCCACTTGATCCGCTTGCGCCAGTTCGGCGCGGGGCGCGCCGGGCGGCCCTGTGCCGGGCCGCCGGGGCCGCCGGGGTGCTGCGGTCCGCCGGGCGAGCCGTAGACCTGCCCGGTGTTGTAGCCGCTGTCGTACTCGCCGTAGCCGTCCTGGTACGGGCCCTGCCGCTGCCCGTACTGGTCCGGCGGCGGGTACTGGCCGCCCTGCTGCCCGTACTGCTGCTGCGGGGGAACGGGAGCAGGACCCCCGGGCTGCCCGGTCCCTCCGGGCCCGCCGCGCCGCACGTGCGGCATCGAGCGGGCACCCTCGGGCTGCGCCTCGGCGCTCCCGCGCCCGTATCCCCGGCTGTCGGATCGCTCCCCGTCCCAGCTCTGCGGCCTCTCGTTCATGTGACAAGTCTGCCGCCCCCGGGGGCTCGCCATACAGGGCGGGGAAGGAATCGGAGCGGGCCTGTTGCAGAGCTGATGCAAAAGCGGGGGTGACCCGGCGGACATAAAGTGGACGGTATGACTGACCCGGCACCGCGTACGGACCCGGAGATCCCGGGCAAGCCGACCTCGGCATCCCGTACGACGCTCTCCCACATCATGACCGCCACCGACACGAACCTCTACGGCACCGGCCACGGGGGCGTGATCATGAAACTCGTCGACGACGCCGCGGGCGCCGTCGCCGGACGGCACTCGGGCGGGCCCGCGGTGACGGCCTCGATGGACGAGATGGTCTTCCTGGAGCCGGTCCGCATCGGCGACCTCGTGCACGTCCACGCGCAGTGCAACTGGACCGGGCGCACGTCGATGGAGATCGGCGTGCGCGTCATGGCGGAGCGCTGGAACGAATCGACCCCGGGCCAGCAGGTCGGCACGGCCTACCTCGTCTTCGCCGCGGTCGATGCCCAGGGCCGCCCGCGCCCCGTGCCCCCCGTACTCCCCGAGACGGACACCGACGAGCGCCGTTTCCAGGAGGCCCAGATCCGCCGTACCCACCGCCTCGCCCGCCGCCGCGCGATCCGCGAGCTGCGCGAGAAGCGGGTGGCGGAGGGGCTGCTGGACTGAGGGACGCGGGAGCGGGGGGACGGGGCGGCGGGGACGGGGGAGGGGCCCTGCGGCTCATGCGCCCCTCACGAGGGGCACGTCACCTCGTCGCCCCGGACCGCCCCGTACTCGTTCTCCTCCGGAGCCTCGGCCGGGTCCTCCGCGCGGACCCTCGCGACGGCCGGGTGGTCCTTGCCGATCCTCACCTCCAGGGTGGCGGCGAGGCCCTTCTCCTCGACCAGCGCGGCTCCCGGCAGTGCGGTGGCGAGGCTCTTGGCCGAGCGGTCCCAGCCGGGGTCGTGGGCGAGCGTCGTCCGGGCGGGACCGGCCGCCTCCGTCGCCGCCGCCCGCGCCGTGAAGCCCGTCGCCCGCAGCGCCTTCGCCACGCGCTCCGCCTCGCCTCCGGTCCCCGCGCCGCCCAGGACCCGTACCGAGATCTGCCGGGGCGGGACGTCGACCGGGAGGGGGGCCGGGCCCGCGGCCGGCTTGTGGGCGGCCAGGGGGCGGTCCTCGCGCAGGGCCGTGAAGAGGGCCCTCGCGCGGCTCGCGTCCCACACCAGCGTGTCGCCGACGTGCGGGACGTGGCGGCCCTTCGGCGCGAGCGGCATCGAGACGAACTCGGAGGAGGAGGGGCCGAAGCCGCGCATCGCGCGGGCCAGGTCCAGGATCTGGTCCGTGCCGAAGCCCTTGTCGGCCCGTACCGAGGACAGGAGCGCGTTCGCGACGTCGTGCAGCCGGACCGGGTTGAGGAGCGTCCCGCCGCTCGTCGCGCGGTCCACGACGGCCGCCAGGAACCGCTGCTGCCGCCGCATCCGGCCGAGGTCGCTCGCGGCGTCGACGTGCCGGGCCCGTACGTACTGGAGCGCCTGCCCGCCGTCGAGCGTGTGCGAGCCCGCGGCGAGGTCCAGGCCCGTGTACGAGTCCTTGAGCGGCTTCGCCGTGCAGATCTCGACGCCGCCGAGCGCGTCCACGGTCCGCATGAAGCTCGTGAAGTCGACCTCCACGTAGTGGTCGATCTTCACCTTCGTGAGCTTCTCGACGGTCCGCACGGTGAGCTGCGGGCCGCCCTCCGCGTACGCCGCGTTGAGCTTCACGGGGTGCTCGTGGTGGTGCTCGCCCGAGGTGCGGTCGACGTGCGGCGGCAGCATCGCGTACGAGTCGCGGGGCAGGCTCACGACGCTCGCGCGGGAGTGGTCGGCCGACAGGTGCACGACCATCAGCGTGTCCGTGCAGTGGCAGGGCGCGCCGCCGAGCCGGTACCGCTGCCGTGTCCCCTTGTCGAGCCCCGCGCGCTCGTCGGTCCCCGCGAGCAGCAGGTTCATGCCGTGACCCGCGGCCGGGCGCCCCGCGAGGCCCTTGAACGCGTCGACGCGGCCGATCTTGTGATCGACGCCGCTGAGCAGCGTGTGCCCCGCCCCGGCGGTGAACAGCACCGCGAGGGAACAGCCGGTCAGTCCCCGTACCGCCCAGCGCAGTGCCCGGCGGCGACGGCTCGGCGGACGGCGCGGCGGGCGGCGGGCGCTCGGGGCGCGACGGGGACGGGGGGTGGTGTGGCGGCTGGGGGCGGGCACGGTACCTCCGCACGACGGACACCGCCGCGCGGGCGGCACGGCGGGACGGGATGAGCCAGACCGTAAGCCGGTATGACTGTCGTACCGCTGTACTGGCCCATCCGCCGCGCCTCAGATCCCCCCTTCGGCGGCAGGGCACCGCCGAAGGGGGCGCTCACCAGGAGTACGCCGGGTCCACCTTCATGCACGCCGAGTCGTCCGCACCGTTGAGCGCCTGCGCCGACTTCGGCAGCGCGTCGTCGTCATCGTCGTCCTTCTTCGGGAAGCGCGTGCCCTCGCGCCAGTCGGAGCCGATCACGACGGTCACACCCGTGACGTCCGCGCTCTCCTTGACCCGCCGCAGCGGGATCTTCAGGGCCTTCGCGACCGACTGCGCGTCGGCTTCGGCGTCCCCGCCCGGGTAGCGGACCTCCGTCTTGTCCTCGCTGCCCGTGTGCGTCTGGTCGGCGGTCGTGCGCGCGAAGTCCTTGGTGACGAGCTGCTGCGCGATGGTGCCCGCGCGCTCCGGTACGAGGGCGAGCTGGTCGGTCGCCGTGGCGTTGCGCACGGACACCTCCACCTCGCCGGGCGCGGCGGCCCGGTCGCTGATGTCCTTGACCTTCGGCTTCTTCTTGTCCTTGCCGTCGAGCGCGATGTCCTCGCGCACGAGCCGCCACAACTGCTCCGCGTCCCCGGCCTTGGGCGCCACGCGGGCCCCCTCGTAGACGAACGGCATCGTTGTCAGGGTGATGCGCTCCGGGGGCACCGCGCGCAGGTCGTTACTCAGGTCGTAGATCTTCTTGACGCTGCCGAGGGCGTCGTCGACGGTGAGCGCCTTCGTCGCCGCCTCGGCGAGCGCGCGCAGCTTGCCGGGGTTGGTGAGCGTCGCGTTCTCGCGCAGCTGCCGCACCATGGCGCTCATGTACATGTGCTGGGCCTGGGCGCGCCCGATGTCGGTGCCGTCGCCGAAGCCGTAGCGCGTGCGCAGCCACTGGAGCGCCTGCTTGCCCTTGACCGGGTGCGTGCCCTTCTCCAGCTTGAGGCCCGAGCCCTTGCCCGTGGAGGTGTGCGAGTAGATGTTGCGGTCCACGCAGACCGGGACGCCGCCGACCGCGTCGGCCATCGAGACGACGCCGGAGAAGTCGACCATCATGAAGTGGTCGATGTGGATGCCGGTCGTCGCCTCCCACGTCGCGACGGTGCACCCCGGTCCGCCGCGTCCGAGGGTCTCGTTCGTCATGCGCCGGGTGGTCGTGGCCGGGTGGACCTCGCCCGTGTCGGGGTCCTTGCACTCGGGGAGCTTGAGGAGCGTGTCGCGCGGCATGCTCACGACCGACATGTTGCTGCGGTCCGCCGAGACGTGCACGAGCATCTGCACATCGGCGAGCGGCTTGCCGCCCACCGTCTCCTTGGCCCCGCCGAGCTTGAGGTTCTCCTTCGTGTTCCGGCTGTCGGAGCCGATCACGAGGATGTTCAGCGGCGTCTGCCCGGCAGTGTTCGGCGTCGGCGCGGGTGGTCGCTTCTCCGGTGCCACGGGGGTCAGTTCGGCCTTGACGATGTTGCCGTTGAGGTGCTGGTAGTAGAGGTAGCCCGCGGTCGCGGTGCCGGCGATCAGCACGGCGAGCGACAACGCCGACCAGGCGAGGACGCGCCGCGCCCGGCGCCGCTTGCGGGGCGGGGCGGGGGCGGTCGCGACCTCCGGCGCGGGGGCGGTCGCGTCCTCCGGCGCGGGCTCGTGCGCGGTTTCCGGTACGGAGGCGGTCGCGGTTTCCGGTACGGCGTGCGTGGCCGCGTCCGGCTCGGGGGCGTCCGCGGTATCCGGTACGGATTCCGTCTCCGCCGCGGGTCCCGGTATGCCGTCCGCGCCCTGCTCGGGTATTCGCCCGTCGGGGCCCTCGGACGTGTCGCCCGGCGCGGGCCCGGCTGCCGGTTCCCCCGCCCGTACGGACTCCCCCGAACCGAGCCCCGGGAGCTTCCCGCTCGCCGTGTCACCCGTCATCTCGTCCCGCCTTCCCGCCCCATGCCCCTCCGGCACCCCTCGGTGCCGGGCCGTGGCCCCCACCCTCAGACCTGCGAACACACCGAAACGTTGTGCCGCTGGTCATGGTCGGGCCAACATGCCGGGCGGGAGGCTCCCTTGCCTCCCGCCTGCCCCCTTTTTTCCCCCCCGAGCGGGCCCGTTCAGGACGCGCAGACCTTCTTGTCCGCCTCTTGGCGCGGGACGGCCTTCGGCGCCTCCTTGGGCGCCGTGATCGAGACACCGGGACCCTTGAAGTCGGGGCCCAGCACGAGCTTCATCGCCGGCAGCCCCTGGTCGTTCTCGATGCTCTCGCCGGGCTTGAGCGCGGACCCCGGCAGCCCCATGATCTCGGCGAGCTTGCGCGCCTGCGGGGCCTGGTCGGCCGCGTACTCCAGCGTCGTGGCCTTCTGCTGGGGCGCGTCGCCCTGCTGGCTCGACTTGGTGACGCCCTGGTTGGTCTGGAGCCAGGTCAGCTGTGCCTGCGCCATCCCGGTCGCCGCACCGCCGTTGAAGATCTCCACGCGGACGTCGGACGCCTCGGACCTGCTTCCCTTGAGCCGCGCCGCCTCGGCCTGCTTCTCCTTGCTCTCCGCGGCCTTCTTCTTGCTGTTGACCTCGGTGAGCGAGACGTCGTTCTTCATCATCGCGAAGAGCGGTTCCGCGTTCGCCTGGTCGAGGACGACGGTGGCGTGCACCTTCTCCGCCGGGTTGTCGACCACCGGGAGCGTCGCGAAGGTGATGTTCTTCGGGTTGATGTGCTGCAACTCCTTGGCCAGCGACATCAGTTTGGTGATGCTGCCGATCCCGGAGTCCACCGTCAGCGCGTCGGTCGCCGCCTCGGCGACCTTGTAGAGCTTCTTCGGACTCGTCAGCGTGTCCTCGGACTTGAGCTGGCGCGCGAGCGAACCGAGGAACTGCTGCTGGACCTTGATGCGGTCGAGGTCGCCCTGGTTGCCGAAGCTGTGCCGGGTACGGACGAAGGCGAGCGCCTGCTCGCCCTGCACCTTGTGCGTGCCGGCCGAGAGCTTGAGGTGCGAGTCGGGGTCGTCGACGTCCTTCGCCACGCACACCTCGACGCCGTTGACGGCCGTCGTCAGGTTCTTGACCGCGTTGAAGTCGGCCATCATGAAGTGGTCGACCTTGAGCCCGGTCAGCTTCGTCACGGTGCGCATCGTGCAGCCCGGGTCACGGCCCTCCTGCCCGAGGCTCGTGTTGAAGCGGACGTTCTGGGTGCCCGGGATCGTCTTCGTGGAGCCGTCGTCCTGCTTGGTGGGGCAGTCCGGGATGTTCGTGATGAGGTCGCGGGGGATGCTGAGCCCGGTCGCGTTGGTGCGGTCGGCGGAGACGTGCAGCAGGATGTTGGTGTCCGCGTGGCCCGGGCTGTCCTTGTCCCCGTAGCCCTCGTTGCCCTTGCCGGTGCGCTTGTCGGTGCCGATGACCAGGATGTTGATCGGCCCGTCCGGGGCGGCTTCCTTGTTGCCCGCGTCGCCGATGTCGACCTTGTCTATGTTGCCGTTGAGGTGTCGGTAGTAGGCGTAGCCGCTGCCGGCCACCGCGACGAGGACGAAGCCGAGCCCCCCGGCCGTCCACAGCAGCGCCTTCTTCTTGCCGCCGCCCTTGCGTGCCTTGCGCGAGGCGGCCCGCCCGCCGCCCTGTTTACGGGCCGCCGCCCGCCCGCCGCTCGCCGCCTCCTGGCGCGCCGCCGCTCGACCGCCCTCGCGGGGGGTGCTCTCCGCGCGCGGGGGGCGGGCCTGCTCGGG
The DNA here is from genome assembly GCF_044749745.1 of Streptomyces sp. NPDC088923. NCBI lineage: Bacteria > Bacillati > Actinomycetota > Actinomycetes > Kitasatosporales > Streptomycetaceae > Streptomyces > Streptomyces sp. NPDC088923. The sequence goes on along the minus strand of NZ_JBIVIO010000010.1, from coordinate 37,787 downwards.
GACACGGGGCCCGGCGCCGTACGGGTCGGTCCTGCGGGGACGCGCGGAGCCGTCGACGTGGTCCCAGGCCCCGCCGCCGGAACCCGACGGCGGCGGCGACTGCTCAGCGGAGCCGCCGAGTCGCAGTTCGTATTCGCCGGTCTGCGGATTGAGTACCCATTGGTCTGCGGGGTCGAATTCTTCCCCCCGCCCACGGCCTTGCGCGTCCACGGTTGTCCAAATCCTCCGTCACGGGGCACGCGGCGCCGACCCGCCCTCCAGGTGGGTTGGAGACGCGGCGGGAGGCACTCGGTCAGTCGGTGACGCGCCGCGATGCGTACGGTCGCGGCCACCGGGATCGCTCACATTAGCCGCCCACCGCCCCGCACGACGACGGCGGTGACACATTCCACTTCCCTTATAACCGGGCATTCCATGGCAATTGTGGAAGTGATTGAACTCCGGGCGGTCATTCCTTTACTTGACGGGGCCGAGTGGCGCACAGACCGCCGACAGCGCGCTCACTTACGTCCCCGAGCACCCCGCGTCGGCCGCGGTCGTCCCCCGGTAGCGGTCCTGCTTCGGGGCAGCGGGCGCGTCACGGCCCGTATTCGTCGCGTCACGACCCGTGCTTGCCGCGTCGCCGCCCGTACCCGCCGGGTCGTGCCCCCTCGCGGCCTCGGCGCCTTCGCGGCCCGCCTCCGTGCGGTCGGGTCTGCCGCTTTTGCCCGGGCTCGCGCTCGCGGTCGGCGCGGGCGAGGCGCTCGGACGCGGGTCCACTCTGACCGGTGAATCACTGCGCAACTGCGCGAAGAGGCGTTCCGCGTCGGGCTGTACCAGTTGGTCCCGGTTCGGGTCGGCCGCGTACGCCTCGCGCGGGACCGTCAGGAAGCGGACGTCCTTGGTCGGTACGGAGCGGACGCCGCGGACCATGCCGTACAGGTCGCGCAGGCTCGCGAGGCCGGGATCGGTGGTGAGCGCCGAGGTCGCGGCGTCGAGCACCGGGTAGAGCTTCGCGGGGTTGTAGAGGACGTCGCCGCCGCTCATCTTCGACACGAGGGCGGCGAGGAACTTCTGCTGGCGGTCGATCCGGTCGGTGTCCGAGCCGTTCCCGAGCGTCTTGCGCACCCGTACGTACCCGAGAGCCTCCTCGCCGTCGAGCTTCTGGGACCCGGCGGCGAGCTTGAGGTGCGCGTCCTTGTCGTCGATGGGCCGCTCGACGCACACGTTGACCCCGCCGACCGCGTCGACCATCTTCTTGAAGCCCTCGAAGTCGACCACGACGTAGTGGTCGATCCGCACGTTCGTCATCTTCTCGACCGTCCGTACGGTGCACGCGGTGCCGCCGCTCTCGAAGGCCCAGTTGAACTGCGCGAGGCGTTCGTTCCCGCGCTTGCCGTCCGCACCCCGGCAGGAGGGGATCGTGACCATCAGGTCGCGCGGCACCGAGACGGCGGTCGCGTGCTTCCTGTCCCGCGAGACGTGCAGCAGGATCGTGGTGTCGGAGCGCTGCGTGCCACCGTCGCGCCCGTACTCCTTGTTCTTGCCCGCGCGCGAGTCCGAGCCGATGAGGAGGATGTTCTGCGCGCCCTTCGCGACGGACGAGGGCCGCTCGCGGTCGTACTTGCGCAGCTCGGCCGCGGCCGAGGTGTCCTCCTTGATGTTCCGGTCGAGCTTGCGGTAGAAGCCCCAGACGACGGCGGCGAGGACGAGCAGCAGCACGGCGAGCCCGAAGGCGACCCAGCGCACCCAGTGCTGACGGAGGACGTGCGCGATGTTCACTGGACCTCCGCCGCTCGGTGTCGCCTGCCCGCGACTACGACGATGCGGCCTGCGGGGCCCGGGCGCGCGCGGCGAGGGGCAGACGGGTGGGCGACGAGGGGCAGACGGGTGGTTCCGCCCCTCCGGGGTCCCGCTCCCCGAACGCCGGAAGGGCTCAGTTCCCGCTGACCGCCGTCACCCGCTCGTCCGCCACGCGCCGCTCCAGCGCCTGTGGCGCGAGCTGGTCCAGGTGGCGGCACAGCACGACGGACGCCCCCACCGCCAGCGGCGCGTAGAGCCCCGCCGCCAGCCCCGCCCAGTCGTCGAAGCCGAGCCCGCTCAGAAGGCGCTCGCCAGGCCCCACGCCCAGCCGCTCCGCGTCCCCCTGCGCGCGCTCCACGAGCTGCGTGCTCGTCAGCTCCTCGCCCGCCACGATCAGCGCCGGTTCCTCCGGGTCGACGGGGGCGAAGGGCGCGAAGCGGTCGCCCTGGGCCGGGACCTCGACCGCGTAGTCGAGGAAGCCCTCGGGCGTCACGGGGAACCGCACGCCGAGCGGGCGCAGGCTGAGCGCGACGCGTTCACCCGTACAGGCGCGGGCCGGCTCCAGGGCCTCCGGGCCCGCCACGACGAGGTCCGCGCGCGCCGGGTCGCCCGCGAGGTCCACGACGAGCCCGGCCGAGGAGGCGGCGACGAGCCAGACGGCCGACTGCCAGTGCGCGGGCAGGTGCAGCGCGAGCCGGTCGCCCGCGCTCAGGGATAGCTCGCCCTGGATCAGGTTCGCGGTCTTGGCCACCCAATTGGCGAAGGTGGCGACCGAGAGTTCCACGCGTTCGCCGGTCGCGTCGTCGTAGTACGTGACGAAGGGGCGGGCCGGGTCCGTGGCGAGCGCGGAACGCAGCAGGTCGGCGGGGGTGCGGTCGAGAGCGGTCACGCGCCCCAGGCTACGCGGGGCGCCGCGCCCCCCGCGTACGTGCCGCCGCTTGGGCGTCACCGGGGTGGCCGACACACCCTCAACTCCCGTGGACAGCGCCCAAAGGTGTGCCCAATATCGTGAATATGCGTACATTTCTCGCCTCTTCGATAGGTGTCACCTGCGCGGCCGTCCTCGCCCTGCCGCTCGCCCCACCCGCCGCCGCGCACCCCGACGCGCGCCCCCACCCCCGCGCCACCGCGCTCGTGCACCCCACCCCGGCCGCGCACCCCGCCCCGGTCCCCGGCTCCACCGCCTCGCTCCCGCTCACCCGCCTGCCCGCCACCCGCGCGGACGGCCACGACCGCTACGGCGCGAGCCTGTCCCGCCGCACCGTCAAGCCCTTCTCGCTCGTCGGCATCGTCTGGGACGACCCCGCGCGCACCCTCACGGGCACCGCGGAGGTACGGGTACGCGACGCCGCCACCGGCGAGTGGGGCGCCTGGCAGGCCCTGGAGACCCACAACGCCGAGCACGCGGCGGACCCGGAGAGCCGCGAGGCCCGTACCCCCGGCCGCCACGGCGGCACCGCGCCGCTGTGGACCGGGGCGGCCGACGCGGTCGAGGCACGCGTGAGCGGCCCCGCGCCGCTGCCCGCCGGGCTCCGGATCGACCTCGTGGACCCGGGCGCCGACCAGCGCGAGGCCACGAGACCGGCGCCGGGGCCCGTGAGACCCCCCGCGGGCCACGGCTCGCTCCCCCGCGGGCAGGCCCCCGAGCCCGCCATCGTCGACCGGGCCGGCTGGGGCGCGGACGAGAATCTGCGCGAACCCCAATTCGGCTACACGGGACCGGTGCGGGCCGCATTCATCCACCACAGCGCGAGCGGCAACAACTACACGTGCGAGCAGGCGCCCTCCGTCATTCGCGGTATTTACCGCTATCACGTCGAGAGCAATGGGTGGCGCGATCTCGGCTACAACTTCCTCGTCGACAAATGCGGCACCGTCTACGAGGGCCGCGCCGGAGGCGTCGCCAAACCCGTCATGGGCGCCCATACCCTCGGTTTCAACACCGACAGCACGGGGATCGCGCTGCTCGGCACGTACACCGACACCGAGCCGTCCGCCGCCGCGCTCGACGGCCTCGCCCAGCTCACGGCCTGGAAACTCGGCCTGAACAACATGGACCCGGAAGGAAAGGTCACTCTCGTCTCGGACGGCGGCAACCTGTACGAGAAGGGCGAGAAGGTCAGCCTCAACGTCATTTCCGGGCACCGCGACGGATTTGCCACGGAATGCCCGGGGAAGTTGCTCTACGAGAAACTCGGCACCCTTCGCAGCAAAGCGGCGGCGCTCCAGGGCAGGTGACCCGGCCCCGGCACCGGGACCCTCCCGCCCAGGGAGGGTTCCGGCTTCCCCGTAAAGATCCTCATCTGCATAAACTGTCCGGCCGAAAGACATTCGGCCCGGCCCCAGCAGGAAGCAGAGAAGTCAGAGTGACTCCAGCACCGGAAGCGATCCTCCTGGTGGGCGGCAAGGGCACGAGGCTGCGCCCCCTCACGGTCAACACCCCCAAGCCGATGGTCCCGGCGGCGGGCGTGCCCTTCCTCGCGCACCAGCTGGCCCGGGCCCGGGCGGCCGGTGTGGAGCACATCGTGCTCGCGACCTCGTACCTCGCCGAGGTCTTCGAGCCGTACTTCGGGGACGGCTCGGCGCTCGGCCTGCGCATCGACTACGTCACCGAACGCGAGCCGCTCGGCACCGGCGGCGCGATCCGCAACGTCGCGTCCCACCTGGAGTCGGGGCCCGACGATCCCGTCCTCATCTTCAACGGCGACATCCTCACCGGGCTCGACATCGGCGCCCTCGTCGACACCCACGTCACCGCCGGGGCCGATGTCTCGCTCCACCTCAGCCGCGTCGACGACCCGCGCGCCTTCGGCCTCGTGCCCACCGACGCCTCGGGCCGCGTCCTCGCCTTCCTGGAGAAGCCGCAGACACCCGAGGAGATCGTCACCGACCAGATCAACGCGGGCGCCTACGTCTTCCGCCGCCGCGTCATCGACTCCATCCCCACCGGGCGCCCGGTCTCCGTCGAGCGCGAGACCTTCCCCGGGCTCCTGGAGTCCGGCGCCCACCTCCAGGGCATGGTCGACTCCACGTACTGGCTGGACCTCGGCACCCCGCAGGCCTTCGTCCGGGGCTCCGCCGACCTCGTCCTCGGCCACGCCCCCTCACCGGCCGTCCCGGGCCGCTGCGGCGAACACCTCGTCCTGCCCACGGCCGAGGTCGCCGAGGACGCCAAGCTCACCGGCGGCACGGTGGTGGGCGAGGGCGCGGTGATCGGCGAGGGCGCGCGGGTCAACGGCTCGACGATCCTCGACGGCGCGGTGATCGCGGCGGGCGCGGTGGTGACGGACTCGCTGGTGGGGGTCCGCGCTAGGGTCGGCGCGCGAACCGTCCTCGACGGGGCGGTCATCGGGGACGGGGCGGTGGTCGGGGCGGACAACGAGCTGCGGGGCGGGGTGCGGGTGTGGTGCGGGGCCGTCCTGCCGGACGGGGCGGTGCGGTTCTCCTCGGACCAGTAGCGCGGGGCGGAACGGCCACCAAAATCAGCCCCTCCGGCGTTTGAGGAGCGGGGGTCTGGGGGCGGAGCCCCCGGGTCCCGGTAGCCTCGACGCGTGGCCGGCCGTTTTCCCCTCCGTATCCCCGCACCCTCCCGTGCGCCCCTGTCACAGGCTGCCCATCACCGCGAGTGGACCCCCGAAGGCCCCCTCCACCTCGCTCAGGTCCTCGGGTGTCTGCGGCGCGGCCCCGGCGATCCCGCCTTCCGTACGGACGCGAGTGGCGCGATCTGGCGTGTGAGCCGTACTCCCGAGGGGCCCGCCACCCTGCGTGTCACGGCCCTCGGCGGGACCGTGCGGGGGGACGCCTGGGGTCCCGGGGCCGCGTGGTTCCTCGACCGGCTGCCCGTCCTGCTCGGCGGGGAGGACAGTCCTGAGGGGTTCGCGCCCCGGCACCGGCTCGTGGCCGAGGGGCACCGGCGCGCGCCGGGGCTGCGGCTCGCGCGGACCGGGCTCGTCCTCGAATCGCTCATCCCCTCCGTTTTGGAGCAGAAGGTCACGGCGGATGAGGCGTACCGGGCCTGGCGCCGCCTCCTCACCCGGTTCGGCGAGCCCGCGCCCGGGCCCGCGCCCGAGGGGATGGCGGTGCCGCTCGCCGCGCGCGACTGGGCGCTCGTCCCCTCCTGGGAGTGGCACCGCGCGGGCGTCGACAACAAGCGGGCCTCGACGATCCTGCGCGCGGTGCGGGTCGCCGCGCGCATGGAGGAGGCGGCCGGGATGCCGCCCGCCGAGGCCCGTGCCCGCCTGGAGAAGATCCCCGGGATCGGCCCCTGGACCTCCGCCGAGGTCGTCCAGCGCACGCACGGCGCGCCCGACGAGGTCACGACCGGGGATCTGCACCTGCCGCGCATCGTCGGCTGGTCCCTCGTGGGCGAGCGGGACGCCGACGACGCCCGCATGCTCGAACTGCTCGCCCCGTACGAGGGCCACCGCCACCGCGCCGTCCGCTACCTCCTGACGGTCGGCTCGATCCCGCCGCGCCGCGCCCCGAAGATGCGGAAGACCGACATCGCGCGCTGGTAGCGCCGCCCCGCCTCAGCGGACGGTCAGGAAGTCCTCCGGGTCCCGCCCCGCCCTCGGCGCCGGCACCTCCCGCGGGTGCCCGATCGCCACCGCCCCCATCGGGTCCCACTCCTCGGGCAGCTTCAGCACCTCGCGCACCACGTCCCGGCAGAACATCGTGGACGACACCCAGGCCGAGCCGAGCCGTTCCCCCGCGAGCGCGACGAGGAAGTTCTGCACCCCCGCGCCCGCCGCCACGACGAACATCTCCCGCTCCGCCGCGTCGCGCCGCGCGTCGCCGTAGTGGTGCGCGCCCTCCGCGACGAGGCACGGGACGGCGAGGTAGGGGGCCTTGCGCAGGACGTCGCCGCGCCGGACCCGCTTCGCGATCGACTCCTCGCTCTTGCCGTCGCGCCGCAGGTCCGCGATCCACGCGTCCCGCATCGCGTCGAGCAGCGCGGTGCGCGCGGTCTCCGACTCCAGGAGGACGAAGCGCCACGGCGTCGTGTGGTGCGGCGCGGGCGCGGTGACGGCGGCGGCCACGGCGCGGCGTACGGAGCCGGGGTCGACGGGTTCGTCGGTGAAGGCGCGGACCGTGCGGCGCTGGGCGACCGCGTCGCGTACCGCCTCCGAGGTCCCGAGCCGGAACATGTCGTCGCGCGCGGCGCGGACGAGCGCCCGCGCGCCCTCGCCCTCCTCGCCGTCCGCTCCGTCCTCCGTCAGGAGGTGCGCGAGGCCGCTCACGACCGCGACCGGGTAGCCGGCCGCCTTGCCCTTCACGAGGTCGCCGGCCGCCGCGATCTCGTCGGCGAGCGCGACGACGGTCGCGCTGAGCGGGTTGCCGTGCGCGTCGGTGCCGCCGCGCAGGTCGTCGAGGACCCGTACGCCCGAGGCGCCGATCGCGACGTCGGTGAGCCCGGCGCGCCACGGCCGCCCGAAGGTGTCCGTGACGAGTACCCCGACCCGCACCCCGAGCGCCGCCCGCAGTCCTTCGCGGATGCGCGCGGCGGAGGCGTCGGGGTCCTCCGGGAGGAGGAGCACGGTCCCCGCGGCCGTGTTCGAGGCGTCGACCCCGGCGGCGGCCATGACGAGGCCCTGCCGGTTCTCGACGATGCGCAGCGGGCCGCGCCGGGCCACGACGCGCACGGTCTCCGCGTCGATCGCCTCCTCGCGCGAGTCGGCGGCCATGATCCGGCCCTCGGCCTTGGAGACGATCTTCGAGGTGACGACGACGAGGTCGCCGTCCGCGAGGGCGGGGTGCGCGGCGGCGACGAGCGCGGCGATGTCGTCGCCGGGGGCGACCTCGGGGATGCCGTTCAGGGCCCGTACGGTCAGGGAGGGGGACGGGGTGCTCACGCCCGTACCTCCTCGGCGAGTTCGAGTGCCGTGCGGGCCATGCGCGCGCTCGCGTCGAGGTCCGTCATGAGCAGCGGTACGGCGCGGCAGCGGATGCCCTCCGCCTCGACGCGCGCGACCGCCGCCTCGTCCACGGTGTCCACGAGCCAGCCGTCGAGCAGCCCCGCGCCGTAGTGCTCGGCGACGGCGGCCGCGTTCGACTCGACGCCGACGGCCGCGAGGACCTTGTCGGCCATGCCGCGCACGGGCGCGTCCCCGATGATCGGCGAGAGCCCGACGACGGGCACGCCCGCCTCGGCGATCGCCTCCCTGATGCCGGGCACGGCGAGGATGGTGCCGATCGAGACGACGGGGTTGGAGGGCGGGAAGAGGATGACGTCGGCCTGCCCGATCGCCTCCAGGACGCCCGGCGCGGGCTTCGCCTGCTCGGCGCCCACGGGGACGACGGCGAGCGCGGGCACGGAGGCCCGCAGGCGGACCCAGTACTCCTGGAAGTGGACGGCCTTGCGCTCCCCGTCCGTCTCGACGGCGACGTGCGTCTCGACGCGGTCGTCCGACATGGGCAGGAGGCGGACGCCGGGCTGCCAGCGCTCGCACAGCGCTTCGGTGACGGCGCTGAGCGGGTAACCGGCCGCGAGCATCTGCGTGCGCACGATGTGCGTCGCGAAGTCCCGGTCCCCGAGCCCGAACCACTCGGGCCCGACGCCGTAGGCGGCGAGTTCCTCCTTCACCCGGAAGGATTCCTCGCTGCGCCCCCAGCCCTGCTCCTCGTTGATGCCGCCGCCGAGCGTGTACATCACGGTGTCGAGGTCCGGGCACACCTTCAGCCCGAACAGGTGGATGTCGTCCCCGGTGTTGCCGATGACGGTGATGTCCGTGCCCTCGGGTACGGCCTGCTGAAGGCCCCGCAGGAATCGGGCGCCGCCGATGCCGCCGGCCAGAACCACAATGCGCATGGGGACAGTCTCTCGCAGGCGGGGCGCGGGGGGATTCAGGGGTCAGGCGTGGGCGGTCGCGCAGTGTGCCGCGCGGCGGCCCTCGTCGGCGGCGTGCATCGGCATCTCGGTCAGGCCCGGGTGGTAGATGTGCAGGCTCACGGCGGGTTCGAGCGCGTCGTTGACGACCTCGTGCACGTACCCGGGCGCGAAGACGCGCTGCGCGCCGGGCGCGAGGCGGCGTTCCGCGCGCGGCGTGCGCTCGGTCAACTCCCCGTCGAGGACGGTCAGTACGCCGCTGGACGGGCCGTGGTCGTGCGGCCCGCTGCCCTGACCGGGCAGCCAGGACAGGAGCCACACCTCGTAGCCGGGACCGGTGCGCAGGCGGTGGTACCAGCGGGTGGTGGCGTCGAAGCGGACGAGGGGGCGCCACGCGGCGTGGGCGGCGGCGAGAGTACGGGCGAGCCCGGCGAACTCGGCGACGGTCGCCGGGTGGGGGCGCGGGGGCTGGAGCAGGTGCGGGACCTCCAGGAGGTCGCCGGCGATCTGGAGGTCGCTGTCGTCGTTCATGGGAGGTGGTTGTCCTCAGGGGTACGGGCCGGTGCGGCTCGAACGGAGGCCGTGCCGCGCGGGTCCGGGGCTCCGGGAGCGGGGGTGGGCCCGGAGGCGGGGCGGGCACGGCGGTGGCGAAGAGAGGGGGAGGGGAGCCCGACCGCTCGTGGCGGGGCTCGGGCGTCTCGGGGCGGGGCTCAGGCGTCGGACGCGGGCCCGGGGAGCGGTGTGGCCCGGGGCGCGCGAGGCGCGAGGCGCGGTACGGGGAGGAAGCTCAGGCCGTACAGCCGGCGGTACACGGCACGCCGGGCGCCGTACGCGGACACGCGCACGCGGATGCGCTGCGGGAGCGGACCATCCGGGCGGGGGCGTAAGGCGCGAACATGCCCACAAGGCAAGCGGTTCACACCTGAGATGTCAACCGAGCCCGGGCGTCCGCCGAGTGATTCACCTCATCGGGTTGACCCGCGTGCTGAAAGGTTTGTGCACCTCGTTCACGGGACACATGGGGCAGCAGTCCCTCCGCGAGGTGCCGTTGCCTGCTCGTGACCTCTCTGTGATCAGGCTCGCAGTACGGGTCCTCCGCGGAACGGGCGCGGATGCGGTGACGTCTCCTCAGTCGTCGGCGGCCGTCGCGGTGTCCGTGCGGAAGGCGTGCAGGGAGTGTGGCGGGGTTTAGGCCGATTTGAACACTTTCCGCACCCCCTTGGTTCCGCAGAGTGAATAAGGGGCCCAATAGCAGATCCCGGCTTGACTGCCTCGGATCAGCACACTTGTAATTTCACTCGTGTCGTTTGGTCGCCATCGGTAACGGCGGCATCACGGGGATGTAAAGACAGACGAGGGGCGCAGATGACCGAGCTGTTTCAGGAACTGCTGGTCGGCGACGCGTTGGACGCCGAGGAGGAACTGGGCTGGCAGGAGCGCGCGCTGTGCGCCCAGACCGATCCCGAATCCTTCTTCCCCGAGAAGGGCGGCTCCACGAGAGAGGCGAAGAAGGTCTGCCTCGCCTGCGAGGTCCGTTCCGAGTGCCTGGAGTACGCCCTCGCCAATGACGAGCGCTTCGGGATCTGGGGCGGGCTGTCGGAGCGGGAGCGACGTCGGCTGAAGAAGGCCGCGGTCTGAACGGACCGCGCGGTGGTCCCCCGGGACCGCGCTTGCGAACGCACGGGCTCGCGCGAGCGGGCCCGTTCCGCATGTCCGGGGGCGGGAGGCGGTGGGCGTCCTGCGGTGGGTGCGTATTGCGCGGGGCGCGTATTGCGGCGGGTGCGCGTTGCGGCGGGTGCGCGGGGCTCCGCCCCGGACCCCGCTCCTCAAACGCCGGAGGGGCTGGGATTTGTCCCCCGGGCGGGTGCGCCGCGGACTCCGCTCCTCACACGCCGGAGGGGCTGGGATTTGTCCCCCGGGAACCCCTCTCCCCGCCCGCGCGTTGGGCTCGCCGGGGGGCCCATTCGACCCTTACGGGATTCGTTCGACCGCCCCCTAAGGGTTCGCCCCGACACACCCCCACTTGGGCCGATATGACGATCGGTTCGTCATCCCCCGCCTGTGGACAGGCGGCCGAGGCGCCACCCCCGTAACGGCTAGTGTGGGGCCCCGTCCGAGACACCCCCACTTCCCCACGAGGTGGCGAGGGGTCCACTGCAGTCCACCGAACCGGGGCCCGTACCTCGATGTCCGTGCACAATCACCCGGCAGACTTCGCCGCCCACCCCGGCTACGGGGACAGCACCGCAGCGCCCGCGCGCTGGGCGGCCGTCGATCCGAGCCGCCCACCCGAGTTCCCGCGCCACGTCGTCACTGCGGTGCTCGTCGCCCACGACGGCGCCCGCTGGCTGCCCGAGGTCCTCGCCGGGCTCGCCGCCCAGGAGCGCCCCGTGCAGAACGCGGTCGCCGCCGACACCGGCAGCGCCGACGACTCCGCGCGCCTGCTCGGCGAGACGCTCGGCGACCCCTGCGTGCTCCACCTCGCCCGCCGCTCCGGCTTCGGCGCGGCCGTCGACGAGGCGAGCCGCGTCGCGGTCCCGCTCGGCCCCGAGGAGCTTCCGTACCTCAAGCGCCCCAGCGGCTGGGACCCCGTCAGCCGTACGTGGCGCGACGAGACCTACGACCTGCCGGAGCTGCCCCACGGTGAGCCCGTCCAGTGGCTGTGGCTCCTGCACGACGACTGCGCCCCCACGCCCACCGCGCTCGCCGAACTGCTGCGCGCGGTCGAGAACGAGGCGGAGCTGGGCAACGACGTCGCGATCGTCGGGCCCAAGCTGCGCGGCTGGTACGACCGCCGCCAGCTCCTGGAGGTCGGCGTCTCGATCGCGCCCAGCGGCCGCCGCTGGACCGGCATCGACCGCCGCGAGCAGGACCAGGGCCAGCACGACTCGGTCCGCCCCGTCCTCTCCGTGTCCACCGCCGGGATGCTCATCCGCCGCGACGTGTACGAGGAGCTGGGCGGCCTCGACCGCGGACTGCCCCTCATGCGCGACGACGTCGACCTGTGCTGGCGCGCCAACGCCGCCGGGCACCGCGTCCTGGTCGCCCCCGGCGCCGTCGTCCGGCACGCGGAGGCCGCCTCGCGCGAGCGCCGTACCGTCGACTGCGTCGGCCGCACGGCGAGCAGCCCGCACCGCGTCGACAAGGCGGGCGCGGTCCGCACCCTCCTCGTCAACACGCGTACCGCCGCGCTGCCCTGGACCGCCTTCCGCATCCTCCTCGGCACCGTCCTGCGCACCCTCGCCTACCTCGTCGGCAAGACCCCGGGCCAGGCCGTCGACGAGATCACCGGGCTCCTCTCCGTCCTGCTGCGCCCGGGACGGCTCCTCAAGGCCCGCCGCGCGCGCGGCCAGTCCGCCGTCGAGCCCGCCGAACTGCGCCCGCTCTTCCCGCCCCCCGGCGCGACCCTGCGCCTCACCGTCGAACAGGTCGCGGGCTCCCTCGCCGGACGCACCGCGCAGGAGGAGAGCAGCGGCGGCCGGCACGGCGTCGTCGAGTCCGGCCCCGGCGGGGACGACGCGGACTACATGGAGGTCGAGCAGTTCGCCCGGATCAAGCGGCTCAGCCGCAAACCGGGCCCCGTGCTCTTCGCCGTCCTCCTCCTCTTCTCGCTCATCGCCTGCCGCAACCTGCTCGGCACGGGCTCGCTCATGGGCGGCGCGCTGCTGCCCGCGCCCGCCCGCGCGGGCGAGCTGTGGTCCTCCTACATCGACGCCTGGCACGCGATCGGTACGGGCTCGACCGAGGCCGCGCCGCCCTACCTCGCGCTCGTCGCGAGCCTCGCGACGCTCTTCCTCGGCTCCACCTCGGCAGCGATGACCGTGCTCCTCGTCTGCTCCGTGCCGCTCGCGGGCGTCACCGCGTACTTCGCGACCCGGCCACTGGTCGAGTCGCGCCTGCTGCGCGCGTGGGCCGCGATCGCGTACGCCTTCCTGCCCGCCGCGACCGGGGCGCTCGCCGACGGCCGCATCGGCACCGCGCTGCTCGCCGTGCTGCTGCCGCTCATGGCCCGCGCCGCGCTCTCCGCGAGCGGCTTCCTCGGCAGGCGCGGTACATGGCGCGCCGCCTGGGCGCTCGCGCTGCTCCTCACGCTCACCATGGCGTTCACGCCCGTCGTGTGGCTCTTCGCGCTCGTCCTCGGCGCCCTCGTGCTCGCCGTGCGCCGCACCGAACTGCCCGCCTACGGGCCCCGGCTCCTCGCCGTGCTCCTCACGCCGCTGCTGCTCCTCGCGCCCTGGTCGTTCACGCTCTTCTCGGACGGCCTGCTCGGCGAGGCCGGGCTCGACGACCGCGCGGGCGGCGCGAGCGCGACCGACCTGCTCGGCATGAGCCCGGGCGGCCCCGGCACGATGACCGGGCTGCTGCTCATCGGCATCGTCCTCGCGGCCCTCGGCGCCCTCCTGCGTGCCGAGCGCCGCACCGCCGTGCTCACCGCGTGGAGCGTCGCCCTCGTCGGCTTCGCCCTCGCCGTGCTCACCAACCGTGACGGCTGGGCGGGCCCGGCGACCCTCGTGCAGGGCGCGGGGCTGCTCGGCGCGGCGCTCATCGGCGCGCAGGGCGCCCGCTTCCGCGTCGCCGAGCAGAGCTTCGGCTGGCGCCAGCCGCTCGCGGCGCTCGTCGGCATCGCCGCCGCGCTCGGCCCGCTCGTCGCCGCCCTCGGCTGGATGGCGGCAGGGGCCGACGGCCCCCTGGAGCGCCGCTCGCCGACCCAGGTGCCGGCCTTCGTCGCCGCCGACAGCGGTACGCAGGACCGCGCCCGCACCCTCGTCCTCGACGGCGACAACGCCTCCGAGGTCCGGTACTTCCTCATCCGCGGCGCGGGCAACCACCTCGGTGACGCCGAGCAGTTCGCCGCCGCGGGTGCCAACGCCCGGCTCGGCGAGACCGTGGGCCGCCTCGTCGCGGGCTCGGGCGCCGACCAGGCCGGGCAGCTCGGCTCGTACGCGATCCGCTACCTCCTGCTCCGCGAGGGCCGCTCGTCGAGCGCGATGGGCCGCGTGCTGGACGCGACGCCGGGGCTCATGCGCGTCAGCAGGCAGGACGGGCTCGCGCTGTGGCGCGTCGATCGCGAGGTCGCCCGCGTCACGCTCACCGACAAGCAGCACCCGCCGCAGCCCGTCGCCGCCGGACCCGTCGACGTCCACACCCGTGTCCCCGCCGGGGCGGAGGGCCGCGTCCTGCGTCTCGCCGACAGCGCCGATCCCGGGTGGACCGCGAGCCTGGACGGCAAGCCGCTCAGCCGCACGACGGTCGACGGCTGGGCGCAGGGCTTCTCGCTCCCCGCGAGCGGCGGCCACCTCGACGTCACGTACGACCAGCCCCTCACGCGCACCCTGTGGGTCGGCGCGCAGGGCCTGCTGGGCCTCGTCCTCGTCGTCCTCGCCCTCCCGGGCCGCCGCCGCGACGTCGACGACGACCTGCCGGAGGAGGAGCTCGCGGTCCCCGCCCAGGCCGTCGACGGCGAGGGCCGCCGCGCCCGCCGCCTGCGCGCGGCGGCGGAGGCCGAGGGCCAGGAGGGGCGGGATGCCGACGCCCCCGGCCCCGAGGCCGTCCCCGCCTACGCGGCCACGGCCGAGTACGACCCCTACGGGTACGGCTCGGGCGGCGGGTACGACACCTACGCGGGCGGGACCGGCTACGAAGGCGGCTACGAGAACGCGGGCGCGCCCTCGTACGACCCCGACGGCCCGGGCACGGGGCAGCTCCCGCCGTACGAGGAGGCGGGCGGCCCGGACACGGGGCAGATCCCGCCCTACGACGCGAGCGGCCCGGACACCGGGCAGATCCCGCCGTACGACCCCAACGGCCCGGACACCGGGCAGATTCCGCCGTACGACCCCGACGGCCCGGACACCGGGCAGATCCCGCCGTACGACCCCAACGGCCCCGACACCGGCCAGTTGCCGCCCTACCAGGACCAGGGCTACGGCTACCCGCCCGCGCCGGACGGGGACGGCTACGGGCAGGACGGCGGCTACGACAGCCCGTACCCACCGGGGCCCCCGTACGGGCAACAGCCCTACGAGGACGAGAACGGCCCCTACGGTCAGCAGCGGGGCCGTGACGGGCGCGAGCACGGGAGCGACCAGTGAACCGCAGCACGATGACCCTGCTCGGCGCCGTCGCCGCGCTCGCCGTCCTGACCGGGGTGGCCACCGCGACCGCCCCGGACGCCGGTGGCGAGAAGCGGCCCGCCCCGGCCGCCGCGCAGCCCGTCCAGCGCTCCAGCCTGCTGTGCCCCGCGCCGGGCGACTCCGCGCTCGCCGAGACGACGTACACCTCGTTCTCGCCGACGACGAGCGGCACGAACGGCAGCGGCGAGGCCGTGCTGCGGCCCTCGCCCACCGAGGTGCGCGACGGGAAGAACGCGGAGCGGGCGCCGAAGGCGGGCAAGCCGCTGCTGACGGCCCAGAAGCAGGGCACACCCGTGAGCGAGGAGCCCGACTCCTCGAAGACGCCCTCGCTCGTCGGCGAGGCGAGCGGCCCGCTCGCCCCGGGATGGACCGTGCAGCAGACGACCCTCGTGGACGCGGGCGCCGACCGCGCCCTGCGCGGGATCTCCTGCGGCGCGCCCGACACGGACTTCTGGCTGCCGGGCGTGAGCACGGCGAAGGACCGTTCCGACTACGTGCACCTGACCAACCCCGACGACACCGCGGCCGTCGTGGACATCGCGCTGTACGGGCCGAAGGGCGAGCTGAAGTCCGAGGTCGGCGAGGGCATCCAGATCCCGCCGCTCTCCACCGTGCCCGTCCTGCTCTCGACGCTCAGCGGCTCGCCGGAGAAGGACCTCACCGCGCACGTCACCGCGACCACCGGGCGGATCTTCGCCGCCACGGACGCGAGCACGCAGGGCGCGGGCGGCGACTGGCTCGTCCCCGCGACGGACCCGGCCGCGCGGCTCGTGCTCCCCGGCATCCCGGGCGACGCCACGAAGATCCGTCTCGTCGCCTTCGCGCCGGGTGCCAACGACGCGGACCTGAAGGTGCAGTTCGCGCAGAAGGGAAGCACGATCGTCCCGGCCGGGCACGAGAACCTGCTCGTCAAGTCCGGGATGACCGCCTCGCTCGACCTCGACGACATCACGCACGGCGAACCGGGCAGCCTCGTCCTGAGCCCGGAGGACCCCAAGGCGGCGACCCCGGTCGTCGCCGCTCTCGACGTCACGCGCGGCAAGGGCGCCGACCAGGAGACGGCGTTCATCCCCGCGACGTCCCCGGTCGGGGAACGGGCCTCGGTCACGGGCAACACGGGCAAGAGCGTGCGCCTGACCCTGGCGGCGCCCGAATCGGCGGCGAAGGTCGGGGTCACGATCTCGGCGGGCACGAAGGGCGGCAGTCCGGTCACGAAGACGTACAACGTCCCCAAGGGCACCTCGCAGGCGCTCGACATCGCACCGGGCAAGGGCACGAAGGGCGAGTGGTCCCTCACGCTCGCCCCCGGGAAGGGCAGCGGCCCCGTGTACGCGAGCCGTCAGCTCACGGCCAAGTCCGACTCGGGCGCGTCCCTCTTCACCATCCAGCCCCTGGAGGACGACAAGGGCATGGTGCGCGTCCCGCGGACGGTGGAGGACCTGCGGGTGACGGAGGACTGAGGGGGCGGGGGAGCACGGAGCGAACCGCGCCCGGGTCCCTCACTCCTCCCCGTACCTCGGGTCCACCGATTCCGGGGTGAGGCCGAGGAGCTCGGCGACCTGCTCGACCACGACCTCGTGGACGAGCAGGGCGCGCTCCTCGCGGCCCTTGCTGCGGATCTCGACCGGTCGGCGGTAGACGACGACGACCGGGGGGCGGCCGTCCTTCGCGCCCACCGCCGTGCCGAGCGGGACGGGCTCGTCCTGCCAGGCGTCGGGCGCGCTGCCCCCGCCGGGGACGTCCAGAACCATGAAATCCACGTCGGCGAGCTGGGGCCAGCGCCGTTCGAGGCGGTCCACCGAGTCCTGCACGAGGTCGGCGAAGCTCTCCGCCCTGCTCGCCGAGATCGGCACCTGCGGCGGCGCGACGGGACCGCGCATCCCCCGCCCGTGGCGGTCACGGCGGCGCGGGCCCCGAGAGGCGGACGAGGGCGGAAAGGAGCTGTCCATCACCTGAGAAGGGTAGTCCCCGGGGCCCGCCGAGGGGATGCGGCGGCACGCTCCGTGCGGGGCCGGTGACGGGACGGGACGCGTACGCGAGGCGGACCGGACGGGCACGGCGGCGCCGGGGGCGTCGTAGGGGGCCGCGGCCGGGATCGTACGGGCCGGCCCCTGCGGCCTGTGGTCGCGCCTCGGCTTCCGTCGGTGACTGTCCGCGAGGGTCCGACACATGCGGGACACGTATGCGACGGGCGTATTCGGCGGCGGTTTCCGGACACCCCGGTGACAGGTTTTCAGACGCCGACCGCTCGGGGGCGTCCCGGACCGCGTCGCTGTCCCGGGCTCTCTCGCTGTCCGACCCGTACCGACTTCGGCGGACATACGACGACCGGTCTGCCCCCGAGCGGTGCCGAACGCGTACCAGCGGGGGCCTGAAGGGGGTTTCCGTCCGTCTGCCCGGCTTGGGCCGTGGCGACGGTTTCCGGCCACGACACGGCGCGTACCGGCTGATGGGCGTCGTCGCGGCCCGTTCAAGAGTGCGGTACCGTCCAGGACCGTGAGCCCTGTACGTCGTTGTTCTCGCACCGCGTGCGGCAGCCCTGCCGTCGCCACGCTGACGTACGTCTACGCCGACTCGACGGCCGTCCTCGGGCCCCTCGCCACGTACGCCGAACCGCACTGCTACGACCTGTGCGCCGAGCACTCGGAACGGCTGACCGCGCCGCGCGGCTGGGAGGTCGTCCGCCTCGCCGACGCCTCCGCGCCCCCGCGCCCCTCCGGCGACGACCTCGAAGCACTCGCCAACGCGGTCCGCGAGGCCGCCCGCCCCCAGGACCGCCCCGCCGAACGCGAGGCACCCCGGGCGGCGGACCCCATGGAGGTCGCCCGCAGGGGCCACCTCCGCATCCTCCGCTCCCCGGAGAACTGACCCCCGGGCCTACGCCCGAGCCCGCCCCGGAGTCCCCGGCCGCTCCCCGGGGGAGGCCGGACCGCCTTCCCCTGCGGTTCCCGCCGTGACGCGGCGCGCGCCGTCCCGCTGAGCAGCACCGCCCCCGCCAGGCCGCCGAGCCCGACGCCGTTGCACCAGCGCAGCACCGGCTCGCCCGCGTACGTCGAGCCGTCCTCGCGGACACAGGTGAAGCCGAGCGGCAGGTAGGAGTGGCGGGCCGACCACAGGCCCTCGGCCGTCGCGGCGTCGACGTCGCGGCAGGCCGGGGCGGGCGAGGAGTCGGCCCCGTGGGAACTCTCGTTGACGTCGAAGAGCACGAGCCCCGCCCCGAGTACGTAGACGGACACCGCCAGCACCGCGAGCAGCCGGGCGCCCCACCTCGCCAACGCGCCCCGCTCGCGCGGCGCACCTCCCGGCAGCGCGAGCGAGACCGCCTTGAACAGGGCGGCGAACACCACCCCGCACAGCGCGAGAGCGGCGAGCGGCACGAGGAGGAGAAGCGGCAGTGCGAGCATGGCTCGGCCTTCCTGGACGGGACGGGTGCCGGTGGGACGGGTGCCGGCGGAACGGGCGTCGGCGGAACGGGTTTTGCCGCCACGGGCTTTGCCGCCACGGGGGTGACGGCTCGTGAGCGGCGTCACCGCTGACGAGACCCGCGCGCGCCGCGAAAGGTTGTGGCGGGCCGCCGGCGGTCGGCGGTGGCCATGGGGCGAGGGCGCGGCCGGGTAGGTTGTGGTCCGTACCGGAGCGACCGCGTACCTGCCCGGGGGACCGGCGGACGGTGGACGCGGGTCAGCAATCGGGAGCCAGGCAATCGGGAGGCAGGCTGTGGCCGATCTGTCGCAGATCGTGAAGGCGTACGACATTCGCGGGACCGTCCCCGAGCAGTGGGACGAACATCTCGCCGAGCTGTTCGGCGCCGCCTTCGCCGAGGTGACGGGCGCCGAGGCGATCGTCGTCGGGCACGACATGCGGGCCTCGTCGCCGGGGCTCGCCGCCGCCTTCGGCGCGGGCGCGCGGGGGCGCGGCGCCTCCGTCACCGCGATCGGGCTCTGCTCGACCGACCAGCTCTACTACGCCTCGGGCGCGCTCCACCTGCCCGGCGCGATGTTCACCGCCTCGCACAACCCGGCCCGGTACAACGGCATCAAGCTGTGCCGCGCGGGCGCGGCCCCCGTCGGGCAGGACACCGGGCTCGCCGACATCCGCGGGCTCGTCGAGAGCTGGATCGAGGAAGGCGCCCCGGCCCCCGTGGCCCGTACCGGCACGCTCTCCACGCGCGACACGCTCGGCGACTACGCGCGCCACCTGCGCACCCTCGTCGACCTCGCCGGCATCCGCCCGCTCAAGGTCGTCGTCGACGCGGGCAACGGCATGGGCGGCCACACCGTGCCCACCGTCCTCGCGGGCCTGCCGCTCGACCTCGTGCCGATGTACTTCGAGCTGGACGGCTCCTTCCCGAACCACGAGGCCAACCCGCTCGACCCGGCGAACCTCGTGGACCTCCAGGACCGGGTCCGGGCCGAGCACGCCGACCTCGGGCTCGCCTTCGACGGCGACGCCGACCGCTGCTTCGTCGTCGACGAGCGCGGCGAACCGGTCCCGCCCTCCGCGATCACCGCGCTCGTCGCCGCCCGTGAACTCGCGCGCAACGGCGGCGAGGGCACCGTGATCCACAACCTGATCACCTCCTGGTCCGTCCCCGAGGTCGTCCGCGAGCACGGCGGCACCCCCGTGCGCACCCGCGTCGGGCACTCCTTCATCAAGGCCGAGATGGCGCGCAGCGGCGCGATCTTCGGCGGCGAGCACTCGGCGCACTACTACTTCCGCGACTTCTGGAACGCCGACACGGGGATGCTCGCGGCGCTCCACGTCCTCGCGGCGCTCGGCGAGCAGCCGGGACCGCTCTCGGGGCTCGTCGCGCAGTACGACAGGTACGTGGGCTCGGGCGAGATCAACTCGACGGTGAGCGACCAGGCCGCGGCGACCGACCGTGTCCGCCTCGCCTTCGCGTCCCCCGACGTCACGATCGACACCCTCGACGGCCTCACCGTCACCGCCGCCGACTGGTGGTTCAACCTCCGCCCCTCCAACACGGAACCCCTGCTGCGGCTCAACGTGGAGGCACGGGACGCGGGGACCATGACGAAGGTGCGGGACGAGGTGCTCGGGCTCGTACGGGTCCCGTGACGGGCGGCGGGCTAGGCTGGCCCCCGTACCCGTCACCGCCCGCGGAAGGACCCCTCATGCCTCTCGAATCCGGCCTCCTGGAGATCCTCGCCTGCCCCGCCTGCCACTCCCCGCTGGAGGAGCGCACGACCGAGGACGCCGAGGAACTCGCCTGCACCGGCTCCGACTGCGGCCTGATCTACCCGGTCCGCGACAGCATCCCCGTCCTCCTCGTCGACGAGGCCCGCAAGCCGGAGTGAGGGTTGCCCCGGACCCGGCGAAATCCAGCCCGAGAAATACAGCCCGTCTGGGGGCACCTCCCGGCCGAAGGCTGGGGGAGTTTGAGGACCGGGGTCCGGGGCGAAGCCCCGAAAACGCCGCCGCCCCGCCAGGGAGACGCCATGCTCGACGACCTGCTCCTCGACGACCCCACCGCCCTCGCGCAAGCGGACCCGTACGGACTGCTGCCCACCGCCGCCTCGGCCGGCGCCCTGGTCCGCACCGCGCAGCGGCTCGCCGCCGAGGCCGGGCTCACCTCGCTCAAGCCCGAGGGACGCCCCCGTTCGATCCTGCTCGCGACCTCGGGCCCGGCCGCCGAGACCGCCGCCGACGTGACGAGCGCGCTCGCCGCGGGCGCCTGCCCCGTACTGCGCCTCGCCCCCACCGGAGTGGCCGCCGCGCCCGGCGCGCTGCGCTGGGCACTCCCCGGCTGGGCCGGCCCCGTCGACCTGCTCCTCATCGCCACGCCCGACGGCTCCGAACCCGGCCTGCGCCTCCTCGCCGAGCAGGCGTACCGGCGCGGCCTCACCGTCGTCGCGGTCCTCCCGCGCCGCAGCGCGCTCGGCGAGATCGTCGACGGCTCACGCGGCCTCCCGCTCCCGCTCGCGACACCGCCCGAGCCCGGACAGGCGGTCTCGCCCTGGCCCTTCCTCGTCCCGTTCCTCGGCCTCCTGGACCGTACGGGCCTGATCGGCGCCGACGAGGAGACGATCGAGCGCCTCGCGGACCGCCTCGACACGACCGCCGAACGCTGCGGGCCCGTCAGCCCGACCGGCGCCAACCCGGCCAAGTCCCTCGCCGTCGAACTCGACGAGTCGCTGCCGCTGCTGTGGACCGAGGGCCCCGCCTCGGACGCCGTCGCGCGCCGCCTCGTCCGGCTCCTCGCCGCCCGCGCGGGCCGCGCCGCGCTCACCGCCGCGCTCCCCGAGGCCCTCACCGCGCACGCGGCGCTGCTCAGCCGCCCCGCCGAGACGGACAGCGGGGACGACGGCATGGACGACTTCTTCCGCGACCGCGTCGAGGACACCTCCGGCCCGCGCCCCCGCGTCGTCCTGCTCCGTACCCGCACCGCGGACGGCCTCACCGCGGCCCCCGCCGTCCGCGAACTCGCCCACGCCCACCGGGTCCCCCTCACCGAACTCGCCCTCCCCGAGGGCCAGGACCTCGACGTCCTGGCCGAACTCCTCGCCCTCACCGAGTACACGGCGGCGTACCTGTCCCTGGCGGGGCAAAGCTGAGCGGAGGTCACCCGACCCGCGACGGGGGAGGGCGCCCCGCCCCATCCGCCCCGTACGCTCGACACCGGCCGCCGACCTCCACCCGTCCGCCCGCCCGTTGAAGGAACCATGGACCGCCTCCGCAACACCATCCGCCCCTACGCCTGGGGCTCGCTCACCGCCATTCCCGAGCTGCTCGGTGTCGAGCCCAGCGGGGAACCGCAGGCCGAGATGTGGATCGGCGCGCACCCCGGGGCCCCCTCGCACCTCGATCGCGGGCAGGGCGAGGAAGCGCTCTCCGCCGTCGTCGACGCCGACCCCGTACGCGAACTCGGCGCGCCCGCCGCCGAGAAGTTCGGCCCCCGCCTCCCCTTCCTCCTCAAGATCCTCGCCGCGGGCTCGCCGCTCTCGCTCCAGGTCCACCCCGACCGCGCGCAGGCCGAGGCCGGTTTCGCCGAGGAGGAGCGGCGCGGCGTGCCGATCGACGCGCCGGAGCGCAACTACAAGGACGCCAACCACAAGCCCGAGATGATCTGCGCGCTGACGCCCTTCGACGGCCTGTGCGGCTTCCGCGAGCCGACCGCCGCCGCGGCCCTCCTCGCCGGGCTCGACGTCGACAGCCTCAAGCCGTACGTGGACCTGCTGCGCGCCCACCCCGAGGAGGCCGCGCTGCGCGAGGTCCTCACCGCGATCCTCACCGCCGAGCCGCGCGCGATGGCCGCGACCGTCGAGGAGACCGCCCTCGCCTGCGAGCGCCTCGGCGGCCCGTACGAGCCCTACGCGCGCGTCGCCCGCGACTACCCCGGCGACCCCGGCGTCCTCGCCGCGATGCTCCTCAACTTCGTGCGCCTCCAGCCCGGCCAGGCCCTCTACCTCGGCGCCGGAGTCCCGCACGCCTACCTCCACGGACTCGGCGTCGAGATCATGGCCACCTCGGACAACGTCCTGCGCTGCGGCCTCACCCCCAAGCACGTAGACGTCCCCGAACTCCTGCGCGTCGTCCGCTTCGCCGCGACCGACCCCGGCGTCCAGCGCCCCGAGGCCGCCCCCGACGGCGAGGAGGTCTACGCGACCCCCATCGACGAGTTCCGCCTCTCGCGCTACGTCCTCGCCCCCGACGCCACCACCCCCGACCTCACCTCGCCCGGACCGCAGCTCCTGCTCTGCACGGCCGGGCGCGTCACGGCGGGCGAGGAGGCGCTGAGCCCCGGCGAGGCGGTCTTCGTCCCGGCGGGCGAGCGCGTCACCGCGAGCGGCGAGGGCACGCTGTTCCGCGCGGGGGTACGGATCTGAGCCGACGGGCCCCGCCCGGCTCCCACCCGGCCCCGAGGGGCCCCTCACCTCGCCCCGGCGCGGATTCCGCCGCCCGCGCCGGGGCACCCGTCCCCCGTACGGGAGAATGACGCGTCCCGGGAACACCGGCCGACACCGACGACCCAGATGACCCACAGGGGAGACGAGCAGAGATGAGTGCGTCAGGCGGCACCAAGGCGATCGTGGCGGCGCTCTCCGCCAACCTCGCCATCGCCGTGTCGAAATTCGTGGCCTTCGCCTTCAGCGGTTCCTCCTCGATGCTCGCCGAGGGCGTCCACTCCATCGCCGACTCCGGCAACCAGGCACTGCTCCTCCTCGGCAAGAAGCGCTCCGAGCGCGCCGCCACCCCGCAACACCCCTTCGGCTACGGCCGCGAGCGCTTCCTCTACGCCTTCCTCGTCTCCATCGTCCTCTTCTCGGTCGGCGGCATGTTCGCGCTGTACGAGGGCTACGAGAAGATCAAGCACCCGCACGAGCTGGAGCACTGGTACTGGCCGGTCGGCGTCCTCGTCTTCGCGATCATCGCGGAGGGCATGTCCTTCCGTACGGCGGTGAAGGAGTCGAACACGACGCGCGGCACGATGTCGTGGGTCGAGTACATCCGCCGCGCGAAGGCCCCCGAACTGCCCGTCGTCCTCCTGGAGGACTTCGGCGCGCTCATCGGCCTCGTCCTCGCCCTCGGCGGCGTCGGTCTCTCGCTCGGGACGGGCGACGGCGTGTGGGACGGCATCGGCACGCTGTGCATCGGCGTCCTGCTCATCTGCATCGCGCTCGTCCTGGCCGCCGAGACGAAGTCGCTCCTCGTCGGCGAGTCCGCGAACCCGCAGACCGAGGAGACCATCTCCGCCTCGCTCGTCGACGGCACCCTCGTCACCGGGGTCATCCACATGCGCACGCTCCACCTCGGCCCCGAGGAACTCCTCGTCGCCGCGAAGATCGCGGTACGCCCCGACGCGACCGGAACGGAGATCACCGAGGCCATCGACGGCGCCGAGTCCCGCGTCCGCGAGGCCGTCCCGATCGCCCGCGTCATCTACCTGGAGCCGGACATCTTCACCGAGGCGGAGGCCGCGGCGGGCCCGCACCCCGAGGCCACCCCGGGCGGCCCCGTACCGCACCCGGCCGGGGACCACTGACCGCTCGGCACCACCGCGGGGCACCGGGCCCGGGAAGGACACCGTCCCTCCCGGCCCCCCTGTCCCTTCCGGGCCGGGCTGGTAGCTTGGGGGCAGCCAGACGTCGCTGCTGATGGCGGTCGGGCGGCCCCCGCGAGGGGACCGGCCGAGGGAGAGAGGGCCTCCGACGGACTGCGCCGCGCAAGAGGACGGGACACGTGTGTCCGCGTCCGGTCCGGCACGTCCCGTACGTCCTTCCGGGGGTACGGGGACGAGGCCCGGCCTCGGACGCCTCGCACTCGCCCAGGCGCGGCCAGCACACCCGTACCCGCGCCCCGACCCGAGGAGCAGCAGAGCATGACGTCCGCCACCACCCCGCAGGACTTCAAGGTCGCCGACCTCTCCCTCGCCGACTTCGGCCGCAAGGAGATCACCCTCGCCGAGCACGAGATGCCCGGCCTCATGGCGCTGCGCGCCGAGTACGCCGAGTCGCAGCCGCTCAAGGGCGCCCGCATCACCGGCTCCCTGCACATGACCGTGCAGACCGCCGTCCTCATCGAGACCCTCACCGCGCTCGGTGCCCGGGTCCGCTGGGCCTCCTGCAACATCTTCTCCACCCAGGACCACGCCGCCGCCGCCATCGCGGTCGGCCCGAACGGTACCCCGGACAACCCGCAGGGCGTCCCGGTCTACGCCTGGAAGGGCGAGAGCCTGGAGGAGTACTGGTGGTGCACCGAGCAGGCGCTCACCTGGGCCGACGCCCCCACCGGCGGCCCGAACATGATCCTCGACGACGGCGGTGACGCCACTCTTCTCGTGCACCAGGGCGTGGCCTACGAGAAGGAGGGCAAGGTCCCCGACCCGGCGACCGAGGCCGAGAACGACGAGCACCGCGTCATCCTCGAACTCCTCACCCGCACCATCTCCGCCGGCTCCCAGAAGTGGACCAAGCTCGCCTCGGAGATCCGCGGCGTGACCGAGGAGACCACCACCGGCGTCCACCGCCTCTACGAGATGCAGCGCGACGGCTCGCTGCTCTTCCCGGCGATGAACGTCAACGACGCCGTGACGAAGTCGAAGTTCGACAACAAGTACGGCTGCCGCCACTCCCTCATCGACGGCATCAACCGCGCCACCGACGTCCTCATCGGCGGCAAGACCGCCGTCGTCTGCGGCTACGGCGACGTCGGCAAGGGCTGCGCCGAGTCGCTGCGCGGCCAGGGCGCCCGCGTCATCATCACCGAGATCGACCCCATCTGCGCCCTCCAGGCCGCGATGGACGGCTACCAGGTCACGACGCTGGACGACGTCGTCGACAAGGGCGACATCTTCGTCACGACGACCGGCAACAAGGACATCATCATGGCGAGCGACATGGCCAGGATGAAGCACCAGGCGATCGTCGGGAACATCGGCCACTTCGACAACGAGATCGACATGGCCGGGCTCGCGAAGATCCCCGGCATCGTCAAGGACGAGGTCAAGCCGCAGGTCCACACCTGGACCTTCCCCGACGGCAAGAAGATCATCGTGCTCTCCGAGGGCCGCCTGCTCAACCTCGGCAACGCGACGGGCCACCCCTCCTTCGTCATGTCCAACAGCTTCGCGGACCAGACGATCGCGCAGATCGAGCTGTTCACGAAGCCGCAGGAGTACCCCGTCGGCGTCTACGTGCTGCCGAAGGCGCTCGACGAGAAGGTCGCCCGCCTCCACCTCGCCGCGCTCGGCGTGAAGCTCACGACGCTCCGCCCCGAGCAGGCCGAGTACATCGGCGTGAAGGTCGAGGGCCCGTACAAGTCGGACCACTACCGCTACTGAGTCCCCTTCGCCCGTACGCGGACGCAGGACGCGTACGGCGGAGTGACGACGTGACGGAGTGACGGCCCGGAAGCCCCGCGCTTCCGGGCCGTCACGCTTCCCCCGCAGCCCCCCGAGCACCCACCCCAGGACACCCCCCGATGCCCCGAGGCCGCTACTCCCTCCACGACCCGCACGACGGCGGCCTGCTCGCCGAGGAGCACTTCCAGTGCGCGCCCGGGCCCTCCGGCTGGCGGTACGTCGCCCGGCTCACCACCCCCGTGGGCGAGCCGGACGCCGGCACCGTCGACCTCACGCTCGACTCGCGCGGGCGTCCCCTGCGACTCGAACTGCGCGCGGGCGGCTGGCAGGTCCGCGGCGGCGCCCTCGAAGGGCTCACCTGGGTCAGGTCGGACCCGGAGGGGAACCACGCCACCGAGGGCAACGCGCGCGCCCACGCCTTCGGGGGTACGTCCCCCGCCTTCTACGTCGCCACCGCCCGGCTCCTGCGCCTCACCCCGCAATCTCCCCCCACCCGCATCCGACTGGTCTCCTTCAGCGCACCGGTGCTCGCCACCAGGACGGCCGACCAGTCCTGGCAACTGACGGACACCCAAGCACACGCCACTGACAACGGACCCCTGCGCGTGGACTCGTACCAGGTCAGCGACCTGGAGACGGGGGAGCGGCACGAGGTGCACCTGGCGGGGGACGTGGTGCTCGCCGCCCCGGGGATCGAGCTGGAGGACCTGGAGTCCCCGCCGAACGAGTTCCCGCCGGAGCCCGGGGAATGACGAAGGGGGCGGCCGGTGCGCGGCCACCCCCTCGGTCATCCGGCGGTCAGCTCCTGCGCAGCCGCACCGTCAGGATCTGGAACGGCCGCAGCGCCAGCGCGATCCGCCCCTCCACGACCTCCAGCTCCGCCACCGGCTCCTCAAGCAGATCCGTCACCGCCGCCGAGCCCACCGCGAACCCCGCCCCCAGCGAAGCCCGCACCGACCCGCCCCGCGACTCGTAGAGCCGCACGACGACGTCCCCCGAACGGTCGTCCGCGAGCTTCACCGCCTCCACGAGCACGTCCCGGTGCGAGACGCTCACGAGCGGAGCGGCCCCAGCACCCGGCACGACCCGCAAGGGCAGGTTGAGCGCGTACCCGCCGGCCGCCGCGCCCCCGACGTCCGCGCCCGCCTCCAGCGCGTACACGAACGCGTGCCGCCCCCGGTCCGCCTCGGGGTCCGGGCTGTGCGGGGCGCGCAGGAGCGAGAGCCGCAGCGTCGTGGTCGTGCCGCCGTCCGCGCGTGTGTGCCGCCGCACGTCGTGCCCGTACGTCGAGTCCGTGAGCAGCGCGGCGCCGAAGCCGTGCTCGCCGACGTGCACCCACCGGTGCTGCCACACCTCGAAGCGGGCCGCGTCCCAGCTCGTGTTCTCGTGCGTGGGCCGTCGCACGTGCCCGAACTGCACCTCGGCGCTCTCGTGCTCCGCGTGCACGTCGAGCGGCCACGCCGCCTTGAGCACGGCGTCCCGCTCCTGCCAGTCGATATCGGTACGGACCACCAATCGCCGTGCCCCAGCGGTCAGTTCGAGGTCCTGCGCGAGCCGCGAGGTACCGAAGGCGCGCGTCACGCGCACCCGCGCGAGCAGCGGGCCCGCCTCCGTCAGCTCGACCGACTCGGCCCCGGTGAGGTCGCGGACGGTGTTGCGGTAGGAGGCGTCCAGGTTCCAGGCGCTCCACAGCGTCGGGTCGTCGTGGTGC
Organism: Streptomyces sp. NPDC088923; assembly: GCF_044749745.1. Lineage (NCBI taxonomy): Bacteria > Bacillati > Actinomycetota > Actinomycetes > Kitasatosporales > Streptomycetaceae > Streptomyces > Streptomyces sp. NPDC088923. The sequence continues at coordinate 10,512 of NZ_JBIVIO010000010.1, read as the reverse complement.
AGTTGCAGCAGGTTGCCCGGCTCGTCGGGGGCGAGCGTCTCGCGGTCCGTGCTCAGGTCCACTACGGAGCGCACCAGCCCTTCGGCCCGGTCGATCCGCACCCGGACGAGCCCGTTGTCGAGGACGAAGTCCCCCTCCTCCTCGCTCGCGGTGACCGGCCGCGGGGCGTCCCCGCCGTCGTCCAGGGTTCCCGCGCCGTCGTCCAGGGTTCCCGCGCCGAGCGCCGGGGCGTGCGCGAGCACCGCGCGCGAGCCGTCCGTCAGCTCCTGCCCGCCCGCGACCGCGCCGGGCACCACCACGACCTCGGTACGGTCCTGCGGCGCCGCGTTCAACACCGCGAACCCCGTACGCGGCGGCCCGAGTTCGCGCGCGGCCGACCCGATGACCTCCTCCAGCGCCGCGTGCACCTCGCGGTACATCTCCTCTGCCTGCTCGTGCACCCAGGTGATCGAGGTGCCGGGCAGGATGTCGTGGAACTGGTGGAGCAGCACCCGCCGCCACAGGGCCTCCAACTCCTCGTACGGGTACGCGCGCCCGCCCCGTACCGCCGCCGTCGCCGCCCACAGCTCCGCCTCCCGGAGCAGTGCCTCCGAGCGCCGGTTGCCGCGCTTCGTACGGGCCTGGCTTGTGTACGTGCCCCGGTGGTTCTCCAGGTACAACTCGCCCCGCCACACCGGCCTTCGCGGATACTCGCGGGCGGCGATCCCGAAGAACTCGGACGGCTTCGCGATCTCGACGCGCGGCGAACCCTCCAGGTCCCGCAGCCGCCTGGCGCGCTCCATCATCTCCCGGGTCGGCCCGCCGCCCCCGTCCCCGAAACCGAAGGGCGCGAGCGAGCGCCCCGCGACGCCCTTCTCCGCGAAGTTCGCCTCGGCGTGGGCGAGTTCGCGTCCGGTCAGCTCGCAGTTGTACGTGTCGACGGGCGGGAAGTGCGTGAGGATACGGGTCCCGTCGATGCCCTCCCAGTCGAAGGTGTGGTGCGGCAGCCGGTTCACGGCGTTCCAGGAGAGCTTCTGGGTGAGGAACCAGCGGGCGCCCGCGAGCTTCGCGAGCTGCGGGTACGCGGCGCTGTAGCCGAAGGAGTCGGGCAGCCACACGCCGTCCTGCTCGACGCCGAACTCCTCCGCGAAGAAGCGTCGCCCGTACACCAGTTGGCGGGCCAGAGCCTCGCCGCCCGGCAGATTCCCGTCCGCCTCCACCCACATGCCGCCCACCGGCACGAAACTCCCCTCGGCCACGGCCTTCTTGATCCGCGCGTACACGTCGGGGCGCCGCTCCTTCATCCACGCGTACTGCTGCGCGGAGGAGCAGGCGAAGACGAGTTCCGGGTACTCCTCGGCGAGCGCGGTGACGTTCGTGAACGTCCGGGCGCACTTGCGGACGGTCTCGCGCAGCGGCCACAGCCAGGCGGAGTCGATGTGCGCGTGGCCGACCGCGTGCACGGTGTGCGCGGAGGCGTGCGCGGGCCGCGCGAGGACGTCGGCCAGGACCTCGCGGCCCCGCCCGGCCGTCGCCGCCACGTCCCAGGGATCGACGGCGTCCACGACCTTGTCGAGCGCCCGCAGGATCTCCCACCGGCGCGGCGCCGACTCCGGTAGCTGGTCCATGAGTTCGCCCAGGACGGCCATGTCCTGGAGCAGGTGCCACACGTCCTCCTCGCGCACCGCGAGATCGGCGACGAGCAGCCGGTAGAGCGGGTCGTCGCCCGAGGTCCGCGGGGAGCTGTAGCGCATCCCGAGCGCCGCGCTGCCCGCGATCTTCGGGTTCGCCGCGAGTTCGACCAGGAGGCTGATCTCCTCGCCCCCGGTGGCGGGTTCGGCGAGCCGGACGGTGCGGTGGTAGGGGTGCAGGCCCTGGAGGGGTTCCCCGGCGGCGGTGTGCACGAAGCCCTCCGCCTGCCCGCCGGGCCCCTGCGTGAGGTCGAAGTCCAGGTCGAAGACGGCCTCGACCCGCCTGCCCGCCCAGTGCGCGGGCACGGTGCCCCTGGCGCGCAGCCACGTCGTGCCCCAGGCCGGGCCCCAGTACTCGCCGGCCTCGAAGGGCTCGTACGTGGCCCGCAGCGCCTCGGCGACGGGCACCGGCTCCCCGGGCACCCGCCACACCTCCAGCGCGAGCGGCAGCGGCTCGGAGTGGAGGGCGGGTCGCAGCCTGCTGGAGACGAACCGTGCGATGCGGTCCTCGGTCGCGGTCCGGTCGTCGTGCATGGTGAGGGTTCTCCTCGGGTGGTGGTGCGGGGTGGGGGAGTAGGGAGGATACGGACAAGGTGGTGGGCGCCCGCGCGGTCGCGTGCCCGGCGCCCGGGTCAGCCGTGCAGGCTCGCCCAGGCCTTCTCGTACTCGGCGCGCATCCGGTCGCCGCCCTCGCGCCGCCACATGCGGACGGTCTCGTCGAGCGAGGAGAGCTTCTCGCGGCCCTGCATGATGCCCTTGAGGACGTCGTCGGTCTTGAGCTTGAGCGCGCCGAACGTCTTCGCGTTGGTCTCCGAGTAGATGCCCTCGGTCGGATTGCGCACGAGGACCTCGGCGGCCCGCGTCTGGAAGGAGTGCTGGCGGTCCACGACGTCGGGGCGCTCGGGGAAGTAGAGCGAGAGCGGCGCGTCCGTGATGAACCCGGTGGGCAGCGCGGTCTCCGTTGTGCCGTCCGGGGTGAGGATCGGGTCGGTGCCCCGACGTGTGTGGTCGTGGCCCTCGATGCCGTACTTGCGCAGCTTGTACGCGTCGGTGCCGAAGGGCGCCGCCATCGCGTTGGCGAGCCGGAGGATCTGCCGGACCCGGGACTTGGGGGCCTTCTTGATGGCGAGGACCGCGAAGCTGGAGTACCCGGCCCAGTGGCTGCCCCTGCCGCCGTCGAAACCCGGCGCGAGCATCCCGTCGATCTCCAGTCCCTTGTTGTTCGGCGCGTACTGCCGGTAGAAGTCGTTCCAGCCCGCGTTGCCGTCGTAGTGCAGCGCGATCTGCCCGTTGCCGAACCAGTCCTTGAACTTCCCGACCACGCTGTAGGCGTCGGGGTGGAGCAGGTGTTCCTTGGTGAGCCTGCGCGCCGCGTCGAGGGCCTCGCGTATCTCCTCGGACTCCAGCCAGAAGGTGAACTTCCCGTCCTCCTCGCGCCAGATGTTCGGCCCGCCCACCATCTCCATCATGAAGTTCAGCGTCGTGATCGGGTCACCGAGCGCGTACCGGCTGTGCTTGGGGTCGGACACGTCCCTGCACAACTGCTGGAACTCCTTGAAGTCCTTCGGATTCGGGTCGAGTTCGCGCTCCTTGAAGCGGTCGGAGCGGTAGAACATGATGCTGCCCGCGTTCGCGCGCGGCATCGGAAGCGCGTAGATCCCGCCGTTGTAGACCGTCCAACGCCAGGCGTCGGTGGGGATGTTGGCGAGGTAGGGGTACTCGCGCACCGCCGGGCCCGACAGGTGCTCGGTCAGGTCCTCGAAGAGCGCGTTGAACATCGCCGGCTGCTGGCTCGCGGTCGGCAGCACGAGCATCGCGTCCGGGAGGTCCCCGCCCGCGACGACCACCGAGAACTTGTTGGGGTAGTCGCCCACGGGCACGATCTCGACGTCGAGATCCGTGCCGAGCTGCTCGTCGAGCGCCCGCCAGTACGGGTTGCGGCCGCGCGGCGGCGGTACGGGATTGAAGGTCAGCGTCATGACGCGGACCCCGGGCCCCTTCGCGGGCGGCCCGTCCGGGAAGGCCGGCGCCGGGTCGGCCGGGTAGTGCCGGTAGCCGTTGAGCACGCCGCCCTTCGTCCCGGCGAGCGCCGGCTTGACGCCCTGGTACGGGACGTAGTCGGGCAGTACGACCTTCGCGTTGTCCGCGAGCGGGATCGCGGGACCGCCGTCGCCGCAGCTCGCGAGCGCGAGGCCGGCCGCCGCTCCCGCCGAAGCGCGCAGCAGTCCTCTGCGCGAGATGAGAGGGCCCATGGGGCTGCTCCTTCGTCGTCGGATGGATCAGGGGTGGAGCGGGGGCCTCAGCCCTTGACGGCGCCGATCATCACGCCCTTGTTCATGTGCCGTTGCAGGAACGGGTAGACGAGCACGATCGGCACGATCGAGAGCACGATGATCGCCGCCTGGAGCGCCTGTGAGGGCGGCAACGGCGCCCCGGCGGCGGACGCCTCGCCCGCGCCGATCGCCGCGTTGTTCACCACGTACGTGCGCAGCACGAGTTGCATGGGCCACTTCGCCGACTCGTTCATGTACAGCAGGGCGTTGAAGAAGGCGTTCCAGTACGAGACCGCGTAGAACAGCCCGACGACGGCGACCGACGCGCGCGAGAGCGGCAGCACGATCTTCGTCAGGATGTTCAGCTCGCTGGCCCCGTCGATCCGCGCCGCGTCCACGAGTTCGCGCGGAATGCTCTGGAAGAAGGAGCGCAGGACGATGACGTTGAAGGCGTTCACCATCGTCGGCAGGATCAACGCCCAATAGCTGTTGATGAGATGGAGCTGCTTGATCAGCAGGTAGCTGGGGATCACGCCCGGCGCGAAGAGCATCGAGAAGAGCAGGATCATCAGTACCGGTTTGTGCCCGAAGGACCCGGGCCGGCTCAGCCCGTACGCGAGCGTGATGCTGGAGAGCAGGCTCAGCGCCGTACCGACGACCGTGACCCCGATGCTCACCGCCATCGCCCGCGTCACGAGCCCGCCGCGCAGGATCGCCGCGTAGGAGTCGAACGAGGGGTGGTCCGGCCACAGTACGAAGCCGCCCGCCTCGTTGACCTGCGCGTTGTCCGCGAGCGACGTCGAGATCACCGTGAGGAAGGGCAAAATCACGGCGAGGCAACAGAGCAGGATGATCAGCGACTTCAGGACGCGCCACGGTGGCGAGGCCGGGGTCTGGCCCGGTATCCCCGCGTCGACGCGGCGCGGCTTTCGGCCCCGCGGTGCGGAGCGCCGGTCGCGGGGTCCGGGAACGTCCGCGGAAGCGGGCGTCGTGGGAAGCTGCGCGGTACTCATGAGCGGTAGATCCCTTCCTCGCCGAAGAAGTGCGCGAGCTTGTTCGCGCCCAGCACCAGCACCACGCCCACCAGGCCCTTGACGAGCCCCACGGCCGCCGAGACGCCCCACTGCCCGGACAGCAGACCGTTGTTGTAGACGTAGGTGTCGAGCACTTCGCTCGCCGGCAGCCCCACCCCGGCCTGTTGCAGGATGATCTGCTCGAAGCCGACGCTCAGCGCGTCCCCGAGCCGCAGGATCAGGAGCAGCACGACGAGGCCGCGCAGCGCGGGCAGCGTGACGTGCCACGTCTGCCGCAGCCGCCCCGCGCCGTCCATCGCCGCCGCCTCGTACAGATCGGTGTCGACCCGCGAGAGCGCGGCGAGGAAGAGGATCGTGCCCCAGCCCGTGTCCTTCCAGATGACCTGCGAGGTCAGCAGGCCCTTGAACAGGTCGGGGTCGCCGATGATGTTCCACGTGCCGAGGTCCTGCGCGCGCAGGAAGACGTTGACGAGCCCGCCGCTGCCCAGCATCTGCTGGAAGAGCGCGACCACCACGACCCACGACAGGAAGTGCGGCAGGTAGAGCACGTTCTGCACGGCCTTCTTGACCCGCTCGCTCACCAGGCTGTTGAGCGCCAGCGCGAGCAGGATCGGCGCCGGGAAGACGAACACCACCTGGATGATCAGGAGTTGGAAGGTGTTCGAGAGCGCGTGCAGGAAGGCGGAGTCCCCGTTGAAGAGCACGGAGAAGTTGTCCAGCCCTGACCAGCGGCTGTGCGTGATGCCGATGAACGGCTGGTAGTCCTGGAAGGCGATGACGTTGCCGAGCAACGGCACGTAGTGGAAGAGCAGTACGACGGTGATGCCGGGCACGGTGAACCAGAAGAGGCCGCGATCGACGCGGCGTTTCTTCCGCGGGCCGGTGAGCTGGGACATGGGCTGAGCCCTTCAACGGTGGAGGGCGGGCCCGGCCTTCGCTCGGTGGGCCCCTCGGGGCGCTATGTAAAATCAATGGATTGCTTTGAGTCAATGCGTCTGACAGCGCTTTCCGTCCGATGCCGCAAGGGATTTTCGGCGGTGCACACGCGGCTTCCCTTGGCCGGAGGGTGTACGGGGGCAGGATGTGGAAGCGAAGTTCTTTATCAGCTGCCACGGCGAGGATCGTGACGGTACGGAGGCGGGAGCACGATGCGCGAGGCACATACGGAAACGACACCGAACCCCACGACGGCCACGGCGACGACCCCACCGACGCCCCGTCCGGCCGCCCCCGCCCCCGGCTTCGCCCTCACCTCCGCCGACCGCACCCGCCTGCGCGGCTGGGCACGCGGCTCGGGCGCCCGCGCCCTGCGCGCGCAGATCGTCCTGGACGCCTCTGCCGGTACGGGCGTCATCGACAGCGCCCGCCGCCTCGGCGTCTCCCGCCCCACCGTCACCGCCTGGCGCCGCCGCTACGCCGCCGAAGGACTCGCCGGACTCGAACACCGCCCCCGCAGCGGCCGCCCCTCCCGCGTCGACGAAGCCGCCCTCGTCGCCCGCTCGCTCACGCCCGCCCCGGACGGCGCCCCCCTCTCGGTCCGCGCGCTCGCGGCCCGTACCGGCGTCTCGCACACCACCCTCGCCGCGGTCCGCCGCCGCTGGGGCCTCGGCGCGGGCCCCGGCACCGCGGGCCTCACCGTCCCCGCCGACCCGCCCTGCCCCCTGCGCGACCTGGACCTACTCGCCGTCCACGCGAGCCCCGGCCCCGAGGGCGGGCAGCGCGCCCTCTTCGTCCTCGCCCCACCCCCCGAGGGCCGCCCCCGCCCCTCCCGCCGCGCCACCGCGCTCGTCCGCGACGCGACGGCATACGTGTACGGGGCGCTCGACGCGCTCGACCCCGGCCCCGCCGCCGCGCCCCGCCGGAACGCCGCCGCTCCGCCCCCGTACGAGGAACTCCTCGCGGCCGTACGCGAACGCCACCCCGGCCGCACCCTCCACACCCTCACCCTCGGCCCCGTCCCCACCCTCGAAGGCGCCGCGCCCCACACGCTCCCCGCCGCGACCCGCTGGCCCTCCCTCCTCCGCGTCCTCCTCCTCGCCGAACTCGCCCGCGACCCAGTGGCGTTGGCCGCCGCGCTGGTGGAACCCCTCTCCGCGGATCTTGGGACGGAAGGTTCCCTCCACTGGGTACGTCCCCCCGCCCCGCCCACCGCGCAGTCCACCCCGCGCCCCGCCCCCCGCGCCTTCAACCAGCTCGCGCTCGGCTCGTACAACGAGAAGCTCGTCATCGAGAGCATCCGCGAGGCGGGCACCCTCAGCCGCGTCGAGATCGCCGCCTCGACCGGGCTCACCCCGCAGGCCGTCTCCCGCATCACCCGCAACCTGCTGACCTCGGGACTCATCGTGCAGGACGAGGGCCGCTCGGCCGGCGCGGGCAAGCCCCGTATCCCGCTGCGCCTGCGGCCCGACGCCGGGTACGCGGTCGGCATCCACCTCGACCCGTGGATGATCACAGCCGTCGCCGTCGACCTGTGCGGCCAGGTCGTCGCCCGCCGCCGCTTGCCGCTCGAAGCCCCCCGCGACCCCGACTGGTGCCTCGCCCAGATGGCCGCCCTCGCCCGCGAGGCGGCGGCCGAAGTACCGGCCGCGGGGCCCGTACTGGGGTACGGGGCCGCCCTGCCGGGACCGCTCGACCGGCGCGCGGGCGTCCTGCTCGATCCGCCGCTCTTCACGGGCTGGGAGCGCGTGGACGCCGGCGCGAAACTCAGCGCCCGGCTCGGCAGTTCCGTCGTCGTCGAGAAGGACGCGACCGCGGCGGCCATCGGCGAACGCTGGCTCGGCGCCGCGGAACGCGCCGAGGACTTCGTGTACCTGTACCTGGGAGCGGGCGCGGGCAGCGGCGCCTTCCTGGGCGGCGACGTGCACCGGGGCGCGACGGGCAACGCGGGCGAGCTGGGCGAGCTGTGCGCCCCGCGCCCCCGGCCCGCGGGCGACGACGTGCCGCGCTCCGCCGAGGAGTGCGCCCCCATCTCGACCACCCTCGCCCGCGTCCGCGCCGCGGGACTGCCCGTACCGCGCGGTGAGGACGCCTACCCGTGGGTCTGCGCGCGCGCCGCCGAGGGCGATCCCGTCGTCCGCGAGGTCGTCGACGGCGTCGCGCGCGTCCTCGCCCGGGGCGCCGCCGGGCTCGTTGGACTCTTCGACACCGAACTCCTCGTCGTCGGCGGCCCCGCCGTCCTCCCCGGCGTCCGCACCCGCTACCTCGACGTCATCACCGCGGCCGTCAACACCTTTCCCCTCGCCCACCACGTCCGCACGGTGCGCGTCGCCCCCTCGCACCTCGGCGAGGAGGCGGCAGCCGTCGGCGCCGCGTCCAGCGTCTTCCACGCCACCTTCACGCCCAGCCTGAAGGCCGGGAGACGGGCAAAGAACTAGGCGACCACGAGGGAAAGGTACAAGGCGTACGCGTCCCCATCTCCCTTGTCCCGCTGGGAAATCGATTTCGCCCAAGCGGTTGACGAGGTACATCCGAGGGATTTTCATGGCGGCACCTCACCGGTGCCGCGCTCGTCCCCGAAGCTCCCTCCACGGAACCGAGGACCCCCATGCCCAGACGCCGTACCCGTCTCTCCCTCGCCACCGCCGCGAGCCTCACCCTCCTGGCCACCGCACTCGGCACCCAGGCCGGAGCCGCGAGCCCCACCGCCGCACCCCCCACCCTCAAGGGCCACGTCTACGCGGGCTACCAGGGCTGGTTCAACCACCCCTCGGACGGCTCCCCGCTCGGCGCATGGCGCCACTGGGCGGGGTCCCAGCCCTCACCGGGCAACCAGACCTTCGAGCTGTGGCCGGACACCCGCGCCTACCCGGACTCCGCCCTCGCCGCCACGGGTTACGCCCCGCTCGGCAACGGCGATCCCGCCCGCCTGTTCTCCTCGTACCCGGCCGCCGTCGTCGACCAGCACTTCGACTGGATGCGGGACAACGACCTCGACGGCGCGGCCCTCCAGCGCTTCGGCAGCGACGTCTCCGACCCCGCCTCACCGCGCGCGGCCGTCCGCAACTCCGTCGCCGACAAGGCCCGCAAGGCGGCCGAGCGCACGGGCCGCGGCTTCTACGTCGAGTACGACGTGAGCGGCCTGACCGACGCGAACTTCGAGCAGGTGCTCCAGGACGACTGGACGAACGTCGTCACCGGCTCCCTCCACCTCACCGATTCCCCCGCCTACGTCCACCAGGACGGCAAACCGGTCGTCGAGTTGTGGGGCCTCGGCTTCAGCAACCGCCCCGGCTCGGCGGAGCAGTCCGAGCGGATCGTGAACTGGTTCAAGAGCAAGGGCCTCTACGTGGTCGGGGGCGTCCCAACCGGCTGGCGCACCGACTCCAACGCGAAGCCGGGCTTCGGCCCCGTCTACCAGGCGCTCGACATGCTCTCCCCGTGGATGGTCGGCAACGCGGGCGACAACGCCCCGCAGATCGCCGCCGACCTCGCCGCGCTCACCCCGCGCGGGCAGGACTACCTCCCGGTGATCTATCCGGGCTTCTCCTGGTCCAACTGGAAGGACGGCCCGCGCAACGAGATCCCCCGCCGCTCCGGGGACTTCCTGTGGCAGCAGGCGGTGAACGTCAGGAAAGCGGGCGTGGGGCAGGCGTTCCTCGCCATGTTCGACGAGTACGACGAGGCCACCGCGATGGCCCCGGCCGCCGAGGACTCCTCGATGATCCCCACCGACCAGTACTTCCAGACCACGAGCGCGGACGGCACCTATCTCTCCGCCGACTTCTACCTCCGCCTCGCCGGCGCGGCCACCGGCATGATCAGCGGCCGCGACCCGCTCGACCCGGAGATCCCCATCCCGCCGTCCACTGGGCCCGTCCAGTTCCGCACGGGGTTCGAGCCGGGCACGGACGCCCGCCCGACGACGGGCGTCACGGCGAAGGGCGTCGCGGTGACGACCGCCGGGGGGAGTGCCCACCGGGGGAACACCTCGCTCACGGTGAAGGGGACCGGCAAGGCCGCCGCCCCCACCTCGTACGCCGTCTTCGACGTGGACATCCCCGTGACAGCGAGGACGGAGCTCACCTATTACCTGAAGCCCACCGACGCGGCCGGCCGCGCCGTCACCGTCGACCTCCTCCTCGACAACGGCGAGACCGTCCGCACCCGTCCCACCCGGAAGACCCCGCTCTCCGCCTGGACCGAGGTGACCCGGCGGCTCAACGGCTCGGCACGCGGCCACCGCATCGAGAAGCTCCTTGTCACGGCACCGGCCAAGGGGACCGCGTCGCTCGACGACGTGACCGTCACGAACCGCTGAAACCGCGGGTGGCGCCCCCTTGTGGAGCGGCCTCACGAGGGGGCGCCCAGCGGATGTGCATTGCCCCCTGACGACCTGCTACTGTCCTCCACGCCCCGAAAGAACCGCCCTACAGCGGAACAGGGTGGGCACCTCTCCGAACAATGCGGAACGAAGGACAGCCGGTAAAACGGCCGCCGAAGATCTGATAAAGTCGGAGACGCCGAAAGGGAAACGGAAAGGCCGAAAGGCCGGGCCGGGAACCGGAAAGCACCGAGGAAATCGGGCCCGAGAGAGTC
>NZ_JBIVIO010000009.1:0-236684 GCF_044749745.1 Streptomyces sp. NPDC088923 | reverse complement strand
TTGTCTTCCCGGCCGTTTCCGGTCCGTTCCGACGTCCTGAACAGTAGTGGATTCTCGCCCGGACTCATAATCGAGCCGATCGGAAACGAATTCGGGCAGCGCAAAAAGTAACGCAGCCCGGGACTTTCCCGCACGGGAGTCGTACTGATCAAAGAAGGGGTTTGCCGCTCGCGCGGCGAGAGTGCTGTCACAAGGTTGTTACGTCTTCGTGGCAACTCGTGGAACCTTACGGACCCGATCGGCCGATGTCAAACGTGAGCCCGGCCACAGCCAAGCGGGCGTTGGAAGACGCGTACCCCCGCCCACGTTGAGCATGCGGTGCGAGGCAAAACCCGGGGGACAGAGCCCGTGCCGGGGGCGGACCTCGCAGTCGTGGGACCGCTCAGTCGAGATCGCTCAGCCGGCCGCCCGCGTCCGGCTGAGTCTCCTCCACCCGGCGCAGGAGACGGGTCAGCATGCCGCCGAGGATGCTCCGCTCGCCTGGCGAGAGGTCCTGGAGCAGGTCCTCCTCGAAAGCGGAGGCGAGGCTCATTGAGCGCAGCCACTTCTGCCGTCCCTCGTCGGTCAGCTCGACGATGACCCGCACCCGGTTCTGCTCGTCGCGGTCACGGGTGACCAGTCCCTCCGCGACCATCCGGTCGATTCGGTGGGTCATCGCGGCCGGCGTGAGGCCGAGCCGTTTCGCGAGATCCCCGGGCCCCAGCTGGTAGGGCGGCCCCGACAGGACCAGGACCTTCACGACCTCCCAGTCCGCGTTGCTCATGTTCAGCTGCGCGCTCTGCCGCCCGTAGGCAACGTTCATGCGGCGGTTGAGGCGGCCGAGCGCCGAGACGATCTGCTCCACCTGTGGGTCGAGATCGCTGTATTCGCGCTGGTACGCGGCGATCTGCTCTTCGAGTGTCGGCTCAGGGGGGCCGGTCGTATCGCCCATGGTGCCGAGTATCGCACGCCTCGGCTTGGCGTTGAAGTCCTTGACGATGTACTCTTCAACACGAAACTTTAGCTTCGAAGTGTTGAGACCTAAGGCAGGTGAAGGTGACCAGGGCAATGGGCATGGCCATGCGCAGGATTCAGGTGGGCAGCGCGCTCAGCGCGTTCGGCATCGGGTTCACTGTTCCGTTCCTCTACGTCTACGTGGCGCAGACACGGGATCTCGGTGCCGGAGCGGCTGGGCTCGTGCTCGCCGTGTTCGCCGTGGCCGCGTTGGTCGTGCTGCCGTTCGTGGGCCGGGCCATCGACCGGCGAGGGCCGCTTCCCGTACTGGTCGTCGCCTCGTTGCTCTCGGCAGCGGGAGCGATGGCGCTCGGCTTCTCGACGAGCGAGGTCGCGGCGCTCGCCTCGGCGGCACTGCTCGGGGCCGGTACGGCGGTGATGGCCCCAGCCCTCGCGACCATGGTCGTGTGGTGCTCGACGCCGCAGACCAGGACGCGCTCCTTCGCGACGCAGTTCTTCCTCCAGAACCTGGGCCTCGGCATAGGCGGGCTCGCCGGCGGACAGCTCGTCGACGAGCACGACCCGTCCAGCTTCGTCCTGCTCTTCTCGATCGAGGCGGCCATGTTCCTCGTGCTCGCCGCGATCGCCGCGAGCACGCGCCTTCCGCACGCGGGAGGCATCAGCGAGGCCGTCCCCGCCGGTGACGGCGGCAAGCGCGGGATGCGGTCGCTGCTCAAGGACCGGGCGATGGTGCAGCTGTCCGTCCTCGGCTTCGTGATTTTCTTCGCCTGCTACGGGCAGTTCGACTCGGGGCTCGCGGCATACGGCGTGGACGCGGCCGGGGTCTCGGCCTCGACGCTCGGCGTGGCACTCGCGGCGAACACCGCGGTGATCGTCGTGGCGCAGTTCGCCGTGCTGAAGCTGGTGGAGCGGCGTCGTCGCAGCCGTGTCATCGCGCTCGTGGGGCTCATCTGGGCCTTCGCCTGGGCCGTGGCGGGCTTTGCCGGACTCGGGCATGGCAGCCAGGCGATGGCGACGGCGGCCTTCATCTCCACGTACGGGCTCTTCGGGCTCGGTGAGTCGATGCTCTCGCCCACGGTGGCGCCCCTCGTCGCCGACTTGGCGCCCGACGGCATGGTCGGGCAGTACAACTCGGCGTTCGCGCTGGTCAAACAGCTGGCGCTGGCCGTGGGCCCGGCGATCGGCGGACCGATGGCGGCCTCGCTGCACACTCCGTACATCCTGACCTTCCTGTTGTTCTCGCTGGTCATCACGGTGCTGGCGCTGCGGATCGGGCCACGACTCACCGCGGCGCAGGACCGGCCGTACGGGGCGAAGTCGCGGGTCGTCGCGATGAGTCCCGTGGCGGAGGGCGGGTTGATACCCGCCGCCGAGGAGGCGCCCCTGCCGCTCGACGCGCGCGAGTCCAGCACGACGGGCGAGAACCCGGCGCCCGCCGGGATCTGACCCGTACCGGGCTCGACCGGTTCGACCGGCCCGGCAGCCATGACCGGCTCCGCGCAGGTCCCGCGCCGTAGCGAAGCGGCCCCGGTCCCTGAAGGCTCAGGGACCGGGAGGCGTGCGCTTCGCGGGAAAGGCGAACTCGCACCAGACGGCCTTGCCGCCGCCGGGGATGCGGCGGCAGCCCCAGGCCGAGGAGACGTGGGCGACGATGGCGATGCCGCGCCCCGCCTCGTCGACGGGCTCGGCTCGGCGACGGCGCGGGAGGTGGTCGTCGCCGTCGGTGACCTCGACGATGAGGCGGCGATCGGTGCGGCGCAGGCGTAGCCGCATGGGCGGGGCGCCGTGCTGGAGGGAGTTCGCGACGAGCTCGCTCGCGGCGAGGACGCCCATGTCGTGCAGTTCGGACGGGCAGCGCCAGCTGCTGAGGACACCCGTAGCGAAGGCGCGGGCGCGCGGGGTCGCCTCCACGCCGCCGAGGAGTTCGAGGGTGGCGTTGCGGAAGAGGTCGGCGTCCGAGCCGTCGCGGGCCGGGTGCTCGACGACGAGGACCGCGACGTCGTCGTCGTGCGAGGCGGTGACGCCGAGGGCGCGCAGGAGGCGATCGCAGATCACCTGAGGGCTGCCGCTCGCGCCGGCGAGGGCGTCGGCGAGGGCGGAGACGCCCTGGTCGATGTCCTGGTCACGGCGTTCGACCAGGCCGTCGGTGTAGAGCACGGCCGTGGAGCCGGGGGTGAGGGGCACGGAGCCGGAGGCGTGCAGCCAGCCGCCGGTACCGAGCGGGGGTCCGGTGGGTTCCTCGGCGCGGTGGATGATCCCGTTCTCGTCGCGGACGAGGATCGGCAGGTGTCCCGCGGAGGCGTAGACGAGGCGGCCCTCGTTGGGGTCGTGGACGGCGTAGACGCACGTGGCGATCTGGGTCGCGTCGATCTCGGCGGCGAGTCCGTCGAGGAGTTGCAGGACCTCGTGCGGGGGCAGGTCGAGGCGGGCGTAGGCGCGGACAGCGGTGCGGAGCTGTCCCATGACGGCGGCGGCGCGTACGCCGCGCCCCATGACGTCCCCGATGACGAGGGCGGTGCGGCCGCCGCCGAGGGTGATCACGTCGTACCAGTCCCCGCCGACCGCCGCCTCGGTGCCGCCGGGCTGGTAGGTGGCGGCGATGCGCAGGTCGTCTGGCTGTTCGAGCTCTTGCGGGAGCAGGGAGCGTTGGAGCGTGACGGCGGTCTCGCGCTGGCTGCGCTCGCTGGCGCGCAGGCGTTCGGCGGCCTCGGCGTGGTCGGTGACGTCGCTGGCGAAGACGAGGATCGCGGTGTCCGCGGGTGCGTCCGGCGCTTCGGGCGGTACGGAGACGGGGGCGCACGTGAAGGTGTAGCTGCGGCCGTCCGGGGCTTTGCGGGACTTGACCGTACGGGGGCGGCCCGAGCGGTGGACCTGATCGAGCAGGGGGAGCAGTCCGAGCGCCGCCAGTTCGGGGAGGGCTTCCTGTGCGGGGGTGCCGGTGGCCTCGCCCGGGGGTGTGCCGAAGGCGGTGCGGTAGGCCTCGTTGACGTGGAGGAGGCGGTGGTCCGGACCGTGCAGGAGGGCGGTGAGGGCGGGAGCGTGCTCCAGGAGTTCGCGGGCGGGCAGCCGGTCGACGGTGGGGGCCGGGGGTGCGGGCTCCGGGGCGCTGTCCGCCGGGCTTTCGCCGCGCTCCCGCGCGCGGGCCGCGGGGACGCCGCCCCGGTCGGTCCGTGCGGCGGCGCGACGCTGCGTGCCGGGAAGCCGGGCGCTCCAGCGCGTGAAGTTCACCGAGTCTCGCCTCGTGGTGTCGGGGTCGTCGTACATCGTGCGGGTGCGGTGGGCGGCGGCCGTCGCTCCGGGTACGGGCGACGGTGCCGGTCCGGTGCGGGGCCGGTGGTGTCCGGAGCCTGTGAAGGTACCGAACGCCGGGGAGGGTGGGCAGGGCGCGGCGCGAGGAGCCGGGCGGGTCGGGCCTCCTCCGTCACCCCTCAGACGGACGGCGCTCACAGGGAGTTCCGGTCTGGCGGGCCGGTCCCCGTTTCGGGTTGCGCGGAGCGCTCGTGGGGTGGTGCGTGTCCGGGCGTGCGCGGGGGTGGTGCGCTCGGCTGTAACGGTTCTGGCCTGGTCGTGTCTCGTGCGCGACCGGGCGGGTTGGAGCAGGTTTCGGGTGGGGGGCGGCGCAGGTGGCGGCAGGTGGTATCGGGCCGTCGGCGGCCGTGCTCAGGGCGGTTCGCCCGGGCCCGCCGCCGGGGCTCCCAGGGGCACGGGCTCTCGCGGGAAGAGGGCGCTGAAGGCCCACTCGGTGAGGACGCGTCCCTTGCGCCGGGCAGTCGGCAGGCGGCTGAGGTGGTGCGCGCGGGCCAGGAGAACGGCGGGGCGCCCGGTGAAGGTGCGGCCGTGGAGGCGGGCGAGGCCGTCGTGCGGGCCGAGTGCCACGTAGAGGCCCTCGTCCTTCTCGTCGTACGGGCGTGTCGGCTCGCCGCGCAGGGTCGCGAGGAGGTTGTCGGCGAGGACCTGGGCTTGGCCGTGGGCGTGTCCGGCGTGGGGGGCGCGGGTGGCGCCCGGCCTTTGGGGGTCGGGGACGGCGGCGGTGTCCCCGGCGGCCCAGGTGTGCGGGGTGCCGGTGACGGCGAGGCCGGAGGTGCAGCGCAGGCGGCCGTCGGGGGTGAGCGGGAGCGCGGGGGTGGTGAGGAGGGGATGGGGTGGTGCGCCAGGGGCGCGGATGGCGCTCGGGGTGTGCACGAGGGTGCGGGTGGCGAGTGAGTCGCCGTCGTCGAGGACGAGGAGGCCGGGGCGGTAAGTGCGTGGCGCGGCGCCGAGCCGGATCTCGGTACCGTCACGGCGCAGGGCGCGTGCCACGTACGTACCGCTGTCCGCCGGAGCCTCGGGGAGCAGCCGTTCGCCGGGCTCGGCGAGGACCCAGCGCAGGTCGGCGGGGCGCAGGCCCGGGTAGTGCCTGAGGGCGCGTTCGGCCATGGCGCGCAGCGCGGGGAGCGCGTCGACGCCCGCGTACCCGCCGCCGAGGAAGACGAAGCAGAGCGCGGCTTCGCGGACGGCTGGGTCGCGGGTCGATGAGGCGAGGTCGAGCTGGGCGAGGACGTGGGAGCGCAGCGCGAGTGCGTCGGCGATGCTGTGCAGCGTGAGCGCGTGCGGCGGCGGGGGTGTGGGGGCGGTGCCGGGGGTGAGGACGAGGACGTCGTACGGAACGGGCGCCGCCTCGGGGCCGGCCGGGGTGCGTACGTATGCCGTGCGGGTGGCGAGGTCGAGGGATACGGCCTCGCCGAGGAGGAGCCGGGTCGTGCGCAGGACGCGGCGGAGCGGGACGAGGACGTGGCGCGGGGAGAGGGTGCCGGCAGCGGCGGCGGCGAGCAGGGGGCGGTAGGTCAGGCTGGGCTCCGGGGTGACGAGCCTGACCTCGGCGCGGGGCGCTCCGGCGGCGTGCAGCAGGCGCTCCAGGCGCAGCGCGGTGTACGTACCGGCGTGACCGCCGCCGATCACGAGAATGCGCACGGGTTCCTTCACCACCCCATGAGGCAACGGCACTTCAGGTTTGTCCACAGGCCCCGTAATTCATATGACTGCCAATCAGAAGGCTTATGGGATCAGTGAGGAGCCGAGAAATTCGGTGTTCCCGCAGGTCGGCACGGGTGGTACCGGTGGGGTGACCGGGGGTGTGGGGCAAGGGGCCCCAAGGTGCTTGCCATGCGGTGTTTTCTGTCCGGAACGGGGCCCTTCTGAATTGCCCGGCTCTCAACTATGTTCGTTACTCGCCGGAGCGGCATGGGCGCGCTCCCGGGGAAACGGACCGTTCCTCACGTTCCGGCCGCAGCTGAGGGGGTCTCCGGGGGGAGACCCCACGACCGGGGGAACAGCATGGAGATACGGGATGCGCAATGGCCGGCGGCACGGATCACTCCGGGGGCGGTGACGGCGGGATCGGCGCCGGGTTTCCGAGGCGGGCCCCAGGCACCGCGCGGGGTGCGGGCGGCCTCGCGGACGGCCCCGTTGCGCGTGGACGCGCAGCGGAATCTGGAGCATGTGCTGCGCGCGGCGCGCGAGGTGTTCGGCGAGTTGGGGTACGGCGCGCCGATGGAGGACGTGGCCCGGCGCGCCCGGGTCGGCGTCGGGACGGTGTACCGGCGTTTCCCCAGCAAGGACGTGCTGGTGCGGCGGATCGCCGAGGAGGAGACGGCGCGGCTCACGGAGCAGGCGCGCTCGGCACTCGGTCAGGAGGAGGAGCCCTGGTCCGCGCTGTCGCGGTTCCTGCGTATGTCGGTGGCCTCGGGCGCCGGACGGCTGCTGCCGCCCCAGGTGCTGCGGGTCGTTCCGGCGAGCGGCGCGGGTACCGGGTCGGCCGTGGGTGCGGGGTTGGGCGGCGTCTCCGGTGCGGGTACCGGTGGTGCCGCTGAGGCGCAGCGGGTGCCGGCACAGCGCGGGGCACTCGGGGACGGGCCGGGGACGACGGCTGTCGCCGAGGACTCCGGGGCCGCCGTGCTGCTCGACGTCGTGGGCCGGCTCCTCGAACGGGCGCGCAAGGCGGGTGAGTTGCGTGAGGACGTGACGGTCTCGGACATCCTTCTCGTGATCGCCACGGCAGCGCCCGCGCTGCCCGATCCGGAGCAGCAGGCGGCCGCGTCGACGCGGCTGCTCGACATATTGCTCGAAGGGCTGCGGAGCCGGCCGCTGGAGTAGGACGGTCTCGCGCGACGGCGCGGTGAGCCCTGGCGTGCGGTCGTACCGCCTCAAGGGTCACCGCGCCGCTTTGCGTCTTCATCCGTTCGGGTGAGTTCCGACGGCCGATGCGAATCAGTGTTCGCGCAGATCAGAGACGGTACGGGCACGGCTGAAGGCTGCTTTGCCCCCGCCCGGCGGCGTCATGGTCCGTGCGAGTCTGTGCCGGAGTCCGGATCTTCGCGTCGGTACGGGGGCGTTTTCGCGGTGAGCAAGAAGGACCGGTCCGAGCCACGGACCGGTGCGGGGGACGCGGGGGCCGGCACGGAGGGCGTCGAGGGTCCGGCGCGCGAGACCGTGCCGGGACAGGGACGCGGGGCGCACGAGGGCGGCAGCGGTACGGAGCAGGACGGGGCGCGGGCACACGTGCCGCGACAGGGTGGGCATCCGGCGGCGGGGGACGGCGACCTGCTGCACCGGGCACGCGGCGGGGACGAGGCCGCGTACGCGGAGCTGTACCGGCGGCACGCGGACGGGGTGCGGCGCTACGCCCGTACCTGCTGCCGGGACCGGGACACGGCCGAGGACCTGACGGCCGAGGTCTTCGCGCGCACGCTCGCGGCGCTGCGGCACGGCGCGGGGCCCGAGTACGCGATGCGCGCGTACCTGCTGACGACGGTGCGGCGCGTCGCCGCCGACTGGGCGCAGACCGCCAGGCGCGAGCAACTGGTCGACGACTTCGCGGTGTTCGCCGCTCAGGCGGCGCGTGCCCCAAGTGCGGACGGGGACGCCGTCGACCTCGGCGCGGACGTGCTCGCGATGCACGAGGCCGAGCAGTCGATGGCGGTACGCGCCTTCCGCAGCCTGCCCGAGCGCTGGCAGGCGGTGCTGTGGCACACCGAAGTCGAGAACGAGTCGCCGAGCGAGATCGCGATGCTCTTCGGGCTCGACGCGAATGGCACCCGCGTGCTCGCGAGCCGGGCGCGCGAGGGCCTCAAACAGGCGTACCTCCAGGCGCACGTGAGCGCGGCACGAACGGCGAGCGAGGACTGCGCGGCGTACGCGGACCGGCTCGGCGCGTACGCGCGCGGAGGGCTGCGCAGTCGGGCCGAGCGGGGACTGCGCAAGCACCTCAAGGAGTGCGCGGAGTGCCGGCTCGCGGCCTCGCAGGTCAAAGAGGTCGCGGGTGGCATTCCCGGGCTCGTGCCGCTCGCGGTCATCGGCTGGTTCGGTGCGGCGGGGTACGGGAAGGCGCTCGCGCTCATCGGGGGCGCGGCGGGTGCGGGGGCGGCGGGTTCGGCGGCGGCCGTGGGCGGGGGCGGCGCCGCCTCGGAGGGGGTGGGGGGGCCGGTGAAGGCGGGGATCGCGGCGGGCGTGGTCGCCACGGCCGCCGTCGCGCTCGCGCTCGTACTCGCCGCCCAGGAACAGGACAAGCGGCACCCGGAGCAGCCGCCCCTCCCCGAAGCGAAGCCGCCCGCGGTGCAGCCGCTCGTGCCGAGCCCCACGCCGCCGTACCGCCCGGCCCCTGTCACGGCCGCGCCGAGCGCGCCATCGCGGGTTTCCGTGCCGCCGCGCGCTCCTGAACCGGCGCGCCCGTCGCCACGCGCGCCCCGCCCCGCACCCGCCTCACCGACACCACCGCCTTCCAAGCCCACCCCCACGTCCGCTCCGCCGACTTCCGTACCGCCACCGCCCCCCGTCGAGCCGGTCGAGTACCGCTGGAGCACGCTGCCGTACGGGCTCACGGGGGACGGCACGGGACCGGAGATGCGGCTCAGCGGAAGCCCCGTGTGGCAGCGGCCGGGCGGAATGACGATCGGGGGGAGGCGGTACCAGCACGGGGTGAGCGTGCGGATTCCGTCCGGGACGACGATCGATCTCAACCGCGACTGCACGGATTACGAGGCGTACGCGGGACTCGACGACATGACCCTGGGCCTCGGCGCGGCCCGCTTCGCTGTCTGGGCCGACGGGGTTCGGCTGTGGCGCTCGGGCGTGTTGCGGGGCGGCGAGCCGGCGGTTCCCGTGCGGGTGGGGATCGCGGGACGGCGGACGGTGCGGCTGGTGGTGGAGGCCGTGGACCCGGCGTCGGCGCCTGCGCCATGGGGCTCCGTCGCGGGGTCCCGCGTGGGTGATGGCGACGGGGACGGTCCCGGGGTCGGGGACGGTCTTGGTATCGGTGACGCGCGGGGGACGTTCGGACGGTTGGGGCGGCTGGGTGTGGCGGACTGGGCAGGGTCGCGGTTCACCTGCGAGTGAGCGTGCGGTTCACCTACGAGTGAGCGTGCGTGGGGCCGGTTTCCGCGCTGGTCAGGGGTGTTGTCGCGGGTCAGTCGATGAGGTCCGCCGGGGCGCGGGAGGCGGCTCGGGCGACTGCTTCGGCGTGGGGCCCGGGGCCGAGGGCGGCGCGGGTGGTCGCGGTCACGCGGGCGGCGAGGTCCGCTTCGTGCGGGCCGCGGGCGTGGGGGCCGCGCAGGCGGGTGGCGATGGTGAGGGCGTGGACGGCGGCGATGTGCTCGCCGGTCTCCATGAGGAGGAGCGCGCCCGTTTCGAGGAGTGAGGCGGTGATACTGCCGGAGAGGTGCGCGGAGACGGCGGCGGCCAGGGCCTCGCGCCACTGCGGGAGCGCGGCATCGGCGCCTTCGAGCGCGGCCCGTACCCGTATCTCCGTATCAGCGAAGGCGGCCATCCAGGTGGGTGGGCCACCTGTCCTGCCGTTGACGGCCCTGAGCTGGGCGCACAGGGCGTCGGCCTCGTGAGGCGCGCCGTCCTCCAGGGCCATGCGCGCGCGAAGCAGAATCAGGAAGGCGTGCGCGTCCAGCGAGGCGGTCTCGTCGGCAACGGCGGCGGCGCGCGCCATGTGCGTCTCGGCCCGGGGGCGGTCGCCGGAGTGATGGGCGATCTCGGCGAGGCGGGCGAGGAGGAACGGGGTCTCGGCGAAGGCGCCGACCTCTTGGGCGAGTTGCAGCGCGCCTTCGCACTCGACGCGCGCGTCCTCGTACCGTCCCTGCGCCATCGCGAGTTCCGCGCGGGCGCTGGCCACCTGCGCGCCGAGCCAGCGGTCGCCGGTGCGGGCGCAGAGTTCCCTCAGTTCGCCGAGGTCGTCCTGGGCGTCGGCGTTCTCACGCGGGGCGTCGACGGTGATGTGGACGCGGAACATGAGCGCGGTGGCGAGTTCCCAGTCGGCGCCGAGGCGGCGGCAGCGCTCGACGGCCCCGTCGATGAGCGGGTAGGCGTCCTCGGCCGTGTCGAGGAAGAAAGGGGCGAAGGCCGCCAGGAGGCCGGGGAAGACGGTCGCCTCGGGCGCGTCGGACTCGGCGAAGAGGTCGCGCAGCCCGGTCACGTACCTGCGTGCGGCAGGGGTCAGGTTCTCGTGGTCCGGATCGGTCTCGGAGGACAGGAAAAGGTGGAGCATGCGCAGGTGGAGGCGGGGCCAGTAGCGCGGGTCGTCCGGTGGGACGCCGGGGTCCGCTCCGGTCGACGCCGTCCGGCCCGTACCGCCGTCGGCGCGTCTGTGGCGGACATGCAGGTCGGCGACGGCGGCGGGGACGCCTCCGGCGAGAACCATGGTGTGCTCGGCCCACTCGGCGCCCTCGATACGGTGGTTGCGCAGCCACCAGAACCAGCCGCAGCCGAGGACGAGCGCGACCGCGTCCTCCTCTTCGCCTGCGTCGAGGGCGCGGGCGAGAGCGGCACGGATGTTGTCGAGTTCGGTCTCCAGACGGGCGATCCAGGGCAGTTGTTCACCCGAACGGATGAGGGGTTCCGCGGTGGTGACGAGCGCACGGTAGTACGTGGTGTGGCGGCGTCCGGCGGCGACGGCGCGGTCCGTGTCCTCGCCGGCGCGCTCGACCGCGTACTCGTGGATCGTCTCCAGCATTCGGAAGCGCATCCCCGTACCGTCCGGCTCCGGGCTGGCGACGACGAGTGACTTGTCGACGAGCGCGCCGACGAGGTGGTCTGCGGGCCCTGTGCAGACGGCCTCCGCGACGGCGAGGTCCCAGCCGCCGGCGAAGACGGACAGTTCGCGCAGGGCGTCGCGTTCCTCCTCGTCGAGGAGGTCCCATGACCAGTCGACGACGGCGCGCAGGGTCTGCTGGCGGGGCAGCACGGTGCGGCTGCCGCCGGTCAGCAGCCGGAAACGGTCGTCGAGCCGCTCGGCGAGCTGGCGGGGGCCGAGGAGGCGCAGACGCGCTGCGGCGAGTTCGATCGCGAGCGGCAGCCCGTCGAGTCGGCGGCAGATCTCGGCGACGGCGTCCGGGTCCTCGGCGAGGGTAAAACCGGGCCGCACGGCGGCGCCGCGTTCACCGAAGAGCCGGACCGCCTCGGCGGCGGGCAGCGGGTCGACGGGGCGAACGGCCTCGCCGGGGACGCCGAGCGGTTCGCGACTCGTGGCGAGCACGGTGAGTCCGGGGCAGCGCGTGAGGAGTGTTTCGGCCAGGCGCGCGGCGGCCTCGATGACGTGCTCGCAGTTGTCGAGTACGAGCAGCAGTTCGCGGCCCGCGCAGTACTCGACGAGCAGTTCGACGGGGTCGATGGTGGCCACGGGCCGTTCGGGGGTGGTGCGCAACGCCGTCTCGCGCACCCCGAGCGCGCTGACGACGGCGGCGGGGACGTCCTCGGGGCGATCGAGCGGGGCGAGTTCCGCCATGCGGATGTGGGGGTGAGGGGGCGGGGTGGTGGCGCGTGGGGGGATTTCGGTTGGGGCGGGGTGGGGGGACTGGGCCGGTGCGGGGTGCGGGGGCTCGCCAGCGGGGTGGGGGGCTTCGGCCGCAGGGTGGCGAGTTTTGGCCGCAGGGTGGGGGGCCTCGCCAGCAAGGTGGGGGGATTTGGCGCTCTGGGGGTCGTCGTCTGGGGTGAGGGGAGGGGCTTTGGCCGGGGCGGGCATATTTTCGTATGAGTAGCCGAGGGCTGCCTCTTCGGCGAGACGGGTCTTTCCCGAGCCGCCGGGGCCGGTGAGCGTGACGAGGCGGGAGGTGCGCAGGGCGGCTCGGATGCTCTCGATCTCTCGGGAGCGGCCGACGAAGGAGGTGAGCCGGCGCCGGATGCCGGTGGTGGGGGCGGGGCTCTCGGCGCGCGGAGCCGACGCGGCGGGCGGGAGCGCGGCGGGGGTGGGCGCGGCGGGCGCCGGGGCGGGGGCGGTCGTCTCGCGCAGGAGTTCCGCGTGCAGGGTGCGGAGTTCGGGGCCGGGGTCGGTGCCGAGATGTTCGGCGAGGGTACGGCGGAGGTCTTCGTACGCGGCGAGCGCGTCCGCGGGCCTGCCGTCCGCGCGCAGGGCGCGGAGCAGGAGGCCGTGCAGGCGTTCGTCGTACGGGTGGGCTGCGGTCAGCCCGCGCAGTTCCGGTACGAGCGCGGCGGCGCGTCCCGCTCCGAGGTCGGCCTCGGCTCGGCGGCGTACGGCGGTGTGCCGCAGATCCTCCGCGTGCCGGGCCTCGGCAGCGGCCTCGGGCAGGTCGGCGAAGGCGGGGCCTCGCCACAGTCCGAGCGCGGTACGCAGGACTTCGGCGGCCTTCTCGTAGGAGTGCGCGTCGAGCGCGGCGGAGCCCTCGCCGAGCAGGTCCTCGAACCGGTACAGGTCGATATCGCCCCGCTCCGCGACGAGCCGGTACCCGCCCGGCCCCGAGACGAGTGCCTCGTGCCCGAGGGACCTGCGCAGCCGCCCGACGAGCGCCTGAAGCGCGGCGCCGGCGTCCCGCGGTGGCTCGCCGCCCCACACCTCGTCCACGAGCAGACCCGCCGCCACCTCGCGGCCGGGTCGCAGGGCGAGCGCGGTGAGCAGCGCGCGCAGCCTGGCACCGCCGAGCGGCACGGGCGTGCCGTCGGGGGCCTGGGCCTCTGCGGCACCGAGGATGCGGTACTTCACCTGACCATTGTCCACGAGGGGTGGGGGCGGGAACGAATGTTCGTGGAGGCTTGGCGGGGCGTGAGGGGCTTGCGGGTGGGTTCGGGCATACCCCCACCCACCCGGGGGGCTCCCCTGCATCCATTCTTTCGCGTCCGCCCACCCACCCCCGACCATTCGCCCACATCTGTGGATAACTCCGGCCCAAAAAATAATCGTGCCACTCGTCCGAGTGAGCAGATGTGCAGCGGGCAGCGAGCGCCGCGAACATGTGCCTATGCTGCGGGCACCGGGGCGTCCGAGGCCGCTCCGGATCTCCCGGGCGGCTCGTGGGCCCGGAGGCCGTCCGCTGTTACGGGCCCCCACGCCGGGGCCCCTTCCGCGGGCGAGCTCAGTCGCTCATCGCCAGCCGGATCGCCAGGGCTGCGATGAGACCTCCAGTCACCCTGTCCAAGAGCGCGCGTGCCCTGGGCTGACGGAGGTGGGCGCCGTGAGTACACCGGCGCAGCCGGCCAGGTTGGCGGTCACACGAGTCCAAGCGTGATGTGCACTCACGCGAGGGTCACGCCCATCGCGAGATGCGGCAATACCTCCGGTGTGAACCGGGGGAGGGGATGGCGCCGTAGAACGCGCCCATCCTGGGGTTGAGGAGGTTGGTCAGCGGGCCCTGGCAGCAGCCGGCGGCAAGGGACTCATTCCTGGCCGGGGCCGTCTCGGGACCGGCCTCCTCATCCCCGCGCTCCGCGCGCAGGGTCGCGAGAAACAGACACGTGGCCAGCTACAGCAGAAACATGACTCCTTGCACAGCGCAGGGTGTCGTAGGTGAGACAGGAGGCAGTCAGCAGGGCGGTGAGGCAGCCAGGGTCAGTGCGTGCCCCACAGCAGGTTGCCGGTATGGATGCCGAACACCGTGCCCTCGGCCGGTGCAGTACCCCTCAACGGCAGGCGGTTACGGGAGACAAAGGATTCTGTAGCCAGGCCAGGCCAGGGGGCCGGGCAGGTCAGTGCAGGCCACGCCAGGAGTGGGAGTGAGGAGTCCGACGACGAAGGCACGAATGACCGCACTACGGCGTAAGTTCCACAGCCCTTCGCCTCTGGTGCGCACGCGTCGCGCCGCCGGCCGCCAGTGCCCGCCGCCCGCGCAGCGCACCCACACCCCGCAAGGCGCTCTCAGCCGCTGACAGCGCCCCGGCCTGCCCCCAGCGCGCCCGCCGCGCCCCGTGCGGGCGCCACCGAGCCGGTCGGTACGGCCCGCTGGCGCGTAGGCGTGCCCGTCCAAGAGGTACCCCGCCGCTCCAGGAGGCGTCGCAGCCACAGCTCGGTCGCGACGAGTTCCGCGAGGCCGTCGAGTGGTACGGGCGCGCCCTCGGCGGCCTGCCTCAGCGCCTTGCGCACCACCCGGGCCTCAATGAGGCCCGCCTCGGCGAGAAGAGGTGTGCGAAAGACGTCGAGGAGAGCGTCCAGATGGTTGCGCAGACCGATACGGAGCGGCGCGTACGGGTCAGCGGTCGACGGGGTGCCCCAGCCAGGGGGCAGTTCGTGGACGCCTGCGCCCTCCAGTACGGCGCGCAGCACGCCGGCTCGCGCCCCGGGCCGTACTCGCAATGCCTCGGGCAGCGCGCGGCACGCCCGTACGACCTGGTTGTCGAGGAAGGGGGCGTGGAGGCGCTGGAAGCGGATTTCGGCGGCCTGTTCGAGTACGCGCAGGTCGGCGGCGTGTCGGGCGAGGGCGGCGCGGGCGCGGAAGTCGCCGGGGCGGCGACCAGAACCGGGGCCGGGACGGGCCGCAGCCTCGTGGAGGCGAACCGATACTTCGGCGAGCGCCTCGCCGGTGAGCCAGCGTGCGGCGGGGCCCGGGCGGGCCCAGGCCAGGGCCGCGAGCGAGGCACCCATGGCGCCGTCCGCCGTCTCGGGGAAGCGGCGACGCAGCAGGAGATCCGCGGCGTCCTCCAGCCCCTCGCGGTACGGGGTCCGCGCGAGGCGGCGCGCGGCTCCGTAGACCTTGCCGGGCACCATCACGGAGCCCTCAGCCTTGGTGAGTGCGGCGACGGGTCGGACGAGGTGGCGTCTGCGACGGTCCATGAGGAGGTCGGCGAGGCGGGCGGGATGGGCGTCGAGCACCTGGCGGGCGCCGTGCCCGGTGAAGTGGTCGGCGCTTCCCGCGAGGAGCCGGGCGCGGTGGCGGCCGGCGGCGACGAGCGCGGGGCCCGGTTCGTCGGTGAGCGGGACACGGAGTTCGGCGAAGGGCAGGGTGTCGGGACCGCCCGCGACGACGACGTGGTGCAGGCGTGGGTTGGCGGCGAGGGCGGCGGCGCGTTCGGTTTCGGGTTCACGGCCCGGGACGACGAGGTCGTTGAAGGTTACGGCGACGAGGCGTTCGCCCGCGCCCGTGCCCTGCCCGAGCAACGTGCCGGGCATCCCCGGCAGTCCTGCTGCGAGAAGGGCGAGGGTCGCGGAGCCGCTGCCGCCGGAGAGGTCGGCGCCGATACCGGGCTGCGGCATCCCGCGCGCCGCGCGGCGCTCGGCGGGGCCCATGCCGGGGACGGGGCCCTGGTCGGCCTCGGTGCCGGGGACGTGGCGGGGCGCGGCGAGTCGGACCCGTACTGCCTCGACGAGTGCTTCGCGCACCGCCTCGACGGCGCTGTCGGCGGCGACTGGCGCGGCGGAGACGGCGAGCGAGGTCATCTGCTCGTACCCGGCGATCTCGGGGACGCCCGCGCGCATGATCAGCGCGTGTCCCGGGGGGACGCGATGGACGCCGGCGTAGGGGGTGGCGTCCTGGAGGGCTTCGGGGACGTCGGGGGCGGCGAGGAGGGCGGCGAGGTAGCCGATGTCGAGGTTGGCCTCGATGAGGTCCGCGAGCGGGAGTGCGGCGGTGGCGAAAGCGGTGCCGCCCGCCCACGGGGTGTGGAAAACGGGGCGGGCGCCGGCGAGGTCGCCGACGACCATGGTGCGGCGGCCGACCTGAACGACCGCCGTGTAGCTGCCCGCCCACGCGGTGAGGTGGCGCAGCGCACCACCTTTCGCGGAGTAGAGCGCGGCGCGCAGTTGGGCGTCGGTGGCGGCGCAGGTGCCGAGGACGGCGATACGGGTCTCGGCGTCGGCGCGTACGACGCGGAGTTCGTCGGGGCGCCAGTCGCCGACTGCCCACAGGGGATCGGGGTCGCCCCACAGGAGTTGGGCGCCGACGGGCTGGATGGTGTCCTCGGCGTAGTCGTCGACGCCGGCGTGGTCTCGCGCGTAGGAGGTGCCGCGGCCGGGAGGTGGGTCCTGGGTGCGGCCGCGGCCGTGCTCGGCGGCGCCGCCGCGGCTGCCGTACTGGTCGAAGCCGTAGGGGTCGCCGTAGCCGTGCTCGGGTCCCGGAGCGCCGAAGGCGGTGTCGTGGGCGGCGACGGAGCCGGTGGGCGGGCCCGGTGGTGTGTAGGCGGCAGGGCCGGGCGAGCGGCGCCGGGCCGCGGTGCTGCTCCACCCCACCAACCAGCGCATCGCCGCCTCCACAGCCTGTGGACAACCCAGTCGCGCAGGGGAGTTCCGCCGGAAGGTCCCACCGCTTGCGCCCATGCTGCCACGAAGAAGCCCCACTCCGGAGGGTACGGGTGCCACGTCGCGGCGTGCCTGTTCCTGCCGGACAGGGGTGGTGCGGACACCTGGGCAGTGGCACATGCGCCGGGTGAATGCGCCCCCGGCACAGGCCACTTGGCCGTACGCCGACCCCGCTCCGGGGGAACCTTTGGGCGAACCCGCGAGCGATGTCGGTGAGTTCTGGCCAGGGCTCGGGGGCGACTCTCCACGGTGACGGGCCGCGTCGGTGGTTGCGGTAGCGGGTCGGCGCGGCGTTGCGACAGTGATGAGGGCCGGGCGATGGGGCGGCGGGCCGGGGACGAGGGGGGCGGGGCGGGGGCCGTCCTGGCGGACAACGCGCGCCACGGTGGGCGCGTGCGTCCCACGCGTCCCAGGCCGACAGGCCATCGGGAGGGGTGGGCGCGAGTCGAGGACCGAAGGAATCCGGCCAATTACGGTTCGCGGCAGAGCGGGCGCGGGGGCGGGCGTGGCGCTCTCCGGCGGGGGCCGGGGGCGGTCCCCGGCGGGCGCAGGGCGAGAGGCATACTCCCCGCGCGTGCCGCTGCGTACAGTGTGGGCCACGCCGCCTTCCCGGCAGGCGCGGCCCGGCCGCGGGGTCCCCGCACCTGGGCGACCACCGGAACCGGCCGTCACCACACGCCCTGGCACGCGCCCACCGCACGCCCCGAGGCGCCCGTCGGCCCTGGCGCTCCGCATCCGCCGCCCATCCGTCACCAAGCGGTCACCAGCCCGGGTGCGGAGGTTCCGGTGCGGGCCACCAGGCCGTTGCGGACAGCAAGCGGAACGCCTGCCTTCGACCCGTAGGGACTCGGCCGGAATGCGGGCTTGGCGGATTCCTGGGTGAAGTTGGTGCGAGGAAGGCAGGGTTGGGCGGAGTTGGTGCGGCACTGGCGAGTTGGTCGCGCTGGGGCGGGGGCCGGGGGCGAGGGGGAGTTACGGCGACTGGGGGGCGCGGGGTACCGCGACGGAGCGAGGCGGGGTACGCCGGGTGAGGGTGCGGGCGGGGTGGGCGGATCGTTTCGCCGAGGGGTGGGAACCGGTCGCGGCGGGCAGGCCAGCGGCATGTGCCGGTCGCGGGGAGCGGGGCGCAGGCGGTAGGAGGCGGGGCCGACGGCGTACGGGGCCGGGGCCGCGTCGCCCCGTACCGCCTACGTCCCCGCCTTCGCGCGCCGTGGGGTACTGCCCCAGCTCGGACCGGCTGGCAAGGGGCCGCCCTTGTTTGAGGGCGCGGTCCGCCTCACGTCAGGCGTGGGGCTGGGCCGTGCTCGTACCAAGGTCGGGGCGCTCGTACAAAGGGTGAGCCCGTTCGTTCAGGGGCCGGGCGCTCAAGGGCCGGGCGTTCAAGGGCCGGGCCCGCTCGTACGAGGCCGCGCGGGCCGGGCCGTCCCGGCTGCGTGCGCACCCGTGTGCCGGTCCGCGCTTCGTGAAGTCCCGGGCGGCGGCTTCGCGCCGGCCCTGGAACGCGCGCGGTCCGGGAGGCGCCGTTCACCCCCCGGACCGGTCCGCCGTCCGCGGGGACGAGGACGGCGGTCTCCCCCGGCCCACTGCGTCACTCTCAGCGGGCCGACCCACGCCCTACCAATAAAGCCGCTGGTACGGGCCGGGTGGAGAGCGCACGGCCGGGCGCACGGCACCATGCGCGGAGCGTGCGGGGAAGGGGCGGGGGCAGGGGGCGTGGGCAGGGGCGGACAGAGGACTGGCCACAGCCGAGCGCGCCCGCCGACCGCCCGCCGACCCCACTGGCCACAGCCGACCGCCCGCCGACCCCACTGGCTACAGCCGACCGCCCGCCGACCCCACTGGCCACAGATCGCAGGCCGCGCCCAGCCTTCCCCGGCGCAGGCCGCACCCGACCCCGGCCTCCACCCCCACCCCGCACGTGGCGATCCCGCCCCGGCCCGGCGATCCCGGCACGGCACGGCCATCCCGGCACGGCACGGCCATCCCGGCACGGCACGGCCATCCCGGTACGGCACGGCGATCCCGCCCCGGCGATCCCGGCCCCGCGATCCCGGCACGGCGAGCGGCTCGACCCCGTACGGATAACCCCGCCCCGTACGGATAACCCCGCCCCGTACGGAGGACCCGCCCCGTACGGAGAGCGCCCCGCCCCTACGGAGGCCGGCCCCGCCGCACGGAAGTCACACCGCCCCACACCGCGCAGGCAGCCCCGCCCCACCAGGGCAGCTCGCCCCGTACCGAAGCCCCCACACCAAACCCCCAGCCCACTCGCCCCCACACCGAAGCACCCCCGCTCCCCAGCACCCCCCCAGCACCGCCCCACCCAATCCACTCCCCCCACTCCCCACTCCCCCGAAAACCACCCCACCCCCCCCGCACGTCACCCTCCCCCCGCACCTCACCCTCCCCCCGCACCTCACCCTCCCCCCTCCCCCACCACCGCACCCCCCGCCGCCGCACCCCCCGCCGCCGCCTCCCTGCCTCGCCCCAGGCCCCCGTCGCCTCCGGCTGGTGACCAACTCGGCCGCTGGGCCGCCAACCCCGCGCCACCCCGGGCGAGGCGGCGTGCGGGGGGCGGCGGGGGCGCGGGGGATCGTCCTCCGGATGCGGGGGCGGCGGTCCGGCGGCGGGGGGAGCGGAGGAGGACGGCGTCAACAGTCCGTGACCGGCGGAGGAGGGGCCCGCGGGAGGGTGCGGGCCGGGCGGCGGGGCCGGGCGCGGGGGTCGGGGGCGTCGGAAAGGCGCTGCCCGGCGCCGCGTGCGGGACCCTCCGGAGCGTTCGGCCGGGGGCGGGGCGGGGGCGTCGTCGTGGCCCGGTGGCGAGGCGCGCCCGGCCACGGGGAGCGGCAACAATCTCGCCATCCGGAACCGCCGCTCTTAACGCTTGGGATGCGGGGAACTACGCTGGGTTTACCAATGCCGCACGGTTATGCCGGAGCGGCGGGCGTCTGTGTCGAGGGGTGGCGCATGTCCAGGGAGCAACGCGGACCGAACGAGAAACTCGGTGCCGTCCTCGCCCTCGCGGGCATCAGCAACGCGGGGCTTGCGCGGCGTGTGAACGACCTCGGTCAGCAGCGGGGGCTGACCCTGCGTTATGACAAGACCTCGGTGGCGCGCTGGGTGTCGAAGGGGATGGTGCCGCAGGGCGCCGCCCCGCACCTCATCGCGGCGGCCATCGGGCAGAAGCTGGGCCGACCGGTCCCGCTGCACGAGATCGGCCTCGCCGATGCCGACCCGACGCCGGAGGTGGGCCTCACCTTCCCGCGCGATGTCGGCCGGGCCGTGAAATCGGCGACCGAGCTGTACCGGCTCGACCTCGCCGGGCGCCGCGCCGGGGGAGGCATCTGGCAGTCGCTCGCCGGGTCCTTCTCGGTGAGCGCCTACGCCACGCCGGCCTCGCGCTGGCTCATATCCCCGGCGGACGGTTCGGTGGCGCGCGAGCCCGCCGCCGCGGGGCCGGGAGAAGGGGGTGGCACGACGTTCCGCGTCGGCCACAGCGATGTGCGCAAGCTGCGCGAGGCCGCCGAGGACGCGCGGCGCTGGGACTCCAAGTACGGGGGCGGCGACTGGCGTTCGTCGATGGTGCCGGAGTGCCTGCGGGTCGAGGCGGCACCACTCCTGCTCGGCGCGTACTCCGACGACGTGGGGCGCGCGCTCTTCGGCGCGACCGCCGAGCTGACCCGGCTCGCCGGCTGGATGGCCTTCGACACCGGGCAGCAGGAGGCCGCGCAGCGCTACTACATCCAGGCGCTGCGCCTCGCGCGCGCGGCGGCGGACGTGCCGCTGGGCGGGTACGTGCTCGCGACGATGTCGCTCCAGGCCACGTACCGGGGCTTCGGGGACGAGGGCGTCGATCTCGCCCAGGCCGCGGCCGAGCGGAACCGGGGCCTCGCGACCGCGCGGACCATGAGCTTCTTCCGGCTCGTCGAGGCGCGTGCGCACGCGCGGGCCAAGGACGCCCCGGCGGCCTCGGCGGCGCTGCGGGCGGCGGAGAGCTGGCTGGAGCGGGCGCGGCCGGGGGACGAGGACCCGGCGTGGCTCGGCTTCTACGGCGAGGACCGTTTCGCCGCCGACGCCGCCGAGTGCTACCGCGACCTCAAGCACCCGCGCCAGGTGCGGCGTTTCACGGAGCAGGCGCTGTCGCGGCCGACGGAGGAGTACGTGCGCTCGCACGGCCTGCGGCTCGTGGTCTCGGCGGTCGCCGAGCTGGAGTCCGGGAACCTCGACGCGGCGTGCGAGCAGGGTTCGCGGGCGGTCGAGGTCGCCGGGCGGATCTCCTCGGCGCGGACGAAGGAGTACGTCAAGGACCTGCTGCGGAAGCTGGAGCCGTACGGGGACGAGCCGCGCGTCGCGGAACTGCGCGAGCGCGCGAAGCCGCTGCTCGTGGCACCGGCGTAGGGGGCGGTACGGGTCCGGGAAGGGCGGTACGGGCCGGGACGACGTACGGGCCGGCAAGGCGGTATGGGTTCGGGCGGCGGTACGGAGGTGACTCCCGGCGTACGGGCGGCTCAGCCCGTACCGCCCCGGGCTCCGCCCCCGGCCACCACCGCTGCCCCGCCCCCGCTGCCGCCGCCCGCCCCGTCGCCATGTCGCGATCGCGGCGCGAGGCGTGCGCGAGGCGTGCGCGAGGGTCCGAAGCCGCACCGTTATCCACAGCCTGTGGACAATCACACCGCCTCCGCCACTGCCCGCCTCCACCCTCCGCCCCGGTTCCGTAGAATCGACGGCATTGTGTCCGAGCACCCCCGCACCCCCGCGCCGACCGCGAGCCCCACGGCCGCCGAGTCCGGCGAGTCCGCCACGCCGACCACCGAGCCCGCCACGCGCCCCGGCCCCGAGGCCTTGCCGCCCCGTACCCGGGCGCAGGGGCGGATGTTCGTCGAGGGCGTGGGCCCCGCCGCCGATCCCTCGCGCGCGCTGGGCGAGCGCCGTATCAAGAGCTTCACGCCGCGCCGCAGCCGCGTGACCACCGCGCAGGCCGAACACCTGCGGAAGCACTGGTCGCGCTGGGGCCTGGACGTGGACGGGCGCGAGGTCCTCGACCTCAAGGCCCTCTTCGACGGGCTGCCCGTGGTCCTGGAGATCGGCTTCGGCATGGGCGAGACGACCGCGAGGATGGCCGCCGCCGATCCCTCGACGGGCATCCTCGCCGTCGACGTGCACACGCCGGGGCAGGGTCAACTGCTCGGTCTCGCCGCCGCGAGCGGCCTGGAGAACGTACGGGTCGCGAACGGCGACGCCGTCGTCCTGCTCCGCGACATGCTCCCCGCCGCCGCGCTCGCGGGGGTACGGGTCTACTTCCCCGACCCCTGGCCCAAGGCCCGGCACCACAAGCGCCGCATCATCCAGCCGCACTTCCTCGACCTGGCGGCGAGCCGCATGGCGGAGGGCGGGGTGCTGCACTGCGCGACCGACTGGGAGCCGTACGCGGAACACATGCTGGAGGTGCTGAGCGCGCACCCGGCGTTCGACAACACGGCCCCGGGGGGCGGCTTCGCCGAGCGCCCCGGCTTCCGGCCCGAGACGCGGTTCGAGGGCCAGGGCCTGCGGAAGGGGCACGTCGTGCACGACCTGCTGTTCCGGCGGAACGGGTACGCGGTCGCGGAGCCCGAGCGGGTGGAGGCCCGGCCCGAGGAGGGCTGACCGGCCACGGCCACGAGAAGACCGCGCCGGACCAGCATCACGAGCCCCCGGGAGACCACCACCGCGCGTCCCCCAGCGGTCCCCACCGCGAGACCTCGAAGAAGCGGCGAACACGCGTTCCGGGTCCGGCTGTCAGTGCGGGTCGTTAAGGTCGGAGGCGTGAACTCTCCGCCTGCCCCGCCCGCACCGCAGGGGCTCCTGACGCCGCGAAGGCCGCGCTGGTGGCGACGCCGGGGCGTGCGTCTCACCGGCCTGGCCGTGCTGCTCGCGCTGTGCGGTCTCGTGATGGCGGGGCTCGTGCGGGAGGAGACCGGGACCGAGGCGTTCCTCGTGGGCCTCGGCCTCGCGGTGCTGCCCGCGCCCGCCGTGGTGCTCGCGTTCCGCTGGCTGGGCCGCGCGCACCCCCTGCCCTGGCGCGCGCAGGCCTTCGTACTCGCCTGGGGAGCCTGCGCGGGCGCGCTCATCGCGCTCGTCGCGAACAGCTTCGCGGCCGTGTGGCTCGCCGACGTCTGGGCCCACCCGGTCGACCCGAACACCGTCGCCGCGCTCGCCGTCGCGCCCGTCGTCGAGGAGAGCGCGAAGGCCACGGCACTCCTGCTCGTCCTGGTCTTCCACGGTCGCCTGATACGCGGGCCCGTCGACGCGGTGGTCCTCACGGGCCTCACGGCGACGGGCTTCGCCTTCACCGAGAACATCCTCTACCTCGCCAAGGCGTTCGGTTCGGATCGCGACGAGGGCACAGGGGCCGCCATCACCGTCGCCACCTTCTTCGTGCGCGCCGTCTTCTCACCCTTCGCGCATCCGCTCTTCACCTGCATGACGGGCCTCGGCGTGGGCCTCGCGCTGCTGAGCAGGCGCCGCGTGGGCCGCGTCCTGCTCCCCGTCGCGGGCCTGCTCCTCGCCATGGGCATGCACGCGGCGTGGAACGGCTCGACGGTCCTCGGCCCGCTCGGCTTCCCGCTCGTCTACGTGACGATCATGATCCCCGCGCTCGGGCTGACCGCGTGGCTCGTGCTGTGGCACCGGCAGCGCGAACTGCGCACGGTGCGCGAGACGCTGCCCCGGTACGCGCTCGCCGGCTGGCTCTCCCCGTACGAGCCCCTCGCGCTCGGCTCGCTGCGCTCCCGCCGCGTCGCCGCCGAGTTCGCCTCGTACCACGGCGTACGTGCCGACGCCCGCCGCCTGCGCCTGTACGCGGCCGCCGCGACGCGCCTCGCGCTGCTGCGCTCCGACGCCGAACACGGCCGCCGCACCCCCGACTTCGCCCGCCGCGAGCGCGCGCTCCTCGACCACCTGTGGCGCGAGCGCGCGCTCGCCCGCCCCGCCTTCGCCCACTCCTGGCGCCTCGTCCGGCCCCGCGCCCCGCACCTCCTCCCCGCCCAACCGGCCACCGCGGCGGCCCCCGGAGGCTGGTACGCCCCTCCGGCGTGGTGGCCGTCCGGTCCACCGCGCGGGTACGGGCAGGCGCCCGGCCACAGGTACGGGCCACCGCCGCCGTACGGCCGGGCGCATGCCCCGTACGGCGCGAGCCCCGCCGCATCCGCACCGGCGAAGCCCCCGTACGCACCCGTCCCCGCCGGGATTCCGACGGGGACGGGGCAGCCGAGCGGGGAGGGCGCGCACCGCGACCCGTGGGCGCCACCGCGGGACTAGCGTCCGCTTGAACGGTGACCGCTCAAGCGCGGGCCGCTCAGGCGGAGGCCGCCGTGAGCTTGTCCACCTCGTCCTGGGTCAGGGTCAGGTCGGCGAGAGCGACGAGCGCCTTGAGCTGCTCGGGGTTGCGGGCGCTGGCGATCGGCGCGACGACGGTCGGCCGTGCGGCGAGCCAGGCGAGCGCGACGGTGGCGAGTTCGGCGCCGTGCGCCTCGGCGACCTCGTCGAGCGCGGCGAGCACCTTGCGGCCGCTTTCCGTTTCGAGGTGCTTGCCCGCGCCCTCGGCGCGCACGCTGTCGACGGTGGTGCCGAGGCGGTACTTGCCGGTCAGGAAACCGGCCGCGAGGCCGTAGTACGGGACGGCCGCGAGCCCGCCGCGTCCGGCGATGTCCTGAAGCCGGCCCTCGTAGGTGTCGCGCGAGACGAGGTTGTACTGCGGCTGGAGCGCGACGTACTTCGCGACGCCCTCGCGGTCGGAGAAGTCCAGCGCCTCCTGAAGCCGCTCCGGGGAGATGTTCGAGGCGGCGATGGCCCGGATCTTGCCCGCCTTGACCAGTTCGTCGAGCGTCGTCAGGAACTCCCCGACCTCGACCGACTCGTCGTCGTAGTGCGTGTAGTAGAGGTCGATGTAGTCGCTCTGGAGGCGGCGCAGGGAGTCCTCGACAGCGGCCTTGACCGTGGCGGCGCGCAGGCCCTTGCGCGTGGACAGGGCACCGCCCTTGGTCGCGACGACGACGTCGGACCGGTTGCCGCGCGCCTTCATCCACTCGCCGATGATGCGCTCGGACACCCCGCCCTCGTTGCCCGGCACCCATTGGCTGTAGGCGTCGGCGGTGTCGACGAAGTTGCCACCCGCCCGTGTGTAGCCGTCGAGGACGGCGAAGGAGGTGTCGCGGTCGGCCGACCAGCCGAAGACGTTGCCACCGAGGGTGAGGGGGAAGACCTCGATGTCGGAGGCACCGAGTGAGCGGAGAGAAGTCATGAGGGCGTTCAACTCCTGAGGCGGTCGGAAAATTCCCGGCGGGGGATCGCTGACTTCGGCGGGGGATCGCTGACTTTTCTCCCGCGCCGTCACTTCCGCCGTGCGGGCGGGTCAGGGCTGCTGGCCGTGGTCCTGGAGCCATGGCAGGGGGTCGACCGCCGCGCCGCCCGCCGGGTGGACTTCCAGGTGGAGGTGAGGGCCTGTCACGTTGCCGGTCGCGCCGACCCGGCCGATGACCTCGCCGGTCGTCACCTTCTGCCCCACGCTCACCGAGATCGAGGACTGGTGGCAGTACCACAGCTCCGTACCGTCGTCGAGGAGGAGCACGGTGCGGTAGCCGTACGCGCCCGACCAGCCCGCCTCCTGAACGGTGGCCGAGTGGATCGCCTTGAGCGGCGTACCGGTCGGCGCGGCGAAGTCCAGCCCCGTGTGGTGCCCGGAGGACCACATCGAACCGCCGTCGCCGAAGTGCGAGGTGAGGGTGTAGGAGGCGACGGGGAGGGTGTAACTGCGGGCGAGTTTCGCGAGGCGCTCCGCCTCGGCCTTCGCCTTCGCCTCGGCCTCCGCCTTGGCCTTCGCCGCCGCTTCCTTCTTCTCCTGCTCGTCCGCGGCCTTCTTCTGCGCCTGTGCGGCGTGGTCGGCGGCGGCCCGCGCCGCGAGCGCCTCGGCCTGGTCGCGGGCGGTGCGGTCCGCGCTGTCGGCCTGGTTCTCGGCCTGCGCGAGGATACGGGCGCGCAGTGCCTCGCCCGCGTCGGTGGTGCCCTGCTCGCGGTCGGTGTCGGTGAGCCCGGCGTTGGTGAGCGGCGCGGCGGCGGGGTTGGCGGCGAGCTGCTCGGGCGTGTCGCCCTTGGCGTCGGCGACGAGCGAGCCGATACCGGGGAGCGATTCGGCGTCCGGCAGCACCTGCTTGAGCTGCCCGGTCACCTCCGTGACCTTCTCCGGCAGCGAGAGCTTGACCGGCGGCTTCTCCTGCGCCGAGGCGATACCGCCCGCGCCGACCGCGGCGAGCACCCCGACCCCGAGCACGGTCGAGCTGCGCGCGAGCCCGCCGCGCTGCTTGGCGACCCGGTGCCTGCCGCGCACGGAGCCGAGCGAGTCCTCGCTCGGATTCCACTCGCCGCCGGGCTCGCTGGTGCCCTCGCCGTACGCGCCGAAGCCGGCCGAGCCCGGGTAGACGTCCGCCGGGGCGGGGTGGCCCGCGGGCGGCGCGTACGCGGCATCGCTCCCGTAGGGCAGACCCGGGGCGGACCCGTACGACTGCGGGGGGACGGACCCGTACGACTGGGTGGGGGCGGACCCGTACGACTGGGTGGGGGCGGACCCGTACGACTGGGTGGGGGCGGCGGCCCCGTAGGGAGCGCCGGGGATGTGGGCCGGCGGCTGGGCTGGCAGCGAACCGCCGGGGGTCAGGGTGCCGGTGGGGAAGGCGCTGGGGCCGGGAGCAGGCGGGTTGGACGCCACGAAGGCGACTCTCCTTTCCTTCCTTCTCGCCTACCGGGTTAGCTGACGGGTTCGGAGCAGGAAGGTCTCCTACGGGTACCTGTACGGGCACCCGATTCACCCCGGAAGAGTGGTTCCCCGGTTCCCTCGCGGGATTCGGCGCACGCGCGCGGAGCCGACGCTCTCGCCGACTGGGACGACCGCGCTGCGTTATCGAACGTTAATAGACCCGCAGGGGTGATTCCAAGCCGTTCCCGATGATCCTTTACGGCCACCACCAGCGGCTAAACGGACATGTGGCGAGCGATCCGGACGAGTTGACCGGCCTCTCGTCCAGGCTGTGAAACTGATGGCGCGTCAGTTGTTATCAAATGATTCACGCGGGGTGACGGGCTCCGTGGCGTCTGCCGCGCCGACCGCGTCGGGCGTGCCGACCGTGGTGGCCTCGTCCGCCGCTCCGGCCGCGTCAGCCGTCGCGCCGGTCGTGCCCGCCGCCGGGGTCGCGGCTTCTTCGGGGCGGCGTACGGCGAGCAGGGCCATGTCGTCCGTCGTGGCGCCGCCCGTGTACCGCACGACCTCCTCGGTCAGCGTCGTCAGCAGGGCGCGCGGGTGCGGGAAGACGCGACCGCTGAGGCGGGCGACGGGGTCGTAGAAGCGCCCGCGCGCGTCACGGGCCTCGGAGAGGCCGTCCGTGTAGAGGAGGAGGGTCGCGCCGGGCGGGAAGTCGATGATCTCGGCGCGGTCGGGCCAGGCGCCGAGTTCGCCCATGCCGAGCGGCAGCGCGTGCTCGCCGGGGGTCAGGACGTGGAGCCGGCCGTCGCGTTCGAGAAGCAGCGGTTCGGTGTGGCCTCGGTTGACGAGCCGCAGTTCGGCGGCGCCGCGCGGGACCTCGGCGAGCACGGCGGTCGTGAAGCCCTCGAAGGCGTCGAGCGCGCGGCGGCGCAGCCCCTCGCGGGCGAGGGCGCGTTCGAGGCGCTGCGCGACACCCTCCACGGTCGGCTCCTGCTCGGCGGCCTCGCGAAAGGCCCCGATGACGACGGAGACCGCCTCGACCGCGCCGAGACCCTTGCCCCGCACGTCGCCGAGCACCATCCGGACGCCGTACGGGGTGTCCTGCACCGCGTACAGGTCGCCGCCGATGAAGGCATCGGCCTCGGCGGCCTCGTACTGAGCGGCGACATCGAGCCCGCCGATCCGCTCGGCGGGCACGGGCAGCACGGCGCGCTGCGCGACGGCGGCGACGTTCTGCAGGGAGGCGAGGCGGCGGTCGCCGCGGCGGATGAGGGCGTTGATGAGCACGGCGAGCGCGGCGACGGTGAGCACGGTGGACAGCTCGATGAGGAAGGGCCCGGTGGGCAGCCGTCCCCGAATGACCTGGAGCAGGATCTCCCCCACCGCCGCGAGCCCCCCGACCCCCGCGGTGATCCGCCACGAGGCGAAGGGCGCGGCAACGAGCGGCGCGGCGGCGAAGAACGGCGCCCCGGTGAACGTCGCGGGCGCGAACAGCCCGAAGACGAACCCGCAGACCACCAGCAGCAACGGCACCACCCGCACCAGCACCCGCACCCCCACCTCCCGCCGCGCCCACGCGGCAGTGAGCTGGGGGTGCGGATGAGGGTGGGGCCGCGGCGGAGGCGGAACGGGTTTGTAGTCCTGGCGAGGCGGGGTGTCCCAGGTGGGGGCGGCGGGCGAGGCGGCGGGGCCGGAGGCGGAGGAGGGGCCGGAGGTGGGTGAGGGGCTGGAGGTGGGGGACTCGGCGGTGCCGGGGGCCTTGGGGGGCGCCGGGTCGCCGGAGTCCCCGGAGCCGTGATTGGCCTGGTGCGCCGGTTCGGGGTCGGTCTCGCCGGCGCCGACCTGCTCGGAGTCCGTGCCCGGGCGGCCCGGCTGTTCAGGGTGAGCCCCGTCGGGCCTCTCCCGATCCGGGTTCTTCGGAGCGGGGGGCGCGGAGGGGGGCGGGCCGGGGGTGGGGTGTTCGGGGCGTGGAGAGTTGTCGCTCCCGCCCGGCCCCGTTCCTCGCTGCCCCAAGGCTCGCCTCCCGCCGGCCGTGCGCGCGCCCGCGCCCCTTGTGCGTACGTACTTCTTCCAGGGTCGCGCCGCGCGAGGGGTGCCGCGAGTCGAGGGCGGCCGGGCGGGGCCTCGCTCCGGCATGACGAAGGCCCCGGCGCATAGGGGCGCCGGGGCCTTCGTACTGAGTAGCGGGGACAGGATTTGAACCTGCGACCTCTGGGTTATGAGCCCAGCGAGCTACCGAGCTGCTCCACCCCGCGTCGGTAAACACAACTGTACACCCTTCCCGGGGTGCTTCGCGCCACCGTCGTTCACAGGGCCACGAGGGTGATGTCCGTGGCCTTCACACTGGCCCAGACGGGCGTCCCTTCGCGCAGGGCGAGGTCGGCGGCGGCCTCGGGGGTGATCTCGGCGACGAGGTCGGGGCAGTCGGGGCCGGTGAGGAGGACGCGGAGGCGGCTGCCGAGAGCGGTGATCTCGGTGACGGTGCAGGCGTAGGTGTTGCGGGGGCTGCCGGTCGGACGGCTCGGGTGGAGTGCGACGGACTCGGGAGCGATGACGGCGAGCGCGGGGGTGCCGACGGGCAGGGCGGGCGCGTCGGCGGGAGGTGCGACGACGAGGTGTCCCCCGGCCTCGGGGGCGAGCCCGTCAGGGGTCAGGGTGCCCGGCCAGGCGTTGCGGCCGAGCATGCGCGCGACCCATGCGGAGCGGGGGCGGCGCGCGACCTCGGCGGGCGGCGCGTCCTGCACCGTACGACCCGCGTCGAGCACGAGAACGCGGTCGGCGAGCGAGACCGCTTCGACGGGGTCGTGCGTGACGAGCAGGCAGACGCCCCCGAAGCCGTCGAGGTGGCGGCGCAGGGCGTGCCGTACCTGGGCGCGGGTGGTCTGGTCGAGCGCGGCGAGGGGTTCGTCGAGGAGGAGCAGGCGGGGGCGGACGGCGAGGGCACGCGCGAGGGCCACGCGTTGCGCCTGGCCGCCGGAGAGCTGGGCGGGTCGACGATGGGCGAGGTGCCCGACTCCGAGCCGGTCGAGGTGCACGCGGGCGGTACGGCGGGCCTCGGCGCGCGGGACGCCGTGGGCGCGGAGGCCGTAGGCGGTGTTGGCGAGCGCGCTGAGGTGCGGAAAGAGCGCGCCGTCCTGTGGGACCCACGCGACGCCGCGCCGGTGCGGGGGCAGGGCGGTGATGTCGTCCGTGCCGAGGCGGAGTTCGGCATGGGCGCGCGGGGTGAGGCCGAGGAGGGCCCGCAGGAGGGTCGTCTTGCCCGCCCCGTTGCGGCCCACGACGGCGACGGTGGTCCCGGGGTCCGCGTCGAGGTCGAGGTTCGTGTAGCCGCTCAGGGTCGCGTGCAGCGCGTACGTGGGAAGGGGGTCATGGGCCTCCTCGGTCGTGTCGCGGGCCTCACCGGGTGTGAGGTCCTCGTCGGGTGCGGTGCGTCCTTCGCCGAGCCGGGGACGCGGGCGCGGTGCGGCGAGAGATCGCTTGCCGGCACCTTGCCCCATGAGATCGCCGCCACCCCTTTCCGCCGATTCTTCACCCCAACGGGTGAAGTCGCCGCTTTGTTCGGCTTTTCGGGCATCCAAGGCGGGGTCCGGGACGTCTTCCTCTGTGACGGCGGTGGAACGGAAGCGGGCGGTGCGGGTGCTGGGGGCGGCGCCGGTCCAGCGTCCGCGCAGGCCGATGAGAACGGCCATCGCGATGGCGAGGAGCAGCAAGGAGACGGAGGTGGCGGCTTCCGGGGAGTCCTGGAGGAGGAGGTAGACCTGGAGCGGAAGGGTCTGGGTGGTGCCGGGGAGATTGCCGGCGAAGGTGATGGTGGCGCCGAACTCACCGAGGGCGCGGGCCCAGGTGAGGGCGGCTCCGGCGGCGAGGCCGGGGGCTACGAGGGGGAGGGTGACGGTACGGAAGACGCGCAACGGGGAGGCGCCGAGCGAGGCGGCGGTCTCCTCGTAGCCGGGGCGGAGTCCGGCGAGGGTGCCTTCCAGG
The DNA here is from genome assembly GCF_044749745.1 of Streptomyces sp. NPDC088923. Lineage (NCBI taxonomy): Bacteria > Bacillati > Actinomycetota > Actinomycetes > Kitasatosporales > Streptomycetaceae > Streptomyces > Streptomyces sp. NPDC088923. The sequence continues at coordinate 206,523 of NZ_JBIVIO010000009.1, read as the reverse complement.
CTGATGACGAGGAAGGGCATGGAGACGAAGGCGGCGGCGAGCACGGCGCCGGAGGTGTGGAAGGGCAGGACGATCCCGAAGGTGTCCTCCAGCCACGGCCCGAGCAGCCCCCGCCGCCCGAAGCCGAGCAGGAGCGCGACGCCGCCGACGGTCGGGGGCAGCACCATCGGCAGCAGTACGAGGGAGCGGACGAGCGCCTTGCCGGGGAAGTCGGTGCGGGCGAGCAGCCAGGCGAGGGGCACACCGAAGAGAAGGGAGAGCCCGAGGGCACCGAGCGAGACGAGGAGCGAGAGACGGAGGGCGGTGAGCGTCTCGGGGCTGGTGAGGTGGGTGCCGAGCTGACTCCACGAGGTGCGGGCCAGCACCCCGAGGAGCGGGATCAGAAGGAGGGCTACGCCGAGGAGAGCGGGGACGAGGAGGACGAGCGGGGCCCGGCGGCGGGCGCCCCGCGCGCGACGGCGGGGGTGCGGGGGGTGGCGGTCGTCGCGCGGGGTGGGACGGTCGGGGTGCGGGGGGCGGCGGTCGTCACGCGGGGTGGGACGGCCCGGGTGCGCGGCGGGACGGCGGGGGGCGGGACGGTCCTCGCGCGGCGCGCGGGTGAAGGGGGGAGGCTGAGTTCGGGCGGAGCCGACAGGGGCACGGAGGGTGCTGGGCACCTCCGGCACCACAGGTCCCTCCTGTGCCTCAGGCCCCTCCGGCACCGCAGGGGCTGCCGCTGCCCGTCCCGGCTCGCTCGCGTCTGACGTCGCGCCCGTGTGTGACGTGCCCTCCGTGCCTGACGCCCTGTCCGTGCCTGACGCCCTGTCCGTGCCTGACACGTCGGACGCCCCACCGGCGCCGGGCGGCGCTTCCGACGCGGCCGGGGCATCCGGCGCGGCCGGGACGTCCGGGGTATCCGGGGTATCCGGGACGTCCGGGGTATCCGGGACGTCCGGCGCGTCCGGCCCGGAGCGCTCCGGTGGGTCCGGCCTGCTGGGGCTTGCGGGTGCGGGGTCGGTCACGGCTGCTGGAAGCCCGCGTGCTGGAGGATGCTCTGGGCCTCGTTGCCGGAGAGCCAGGTGAGGAAGTCGGCGGTGGCCTCGGCGTGCTTGGAGCCCTTGAGGGCTGCGGCGGGGTAGGAGGCGACGGCGTTCTGCGTGTCGGGGATGTCGATGGCGTCGACCTTGTCGGGGACGGTCGCGGCGTCGGTCTTGTAGACGATGCCGGCGTCCGCCTCGCCGAGCTGGACCTTGCTCAGGACGGCGCGGACGTTCGGCTCCTCGGAGACGGCCTTGACCTCGAGGTGCTGCTTGTCGAGGACTTGGCGGGAGTAGTTGCCCACCGGGACCTCCTTCGCGGCGAGAACGACCTTGAGCTTGGGGTCGGTGAGGTCCTTCAGGTTCTGGACCTTCTCCGGGTTTCCGTCGCCGACCGCGATGACAAGGCGGTTCTTGGCGATGACCGCAGGGGTGTCCGTCTCGCCCTTGAGGCCGTCCATCGTCTTGGTGTCGGCGGTGACGATGGCGTCGGCGGGGGCGCCCTGGCGGACCTGAGCGGCGAGTTCCTGGGAACCGGCGAAGGAGAACTTCAGGGTGATACCGGGGTGTTCCTTCTCGTACGTCTTCTTCGCCTCGCCGAAGACGTCGGTGAGCGAGGAGGCGGCGAGGACGGTGAGGTCGGCCTTCTCGGACTCCTTCACGTCCTTGGCGCTGGAGGAGCTGGTGGAGCCGGGGTCACGCTTTTCGGCGGTCTCGTGGTCGTCGCCGCAAGCGGTGAGAGCACCGACGAGGAGGGCGGAGGCGACGACACCGGTCGTGGCGCGCCGCAGGGTGCGGGCGGTGGGCAGCGAGGACATGGCGGAGGGCTCCTGACGGTGGGGGCGGAGGAAGGAGGAGGGCGAGGCGGGGACGGAAGGCGGGCGGTGACCGGGGTCAGTAGCGGTCCACGTGCACGTTCGTGGATTTGACGCGCGCGGTGGCTTCCATGCCGACCTCCAGGCCGAGTTCCTCGACGGCCTCGCGGGTCAGCAGGGAGACGAGCCGGTGCGGTCCGGCCTGGATCTCGACCTGGGCGGCGACGTCCCCGAGGCGAACGGCGGTGACGATGCCGGGGAAGGCGTTGCGCACGGAGGTGTACGGTTCCTCGTCCTCCCCACCTCCTCCGCCCTGGCCGACCTCGACGCACAGCGCGGCGAGGTCGCGCCCCGCGATGAGCCGGCGCCCGGAGTCGTCCCGGTGGGTGGCGACCCGCCCGGCGTCGGCCCAGCGCCGTGCGGTGTCGGGGCTGACCCCGAGCAGCCGCGCCGCGCGGCCAATTGTGTAGGACTGCATGTGCGGAAAACTAGGGCGCATCGGCTCGCAAGTGCAAGATGGGCCCGATTTTCTCCTGGCACCTGCGGTTTCCCACGCCAGGGGCCGAGCGGGCCCGAGCGCCCCAACGGCCCGAGCGATCCCGTCGGCCAGACCGGCCCCGAAGGCCCGAAGGCCCGAGCCTCGCACGCGACCCCACCGGCCCACCGGCCCACCGGCCCACCGGCCCAGCGACCCAGCGACCCAGCGACCCAGCGACCCAGCGGCCCAGCGGCCCAGCGACCCGAGCATCGCAAGCGACCCCACCGGCCAGACCGGCCCACCGGCCCGAGCGCCCCCACGCGGCCGAAGCGGCCACTAGGGCGAACGGCCCGACCGATCCAAGGGCCAGAGCGGCCTCAAGCGGCGAGCGAACCAACAGTCCGGGCCACCCCCACCGCCCAAGCGGCCCCACCGGCCAGATCGGCCCCGAACTGCCTGAAGGCGCGAAGGCGCGAAGGCGCGAGCATCGCAAGCGACTCCACCGGCCAGACCGGCCCACCGGCCCGAGCGCCCCCACCCGGCCGAAGCGGCCACAAGCGGCGAACAGCCCGACCGGCCCAAAGGCTAGAGCGATTCAACCGGCCAGAGCGGCCCAAGCAGCGAGCGAACCAACAGTCCGGGCCACCCCCACGGCCCGAGCGCCCCCACCGGCCAGAGCGCCCCCACCGGCCAGAGCGGCTCCGAACTGCCCGAACGGCCCGAAGACCCGAGCGCAAGCGACCCGAAGACCCGAGCGCAAGCGACCCCACGGCCAGACCGGCCGACCGGCCCACCCCACAACCCGACCGACCCACCAACCCAAGCGACCCCATAGCCCGAGCAGCCCCCAGCCCGAGCGCCCCCACGCCCCAGCCAGCCAGGACAGCCCCAAGCGGCCCAGCGCCCCTGCGCCACCCAGCGACCCTGCGGCGCCCCCCGAAGCCGCCGAGCCGTCGGTCGTTTCAGCCCTGGACGGTCGGGCGGAGCGTGATGGCGCCGATCTCGACGTCCTGGGGCTGTTCGATGGCGAAGGCGATGGCGCGCGCTACCGCTTCGGGGGCGAGCGCGAAGGGGAGCATCGCCGCGTGCGGGTTCTCGGCGACCCCCGGGGGGTCGCTGAGTTCGGTGCGGACGTAGCCGGGGGAGATCGTGGTGGTGCGCAGGGTGCCGTCCGTGGATTCTTGGCGGAGGGCCTCCATGAAGGTGCGGACGGCGTTCTTGGTGGCGGCGTAGACCGCCTGGCCCGGGACGATCTTGAGGCCGGCGGTGGAGACGGTCGCGACGACGTGGCCTTCGCCCTGGGCGCGGAAGACGGGGAGGGCGGCGGCGACGCCGTGCAGGACGCCACGCAGGTTGACGTCGACCATCGCGGTCCAGGCGGCGAGGTCGAGTCCGGCCACGGGGCCGACGGTGGCGACTCCGGCGTTGGCGACGAGCACGTCGAGTCGCCCGTACTCCTCGACCGCGCGCGCCACCATCGCTTCCTGGTCGGCCGGCACGGTGACGTCGGACGGCAGCGCGAGCGCCCGGCCCCCCTCGGCTCGGATCTCGGCGGCGAGTGCGTCGAGGCGGTCGGTGCGGCGGGCACCGAGGACGACGGCGGCGCCGCGTGCCGCGAGGAGCCGGGCCGTGGCCTCGCCGATGCCGCTGCTCGCGCCGGTGAGGGCGACGACTTTCCCCGCGATGCCTGACATGGGAGTACTCACTCTCGTACGGTGGGAAACGGAAGCAGATGCGGACACGTGTCCGCTTACCTTCGGACCGTACTGGACACGTGTCCGCTTGTCCACGAGCGGGCTCGTCCGCGCGTACGAGGGTGAGTGCGCCACCAGGCGCCACCGTGCCCACCGCGCGCCACCGCGCGCCACCGACAGGAGCACCATGCCGACCGACCCCGGCCACCCCGGACCCCAGCCCGAGCCGCCCGCGCACCCCGAGACGGCGGCCGCCGGCCACCTCCCCGCCGGCCACCTCCCCGCCGACCGCCGCCGCTCCGACGCGGTGCGCAACCGCGCCCGGATCGTGGCGGCGGCGCGGGACGCGCTGGCGGGGGCGGCGCCTGGGGAGGAGTTGCGGCTCAACGCGGTGGCCAAGGCGGCGGGGGTCGGCCAGGGCACGCTGTACCGGCACTTCGCGACGCGCGAGGAGTTGCTCGCCGAGGTGCACCGGCAGGATGTCGCCGAACTGGTCGACGAGGCGGACGCCTTGCTCGCCGCGTACCCGCCGGTGGAGGCGCTGGGCCGGTGGTTCGACCGGCTCACCGCGTACGCGCGGGTCAAGCGGGGGGTGCTCGCGGCGCTGGAGCCCCGCGCGTGGAACGCGCTCGCGGCACGCAGTCACGGCACCCTGACCGAGGCGATCGAGCGCCTGCTCGCGGCGGGACGGGCGGACGGGAGCATCCGCGCGGACGTGGACGCGCGCGACGTGATCGTCCTCATCGCGTATCTCGCGCGGCTGGAGGAGTCGGAGTGGCCGACGCGGGCGCGCCACCTCCTGGACGTGCTCCTGAACGGACTGCGTACGCGCCCGTAACCCGCGCCAGGGCCAAGCGCCGCCACCACCCCCGCACACCACCACCCGCGCACCGCCACCACACCACCCCGCCCCCGCCCTCCCCCGGCGGCACATCGCGGCGGTACGGACGCGCGCCCGCGCCAGGCCCCCCGCACCCGCACCCGCACCCGCACCCGCACCCGCACCCGCACCCGCACCCGCACCCGCACCCGGATACCCCCCGGGGTACAGGTGTTACGGTGAAATGAATACCCCCCGGGGTAATTCATGCCCCCGAAAGGAGCACCCGTGTTCTTCGTCGACACCCTCGACCTCCCCGGCCTCGGGAACCGCGGCTACCTCGCCGGCGGCTCCCGCACCGCCGTCGCGATCGACCCGCCGCGCGACTTCGCGCAGGTCATCGAGGCCGCCGCGCGGCGCGGGGTGCGGATCGCGTACGTCGTCGAGACGCACGTGCACAACGACTACGTCTCCGGGGGCCTGGAGCTGGCGCGTACGACCGGCGCGCGCTATCTCGTCCCGGCGGCCGCCCGCGTCGCCTTCGCGCGTACCCCCGTCGCGGACGGCGACACGGTGACGGTGGACGAGGCGGGGCCCGAGGCCCTGCGCCTGACCGCCGTGGCGACCCCGGGGCACACCCCGCACCACACCTCGTACGTGCTGCGCGAGGGCGAGCGTCCCGTCGCCGCGTTCACCGGCGGTTCGCTGCTGATCGGCGCGGTCGGCCGTCCCGACCTCGTCGAGCCGCGCCTGACCGAGGATCTCGCCCGCGCCCAGCACGCCTCGGCGCACCGCCTCGCCGCCACGCTCCCCGACGAGACGACGGTCCTCCCGACGCACGGTTTCGGAAGTTTCTGTTCGTCCGGCAGCACGGATGGTGCGGATACGAGCACGATCGGCGCCGAGAAGAAGGCGAACCCCGCGCTCACGACCGACGCGGACACCTTCGTCGCCGAACTGATCGCGGGGCTCGACGACGTGCCCGCCTACTACGCGCACATGGGCCCGGCGAACGCGGCGGGCCCCGCCCCCCTCGACCTCACCCCGCCCGCTCCCGCGACGCCGCACGACATCGCGGCGCGGCTCGCGGCCGGGGAGTGGATCGTGGACCTGCGCCACCGCCTCGCCTTCGCCGCCGGGCACGTCGCCGGCTCGCTGAACTTCGAGGCCGAGGGTCAACTCGCCACCTATCTGGCCTGGTTGATCCCCTGGGGCAAGCCCGTCACGCTCCTCGCCGAGACTCCCGAGCAACTGGCTTCGGCGCAGCGCGAGTTGGTACGGGTCGGCATCGACCGCCCGGCAGCGGCGGCGACGGGCGGGCCCGCCGACTGGCTCCCCGAGGGCGAGACTCCCCGCTCCTTCCGGCGCGCCACCTTCGCGGAGCTGTCCGCGCAACCGGGCGCCACCGTGCTCGACGTACGCCGCGACGCCGAGCGCGCGAACGGCTGGATCACGGGTTCCGTCCACATCCCGGTCCACGAACTCCCCCTCCGGCTGGCCGAATTGCCCGAGGGCGAGGTGTGGGTGCACTGCGCGGGCGGGACGCGTGCCGCGATCGCCGCCTCCTTCCTGGACGCGGCGGGCCGCGAAGTGGTCGCGGTCGACGACGCCTTCACGTCGGCCCCGGCGGCGGGCCTGGAGGTCGTACAGGGCTGAGCGACCCTCCCGGGCCGACTCGCTATCGGCGCGCCACCCTCGTACGCCCCCCTCGCACCTCCCCTCAGCCAACAACCCCCGCACCCCGCACCCCCCAAGGCCCCACCATGCCCCTCTTCCGCCGCACTCCCCGCGCCCCCCGGCTCACCCCGGCGGAGGCCCACGCCCTCACCACCTCCCCTCGCACCGAAGGCGGAACCGTCCTCCTCGATGTTCGCGAGCAGCCCGAGTACCGCGCCGCACACGCCCCCGGCGCCGTGCTCGCCCCGCTCGGCGCCCTCGCCGCCGGGGCCCCGCTCCCGCCCGCCGCGAGGGACAAGGAGCTCGTCGTGATCTGCCGCGGCGGGCACCGTTCGCGACAGGCCGTGCGGCTGCTCGCCGCGCGCGGGATCGACGCGGTGGACGTCGACGGCGGGATGACCGCGTGGGCGGCGGCCGGCTCCCCGTGATCCGCGTCTCGTGATCACGACGGTCCTCGCGCTCGTCGCGGGCGCTGTGGTGGGGCTCGCGCTCGGCGGCCTCGGTGGCGGCGGCAGCGTCCTCGCCGTACCGGCGCTGATCTACCTGCTCGGCTTCTCGCCCTCGGCGGCGACGACGGCGAGCCTCCTCATCGTGACGGCGACGACGGCGACCGCGCTCTACGGGCACGCGCGCGAGGGGGCGGTCGCGTGGCGCACGGGCGCGCTCTTCGCGCTCGCGGGCATCGCCCCCGCCTTCGCGGCGGGCACGCTCGCGGACCACCTCCCACAACCGGCCCTGACCTGCGCTTTCTCGGCCATCGCCGCACTCGCGGCGGTACGGATGCTGCGCCCCGCCCCCGGTACGCCGAGGCGCACGCGCACGCATCCGGGCGCTGCGGCGGGCGCGGGCGCGGGCCTCGGCGCGGTGACGGGGCTGCTCGGCGTGGGCGGCGGCTTCCTCGCCGTACCCGCCCTGACGGGCGTACTGCGCCTGCCGATGCGCCGCGCGATCGGCACGAGCCTGCTCGTCATCACCGTCAACTCGCTCACGGCCCTCACCGCGCGCACCGGCACGGCGGACGCGCTCGACTGGGCCGTCGTCGCCCCCTTCACCGGCGCCGCGATCCTCGGCGCCCGGGACGGCAAGCGGCTCGCCGCACGCCTCTCGGGCCCCCTCCTGCGGCGGGTCTTCGCGTACGTACTCCTCGTGGTCGCGGCATTCATGCTGGTCGACGCGGTGGCGCTACGAGCCTGAGGGCGACGCCACGAGTCTCAGGGCCGCGGGCGGGCGCGGTCCGCGCAGTAGTCTTACCCCCGGGGGTATCGCCGGGAGTTCGTCCCCCGGTACGGAGAGGAAGTCGTGATGGTGGAACTCGAACTGGCCGCCGAGGAGCTGAAGTCGGTGCTCAACCGGCTGCGGCGGGCGCAGGGGCAGCTGGCGGGCGTCATCCGCATGATCGAGGAGGGACGTGACTGCGAGGAGGTCGTCACCCAGCTCGCCGCCGCCTCCCGCGCGCTCGACCGCGCAGGTTTCGCCATCATCGCGACGGGGCTCCAGCAGTGCATGACGGAGGTCGAGGAGGGCAAGCGCACCCCGGAGGACAGGGACGCGCTGCGCGGCCGGCTGGAGAAGCTCTTCCTCTCGCTGGCGTGACGCGCGGAACGGGCGCGACGGGCGCGCGTCGGGTGTGCGGGGCGCGTCGGGTGTGCGGGGCGCGCGACGAGTGTGAAGGGCGCGTCGGGTGTGCGGGGCGCGAGGGGCGCGCGACGGCCACTGATGCCCGCGACGCATACCCTCTCGCCCATGACGCAAAGCGATGACGACCTGGACAGCCTCGTACGCAGACGCGTCCGTGCCCTGCGGGTGGCCCAGGGCTGGTCGCTCGAAGAGCTGGCCCGCCGCGCGAACCTCAGCCAGTCCACGCTGAGCCGGATCGAGAACGGTCAACGACGCCTGGCGCTCGACAGCCTCGTGACCCTCGCCCGCGCTCTCGACACGAGCCTCGACCAGCTTGTCGAGACGGCGTCCGACGACGTCGTGACCAACCCGGTGATCGACGGCGCGCGCGGCCAGCTGCGCTGGCCGGTGAAGGCCGACCCGGGACTGACGGTCGTACGGCAGCGCATCACGGAGCCGCCGCCGGAGAAGCCGTCGAAGCTGCGCGCGCACCCGGGCCGCGAGTGGCTCGTCGTCCTCTCGGGCACGGCGACGCTGCTTCTCGGCCACCGGCGCTTCCGCGTCGAGACCAACCAGTCGGCCGAGTTCCCCACGATGCTCCCGCACGCGATCGGCACGGAGTCGGGTCCCTGCGAGATCCTCGGCATCTTCGACAGGGACGCGCGGCGGGGACACCAGCGGGGGGACGGGACCGGGGGCACCGCCCGTACGGAGCGCTGACGCGCGACCCCGCGCGCCCCGGCCCGTACCGCTCACACGCGACCCCGCGCACGCGCGCCCCACCCCGCCGCCCCTCCCGCCTTGCGCCTTCGGCACCGGAACGGGCCACGCTCTTGCGCGAGAGGCCAGAGCCCGGGCCTCGCACGCATATCTTCCGTACCGTGGAGGGCATGTCCCACGCACACCACACCCACGAGCCCGACCACCGCACCCACGAACCCCACCACCACACCTCCCCCGACCTCTCCGCCCTCCAGGCCGAGGTCCTCGACCTCGACGCCGAGGTCCTCGCCTCGCACATCGCCTCGCTCACGGACTGGCTGCCGCTGACCGCCGCTCCGCGCCACATCGTGGACCTCGGCTCCGGCACGGGCGCGGGGACCTTCGCGCTCCTCGACCGTTTCCCCGAGGCGCACGTCACGGCCGTCGACACCTCCGCGCCGCACCTCCAGCGGCTGCGCGAGAAGGCGTGCGCGGCGGGCCTGGAGGGGCGCGTACGCACGGTCCAGGCCGACCTGGACGCGGCCACCTGGCCCGAGCTCGGCACCCCCGACCTGGTCTGGGCCTCCGCCTCCATGCACCACATGGCCGACCCGGACCAGGCCCTTCGCCACGTCCGCGAACTCCTCTCCCCCACCGGCCTGTTCGCCCTGCTCGAACTCTCCGGCTTCCCCCGCTTCCTGCCCGCCGGGGAGGAAGCGGCCCTCGAAGAGCGCGCGCACACCGCGAGCGACCGCTTCCACGCCGAGCACGTCCCGCACCGGGGCGCCGAGTGGGGACCGAAACTGACGGCGGCGGGCTTCACGATCGCGGGCGAACGCACCCTGGACGTACGGATCGAGGACCCCGGGAACCCGGCGATCGCCCGCTACGCCCTGGCCGGCCTGACCCGCCTGCGCACGACGGTCGCCGAGGGCCTGCCCCCCGAGGACCTGAAGGCCCTGGACGCCCTCATCGCCCCCGAAATCCTCATCCCACGACGGGACTTGACCGTCCGCACGACCCGCCAGATCTGGGCCGCCCGTCCCTGACCGCAACGCGCGACCTCCTGCCTCGTTGACCCCGAGGGGCCACCGAGACAGGGGACTTGCGCATGCGACCGGAACAACTCCAGATATTCCTGAAGGAACTGCTGCCCACCGCCCGGACCTTCGAGGAGACGGGCGAGAAGAAGTACCCCTTCGGCGTGGTGATCCCGCGCGCCAATGGCGAGGACCGCTGGCACCTGATCGGCCAGCTCTCCCCCGCCGAGAAACACGACACCCCCGCCCCGGCGACCACCGGCGCCCTCACCGAGGGCCCTCCCCCGCCCGACACGGCCCCCGCCGCCGCATGGCTCGCCGCCACCCTCACCGCGGCGGCACATCCCGAGATCGCCACGGTCACCTCCTGGCCCACCACCGCCGGCCTGACCATCGACTATCACAACGGCGCGAGGACCTTCGTCCGCGCCGTGTGACGCGAGGCCCGCCCGGTTCCTGACAGGGCGACGCCCGATCCGGGCAACCGGCCACCCCGGACCGGCCGTAGCCGTCACCTCAGCCGTGCACCCCCGGCGGGCCGCCTCTCACCCCACGCTGAACGAGAAGTCCGTCACCGCGAGGCCCGCGCCGTTCTCCCACGGCTCGAACCCGGCCTGGACGCTGGTGAGATACCAGTCCGGTGTGGCCAGCCCCTCCGCGATGGCGCCGTTCACGAAGTCCTTCACATCGAAGTCGAGACTCCCGAGCGCGCCGGGCGCGACGTACGAAACGACGTCGTTGGAGCCGTTGTTACCCTTCCACACGTCCCAGTTCTGCCCGGCGATCGTCGTGTTGCCGGTCTTGGAACCGATGGGCTGGACCGGCCCGACCTTGTTGAGCCAGATCATGATCTCGGTGCGGTTCACACCGTCCGTCCTCGGCTCCGGGTCGAGCCAGATGTCGTACGCGGCGTCGTAGACCGCGCCGTCCGTGTAGCGGTACGCGATCCGGCTCGGCGCGCTGCCGATCGCGTTCACCTGCTTGGGCAGTACGGTGCCGGGCGAGCAGTTGGTGTAGTGGCAGCCCGCGTAGATCGACGGGTACGACTTCGGGGCGCCGTTCGTCGGGACGGAGCCGTCGGCGCGGCTCAGCGTGAAGCCGTTGCCCGACTGGTCGACGCACTGGGGGGCGGTCGTGCCCCAGGCGTTGTTCTGCACGATGTACCCGCCGGGAGTGGGCACACTGCCGAACTGCTCGCAGGTCTGCGCGTCGGCGACGGCGGACCCGCCCGCGGCCGCGACGGCGGTGAGCGACCCGGCGGCGAGCACGAGCGCGGCGGCCAAGGCCCGCCCCTTCCCGGCCGGACGGGGACGAAGAGTGATGTGCATGGAGGGTTCCTTCCCTCGGACAACGTGGGGGGAGGGCCGTGGGGGCCCGTCGTGCGAGGCGAGGCCGGGGCTCACTGGGAGCGCTCCCGACCACCTCAGTCCGGAACCGTACGAACCCCACCCCACCCCGGCAACCCACCCCACACCATTGGCCAAAACCCACCCACCCCCCAGCCCATCCCGCGGCCCGCCCGCCCCGAGACGCCCCGGCACGGCCCCCGTCCGCGCCCCGAGGCACCCCGGCACGGGCCGCCCTCCCACACCCCCTCCGAAACGCCGAACGCCCCAGGCCGGGAGTCCCTGACCTGGGGCGTATGCGCGTAGACCGTGTGGGACTCGAACCCACAACCAATGGATTAAAAGTCCACTGCTCTGCCAATTGAGCTAACGGTCCCAGTGGTGCTCCCCCGAGCATAGCCCCCCGACCGCGCGAGGCCGATTCGGTAGGCGGTCCTGGGGTGGTGGCGGGGCGTGGGGGCGCCCCGCTTCCGTACGTACGTCTCAGTCCTCCGCCGTCGGTCCCCTCGTCCGCAGGAACCACTTCCGTGCCGAGGCGAACCACCACGTCGCCGCGAAGCCCAGGACCACCAGGACGGCGACCGGGGCGTAGTTGAAGGTCTCTACCGTCACCGGGGACACCTGCGGGAGCATGAACAGGATCGTGATCACCACGACCCACGTCACCGCCGCGACGCCGATCGGGCGGGACCAGCGGCCCAGGTGCCAGGGGCCGCGCGCGAAGTCGTCGCCGCGGCGCAGGCGCAGGAGGGTCGGGACGACGTAGGCGATGTAGAGGCCGATCACGGCGATCGAGGTCACGGCCGCGTACGCCGTCTCGTTGATCAGGTACGGGAGTCCGAGGACGAGCGCGCCGAGCGCCGCGAGCCAGACCGCCGCGACGGGGGTGCGGGTACGGGGGCTCACCGTGCGCCACAGGCGCGAGAACGGGAGGGCGTTGTCGCGCGAGAAGGCGTAGATCATGCGGCTGTTGGCGGTCACCGAGGCCATGCCGCAGAAGAGTTGCGCGCCGATCACGACGAGGAGCAGGAGCTTGCCGCCCGTCGCGCCGACCGCGTCCAGGAGGATCTGCGCGGGCGGCGCGCCGGTGGGCGAGTTCCTGGCGCTCTCGTACGACTGGATCGCGTACGTGAAGCCGAGCAGCAGCACGAAACCGGCGATCCACGAGGTCCAGATCGACCGCACGATGCCCTTCGGGCCCGCCGTCGCCGCGTCGTGCGTCTCCTCGGTCATGTGCGCGGAGGCGTCGTAGCCGGTGAAGGTGTACTGCGCCATGAGCAGCCCGATCAGGACGACGTACGCGCCGCTCCCGAAGCCCGTGTGGTTCTCGAAGTGCGTGAAGACGTACGAAGTCGACTGATGGTGATCGGGGACGAGCGCGAGCGCCCCGACGATGACGGCGACGCCCGCGACGTGCCACCACACGCTGACGTTGTTGAGCAGGCCGACGATGCGGACGCCGAAGGTGTTGAGGAGGCCGTGCAGGACGAGGATCGCCGCGAAGAGGAGGATCGTGCGACCGGGGGTGACCCCGAAGCCGAACTCCAGGTTCAGGTACGCGGCGAGGAAGTTCGCCGCGCCGAAGTCGATGCCCGCCGTCACGGCCACCTGCCCGAGCACGTTGAACCAGCCGGTGAACCACGCCCAGGCGGCGGCCGAGCGCTCGGGGGCGAGCCGGTGCGCCCAGAAGTACAGCCCCGCCGAGGTCGGGTACGCCGAACAGATCTCCGCCATCGCGAGCCCCACGAGCAGCGTCATCGCGCCGACCGCGACCCAGCCCCACGTGATGAGCGCGGGGCCGCCCGTGTTCATGCCGAAGAGGTAGAGGGTCAGGCAGCCGGAGAGGACCGAGATGATCGTGAAGGACACCGCGTAGTTCGAGAACGCGGACATGCGGCGGGCGAGGACCTGCGGGTAGCCGAGTTCGGCGAGGCGCGCCTCGTCGGAGGACGCGTCGGCCGCGGTCCCGGATTGTGGGGGCGGTTTCTCGCCACTCGCTGCTGTATTTGTCATGTGCGCAGCGATGCCCCGCACGCGGGCCGGTCAACCCCCTTGCGGGGAGCGGGAATCGCCGAGGGCCCGTACGGAAGTTCCGTACGGGCCCTCGGTCATGGCCTTACTCAGCCGTTGCGCTTCCAGCGCGGCTTGTCGTCGCGGCGCGGGGCGAACGAGCTGCCCGCGCCCCGGTCGTCACGACGGCCGTAGGGGCGGTCGCCGGTGCCGCGGTGGTCGCGGTTGTACGGGCGGTCGCCGCCGCCGCGGTGCTGCGGGCGGCCCGCGTCGCGCTGGCCGCCGCGCTCGCGGTCGAAGCCGCGCCCGCCGCGGTCGTCACGGCGCTCGAAGCCACGCCCGCCGCGGTCGTCACGACGGTCGTTGTCCCGGCGGAAACCGGGGCGGTCGTCGCGGCGGAACGCGGGACGGTCGCCGTCGCGGCGGTCGTCGCGGCGGTCGCGGTCGAAGCCGCGGCCACCCCGGTCGTCACGGCGCTCGAAGCCCCGGCCGCCGCGGTCGTCACGACGGTCGTACGAGCGGTGCTCGCGCTCGCCGCCACGGCCGCCGAAGCCGCCCCGGTCCTCGCGACGCTCGAAGCCGCGCCCGCCGCGGTCGTCACGACGGTCGTTGTCGCGGCGGAAGGAGGGACGGTCGTCCCGGTCGCGGCGGTCGTCGCGCCGGTCGTTGCCCCGGTACGAGGGCCGCTCGTCGCGGTCGCGGTCGTACGGGCGGCGCTCGGCGACGGGCGCGGGCTCGGCGGCGGCCACGGGGGCCGGCTCCGTACCTGCGGCCGTCTGCTCCGCGACGGACTCGGTGCCTTCGGCGGTCGGGGCCGGGGGCTCCTCGCCGCGTTCGCGGGCGGCGCGGGCCACGAGGCGGTCGGCCTCGGCGCGGTACTCGCTGGCGCGGCGCTTGGCGCGCTCCAGCTCGCGGCTGAGGTCCTCGACCTCGCGCTCGGCCTGCTTGGCGGACTGGCCCGCCGACTCGGCCTGGACCTCGGTCATCGAGCGGGCCCCGGTGATCTCGGCCAGCTCGGCGTCGAAGACGGCGCTGCCGATCTGGTGGCGCGCGGCGTCGACGCCCGCGTCCTCCATGAGGCGGAAGATCTGGCGGCGCTGGTGCGGCAGCGAGAGCGAGACGACGGTGCCGGACCGACCGGCGCGGGCGGTGCGGCCCGAGCGGTGCAGGTAGTCCTTGTGGTCGCCCGCCGGGTCGACGTTGAGGACGAGGTCGATGCCGTCGACGTGGATGCCGCGCGCGGCGACGTCGGTGGCGACGAGGGCGTTGACGTAGCCGTCCTTGAAGTCGGCGAGGACGCGGGTGCGCGCGCCCTGGGTCATGCCGCCGTGCAGCGCGTCGGCCTTCACGCCCGCGTCGCGCAGCTGCTCGGCGACGCGGTCGGCGCCGAGCTGGGTGCGGACGAAGATGATCGTGCGGCCCTTGCGGGAGGCGATCGCGGCGGTGACGGGGGCCTTGTCGCGCGGCTTCACGATGAGGATGTGGTGACTCATGGTGGTGACGGCGCCCTGGGCGGCGTCGACCTCGTGGGCGACCGGGTTGACGAGGTAGCGCTTGACGAGCGCGTCGATCTCGTTCTCCAGCGTCGCGGAGAAGAGCATCCGCTGGCCGCCGGCCGGGACCTGGTCGAGCAGCTCGGTGACCTCGGGCATGAAGCCGAGGTCGGCCATCTGGTCGGCCTCGTCGAGGATCGCGATCCGCACCTTCTCCAGGGAGCAGGCGCCGCGGTTGATGAGGTCGCGCAGGCGGCCCGGGGTGGCGACGAGGATGTCGACGCCGCGCTCCAGGGCGTAGATCTGGTTGCCCATGGACGTACCGCCGCAGACGACCTTCATGCGCAGGTCGAGGACGTCGCCGTAGGGCTGGAGTGCGTCGGCGACCTGCATCGCCAGCTCGCGGGTCGGCGTGAGGATGATGCCGCGCGGCTTCTTCTTGTCGGTGAAGCCGCCCGCGAGGGACGCGAGGAGCGGCAGACCGAAGGAGAGGGTCTTGCCGGAGCCGGTGCGGCCGCGGCCGAGGATGTCCTTGCCGGCGAGCGCGTCGGGGATCGTCGCGGCCTGGATCGGGAACGGGCTGGTCACACCGTTCTGCGCGAGCTTGCGGACGATGTTCTCGGGCAGGCCCAGGTCGGCGAAGCCGGGGACCTTCTCGGCGGGGGCCTCGGGGGCCTCGTCCGCCTCGGCGGCCGGCGCGCTCTCGGCGACGGCGTCGGTCCCGGCGGCGTCCACCGCGTCAATGGTCTCGGCGGTCGGCTGCGCGGGAGCGGTCAGCTCGGGGGTGGTGTCGGCGGGCGCCTGCTCGGACGCGGGCACGACGGAGTGATCGGACGTGGAAACAGACATGTGAAACGCGAAACCTTCCGGAGTCTCGGCACGTGCCCCAGCTCCGTGTACGCGCAGACGACCGCCTCAGTGCGATCCAGCTACGGCAAGGAAGGTACGCGCCACACGCGGCGCTCTTAGATCGGCGCCGGGCACAGGGATGAAAAACGAACAGCGGATGAACGATCTGCCACCATACGCACCACGCTCACCCACTGGCAAACCAGCCGGTCAACGGGGTACGAGGGCAAGGCCATGAGCTTTGCGGAACGCCTGAGTCCTCGGCTCGTACGGGTAGGGGGCGAAGGACCGCGGCGGGTCTCGCCGGGCACGTCGTACGGGACTGAGGATCGCCTAGGACGCGGGCGTCTGCTGGTCCGAACGCGCGGTGCCGCCGTCTTGTTCCCGCGCGGCGGACTGATCCGGCGCGCGCTGCTCGCGCTGGTGGGTCCGGGCCGCGTCCCCGTCCTCGCCGGGGTCGCTCGCGGGTGGTTCTTCGGGCGTGTCGGTCGGCTCGGGGGTGGTGGGGGCGGACGTGGGGGGTGCGGGGGGCCTGGTCCTGGTGGGGGTGGGGTCGGCGGGGGTGCTCGGGCGGCCGGTGGGGGCGGGGCGCGTGGGCGGGGTGGGGCGGCCGGGGCGGTCGGGGTGCTCCGGGTGCTCGGGGCGGGAGGCGGCGGGCTTCGACGGGTGGTGGCCGGGGCGGTCCTCGTGGGGCCTCGTCCGGTCCTTGGCGCCGGGGTGGGCGGAGGTCGTGGAGGGGCTGCCGGAGGCTCCCGGCCGCGCGCCGTCCGGCTCGGCGGCGCCGGGCACCGCGCCGCTCTGCGGTACGGCGCGCAGCGTGCCCGTACCGCCGCCGTCCGGCGACTCGTGGGCGACGCCCGCGGTGGCGCCGGAGCTCGCCGAGCCGGCCGGGTCCTCACCGACGTTCATGCAGCCGGTCCCGGCGAGGGTCGCGGCGAGCACGGCGGCGAGCCGCAGGGGGACGGGGAAGTGGCGCACGGAAGGACCTCCGGTGGCGCGGGACGGCGGGTACGCCGTGCCCAACTCCCCCGGGGCCGCACAGGACACGGCGGGCGCGCGTCCCGCACAATGGCGGCGTGCTGGAGATGAGCGAGGACCGCTTCGAGGAACTGGTCGCCGAGGCGCTCGACACGATCCCGCCCGAGCTGACCCGGGTGATGGACAACGTCGCCGTCTTCGTCGAGGACGAGCCGCCCGCCGACGATCCCGAGCTGCTCGGCCTCTACGAGGGCACGCCGCTGACCGAGCGCGGCGAGTGGTACGCGGGTGTGCTCCCCGACCGGATCTCCGTCTACCGGGGGCCGACGCTGCGGTACTGCGCCTCCGAGGAGGAGGTCGTGGAGGAGGTCGCGGTGACGGTGGTGCACGAGGTGGCGCACCACTTCGGGATTGATGATGAGCGCTTGCATGAGCTGGGGTGGGGGTGACGGGGGGAGGCGGTTGCGTTCGGGCGGGGGGAGGCGGGGTTCCGTTCCGGGCGCGGGAGGAGGGGGACACACCCCCGCCCTCCCAGGGGGGCGACCCCAATAACAAGTCTTCCGCATCCGCAACCGCCCCCCTGACCAATCCAGCGAATCTGTGGATAACTCCTTTCAAACCCTCCCCCCACACACCCTTCCCGCTGAATTCCCCGCCCCTCGGCTGACGGCGGTCCGCTTATCGGGCCGGGGTGAGTGAGTACTCACCCACCTGCGAGACCCCCTTTCCCGCCGCCGCTCCCACGTATCCCGGCCGCCCCCCGTGGGCAGAGCACCCCCATGGCGCCCGACCGGATACCGCCCGCCCGCAGACCTCCGACCCCGCGCTCCCGCAAGCCCCGCGCCCCCGAGCCCCGCGCCGGCGTCCCCCGCGCTCGGGCCCGCACCGGTCCCCGCACCAGCGCCCTCCCCCCGCTCGCCACTCCCCTCGCCCCCGCGCCACCCGCCCGCCGCTGGCTGCGCGCCCTCGCCCTCGTCGTCGTCACTCTGGTCGGCGCCTGGCTCGGCCTCCTCGTGGTCGGCACCGTCAAGGTCCCCGTCGGCCCCATGGACACCCGCATGGCGCTCACGCCCTCCACCACCGGCGGAACCCGCGTCGACGTCTCGCCGCTCGGCGCGCTCTCGCTCGACAGCCACCGCGCCCCCGTCCGCCTCGACGTCGACGTCGACCGGCTCGATCCCGTCCGCGCCCAGGCGCTCGTCGCGCACCCCGAGCGGCTGAGCGGGCTCCAGGACGAGGTGGCGCGCGACGTCCGGCACGGGGCCGTCGAGCTGGGCGTACGGTCGTGCGTCGCGGTCGTGACCGGGGCCGCCGCGCTCGGCCTCGTCGTCTACCGCCGACCGCGCCCGGCGCTCCTCGCGAGCGGACTCGCGCTCGCGCTGCTCGCCGCGTCGGGCGGCACCGCGTGGGCGACGTGGAACCCGAAATCGGTCCTGGAGCCGCGCTTCTCCGGGCTGTTGAGCAGCGCCCCGGCCGTCGTGGGGGACGCGCGCAGCATCGTCACGGAGTTCGACGTCTACTCGCAGGAGCTGGCCCGGCTCGTCACCAACGTCACCAAGCTGTACGACGTGACGTCGACGCTCCCCGCGTACCAGCCCGACCCCTCCACCGTCCGCGTCCTGCACGTCTCGGACATCCACCTCAATCCGGCGGCCTGGACCATCGTGGCCTCGCTCGTGAAGCAGTACGACATCGACGTGATCATCGACTCGGGCGACACGATGGACCACGGCAGCGCCGCCGAGAACGGCTTCCTCGACCCGGTCGCCGACCTCGGCGCCCCGTACGTGTGGGTGCGCGGCAACCACGACTCGGCGACGACGCAGAAGTACCTCGGCGACACGAAGCGCTTCAAGAACGTCCGCGTGCTCGACGAGGGGCGCGTGGTGACAGTCGCCGGGCTGCGCATCGCGGGCACGGGCGACCCGCAGTACACGCCCGACCGCACGGCGGAGCGCGGCGGCAAGGCGGCCGAGAGGGCGGCCGGCATCAAGCTCGCCTACGAGATCCGCCAGCGGCAGGAGCCGGTGGACATCGCGGTCGCGCACGACCCGAACGCGGCGCGCGAGACGGACGGCGCGGTGCCGCTCGCGCTCGCGGGGCACCTGCACCACAGGGAGCAGGAGATCCTGCCGGGCGGCACCCGGCTGCGGATCGAGGGCTCGACGGGCGGCAGCGGACTGCGCGCGGTCGAGGGCGAGCACCCGGACCCGGTCCAGACCTCGGTCCTGTACCTCGACAAGGACACCCACCGGGTCCAGGCCTGGGACGAGATCACCCTCGGCGGCCTCGGCCTCAGCAGCGCCGAGGTCAGCCGCCACATCGCGGAGGAGAACCAGCCGGGCGCGAGCCCGGGCCCGGCGGACAGCGACCCCACGACCCCCTGATCCCGCCCCTGGTCAGACCCTCGCTCCGGCCCCCGTCCGCCCCCGGTTCCCTCCCGCCGGGAAACCGTTTTGGCGAACCCTCCCCCCATCCCATATGCTTCTCACGTCCCCGACGCGCTGCGAAGCGCCCAGGCGGGCCAATTAGCCCTCATCGTCTAGTGGCCCAGGACGCCGCCCTTTCAAGGCGGTAGCACGGGTTCGAATCCCGTTGGGGGCACGTTTCACCGTACGGAAACGTACGCGAGGTCCTGTGGAGCAGTTTGGAGTGCTCGCCACCCTGTCAAGGTGGAGGCCGCGGGTTCAAATCCCGTCAGGACCGCTGACCCGCGAGGGTCGTGGCTGGGTAGCTCAGTTGGTACGAGCGATCGCCTGAAAAGCGATAGGTCGCCGGTTCGATCCCGGCCCCAGCCACCGCCGCACGAGCCCCCCGTTCCCGGACGGGGGGCTCGCTGGCGTGTACGGCCGCCCGCCAGGCGGACCGGGGCCGGGGAAAATCCCCTCGCCGCGTCGGTGCCACTGGTGCGATCCTGGAGTACGTATGTCCACTTCGCCTGCCCCCGCCCCCACCAGCGCGGACCTCGCGCCCCGACTCGCACTCCTCGCCCCGCGCGACGCCCAGCGGCTCGGCCGCAGGCTCGAGGGCACCCGCCGGGTGCGCAAGCCGGAGGCCCGCAGCGCCGTACTCGCCGAGATCGAGACGGAGATCACGAAGGCCGAGGAGCGCCTGGCCGAACGTGCCGCGCACGTCCCCGAGGTCAGCTACCCGCCGCAGCTCCCGGTCAGCGCGAAGAAGGACGACATCGCGGACGCGATCCGCGAGCACCAGGTCGTGATCGTCGCGGGCGAGACCGGCTCGGGCAAGACGACGCAGATCCCGAAGATCTGCCTGGAGCTGGGGCGCGGCGTGCGCGGCATGATCGGCCACACGCAGCCGCGCCGGCTCGCGGCCCGTACGGTCGCCGAGCGCGTCGCGAGCGAGCTGGACACTCCGCTCGGCGAGGCGGTCGGCTGGAAGGTCCGGTTCACCGACCAGGTCAGCCGCCAGACGTACGTCAAGCTGATGACGGACGGCATCCTGCTCGCCGAGATCCAGACGGACCGCGAGCTGCGCGCGTACGACACGATCATCATCGACGAGGCGCACGAGCGCAGCCTCAACATCGACTTCCTCCTCGGCTACCTCGCCCAGCTCCTCCCCCGCCGCCCCGACCTGAAGGTGATCATCACCTCGGCGACGATCGACCCGGAGCGCTTCTCGCGGCACTTCGGCGACGCCCCGATCGTCGAGGTCTCGGGCCGTACGTACCCCGTCGAGGTGCGGTACCGGCCGCTGCTCGCGGAGGACAGCGAGGAACCGGACCGCGACCAGACCACGGCGATCATCGACGCCGTCGAGGAGCTGCGGCGCGAGCCGAGCGGCGACATCCTCGTGTTCCTCTCCGGGGAGCGCGAGATCAGGGACACGGCGGACGCGCTGGAGAAGAGGAAGTTCCCGTTCACCGAGGTCCTGCCGCTCTACGCGCGGCTCTCGCACGCGGAGCAGAACCGTGTCTTCAAGCGGGCCCCCGGGGACAGCGCGCGCCGTATCGTCCTCGCGACGAACGTCGCCGAGACGAGCCTCACGGTGCCCGGCATCAAGTACGTGATCGACCCGGGCACGGCGCGCATCTCGCGCTACAGCTCCCGCACCAAGGTGCAGCGGCTGCCCATCGAGGCGATCTCGCAGGCGAGCGCGAACCAGCGCAAGGGCCGCTGCGGGCGCACCTCGGACGGCATCTGCGTCCGGCTGTACTCGGAGGAGGACTTCGAGGCGCGCCCCGAGTTCACGGACGCGGAGATCCTCCGGACGAACCTCGCGTCCGTCATCCTCCAGATGACCTCGGCCGGGCTCGGCGAGATCGAGAAGTTCCCCTTCATCGACCCGCCGGACCACCGCAACATCCGCGACGGCGTGCAACTCCTCCAGGAGCTCGGCGCGCTCCACCCCGAGCAGAAGGACCAGCGCAAGCGGCTCACGCAGACGGGCCGCAGGCTCGCGCAGCTCCCCGTGGACCCGCGCCTCGCGCGGATGGTCCTGGAGGCGGACCGCAACGGGTGCGTGCGCGAGGTCATGGTGGTCGCGGCGGCGCTCTCGCTCCAGGACCCGCGCGAGCGGCCGAGCGAGAAGCAGGCGCAGGCCGACCAGTTCCACGCGCGCTTCAAGGACGAGTCGAGCGACTTCCTCGCCTTCCTCAACCTGTGGACGTACATCCGCGAGCAGCAGCGGGCGCTCTCGTCCTCCGCCTTCCGCCGGATGTGCAGGAACGAGTTCCTGAACTACCTGCGGATCAGGGAGTGGCAGGACATCTACGCGCAGGTGCGCTCCGTGGCGCAGCAGCTCGGCCTGAACATCAACACGGACGACTCGCCGCCCGAGCAGGTGCACGTCTCGCTCCTCGCGGGGCTGCTCTCGCACATCGGTATGAAGGACGTGAAGGAGTCCGCGGCGAAGGACCCGGCGCAGAAGGAGAAGCGCCGGGGCGGCGGCAACGAGTACCTCGGCGCGCGGGGCGCGAAGTTCGCGGTCTTCCCCGGCTCGGCGCTCTTCAAGAAGCCGCCGCGGTACGTGATGAGCGCCGAACTGGTGGAGACCTCGCGGCTGTGGGCGCGCGTCAACGCGCGGATCGAGCCGGAGTGGGCCGAGCGGCTCGGCGCGCACCTCGTGAAACGCACGTACAGCGAACCGCACTGGGAGAAGGACCAGGCGGCCGTGATGGCGTACGAGAAGGTGACGCTGTACGGCGTGACGCTCGCCGCGCAGCGCAAGGTGAACTACGGGCGGATCGACCCGGAGGTCTCGCGCGAGCTGTTCATCCGCAACGCGCTGGTGGAGGGCGACTGGCGTACGCACCACAAGTTCTTCGCGGACAACAGGCGGCTGCTCACCGAGGTCGAGGAGCTGGAGCACCGGGCGCGCAGGCGCGGCATCGTCGTGGACGACGAGGCGCTGTACGACTTCTACGACGAGCGGGTGCCCGCGCACGTCGTCTCGGGCGCGCACTTCGACTCGTGGTGGAAGCGCAAGCGGCAGGAGGAGCCCGAACTCCTCGACTTCGAGCGCTCGATGCTGCTCACGGAGGCGGCGCGGGGCATCACGAAGGACGACTACCCGGACCGGTGGCGGCAGGGGCCGCTCGACTTCCGGGTGACGTACCAGTTCGAGCCGGGCGCGGACGCGGACGGCGTGACGGTGCACGTGCCGCTCCAGGTGCTCAACCAGGTGACCTCCGAGGGCTTCGACTGGCAGATCCCGGGGCTGCGCGAGGACCTGGTCACCGAGCTGATCCGCTCGCTGCCGAAGCCGATCCGCCGCAACTACGTTCCGGCCCCCAACTTCGCGCAGCGCTTCCTCGCGCAGGCGAGCCCGCGAAGCGTGCCACTGACGACGGCGCTCGCGAAGGGCCTTCAGCAGATGGTCGGAGTGCCGCTGACGGCGGAGGACTTCGACGTCGCGAAGGTGCCGGACCATCTCAAGATCACGTTCCGGATCGTCGACGAGCGGCGCCGCAACCTCGCCGAGGACAAGGACCTCGACGCGCTGCGCGACCGCTTGCGGCCCAAGGCGCGGCAGGCGCTCTCGCGCGCGGCGGCGGCGAGCGCGGAGCGTACGGGGCAGGCCTCGGTCGAGCGGAAGGGGCTCACGGACTGGGGGGACCTCGGGACGCTGAGCAAGGTCTTCGAGACGCGGCGCGGCGGGCAGCCGGTGAAGGCGTACCCGGCGCTCGTGGACGAGGGCGACACGGTGGGGGTGCGGCTCTTCGACAGCGAGGAGGAGCAGCGCGCGGCGATGTGGCGCGGGACGCGGCGGCTCATCCTGCGCAACATCCCGGTGAATCCGGCGAAGTTCGCGCAGGACAAGCTGACCAACCCGCAGAAGCTCGCCCTCTCCGCGAACCCGCACGGCTCGATGCAGGCGCTCTTCGCGGACTGCGCGACGGCCGCGGCGGACCGGCTCGTCGAGCGCGCGGGCGGCCCGGCGTGGGACGAGGCGGGGTACCGGAAGCTGTACGAGTTCGTCCGGGCCGGGATCGTGGACACGACCGTCAACGCGGTGGCCGCCGTGCAGCAGGTCGTCGCCGCCTGGCAGGCGTGCGAAAGACGGCTGAAAAGCACCCGTTCCCCCGCGCTGCTCGCGAACCTGGCGGATGTGCGCGAACAGCTCGACGGGCTCGTGCACCCGGGCTTCGTGACGGAGGCGGGCCTGATGCGGCTCTCCGATCTGCTGCGGTATCTGCGGGCCGTGGACCGGCGTTTGCAGCAGATGCCGGCGAACGCGCAGCGGGACACGACGCGGATGGAGAAGGTCCGCGAGATGCGGGACGAGTACCTGTGGCTGCTGGAGCAGTTCCCGAAGGGGCGGCCGGTGCCGCGGGAGGCGCGGGACATCCGGTGGATGGTCGAGGAGCTGCGGGTCAGCTACTTCGCGCACGCGCTGGGCACGGCGTACCCGGTCTCGGACAAGAGGATCGTGAAGGCGATCGACGCGGCGGCGCCGTGATCGGGCACTCACGGACAGCGAGTTCGACCAGGACCCCGGGGCTGCTGTAGAGTCCTTCTCGCAGCCCAGCGCGGTGGACCACCGCGAAGGCGCCGCTTCTGGTCCTGTGGAGCAGTTTGGAGTGCTCGCCACCCTGTCAAGGTGGAGGCCGCGGGTTCAAATCCCGTCAGGACCGCAGTAGATACGCGAAAGGCCCGTCACCTCGGTGGCGGGCCTTTCGCGTGCGCCCAGCCGGACGCGGGTAGTTGACCGCCCCTTGCCCTCGACTGACCAAGTCTTGCCTTGACCCGTCGCCTTACGCGCGAGTAGTCCGTAAGCGGGCCCTGACGGCCGCTGAGCGCCCCTGGGAGCGCCCGGGAGCCGCACGGGCACGAAAGTCCCCCCAACGAGTGATATCGCGACGCGAGAAGGCCCCACAGCGGGTGAGAGCTGATAGGTGTTCTCCCACGCCGTCGCATGGGCGGACAGCGGGCGGAGGGAGGCCCCACCCCACTAACGCACAGTGTGCGGACGCGACAAGAAGTTCGATGTGTGACGGGTGTCACGGAATTTCTTTGCGGACAGGTCGGACTTAACCCGCGCCTACATGGGGTCAATTTAATATGTGCAATTGCACCGTCATACGGGGAGGTGAATACTCCCCCGGCATGACCGCACACTTTGCCACGCCAACCCCCGCGGACCACCGGCCCCGGAGCGCGATCCGCACACTTCCGCACACCCGCACGGGAGCGGGGACTACCGGCGGCCGCGCACGGAGGCGGGCGCACGGGGCAGGCGTACGGGGCAGGCGCACGGGGCAGGCGGGGCGTGCGGGCGTCCGGGCAACAAAAAACCGCGCTGGACCCGGCGGAGTCCAGCGCGGCCAATGACGTACCCAAGACTTGCGGCAGGGACGCCTGTTGGGGCAGGCGGCCGACGTCGAATATGAAGCTGTGAAGCGGGGCGGAACGGGTTTGGGGACCCGAAACGCCCGGTAGAGCCCGTTTCGCCGCGCGATCAGGACTCGCTGCGCTGCTGGGGGATACCCGCCAGCAGGGCGCGAACCTCGGCCTCGCGGTAACGGCGGTGCCCGCCGAGCGTGCGGATCGACGTGAGCTTGCCGGCCTTCGCCCAGCGCGTGACCGTCTTGGGGTCGACGCGGAACATCGTGGCGACCTCAGCCGGGGTCAGCAGGGCCTCGGCATCAGGGGTGCGAGCGGTCATGAGCGGCCTCCTCGGGAGAACCGAACCTTCTCGGTTCATTCCTCTAAATTCTGCACCTTGACCCACGTTGCCCGAAATGGGCGGACGAAGGTCGAGTCGGTTATAGGACGAACGGCTTGTCCTCGGCACTACAACTACACCATCCGTCCAGCCGCGTCGGCCAAACCGATGGAATTGCCCTCTCAGACGGCCATCAGCGACGGAAGCCGATGGACCGTGCCATAGCGGACAGTTACTCCTCCGTAACGATCAGTCACAGCAAGATCGCCGACCACCACACCCCCCACGAAAGTACTTTCCCGGACAAGGCACGACAAACCGCCCACAAGCGAACGGAAGGAGCCCGCGCAGGGCTCCTTGTCCTATTTTGGCACGAGGAGGGGGGAAGGCCGCAAGGGGACCCCTACGTGCGATCCGTCACGGATCACACCGCTTGCCCCGATCTGGCGCCGAGCCGGACGAACCCGTCAACTCCCCTGCACGCGGATGGACTCGGAAGGGTTCACGGCGTACGCCGGAGCGAAGGGCACGCAGCGGCCGAGCGGGAACCGGCGCGAGCCCGCGCCCAGGCCGGCGGGCCCGGAGCCCTTTGGCCCTCAGTTCGCGAACTGCCGCTCGCGCACCGCGCGCCACCGCTCCACGAGCCGCCCGTACGCCTCCCCTGCCGCCTCCGGCTCGTCGTCCCGCAGCCCCCCGAGCGCCGCCGCCATGTCGGCGGCCGAGTGGTCCTCGTCCAGCCCTTCCGCCGTCAGCGCGTGGACGAGCCCGCCGTAGTCGAGTTCGACGAGCGAGCGCGGGTGGAAGTCCTCCAGCCAGCTGCCCACGTCGATGAGCCCGTCGACGAGCGCGCCCTCCTCGACCGTGTCCCGCAGCGCCTTGAGCCCGCGCGCGACGCGGCGGCGGGCCTCGACCATGGGGGTGCGGTAGCGGAGCCGGGGCGGTTCGGGCCGCCACTCGCGCTCGGCGTCGGCGACGAGCGCGAACCAGCTCAACGGGACCTGCCAGCGGCCCGTGCGAATCCAGGGCCGCGCGTCCGGATTCCGGGTGAGCCACCGATCAAAATCAGCCATCGCCTGCTTGCGCACGACCTCCGGCAGCGCGGCGTCCAGCACCGGGGCCGGCAGCTCCTCCGCCAGGTTGCCCAGCGCCTGCCAGCCCCGCAGGCGGGTCCGCCAGGGGCACACGCACACGACCCCGTCCACCTCGGCGACGAAGGCGTCGCCGCTCTCGTGGACCGGCACGGGGATCGGCGGAGTGGGCAGCAGGTCGGCGAGCGAGCGGCGCAACTCGTCCTGGCACGAAGGGAGTTCGGCGCTCTGTGCGTACCGCTCCCAGTATTCGCGCTCGGCCCCGGGGAAAGCGGCGAGCGGCTCGTAGACACGGAGGTAGGCGGCGTACGGGACGCTCAGCGAGGACACCTTGGGCACGCTTCCTCCCTCCCCGGTCCCGAGCGGGGAAAACCCGCGCGACGTCACCGTCCCGCCCATCGTGCCACGCACGCCTCTCACCCTCCCGGGTGATCCCCGCCACGTCCCGCCCGGGGCGGCCCCGTACGTCCTACGCTCATGCCGGACCGTCCCCACCACCCTCGCGGGGCGGGACGTTCGCCACCGCACACGCGCGGCGGCGCAAGCGACTTCACGATCGAGGAGTCACCACAGTGACCGATACGGACAACGGCGTTCTGCACGGCCTCTTCCACCCCGAGACCACCTCGGGCGACGCCGGCGGGCACGAGCAGGTCGTGCTCTGGCAGGACCGCGCGAGCGGTCTCAAGGCGATCATCGCCGTCCACTCCACCGCGCTCGGGCCCGCGCTCGGCGGCACCCGTTTCCACGCCTACGCGAACGAGGCCGACGCGCTCGCCGACGCGCTGCGGCTCTCGCGCGGCATGTCGTACAAGAACGCGATGGCGGGGCTGCGGCAGGGCGGCGGCAAGGCCGTCATCATCGGCGACCCCGCGCGCGACAAGACGGAGGACCTCCTCCTCGCCTACGGCCGCGCGGTCGCCTCGCTCGGTGGCCGCTACGTGACCGCCTGCGACGTCGGCACGTACGTCGCCGACATGGACGTCGTCGCCCGCACCAACCCGTGGACGACGGGCCGCTCCCCCGAGAACGGTGGCGCGGGCGACTCCTCGGTACTCACCGCCTACGGCGTCTTCCAGGGGATGCGGGCCGGGGCCGCCGAACTGTGGGGCGCGCCCACGCTGGCCGGGCGGACGGTCGGGATCGCGGGGATCGGCAAGGTCGGCCGCTACCTCGTGGACCACCTCGTCGAGGACGGGGCCGAGGTCGTCGTGACGGACGTGCGCGAGGCGGCGGTACGGGACGTGGCCGCGCGGCACGCGGGGCGGGTCCGGGTCGTCGCGGACACGGGGACGCTGATCCGTACGGAGGGGCTCGACGTCTACGCGCCGTGCGCGCTCGGCGGCGCGCTGAACGACGAGAGCGTCCCCGCCCTGACCGCTCGCCTCGTCTGCGGAGCCGCGAACAACCAGCTCGCCCACCCAGGCGTCGAGAAGGACCTCGCGGACCGGGGAATCCTGTACGCCCCCGACTACGTGGTGAACGCGGGGGGTGTCATCCAGGTGGCGGCGGAGCAGGGCGGCGGCTTCGACTTCGAGCAGTGCAAGGCCAAGACGGCGAACATCTTCGAAACGGTGCGGGAAGTGTTCGCGACCGCGAAGGCGGACGGCGTGCCGCCGGCGGTGGCGGCCGATCGCATCGCGGAGGAGCGGATGCGGGTGGGGGCGGCGATGGTGCCGGCGCCCTCGTCAGCGGGGTGACCTCGCGGGGCTCCGCCCCGGACCCCGCTCCTCAAACGCCGGAGGAGCTACCAGTACTCGCGTCGAGACGGAACTCACCCCGTACGGCGGGTCGCCCGTCCAGATAAGGCTAAAATCGGCGTTGACCAGCGATGACGGTCACCCGTACCGCCCTCTCGACGGCCCCGCCGTCACGGGCGGCGTACCGGATGCCCGTCGAAGCAGGTACCGTGGAACCACTACGGGCACGGCCTCTCATCACGGAGTGCCGTCCCTGATACATGAACGCGTGTCAAGACTCTGGGGCCGTCGAGCCCCGTCACCGAGGGGGTCGAGCCATGGGGCGCGGCCGGGCCAAGGCCAAGCAGACGAAGGTCGCCCGCCAGCTGAAGTACAACAGCGGCGGGACTGACCTCTCGCGTCTGGCCAACGAGCTGGGCGCTTCGACGTCGAGTCAGCCTCCGAACGGCAAGCCGTTCGAGGACGACGAGGAAGACGACCCGTACGCGCAGTACGCGGATCGTTACGACGCCGACGACGACGAGGATGAAGCGGACGGGCAGTCTCCGTCCTCCTCCCGCCACCACGACGCTTGACCTCGCGGTCTCGCGGTACCCGGTCCGGGCTACGACCCGGACCGGGTTTACTGCTGTCCCCGAGCGGTAGCGGCGACGCTTCGTAGCCGGCGGTAACGGCACGGTCGTCCCGTACGTCGTGGTGGTGGAACAACACCGAGAGCAGCACCGTGGGCGCGGCGGCGCGCGACGGCACCCGGGTCTCCGGGTGTGCCGTCGTGCGACCGTCGCGCCCGTGTGTCACTTCGCGTACTCCCCGACGAGGGCCGCGCCCTCGCTGTGCTCGCCGCGCGCGAGGACCTCTCCGGCGACCCAGGCGTCCAGGCCCCGGTCGGCGAGGGTCGCGAGCGCGGGTTCGACGGCCTCGGCGGGTACCGCGGCGATCATGCCGACGCCCATGTTGAGGGTCTTCTCCAGCTCCTCGCGGGCCACGTCGCCCGTCCGGCCCACGAGGTCGAAGACGGGTGCGGGCGCCCAGGTGGTGCGGTCGAGTCGCGCGTGCAGGTGGTCCGGGATGACGCGGGCGAGGTTCGCCGCGAGCCCGCCGCCCGTGATGTGCGAGAAGGCGTGGACCTCACTCGTACGGAGCAGGGCGAGGCAGTCGAGCGAGTAGATCTTCGTCGGCTCCAGGAGCTCTTCGCCGAGCGTGCGCCCGAAGTCCTCGAAGCGGCGGTCGAGCGAGAGGCCGCCCCGGTCCAGGAGGACGTGCCGGACGAGCGAGTAGCCGTTGGAGTGCAGGCCCGAGGAGGCCATGGCGATCAGGACGTCGCCCTCGCGGACGCGGTCCGCGCCGAGGACGCGATCGGCCTCGACCGCTCCCGTACCGGCACCGGCGACGTCGAAGTCGTCCGCGCCGAGCAGCCCCGGGTGCTCGGCGGTCTCGCCGCCGACGAGGGCGCAGCCCGCGAGGACGCAGCCCTCGGCGATGCCCTTGACGATGGCGGCGACGCGCTCGGGGTGGACCTTGCCGACGCAGATGTAGTCGGTCATGAAGAGCGGCTCGGCCCCGCAGACGACGATGTCGTCCATGACCATCGCGACGAGGTCGTGGCCGATGGTGTCGTAGACGCCGAGCTGCCGGGCGAGGTCGACCTTGGTGCCGACGCCGTCGGTCGCCGAAGCGAGCAGGGGGCGCTCGAAGCGCTTGAGCGCGGAGGCGTCGAAGAGCCCGGCGAAGCCGCCGAGACCGCCGACGGCCTCGGGGCGGGTGGCCTTGGCGACCCACTTCTTCATGAGCTCGACGGCGAGGTCACCGGCCTCGATGTCGACACCCGCCGACTTGTACGAGGCGCCGGTGGGCTGGGCGGGGGTGGGAGACATGTGTGTTCAGGTCTTTCGTCTGCGGGGCGGCGGCGGTTCTCCGCGCGGGGCTGTGGTCACGGGTCACGCGTACGCGCGGCGCGGGGCCGCCGGGGTACGGGCGGGTGCGGGCGTACGGGGGTGGGCGGGCCCGCGCCCTCGGTGGCGGGACACGGGCCTCTCGGACCCGTACCCCGCCACCTCGCCCGGCTCAGG
The DNA here is from genome assembly GCF_044749745.1 of Streptomyces sp. NPDC088923. Taxonomy (NCBI): domain Bacteria; kingdom Bacillati; phylum Actinomycetota; class Actinomycetes; order Kitasatosporales; family Streptomycetaceae; genus Streptomyces; species Streptomyces sp. NPDC088923. The sequence goes on along the minus strand of NZ_JBIVIO010000009.1, from coordinate 177,001 downwards.
GCCGGCGCAGGGCCTCGGTGGCGGCGGGCTCGGCGACCCCGGCGGCCAGTTCGGTCTCCAGGAGCTGCTTGCCGAGCAGCTCGGGGTCCGGCAGCTCCATCGGGTACTCGCCGTCGAAGCAGGCGCGGCAGAGCCGGTCCTTCGGGATCGTCGTCGCCTCGATCATCGCGTCCGTCGAGATGTACGAGAGCGAGTCGGCGCCGAGCGAGGCGCCGATCTCGTCGGGGGTCATCCCGTTGGCGATCAGCTCGGCGCGGGTCGCGAAGTCGATGCCGAAGAAGCACGGCCACTTCACGGGCGGCGAGGAGATCCGCACGTGCACCTCGGCGGCCCCGGCCTCGCGGAGCATCCGGACGAGGGCGCGCTGCGTGTTGCCGCGCACGATCGAGTCGTCCACGACGATCAGGCGCTTGCCCCGGATGACTTCCTTGAGCGGGTTGAGCTTGAGGCGGATGCCGAGCTGGCGGATGGTCTGCGAGGGCTGGATGAAGGTGCGGCCCACGTAGGCGTTCTTCACCAGGCCGTTGCCGAAGGGGATGCCGCTCTCCTCGGCGTAGCCGATCGCGGCGGGCGTGCCGGACTCCGGTGTCGCTATCACCAGGTCGGCCTCGACGGGGGCCTCGCGCGCGAGGCGGCGGCCCATCTCGACGCGGCTGAGGTAGACGTTGCGCCCGGCGATGTCGGTGTCGGGGCGTGCCAGGTAGACGTACTCGAAGACGCAGCCCTTGGGCCTGGCCTCGGCGAAGCGGCTCGTGCGCAGGCCGTTCTCGTCGATCGCGACCATTTCGCCCGGCTCGATCTCGCGGACGAAGCTCGCGCCGCAGATGTCGAGCGCGGCGGACTCGCTCGCGACGACCCAGCCGCGCTCCAGGCGGCCGAGGACGAGCGGGCGGATGCCCTGCGGGTCGCGGGCCGCGTAGAGCGTGTTCTCGTCCATGAAGACGAGCGAGAAGGCGCCCTTGACGTGCGGGAGGACGCGCGGGGCGGCCTCTTCCACGGTGAGCGGGGTGCCGTCCTGGTCCGTCTGCCCGGCGAGGAGCGCGGTGACGAGGTCGGTGTCGTTGGTCGCGGCGACCTGGGTCGCGCGGCCGTTCTCCTTGGGGAGGGCCGCGACGAGCTCGGCGAGCCGCGCGGTGTTCACGAGGTTGCCGTTGTGGCCCAGGGCGATCGAGCCGTGCGCGGTCGCGCGGAAGGTGGGCTGCGCGTTCTCCCACACGGAGGCACCGGTGGTCGAGTAGCGCGCGTGCCCCACGGCGATGTGGCCCTGGAGCGAGCTGAGGGAGGTCTCGTCGAAGACCTGGGAGACGAGGCCCATGTCCTTGAAGACGAGGATCTGGGAGCCGTTGCTGACCGCGATACCCGCGGATTCCTGGCCCCGGTGTTGGAGGGCGTACAGCCCGAAGTAGGTGAGCTTGGCGACCTCTTCGCCCGGAGCCCAGACACCGAAGACGCCGCAAGCGTCCTGGGGGCCCTTCTCGCCCGGGAGGAGATCGTGATTAAGGAGTCCGTCACCACGTACTGGCACGCCTTCGAGTGTAGGGGAGGTCGTGCACTGGTCCGAATTGGGGACGGGGTCACTCCGCCGGGCGCGGGTGGTTCGACCTGCGAAGACGGTGCTTCACCGGGGGCGGCGGCGGCCCGTCGGCGGGGCTTGGCGGGCCGGTGATCCCGCAGGTGGGAGGGGGTCTACGCGCGGGGGTACGGGGGTGGCGGCGCGCGGTGGGGGGCGGGGGGCGGACGGGAGCGCGCGGGTGTGCGGTGTCTCACGTCGCCCCCGCGCCCTCAGCCGCGGGCGAGCAGTTCCCGCAGCGCCTTCGCCACCTCGTGCGGGGCCTCCTCCGCCATGAAGTGCCCCGCGTCCGTCGTGCGGTGGACGAGGTCGGGGGCCCAGGCCCGCCACACGGCGTCCGCGTCGTAGCCGAGCGCCGCGCCCCAGTCCTGCTGGAGGACGGTGACGGGCATCGTGAGGCGGTTGCGCGCCGCGCGGTCGGCGCGGTCGTGCTCCGTGTCGATGCCGGCGGACGCGCGGTAGCCGGCGACGATCGAGGGCACGGCGGCGCGGCTCGCGGCGAGGTACTCGGCGCGGATCTCGGCGGCGAAGGGGCTCTTGGCCCAGGCGTCGAGGAAGTACCCGAAGAAGGCGTCGGCGCTCGCGGCGATCATGGCCTCGGGCAGGCCGGGGGGCTGCGCCATGAGGTAGAGGTGGAAGCCGACGGCCGCGCTCGTGCCGCGCATCGCCTCTTAGGAGTCGAGGATCGGCAGGACGTCGAGGCAGAGCAGGTGGCTCACGGCCTCCGGGTGGTCGAGACCGGCACGGTAGGCGACGAGGGCGCCCCTGTCGTGGCCCGCGAGGGCGAAGCGCTCGTCGCCGAGGGCGTGCGCGAGGTGGGGGGCGGCACGGGCCGTGCCGGACCTGGGGGAGTCGCATCCGAAGCGGGAGGAGGGCTGGCGGCTGCTCGCTCTGGCGCTGTACCGCTCGGACCGTCAGGCGGAGGCCCTGTCCGCCGTGCGCCGGGCGCGGCGGACGCTCGACGCCCGGCTGGGGACGGAGCCGGGGGCGCGGCTGTCCCGCCTGGAGGAGGACATGCTCCGCCAGGCGGCCTACCTCGACCCGGCCCCGGTGGGCGGCGGGCAGGTGTGGGCGCGGGCGAACGGGAGGCGGCGCGGCGGGCGCTGGCGGGCGTGCCGGAACCACCGGGGGATCACCTGACGGGGGTGTTGCGGGGCATGGTGGCGGAGGCGGGGCGGGTCCTGGGGTGGGCCCCGGGGTCGGAGGGCTCGTGGGGGCGGGCAGCGGGGTGGTCGCGCTGGGGCCACCGTAGAAGTGCGCGCCGGACGACCCGGGGGCCGAAACGCGGAATCCCGCAGGCGAGTTGGCCCATCCCTGTGGAGCCCCAGCAGGCGGGCGGCTGTCGCCCGAAAGACGGAACCGGCGCCCACCACGAGGTGGACGCCGGTGCGGGGCGGGGTGCGGGGGCGCTCAGCCCAGCAGGGGCAAGTACGGGGAGAGGTCGGCCCGTTCGCCGCTCGCGCTGACGCGGGCGGCGGCGCGTTCGCTCGCCCAGTCGGTGCGGCCCGTGGCGAGGCGGACCCAGCTGAGCGGGTCGGTCTCGACGACGTTGGGCGGGGTGCCGCGCGTGTGGCGGGGGCCCTCGACGCACTGGACGACGGCGTACGGCGGCACGCGTACCTCCGTCGACGCTCCGGGCACGTGGGCGGCGAGCGCGTCGGCGAGCAGGCGCGTGCAGGCGGCGAGCGCCTGCCGGTCGAGGGGCACCTCGCGCCCGGTCGCGCGCGCCAAGTCATCGCTGTGCACGACGAGTTCGACGCAACGGGTGACGAGGAAGTCACCGAGGGCCATGGGCCCGGCCGGGGCGGCGACGAGCCGCCCGGGGAGCGCTCCGTCGAGCACCCGGTCGGCGCGCGTCGCGATCTCGGCGAGCCAGTCGTCGAGCGCGGCGCGGCCCGCGAGCCCGGCGGCCCGCTCCCGTACCCGCTCCTCGTTGAGCGCGGCCCGCGTGATGGTGGTGAACGGCCAGTCGGTGAGGGCTACTTGGGGTTCTGTCGGCGGCTCCGCCTCGACCGCGCGGGTCACCGACTCCAGGGTGAGCCCGAGGTGCGTGACAAGTTCCGCGACGGTCCATTCCCCGAGGCCCGAGGGCAGCGCGAGCTCCTTCTCGCCGAGCCCGCGCACAGCCGCTCGGGCGAGCCCGTACTGAGCGAAGAGCGCGGTGCTCGTCTTCCGGAAGTCATAGGTGCGGGGGCGGCGCTTGGCGGGTGGCATGGGACGAGCGTAGGCGGTCCGTGGCACCTGCCGCGCCGTGCGGCCGCAGGAGGCCGGGCGGCCGGGCCGGGAGGGTGTGCGGGCGCGGCACGGCTGGGCTCCGGCCGCCCTTCTCGCGTCGGCCGGAGCCCTCGGGCCGTTCTCGGGTGCGGGGGTCGCTCCCCGGCGAAGGCGATGACGGGCAGCCCGGTGTACAGCGGCCCCCCCGGGGACCGCCGAGTTGGTCCATCGTCGTCGGCCGGGGGTTCTACCCGGTCCGGGCGTTCACGCCGCCACTCCCTCGACGACCGAGACGAGCGAGGCCGAGGGCGTCACGCCCACGAGCCGCAGGCCCGCTGCCTCGAACAGCTCGGCGAACTCGGCGCGTTCGCGTTCACGTCCGCCGTTGGAGAGGGTCAGCATGTTGAGGTCCATGAGCGGCGGAAGCCCGCGCGACTCCTGCGGATCGATGACGAGTTCGGTGACGAGGACACGGCCGCCGGGCCGCAGTCCCGCGCGGCAGTTGCGCAGAATCCGGACGGCGGTCTCGTCGTCCCAGTCGTGCAGCACGTACTTGAGCAGGTAGACGTCGGCGGGCGGCACGACGTCGAGGAAGTCCCCGGCGACGAACGTGAAGCGCTCGGAGAGCCCGGCCGCCGCCGCCGACTCCTCCGCCGCCTTGGCCAGGTGCGGCAGCTCCAGCACGGCTCCGCGCAGGGCGGGGTGCCGGGACATGAGGGTCTGGACGAAGGCGCCGGCCGCCCCGCCGACGTCCATGACGGTCTCGTCCCCCCGGAGCGTGATGACGTCCGCGAGGTCGTCGGCGACGCCCCGGGTCATCGCCGACATGGCCGCCGCGAAGCGCGTCCCCTCCTCCTCGTGCGCGGCGAAGTAGGTGAACAGGTCCTCGCCGAAGACGGCTTCGGACTGCGCCCGCCCGGTCCGCACGGCTTCCGGGAGCAGGCCCCACGGCTGCCAGTGCGAGGTCATGCCGCCCCACAGGGCCAGGTCGCGCAGCGAGCCGGGCCGGTCGGCCCGCAGGGTGTCGAGGAGGGGCGTCGCGGCGTACCGCTCGCCGTCCTCGGTGGTGACGAGGCCGAGGGCGTCGCAGCCGCGCAGGAAACGCCTGGTCGCCGCGGGGTCGAGGGCCGCGGTACGGGCCAGTTCCGCCGCCGTGCGCGGGCCCTGGCCGAGGTGTTCGGCGAGCCGCAGCTCGGCCGCCGTGCGGGCGAGCTGCGTCGCCCAGTAGCCGGTGATCATCTGGAACATGCGCCCGGTCTCGTCCGGGGCGGCCTCCGGCGAGCCCGCCGGAGTCAGTGGGCGTTGGTAGAGGGTCACGCGTACTCCTCTGACGGGGACGGACTCTTTGAGAGCGGGTGCCCCCCAACTCGCCCCGTACGGCTGCGACTTCTCCTCCGCCTTCCGTCAGCCGGCCCGCTCCTCACGCTCCGCCAGCACGTCGTACCCGACGAAGCGGAACATCGGCGCGTCCGGTGGCGGCGGCGGGACCGCGGGACCGGTGCGGCGGTGGGCAGCTACCGCCTGGCGGACGTCGGGGGTCGAGAGGCGCTCGCGCGTGAAGCCGCGGGCTTCGAGCCAGGCGCAGACGCGCGGGACGCGGTCGGGAGCCTTGCGGTTACGGGTCCACACGAGCGTGCCGCCGGGCGCGCACAGGCGCGAGACCCGGTCCACGGCGTCCTCCATGCCCTCGTCCGCCACGTTGCCGAGCACCCCGCACAGCAGGACGAGCGCGGCAGGGACCACGTCCGCGTAGTTCCGTACGAGCGCCGCGTCCCCCGTCACCACCTCGACCTGCCCGCCGAGCCCGAGCCCCTCCGCCGCCGCCCGTGCCGCCGCCGTGTTGCGCGGGTCGCGTTCGACGAGGCGCGCGCGGACGTCGGCGCGGCGGGGGTGGTCCGCGAGGACGCCGAGCAGGTCGTGGCCCTGCCCCGCGCACACGCTCACGGCCTTGATCTCGCCGGGCGGCGCCACGTCGAGCACCTCCGCGATCCGCGCGCGCACGGTCCGCAGGCGCAGCGCGAGCACGGAGTCCGGGTCGTCGTACACACGGTGCCAGTCATGCCAGTCCATGCGCGGACGGTAGAACGCCGGGGCGGCCGCTGTCCCGCGCTTTACGTACGCGGCACGTCGCCCTGCGTGTCCGTACGCCGCGTGTCCACGCACCGCCCGAAGTCCCCGAGCCCCGCCTCCAGTTGGCCGAAGGCCCGCTCGGCGAGCGCGAGCCCGTCCGCGATGACGCGCTTCACCTCGGTCCCCGCGAGCAGGCCGCGGAAGTTGCGGCCCACGAGCGTGTGCCACACCGCGAGGATCTGCGCGGCGGCGAGCGAGGAGCCCGCCTCGTCCCCCGTCGCCTCCGTCAGCTCCGCCGCGAGCGCCCGCTCGGAGAGCCCGCGCAGCACGAGCACCCGGGCCAGGAGCGGCGGCGTCGAGGCGATGAGCCCTTGAAGGCGCAGCACGACGGGCAGAGCGCTGCCGCCGAGCGAGGCGTCGCCGGAGGCGAGCGCCGCGAGGTACGTGCGGCGCAGCGCGGCCACCGCCGACTCGCCGGGCGCCCGCTCCCGTACCGCGCGCGCGGCGTCCTCGACGTGCTCCTGGAGCGGCTGGAGGACCAGGTCCTCCTTGCTGCCGAAGTGGTTGAAGACGGTCATCTTGGAGAACCCGGCCGCCTCCGCGATCTCCGCGACCGACACCGCGTCGAAACCGCGCGCGGCGAAGAGATCGAGCGCCACCTCGCGCAGCTTCCGCCGCGTCTCCGCCTTCTTCCGCTCCCGCAGGCTGCTCATGCCGCGCACGGTACCAGCGGCCCGCACGGCGAACGGACCTGCTGTTTCCCGGCCACGGGCACCCCACAGTCAGCATTGACTCAGATAAAACATTGACTCGGTATACGTAAATGCGCCATCCTCGGCTCGTCGGCGTCCGTCCACCCCCGAGGAGTCCCCGTGCCAGCCCCGCCGCCCTCCCCTCCGTCCCGGTTCCGCCTCGTCCCGGTGCTCTGCCTCGTCACGATCGTCCTGGCCGTCCTGGACTCGAACATCGTCTCGGCCGCCGCCGTCCCGCTCGTCCGCGATCTCGACCCCGAGGGCGGCCTCGCCAAGGTCCCCTGGCTCGTCACCGCCTTCCAGCTCGCCGCCACCGCCGCGCTCCCCCTCTACGGGAAGCTCTGCGACACCCTCGGCGCCAAGCGGGTCTTCCTCGGAGCGCTCGGCGTCTTCCTGCTCGGCTCCGCGCTGTGCGGCTTCGCCCAGTCGATGCCCCAGCTCCTCGCGTTCCGCGCCCTCCAGGGGATCGGCGGCGGCGGGCTCATGAGCATCACGCTCGTCGTGCTCCGGCTCTCGGCACTCGCCCGCACGGAGCCGGCACCCGCCCCCACCGCGGCCACCCCCACCGCGCCCGCCCCCACCGCGGCCACCCCTGCCTCAGCCGCCCCCGCCGGAACCACCCCCGCCCCGCCCTCCCCGCGCGGTGCCGGAGCAGGTGGCCTGGTCGCCGGGGCGGGGATGGCGCTCGGCCCGTGGGTCGGCGGGGCGCTGACCGAGCACCTCTCGTGGCGGTGGATCTTCTGGGTCAACCTGCCCCTCGGCCTCGCCGTCCTGCTCACCGCCGCCGCCGTCCTGCGTCTGCCGGACCGTCCCGAGCGCCGCCGCGTCGACTACGCGGGCGCCGCGCTCGCCGCCGCCTTCACCTCGGCGCTCCTGCTCACGCTCGAATGGGGCGGGGGGCGCTGGCCCTGGCTCGCCCCGCAGACCCTCGCGCTCGCGGCGGCGACCCTCGTCCTCCTCGCGCTCTTCCTGTGGCGGCAGGCGACCGCGCCCGAACCGGTGCTCCCGCTGACCCTGTTCCGGCCGCGCGCCCTGCGCCTCGGCTTCGCCGTGCAGTTGCTCCTCGGCATCGGGCTCACCTCGGCGATCGTGCAGGTCATGCTCTACCTCCAGGTCGCGCGCGGCCTCGACTCCGCGAGCGCCGGGCTCTTCCTGCTCCCCATGGCGGCCGGCATGACGGTCTCGGGCCTGCTCTCGCAGCGGTACGCGACCGGGCGCACCCGGCTCCCGCTCGCCCTCGGCACCTCCGGCGCCGCCCTCGGTCTCGCTCTGCTCGCCACCTCGACCGCGCACACGTCCGCGTGGGCCACGCGGGGCGCGCTCTCCGTCCTGGGCTGCGGTTTCGGGCTCCTCGTCGGTCAGCTCATCCAGTACGCGCAGGACACGGCGCCCGCCGGCCTCCTCGGCGTCACGACGACGGCGGCGCGCTTCTTCCAGACCCTCGGCGGCGCGGCGGGCGCGGCCCTCAGCGGCGTGCTCCTCACCCGTCTCACCGGGCTCGACGGGGCGGCGGCGCGCGGCCACGACCCCTCGACCGCCGTCCCGGGAGCGGCGCTCTCCTTCACGGGCGGCGTCGACACCGTCTTCGCGTGCCTCGCGGCCCTCATGCTCCTCGCGACGGCACTCGTGCTGCGCCTCCCGGCCCCCCGGCGCCCGGAGGCGGTCCCGGGAACACCGGAGCCCCTGCCCGGTCGCGGGGACCGGGCAGGGGCTCGGGAGAGCGTCGACTGACGCGCGTACGGCGGCCGTCCAAGCCGGTACGGGGGCAAGCGACGCGCGTACGGGGGCGGGGCGGTCGCGCCACCAGCGCGCGACCGCCCCCGTACGTGAGGGACTCAGGCCAGCAGGCCCGGCACCGTACCCTCGTGGATCTCGCGCAGCTCGGCCAGCGAGAGCGCGAACTCGCCCTGCACCTCGACCGCTTCGCCGTCCACGACGCCGATCCGGGTCGCGGGCAGGCCGCGCGCACCGCACATGTCCGTGAAGCGCAGCTCCTCGCTCCTCGGCACGGCGACGACCGCGCGGCCGGCCGACTCCGAGAAGAGGAACGTGAAGGCGTCCAGGCCCTCGGGCACGACGAGCCGCGCCCCGTTGCCGCCGAGCAGCGCCGACTCGACGACGGAGGTGATCAGGCCGCCGTCCGAGAGGTCGTGCGCCGCGTCGATCATGCCGTCGCGCGAGGCCGAGATCAGGATGTCGCCGAGCAGCCGCTCGCGCTCCAGGTCGACCGCCGGGGGCAGCCCGCCCAGGTGCTCGTGGATCACCTCGGACCACGCCGAGCCGCCGAACTCCTCCTTGGTGTCCCCGAGGAGGTACAGGAGCTGCCCCTGCTCCGCGAAGGCGACCGGGGTGCGCCGGGCCACGTCGTCGATGACGCCGAGAACGGCGACGACGGGCGTCGGGTGGATCGCCACGTCACCGGTCTGGTTGTAGAGCGAGACGTTCCCGCCGGTCACCGGGGTGCCGAGCTGGAGGCAGCCGTCCGCGAGCCCGCGCACGGCCTCCGAGAACTGCCACATGACCGCTGGGTCCTCGGGCGAACCGAAGTTGAGGCAGTCCGAGACGGCGAGCGGACGCGCGCCGGTCGTCGCCACGTTGCGGTACGCCTCCGCGAGCGCGAGCTGCGCGCCCGTGTACGGGTCGAGCTTCGCGTACCGGCCGTTGCCGTCCGTCGCGAGGGCGACCCCGAGGCCGCTCTCGTCGTCCACGCGGATCATGCCGGAGTCCTCCGGCTGCGCGAGGACGGTGTTGCCCTGCACGTACCGGTCGTACTGGTCCGTGATCCACGCCTTCGACGCCTGGTTCGGCGAGCCGAGGACCCGCTTGACCTGCTCCTTCAGCTCGGCGGACGAGGCCGGGCGCGGGAGCTTGTTCGCGTCGTCCGCCTGGAGCGCGTCCTGCCACTCGGGGCGCGCGAGGGGGCGCTCGTAGACCGGGCCGTCGTGCGCGACCGTGCGCGGGTCGACGTCGACGATCTTCTCTCCGTGCCAGAAGATCTCCAGCCGGTCCCCGTCGGTGACCTCGCCGACGACCGTCGCGATGACGTCCCACTTCTCGCAGATCGCGAGGAAGCGCTCGACCTTCTCCGGCTCCACGACGGCGCACATGCGCTCCTGCGACTCGCTCATGAGGATCTCCTCGGGCGAGAGCGTGGAGTCGCGCAGCGGGACGTCGTCGAGGACGACCGTCATGCCGCCGGAGCCGTTGGAGGCCAGCTCGGAGGTCGCGCAGGAGAGCCCGGCCGCGCCGAGGTCCTGGATGCCGACGACGAGCTTCTCGGCGAAGGCTTCGAGCGTGCACTCGATGAGCAGCTTCTCCTGGAAGGGGTCCCCGACCTGCACGGCCGGGCGCTTGCTCGGCTTCGTCCCCGCGGCGTCAGCCGCTGATGTATCCGTGAAGGTCTCGCTCGCGAGGATCGAGGCGCCGCCGATGCCGTCGCCGCCCGTGCGGGCCCCGTACAGGATGACCTTGTTGCCCGCGCCCGACGCCTTCGCGAGGTGGATGTCCTCGTGGCGCATGACGCCGACGGCGCCCGCGTTGACGAGCGGGTTGCCCTGGTAGCAGGCGTCGAAGACGACCTCGCCACCGATGTTCGGCAGGCCGAGGCAGTTGCCGTAGCCGCCGATCCCGGCGACGACGCCGGGCAGCACGCGCTTGGTGTCGGGGTGGTCGGCCGCGCCGAAGCGCAGCGGGTCCACGACGGCGACCGGGCGCGCGCCCATCGCGATGATGTCGCGGACGATGCCGCCGACACCGGTCGCGGCGCCCTGGTAGGGCTCGACGTAGGAGGGGTGGTTGTGCGACTCGACCTTGAAGGTCACCGCGTACCCCTGGCCGACGTCGACGACGCCCGCGTTCTCGCCGATGCCGACGAGCATCGCGTCGGACTGCGGGGCCTTCTCGCCGAACTGCTTGAGGTGCACCTTGCTGCTCTTGTACGAGCAGTGCTCCGACCACATCACCGAGTACATCGCCAGCTCGGCGCCCGTGGGCCTGCGGCCCAGGATCTCGCGGACCCGCAGGTACTCGTCCTCCTTGAGGCCGAGCTCCTTCCACGGCAGCGGCGTTTCCGGGGTCGCGGCCGCGTTCTCGACCGTGTCCAGGCTCATGCGGAGACCAGCTTCCTCAGGATCGAGGTGAAGAACCCGAGGCCGTCCGTGCCACCGCTGCCGATGAGCGGTTCCACGGCGTGCTCGGGATGCGGCATGAGGCCCACGACGTTGCCGGCCTCGTTGGTCACGCCCGCGATGTCGCGCAGCGAGCCGTTCGGGTTCGTGTCCACGTAGCGGAAGACGACCCGCCCCTCGGCCTCCAGGGCGTCGAGGGTGCGCTCGTCGGCCGTGTAGCGGCCGTCCATGTTCTTGAGCGGAATGCGGATCTCCTGACCCGCCGTGAACTCGGTGGTCCACGCGGTGCCCGCGTTCTCCACGCGGAGCTTCTGCTCGCGGCACACGAAACGCATACGGTCGTTCTGGAGCATCGCGCCGGGCAACAGGTGCGCCTCGGTGAGGACCTGGAATCCGTTGCAGATACCGAGGACAGGCATTCCGGACTTCGCCTCGGCGATCACGGATTCCATGACCGGCGAGAAGCGCGAGATCGCGCCCGCGCGCAGATAGTCGCCGTAGCTGAATCCCCCGGGCAGGACCACCGCGTCGACCTGCTTCAGGTCCTTGTCGCGGTGCCACAGCGGAACGGCTTCCGCGCCCGCGATCCGCACCGCGCGCTGCGTGTCACGGTCATCGAGGGTGCCGGGAAAAGTAACGACCCCAATACGTGCCGTCACGATTCCACCTTTACCACGAAGTCCTCGATCACCGTGTTGGCGAGGAAGGTCTCGGCCATCTCGTGGACCCGCGCGAGCACGGCGTCGTCCACCTCGCCGTCCACTTCGAGTTCGAATCGCTTTCCCTGACGCACGTCGGCGATCCCCTCGAAGCCGAGGCGCGGCAGCGCACGCTGCACCGCCTGTCCCTGGGGGTCGAGGATCTCCGGCTTGAGCATGACGTCGACTACGACGCGTGCCACGGGCACTCCCGGTGTGTGGTGCTTCGTTGAGCTTGTCCGTTCAGCGTACCGGGCCGGAATTTCTACGCGGGTAGAGCGGAAGTGGATCACTTACGGGGAGTAGCGACCTCCGCCACCGCCCGGCAGGCGCGCACCCATGCGCCTGTGGCGGTACTCACACGAGAAGTCGCCCGCCCCGGAAAATCCGTGCGCATATACAGGGTGGCAATGCCCGCGACCGCCACCGGAACACCCACGGGAACACGCGGCAGAACTCCTTAAGGACTTCCCCACTCCGCACCCCGGCCTGTAAAAAGGAATCGGCCGGAAAAGACATTCGGTAAAAGTGCGTACGGGCACGCATGATCCCGTACGCCCCACCGCGTGCGCAGGGCCGCGCCCCGACCGGGAGCGCGGAACTCCGGCCGTGTACAGGTCGGGCGGCGGGAGCCGCCGACGAAAGGACCGATATTCGTGGCGCAGCGTGTCGTGGTCACTCTTTACGACGACACCGACGGCAAGGAAGCGGCGGAAACCGTCACTTTCGGGCTCGACGGCAAGTCGTACGAGATCGACCTGAGCCAGGCCAACGCGGAGAAACTGCGCAAGGCGCTGGAGCCCTTCGTGGCCGCAGGCCGCAAACGCTCCTCCTCGGGCCGCGCCTACCGGCGCACCTCCGTGGCGGCCGACCCCGCCGCCGTCCGCGCCTGGGCCAGGTCGCACCAGATGGACGTGCCGCAGCGCGGGCGCATCCCGAAGAAGGTCCTTGAGGAGTTCGAAGCGGCCAACTGAGGCGGGCGCCGGGGCGTGAGCCCCGGTGGTACGGGGATGGGCGGGGCGCCGGCCCCTCACGTCCCGCCCGCCCCCGTACCCCCCTCCTGACGGCCCGTCGCCCTCGATTTGCGCTCCACCCCGGGTGATCGGCTAAAGTCTGGAGCACGCCGAAGGGAACGGGCCGAAAGGCCGGAACCCGGAGCCGCGCGGGTGTAGTTCAGTAGTAGAACACCCCCTTTCCAAGGGGGAGGCGCAGTGTGCGATCCCTGTCACCCGCTCTGCACCGCTCTACCGTGAGGTAGGGTGGTCACCGCACCGCACGACGCGAGTCGTGGGCGCATCCGCGGACGTAGCTCAGTTGGTAGAGCGCAACCTTGCCAAGGTTGAGGTCGCCAGTTCGAACCTGGTCGTCCGCTCAGCGAAAGGCCCCCCGGAAACGGGGGGCCTTCTTCGTGTCCCCGGAATCGGGGGCCTTCGTGTCCGCGCCGCCGGTGTCCGCGCGCGGGGCCCCGATGACATCTGTCATCCGCCTTGGTGACACCGCGCACTGCCCCGGGGTTCTCGCCCCGGGAAGACTCGAAGACATGAACAGCGCGAAAGACACCACGCGAGTCATCGATGTGACTGACCTGCGCCGGGTCTACGGGGGCGGGTTCGAAGCGGTCGGCGGGATCACCTTCCACGTGGACCGAGGCGAACTCTTCGCCCTGCTCGGGACGAACGGCGCGGGCAAGACGTCCACCGTCGAACTTCTCGAAGGACTGGCCAGGCCCACCAGCGGCACGGTCCGGATCTTCGGCCACGACCCCTTCCGCGAACGGGCCGCGATCCGCCCCCGCACCGGCGTCATGCTCCAGGAGGGCGGCTTCCCCTCCGAACTGACCGTCGAGGAGACGGTACGGATGTGGGCGGCCTGCACGAGCGGCTCCCGCCCGCTCGGCGAGGCGCTCGACCTGGTCGGCCTCGGCAAGCGGCGCGGCGTCCGCGTCAAGCAGCTCTCCGGCGGCGAACGGCGCCGCCTCGACCTCGCGAGCGCCCTCCTCGGCCGCCCCGAGATCCTCTTCCTCGACGAGCCGACGACCGGGCTCGACGCCGAGGGCCGCCGCGCCACCTGGGACCTCGTCCGCGCGCTGCGCGCCGAGGGCACCACCGTGCTCCTCACCACGCACTACCTGGAGGAGGCCGAGGAGCTGGCCGACCGGCTCGCGATCCTCCACGCGGGCCGCATCAACGTCACGGGAACCGTCGAGGAGGTCCTCGCGAGCCAGCCCGCGCGGATCTCCTTCCGCCTCCCGGCGAGCCACCGCCCCGAGGACCTGCCCCCGCTCGCCCGCCTGTGGGCCGAGCCCGCCGGGGCACGCGCCGACCGGCTCGCGCCGCCCGAGGACGCCGCCGCGCTGCGCGCCGCGCTCCTCGACGCGGACGGCAGGACCGTCCGCCTTCGTACCCACCGGCTCCAGCACGCGGCGACCGAGCTGCTGCTGTGGGCGCGCGCCGAGAACATCGAGCTGGACGGGCTCGACATCCGCGCGGCCTCGCTCGAAGAGGCGTTCCTGCGGATCGCGGCACAGGCCGGCTCCCGGACCGGCACTCCTTCCGCCCCGATTCCCGCCCCCGCGCTCGCAGAGGAGACCACCCGATGAGCACCACCGCCCCCACCGGTCCCGCCGCACCCATCGGCCCCGCCTCGACCGCGCGCAGCCGCATGGGTGCCCTCGCGCGCGCCGAGACGACACTGCTCCTGCGCGGCAAGGGCACGCTCTTCGCCGCCCTCGTCGTGCCGCTCGTCCTGCCGTTCAGCTTCAAGAACGCCGTCGACTCGATGGACCTGAGCGGCACCGGGCTCGATCTCGGCACCGTCCTCCTGCCGACCGCGCTCGGCCTCTCGCTCCTCTTCGCCGTCTACTCGACGCTCGTGAGCACCTACGTGACCCGGCGCGAGGAACTGGTGCTCAAGCGGCTGCGCACGGGCGAGGTGCGCGACCACGAGATCCTCATCGGCTCGGCGCTGCCCGCTGTCGTGACCTGCCTCGTGCAGTGGGTCGTGGTCATCGCGGGGTTCACCGTGGTCGTGCACCCGGGAGCGCCCGCGAACCCGGCGCTCGCCGTGCTCGGCGCGCTCCTCGGCCTCGTCGTGGCCATCGGCCTCGCCGCCCTCACCGCGACCCTCAGCCGCACCGCCGAAACGGCCGCCGTCATGGCGATGCCGGTCATCCTCCTCACCATGATCGGCTCGGGCGTCGGCGTCCCCCTCGACGTCATGCCCGACACCCTCGCGGCCATCGCCCACGCCCTGCCCTTCACCCCGACGCTCTCGCTCCTGCGCGGCGGCTGGGCGGGCAACCTCGACGGCGGCGACATCCTCCTGGCCGTCGTCACCGGCCTCGCCTGGGCCGCCTTCGCCGCCTACGGCGTCCGCCGCTGGTTCCGCTGGGAACCGAGGCGCTGAGCGATACGGGGCGGGTGACGGTACGGGGCGGGGGCGGTCTTCGCCGAGCGGCGGTACGGGGCGGCCCACGCGGGCGGCGCCCCGTGCCCGTACCGCCACCGCGGGCCGACCCCGCACCATGGAGAGACCCATCGGCCACAGGAAGGGGCGACCGTTGAGCGGCAGCCACGAGCAGACCACGACGGCCACGGCCGTGGTGCCCGCGCCGGGCGGGGAGCCGAAGCCCGACGGGGAGCCGAGGCCCGGCACGGAGGCGGTCGCGGCCGGGAAGCCGGAGGCCGCGGCGCTCGCACGCCCGGTGCCCGCCGAGGAGCGCGCCCGAGCGCCCCGTTTCCCGCGCCTCGCGTGCTTCTCCCTGCTGCCCGGCGCGGTGAACAAGGGCCACCGTCCCGTCCAGCAGCTGGACTCCTACACGCGCGCCACGCTGAGCCGCTACGTCTGGGCGTTCTTCGCGGGCTGGGTCCTGCCCGGTCTCCTCCAGCACTTCGGCCGGGGCGACCGCACCGACCTCGCGCTCCGCTCGGCGCTGCTCCTCGCCTCGCTCGCGCTCTGCGTCGCCACCCGCCCCGCCCTCCTCGACGCGCTCGACCGCTACCTCGGCAGGACGGAGGCGCTCAAGCCGGCGGCCGCGTGGCGGCTCCTCGCCCTCACCGCGCTCACCTCGGCGCTCTACCTCGTGAGCCTCGGCCGGGGCACGATCGACACCCAGGCGCTCGCCACCGCCGTCATGTTCTTCGTCAACCCCGTCTTCGCCGTCCTCGCCCTCCGCGTCACCGTCCCCCGCTTCCTCCTCACGCTCGTCCTCGGGACCGCCCTGCTCTCCGCGGCCGCCGTCCTCGCCGACCCCGAGGGCACCCCGAGCGGTGTCCTCGCCGTCCTCGTCCCGGTCTCCGCCCTGCTCGCCCTCCTCATCTGCCGTCCCTCCGGCTGGTCCCTCGCCCGCACCTGGGACATCGAGTACGCGCGCCAGGAGATCGAGAAGGCGAAGGACAAGGTCGAGCGCGCCAAGGAGACCGAATCGCGGCTCGCCGTCGCCGAGGAACGCCTCCGCTTCGGCCGCGACCTCCACGACGTGCTCGGCCGCAACCTCGCCACCATCGCGCTCAAGAGCGAACTCGCGGTCCAGCTCGCCCGCCGCGAGCGCACCGGGGACGCCGTGGCGCAGATGGCCGAGGTTCAGGAGATCGCCCAGCGCTCGCAGCGCGAGGTCCGCGAGGTCGTACGGGGCTACCGGGGCATCGACCTCGGCGCGGAGCTCCTCGGCGCGCGCAGCGTCCTGGAGGCCGCCGGGATCGACTGCGCGACCGCGGCGGGGGACATCGACCCCCTCGCCCCGCCCGTGCAGGCCGCCCTCGCCTGGGTCGTCCGCGA
This sequence comes from Streptomyces sp. NPDC088923, assembly GCF_044749745.1. Lineage (NCBI taxonomy): Bacteria > Bacillati > Actinomycetota > Actinomycetes > Kitasatosporales > Streptomycetaceae > Streptomyces > Streptomyces sp. NPDC088923. The sequence continues at coordinate 160,794 of NZ_JBIVIO010000009.1, read as the reverse complement.
GGCCGCGACGAACGTCCTGCGCCACGGCGACGCCCGCCACTGCTCCATCACGCTCGCCACCAGCCGCACCGGCACGAGCCTCACCGTCGAGAACGACGGCGCCCCCGAGTCGCCGAGCCCCACCCGGGGCGGTTCCGGACTCGCCGGCCTCCGCGAACGCCTCGCTCCCGTGGGCGGCGCACTCGAAGCCGGCCCCACGGCCCCCGGCCGCTTCCGCCTCACCGCCCACGTACCGCACCCGCCTGCCACCGGTCCCGCCACCGCACCCGCCCCCGATCCCGCCTCCGGAGGAAACCGCCCGTGACCACCGAGCCCGTGCCCGCGCGTCCCGCCACCCCCCGGGTCCGCGTGCTGCTCGCCGACGACGAGCACCTCATCCGGGGTGCCCTCGCGGCCCTCCTCGCCCTGGAGGACGATCTCGAAGTCGTCGCGGAGGCCGCCTCGGGCGCCGAGGCCCTCGCGATGGCCCGGGCCCGTACGCCCGATGTCGCCGTGCTCGACCTCCAGATGCCGGACGGCGACGGTGTGAGCGTGGCCACAAGCCTGCGGAGCGAACTGCCCGGCTGCCGCTGCCTCATCGTGACGAGCCACGGCCGTCCCGGGCACCTCAAGCGGGCCCTGGAGGTGGGCGTACGCGGCTTCGTGCCGAAGACCGTGAGCGCGCGGCGGCTCGCCGAGATCATCCGTACCGTCCACGCGGGAAGCCGTTACGTCGACCCGGAGTTGGCCGCCGACGCGATCGCGGCCGGGGATTCCCCGCTCAGCGCCCGCGAGGCCGAGGTCCTGGAGTACGCCGCCGACGGCGCCCCCGTCGCCGAGATCGCCCAGCGCGCGGGCCTCTCCCCCGGCACCGTCCGCAACTACCTCTCCTCCGCCGTGACCAAGCTCGGGGCCGAGAACCGTCACGCCGCCGTGCGCACGGCCCGCTCCCGGGGTTGGGTATAGTGGTCGCACGCGCTGAACACCGCGAGAGCGGCGAAGAAGCGCGGTGCGGACGTAGCTCAGTTGGTAGAGCGCAACCTTGCCAAGGTTGAGGTCGCCAGTTCGAACCTGGTCGTCCGCTCAGCGAAAGGCCCCCCGGAACGGGGGGCCTTTTTCGTGTCCCGGAACGGGCGGGTGTACGGGTGGGGGGCGATGTTTCACGTGAAACATCGCCCCGCACGGTGCACCGCTCAGCCCCCTGCGGGCGTCAGCCCCACCGCACGCCCGTCAGCTTCTCGTACGCCTCGACGTACTTCGCCCGCGTCCGCTCGACGATCTCGGCGGGCAGCTCCGGCGGCGGCTGCTCGCTCTTGCGGTCCCAGCCGGAGGCGGGGGAGGTGAGCCAGTCGCGGACGAACTGCTTGTCGAAGGAGGGCTGGGCGTGGCCCGGCTCCCAGGAATCCGCCGGCCAGAAGCGCGAGGAGTCGGGGGTGAGGACCTCGTCGGCGAGGACGAGCGCGTCGCCGTCGAAGCCGAACTCGAACTTCGTGTCGGCGAGGATGATCCCGCGCTCGCGGGCGATGTCCCGGCCCCGGGCGTAGACCGCCAGGGTCGCCTGCCGGAGCTGGGCGGCGGTCTCGGCGCCGATGCGCCGGGCCACCTCCTCGTAGCTCACGTTCTCGTCGTGCTCGCCGACCTCGGCCTTCGTCGCCGGGGTGAAGATCGCTCCCGGCAGCTCCGAGCCGTCCTGAAGGCCCTCGGGGAGCGCGAGCCCGCACACCGTGCGGGACTCGTTGTACTCGACGAGCCCCGAGCCGGTGAGGTAGCCGCGCGCGACGGCCTCGACCGGGATCATGTTCAGCGAGCGGCACACCAGCGTGCGCCCGGCCCAGGAGGCGGGGGCGCCCTCGGGCAGCTTCGTCGACAGGACGTGGTTCGGGACGAGGTCGGCGAGCTGGTCGAACCACCACAGCGAGAGCTGCGTGAGCACCCGCCCCTTGTCGGGGATCTCGCTGGGCAGGACCCAGTCGTAGGCGGACATGCGGTCGCTCGCGACCATCACGAGCTCGCCGGCCTCGTTCTGGTAGAGGTCGCGCACCTTGCCGGTGTGCAGATGCACCAGCCCCGGCACCTGTACGGGCTCGGGCTTTTCGACGAATCCGGACACGGTTCCTCCACGTGCTTCCGTCCAATGCCCCCGATTGTCCCGTACGGGCGGGGCGAACGACGCCGCAGGGTGCCGGGTGGGCGGGGGAAGCGGGGCGGCGGACCGGGCGAACGGCGCTCAGTCGCGTTTGCAGATGCGGTCGAGGAGGTTCGCCGTGGCGCGCTGGATACGGGTGTCGACGTGGCCCGGGCGGTCGAGCGCGGGGGACCAGGCGAAGGTGCCGGAGGCGAAGACGAGGGCGCCGCTGGGGGCGCGGTAGAGGGAGGTCTCCTGGTGGCGGACGGTGCCCTGGTCCTCGTACGGCGAGTGCGCGAGGAGCATCCGGTCCTCGTACGGCGGCAACTGCGTGCGCGGGAAGTAGCGGTCGGCCTCGCCTGCGACGAGCCCGGGGAGTTCGTCGCCCTCGTGCGCCCCGGTCGCCTCCCACAGCCAGTGCTTCGCGTGCCGGACGACGAGCGGGGCCGGGGCGGGGACGCGGCCCGCGTACTGGATGCCCATGAGTTCCTGCTCCGGCCTGTCCACCTCGCGCCACAGCGTCGCGCGCCCGGGCCCGCGCCGCTTGCGGCAGCTCAGGAGCCGGTCGGGGACGCCCGAGGGGGAGGCGCTCAGCTCGACCTGCCAGTACATCGTGTTCGCGGAGAGGAAGACGAGCGAGGTCCCGGCCTCCTTCGCGCGCTCGGTCGTACGGCGCATCGGGACCGACCAGTACTCGTCGTGCCCGGGGAAGACGAGGCCCCGATAGCGGGTCGGGTCGACGCGGCCCGCGTGGAGGTCGCGGGCGTCGGCGTAGGCGAGGTCGTAGCCGTAGCGCTCGGCCCAGCGAATGAAGTCGTAGGCGTGGCCGACGTGCAGCGGCAGACCCGCGCCCGCGAAGGGGCGGTCGAAGGACACCGTGGTCGCCGCGTCCTCCTCGTTGAGCAGCTTCCCGCCCTCGTCCCAGGCGTGGTAGAGGCTCGCGCCCGTCCTGCCGTCCTCCGGGTAGAGGTTGTAGGCCTGCCAGGTCACGTCGGGGAGCAGGAGGAGCAGATCGGCGGGCTCGCTGTCGCGGACGGTGAACGGGATGTGCGAGCGGTGCCCGTCGTGCGTCGTCAGGACCGCGACGTACGCGCCGGGCTTCCAGTACGAGGGGATCTGCTGCCGCCACGTGCGCCACCAGTGGTGGCACGAGACCGTGCGGTCGGCGAGGAGCGGCTCCGGCTGGATGAGCCCTTGCAGCCGGGGCGTCGAGGCGATCTTGCTGGCACCGGCCCCGGCGTAGTGACCGATGCGGTAGAAGTCCATGGAGTAGGGCTGCGGCGGGTTGACCGTGACGTGGAAGTCGATCGACTCGCCGGGGGCGACGGCGCCCGTCGAGGTGAAGCCCTTGATCTGCTGGTGCACGTCGTCGGACGAACGGGGCGAGCCCTCCGCGCGGCGCGGCCTCGGCATCCGCAACTCGGCGCCGGGCGCCGGGGCGTGCTCGACGTACCAGGGGACGACTCTGCCGTCGTCGAAGTACGTCTCACTCGCGCGCAGCCACGGCAGCGGCCCCTGCCCGAAAGGGTCCGTGGCCGCGTGCGCGACCGCCCCCGATTCCCACCGACCGCCCTTCCCACGTTCCGCCCCCATCGCCGCCCCTCCCTCGTCCCCCGAATCCCGGTGCCGCGCCCCTGAGTCCCCGGGGCGGAAGCCAGCACATCACACTCAGCACGCGCATCGTCACCGTTCCTCCCGAATCCCCGCCGACGGCCCTGCGGCCGAAGCCGTGCAGAACCGCTTCTGCCTGGTGACGGCGGGGCGGGCGGGCGGAAACGGAGTTCCTCGTTCGGGTGAGGCCGCACACACGCCCGCCCGTTTCCCCCGGGGAGCGCCTCGTGGTGCCGCGCCGCTACCCGAGCCGTACCCCCACCCGTGCCAGCCACCTCCGCAGCGGGATCGAGTCGCCGTCCTCCACCAGGCTCCGCACCCGCGCCCCCAGGTCCCGCACCCGCTCCCCGTCCACCAGGAGCACCGGGCCGTCGAGCCAGTCGAGCCCCGGCACCGCGCCGCCGGCGTCCACCGCCGCGCAGCACACGAGCGAGGTCACGTGGTCCGCGAGGACCTCCGCCCCGCTCCGTACCGGCGGCGGCGCGAAGAGCGGCAGCCCGCCGTCCCCGTCGTAGACCCCCTCCGAGGTCCGCGCGGCGCCGCCCGCCTCGCCCGTCTCCTCGCGCGCGAGGCGCGCCGCGAGTCCGGCGGCGAGCGCCGCCGCGCGCGGGTGCGCGAAGCGGTCGGCCTCCTCCTCGGGCGTCTCGGGGAAGATCTCCGCTTCGGTCTCCGGCTCGGTCCGCGCCGGGTACTCGGCCGTACGGGGCGCGCTGCGCACCCCGCCCCCGCGCACCGGGAGCCCCGCGAGCACCCCGACCCGCTCGGGCGGGCTGTCGCTCACCGTCAGGTGCTCCAGGACGTGCGCCACCGCGCGCGAGCGTCCCTCCTCGTCCAGGACGTGCGCCACCGTGTGCGCCCTTCCCTCCTCGCCCAGCACCTCGCCGAGCCGGGCGGCGTCCGCGCGCCACAGCCGCTCCACGACCTCCCGCGGGTAATCGCGCCAGCTCACCGGCCGCCACTGGCCGCCCCGCTCCCCGTGGAAGAGCCGCGCGGCGAGCAAGGAGGCCGCCTCGTCGGCGAGCTCGGACTCCTCCAGGAGTTCACTCGCGGGCGGCTCGGTGAGCCGCATCGCCTGCTCGTCCGCCGCGAGCCGGTCCCTGCGGGACAGCTCGGCGAGCGCCGCCGCGAGTCCCGCGTCGAGGCGCGCGGGCCAGCGCCCGAGCCGCCAGGCGGGCACCGCGACCCGGCCGAGCAGCCGGTCCCAGCCCGCGTACGCGAGTCCCACCTGCTCCTGCGCGGTGATCCGCCGCCCGTAGTCCACCTTCCTGGCCCGCTCGGCACACGCCGCCGCCACGTACCGCTCCATGTCGGCCGCGGCACTCCGGCACCGTACGAGCAGCAGCCGCGCGAGGCGCGCGGGCACCGCGAGCAGTACCCGGTGGGCGAGTGGCGCGCGCGGTCCCGCCGTCGCGAGCGCCGCGTCCAGGCCCCGTACGAACCTGCGCGCCTGCGCCGTCGTCGGCTCCGCCGCCGGCTCCGTACCCGCCACGACGGGGGCGAGCAGCGCGCGCAGTTCGGCGACGCGCAGCCACCACAGGAAGGGCGAGCCGATCACGAGGACCTGCGCCCGTACCCCGGGCGCGGCACCGCGCTCCTCCAGCCAGCTGTCGCAGTCGGGGGTGAGCGCTATCGCCGCGGGGGCCGGGACCCCGAGCCGCTCCGCCAGCTCCCGCACCAGGTGGTAGAGGGCGGGCGCGGCGCGCTCCTCCACCGGCACGGCCGGGGACTCGGCGGGCGCGGCGCGCGCGATGAGCAGCGCGGTCGCCCCGGCGAGGGCGAGCGCGAGCACGGCGAGCACCGCGACCCACAGTCTCGCCGCGTCCCACCCCGTACCGTCCAGCCGGCCGCCCGCCGCGCCCGCCCACAGCACGGCGGCGCACGCCGCGGGCAGCACCGCGAGCGCGGTCGCCGCGGACTTGACCCGCAGCACCGCGGCGGCCCTGGAGCGCGCGGCGAGCGCGCCCACCTCCACACCCGTACCCGACGACACGACCTGCCGACCCCCTACCCCTGGCGCCCGCCGGACCCCCGCGGGCCCGGCCTGCACCGACGGGCCGCGCACCCGTGCTGGTGCCCGGTCCGTTTCTGCCTCGTCGCTTGCTTCCCGCGCTGATCCGCGGCGGACCGCGGTCCGTCGCGCTTTCCGGCGTCGCTCACATCCCCCACTGTGACACCGGCCCCTGACATCGCAATGCCGGTGGGCCAAGTGCCGCAGCCCGCCCGCGCGGCCCGCTCTGCACGGGCCGACCGGCGATGGAGCACGTGCCGCACCCTAGTGGGGGCGCGCGCCGCCGTCAGCCGTATGCGGCTTCGATCACTCGATGGAATGGCTCTGGGCAAAGGTGCTGACAAGCGGGCGCCCCGGGGTCCGTACCTGCGCACGAGTACGTGTACGCGGACGGACCCCGGGGCGGCCGATACGTGTTCCCGCGGGCCTCAGCCCGTCGACACCGCGTCGCGCGCGGCCCGCTCCGCGATGTCCGTGCGGTGCTGCGAGTCCTTGAGCCCGATCCGCGCCACCGCCGCGTACGCGCGCTCGCGCGCCACCGTCAGATCGGTGCCCGTCGCCGTCACGGAGAGCACCCGCCCCCCGGCGCTCACGACGTCCTCGCCCTCGCGGCGCGTCCCCGCGTGCAGCACGTACGCGTCCGGGGCGTCCTTCGCGGCGACCTCGTCGAGCCCGGTGATCACGTCGCCCGTACGGGGCGCGGCCGGGTAGTTCGCGGAGGCGACCACGACCGTGACGGCCGCGTCCTCGCTCCACCGCAGCGGCTCCAGCGTCGCCAGCTCGCCGCGCGCCGAGGCGGCCAGGAGCCCGGAGAGCGGGGTGCGCAGGCGCGCGAGGACGACCTGCGTCTCGGGGTCACCGAAGCGCGCGTTGAACTCGATGACGCGCACGCCGCGCGAGGTGAGGGCGAGACCCGCGTACAGCAGCCCGCTGAACAGCGCGCCGCGCCGCCGCAGTTCGTCCACGGTCGGCTGGAGCACCGTGCGCAGGACCTCGTCGACGAGGCCGGTCCCGGCCCAGGGCAGCGGCGAGTACGCGCCCATACCGCCCGTGTTGGGGCCCTCGTCGCCGTCGAGCGCGCGCTTGAAGTCCTGCGCGGGCTGGAGCGGGACGACCGTCGTGCCGTCCGTGACCGCGAAGAGCGAGACCTCGGGGCCGTCGAGGAACTCCTCGATGACGACCCGCCCGCAGGCGAGCGCGTGCGCGCGCGCCTGCGCGCGGTCGTCCGTGACGACGACGCCCTTGCCGGCCGCGAGCCCGTCGTCCTTCACGACGTACGGGGCGCCGAAGGCGTCGAGCGCGGCGTCGATCTCCGCCGGGGTCGTGCACACGTAGGCGCGCGCGGTGGGCACCTGGGCGGCGGCCATGACGTCCTTGGCGAACGCCTTCGAGCCCTCCAGCCGCGCGGCCTCGCGCCCGGGCCCGAAGCAGGCGATGCCCGCCTCGCGCACGGCGTCCGCGACCCCGGCGACGAGCGGCGCCTCGGGCCCCACGACGACGAGATCCGCCTCCGTCTCCCGGGCCAGGCGCACGACATCGGCCCCGTCCAGGGCGTCGACGGGCCGCACTTCGGCGACCTCGGCGATCCCGGCGTTGCCGGGGGCGCAGTACAGGGCTTCGACGACTGGGTCGAGCGAGAGAGAGCGGCACAGGGCGTGTTCGCGGGCGCCGTTTCCGATGACGAGGACCTTCACACGGCTCACCCTAACGGGCGGGTGGGCCCGCGGTCCCGGACCGGTCGGCGACCCCGTTCCGCGCGGGGCCGGTGGCCGCTCGGACTTCCCCGTCCCCGGCTCAGTGCGGCGCCGCGTCGTTGTCGTACTCGTCGAGCACGGTCGCCCCCAGCTCGCGCACGATCAGCTCGTACCCGCTCAGCGCGCTCTCGACGAGGTCCGGGTCGTCGGCGGCCGGCATGTCGTCCTCGGGCGCCACGGGCGGGCGCGCGGGAGCGGCGGCGGGGCGCGGCTCGGGGGCCGGGGCCGGTACGGAGGGTGCGGGCGCGGGCCGCGACTGGGCCTGCGGCGGGGCGGGGTGACCGCCGGGGGCCGTCGCGGGGGCTCCGCCGCTCTGCGGTACGGGGGCGGGGGAAGGCGCCGGGGCGGGCGCCGCGGGTGCGCCGCCGTACCCCCCGTAGCCGCCCCCGGGGGGTGGTGGCGACGGGGGCGCTCCGCCGCCTCCGCCCGGCGAGTCGACGACGGCCTCGATCTTCCAGTTCACCTGGAAGCGGCTCTGGAGCGCCTGCTTGAGCACGTCCTCGTTGTTGCCGTTGAGGAAGTTGTCCCTGGCCCCGGCATTGACGAAGCCGACCTGCAAGGTGGTCCCGTCGAAGCCCGCGACCTGCGCGTTCTGGCTCAGCAGCATCCAGGTGAAGCGGCGCGTGTTCTTCACCGTCTCCAGGATCTCGGGCCACATCGCGCGCGGATCGAGGCCGCTGCCGGGGGGCGGGGCGGCGGGCTGGGGAGCGGCGGGGGCCTGGGCCTGCGGCTGGGCGTGGGCCTGGGCGGCCTGGCCCGGGCCAGGCGTCGGGGCGCTGGGCGCGCTCGTCCGCGTACCGCCACCGCCGCCCGAGCCGGTCGGCCAGCCGCCGGGCCGACGCGCGGGCGCCCCGGAGCCGGGCCCGGTGGCGGCGGGCCAGCCGCCGGGGGCGGGGGCCTGGGGAGCGGGGGCCTGCGCGGGGGCGGGCGCCTGCGGTTGCGCCGGAGCCGGTGCCGGGCCCGGTGCCTGGACGGGAGCGGGCGCGGCGGACTGCGGGAAGGCCGCCCCCGCGGCCGCCCCCGCCGCCACGCCGGCCGGTGGCCCGGACCGCTCCAGGCGGTCGAGCCTGGCCAGGACGGCGCGCTGGTCGTCGTACGCGGCGGGAAGGAGGACCCGCGCACAGATGAGTTCGAGCTGGAGACGCGGCGAGGTGGCGCCGCGCATCTCGGTGAGGCCCTCGTTGACGAGGTCGGCGGCGCGGCTCAGCTCGGCGGCCCCGAAGACGGACGCCTGCGCCTGCATCCGCTCGACGACGTCGGCGGGCGCGTCGATGAGGCCCTTCTCACCGGCGTCGGGCACGGCGGCGAGGATCACGAGGTCGCGCAGCCGCTCCAGGAGGTCGGCGACGAAGCGGCGCGGGTCGTTGCCGCCCTCGATGACACGGTCCACGACCTCGAAGGCGGCGGCCCCGTCCCCGGCGGCGAAGGCGTCGACGACCGAGTCGAGCAACGAACCGTCGGTGTACCCGAGGAGGGACGTCGCCATGGCGTACGTCACCCCGTCCTCGCCCGCACCGGCGAGGAGCTGGTCCATGACGGACATGGAGTCACGCACGGACCCCGCCCCGGCCCGGACGACGAGCGGCAGCACCCCGTCCTCGATCGCCACCTGCTCCTGCCCGCAGACCGCGCCGAGGTACTCGCGCAGGGTCCCGGGCGGCACGAGCCGGAAGGGGTAGTGGTGCGTACGCGAGCGGATCGTCCCGATGACCTTCTCGGGCTCGGTCGTCGCGAAGATGAACTTGAGGTGCTCGGGCGGCTCCTCGACGACCTTGAGCAGGGCGTTGAAGCCGGCCGACGTGACCATGTGGGCCTCGTCGATGATGTAGATCTTGTACCGGCTCGACGCGGGCCCGAAGAACGCCTTCTCGCGCAGGTCACGGGCGTCGTCCACACCACCGTGGGAGGCGGCGTCGATCTCGATGACGTCGATGGACCCGGGGCCGTTCCTGGCCAGGTCCTGGCAGGACTGGCACTCCCCGCAGGGCGTGGGCGTGGGCCCCTGCTCGCAGTTCAGGCAGCGGGCGAGGATGCGGGCGCTGGTCGTCTTGCCGCACCCGCGCGGCCCGCTGAACAGATACGCGTGATTGACCCTGTTGTTGCGCAGGGCCTGCGACAGGGGGTCGGTGACATGCTCCTGCCCGATGACCTCGGCGAAGGTCTCGGGTCGGTAGCGGCGGTACAACGCGAGGGACGACACACCTACGAGGTTATAGGCGCCCACCGACAAACGACCCCGCACACGACAACGCCCCCCACGCACCCGCCAGAGCCGACCTACCCTTGCTGCCTTCCGGCCCTGGGGGAGTTCAGTCAGATAGCGCCACGTGAGGGGCTGCCCGCCACCCTACCCGATCCCGGGCCCGGGGATCGAGTTCGCGAGCACTCCCCCCGCTCATGTAATGTCTCCTGCGGAGGATTCGCCTAGAGGCCTAGGGCGCACGCTTGGAAAGCGTGTTGGGGGCAACCCCTCACGAGTTCGAATCTCGTATCCTCCGCCATTGCTCTCACCGGGCAATACGTTGAAGGGCCCCACCGGGAACGGTGGGGTCCTTCGGCGTTGGGGTCATCGCACCCCTCAACGTTGAAGTGTGGGTCAGCGGCCCGTTTTCCAGTCCGTGTCCAGGGTCGCGGCGTGGACCGCCGCGGTGATCAGGGCGATGACGAGGACGCCGCCCGTCCAGTTGCCGCGGTTGCCGATGGTGTCGCCCAGGCGGCCGTGCCGTAGATCACTGCCGCGTAGAGGGCGGGGACGGGCACCACAGTGTGAGGCGAGAGCGGGTGCGGCGGGGACGGCCAAGGCGCCGCCGTCCCCTCACCACCCCTCCAGCAGTTCCTCCTCGGTCTTCTCCTGTGGGGCTTCGTCCTCCGACTCGTTCAGTTCGAACCAGACCGTCTTGCCCTCGGGTTCGGGGCGGACGCCCCAGGCGGAGGCGAGGAGGTCGAGGAGGATGAGGCCGCGGCCGGAGGAGGCGAGTTCGCCGGGGGCTTGTTGGTGGGGGAGTTCGTCGCCCTGGTCGGTGACCTCGACGCGGAGGTGGCGGGTGCCGGCGTGGCCGAGGAGGCGGGCGGCGAGGGCGGCGGACTGGTCGGTGTGGACGAGGACGTTGCCGAGGAGTTCGGAGGTGAGGAGGACCGCCGTGTCGACCTGGTCCTGGCGGGCCCAGTCGTGGAGGAGGAGGCGGAGTTCCTCGCGGGCCTCGGCGAGGCCCTCGGGGCGGTCCTGGCGCAGGGTGAGGACGAGGCGGCGTTCGGGGACCGCGCCCGTGCCCTGTTCGGGGTGGGCGTCGCGGCGGAGCAGGAGGAGGGCGATGTCGTCGCCGCCGTGGGCGGGGGCGGACTCCGGGTCGGGGGTCTCGACCGTGTCGAGGAGGCGGTCGGCCATGCCCTCCAGGTCGCCCGGGTCGGCCTCGGCCAGCGCGTCGCGCAGCCGGACCCAGCCGGTGAACATGTCGTCGCCGCCGTTCTCGATGAGCCCGTCGGTGCAGAGCATCAGGATCTCGCCGGGGTCGAGTTCGACCAGGTCGACGGGGTAGTCGTTGGCGCCGCCGAGCAGGCCGAGGGGGAGTCCGCCCCGTACGTGCTTGATCAGGCAGGTGCCGTCCGGCAGGCGCAGGACGGGGTGCGGGTGGCCCGCGCGGGCGAGCATGAGGACGCCGGTGGCGGGGTCCGCCTCCACGTACAGGCAGGTCGCGAAGCGGTCCTCGTCGAGGGCGGCGAGGAAGCGCGAGGTGCGGGCGAGGATCGCGTCGGGGCCGTGGCCCTCGGCCGCGTACGCGTGGACCGCCGTGCGCAGTTGCGACATGAGGCCGGCGGCGTGCACGTCGTGGCCCTGCACGTCGCCGACGACGCAGGCGATCTTGCCGCCGGGCAGCTGGATCACGTCGTACCAGTCGCCGCCGACCATGAGGCCGCCGCCGGTCGGTACGTAGCGGTTCGCGACGCTCACGCCCTTGCGGACGCCGCCCGCCGCCGCGCCCATGCTGGAGCGCAGTCCGCGCGAGAGGGCGAGTTCGGCGGCGCCCGTGCGGGAGCGTTCCAGCGCGCTGGTGAGGAGGGCCGCGGCGGTACGGAGCAGGGCGCGGTCGGCGGCGGTGAAGACGCGGGGGGCGCCGAAGGCGGCGAGCCACACGCCCTGGACCTTGCCGCCCGTCACGAGCGGCAGGAACGCCCAGGCCTCGCGGCCGCGACGGGGGGTGAGGCGCCATATCGCGGGGTAGCCGCGCGCGTACGCCTCGGGGGATTCGAGCCAGACGGCGCGGCCGGTGTGCGCGACCTCCGTGGCCGGGTGGCGGGTGCTCAGCGGCATGCGCAGTCCGCCGGTGTCCGTCTGGCCGGGGGCGCGGTAGCCGGACTGGCCCTCGGCGTGCAGGAAGTTCTCGCCGACGCCGAAGACGACCTGGCCGTTGAGGTCGAAGCCCTGTTCGTCGCGCAGCCGGGCCGTGACGCGCAGGGCCTCGTCCATCGTGACGGTCTCGGCGAGTTCGTGGCCCGTGGCGAGGAGGGCGCCGGCGCGGGAGGGAATGGGGTGCGGCGGGGGCGGGGGCTGCGGGAAGGGCTCTTCGAGGGGGCGCTCCGGGTCCAGGACGTGCGTGCTGTCGTTCTTGGCCCAGGTGGGGTCGGGTGCGCCCTTCTCCTTGCCGGCGGGGGAGCGGCGGGGCGGTTCGAGTGCGTTGAGGTGGTCGATCTGGGCGCGTTCGGCGGCGCTGTGGCCGTTGTCCGGGTCCGGGTCGCCGCTCCGGGTACGGGCGCCGTTCGGAGCCCGGCCGCCGTCTGGAGCCCGGCCGCCGTTCGGGTCGCGGCCCGGGGCCTGGCCGCCGGGCGGTGTCGCTCCGCCTCCGCTTCCGGTCACCGTGCCCGCCTCTCGCCGTCCCGCTCCGGGTCCGGGCGGCCATCGCCTGGGGGACGTACCGGCCCGTTCTCCCCATCGTCGGGGGGATGCGGGCCGGGCGCAGTGCGGGAGGGGGCTGATCGGGGTACGGGGAGGCGGGGCGGCCGGGCGCTGCGGGTCCTGCCGCTCCTCGGGTCGGCGCTACGCCTCCTGCCCGCTCATTCCCCCGTACCGGCCGTGAACGGGCCCACGCGCGGGACGCTCGCCTTGCCCGTGTTGCTCACCGGGCCGCCCTTCCACGCGGCCTTGAGGTAGTCGCGCTCGTCGGGCGGGGTGAGGCGGATCGCGGCCGGGGTGATGGTCGTGACGCCGGTGGCGCGGGGGTTGGTGAAGGTGAGCGGGGACCAGGCGCTCTTGCCGGGGGTGAGGGAGACGCGTTCCTTGGTGCCGGGGGCGCGTTCCGGGTCGACGGTGACCTGCTCGCCCGCGTCGTTGACGAAGGCGAGGCCCGGGTAGCCGTAGACGGTGCAGGTGCGGGAGGAGGTGTTGGTGAGGACGAGCGCGAAGCCCTCCTGACCGGCGCCGGGGTGGTTGTCGCCGACGCGCACGGAGAGTTCCGAGGTGTGGCACTGGGTGCTCGCGGCGGGCTTCGCGTCGGAACCGGAGCCGGGGTCGCTCGTGCTCGTGCCGCCGCCGGTCTTCGTACCGCCGCCGCTCGTGCTCTCGTTCCCGCTGGGCGCGGAGGCGTCGTGGCCGGGGGTCGCGGGGGTGCTCGGGTCCTCGCCGCTCCCGTCGCTCGCGCTGGGGTCGGCCTGGTCGCCGGGGAGCGGGCCCGCCTGGCTGTCGACCTTCTGCGCGGCGTCCGTGCCGCCCCCGTCGCCGCCTCCGCAGGCGGTGAGGAGCAGGGCCGCGGCGGCGAGTGCCGCGGCCGTCGTGCCGGCCCGGCGGGCTTTCGTGATCTTCCCGGTGGTCGTGCGCATGGGGGTCTCCGCGTCTTGTGGGGGGCTTCGCCGCGTACGGAACGCTTACGTCCTTCTTCGATGCGTGGTCACCGGGGAAAGTTCACGGCCGTTCGGTGCTTTTTCCCGCGGGGGCCAGTTCGAGCCCCTTCAGTACCTTCCTCGTCGCTCCTTCGCAGGCGTCCCCGTCCTCCGCGCAGCGGATCTGCACGTAGGCGCCGCGCGTGCCTCCGTCCTTCGCGTCCCTCGGGGCCAGGGCGGCTTCGGAGAGGCGGTGGCCCGCGCAGCCCGTCCAGGTGCGTAGGACTCCTTTCCACTCGCCCTCGTCCCATTCCTCCTCCTTCGGCTCTCGGCAGCCGCTGTGGCGCAGGGACTCGACGGCGGCCGTCAGCGGCGCGGCGTCCTTCGTGCCGAGGTCGACGGCGCCCGCGAAGACCCCGTCGACGCCGCTGTCCGGGTCGGACCAGTCCGAGACCTTCGTGGCGACCGTGAGGCCCGGCTCCTTCGCGGTGGGCAGGCCGATCGCGGCGGGGTCCCAGCCGCCGTCGGCGTACTCGCGCGCCCAGGTGGCGGGGACGGTGAGGTGGAGGGCGCCGGTGGCGTCCGCGATGCGGCGGGCGGTGGTGCCCTTGCCGGCGGCGGAGTCGCCGCCGCCCGTCTCGCGGAGCGCGAGCACGGTGCCGGCGGCGGCGAGGGCGAGGACGGTGAGGGTGGCGAGGAGGTGGCGGGGGCGGAGGCGGCGGCGGGTGGGGGCGGGGTCCGGTGGGGTGGGAGCGGGATCGGGTGCGGCTGTCCGTACGGGGGTCGGGGCCGCCGGGACGGGGGTGGGGGCCGCCTGTGGGGCGGGGGTCGGCGCGGCGCGTGCCTCTCGTACCGGCTCGTCCTCCCGCTCCCGCTCCCGTACCCCTTCCCGCGGCGGCGCGTCCGCGAGCTGCGCCCGTACCGTCTCCAGCTCGCGGGCGAAGTCCGCGGCGTGGGGCGGGCGGTCGTCGGGGGCCGGGGCGAGGGCGCGCAGGGCGAGGGCGGAGACGGGGGCGGGGAGGCCGGGGCGGAGTTCGGTGGGGGGCAGGACGCGCCCCGGCGGGCCGGGGACCGTACCGGTGACGAGGTGGTAGAGGAGGGCGCCGAGGCCGTAGACGTCGACGCGCGCGTCGATGCCTTCGGGCGGGGGGTCGGACTGCTCGGGGGCCATGTACCCGGCGGAGCCGGCGACGACGGTCAGGCCCGAGGAGGCGGCGAGGTTCTTGGCGAGGCCGAGGTCGGCGACGAGGACGCGTTCGGTCCCGGCCCGGACGGGGCCGGGGGCGCCGCCGGGGCTCTTGAGCAGGACGTTCGACGGCTTGATGTCGCGGTGCACGATGCCCGCCGCGTGCAGGGCCGCGACGCCGGTCGCGGCGCCCGCCACGAGGCGGAGGGCTTCGGCGAGCGGGGGCGGTCCGGCCATGAGGAGGTCCTCGACCGTGCCGGCGTCGGCGTACTCCATGACGAAGTAGGGCCGGTCGTCCTCCAGTTCCCCGATGTCGTAGACCTGCACGACCCCGCCGGAACCGGCCTGGCGCAGCAGCCGGGCCTCGCTCAGGAAGCGTTCCCTGATGTCGAGGCGGCCCGCCCAGTTGTCGGCGAGGACCTTGACGGCGACAGGGGCTTGCAGCCGTTCGTCCTGGGCGAGCCAGACGACGGCGAAGGCGCCGGAGCCGAGCCTGCGCTGCACCAGGTACCGGCCGATCCGCTGAGGTGGGGGCATGCCTTTTATGATGCCCAGATGCTCATCGTGGCTCCGCGCCCCCTCCCTTCTTTTCGCCGCGGCGGTTGTTTTCCCTCGCCGGGGCAGACTGGTACGGGGGTGAGGCGATGAACGCGTACGGGGACGTCCCGGACACCGAGGCGCTCGCCGCGGCGGCGGCCGGTGGCGACGCGGGGGCATTGGACGCGCTGTTGCGGGCGGTGGAGCCCGAGGTGGTGCGGCGGTGCGGGCGCTTCCTGCTCCACCGCGAGGACGCGGAGGAGGCGGCGCAGGATGTGCTGCTCCAAGTGGCGCGGAACATCGGGCGGTTCGAGGGGCGCAGCAAGTTCAGTACGTGGCTGTACACGATCGTGGCGAACTGCGCGCGGCAGAAGTACCGCGAGCTGAAGCGGCGGGCCGCCGAGCAGCCGCTTCCCGCCGACGAGCACCAGCGGCCCGACCCGCGCACGACGAGCGTGATCGCCGGCTCGCGGCTCGACCTCCTCGAAGCGCTCGACCGGCTCGAACGCGACAGCCCGCACCTGGTCGCGCCGCTGGTCTACCGGGACATCTGCGAGATGGACTACACGGAGATCTCGGAGCGGACCGGGATTCCGCTGGGAACGGTGAAGTCGCGGCTGCACCACGCGCGGCGGCAGGTGCGGCCGTGGCTGGTGGTGGGGGACGCGCCCGCGCCGGTACGGGGGGACACGGGGAGCAAGTGACCCCCGGGCGCCTTCTCAGTCCCCCACGCCCCGGAGCACCGTCCCCACGAGCCGGGTCAGCTCCGCCCGCCCTTCCGCCCCGAGGTGAGCCGTCGCCTCCGCCAGCCGCCGCGTGATCTCCTCGGCCCCCTCCTCCGCGAGGCGGTGCCCCTCCTCGGTCAGGGTGACCAGGACCGCGCGTCCGTCGTGCGGGGACGGGGAGCGGCGGACCAGGCCGCGTTTCTCGGCGCGGCCGACGAGGCCCGTCATCGAGGACTTGTCCAGGCCCAGGTGACGGCCGAGTTCGAGCATCCCCGCCCGCCCGCCCTCCCGAGGAGCCCCCTCATGCGCGCAGCCCTCGTCCGCACCTTCGGCACCCCGCCCCGCTGCGAGGAGGTCGAGCCGCCGCGCGACCCCGGCCCCGGCGAGGTCCTCGTCGACGTCCTCGCCGCCGGTCTGCACCCCCGCGTCCGTTCCGCCGCCGTCGGCAGCCACTACACCTCGCGCGGCACCCTGCCGCTCGTCCCCGGCATCGACGGCGTGGGCCGCACGGAGGACGGTGGACTCCTCTACTTCGTCGCCCCCGACACCGTCCTCGGCACCATGGCCGAGCGCGCCCTCGTCGACCGCCGCCGCGCCGTCCCGCTCCCCGCCGGTACGGACCCGCTCGCCGTCGCCGCCGGGATGAACCCGGCCATGTCCTCCTGGGTCGCGCTGCGCCGCCGCGTCGCCTTCGCCCCCGGCTCCTCCGTCCTCGTCCTCGGCGCCACGGGGAACGCCGGGCGGCTCGCCGTCCAGGTCGCGCGCGGGCTCGGGGCCGCGCGCGTCGTCGGCGCCGGGCGCGACCCGCAGCGCCTCGGCCTCCTCGACGCGCTCGGCGCCGAACCGCTCGACCTGCGCGGCGAGGAGGGCGGGGTGGCCGAGCGGCTCGGTGCCGCCGCGGCGGACGTCGATGTCGTGCTCGACTACCTGTGGGGCGCCCCGACCGAGCGTGCCGTGCCCGCCCTGCTCACCGCCCGCCGCGACCGCTCCCGCCCCCTCACCTGGATCCAGCTCGGCTCCGTCGCCGGACCCGAACTCACTCTCCCTTCGGCCTGGTTGCGCGCGGGAGCGCTGTCCTTCGTCGGGAGCGGGCAGGGTTCCGTCACGACTGCGGGGATCGTCGCGGAACTCCCCGCGCTGGCCGAGGAGATCGTGAACGGAAGGCTCGACGTGCGGGCCGTCGCGCGGCCGTTGGAGCGCGTCCACGAGGTGTGGGGTGAGGAGGTGGCGGCCGGGGAACGGATCGTGCTCGTCCCGTAGCGAGCGGTCCGGGCCGGGACACGGACCGGTGCGCCCCGCCGCTCAGCCGCGCCCGCGGTGGCGGGCCACCGCGTCGTTGTTCGCGCAGCGCACGGTGCAGTACGTGCGGCGACCCGCGCGCGAGGTGTCGACGTACGCCGCCTCGCAGCGGGCGCAGCGGCCCAGGCGGTGCGCGCTCGACGTGCAGATGACGTACGCGAGCGCCGCCGCCGTCGACGCCTTCACGTGCCCCACCGTCGCCTGGTCCTCCGGGCCGTAGTGCAGGTGTGGGGTGCCGTCGTGGAGCGAGATACGGGGCAGCGAAGCCGCCTGCTCCAGCGCGGAGTTGGCGTGGGCGCAGCGCGCCGCCAGTGCCTCGGGGTCCAGGGGGCGGCCGCCCGAAGAGGCGAAGCACGGGGCGAGGGACGCGGTCGCCCAGGCCCTCAACTCCCGTACTCCGCGCGGGGTCGGGGGCGGGCGGTGGATGCCGTGGGCGCGCAGGAGCGGGGTCAGGTCGTCGGTGGGGGCCGCGTTGACCAGGGCCGCCGCCAGCCGGGCCGCCTCGCCGCCGTAATGGTTGAACTGCACAAGGGCATGACACCACGCTGGCGGTCATGCGTACAGGCATACGAAGCGACCCGCCCCGCACGGGCCCGCCCTCCGCGCCCGGCGGCACGAAGGCGCCCGGCTCCCTCGCCCGCCTCGCCCCCGTCCTCGTGCTCGGACAGATGTGCAGCCTCCAGCTCGGGGCCGCCATCGCCAAGTCCCTTTACGGGCGCGTCGATCCGGTGGTGGTGGCGGGGATGCGGCTCGGCTTCGCGGCGGTGCTGCTCGCGCTGCTCGTACGGCCCCGCCTCACCACGTACAGCCGCGCGCAGTGGCTCGGGGCGTGCGCGCTCGGGCTCGTCTTCGCGGGCAACAACCTGACGTTCTTCCTCGCGCTCGACCGGCTCCCGCTCGGTGTCGCCGCGACCGTCGAACTCCTCGGCCCGCTCCTCCTCGCCGTCGCGCTCTCCCGCCGTCCCGCCCACCTCGCGGCGGGGTTGCTCGGGCTCTGCGGGGTCCTGCTGCTCGGGGCGCCGGGCGGTGAACTGCCTCTCGCGGGACTGGGGTTCGGGCTCGCGGCGGCGGGGTGCAGGACCGCGTACGTACTCCTGAGCAAGCGGGTCGGGCGGCTCTTCCCGGACTTCGGCGGGCTCTCGCTCGCGCTGCTCGCCGGGGCGTGTGTGCTCGTGCCGCTCGCGGCCGTGCACGGCGGCGGCCAAGTGCGCGCCGATCCGGGGGCCTTGCTGCCCGGGTGCGCGGTCGCGCTGCTCTCCTCGCTCGTCCCGTACGCGCTCGACATGACCGTTCTGCGCCGCATCGACTCGCGCGCCTTCGGCGTCCTGCTCGCGCTCACCCCGGCGGTGGGCGCGCTGGTGGGCCTCGCCTTCCTCGGGGAGCCGCTCGGCGTCCGCGAGGTGGTCGCGATCGGGCTCGTGGTGGTGGCGGCGGGGTGGTCCGCGCGGGCGGGGGGCGGGGGTGCGCGGCGAAATCGGCGCGGGGGATTGAAGAACACCGACAACCAAGGTTAGGCTAACCTAAGCGAACGGATCGCGAGCAGCTTCCCGGTGGTGGGCGCCAGAGCCAGGAACCCACCGCCGGGACCCGCGACCTGGTCCGGCCGGGAGTCCCGCAGCGGCTACCCTCCCGCCATGGACGGATTCCGCGTCACCTACACGGTGGAGTGCGCCGAGTCGGCGGCGTTGCTCTCACCGGACCGCAGGGTGACCCTCGAACGGGGCCTCTCGGTCCTCGCCCGCAACCCGTACCACCCGGCCACGGCCCCCATCGGCACCCATGAGGACAACCGGAAGGCGCAGGTGGCCCCGGGAGTCCTCATCGAGTACGTGGTCGCCCACGCGGTGATGGTCGTCGTCGTCCTGACCGTCTTCGACGAGTCGCTGTACCTGCTGGCGGACGTGCCGGGGCAGGTGGAACGGGGGATGGAGGCTTAATAGCTTGGCTCCGCTTACCCCATCTCCATCAACAACCATTAATTAAACCATCTTGTACTCTTTTGACGCATCCTGATAGGACTTCGGTGAAAGGTGCGGCATGAGCGAGGCAGCGTCCGGCTACGGTCGGGGCATCGACGCGGAGCAGGCGCTCAAGTACGCCATCCAGCATGTGGCGGGGGAACGCGCCGAGATCGTCGAAGGGTTCATCACGCCGGTGTCACCGACTTGGTCCCACGAGTCAGCCGCTGACGAGATTCGCGACCAGATCTACGCCAAGGTGCGGGAGCTCGACTGCCGCGTCGGCTCGGGAGACCTCGATCTGCCGGGCTCCGCCAACTGGTACATCCCCGATCTCGCGGTCGTACCACGGGACGTCGCCAAGACCGCCGACGCCCTCCTCCCCGACCAGACCCTCCTCGTCGTCGAAGTGACCTCCCCCTCCAACGCCGAGACCGACCGCGTGGTCAAGCGCCGCCGCTACGCCGAGTACGGCGCCCCTCTTTACCTCCTCGTGGACCGCCAAGAGCGCAGCGTCACGCTCTTCTCCGAACCGGGCCCCCTCGGCTACACCCGCGTCGAGGGCCCCCACCCCTTCGGCACCCCGCTCCGGCTCCCTGAGCCCTTCGATCTGGTGCTGGAGACCGGCGAGTTGTGAAGGCGCCGGTCTCTCAGGCCCCGTAGAGCGGCAAAAGATCCGTGGCGACGCGGGGCGGCAGGGGGGCGGGGAGTTCGATCGGGTCGCCGTAGACGCCGTGGAGGACTCCCCGGTATTCACCGTTCTCGGGGTGCGTGTGGAGGGTCCAGCGGCCGGTGCGGGGGTCGAGGACGAGGAGCACCGGGACACCCGCGCAGGCGTACCAGCCGTTCTTGTCGGTGATCGCCTTCGCCTTCTCGGACCGGGAGATGACCTCGACCGCGAGCGCTACGTCGGCGGCGTCGAGGAGCCAGTCGTCGTCCAGATCCCATTCGACCGGGAGCACCGCGAGGTCCGGCGTCGCGTAGTCGTCCGCGTCGCCCGGCATGGAGACGGACGAGACCTCATACAGCGCGAGGTTCTCTGGCAGATGCGGATCGAGCTGCACGCGGAGCCGCCGGATGGTGCCCGCGTGCTTGCCGCGCGGCGTCGGGGACATCACGAGGCTGCCTCCAATGATCTCGACCCGCAGTCCGGTCGTGGCCTCGATCTGCTGGGCGACCTCGCGAAGGTTGCCGGGGTGGGGCTGCGGCATCGGGCTGCTCACGCGTACGCACCTCCTGGTTCACGGTCGTCTCATGCCACAGTAGCGGGACGCAACGGCACACATCACGTACGCGAGAAACCGCCCGCACACCCTCTCAAGGGCGCGGGCGGTTTCCGGTTGCGGTGGCGCTCAGTCCTTCGGCGTCAGGATGAACACCGGGATGGGGCGGTCCGTCTTCGTCTGGTAGTCGGCGTAGTCGGGGAACGCCTCCACCGCGCGGTCCCACCACTCGGCCTTCTCGGCTCCCGTGGCCTCGCGGGCCGTGTAGTCCTTGCGGACGGGGCCGTCCTGGAGTTCCACCTCGGGGTGGCCCTTGATGTTGTGGTACCAGACGGGGTGCTGGGGGGCGCCGCCCTTGGAGGCGACGACCGCGTACTCGCCGTTGTGCTCGACCCGCATCAGCGGGGTCTTGCGGATCTTGCCGCTCTTCGCGCCGAGCGTCGTCAGGACGATGACGGGCATACCGCGCATCTCCGTGCCGCGCGTCCCGCCGCTGCCCTCGTACTCCTCGACCTGCTCCCGCACCCACTTCTCCGGGCTCGGTTCGTACTCACCGTGCAGAGGCATCGCGTCCACCCTTCCGTGTCGGTGCCGACAATCTCTCACCGCGGCTCGCGCCGCCCGGTCATCGTCGCTTGGCGAGTTCCTCGACGTCCCGGCGGAACGCCCACCGCATCTCCGGTTCCATCGCGAACCTGAACAGCCGTTGCACGAGCGGTGTGCAGAGCACCGTGATGACGCTCGCGGCGATGAGCGTCACCGCTATCTCGCCGAGCGGGCTGTGCAGCCAGTCGGCCGCGTACCAGTCGCCGAAGCGCGAGCCCTTCGCGAGGAAGCCGTGCAGCAGGTAGCCGTACAGCGTGCCCGCGCCGAGCGCCGTGAACCACATGTGCCGGCGCGGCACCCACGCGAGGAAGCACGCGGTGAGCACGAGCGAGCAGCCGAAGAGCGCGAGCGTCATGACGACACCGGTCCAGCCGGGCGCGCCGAGTTCCTGCGCGCTGTCGCGGTGGTAGAACCAGGCGGAGTTCATGCGCGGCGCCGCCCAGTAGGCGAAGAGCGCGCCGCCCACGAGGACCGGGAGGGACAGGACGCGGGCCTCGCGGCGGCGCACGAGCTGGAAGTGTTCGGGCTTGAGCTTGAGGCCGACGACGAAGAACGGCAGGAACTGCAGGACCCGCTGCATGTCGAGGTCGTCGCCGATGTCCGGCGAGATCGCGGCGAGGATCGCGATGGCGAGCGCGATCGGCACCGGCCAGCGCACGAGCTTCCAGATCGGGGTCGTCAGGCGCCATACGAACAGCGCGACGAGGAACCAGGTCAGGTACCAGGGGTCGAGCAGGCTGAAGGGGTAGTCCGGGTCGCCGCCCGCCGTGCGCTTCAGGAGCGTGTACGCGACCTCGAAGATCACGTACGGGACCGCGACCCCGGTGATGAGGCGGCGCAGCCGGTCCGGGCGCATGTCGAAGCTGCGGGACATGTAGCCGGAGATGATGATGAACGCCGGCATGTGGAAGGTGTAGACGAAGATGTAGAGCGCGGAGGCGGCCCGGCTGTCCCCGCGCAGCGGCTCCCAGGCGTGACCCATCGCGACGAGCAGGATCGCGAGGTACTTCGCGTTGTCGAAGAAGGGGTCGCGGCGCTTGGCGGCGGCCTTTCCGGCGGCGTCGGCGGCCTTGGCGCCCGGCTTCCCGGTGGCACCTGCGCTCTTCGCCGCCGCTTCCCCGGGCGCCGGCACCCGCTTCAGTACGAGGGTGTCGCTGCCCGTGCCCGTCGCCAGGGCACCTCTCGTACCGCTCTCCGGCGGCAGCGGTACGCGCCCCTCGGACGACGGCTCCGTACCGTCCCCTGGTCCGTGTCCGCGCGCGGACTCGCTCACAATCCCTCCCCGATGGAACGCCGACGGGTCGGTACGCGTCTAACCAGAAATGCGGGAAACATGTCGGTGGAAGGCATCAGCGGCAGCGTAGTCACCCCCACCGCACCGGGCACAAGGCCGCCGGATGTGGCTTGTCCCACCCTGGAGGCGATGCGTCCGTTTTCGGCCGGGTACTTCTCTCAGGGCTTCCTCAGGGCCCTCACAAAGTCGGTACGGGACCCTCGCCGGCCACCGGTACGGGCACGTATCGCGCCCCTCGGCCCTCCGTCGCGCCCCGCCGCCGTCCGCCCCCGCGCCTCAGCCCTCCGCCGCGGGGCCCACCAGCTCGGTGAGCACGTCCTCCATGGTCACGAAGCCGCGTACCCGGCCTTCCTCGCCCGTCACGGCGGCGAGGTGGCTGTCGTCGGTGCGCAGCGCGGTGAGGGTGTCGTCGAGCGGGGTGTCGATGCGGACGCGCGTGAGCGGGTGGTAGGCGGCGCGCGGAAACGGCTTGTCCCGTTCGGTGACGCCGAGGGTGTCCTTGATGTGGAGGTAGCCGAGGAGCGTGCCGCCCTCGCCGGTCACCGGGAGGCGCGAGAAGCCGGATTCGGCGGCGACGCGTTCGAGCCGGGCCGGGGTCACCGTGCTGTCGACCGTGACGAGCGTCGCGCCCGGCTTGATGATCTCGCCGACGGGGCGGGTGCCGAGTTCGAGGGCGTCGCGCAGCCGGTCGCGGTCGGCCTCGCTGAGCAGTCCGGCCTCGCTGGAGTCCTCGACCATCCGGGCGAGCTGGTCATCGGTGAAGACCGACTCGACCTCGTCCTTCGGCTCGACGCGCAGGAGCCGCAGGAGGTGGTTGGCGAGGCTGTTGATGCCGAACACGAGGGGCTTGAGGACGCGGGTGAGCGCGACGAGCGGCGGCCCGAGGAGCAGCGCGGTGCGGACGGGCTCGGCGAGCGCGATGTTCTTCGGGACCATCTCGCCGATGAGCATGTGCAGGTACGTGGCGAGCGTCAGCGCGATGACGAAGGAGAGCGGGTGCACGAGGCCGTGCGGGATGCTGACCGCCTCGAAGACCGGCTCCAGGAGGTGCGCGATCGCGGGTTCGGCGACGGCACCGAGGACGAGCGAGGAGACGGTGATGCCGAGCTGCGCGGTCGCGAGCATCGCGGAGATGTGCTCAAGTGCCTTGATGGTGCTGGCCGCCCGCTTGTCGCCGGCCTGCGCGAGCGGCTCGATCTGGCTGCGGCGCACGGAGATGAGCGAGAACTCCCCGCCGACGAAGAAGGCGTTGGTGAAGAGCGTGAGCAGCCCGACGAGCAACTGGACGGCGGTCATCGGGCGTTCTCCTGGCGGGCGCGGGCGCGGGTGCGGGTGTCGGTACGAGTGCGGGTGTCGGTACGAGTGCGGGTACGGGCGGGGGTGTGGGTACGGGCGCGGGCGCGGGCATGCGCGAGGCTGCGGATGTCGGGCGTGCTCATCGGCCCGGCTCCTCGACGTGCGGCGCGTCGTCCTCGGCCGGTTTCACGACCCGTACGCGCTCGGCCCGGTGGTGCTCGACCGACAGGACCGTGAACTCCCAGCCCGTGGCCCCCGCGTCGCTCGCGTCCAGTTCCACGACGTCCCCCGCCTCCGGGATGCGGCCGAGGCGGGTCGCGAGGAGGCCGGCGACCGTCTCGTAGGGGCCCTCGGGGGCGTGCAGGCCGATGAGGCGGAGCTGGTCGAGGCGCAGGGAGCCGTCCGCCTCCCACGTCTCGCGGCCGTCGGCGGCCGGGGCGCCGGGGACGAGGTCCTCGGTCTCCTCCGGGTCGTGCTCGTCGCGCACCTCGCCGACGACCTCCTCGACGATGTCCTCGACCGTGACGACGCCCGCCGTGCCCCCGTACTCGTCGATGACGACGGCCATCGTGCGCGCGGCGCGCATGCGGACGAGGAGGGTGTCGGCGGGGAGCGAGTCGGGGACGAGGAGGGGCGGCGTGGCGAGGTCGGTGACGCGGGTGCGGGAGCGCGCGGCAGGTTCGAGGGCGAGGACGTCGCGGATGTGGACGGTGCCCGTGACGTCGTCCAGGTGCTCGCGGTAGACGGGGAAGCGGGAGAGGCCGGTGGCGTGCGCGAGGTTCGCGGCGTCGAGCGCGCTCGCGTCCTCGGCGAGGGCCTGGACCTCGACGCGCGGGGTCATGACGTTCTGCGCGGTGAGGTCGTTGAGGTGCAGCGTACGGATGAACAGCTCGGCGGAGTCCGGTTCGAGCGCGCCTTCGGCGGCCGAGTGCCGGGCGAGCGCGACGAGTTCCTCGGGGCCGCGCACGGAGGCGAGTTCCTCGGTCGGTTCGAGGCCGAGGCGCCGTACGAAGAAGTTCGCCGTCGCGTTGAGGCTGTGGATGAAGAAGCCGAAGAAGGCCGAGAAGCGGCGGTGCGGGCCGGCGACGGCGCGCGCGACGGGCACGGGCCGGGAGATCGCCCAGTTCTTCGGGACGAGTTCGCCGATGACCATGAGGACGACGGTGGAGACGCCGACGCCGAGGATCGAGCCGATCGTGGACGTGACCCCGCGCGGCAGGCCGATCGCGGAGAGCGGGCCGTGCAGGAGTTCGGTGACGGCGGGTTCGGCGAGCATCCCGATGACGAGCGAGGTGACGGTGATGCCGAGCTGGGCCCCGGAGAGCTGGAAGGTGAGGGTGCGGACGGCGGCGAGGGCGCCCTCGGCGCCGCGCTCGCCGGCGTCCACGGCCCGCTCCAGGTCGGAGCGTTCGACGGTGGTGAGCGAGAACTCGGCGGCGACGAAGAGCGCGCAGGCGAGGGTGAGGAGGGCGGCGACGAGGAGCTGGACGACGGCGATCACGCGGTCACCACCGGGTGCCGGGAGAGCCGGGCGCGCGGGGCGGGGGCTTGGGCGCGGGCGCTGACACGGGCGGGGCGCGAGTCGCGGGCGGGGCGCAGGGCGGCGCGCGGGGCGCGGGCGGGGCGCCGGGCGCGGGTCTCTCGCCGGGCGCGGGTGGCTCGCGGGGGTTCACCCATCGGTCCTCGGGTTCCTTTCCTCGGGGCACACGGAGCGGGGTGTGGGGCCCGGCGTGCTGCCGGGCCCCACGGGGTTTCCGCGACTCTACGACTGTCCCGCGACGCGCGCTCTACACGGGTGTCGTAGCGGCCGCGCGCCCGCTCGGCCGTTCGGCGGACGACCGGAGGCTCCCTCGTCCCTCGGCGGACGACCGGGGGCTCCCTCGGAGGACCGGGCGCGCCCTCAGCCGTTCGGCAGGATGACCGCGCGGCCCTGGACCTTCCCGTCGTGCAGCCGCTCGTACGCCTTGGGGGCCTCGTCGATCGAGTACGTCTCGACGTGGACGTCCACGGCTCCGAGGCGCGCGAGGTCGAAGACCTCACCCATCTCGGAGCGGCTGCCCCAGTACGGGGAGGTCACGACGGTCTCGTACGCCTGGAGCCCGAAGCCGACCTCCAGGCTGCCGCCGCCGATGCCGACGATCGTGACGTCGCCCTCGATCATGGCGCAGGCGCCGGAGGCCTTGACGGTCGGCGGGACGCCGACGAAGTCGAAGACGGCCTCGGCGCCCCGGCCGCCGGGGGTGAGCTTGCGGACGTTCTCGACGGCGTTCTCGTCGGAGAGCACGGCCTCGTGCGCGCCGACCTCCTTGGCCAGGCGCAGCTTCTCGTCGTTGACGTCGAGCGCGATGACGCGGGCGGAGGTCAGGGCGCGCAGGAGCTGGATGCCGACGTGGCCGAGGCCGCCCGTACCGAAGACGACGGCGGTCGAGCCGGGCACGAGCTTGGGCAGCGAGCGCTTGATGGCGTGGTACGGGGTGAGCCCCGCGTCCGTGAGCGGCACCGTCTTGACGGGGTCGAGGTCGCCGAGCGGCAGGAGGTGGCGCGGGTCGTCCACGATCATGTACTCGGCGATCGCGCCGGGGTTGCCGAGTCCGGGCGGGTTGATGCCGAGGCGGGCCGCGTTGAGGCAGTAGTTCTCCTTGCCCTGCTGGCACTTGGTGCAGCGCCCGCAGCCCCACGGCCCGTACACGGCGACGGACTCGCCGAGCGCGACGTTGCGCACCCCCTCGCCGAGCTTGTCCACGACGCCCACGCCTTCGTGGCCGAGGGTGAGCGGCAGCGGGAAGGTCAGCGCCTCGGCCGGCCAGCTCATGACGGCGATGTCGGAGTGGCAGACACCCGCCGCAGTGACCTTGAGCCGGATCTCGCCGGGCCCCGGTTCGGGCTTCTCGATCTCGACGACCTCGGGGGCCGCGCCCACGGTGCGGTACTGGACTGCCTTCATCGTGGCTGCCATGAGGACTCCTCCACTTCGCGAACGTCGTACAAGTACGGCATTACTACGTAATATCTTTTGCTGGTATATCTCCCGCCGGGCTCGTGGGCGCGGGCGGGGGTGCCCCGCCGGTCGCGCCGCTGCGGGCCCGCGCCCGCTCCGGCGGTTCGCGCGGCCAGTCCGGCCCGCCCGCCCGGCGTACCGCGAGGATCGTGGTGTCGTCGGTGAGCCGCCCGCCGGTGTACCGCAGCACTTCGTCCCGGACGAGGGCGACGAGCCGTGCCGGTTCGGCGCACCGCGCGTCGGCGGCGACGCGGGTGCCGAGCCGCTCCACGAGCGGGAAGAACTCGCCGGTGCGGTCGCGGGCCTCGGTCACGCCGTCGGTGACGAGCAGCAGCGTCTCGTCGGCGGCGACGCGGAAGCGCTGCACGGCGAAGACGGTGGTGACGAGCCCGCTGAGGCCGAGCGGGAGCACGGGGACGGTCTCGATCTCGCGCACCCCGCGCGGGCTCACGGCGAGCGGCGTCTCGTGCCCGAAGTCGACCATCTCCATCTCGTAGGGGGTGGGGCGCGGGAACTTCGCCGGGTCGGCTTGGGCCGCCTCGTCGAGCGGGTCGGCGTCGTGGCCGGACATCGGCGGGAAGCCGAGCAGGGCGGCGGTCGCGAACCGGTCCTCCTCGGCGGCGATGCCCATGACGGCGCTGTACGCCTGGTGGCGGCGCATCCGGGTCTCCAGCCGTTCGGCGACCACCGCGAGGTCGGGGGCGTGGTAACCCCATTCGCGGAAGGAGCCGAGGATCGCGGAGGCGGCGGTGACGGCCTGGAGGCCCTTGCCCTGGACGTCACCGAGGATCACCCGGGTGCCGTACCGGGACGGCTGGATGTCGTAGAAGTCGCCGCCGACGCGCGCGGTGGTGTCGGCGGGGAGGTAGATCGCGGCCTGTTCCATGCCCGCCCAGTGCGGGGGCAGCGGGCGCAGCACGGTGGAGCGGGTCGTCTCCGCGACGTCCTGGAGGTGGCCCACGTACCGCCCGGCGCGCAGCCGCAGCGCGCAGGAGGCGACGGCGACGGCGCCGCCGCCCACGACGAGGATGAAGTTCGGCCAGCCGGTGCGGTACTGCTCCGACCAGGCGAGGTTCATGAGGAGGTACGCGACGCAGGAGAGCAGCGCGAACCCGGCCGTCGCCCACACGCCGCAGAGCGCCGCCGCGATGCCGGGCACGACGATGATCCACGTGATCATCCGGAAGTCGCCCTCGGTGTTCCAGTCGAGGGCGACGATGAGCACGAAGAGCGCGGCGGGCACGAACCAGGCGACCCGGTGCCCCCGCAGCCGCAGCGGCTCCCCGCCCCACATGCGGGACGTGACGGGACGCATCGCCGGGCGAGAACTCACCCGTCCAGGCAAACACGGGGGGCAGGGGGGCGCCACGGGAGCGGGTACGCGGGGGCGGGGGGCGGCGGGGTGTGGTCCTGGGAGGGCGTCGGTTCGTCGGTTCCGGTTGCCGCTCGGTAGCAGAGGAGGACTCTGGTAACAAAGCACCGCAAAGGAGACAGCCATGGCCCACGCCTCCGCCCCCGCCACCGCTCCGAAGCCTCCGGCCCGGCACCACCGCCCGGCCCGCAAGATCACGGCGATCACGGCGAGCAACGTGTTCTGGCTCGCGGTCGGCTACGGGGTGTGGGCCGCGGTGACGACGCGCCACGAGCACAGGATGACGGGCTGGAACGTCCTCTACGGGTGCGTCGCGGGCATCGTCTTCGGCCTGCTGTACCTCGTTTTGCGGCAGATCACCCCGGCGATCCCGCGCGTGCGCCGCGCGCTCGTGTGGGCCGTCTTCTGGGGCGGCTCGATCGGGTACCTGCACAGCCTGTCGCACCAGACCCTCTACTGGTCGGTGATCCTCGGCCTGATCCTCGCGGCCAGCGCGTACTTGATGGCCTTCTACCACTTCTACACACGCGAGGTCCCGACGGACGCCCACCTCCGGGAGACACGGCCGGGCGCGGGGGCGGGGAGCGCGACGACGGGGCAGGCGGGGAGCGCGGCAGGGCACGCGGGGAGCACCGCGGGGCACGCGGGGAGCGCGGCGGCGGGGCACGCGGGGAGCCGTTAGGCGGGCGGGGGAGCCGCTGGGCGGGCTCAGGGGGCGGTGCCGCCGCCATTCGTCACACCACCAGAACAACTAGACACCGCGCATCGATATCCCTACCCTTTCGATACAGGATGCCTCGAAAGGGGGTGTTCCCGTTGAAGGGATCTGCTCATGGACGACCCGACCGTCTCCGTCCCCGCCGCTGGGACCGCGCTTGTCATCGGGGCGTCCCGAACGCTGGGACTGGGGGTGGCCGCCGAACTCCTGCGCCGCGGATGGGACGTCATCGGTACCGTGCGCGGTGAAGCCCGCACGGGACTGCACGAACTCGCCGCGTCGTCGGGCGGGCGGCTCACGATCGAGACGCTGGACATGACGGAACCGGAGCAGATCACCGCCCTCCGCGACCGGCTGGGCCGGCGTACCGCGGGCGGTTCCCTGGATCTCCTGTTCGTCAACGCCGGCATCGCCCACGCCGACATCCCGGTGCACGAGGTCACCACGGATTCCTTCGCCGAGGTCATGATCACCAACGCGCTCAGCCCGTTGCGGGTGATCGAGACCTTGCGTCCGCTCGTGGCACCGACCGGAACGATCGGCGTCATGTCCTCCAAGCAGGGCAGCCTCGCGCTGAACACCAACGGCGGCCATGAGGTGTACCGGGCCAGCAAGGCGGCGCTCAACCAGCTCATGCGCAGCTACGCCGCCCGCCACGCGGGGGACGGGCACACCCTCCTGCTGATCAACCCCGGCTGGGTGCGCACCGAACTCGGTGGACCGGGCGCCCTGCTGAGCATCGATGAATCCGTCCCCGGCGTGGTGGACACCCTCACCGCCCACACCGGCGAGCCCGGCCTGCGGTTCCTCGACTACCGGGGACAGGTCGTCCCGTGGTGACCACCGGTACCGATCCGGCCCCGGCCGGCGAGTGGTCGCGGCGGTACGTGCGGGCGGGGCCAACGGGGCTTCAGGCCGGGTTCGCCGGCGTGAGCGGTGAACCCGGCCGGCGAGTGGTCGCGGCGACACGTACGGGCGGGGCCAACGGGGCTTCAGGCCGCGCACCGGCTCAAGCGCCGGTGACAGGCAGCGCGAGGAGGCCGGGCGTCCGGCGGCCTTCCGGTCCGCGGGGGAAGGGTGCTGACGGGCGTGGTTGCGGATGGAGTGTCAGGTCGCCGCACCGGGGTGGCGAAGTCGCCCAGGGGCGACGCCGGGTCGGCGGGGCGGTAGCCGCCTCGGGCAGCCCCGGGTGGCGTCCGCGTCGCGGAGGGAGGGGGTGCGACGGGGGTGCGGCCGGATGTACTGGGAGCCGCTCGGCGGGGGAGCCGCTCGGCGGGGGAGGCGCTCGGCAAGGAGCCGCTGGGCGGGGAGCCACTCGGCAAGGATCCGCTGGCCGGGGTACGGGGCGGCGGGAGCCGCTGGGCGGGGAGCGGGGCGGCGGGGAGCGCTCGGCGGGAGCCACTTGACAGGGAGCACGGCGGCGGGGTGCCGCTCGACAGGGAGCACGGCGGCGGGGTGCCGCTGGGTGGGGAGCCGCTCGGCGAGCACTGTGGCGGACCCCGCTTCCGCGCACCGCACCTCCGCGCACCGCACTTCGGTCTACCGAACCGTGCGCCAGCAGCCGGGAACACCCGCGCCGCGTCGCGCGTTGAGGGCCCCAGGGGGGACAAGCCGCATGTAAGGGACACCCCTAGGGAACATCCCCCACCCCCACCCTCACCCCCGCAGCCGCCTCCGCACGAGGAGGAACCCGAGTCCGACCGTGCACAGCGCCCCGGACACGACACCGAGGAAGAGCCCGGCCCCGGGCGCCTCCCCGTCCCCGGCGTCCGCGAGCCGACCGGAGGCGGAGGCAGGCCCGGAGGCGGAGACCCCCGTGCGCTCGGACGTGGCGTCGGGTGCGCGGCTCCCGCCGGGTCCCGGCAGCCCTGCCCCCGCCCCCTCCGCGCCCCCCGCACCCGCCGTTCTCCCCGCCGCGCCCCCCACCACCGGCCTGTTCGTCACCGCGCACCGCACCGCGTCCCCCGCCGCCACCGTGACCTTCCCGTCGCCGGTCGGCAGCGGACCCGCGCGGCCCGCGCAGTGCCACAGCGTGGACGCGTAGCCGGGGTGACCGCCGTACTCGGTGAGCCGGTAGTCCCCCGCCGGGACGCGCGCCCCGGTCACCGCCCGCGAGCCGTGGGCGCCCTCGATCTCCACGGGTCCCCGCGCGGCCACCGTCCACTCCTCCGCCCGCGCCGTACCGTCCGGCCCCCCGACGACGCGTTCGACGAGCGTGAGGGAACCGGTGCCGGGGACGGGCGAGGGGGCGGGTGGCAGGGAGGCGGCCGTGGCGGTGGGCGCCGCGAGCCACAGCACGGCGAGAACGACGAGAGCGCTCGTGCGTGGCGGGACGGCGACTCGCACCGCCCCGCTCGCGCGCACGGTCGGACTCGTACTCGTACTCGTCCCGGCAAGACGGTGGCGCATAGGGGCATCCCGTCAGGGTCGGTTCAGGGGCGGCGGACGGCTCCGGCAGCAGATCATGCGGCAATCGCCCGATATGTTCATTACCCCGGTCGGGGGCGTGTCCCGGCCGCGTCCCCGCCCCGTCCCCGCTCCTCACCCGTACGCCCATGGGACTGGCGCGCGCGTGCGGGTGCGCGTTGCCTGGGTAGGTGCGGGAAGTGCACGACGTACGGATTCAGGCGTACGGATTCATCTGGCGTACGGATTCAGGCGTACGGATTCACGAGGGCTTGCGGGAGGCGGCGCGGTGGCGGAGGGCGAGGCGCGGGTGCGGGGGCGCGGTGCGGGGTACGTGGTGCGGGCCGTGCTCGCGGTGGTGCTCGCCGTGGTGGCCTGTGTGTGCGTACCGGCCGGGGCGCTCTCCGTGTGGGCGAAGTACGAGATCGGGGACACGGACACCTTCGTGGACGCCGTCTCGCCGCTCGCGTCGAACCGGGACGTGCGCGAGGCGGTCGCGGACGCGGTGACGGACGGGGTCATGCGACAGATCGATCTCGGGCCGCTCCAGGACCAGGGGCGGGAGTTCGTACGGGAGGCGGCGGTCTCCTTCACGGGTTCGCCCGCGTTCCGCGACGCGTGGGACGCGGCGGCGCGCGGCGCGCACACGGCGGTGCTCGACGCGCTGAGCGACCGTGGCTCGGGCGGCGACATCCGTATCGACCTGGGCCCGGTCACCAAGCAGGTCAAGCAGCAGCTGATCGACAACCACGTCCCGTACGCGGACCGCATCCCGGACACGGACACGTCGATCACGTTCGTCGAGTCCCGCGAACTGGGCACGGCGCGGAAGGTGTTCCACGCCTTCGAGACGGCGGGGCCGTGGCCCGCGATCGCCGCGTTCGTCCTCGGCGGGGTCTCGGTCGCGCTCGCCCACCGCAGGCTCCGCGCCCTCTCGTTCCTCGCCTTCGGCGTCGCTCTCGCGGGCGTCGTCCTGCGCCTGACGCTGATGGTGGGCCGCGACCAGACCCTGGGCAGCATCCCCTCCGGCTTCTCCCGCCCGGCGGCGGGGGCGGGCTACGACGCCCTCACCCACGCCCTGACGACTGCCTCCTGGTGGCTGGTGGGGATCGGCTGCGCGACGGGCGTGGCGGGCGCGGTGGCCTCGGTGGTACGGGCCCGCCGCCACGCCTGACGGCGGGCCCCGTCCTCACACGTGCCGCATCCACAAGTTGGCCTCCCGGTACACGGCCCGGTCCGCCGCCCGGTCGACCTTCAGCACGTCAAGCGCCCCGGGCACCACGTAACCGCCGCTCCCCGGCAGCGCCATACCGGTCCACTTCTCCCACTCCGCCACCGTCCCCTCGATGACCATCGAGTCCTCGGCGACCCCGAGCACGCGCGCCCCGAGCCGCTGATGCGTCCGCACCCACGGGTCGAGGTGCAGCCCGTCGTCCCGCGTCCAGCCCGCGAACTCGGCCATGGGCGTGAGCGGGTAGCGCGCCTTGAGCGTCGGCCGCACGGGCACGACGACCCGCGAGAGCCCGGCGGCGAGGGCCTTCCCGCGCAGGGCGGTGAGCAGCGCCCCGGCGAGCCCCCGCGCCCTGAGCGCCGGGTCGACGGCGGCGGCCATGACGACGAGCGTGTCGGGCGCGACGCCGTCCTCGTGCTGCGCGACGGACCGTGCGAGCGCGCCGTCGTACCCGGCCGGGAGGTCCTCGTACGAGCCGTCCCACCGCACCGGCACCCCCCAACCACCGGCGACCACAAGCACGTTGCCCGCACCCTCGCCCTCGCCCTCGCCCTCGCCCTCGACGAGCAGCAGGTCGAACTCGGGGAAGTACCGCTCGACGAGCGGGACGCAACACTCCGAGGCGGCGTCGTGGAAGATGAACTCGGGCCACACCTGGTGCAGTACGGTCCGGGACTCCTCATGCAGATCGGGCCGCTCGGCGAAGACGACGGCGCTCAGCTCACTGTCCATGGGCCGGGAGCCTAGGCAGCGGTACGGGCCGGGGGCCACGCGTTTACACGTGCACCCGTACGGGTGACTCCACCCATCCCCCCACCGCCCCGCTCCGGACCCTTCACGAGGCCGTCCCCCCAGGCGGCCTCGCCTCGTGACGGCGCCGCGATCGGCGCGGCCCGCGCGGGTCAGGAACGGAGCATCCCCATGCGAAGCGTGATCAGGACCGCGAGCCTCGCCCTCGCCGCCGGCGCGGCCATTGTCGGAGCCGCCGGGGCCGCCTCGGCCGACGCCGGGGCGCAGGGCCTCGCGGCCGGTTCGCCCGGCGTCCTCTCGGGCAACCTCGTCCAGGTGCCGGTCCACGTCCCCGTGAACGCCTGCGGCAACACGGTCAACGTCATCGGTCTCCTCAACCCGGCCTTCGGCAACACGTGCGTGAACGCCGATGCCCCGAACTGGCACCACGGCAACCACGGCGGCTGGAACCACCAGGGCTGGTGACCCCCGCCCGCGAGGTGAGTGCGTGCTCACTCACCTCGCGGGTCCCCCACCCGCGCGAGCCGCCTCGCGAGCGAGCCCCCGCCCTCGCCCTCGCCCCCTCACGCCGCCGCGCCTCACGCCGCCGCGCCTCCCCCGAACGCCCGCCGGTAGTGCTGCGGGCTGACCCCTGTCGTCCGCTTGAACCGCTCGCGGAACGCCCCGGCGGAGCCGAAGCCGACCTGTCTCGCGATCCGCTCCACCGAGTACGCGGTCGTCTCCAGCAGGTGCTGGCCCCTACGCACCCGCGCCCGGTGCAGCCAGCGCAACGGCGTCGTTCCCGTCTGCTCCTTGAAGTGCCGGATCAGGGTGCGCGTGCTCGTCCCCGCCCGCCGCGCCATCCGCTCCACGGTGACCTCCTCGTCGAGGTGCGCTTCGAGCCACGTGAGCAAGGGCTCCAGCTCGGCGCCCCTCGGCGTCGCCGACAGCGGCGCCACAATGAACTGCGCCTGCCCGCCCTCCCGTTCGAGCGGCATGACGGAGAGCCGCGCCGCGTCGGCCGCGACGGCGGAGCCGTAGTCCCGCCGGACCAGGTGCAGGCAGAGGTCGAGCCCGGCGGCGGCTCCGGCCGAGGTCAGGAACTGCCCGTTGTCGACGTGGAGGACGTCGGGATCGACCTCGACGGCCGGGTACGTCTCGGCGAGCAGCGCCGCCGCGCTCCAGTGCGTCGTGGCGCGCAGCCCGTCGAGCAGCCCGGTCGCCGCGAGCGGGAAGGCGCCGGTGCAGATCGAGGCGATCCGCGTCCCGCGCGCGGCCACCGCGCGCAGCGCGTCCCGTACCGAGCCGGGCAGCGGGGCGAGCGGCGTCGCGGTCCCCGGCACGATGACGGTGTCGGCGGTACGGAGCGCTTCGAGGCCGTACGGGGCGCGCAGCGCGAAGGCCCCGGTGGCCACCTCCTCGCCGGGCGTCTCGGCGCACACCACGACCCGGTACCCGTCGCGGCCGTCCGGCAGCCGCGTCCGCCCGAAGGTCTCGATGGGGACCGAGAGGTCGAAGGGGATCACCTGGTCGAGGGCGAGGACGGCGACGATGTGCATGGCACGAACGTACTGCGGCGCGGGCGGTCAGTTCCCCTCGCCCACGTTTCGCGGCCGAGGATTCCCGCAGGTCAAAGCGGCAAAGGCCGCCTTTCGCGGCGTGTGGCGGAAAGTCGGCGCAGGCTGGCACTTTTGCCACTGGGGACGAGCGGTGTCCCCCCGTAGCGTCCACGTCCCGTGAAGACCTT
Organism: Streptomyces sp. NPDC088923; assembly: GCF_044749745.1. NCBI lineage: Bacteria > Bacillati > Actinomycetota > Actinomycetes > Kitasatosporales > Streptomycetaceae > Streptomyces > Streptomyces sp. NPDC088923. The sequence goes on along the minus strand of NZ_JBIVIO010000009.1, from coordinate 126,181 downwards.
TTTCCTCTCCCTGCACGTCGTCGCGGCGATCCTGGCGGTGGGCCCGGTGGCGGTCGCGGCGAGCATGTTCCCCGCGTACCACCGCCGCGAGGCGGCCTCCTCGGGCCCCGCGCTCCTGCACCGCGTCTGCCGCGTCTACGCCGCCGCGGCCCTCGCGGTACCGGTCCTCGGCTTCGCGACCGGCGCGACGATGGGGGTGCTCGGGGACCCGTGGGTGGGCGCGTCGATCGCGCTGACGGCGCTGGCGGCCGTCGTCCTCGTCCTGGCGATCCTGCCGGGCCAGGAACACGCGCTGACCGGCGAGGGCCCCGCGACAGGAGCCTGGGCGGCGCCGCGCCTCGGCATGCTGACCGGCGTCTTCAACCTGCTGTGGGTCGCGGTGACGGTCCTGATGATCGCGCGCCCGGGTTCGAGCGCCTGAAAGGCGGGTGCGGGGACCGCGCGTCGTGCGACACCATGCGCCCATGCCTCACCTCATGCCCCTGACCCTGCCCCCCGGCACCTTCTCCGGCCACCCGCAGCCGGTCCTCCCCCTCCCCGGGACGGAAGCGGTCCTCCGGCCGTGGGAGGAGGGGGACGCGGAGGCGGTACGGGAGGCGTACGACGATCCGGCGATCCAGTACTGGCACGCGCGCCGGGCCGCCTCGACGGCGGAGGCGGCGGAGTGGATCGCCGGGTGGCGGGACGCGTGGCGCGCGGAGACCAGGGCGGAGTGGGCGATCGCCACCGGCGGGACCCTGCTGGGCCGCTGCGCCCTCAACCGGATCGAAGCGCTCGACGGCGAGGGCGAGGTGGCGTACTGGACCACCCCTGCCGCGCGCGGCAAGGGCCTCGCCCCGCGCGCCGTACGCACCCTGACGGAGTGGGCTTTCGCGAGCGGCTTCGCCCGCCTCGTCCTCCAGCACTCCACCGGCAACACCGCCTCGTGCCGCGTCGCGACGAAGGCGGGCTACCCCCTCGAAGCCACCCGCGCCGCCGCGGCCCGCCACACGGACGGCTGGCACGACATGCACGCCCACGTCTTGCTCAACCCCGTCACGGAACGAGTGCGGCACCAGGCCTGACGCCCGAGAGGTCGGCCCAGGCCCAGGCAACCGCCCCGCTCACGCCCCGTACTCGCGCCCCTCGCCGCGCCGCCCTTCGCCGCGCCGTCCCCGTCCGACCGCACCCACCGCACGCACCACCGCCCAGCCGAACACCCCGAGCACCGCGCCCCCCAGGAGGCACAACGGCAGTTCCGCCAGTACCCAGGGATCGGCCGCGGCCTCGAAGCGCCGCACCCGTCCCTGTGCCCGCCACCACCACACCCCGGTTCCCAAGGCCGCGCCCACCACCGGCCCGAGGCAACCGAGCATCGCTTCCCCGCGCTGTCCCATGCCGGAACGGACGCGAGAGCATCCCTCCCCGGTTCACTCGCGCCCGGACGACCTCACCCCTCGCTCCCCCGCACCACCGCCGCGCTCACCCGCGCCTCCGACGCGGGCGAGAAGACCTCCCGGGCGCGGTGGGCCGCGACCGCCAGGTCCGTGTCGGCCTCCACCAGTTCCATGTTCAGCTGGGCCGCCGCCATGACTCCGGCCGCCGCCGAGGCTCCGACCTGGGCGGAGAGGTCCGTGGCGTTGCCCGCGATCCACAGGCCCGGGACCGTGGTGCGGCCGGTGGGCTCGGCCGGGATGTGGGTGCCCATGCCGGAGGGGTGCGGTACGGGGGTCAGGCCGAGGCCGGTGAGGAAGCCGGCGCGGGCCTCCATCCGGGTCGCGACCGCGAGCGCCTGGCGCGGGACGAACGTGCCGTCCGCCATCCGCACGCCGCTGAGCCGCCCCTCCGCGTCGCTCTCGACGCCCGCCACCTCGCCCGGCACGACGCGGATGCCGCGCGCGGCGATCCACTCGTCCTCGGGCACCGGCTGGCGGTCGGGGAAGTACACGAGGTCGTCGGTCCACTGCCGGAACAGCTTCACCTGGTGCAGCGACATGGGCCCGGTGCCGAGCACGCCGATCGCCCGCTCGCGCACCTCCCAGCCGTGGCAGTACGGGCAGTGCACGACGTCCCCGCCCCAGTGCTCCCGCAGCCCCGGCACCTGCGGCAGCCCGTCGACGAGCCCGCTCGCGACGAGCACCGCGCGCGCCCGTACGGTCGTCCCGTCCGCGTTCGCCACCACGAACCCCTCGCGGTCCCGCGTCACGTCGAGCACTTCGCCCGCGACGACCTCGCCCCCGTATCCGCGCACCTCGGCGCGCCCGCGCCGCAGCAGTTCGGTGGGCTTGATGCCCTCCAGGCCGAGCACGCCGTGCGCCCCTTCGGCGGGCGCGTTGCGCGGCTCGCCCGCGTCCACGACGAGCACGGAGCGCCGCGCCCGTGCCAGCGTGAGCGCTCCGCCGAGGCCGGCGGGCCCGCCGCCCACGACCACGACGTCGTACCGCTCTCGTATCTCGGTCATCACGACCACCACCTCTCGTTCCGGTGCCGCCACCGTGCGGCAACCCCGGCGCGAGAGGCAACCACGTTTGCCGCTCCGGCAAAGCTGCGTCGCCCGCGTCATCCACGAGAGCGCGGGCGACCAGCCTGCCGTCCGGGAGGCGGCGGGGGGGGCGCCGGGTGGACCGGCCCCCCGCCCGTCCCCCCTACGCGTACGGGTCGAAGGCGATCCCCGCCGGTTTCGCCTTCTCCAGGTGGCTGCCGAAGGTGTCGTCGCGGATGCCGAGCGTGGCGGAGCCGAAGTCGGCGGAGGTCAACTTCTCGCGGATGCCGGGCGGGTAGCCGTCCCAGCCGACGACCGGCGGACGCTGCCAGGTGCCCTTGTGGTTCTCGGGGGGCTCGTCGCCGCCGTTGTTCTTGGCGGAGCGGAAGCAGTGCGTGCTGATGCCGTCCTTGTGGTAGACGACCTTGGCGTGATTCCCCTCGAAGGGCAGGGAGTTGGCAGCGTGGACGACGAACCCGCCGTGCTGCGAGGTGGACACGTACTCGACGCGGCCCGCGCGCACCCACACCACGTTGTGCTCCCAGTCGTGCCGGTGCCCCGCGCTGCCGCCGCCGAGCGCGGCCTGGTCCTTCTCGAAGTACGAGGCGTAGACGATGGCGCACCAGTCGTGGTCGCACTTCGTCCGGGAGTAGACGTTGACGTTGTCGAGGTCGGAGGCGTCCCTGCACTGCCCGTTGACGTCCCCGCCGATCTTCAGCCCGCCGTTGAGCGTGCCGTCCGGGCCGATCGCGGTGCTCGCGTAGCACCCGTCCTTGTCGTAGTCGTAGTCCGGTTCGTACGTCTTCTCCATGGCGCTCGCGTTCTCGGGCAGGGCACCGGGCGGACCGGCGAGGGCGGTCCCCGCGGTGGCGAGGACGGTGACGGCGCTGAGCGCGGCGAGGGTGGCGAGGCGTCTCGCGAGGTGGGGCACGGGGGACTCCCTTGGGGGTGGAAGTGGCGCGTCTGCAAAGGGAGTTACCCATCCGGACAAGGCGTTACGACCACCGCGCGGGTACGAGCACGTGACGGCTGTCCGTCCGAACGGGGCAGGCGGGCACGTCCCGTACCGCCCGCGAAATCATGGTCCGTTCATGGGCCATCCATGACGCGATCGGGATGGATACCGCGCGCCGGGCGCCTTACCCTGCACGCGTTCGTATCGGAACGGTCCGGGGGACGGTTCGTTGGCGTCGGATGACGCGGTGCTCGGGTGTACGGGGGAGGTCGTCGTGGCCACCCGGGGTTCCGTGGGGCCCGGGGAGGTGCTCGTGGAGGTGCGTGGCGGGCGGGAGTTGTTCCTCGCCTGGTCCGAGGCGCCGATCGCGCGCGGCACCCGCGTGCTCGTCGTCGGCTCGCGCGGTACGCGACAGATCGATGTGGTGCCCTGGGACGATCCGCTCGACGGGCTCCTCGGCCCGCTCACCTGAACCATTCAACTCGGGGGGAATCACCGTATGTTCGGCTACCGCGTACCCGCGCCCGATCAGGCAATGCTCATCTCGGGCGGCAAGCGCGGCCTGGGCGGCGCGCCCTTCCGGGTCGTGACCGGGCACGGAAAGCTCGTGCTGCCCATCATCCGCAAGTCCCGCTTCCTCTCGCTCGCGATGGCCGAGTCCGAGGTCGTCGAGAAGTGCGTGACGCGCCAGGGCATCGCCCTCACCGTGCGCGCGGTCATCGCCTTCAAGGTCGGCAACGACGTCGAGTCGATCGTCAACGCCGGTCAGCGCTTCCTCTCCGACCAGGACCAGATGTCCATCCTCACGGGCCGGATCTTCGCCGGTCACCTGCGCAGCATCATCGGTTCGATGACCGTCGAGGAGATCGTCACCGAGCGCCAGAAGCTCGCGACCGAGGTGCTCGACACCTCGAAGGCGGAGATGGCCTCGATCGGCCTGCACGTCGACTCGCTCCAGATCCAGTCCATCGACGACGGCGACACCGGGTACATCGAGGCGATGTCCGCGCCGCACAAGGCGAACATCCAGCGCGCCGCGCAGATCGCGCAGGCCCAGGCCACGCAGGCGGCGTCCGAGGCGCAGCAGGAGGCGACCCGCAAGCAGGCCGAGTACGCGCGCGAGACCGCGATCGTGCAGGCCAAGTACAACGCGGAGGTCGATCAGGCCCGGGCGGCGGCCGAGCAGGCCGGGCCGCTCGCGCTCGCCCACGCGCAACAGGAGGTGCTCGCCGCGCAGACGGAACTGGCCCAGCGGCAGGCGAAGTTGCGTGAGGAGCAGCTCGTCGCCGAGGTGGTCAAGCCCGCGCAGGCCGAGGCCGAGCGGATCAGGCTCGTCGCGCAGGCCGAGGCGGAGCGGATGCGCGTCCAGGCCGAGGCGGCGGCGTCGAACGACCGCGTCGCCCTGGACCGGATGCTCATCGACCAGCTCCCGATGATCGTGAAGGAGGCGGCGGGCGGCCTCTCGGGCGCCAACGTCAACGTCCTCAACGGCGCGGACGGCCTCGGCGAGATCGCCGCAGGGCTGGTGAGCCAGGGCCTGACCATCCTGGACTCGGTACGCGGCAACCTCGCCACCACCGAGGACCGCCCCGAGGCGGGCCCGTCCCGCCCCGGTGCGGCGATCGACATCAGCTGACGGGAGAGGGTAGGGGGCGGGGCCGCAGCGCCGAACACCACACCCGGCCGCCCCCGGCCCCCGGCCTACCGGCCCCGCGCGTCCGCAGCTCCCCGGCATCCGGCCCCCCGGTCCCCCGGCCCGCACCGTACGCCCCGCCCGCCGACGCGCGGTCCCCCGCTCACCCCACCACCCCCGCCACGAACCTCCCTACCGTCGCCTCGGTCGGTGGGTCCGCGTCGCGGTCTGCGAAGAGGAGGTGGCCGCCGCCGACGAGCGACAGGGTCAGCGCGTCGATGTCGGTATCGGCCGGGAGGCGGCCACGGGCGCGTTCGGCGGTCAGGTAGGCCGAGATCGCGGTGGTGGCCTGCGCGAGGATCGCGATGCCGCCCCGGGGGTCGGACTCCCGCAGCCGGGCGCGGAGGGCGTCGCGGAAGGTGATGAGCGGGATGATCGCCACGGGCACCGGGCCGAAGAGGCTGAGCAGCGCCCGGGTGAGATTGCCCGCCACCGTCCCCGTCCCCACGGATGCGCCCAGCGCCCGCGTCTCCTCTTCGAGGGCCGCCGCCCGGTCGCGCACGAGCGCGGCGAGGAAGGCGTCGAAGTCGGGGAAGTAGCGGTGCAGGACGCCCTTGGCGCAGCCCGCCTCGTCGGTCACGGCCCGGCTCGTCAGCGCGTTCGGGCCGTCTCGCAGCAGTACGCGTTCGGCGGCGTCGAACAACTGCCCTCGTGCGTCTCGCAGATGCACCCCGGTCGGCACGCCCCGCCCCTCTCCTCGTCCCCGCGCTCCCCCCGCCCCCTAGGCAAGTGGGCGGACGCCCACTAATGTGGGCGCATGCCCACTCTACCGCGCGACCCGGCGGACGGCCCCCGCCCCGCAGCCGCCCAAGCCCCCCACCAGGCCCGGAGCGTCGCCGAGTCCTTCGGCACGGACGCGCACCGCTACGACCGGGCCCGCCCCGCCTACCCCGCCGCCCTCCTCACCCGCCTCACCGCAACCGACCCCACCGCCGCACCCCCGGCACCCCCCGCACCCCCCGGACCCCCCGCACCCGCGCCCTCCCCCACCCCCCTCTCCGTCCTCGACATCGGCACCGGCACCGGCATCGCCGCCCGCCAGTTCCAGGCGGCCGGCTGCTCCGTCCTCGGCGTCGAGCCCGATGCCCGTATGGCCGGTCTCGCCCGCTCGCGCGGCCTGCCGGTGGAGATCGCGACGTTCGAGACCTGGGAGCCGGTGGGCAGGACCTTCGACCTGGTGGTCGCCGCCCAGTCCTGGCACTGGGTCGACCCGGTCGCGGGGGCGGAGAAGGTGGCGGAACTGCTGCGTCCCGGCGGACGGTTCGCGATCTTCGGGCACGTCTACGAGCCACCGGCCGCGCTCGCCGAACCGCTCGCCGCCGCGCTGCGCCGCGTGGCCCCCGGCTCCCCGCTGAGCGGGCAGCCCGCCCGCCGCCCGCTCAGCCTCTACGAGGCGGGATACGAGAAGTACGCCGCCACCCTCCGCGCGACCGGTCACTTCGCGGCCCCAGAACAGTGGCGCTTCGACTGGGAACAGTCCTGCACGCGCGAGGAATGGCTCGACCTCCTGCCCACCACGGGCGGCCTCACCCGCCTCGCCCCCGCTCAGCTCTCCGAGGTCCTGCGCGAGGTCGGCACCGCGATCGACGGCCTCGGCGGCCGGTTCACGATGCCGTGGACGACACTGGCCACCACGGCGATCCGCACGTCCGCCGGTGGACACCCGACGCCATGAACTCCGGGCCGACGCCGGTGGGGCTCGCTCCTCTCACCCAGCGGCCCGCAACCACCCATCTCCTGAAGCCCCTCACCCCGCCCGCCCCACCCCCGCCGCCCCGAACGCCTCCGTGATCGGCGTGATGAGCGAGGCGAGGCGGCGGGCGCCCGCGTCTCCGATCGGCTGCCACAGCGCGGCGCAGTGCGCGTCCGTCTCCACTTCCATACGCTCGCGTGCCGCGCCGCCGAGTTCGGTGATCGCGCCGTGCGCGTCGAGCCAGCCGCGCGCGGCGAGGCGTGCCGTCGCCGCGCGCCACTCCTCGTCGTCCCACTGGCGGGTGGCGCGCGCGAGGGCCGTCGGGAGGCCGCCGCTCGCGGTGTGCAGGACGAGGCAGTCGCACGGCCCGAGGCCGTTGTCGGCGAGTACGACGAGATGGGCGTCCCCGCGCCACTCGCGTACCACCGTGATCTGCTGCCAGAGCGCGACGAGCGGGTCGGCAGGAAGCGGGACGGACGCGTTCGCGGCGGCCAGCACCTTGCCCGCGTGGTCGGCAGCGGCGACGACCGGGTCGATCAGCGCGCGCGCCTCGGCCAGGTGGTCGTCCGGGAGACGTACGCCGACGCGCCGCATCGCCCGTGCGGCGGCCCGGAAGCGGGCGGCCTGCCACCGCTCGGGCGGCGCCGCCTCCCACACGCCCGCCATGGCCCGTACGGCCCGGGGGCTGAAGTTGTAGAACGCCGCGAGCGTGATCTGCCACGGAACCGCGCCCATGGCGGCGGACCGGAAGGCCAGATACGCCGCCCCCCGGTCGGTCACACCGAGCCCGGCCGCCTCCTCGGCGCTCTCGGGGGCGAGGTAGATGAACAGGTGGGCGGCGCTGACCGCGCGGCTGACGTCCCGTACGGCGTCGAGGTCGATCGGGCTTTCGTGGGTGCGGGAGGAGTCGGGAAGAGCGTCGAGGTGCATGGTGCTGGTGTCTCCGGGGATTCGGGTGGTGCTGTCAGGCGGGTGTGTCAGCTGCGACGAAGGCGCCCGCAAGCGGCTCGGTGAACACGCCCGCAAGCGGCTCGGTGAAGGCGCCCGCAAGCGGCTCGACGAAGGCGTCCTCATCGGCTGTCGAAGGCACCCATCGGCGCAGTGAATCGACCATAACACCGATAATCGATTATCAACCTCATCGTCTAGAGTGGCCCGCATGCCTCCGACGCCGCCGCCTTCGTCCCCGCCGGGGAAGCAGACATCCCCGCCCGGAAAGCAGATGCTCTCCGAGCGGGTCTACGCCCACCTGCGGGACGCGATCATGCGCGGGGAGCACGCCCCCGGCGCTTCCCTCAAGCCACAGGATCTGGCCAAGGAGCAGGGCGTGAGCCTGGCCGTGGTGCGCGAGGCTCTGGTGCGGGTGGTCGGCGAGGGGCTCGCGGACCGGCTGCCCAACCGCGGTTTCGCGGTCCCGTCCTTCTCCGACCACCGCTGGCAGGAGATCGCGGAAGCCCGCCGGTCCGTCGAACCCGTCATCCTGCGCATGTCCATCGAGCGCGGCGACCTGGACTGGGAGGCGCGGGTACGGGCCGCCCACCACCGCCTGGTGCGTACCCCGGCGTACGCGCCCGAGGAGAGCGAGTACTACACCGCCGCGTGGGCCGAGGCGCACCGGGCCTTCCACCGCAGCCTGCTGGAGGGGTGCGGCAACCAGGCCCTGCTGGAGACCTTCGACCGCTTGTGGACCGCGAGCGAGCTGGCCCGCCGCTGGTCGGCCCACCGCAACCCGGACCGGGACGGCCCCAGGGAACACCGCGAGCTGGAGGAGGCGGTACTGGCCCGCGACGCCGACACCGCGACGGCGGTCCTGGTCCGGCACCTCACCATGACCGCGGCCGTCCTGACCGACGATCCGAGCCGAACGACCTGACCCCGGGCCCCACTTGCGACGACTCCCCGCCCGGAGCCGGAACGAAGCGCCACCACGCCCCTCCCCACCCCCAACCTCCCCAACCCGGATGCCCCCACCCCCTCCCCCCTGAAAAGCTGTCCCCATGAGCGCCACCACCCGCCCCGTCACCCTCGCCCACGACACCTTCGGCGATCCCGCCGACCCGGCCGTCCTCCTCGTCGCCGGTTTCGGTGCGCAGATGATCTCCTGGCACGAGGACTTCTGCCGCGAACTGGCCGCTCAGGGCCGGTACGTGATCCGGTACGACAACCGGGACTGCGGGCGCTCGACGAAGTTCGACGCGTACCCGGTGGAGCTCGGCGCGTTCGTCGCGGCGGTCAACGCGCGCGACATCGAGGCGGCGAAGGCGATGGTGCCGTACCGGCTCGGCGACATGGCCGGGGACGGGATGCGGCTGCTCACGGCGCTCGGCATCGAGCGGGCGCACGTCGTCGGCGCCTCGATGGGCGGCATGATCGCGCAGACGATGGCGATCGAGCACCCGGACCGCGTGCTGAGCCTCACTTCGATGATGTCTTCGACGGGTGAGCCGGGTTACGGGGACTCGACACCGCGGGCTCAGGCCGCGCTCTTCGCGCCGAGGCCGGCCGACCGCGAGGGCTACATCGCCTCGGCGGACCGGGAACTGGTGTGGGCCTCACGGCGGTACGGGGACCTCGCGGCGCTGCGCGAACTGGCGGCCCGCTCCTACGACCGGGGGCACTGCCCGGCCGGTACGGCACGGCAGCTCGGCGCGATGATCCTCAGCGGCGACCGCGCGGCGGGCCTGCGCGCCCTCACCGTCCGCACCCTGGTGATCCACGGTCTCGACGACACGCTGATCGACCCCAGCGGCGGCCGCCGCACCGCCCGGCTCGTCCCCGGCGCCCGCCTCCTCCTCGTCCCCGACATGGGCCACGACCGCCCCCGCGAACTCTGGCCGACCCTGATCACGGCCCTGGCCCGCCACACCTCCCCGCGCCCCCCGTCGTGACCCGCACCCCCCGTCGTGACCCGCACCCCCCGTTTGTGACCCGACTCACACTCACCCTCCGTCAGGTCACACCTCCCGCCCCCGTGGCCGAAAACAACAGACCGCAACACCCCCGAGCCCCCCACCTGCAAGCCTTCCGCCACCCCACCGCCCGCCACCTGACCGGTTTTCGGTCTGTCGCCCACCGGTCGTAGGCCGTCGAAGCCGGGAAAAACCCGGGAATCCGCATATAGACCGAGACCTCGGATCTCCACGCCACACTCCGTGATCCCTCATCCCGGGGTCACGGTTCCTCCTCTTCTCAACCCCGCCCCGCATGGGCTTGAGTGAGCGCGGTCGCCGGCCGGGTACCACCCTGCGCACGGCACCCTCACGCCCCACCACCAGGCGTGAGCTCCACATACCCCGGGGGGACTTCCGTGGCGGACGAGAAGGTGCTCGACGCCCAGAAATGGGTCAACGCGACATACGGCGGCGTGGCCGGCTACCAGCCGTGTCCGGAGGACGGCAAGACCGGCTGGTCCACCATGTACGCCCTGATCATGGGCCTTCAGCACGAACTGGGCATCTCCCCGGTGGTCGCGAGTTTCGGCCCCACCACGATGGCCAAGGTGCAGGCGCTCGGCGAGATCGGCTTCGGCTGGAGCGGCAACGAGAACATCGTGCGGATCATCCAGCACGGCCTGTTCTGCAAGGGCTACTGGGGCGCGAACGGGTTCGGGGAGTTCGGCGCGGTCACGACGGAGGCGGTGAAATCCCTCCGCGTCAACATGGGCCTCCCGGACGGCGGCACCGGCACGGAGGGCGGCACCGTCACGCCGCAGATCCTCAAGTGCATCCTGAACATGGACGCCTACGTCGTCGTCGCCGGGGGCACGGAGAAGATCCGGGCCATCCAGCAGTGGCTCAACGGCCGTTACTGGCAGCGGGACGCCTACTCCATCGGCCCGTGCGACGGCATCTACTCGCGGGACGTGCAGAAGTCGCTCGTCATCGCGATCCAGTACGAACTGGGGCTCAGCCCCAACGGCAACTTCGGCCCCGGCACCCAGGCGGGCCTGCGCACGCACACCGTGCGCCAGGGCGACTCGGGCATCTTCGTGCAGCTCTTCACCGCCGCCTGCGTCTTCAACGAGCCGGTGATCCTGCACGGTCAGGACGACTCCGAGGTGCGGACCACCTTCAAGGACTCCTTCGACGCGAAGACGGCCGAATTCGTCGGGATCTTCCAGGAGTTCTCGCAGCTCTACGGGAAGAACGACGCGAACTACGGCGTCGGCGAGTACGACACCTGGTCGCAGCTCCTGGTCTCGATGGGCAACGCGGACCGCGCGGCGACCGGTTCGGACACGCGGTTCGAGATCACCGCCTCGCGCGCCCGCTGGCTCCACGACAACGATTTCCGGCTGGTGGGCCGCTACCTCTACGACCCGCCGGGCTCGACGCTCGACAAGGAGATCAAGCCGGGCGAACTGCAGCGCATCTTCGACGCGGGGCTGCGGGTCTTCCCGATCTACCAGGACAACGCCCGCCAGCTCTCCGACTTCACCTACACGCACGGCTTCCAGCACGCGCTGAACGCCCATGATCTCGCGACCGGTTACGGGTTCAACCGGGGCACGACGATCTACTTCGCGGTCGACTACGACGCCCAGCAGTGGGAGATCGACGGCACCCCCGACGGCGGCGTCGTCCCGTACTTCAACGGCGTCGTCGCCGGGCTCGCGAGCCGCGGGAAGAAGTACTTCCACGGCGTCTACGGCTCCCGCAACGTGTGTACCAACGTGACGGAGAAGACCGGCGCGCGGTACTCCTTCGTCTCCGGTATGTCCTGGGGCTTCTCCGGGAACCTCGGCTATCCGCTGCCGTCCAACTGGGCGATCAACCAGATCAAGGAGTTCGCCGTCACCAACGGCTCGGACACCTTCGACCTGGACCGGGACGTCTGGCGCAGCGGCGGCGAGCCGGGCGTGGGCTCGGTGAACGACACGGGCGGTCCGGCGGACACGTACATCGCCTACGTGCAGCGCCTCTACGACCTCGCCACCGCCTACAAGTCGTCCTCGGGCTCCGGCACCAACGCGAGCCAGCTCGTGATGGAGTACATCCGGCACGAGAAGTACCGCGGGGTCAAGTGGTGGTACCTGGCCGACAGTTACGACGGGGACTTCGTGGCGTACTGCGAGGACCGCGGCGTGAAGGTCGAGGACACCTTCACCGACACCGTGACCGGCTACCAGCTCGACGCCGCGCACCTCATGGCCACCGCCAACGGCTTCCTGACGAACGCCGACCCCTCGGACAAGGGCGAGTCCACCGGCGGCGACATAGCCGGGTGGGGCGGCGACATCATGACCTTCTGGGCGGACTGGCGGAACGCCGTGGACGAGTACGCCTCGCCCACGACCTTCTGCGAGGCGAAGCTCGCCATCCCAGGCACCGTCTCCAGCTTCGGCTACACGGACATGGTCGAGGACGTCGACGGCTACCTGCTCGCGAAGCACGTCGCGGACGGCGGCACCATCACGCAGTGGATGACGGAGCACTACGTCGACGGGGGCGGACTCAACCGCTTCCGCGACCACTTCGAGCGCCGTTGGGTCAACGCGACCAACGCGCGGGCCTGTTGCTGGGACATCCTGGCGGGCCCCACCGACACCAAGGTCAATCTGGCCCGGCTCGCGCTCATCACCGGCGCCGGCGCCGCCCTGCCCGCCGACTACGTCCTGCTGCCCGGCAACACGGAGAAGCTCGCGCTGTTCTGCCAGGGCTTCTCCGACCGCCAACTCGCCCTGATCGGCCTGGAGAACAGTCTCGCCGCGAAGTACAAGGCGAACCTGAACACCTTCCGCAAGGCCGCCGCGCGACGGGCTGCGGCACGGTAGCGGCGGGGTAGCGGCAGCCCGGCAGTCACCGAGAGCCCAGAATCGTCCGATGGCCGTCCTCCTCCTCCCGCTCCTCCTCCTGCTCGCCGCCCTGTGGTTCTGGGCACTCCCCCTCCTCTCCGGTACGTGGCGCTCACGGCCCGGCTGGTTCGTCTGGACCGCGCTGCTGCTCCTGCTCTGCGCCGTCCCGGTCTACCTGGCCGGTTCCCTCGCGGGTGCCTCGCTCGACCCGGAGGAGGCGTGCCACCGGGCGGGTCAGGAGTACGACCGCGCCTACCGCAGGGCGCACTTCACCGAATACACCCGCTGGTTCCCGCTCCACGACAAGTGCCACGCGGGCTACGACCTCGTCCCCGCCTGGGTCAACCCGGTCCTCGTCGCGCTCCCCGTGCTGGCGCTCCTCGCGCTGGCCTGGGCCGCGCGGCTGACCCTCGCCCGGCGCCGATCCCGGAAGCAGGGGACTCTCATGCACGAGAAGGGCACCTCATGAACGAGCTGAGCAGACGCCGCGTACTCGGCGTCGCCGGAGCGGCGGCCGGAACCGCGCTCCTCGGCCTGACCCCCTCGGTGGCCGCCGCCGCGCCCCGCACCGAGGCGGCGGCGGGGGAGTCCCGCTGGCGCGGCTCCACCTCCGCGAACGGCTGGAAGATCCTCGCGAAGGCCGAGGAGCACACCATCGAGGGCAGCGGGCGCACGGTCCGGCTCGCGGACGGCGAGGCCGCGACACTGCTCCTCCACGTCGCCCGCCGCTTCCACTACGAGATCGACGCCCTGCGCACCGGGGACGTCACCGGCCACCGCACGGACCGCGCGGTCCGGCAGCCGTACGAGTCGAACCACCTCTCCGGCACGGCGCTCGCGATCCGTCCGCACGCGTACCCGCAGGGGGTGCGGGGCGGCCTGTACGCGCACGAGCTGCTCGTGGTCCGGGACATCCTCGCCGAGCTGGACGGCGCCGTGGCCTGGGGCGGGGACTTCGACGTCCCGCAGGAGTCCCACTTCGAGGTCGCGCTCGCCCCGGACCACCCGAAGGTCCGGGGCGTGGCCCGCAAGCTCACCACCTGGCGGGACACCCCCGGCCGGGGCGCGGGCACGGTCGACGTCTTCACCCCGGCGCGCCGCGAGGCCGCCCGCAAGTTCACCCAGCGCGCGCACTGACCGAACGAACCCACCCGAAGGAGTTCCCCATGAGAGCCGCCACTCGTCTGGGCGGCGTCGCCGCCGCCCTCCTCGCCCTCACGCTCGCCGTCCCGGCCGCCTCGGCCGCCGAGACCCCGACCGCCACCGTCTCGATCCAGGGCGTCGCGGTCGACACGCAGGCCTCGGCCGAGACCAAGCGGATCATCGCCGCCGACGCGGGCGTCGCGGCTGCGGCGGCGAACGTCTGCGGCGCGGGCTACACGACCTCGGTGAGCGCCGCCCGCTACGGCACGTACGGCACGACGTACACGTGGACCAACGGCAAGACGACGGGCAGCAGTTACTACGACCGCCCGATCTGCGCCGTCTTCTTCAACGACACGGGGACGGCGCACTCCATGCGCCTCAAGCTCTCCGACAACTACACCGCGACCCCGGACGTCGAGGACTCCGGCACGTTCAGCCAGTACGCGGGCCCGCTGTACCAGAACAAGGGCTACTGCGGTCAGACGTACTCGTACATGAAGATCGGCAGCACGGTCGTCGTGGACAACTACATGGGGATCGGCGCCTGCGACTGATCCCCGGGGCGGGGCGGCGGCGGTCCCCCGTCGGCGCCCCGCTTCCCGCCCGAAGGAGGGACCCCACGCCGGGCGTCACGTTGACGACACGGCCGTCAGGAACGCGGTGAAGGCGGCGGGGCTGAGGTGGAGGACCGGGGTCGCGGGCTCGGTGGCGCGTTTGCTGTCGCGGATGAGGAGGTGGGGCGAGGCGGGGACGGTGCCGATCTCGACGCAGTCGCCGCCGTCGTTGCCGCTGTGGGACGACTTCTGCCAGTGGGCGCCGATCTCCACGCAGTTGCCGCCGTCGTTCTCGCTGTAGCTCGACTTCCGCCAGTCGAAGCCGACTTCGACGCAGTTCCCGCCGTCGTCGCCGCTGTAGCTGCTCCGCTTCCAGGTCATCGCCACGCCTGAACTCCCCTCGGACACGAAGAAGGCCACCTCGGCGCGGATCTACCCGCCTTGAAGTGGCCTTCAAACAACGCCCATCCGCTTACGCGGACTTGACGACGCCCTCAAGGAACGCCGAAAACTGCGCAGCGCCCACGGTCACGATGGGGCCGTCCACGACCTTGCTGTCACGAACGGGGACGAGGCCGGGGAACCCGGACGCGATTTCGATGCAGTTGCCGCCGTCGTTCCCGCTGTAGCTGCTCTTGACCCATGTGAGCGAGCTGAGGTTCTGCTTGGGCATCCCGGTCGTACCTTTCGATCGCGTCCCCGACGAGGGCTGCGGAGTCCGAAACCGACAGGCAGTCGGCTCGCAGCACATCATAGGTCTGCTGATGCCTCGCGACGGCTTTCGGATCACCGATGAAATGGCCGCTGTCGAGCGACTCGGAGTAGACCCAACGCTCGCCATCCGGCAACGTCAGCAAGGTCATTGACGTCTTCGGCGGAACCAGATGCGGCGACGCGGCCGGGACGACGTGAAGGTGCACGTGCATCCGGCTGGCCTCGTTCAGCAGGTGCTCGCATTGAGCGCGCATGATCGCCGGGCTGCCCATGACGTTCCGGAGACAGCTTTCGTCCAGTATCACGACGAGCGTGGGCCCATCGCTCTTCTGGAACCGCACCTGACGGCTGAGCCTGGCCCGCACTCGTTCCTCGGCGACCTCGTCCACTTCGACCTGCCCGAACAACGCGAGGGCGTAGTCGTAGGTCTGGAGCAGGCCGGGAATCGTCTGCGTCTGGTACTCGTAGACCGCCGTCGCCTCCGCGTCCATCCTCGCCCTGCGCTCGAACCAGTCCGGGTGCTCGACCTGCGGATACCAGTCCGTCTCCTTCCACAGCTCGACCAGCACCCCGCCCGCCCCGAGAAACGCGTCCGCGTCCTCCGCGTGCTTCAAGTCCGGGACGCGGTCGCCCGATTCGAACTTGGACACGAGTGAGCGTTCCACGCTCAGCGCTCGTGCCAGGTCGGCCTGTGTCACACCGGCCTGTGTCCGGAAGTGGGCCGCCATGCGGCCCCAGACCGCCGGTCCCGAGCGCCCCGTACCGGCTCCTTCGCCGTTCCTGAGCCGCTTCACCTTTGCCATGCGGGCCCTTTCTCGCTGCCCTGATGATCAGTGACGCCGCGCCGATGTCACGTGTCACCCATTGCACCGCTACCTACCCCACAGAGACGCTGTACTCACCCTCAGTAGCTGAGGAAATTCTCTTATCCGGATGTACCACCGCACAAGGGATTCACGGTAATGACGGCAACACCCGAAACGCCCGCCCCGCCCGACGCGACGGAGTGCGCCTCCTCGCTCCATCTCGCGCTGCTGGCCCGGGGGTTCGACGTGCCCGTCAGTCTGGCGGAAGAGGACGGGCGGGAAGTCGTCTTCTGCGGACCGTTGCGGCCGGAGGTGGCGGCGTACCTGGCGCTGCTGCTGGAGCCGCCCGCTCCGGTGACGACGTTCGGTGAGCCGTGGGAGGAGGCGGAAAGGGCGGCGGGCCTGCTGCGGAGGGCGCTGTGGCTGGCGGGGGTGGAGACGGAGGTGACGCGTGCGGCCTCGCGGGCGGAGACGCCCGGAGTGCGGGTGGAGGCACTGGGGGCGCACGAGGCATTGCGGCTCGCGTCGGTGGTGAGCAGGGGCGCACAGGCGCGGCAGCGGGACGTGGCGGCGCAGCACGTGGGGGCACCGGAGCGCGGGGCGCTCGTGGTGGACGTGGTGCGGGGGCAAGTGGCGGAGTTCCAGGGGGCGATGGGCGGGAGGTGGTGGCTGCGGCCGGTGCGGGGCGGGTGCGAGTGGAGCGTGGCGCCCGGGGACGTACGGCCGGCGGACCCGGAGGAGAAGTTGCGGGGCGGGACGGCGCGGGCGAACGCGCGGAGCAAGGGGGACCGGCTGTGAGGACGGCGACGGTGGCGGTACGGGAGGCTGAAGTGTGCGGTAGGTGCGCGGAGTTGGCGGAGCGGGAGCGGAGGGCGGAGGCGGTGTTCGACTACAGCGCGGCGACGGACTGCCGCGTCCTGCTGGCGCGGCACCGCGCGGCGACGCACGGGACGCCGCTCCGGAGGGCGTAACCCTCCGGAGCCCCGCCCCGCCCTCCCTCCCTCCCGCTACGCGACGAGGAGGCGGAGGCCGAGTTCGGCGGACTGGAGCGTGGTGATCTCGGGGTTGCGGGCGGCCCAGCGGCCGGAGGCGAGGTCGTCGCGGAGAGCGGTCACGGCCCGTAGCTCGGCAGCCGGGCCGACACGGGTCCAGACCGAGACGGCGCGGCGGACGCGCGCGTCGAGGTACGCCTCGGGGCGGCGCCAGTGGGCCTCGAAGAAGCCGTCGGCGCAGTCCCAGGGGATGAGGACGGGTTCGACGCGGGCGCCGAGGGCACGGGCGAGGGCGTCGACCGGAGGGCGTCCGGTGACGAGCCCCGCGACCTCCGGAAGGTAGTCGCGGCTGAGCCAGAAGCGATGGCGCCAGGCGGCGTCGCTCGCGTCGTGCGTGAAGACGACGACGCGGCGGGCGACGCGCCGCAACTCGCGCAGCCCGGCGAGGGGATCACGCCAGTGGTGGACGGTGCTGAAGGCCATGGCGGCATCGAAACTGCGGTCGGGAAAGGGCAGTTGCTCGGCGGTGGCCGCGACGCACCGGGCCGCCCCCGCGGGCCGCAGGGCGCGCATCACGGCGGAGGGCTCGACGGCGGTGACCTCGCGGTCGGGCGGCTCGTACGACCCCGTACCGGCACCGACGTTGAGCACGGTGCGCGCGTCGCCGAGCGCGGCCCAGACCTGTTCGGCGATACGGGGTTCGGTGCGGCGCGCGTCGGCGACGTAGTCGGCACCGATCCGCTCGTACAACCGGGCTCCGGAGGCGGCGGTCTGCCCACGGTGCGTGCCGTGGAGCCGCGCCTCCAACTCCCCGTCGACGGCGCGCACCGCGGCGGCCGTCCGGTCCCGCCGCTCGCACAGCAACTCGCGCAGCCGCCGCAACCGCGCGACGGCGTCGGCGTCGGCGTCGGCGTCCGGGGCGTCGACCAGTTCCCCGATCTCCCGCAGCCCGAACCCGAGCCGCCGGTAGGCGAGCACGGAGCGCAGTCGCTCGATGTCGGCGGGCGCGTAGGCGCGATACCCCGCCCCGGTCCGCGCGGTGGGCCGTACGAGCCCGATGCCGTCGTAGTACCGCAGCGCCCGGACCGTCACGCCCGTCAGCTCCGCGACCCGTCCCACGCTGAGTAGTTGCCCGCTCGCTTCTGTCACGGAAACGAGAGTGGGGGGTGACGCGGGGGAAGGGTCAAGCGGACAGGAACGGGGCGGGGGGCCGGGCTCGCGAAGGGCGGGCGTCCGGAGTGCGGCGGGGGCACGTAGCCTTGGCCGGAGACGACTACGTCCATGACCATTCCGCTCTGAGTGAGGAGCACGGCCGTGCCCCTGGTTTCCGTGATCATGCCGGTACACAACGCGGCGGCCACGCTCGGGCCCGCCGTGCGGTCGGTGCTGGGGCAGACGCACGCCGATGTCGAGTTGCTGATCACCGACGACGCCTCCTCGGACGGCTCCATGGAGCTGCTGCGGGAGCTGGCCCGGCAGGACGAGCGGGTGCTGCCGGAGGCGGCGCCGCGGCAGGGGGGCGCGGCGAAGGCCCGCAACCTGGCGATCGCGCGGGCCAAGGGCGACTACGTGGCGTTCCTCGACAGCGACGACATGTGGCTGCCGACGAAGCTGGAGAAGCAGCTCGCCTTCGCGGCGACGGCCGGAACACCGCTCACGTTCACCTCGTACTACAAGATGGAGGCGGAGCACGCGGGCGAGGCCGCCGACTTCGAGCCCAACGGGCGCGTGGTGTGGGCGCCGGAGCACGTGGACTACCGCGACATGCTCGTCCAGGACCACATCGGCGCCCTGACCGCCATGTACGACCGCAACGCGCTCGGCACCCGCCTCATGCCGGACATGCCCAAGCGCCAGGACTACGGGCTGTGGCTCTCGATCATGCGCGACGGCCACGACGCCCGCGCCCTCCGCGAACCCCTGGCGGTCTACCGCGCCCACCAGGCCGGCTCCCTCTCCTCCAACAAGCTCGCCCTGATCCCCTTCAACTGGGCCCTGTACCGCGAACACGAACACCTCTCGGTCCCCCGGTCGGCCCGGGCGCTGGCGGGGGCGGCGTGGAACTCGGTCCGGAAGTCGCGGATCTGAGGGGGGGCGGCGCGCGCGGGCGGTCGCGCTCGGCGGTGGGCCTCATGTCCGTCAGTCGTGGTGCTGGTGGTGGGCGTCGAGTCCTTCGCCGGCTTCCAGGAGGCCCGCCGCCGCGCCTTCCACGTGGGCGGCGATCTCCTCGGAGCGGGGGCGCATCTGTGACTCGTAGCGCGTGATCGCCTCCGGCAGCGTCTCCGACTCGGCGATCGCCAGGGCCAGTTCGGCCGCGTCGAGCATGGCCAGGTTGACGCCCACTCCCAGCGGCGGCATCAGGTGGGCCGCGTCGCCGAGGAGGGTCGCGGTGGGCTGCGGGTCCCAGGAGTGCGGGACCGGGAGGGCGTGGATCGGGCGGTCCACGTACGGGCCGTCGTTCTCCGTGAGGACGCGGCGCAGGGCCGGGCTCCAGTCGGCGTACTCCTCCAGGAGCAGGGCGCGGATGGCCTCCGTGTCGGCGCGGGTCAGGCCGCGTGCCGCGAGCCAGTCGGCCGGTACCCGGCGGATCAGGTAGACGCGGATGTGGTCGCCGCCGTTGCGCTGCGCGAACATCGCGCGCTCGCCGTCCGCCGCGTGCGCGCCGCCCTGCCCGACGAGCGCGGCGAGTTCCGGGTGGCGCGTCTCGACGTCGTCGAACCACGCCTCCAGGAACGTCACGCCGCTGTACGCGGGCAGCGCGCCCGAGAGCGCGCGGCGCACCTTCGACCAGGCGCCGTCCGCGCCGATCACGAGGTCCGCGCCGACCGTCGTGCCGTCCGCGAAGCGCAGCGTACGGGGGCCTTCGGCCGGGCCCTCGACGGCCGCGAGCGCGTGGCCCCAGCGGACCGTGCCGAGAGCGAGGGAGTCGAGGAGCAGGTCGCGCAGGACGCCCCGGTCGATCTCCGGCTTGAACAACTCATCGGGCTCGGGGACGTGCCGCCCCTTGAGCGCGGCGGTGCGCGCCTCGTAGACGCGCATCTCCTGGCCCTCGGGGCGCGCCTTCGCGAAGAACGCGTCCAGCAGGCCCGCCGCCTCCAGCGCGACCTGGCCGTTGTCGGCGTGGAGGTCGAGGGTGCCGCCCTGGTCACGGGCCTCGCGGCCCGCGTCGCGGTCGTACACCGTGACGGGGATGCCGTGGCGCTGGAGGACGCGGGCGCAGGTGAGGCCGCCGGGGCCGGCGCCGATGACGGCGATGCGGGGGGCGGTGGGGTCGGGTGTGGGCATGGGGGGCCTCCTTGAGGCGGGGTGGGTGTGGGTGTGGCGGGGCGGGGAGCTGCGCGTGCGCTCGGCACGGGACTGCGTGCGGCGAGCGGCACGGGACTGCGCGTGGCGCTGCCGCGGCTTCGTGCTCGACCCGGCCCGTGCCCCCCACCGTAGCCACTAAAAGTGGTACGCGCAAACTTTTGAGCCAGTACCACTAATTTTCCCGTACCACCCTGCGGGTAACCTGGAGGCATGACCGAGAACACCGCCCGTTCCACCCCTCCCGCGCCCGGCCGCCGCGAGCGGAAGAAGGCCGCGACGCGGCAGTCCATCGCCGATGCCGCGCTGCGCCTCTTCCTGGCGCGCGGGTACGAGCACGTGAGCGTCCGCGAGGTCGCCGAGGAGGCGGACGTCTCGCCGACGACCGTCTTCAAGCACTTCCCCGGCGGCAAGGAAGCGCTCGTCTTCGACCAGGAGGAGCACACGGACGCCTCACTCGCGGCGGCCGTGCGGGAGCGGGGCGAGGGCGAGGGCGTGGTGGACGCGCTGCACCGCTACGTACGCGGGACCTGGCTCCCGCACGCGGCCCACCCGCAGCACGCCGAGTTCCACGGACTCATCGACTCCACGCCCGCGTTGCGCGCCTACTCGGAGCGGATGTGGGTCCGGCACACGGACACGCTGAGCGCGGCGCTCGCGGCGGAGTTCGGCGTCCCGGCCGGAAACCTGGCGTGCGACGCGCTGGCACGCTTCGTCCTGGAGGTACCGGCCCTCGCACGCGGCCGGGCGGATCAAGGCGCGGCGGTGGACGCGCTGTTCGCAATGCTGCGGGAGGGATGGCGGGCGCCTGAGGGGGGCCGGTAGCGGGCCGCGCCGAGGCGAGCCGCACCGGGGGCGTGCGGGCCTGTAGGCCTGTGGGAGGTGCCTAATTCCCGTGTCACGGGTCAGGAAAGGTCGTTGACGAGGACCGCCGCGCCGTCGAAGCGGCCCGCCTTGAGGTCGGCGAGGGCTTCGGGGGCGCGGGACATCGGGTACGGGTGGACGGTCGAGCGCACGCCGTGCCGCTCGGCGAGGTCCAGGAACTCCCGCCCGTTGGCTCGGGTGTTGGAGGTGACGCTGCGCAACTCCTTCTCGTAGAAGAGCTCGTGCTCGTAGTCGAGCGGCGGGGTGTCGCTGAGGTGGATGCCCGCGACCGCGAGGACGCCGCCCCGGTCCAGGGCGCGCAGCGCGGTCGGTACGAGGTCGCCGACCGGGGCGAAGAGGATCGCTGCGTCCAGGGGTTCGGCCGGGGCGTCGTAGGCGTTGCCGACCGACACCGCGCCGAGTTCCCGCGCGAGCGCGCGGGCCGCCTCGCCGCGCGTGAGGACGTGGACGCGGGCGCCCTGGGCGCGGGCGAGCTGGCCGCACAGGTGGGCGCTGCCCCCGTACCCGTAGAGCCCGAGGCGCCCGCCCTCGGGCAGGTCCGTGCGCAGCAGCGCGCGGTAGCCGATGATGCCGGCGCACAGGAGCGGCGAGAGGGCCGTGTCCTCGACGGCGGCCGGGAGGCGGTAGGCGTAGGGGGCGGGCACGGTCGTGTACTCGGCGTAACCGCCGTCCGCGTCCCAGCCGGTGTAACGGGACGCCGGGCACAGGTTTTCCGCCTGGCGGCGGCAGTAGCGGCACGTACCGTCCGTGGAACGGAGCCAGGCGATACCGACCCGGTCCCCCACGGCGAAGCCCGAGACCTCCGAGCCGAGCGCGGCGACCTCACCGACGACCTCATGACCAGGGGTGACGTGCTCCTTGTGCGGCGGGAGGTCGCCCTCGGTGACGTGCAGATCGGTGCGGCAGACACCGCAGGTGCGCACGTGGACGAGCAGCTCGGCGGGACCGGGGACCGGGACGGGTTTCTCGACGAGGCGCAGGGGGCGGGACTCGGCGGGGGCGGGGGCGGTGAGGGACCAGGCGCGCATGGTGGGCATGGGGTTCCCCCGGGATGCTGGGAACGGACGGCCCTTCTCAGGATGCGCGGCGAGCCCCGGCCCCGCCACCCGGCCACGGCCCGGGCTCAGGCGGGGAGTGTCATGGCCAGGGTCGCCAGGGTGCGGAGGGTCGTGCGGAGGGTGGGGAGGGGGAGGGCGGCGAGGCCGAGGCGGAGGGTGTGGGGGGCGGTGTACGGGGGGACCGCGAAGGTGGGGCCGGGGGTGACGGCGATTCCGGCGGCGCGGGCCGCAGCGGTGAAGGGCTCGGCGCGCCAGGGGGCGGGGAGGTGCCACCAGGTGAAGTAACTGGCGGGGTGTGACTTGGTGTTCGGCAGTTCCTCGGCCGCGATGAGTTGTCGGCGGGCCGCGTCCGCCCGCTTGTTCGCCACGAGCCGGGCCGCCGTGCCGTCCGCCAGGACCCGCGCCGCCGCCTCCACCGCGAAGCCGCCCGCCGTCCAACTCCCCTCGCGCAACGCGGTCTCGGCCCACTCGACGCGACCTTCCGGGACGAGGAGCATGCCCGCCATGAGCCCCGGCGCGACCCGCTTCGACAGGCTCTCCACGACGTACGTGCGTTCCGGCGCGAGCGCCGCGAACACCCGCTCCGCTTCCGGATCGGCGAGGAAGGACCACACCCGGTCCTCGACGACGGGGATACGCAACCGCCTTGCCACGTCCGCGAGTTCGGCGCGCCGCTCCGGTGGCGTGGTGCGGCCCGTGGGGTTGTGCAGCGTCGGCTGGAAGTAGAGCGCCGCGGGGCGTTCGGCGGCGAGGGCGGCGGGCACGATCCCGTGCTCGTCGAGCGGCAACGGCACGAGGACCCGCCCGAGCCGCTCCGCCATCTCCTTGACCAGCGGATACGTGAGCGACTCGACGCCGATCCTGCCGCCGCGCGGCACGGCGCACGTGAACGCGGCGGCGAGCGCCTGCCGCCCGTTCCCCGCGAAGAGCACGCGCTCCGGGTCACCCGCCGGGCCGAAGAGGCGGGCGGCCGCCTCGCGCGCGGCCCGGGTCCCGCGCGGGGAGAGGGGCGCGGTCGCGCGGGCGAGCACGTCGGGGCGCAGGAGCGGGGCGAGCGAGGCGGCAAGTGCCGCGGGCTGACCGGGGGTTGTGGGGTAGGTGAGTTCGAGGTCGGCGGGGGCGGCCCCGGGCGGCGCGGCGGTGAGCGCGGCGGCTCCGGCGACGGGCGGCGCGGCCCGTACGTACGTACCGCGCCCGACCTCCCCGACGACGAGCCCGCGCCGCCTCAACTCCCCGTAGACGCGGGCGGCGGTCGAGGCCGCGATGCCCTGCTCGCGCGCGTAGGCGCGTTGCGGCGGGAGGCGGTCGCCGGGGCGGAGACGGCCGGAGAGGATGCGGTGCGCGAGGACGTGGGCGTGGCGAAGGTACTCGTCCATGACCGGCCTCCCTCATCGCCCCGGGCGCGGGATCGCACCGAGAGCAATCGCCATGATTGCACCGCGCCCCGGCCGCTCCCTACCGTCCCCCGCATGACGTCCCCGCAGCTCACGCCGCCCCCGATCGCCCTCGCCCACGACGACGACGGTCCCGCCCCCGCGCCCGGCGCCCCGTTCCCCCTCGTCCTCCTCCACGGCACCCCCTTCGACCGCACCCTCTGGACCCCGCTGCGCGAGCGCCTCGCGCCGCGCCGACGCGTCCTCGTACCCGACCTGCGCGGCTACGGCGAGAGCGAAGTCACCCCGGGCACGGTCGAGTTCGCCACCTTCGCGGCCGATATCGCCCGGCTGCTCGACGCGCGCGGGGTCGGGGACTTCGTGCTCGGCGGGCTGTCGATGGGAGGCCAGATCGCGATGGAGTGCGTAGGGCGATTCGGCGCGCGGGTAAGGGGCTTGCTGCTCGTGGGGACGACTGCGGAGGCGGAGTCGCCGGAGGGCGTACGGGCCCGCGTGGAGCTCGCGGCGCGGCTCGAACGGGAGGGCATGGCACCGTACGCGGACGAGGTGCTCCCCCGGATGACCGCGACGCCGCCCGGTTCCCCCGTCACCGCGCACGTGCGCCGCATGATGCACGGCACGCCCCCCGCCGGAGCCGCCGCCGCGCTGCGCGGCCGGGCCGTGCGCCCCGACTACCGCCAGGTGCTGAGCCGGTTCACTGGGCCCGCGCTGGTCGTGGTGGGCGAACGGGACACGTACACCCCGGTCCCCACCGCCCGCGCCCTGGCCGCCCTCCTCCCGGACGCCCGCCTGGAGATCGTCCCGGGCGCCGCCCACCTGCCGCCGCTGGAGGCGCCGGAGGAGTTCGGGCGGTTGGTGTCGGACTGGCTCGGCACGGGGGCCGCCCCGCGTGCGGGCCGGGCGGGCTGAGCGTGCGCGGGCGCCCCCGCGAGATGAGGGGGCTCACCTCGCGCGGGCGTCACCGGTCCGCCTCACCGCCGGGGCACGTCGCACACCCCGTCGGGGGACGTCACACCCGCCGCCTCACTGGTACCTCCGCCGCCGCACCCACGCCATCCGCAGCAGGACCCCGCCGCCGAGCAGCAGCGCGAAGGCGACGCCGGCGGTCGGCGCGAGCCAGGACCTGTCGTCGCCCGTGTGCGGAAGCACGCCCGGGGACGACGGCGAGGGGGACGGGTGCGGCGAGGTGCTGGGGCCCGGGGAGGGCGAGGGGGACGGGGAGGGGGACGGGCCCGTGAAGGCGTTCGCCACGCGGAACACCGTGCTCTCCCCCGGCCGCACCTCGAACGGTTCGCCCAGCTCCACCGGCCGCTGCTCCCCGTCGTCGACCATCAGGCTCGCGGTCGTCTCGACCTCCGCGTCCGGCGCCGCGCCTGTACGCGGCTCGGTCACCGTGCAGGTCGTGGCCGTGTTGAAGGTGTACTGCGGGAGGCTGCCGCCGCTCGCGCCCGGCGCGATGTCGAGGCCGTCCCCCGCGCCGTCCGCGCAGTTCAGTTCGAGGCGCGCGGTGTCCGGGCGCAGTTCCTCGTCGTCGCTCGTCGTCTTGATGACGTCGAGCGTCCCCGCCGCCTCGAACCGGTTGGTGAAACGGCAGGTGGGCTTGGGGTCCTCGGGCGTCAGACGCACCTCGACGCTGGAGCTGCCCGGCCGCAACTCGCCGTCCTGCGCCTCCCCGCAGTCCACCGACTCCAGGACCCAGCGGCCCGCCTCCGTCGCCGGGGGCAGGGACTCCTGGACCGTGTACCGCAGCCGGTCGTCCACCCGCAGTTCGCTCGCGACCGGACCGGGCCCGCCGTCCTGGCGCACCGCCGGGGTGACCGTGTCCTCCGCCTCCGTCGTCGCCTCGCCCTTGTACAGCGCGGAGCCGTCCGCGGGACCCGTGACGGCCGGGTGCGGGGTCACGCCGTAGCCGAAGGTGCCCGTACCGCCCCGGGTGACCTTCTCGATCGCGATCGCGCCGCCGGGCGTGAAGGTGTTGGTGAGCAGGCAGTGCGGGTTCTCGCCCGCCGTGACCTCGTGCTCGACCCGCCAGGCGTCACCGGTGTCCGTGATCGGCACCTCCTCGCCGTCGCAGACCGCGCTCGTCAGCTCCCACGTACCGCGCCCGTCCGGGGCGGGCTTGCGCTCGATCGCCGTGTACGTGCCGGTGACGACGTCCTGCGAGCCGGCGACCGTCTCGGGCACGCCCGGTCGCGTCGTCGTCACCGGGTTCACGTCGACGGGCGGTGCCCCCGGCGGGACGTCCAGGTCGATGTCGAAGGTGCCCGTCCCGCCGAGGGTCTCCTTCTGCAACAGGCCCTCGCCGCCGCTGCGACTGTTGGTGACCGTGCACGTCACCGTCTCGCCCTCGACGAGCCCGATCTCCACCTTGCCCGCCGAATCCGTCCTGACCTCGCTCCGGCCGGAGCCGCCGCCCGGCGCCGTGACGACGCAGTCGGGGCTGCCGACCAGCTCCCAGCCGCTGCCGGGTTCCAGGGCCTCCTGGAACGTCCACGGGTTGCTGTCGATGTCCGACTCGCCGCGCACGAAGGTCTGCGAGGCGTCCTTGCCGGTCGACGCGGAGAGCACGAAGTCGTTGACGCCGTCGTTGTTGGTGTCGGCGTAGGAGATGTTCCCGTTCACACGGAAATCACCCTGACCCGCGCCGTCGATGTGTTTGACGACCTTGATCGTGCCCGCACCCGGTGGCGGCGTCACCGCGTAGTAGTAGCAGAAGACGTGGCGGGCGCCGGAGGGGAACGACACCTGCTCGACGTTGTCGCCGTTGAGGGCGTCCTGCGCGCAGCGCAGCGCGCCGAAACCGTACTGCTCCTGCTTGCCGTTGAGCGGCTGCGCGGGCGTACCGCCCTGCGTCCACAGGGCGTTGGCGTTGAGCGCGGCCCTCTCGGCGTCGGTGAGGCGGACGGTGACGGCGCCCTGGAGGCTGCGGCCCGTCGGGTTGCCCGCCGCGTCCAGCTCGGGGGTGCTCGCGGTGGTCGTGATGTTCTGCCGGATGGGGCCGGTGACGGTGCTCAGGTTCTGGGTGGCCGCCGTGGGGCCGGTGATGCCCCGGCCGGTGGAGAACGTCCAGCCGGTGAGCGGTTCGCAGGGCGGCAGCGGGGTGCCCGCCGCCTCCTTCGCCGCCGAGACCGCCTCGGAGCTGTTGTAGTTCGAGTTCGGGCCGAGGTCGCGCAGCGACTCCTGGATGTTGTTGCGCGCCTTGTTGGCCATGATGTCGCTGTACTCGGGGCAGTCCCGCGCCACGTAGGTGACGGACAGCGGGTTCTCCGCCGCCACCGCGCGCGGCTGCGCCCCGTACGCGGGGACGCCCGCTCCCGCCGCCACCAGCAGCACCCCGCACCACAGGGCCCACAGCCGCAGCAGGCGCCCTTCTCGCACGTCCCTCGTCATCCGTACCTCACCACCGCACGTCGTCACTTCGGACACAGCCGTGCCGGTATGCGACAGGAGAAACGGGAGGCGCTACACCAAGCACACCGACAGACCGTCCGAAAATCACACAGATGCGGGCATGCCGGTACCGGAGTGACGGCCGCCGCGAGGCCCGCGACCCTTCCGCCGACCGCCTCGGAGGGCGGCTAACCTTACGTATCCGCCCTGGCCACGGATCGCCGGGAACCAAGCCGTGAACCAACTGACGCGAAGGGGTGCGCGCATGGGCATTCTGGATCTGCTGCGGAACGCTTTCGGACGCCGGAAGGCGGAGCCGACACAGGCGGAGGCGGAGGCACAGGGGCAGGAGTCACCGCGGGCGGGGGAGGCGGCCGGGGCCGCGCCCCGCGAGGAGGCCCCCGCGCAGGACGCGGAAGCCGCGGCCCCCACCGTCCCGGCCGCCCGTACGGGTGAAACCGACCCCGAGCCGCGACCCGAGCCCCAGCCCGAACCGCTCCCCGAGCAGCGCCGCTCCACCGACGCCACGCTCGCCGACGACCTCGTGGCGGCGGCCTTCGACCGCACCCAGGACCGCCCCACGATCCCGCACCCGGCGGAGCCGGTGGAGCCGGAGGCGGTACGGGAGCCGGTGGAACCGGAGGCGGTACGGGAGCCGGAGGCCGTGGACGCGGAGCCCGAGGCGGTACGGGGGGCGGCCGACGCGGAGCCCGAGGCCGCGACGCCCACCGCGAGCGAGTCCCAGCCCGAGGCCGCGCCGGTCGTCGAGCCGGAGCCCGTACCGGAGTCGGAGCCCGCCCAGGCCATCGCGCCCGAGCCCGAGGCAGCCGTCGAGCCCGAAGCGGCCGACGAGCCCGCCCAGGCCGACGAGCCCGCCCAGACCCCC
Source organism: Streptomyces sp. NPDC088923 (assembly GCF_044749745.1). Taxonomy (NCBI): domain Bacteria; kingdom Bacillati; phylum Actinomycetota; class Actinomycetes; order Kitasatosporales; family Streptomycetaceae; genus Streptomyces; species Streptomyces sp. NPDC088923. The sequence continues at coordinate 98,457 of NZ_JBIVIO010000009.1, read as the reverse complement.
GAGACCACCCCGGAACCCGCCCCCGAGCCGCAGCCCGAGCCGGCCGCCGTCGCGACCCCGGAGCCGGAGACCGTACCGGACCCGGAGGCCGTACCCGAGCCGGAGGCCACCACGGAGCCGGAGGCCGCGCCCGCGGCCGCCGCCGAGCCCACCCCCGCGCCCGGCCCGGCACCGGCCGCCGAGGCCACCCCCGCGCCCGCTCCTCCCAAGGCCGCCCCCGCCACCCCCGCCACCCGCGTCAAGCGCCTCGCCCCCGGACTGGTCCCCGCCCACAAGAGCGCCGGTGCCGCCCTGCGCAAGGCCGGGCTCACCGGGACGCGGGCCCGCGTGTACCTCGTGCTCGACCGCTCGGGTTCGATGCGCCCGTACTACAAGGACGGCAGCGCGCAGGCGCTCGGCGAGCAGGTGCTCGCGCTCGCGGCGCACCTCGACACCGAGGCGATCGTGCGGCTCGTCTTCTTCTCGACCGCGATCGACGCGACGGGCACGCTCGCGCTCGACGCCTACGAGGGCGTCGTCGACGCGCTCCACGAGGGCGCGGGCCGGATGGGCCGCACCAACTTCGCGCTGGCGATCGAAGAGGTCCGCACCCTCCACGCGAAGGAGGACGCCGGGACCCCGGCGCTCGTCGTCTTCCAGACGGACGGGCCGCCGGACGTGCGGACCGTCGCGACGCAGGCACTCAAGGAGGCCGAGGCCGAACAGCCCGAGATGCGCTGGCAGTTCGTTTCCTTCGGCGAGACGGAGTCGAAGAACTTCGACTACCTGCGGCGGCTCAGGGCGGCCAACGCGGGCTGGTTCCCTGCGGGCCCCGTACCGAAGGAACTGACCGACGCCGAGGTGCTCGGCGGGCTGCTCGCGAACTGGCGGCCACAGGGCTGAGCGAGGCGGCGAGCGCGGCCGGGTCCCGGGACCGGGACCCGGCCGTCTCACGTTGCGTGACCGTCCGGTCCCCAGCCGTACCGCCATTCCGCGCCCGCTGTCCACGGAGAGAAACCCCCGGAGCCCGTCTCGCCCGTTCGGCTACGATTTCCGGGATAACAGGTGACCGGCGGACACACCACCCGTCCTCCGCCCCTCACCTTCCGTAGCGACTCGTAGCAGCTTGGGAGCAGCCCCCGATGGCTCGACACCTCATCACCAGCGCCCTTCCGTACATCAACGGGATCAAGCACCTGGGCAACATGGTGGGGTCCATGCTCCCGGCCGACGTCTACGCGCGGTACCTGCGCCAGCGCGGGCACGAGGTGCTCTACATCTGCGCGACCGACGAGCACGGCACCCCCGCCGAGCTGGCCGCCGCCGCGCAGGGCGTGCCCGTCGCGGAGTTCTGCGCCGCCGCGCACGACGCGCAGAAGGCCGTCTACGACGGCTTCTCGCTCGCCTTCGACCACTTCGGCCGCTCCTCGTCCGCCCAGAACCGCGAGCTGACCCAGCACTACGCGCGAAGGCTCCAGGAGAACGGTTTCATCGAGGAGCGCGCGATCCGGCAGGTGTACTCGCCGGTCGACGGCCGTTTCCTGCCCGACCGCTACGTCGAGGGCACGTGCCCGCACTGCGGCTACGACAAGGCGCGCGGCGACCAGTGCGAGAACTGCACGCGCGTCCTGGACCCGACGGACCTGATCAACCCGCGCTCGGCGATCAGCGGTTCGACGGAGCTGGAGGTCCGCGAGACCAAGCACCTCTTCCTGCTCCAGTCCAAGCTCCAGGGCGAGGTCGAGAAGTGGATCGACGCGACGGCCGACTCCTGGCCGCAGCTCTCCTCCTCGATCGCCCGCAAGTGGCTCACGGAGGGCCTGCACGACCGCGCGATCACGCGTGACCTCGACTGGGGCGTTCCCGTACCGGCCGACGTGTGGCCCGAACTGGCCGCCGAGGGCAAGGTCTTCTACGTGTGGTTCGACGCGCCCATCGAGTACATCGGCGCGACGCGCGAGTGGGCCGAGTCGGCGCCCGAGGGCGCGGGCCGCGACTGGAGGTCGTGGTGGTACGAGGCCGATGACGTGCGCTACACGGAGTTCATGGGCAAGGACAACGTGCCCTTCCACTCCGTGATGTTCCCGGCGACGCAGATCGGGACGCGCGAGCCGTGGAAGCGCGTGGACTTCCTGAAGTCCTTCAACTGGCTCAACTACTACGGCGGCAAGTTCTCCACCTCGCAGCACCGGGGCGTCTTCACGCACGACGCGCTCGAACTGCTCCCGGCCGACTACTGGCGCTACTTCATGATGGCGAACGCGCCCGAGTCCGACGACTCCTCCTTCACCTGGGAGCACTTCCAGGCGACGGTCAACAAGGACCTCGCGGACACGCTCGGCAACTTCGTCAACCGGGTCCTGTCCTTCTCCCGCAAGCGGTTCGGCGACGCGGTGCCCGAGGGCGGGACGCCGGGCGAGGCGGAGGCGAGGCTCGGCGAGGAGATCGCCCGGCTGCTCGCGGAGTACGAGGAGCAGATGGAGGCGCTCCAGTTCCGCAAGGCCGCGGCGGCGCTGCGCGCGCTGTGGTCGGCGGGGAACTCGTACCTGGAGGAGAAGGCCCCCTGGCTGGAGATCAAGACGGACCAGGGGGCGGCGGCCCTGACGCTGCGGACCGCGATGAACCTGATCCACCTCTACGCGGTCGTCTCCGAGCCGTTCGTCCCGACGACGGCGAAGGCGATGCGGACGGCCTTCCGGCTGGAGGGGGACACGGCGACGTGGATCTCCCGCGACGAGGCGAAGACCCTGACGGCGGTCCCGGCCGGCACCCCGTTCATCGTCCCGCCCGTGCTCTTCGCGAAGCTGACGGACGACGACCTGGAGGTCTTCAAGGAGCGGTTCGGAGGGGCGGAGGACTGACGTCCCTCTTGCGGGGAGACGGGGCCGCTGCCCGGCGCGGGTGGCGGCCCCGGCTGCGTGTACGGGGGTCAGCCGATGAGCTCGACCGCGCAACGCTTGCCCGTGCCGCGTTGCAGACGCGCATCACCCGTGAGCAGCGTCGCGCCGAGCTGCTCCGCGAGGGCAATGTAGGAGGCGTCGTAGGGCGAGTAGTTGTGGCGCAGCTCCCAGACGCGTAAGAGCAGCCCTTCGTGCTTCACTCGGCGTATCGGAAAGGACGGCAGCTTCCGCATGGCCCTGTCGGCCATGTGCTCCGTGACCTTCCCGGCGCGCAGAAGACTGCGCGTCACGTTGATGAACTCCAGGTCGATCAGCGCCGGGGCGTAGACCTCGGTCATGCCACGCAAACGTTCTCTGGCGGCCTTCCCCTGCGGCCCCTCCTCGTAGTGGAGCGAGACCAGGACCGAGTTGTCCAGAACGATCACCGGTCGCGACCCTCGCGCTGCATCGCGACGATCTCGTCCATGGTCACATCGCTGACCGCGTGGTCGCGCAGGTCGTCCAGGATCTCGTCAATACTGGGCCGCCGGGCCAGCTCTTCCACCTCGATACGCAGGTACTCCTGCAACGAGCGCCCGGACTCGGCAGCGCGCCGGCGCAGTATCGCGTACGCCTCTTCGTCGAGATTGCGGATCTGTACAGTCGCCATGCATACAGGCTAGCGCTGGTCCAGCGCCACAGCAGCCACAAAAGCGGCCGGACATCCGTTCGGACATCCGGCCGCGAAACGCCCGGAACCCAGCCAGGCCAAAACCCGGCCCTCCAGCGGACCAGGTCAACACCCAGCCTCTCTGGGGCACCTCCCGGCCGGAGGCTGGGGGAGCTTGAGGAGCGGGGGCCCGGGGGCGGAGCCCCCGAATCCGGGGGTGCGGGGGCGAAGCCCCCGGGCGGGGGCCCGGGGCGGAGCCCCGCCCCCGCCTCCCGCTACTTCTGAACCGGCTTCCTGAGCTGAATGTTCAGCTCCCGCAGCCTCGTCTCGTCCAGCTCCGTCGGCGCGCCCATCATCAGGTCCTGCGCGTTGCCGTTGAGCGGGAAGGAGATCGTCTCGCGGATGTTCGGCTCGTCGGCGAGAAGCATCACGATGCGGTCGATGCCGGGCGCGATGCCACCGTGCGGCGGCGCGCCGAACCGGAGGGCGCGCAGCATGCCCGCGAACTCGTGCTCGACGGTGTCGCGGTCGTACCCGGCGATCTCGAACGCCTTCAGCATGATCGCGGGCTCGTGGTTGCGGATCGCGCCCGAGGAGAGCTCGATGCCGTTGCACACGATGTCGTACTGCCAGGCCAGGATGTCCAGCGGGTCCTTGTGCTCCAGCGCGTCCATGCCGCCCTGCGGCATCGAGAACGGGTTGTGCGAGAAGTCGATCTTCCCGGTCTCCTCGTCCTTCTCGAACATCGGGAAGTCGACGACCCAGCAGAACCGGAAGACGCCCTCCTCGAAGTGCCCGGCCCGCTTGGCGGCCTCGACGCGCACCGCCGACATGATCTTCGAGACCTCGTCGAACTCGCCCGCGCCGAAGAAGACCGCGTACCCGGGAGCCAGCGAGAGGCGCTCGGTGAGCGCCTTCACGTCGTCCGCCGTGAGGAACTTCGCGATCGGTCCCGCGAGCTGCCCGTCCTCGCCCACGCGGACCCACGCGAGGCCCTTCGCGCCCTGCTCGACCGCGTACTCACCGAGCTGGTCGAAGAACTTGCGGGACTGACCGGCCGTGTCCGGAACGGGGAGCGCGCGCACGTGCTTGCCCGCGAACGCCTTGAACTCGGAGGCGGCGAAGACGTCCGAGATGTCGTGCAGTTCGAGCCGCGCCCGCAGGTCCGGCTTGTCGTTGCCGTACTTCAGCATCGACTCGCGGAACGGGATGCGCGGGAACGGCGAGGTGACCTCACGGCCGCCGCCGAACTCGGTGAACAGCTCCGTCATGAGCTTCTCGACGGGCTGGAAGACGTCCTCCTGCTCGACGAAGCTCATCTCGACGTCGAGCTGGTAGAACTCGCCGGGCGAGCGGTCGGCGCGCGCGTCCTCGTCGCGGAAGCACGGCGCGATCTGGAAGTACCGGTCGAAGCCCGAGACCATGAGCAGCTGCTTGAACTGCTGCGGGGCCTGCGGCAGCGCGTAGAACTTGCCGGGGTTCAGGCGCGAGGGGACGACGAAGTCGCGGGCGCCCTCGGGCGAGGTCGCGGTGAGGATCGGCGTCGCCATCTCGTTGAAGCCGAGCGCGACCATCTTCTGCCGCACGGCCGAGATCACGGCGGTGCGCAGCATGATGTTGCGGTGCATGCGCTCGCGGCGCAGGTCGAGGAAGCGGTACTCCAGGCGCCGCTCCTCGTTGACGCCGTCCTCCGCGTTGATCGTGAACGGCAGCGGCCCGGCCTCGCCGAGCACCTCCACCTCGCCCGCCTCGACCTCGACCGCGCCCGTGGGCAGGTCCGGGTTGACGTTCTCGGCGCCGCGCGAGACGACCTTGCCGTCGACGCGCAGGACCGTCTCCTTGGAGAGCTTGTCGAGCGTCTCGAAGGCGGGCGTGCCGGGGCGGGCGACGAGCTGGGTGATGCCGTAGTGGTCACGCAGATCGATGAAGAGGATGCCGCCGAGGTCGCGCCGATTGTGCAGCCAGCCGCTCAGCCGGACGTCGCCGCCGACGTCGGAGGCGCGGAGCTCGCCGCAGGTGTGGGACCGGTACCGGTGCATCTCTATCCAGTCGCTCGGGTGTCAAGAATGTGGGCGTGTAAAACGTGCGCGTACCAGGTTACCGCCGCCCCGCTTGCCGCCCGGGCGCTGCCCCGAAGCACCCTTCCGACTGGCCACCCCCTTCGCGATCTACGTAAAATACGACAATGGGTAGCGAAAACGTCGCCCCCACCCCCGCCGAGGCACTCTCCGTGCTGCGCACGGGACTGTGGCGGTGGGACGACGCGGCCGGGACCATCGCCGTGGACGCCGAGGCGGCCCGGTTGCTCGGGCTGCCCGCGCGTCCCGTGACGCTCACCGAGGCGGCGGTCCGGGCCCGTTTCCACCCCTCCGACTGGAACGAGATCCAGAGCGTCATCACCCTCGCCGCCGCCGAGGAGACCCTCGGCGAGGCCCGGCTGCGGGTCATGGACGAGCAGGGCAACGTGGTCCGCGTCGTCCGCACCCGCTCGCGGCCCACCCGCCCCGTCGGCGCGCCCGAGGAGGACGAGGCCGAGACCGAGCGCGACGTGGCCGACACCGCGGCGACCTGGCTCGGCAGCGACGTCACCGCCCCGGCAGCGGGCCGCACCTCCCGTAGCGGCCCCGGGTTCATCCTCGTCGGGACCTTGCAGGAGATCACCGAGCCCTCCCCGGGCACCGTCGCGCGGGCGCCCGTCACCGGCGACTGGCGGCGCTCGCGCGAGGCGTTCCTCCTCGACGCGGGCCGCGCGCTCGCCGAGGCCCGCTCCACGACGGAGGTCCTGCGCGTCGCCGCCGGGCTCTCCATGCCGGGCTTCTCCCCCGACGGCCTCGCCGTCTTCGGCGTCGAGAACGACCACCTCACCGTCATCGGCCACCACGGCCACCGCAGGGACGCCGCCGCGCCCTTCGCCGACATCCCCCTCGACGCCGACTACCCGGCCGCCGAGGTCATCCGCACCGGGCGCGCCGTCTACCTCTCCTCGCCGGACGCGTACCGCGAGCGCTACCCCCAGACGTGGCCGCTCATCACCGCCTTCAACCGCAAGTCCTGGGCGTTCCTGCCGCTCGTCGCCTCCGGGCGCACGATGGGCGCCTGGCTCGCCGCGTTCACGTACCCCGTCGCCTTCACCGCCGACGAGCGTTCCGTGCTCGCGACCGTCGCACGGATGCTCGCGCAGGCGCTGAGCCGCGCCGGGATCGCCGACTCGCAGCGCGAGCTGTCCGAGGACCTCCAGCGCTCCATGCTGCCCCGACTCGGTCCCGCCATCCCCGGCATGAGCCTCGCGGCCCGCTACGTACCCACCGGCGGCGGCCTGCGCGTCGGCGGCGACTGGTACGACATGATCCCGCTCCCCTCCGGCCGCACCGCGCTCGTCATCGGCGACGTGCAGGGCCACGACGTGCGCGCGGCCGGGCTCATGGGCCAGCTGCGGATCGCGGTACGCGCCTACGCGTCCGAGGGCCATCGCGCCGACGCGGTCCTCACCCGCGCCGCCCGCTTCCTGCACGGCATCAGCGAGACGCGCGGCATGGACTCGACGGCGGTGGAGGGCGCGGACGCGCTGGACGACCTGGACGACGAGCCGCGCTTCGCCACCTGCCTGTACGTCGAGGTCGACCCGGCGAACGGGACCCTGGAGATCGCCCGCGCCGGGCACCCCGAGCCGGCGGTCCGGATGGCCGACGGCACGATGCTGCGCCGCTCCGTGGCGGGCGGCCTCCCGCTCGGCATCGACCCCGACGCGGACTACCCGACGACGCGGCTCGTCCTCGAACCCGGCGAGACGATCCTGATGTGCACGGACGGCCTCATCGAGACCGGCGGGCACGACCTCGACACCGGCTGGCGGCGGCTGCGGCGCGCCGTCGAGTCGTACGAGGGCGACGACGTCGAGGGCCTCGCGGACGCCCTGCTCGGCGCCGTCCACGGGCCGGGCGCGGAGCGGGACACGGGGCCGCTGCGACCGCTCCACGAGGACGACATCGCCGTACTCCTCCTGCGCCGCGCGCTCATCGGCTCCTCCAGCAGGCTGCGCCACCCGCGCGGACGCCGCGCGATCCTCTCCGTCGCGCAGGCCGAGCCGGAGCGGGTCGCGGGGGCGCGCCGGCAACTGCGCGACCTGCTGCACGACTGGCCGGAGCGGGAACAGGTCGACTCGGCGGTGCTGATGTGCTCCGAGATGCTCACGAACGTGCTCGTGCACACCGAGGGCGACGCCCTCCTCATCGCCTCCGTGACGGGCCCGCCGGGTGCGCGCCGGATGCGCGTCGAGGTCATCGACGACGACGACACGCTCCCGCACCGCCGCGACCCGGGCGAACTGGCCTCCTCGGGGCGGGGCCTGGTGCTGATGGAACTGCTCGCGGACGACTGGGGGGTGTCGCCGCGGGGCGAGGGGAAGTCGATCTGGTTCGAGCTGCGGGAAGAGGACGACGATCAGGAGGGGGAGGGCCGCGCGGAGCCCTGAGGAAGTGGGGGGTCCGGGACCCCCGTGCGGTCCCGGACCCCTATCCGTACCGTAGAGCGTTACAGGCTGTTTTATGTGATTTAACGGTGAACCGTTCAGGGAGTGTCGCCCGCCTCCCCGGCGCTCGCGCCGCCGCCCTCACCCCCGTACCGCTGCCGCAGCTCCCGGAAGATCCCGAACGCGGCGGCGGTCAGCGGGACCGCGAGGAGCATCCCGAGGATGCCCGCGAGCGAGGCGCCCGCCGTGATCGTCACCATGACGACGGCCGGGTGCATCTGCACGGTGCGGCTCTGCACGACCGGCTGGAGCAGGTGCCCTTCGAGCACCTGTACCGCGAGCACGACCCCGAGCACCCACAGCGCGATGACGAAGCCCCGGTCCGCGAGGGCGACGAGGATCGCGACGGCGCCCGAGATGAACGCGCCGAGGTAGGGGATGTACGCGCCGAGGAAGACAAGCGCGCCCAGGCCGAGCGCGCCCGGCACACCCAGCACGAGCAGCCCGACCGTGATGAACGTGGCGTCGATGAGCGCGATGATCGTCGTGCCGTGCATGAAGCCCGCGACCGCCTGGTACGCGCGCCGCGCCATCGCCTCCACGAGGTCGGAGCTGCCGCCGGGCGACAGCTCGCGCAGGCCGTGCAGCGCGCGGCCCGCGTCGCGCAGGAAGAAGAACATCAGAAGCAGCGCGAGCACGGCCGTCGCCACGAAACCGCCGACGACGCTGAGCCCGTTGATGACGCCCGTCGCCGCCGTACCGCCGAACCTGTTGAGCAGCTGACGGGCGTTGTGCGTGATGTCGTCGAGCGAGGCGTCCTTGGCGCCGACCCAGGAGGCCGCGTCCTCGTAGCCGCTGCGGATCGAGTCGAGGATCTGCTGCCCGTTGTCGACGATCGCGCTCGTCACGATGTACCCGGCCCCGCCGACCGCCGCCACGACGGCCGCGCACGTGATCCCGGCCGCGAGCGAGCGCTGCACGTGCGCGCGGCCCACGAGCAGCGAGTAGAGCGGCCGCAGCAGCGCCGTCCCGAGCACGGCGAGCAGGATCGGCGTGACCGCGGTCTTCAGCTCGACGCACAACCAGATCCCGACCGCGGCGACCCCGGCGGCGAGGAGGACGAGCACGCACCAGGCCCCGAGCCTGCGCATCGGCTCGGGCAGCAGCTCTGCGGCGGACTTCGCGGACGGGGGCGGTACGGGCATGGGGGTAGCGGACCACGGAGCGGGGTGCGGGGACGCGGTGCCATGCCGGGCGGGGGGCCGGAAGGAGGTGTGGGGGGCCAGGCGACCGGCGGCGTCGCTCCGGCCGGCCACCCCTCCCCGCTCCCCACGACGGCGGCCGGACCGCTGCGGCTGAGGGGCGGTGTGCTCCTCGACGTGACGGCCTGAACGCGAGGGCGGATTCCCGCCAGCACCGGCCCGCGCCCGCCACAACCATGAACCCCATGAACGGACTTGAGGGAAAGACGGCTCTGGTGACCGGTGGTTCGCGCGGGATCGGGGCCGCTGTCGTGCGGCGGCTGTCCGCCGAGGGCGCGCGCGTCGCGTTCACGTACGTACGGGACGAGGCGCGCGCGACGGCGCTCGTGAAGGAGTTGGACGGCACGGCGCTCGCGCTGCGGGCCGACAGCGCGGACCCGGCGGCGGTGCGGGGCGCGGTGGAGGAGGCCGTACGGGCCTTCGGCGGGCTCGACGTCCTCGTCAACAACGCGGGCGCGTTCCACGTGGGGGCGCTCGCGGAGCTGGGGGACGCGGAGATCGAGCGGACTCTCGCGGTCAACGTCCGCGCCCCCTACGAAGCCGCCCGCGCCGCCGCCCCGCACCTCCCGGAGGGCGGCCGGATCATCACGATCGGCAGCAACATGGCCGTCCGCGCCCCCTTCCCCGGCTTCGCCCTCTACGCGATGAGCAAGACGGCCCTCCTCGGCCTCACCAAGGGCCTGGCCCGCGAACTCGGCCCGCGCGGCATCACCGCGACACTCGTGCACCCCGGCCCCACGGACACGGACGCCAACCCGGCCTCAGCACCGCAGGCGGCCTCGATCGCAGGCCTCACCGCCCTCGGCCGTTACGCCGCCCCGCATGAGATCGCGGCGACGGTGGCCTTCCTCGCCGGCCCGGACGCGGGCTATGTCACGGGTTCGGAGCTCACGGTGGACGGGGGGTGGGGGGCGTGAGCAAGCGAGGGGGCCGGGGCACACCGGGCGTCCGCGCGAGCGGCGGAGCGCCGGCTTCGCCGGGCGCGTGGCAGCCCGCGCGCCCGAGCTCCGCCCGGTCGTGCCGTGGCGAACCGCTTTCCGGTTTCCTGCTCGTTTGACACACAGGCGCCCTGGCCGACACGACCAGACTCTGCGGGGACCACGTCAGCATCGTCGCCGTCTGACCGGACGACCAGTCCCCGCGCACACCGGGACCCCGCACGCACCGAGACCCCCGCCCGGAAGGGGCGGGGGTCTCGTCGCGGAGGCGGGTGCGCACCGGAGCCCGAGGGGGGCGTGGCTCCGGTGGCACCCGGTCCTTGGGGTGGACGCGGGGCCGCTCGGGTCAGGGATTGCCCCGGTCCAGGTCTGAGGATGTCAGTGACGCGAGGCGTCAGTGGCGGAAGGCGTCCTTCGTCTTCTCCTTCGCCTGCCGCATGTCGCCCCGGGAGCGTTCGACGCCGCCCTCGGCCTGGAGCCGCTCGTTGCCGAGGAGCCTGCCCGCCGTCTCCTTCGCGGTGCCCTTCATGCGCTCCGCGCGGGCGGTCGACTTCTGGTCCGTATGTCGTGCGTGCTTGCCGTGCTTCGCGGCCATGATCGTGCTCCTTCGCTTCAGGCTGTGAGCCGTATCGCTGACACCGACCGAGTGCCCCGCCCCTCGCGCCTCACACCTCCCGGCCCCTGTCCATTTCGCGGACGCTTCCCAGGACGTACGCATCTTGTATCTATGCTGTGCGCATGCCCTCCGTCCCCACGGCCGCCCCCTCCGCCGACGCCACGCCCCAGCCCAAGCCCCCCAAGCAACCCCCCGCCGCCGACCGCGTCTACACGCACGTCAAGCACCGCATCCTCGACCGCAGCTACGCCGGAGGCACGCTCCTCACCGAGGGCGAGGTGGCCGAGGAGGTCGGTGTCTCGCGCACCCCCGTACGGGAGGCGATGCTGCGCCTGGAGGTCGAGGGGCTGCTCAAGCTCTACCCGAAGAAGGGCGTGCTCGTCCTGCCCGTATCGGCGCAGGAGATCGAGGACGTCGTCGAGACGCGCCTCCTCGTCGAGCAGCACGCCGCGCGCAAGGCCGTGCCCGCCTCACCCGTCCTGCTCACCCGCCTCGAAGAGCTGATCGCCGAGCACGAGCGGCGCGCCGAGTCCGGGGACTACGAGGGCGCCGCCGCGAGCGACCGCTGCTTCCACGCCGAGATCGTGCGCAGCGGCGGCAACGAGATCCTCTCGCGCCTGTACGACCAGCTCCGCGACCGCCAGCTCCGCATGGGCGTCGCGGTCATGTACACGCACCCGGACCGCACCACGAAGAACCTGCACGAGCACCGCGAGATCCTCGCCGCCCTGCGCGCGGGGGACGCCGGGGCCGCCGTCGCCGTCGTCGAACGGCACGTCAGCTGGTTCCACACGCTCGCCCGCGGGGAGGTGCGATGACCGCGCAGTCGGTGCCCGCGCGCGCCACGCTCCCCGGCGATCCGCCCGGCGGCCGGGCGGCCGTCGCGATGTGGAGCGTCGGCGTCTCCGTCTACTTCGTCGCGATCATCTTCCGCACGTCCCTCGGCGTCGCGGGACTCGACGCGGTCGACCGCTTCCACGTCGGCGCCTCGGCGCTCTCGACGTTCTCCATACTCCAGCTCCTCGTCTACGCGGGGATGCAGATACCCGTCGGCCTCATGGTCGACCGGATGGGCACGAAGAAGGTGCTGTGCCTCGGCGCGGTCCTCTTCACCCTCGGCCAGCTCGGCTTCGCCTTCTCGCCGAACTACACCTCGGGCCTGCTCTCGCGCGCGCTGCTCGGCTGCGGCGACGCGATGACGTTCATCAGCGTGCTCCGCCTGGGCAACCGCTGGTTCCCGGCCCGGCGCGGCCCCTTCGTCGGCCAGCTCGCCGGCCTCGTCGGCATGGCCGGCAACCTCGTCTCGACGCTCGTGATCGCGCGGCTCCTGCACGGCATCGGCTGGACGGCGGCCTTCGCGGGGAGCGCGGGACTCGGCGTCGTCGTCCTCGTCGTCACACTCCTCCTCCTCAAGGACCACCCCGAGGGCCACGAGCCACCGCCCCTGCCGGCCGCGCACCGCGGCGCCGCCTACGTCCGCGCGCAGATCGCCGCGACGTGGCGCGAGCCGGGCAGCAGGCTCGGGATGTGGACGCACTTCACGACGCAGTTCCCCGCGATGGTCTTCCTGCTCCTGTGGGGCATGCCGTTCCTCGTCGAGCAGCAGGGCCTCTCGCGTGGCACGGCGGGGGATCTGCTCACGGTCGTCATCCTGTCGAACATCGTCATGGGCCTCGTGTACGGGCAGCTCATCGCCCGCCACCACGGCGCCCGGGTCCCGCTCGTGCTCGGCACGGTGGGCGCGACGGCCCTGCTCTGGGCACTCGTCCTGAGCTGGGGCGACACGGCCCCGATGTGGCTCCTCGTCCTGCTGACCCTGGTGCTCGGCGCCTGCGGCCCGGCCTCGATGATCGGCTTCGACTTCGCCCGCCCGGCCAACCCGCCCGAACGCCAGGGCACGGCCTCGGGGATCGTCAACATCGGCGGCTTCACCGCCTGCATGATCCTGCTCCTGGCCATCGGCATCCTGCTCGACGCGACCGACGACGACTACCGCGTCGCCTTCTGCGCGATCTTCGCCGTGGAAGCCCTCGGAGTCAGCCAGTTCCTCCGCCTCCGCGCCCGAACCCTCCGCAGGGAACGGGACCGGCTGACCACCAGCAAGGTCGAGGCGGTCCACGTACCGCAACAACGCAGCCCCTCCGGGGGGACCTCCCGTCCGGAGGCCGGAACAGATTGAGGAGCGGGGCACAGGAGCGGGGCGTGAGGCGGAGCCCCCGAAGGGGCCCGCCCCGGCTCAGGACGTCACGGCTCAGGGCGTCACGGCGAAGTTGGCCAGGATCGCCGCGACCAGCTCCTCGTCCCCCTCCGCCTTGACCTCCCCCAGCACCCGCTCCGCGGAAACCCGCCCACAAGCCAGGCGGAAATACGTCTCCCACTCCATGCCCAACGTGGCGATCGGCCCGAGCGACGGCGCCCCGTCCACGCTCCCCCGCCCCTCCGCGTCGACCCGCACCGTCCGCAGGAACTCGACAGGCCCGCTCACGTCGAAGACCACCGCACTGCCCGCCGGAGCCCCCGCCCGCTTCGCGACCACCTTCGGCAGCCCCATCAACAGCTCGTCCCGCGTGACATAGGCGCCGGGGGAGTCGAGGTTCCCGGGCTGCCCGAGCGCGACGCGCAGGTCCTGCTCGTGCACCCACACGTCGAAGGCACGCCGCCGCATGGCGACTTCGAGGGTCTGCTCGGTGCCGAGCGGACCGCGCAGCGTCGCCTCCGGGCCCCGGTTCTCGTTCCGGAGCTGCCGGTTGCGGCGGATGATCGTGTACTCCAGCTCCCCGAGCATCTCGGGCGCCGTGTGGTGGCGGCGGACGTCGACCTGCATCTCCATGTACCGCTGGTGCTCGGTACGGACGTGGTAGAGGTCGCGCGGCAGCGTGTGGATCGGGCGCGGGTCACCGAGGATCTCGCAGTCCATGCCGATGACGTGCGAGATCAGGTCCCGCACCGACCAGCCGGGGCACGGTGTCGCCCGGTTCCAGTCCGCGTCCGCGAGTGGCTGCACCAGCGCGGATATCGCTTCCACGGAGTGGGACCAGGCGTCGGCATAGGTCTGAAGGCTGGGATGGAGGCTCACGGGACCCCTCGTGCGGTCGGTACGGCGCGGCGGTGGCCGCGGCAGGACATCAGGTCGTCAGGGACGGCTGGCGGGCGGTCAGGTCGGCGGCGGTGCGGCGCCGTCGGTGCGCGGGTGCTCGGGGGCCGGGGGGAGAGAGCCCCCGGAAGAGCACAGTACGCCGCCGGGTGTCGCCCTGGCAGTGCTTTCGAGTGACGATGGTAGGCCGGAGTTGACGTCCCGCCCCACCCGGCGGTGATACGGTTCGCCGCCGCACGCCGAGCCGGCGCCACGTATGCCCGGTACGCGCGTCCCCGTCCGCCGGATGACGCCTCCCCGAGCCCCCGCACCCGCTCCCCTGCCGCCGCCCGCCGCCGATCCGCCTCCCCGCGCCCAAGGCCCCGCTCCCGTACGCTCGGTGGCCATGGTGCAGGTACTCAGCAGCAGGATTCTGCTGCGCCCCACGGACCCCGACCGCTCTCGCGATTTCTACGGCCGCAAGCTCGGCCTCGCCGTCCACAGGGAGTTCGGTACGGGCGAGGAGCGCGGCACGGTCTACTTCCTCGGCAACGGCTTCCTGGAGGTCTCGGGCCGCTCCGACGAGCCCCCGTCGCCCGCGCTCGGCATCTGGCTCCAGGTGCCCGACGCGGCGGCGGCGCACGAGGAGTTGCGCCGCGCCGGGGTGCAGATCGAGCGCGAGCCGCGCGAAGAGCCCTGGGGACTCGTCGAGATGTGGGTCCGCGACCCGGACGGGGTCCGGATCGCGGTCATCGAGGTGCCGGAGAAGCACCCCCTGCGCTGGCGCCCGTGACCGGCCTCAGTCGTCCTTGCCCTCCGCGAGCGCGATCACGCACACGGTCACGGCGATGAGCAGCGCGGGGTCCACGTCCTCCCGCACGACCTGGACCCCGTACGTATCCCGGACGGTGAACCAGCGCCGCGAGATCTGTGCGAGCAGTTCCCCGTCGTACTCGATCGCGAACTCGCGGTCGAGGATCTTGCCGCTCACGTCCAGCTCGGTCCCCTCCGCCATCTCCACGCGGAAGTGGTTGCGGAGGAGCGAGAGCCGCTTGCGCTTCACCCTGGCGAGGTGCTCACCCTCCCGCTCGATGACCATCTCGCCCATGAGGCTGATCAGCTTCTTGTGGATGTCGACGAGCACCCGCCCCTGCTCGTCCTTCAGCTCGAAGGTCTGCCGGACCCGCATCGCCTTCCCGTCGACCAGGAAGACCTTGCGGCCCGACTCGTCCTCGATCCAGTAGTCGTCACCGATGGAGAACAACCGCTCACGCACGAGGTATCTCATGGCCCTACGGCTACCCGATTTCCCGCCGGAAAGCGGAAGCGCCGGGCGATGTTTCACGTGAAACATGACGTGCGCCTCACGGACCACACCGATGTTTCACGTGGAACATCGCGATGTTCCACGTGAAACATCCGGACCATGGATCACCGCAGGTGAAGTGGCACCCTGGAGACCATGAACGACGCCACTCCCGCGCCCGCCCGCCGTGCCCGTGTCCGCGCCCCCGAGCTGGTCGGCAAGGGCGGCTGGCTCAACACCGGCGGCACCTCCTACTCGCTCGCCGATCTGCGCGGGCGGATCGTGATCCTGGACTTCTGGACCTTCTGCTGCATCAACTGCCTCCACGTGCTGGACGAGCTGCGCGAGCTGGAGGAGAAGCACCGGGACACGGTCGTGATCATCGGGGTGCACTCGCCGAAGTTCGTGCACGAGGCGGAGCACGCGGCCGTCGTGGACGCCGTGGAGCGGTACGGGGTCGAGCACCCGGTGCTCGACGACCCGGAGCTGGCGACCTGGAAGCAGTACGCGGTACGGGCTTGGCCGACGCTCGTCGTGATCGACCCCGAGGGCTACGTCGTCGCCCAGCACGCGGGCGAGGGCCACGCGCACGCGATCGCCACGCTGGTCGAGGAGCTGGAGGCGGAGCACGAGGCGAAGGGCACGCTGCGGCGCGGCGAGGGCCCGTACGTACCGCCCGAGCCCGTCGCCACCGACCTCCGCTTCCCGGGGAAGGCGCTGCGGCTGCCCGGCGGGACGCTCCTGGTCAGCGATACGACGCGGCACGCGCTCGTCGAGCTGGAGGCGGACGGCGAGACGGTGCGACGGCGCATCGGCAGCGGGGAGCGCGGGCTCCTCGACGGAAGCGCCGCCGAGGCGCGCTTCAACGAGCCGCAGGGCCTCGCGCTGCTCCCGGACGGCGCCGTCGTCGTCGCGGACACGGTGAACCACGCACTGCGCCGCGTCGATCTCGCCAGCGGTGCGGTCTCGACGCTCGCGGGGACGGGGCGGCAGTGGTGGCAGGGCGAGCCGGTCGCGGGCGCGGCGCGCGAGGTCTCGCTGTCGTCGCCGTGGGACGTGGCGTGGTTCGACGGCAAGGTGTGGATCGCGATGGCGGGCGTGCACCAGCTGTGGACGTACGCCCCCGAAGCCGGGACGGTCCGTGCGGCGGCGGGGACGACGAACGAGGGCCTCGTCGACGGCCCGGCGGATCAGGCGTGGTTCGCCCAGCCCTCGGGGCTCGCGGCCAGCCTCGACGGCGAGCGGCTGTGGCTCGCGGACGCGGAGACCAGCGCGTTGCGCTGGATCGACCGCGAGGGCACGGTCCGCACGGCGGTCGGTACCGGGCTCTTCGACTTCGGTCACCGCGACGGCGCGGCCGGGCAGGCGCTCCTCCAGCACCCGCTGGGCGTCACGGCGCTCCCGGACGGCTCGGTGGCCGTCGCGGACACGTACAACCACGCGCTGCGCCGCTACGACCCGGCGAGCGGCGAGGTGACGACCCTCGCGGCCGACCTGCGCGAGCCGAGCGCGGCGGTCGTGGACGGCGAGGAGATCGTCGTGGTCGAGTCGGCGCGCCACCGCCTGACCCGGCTGCGGCTGCCCGAGGAGGCGGTGCGGGTCGAGGCGGTCGCGCACCGCACGCGGCGCGCGGCGACGGAGGTGGCGGCGGGGAAGTTCGCCCTGGACGTCATCTTCCAGGCGCCGACGGGACAGAAGCTCGACACCCGCTACGGTCCGTCGACGCGGCTCCTGGTCTCGTCCACGCCCCCCGAGCTGCTGCTCGCGGGCGAGGGCGCGGGCACGGACCTGGCGCGTGGCCTGGAGCTGAATCCGGAGGTCCCGGAGGGCGTCCTGCACGTCTCGGCGATGGCGGCCTCGTGCGACGACGCGGACGACAACCAGTACCCGGCATGCCACGTGCACCAGCAGGACTGGGGCGTCCCTGTGAAGCTCGTCGCGGAGGGCGGCGAGAGGCGGCTGGCGCTGGTGCTGGCGGGGCTGGACGGCTGAGACCCGGGGGCCGGGGGGCGGGCCCGTCCCGCAGGAGCTGAGACCGGGGGCCGGGCGGGCCCGTCCCGCAGGAGCTGAGACCGGGGGCCGGGCGGGCCCGTTCCGCGGGGGCTGGGGCGTGGGGCGGCCCGCCCCGGTGGGCCCGCACACGCCACCGGCCGTCACCCGATAGCGGTGACGGCCGGTCAGGGGAGCGGCGGAAGCTGCGGGAGGAAGGCCCCGTCAGTAGCCGCCGTGCTCACGACGGATGCGCTCCTCCTCGGTCATCGGCTGCGAGGTGATGATCGGCGCGCCACCGGTGGTGGTGATCATGCGCCGCTTGCGCGCGATGCTCGTGAAGGTCACGACGCCGATGATGCCGACGACCATGAGGATCACGCCGACCAGGCTCAGATCGAGCCCGCTGACGTGCCAGTCGGTCGCGAAAGCGAGGATCGCGCCGACCGCGATCAGGATGATGCACCCACCAAGTCCCATGACGAGCCTCCTTGTTGCCGTCCGTTCCGCACGGGTACCCCCGGGGGCGCACCGCACACGGCCGTGCGCCCCGTGAGAGCCCGTAGCGGATTTGGGCGGAGCCCGTAGCGGATGCGGGCGGCGGGAGCCCGTAGGGATGCGGGCGGCGGGAGACTCAGCCCTCCAGGAACGCGACCAGCGTGTTCGCGAGGTAGTAGGGGTCCTTGTCCCCGCACAGCTCCCGCACGCTGTGCATGGAGAGGATCGCGACGCCGATGTCGACCGTCTTGATGCCGTGGCGCGCGGCCGTGATGGGACCGATCGTCGTGCCGCACGGCATCGAGTTGTTCGAGACGAAGCTCTGGTACGGGGTCCCGGCGCGCTCGGCGGCGGCGACGAAGACGGAGCGGCCCGCGCCGTCCGTGGCGTAGCGGTTGTTGACGTTGACCTTGAGGATCGGGCCGCCGTTGACGCGCGGGTGGTGCGTCGGGTCGTGCTTCTCGGCGTAGTTGGGGTGCACGGCGTGGCCCGTGTCCGAGGAGAGGCTCACCGAGGAGGCGAGCGCGCGGGCGCGGTCCTCGTAGGAGCCGCCGCGCGAGGCGACGGAGCGCTGGATGACGTTGCCGAGGAGCGGCCCGTCCGCGCCCGTGTCGGACTGCGAGCCGGTCTCCTCGTGGTCGAAGGCGGCGAGGACCGGGATGGAGGACAGCTCGCCGGAGCGGGACGCGGCGATGAGCGCGGCGACGCCGGAGTGCACGGAGAACAGGTTGTCCATGCGGGGGCCCGCGACGAACTCGTTCTCACGCCCGAGGTAGGCGGGGGCCTCGACGGGATAGGCGAGCAGGTCCCAGCCGGTGACGCTGCCCTCTTCGAGCCCCGCCTCGCGCTCGGCGAAGGCGATCAGCTCGCCCTCGTGCCCCTCGCCGAGGCCCCAGATCGGCTGGAGGTGGCGCTGCCGGTCGAGCTTGAGGCCGTCGTTGACGCCCCGATCGAGGTGGACGGCGAGCTGGGGGACGCGCAGCAGGGGGCGGTCCACGGTGAGGAGCCTCGTCGAGCCGTCGCGCAGGCTGAGCCGGCCCGCGAGGCCGAGGTCGCGGTCGAGCCAGGAGTTGAGCAGCGGGCCGCCGTACAGCTCGACGGCGACCTGGCGGAAGCCGTGCGCGGAGAAGTCGGGCTGCGGCTTGACGCGCAGGCCCGGGGAGTCGGTGTGCGCGCCGACGATGCGGAAGGGCGTGTGCGCCTCGACGCCCTCGGGGACGAACCACGCCACGAGCGCGCCGCCGCGCAGCACGTACTTGCCGCCCGGCGTGCCCTCCCACGCCGCCTCCTCCGCGACCTGCTCGAACCCGGCCCCGTCCAGGCGCCGCGCCGCCTCGGCGACGGCGTGGTACGGCGTGGGGGACGCCGCGAGGAAGGTCAGGAGGTCGTCGGTGTGCGTCCGGTCGAAGGACGCGGAGGCGGGGGCGGAAGTGCTGGTCGTCATGGGGAGAGCCTAACGAGGGGGGTGGGGGCGGGGCGGGGGACGCCTGAGGCGCACTGCCGCAGGACAGACCCCCACCCACCCGGGGGGCTCCCCTGTAACCATTCTTTCGCACCTCGCCACCCCCCAGCCCCCCTCCCGCCCGATCTGTGGATAACTCCGCCGAAGTCGCAAAACGCCTCACTCCTCCGAGTGAGAACCGTCCGCGCGATGCAGCTTTGAGCGAACGCGACACACGAACGCCCGCCCCCGGCAAACGCGACAGCCGCCCCCGGCAAACGCGATCGGTCGCCCACCGCCAACGCCGCCGCCCCGCCACCACGAACGCCCGCCCCCCGCAACCACGAACAGCCGCCCTCCACAAACACGAACAGCTGCCCCCGCACCCACGAACAGCCGCCCCCACAAACACGAACACCCGACAAACGCCAACGGCCGCCCCCCACAAACGGGAGCGGCCGTCCGCGCCGAAAGCTCAGCGCCCTCCGGGGAACCGGCGGCTCAGAACGCCTCCTCCGCCAGGTCCATCAGCTCCAGGTCCGTCGACTCGGCGAGCGCCCGCTCGACCGCGACGCGCGGCAGGATGTTGGCCGCGAAGAACTTGGCGGCCGCGATCTTGCCCTCGTAGAAGTGCTTGTCCTTCGAGGAGGCCGAGGCGAGCTTCTCCTCGGCGACGGCCGCGCCGCGCAGCAGCAGGTAGCCGACGACGACGTCACCGGCGGCGAGCAGCAGGCGCGAGGTGTTGAGGCCGACCTTGTAGATCTCGCGGGCGTTCTCCTGGGTGGCGGCGAGCTGCGTGAGCATCGCGCCGACCAGGGCCTCCAGCTCACCGGCGGCCTTCGCCAGCTCGCCGCGCGCGGCGGACAGCGTCTCGCCGCCCGGCCCGACCGCGAGGAACTTCTTGATGTCCTCGGCGACGGAGTTCAGCGCGGCGCCCTGGTTGCGGACGATCTTGCGGAAGAAGAAGTCCTGGCCCTGGATCGCCGTCGTGCCCTCGTAGAGGGTGTCGATCTTGGCGTCGCGGATGTACTGCTCGACCGGGTACTCCTGGAGGTAGCCGGAGCCGCCGAAGGTCTGGAGCGACTGCGCGAGCTGCTCGTAGGACTTCTCGGAGCCGTAGCCCTTGACGATCGGGAGGAGCAGGTCGTTGAGGGCGTGCAGCTCGGCGGCGTCCTCGCCCGCGGCCTCCTTGACGGCGATCGAGTCCTGGACGGCGGCGGTGTGCATGACGAGCGCGCGCATGCCCTCCGCGTACGCCTTCTGCGTCATGAGCGAGCGACGCACGTCGGGGTGGTGCGTGATGGTGACCTTGGGCGCGGTCTTGTCGGTGAAGTTCGCGAGGTCGGGGCCCTGCACGCGCTCCTTGGCGTACTCCAGGGCGTTGAGGTAGCCGGTGGAGAGGGTCGCGATGGCCTTCGTGCCGACCATCATGCGGGCGAACTCGATGATGCGGAACATCTGGCGGATGCCGTCGTGCTTGTCGCCGATGAGCCAGCCCTTGGCGGGGTGGCGGTCGCCGAAGGTCATCTCGCACGTGTTGGACGCCTTGAGGCCCATCTTGTGCTCGACGTTCGTCGCGTAGACGCCGTTGCGCTCGCCCAGCTCGCCGGTCTCCCAGTCGAACTCGAACTTCGGGACGAGGAAGAGCGAGAGGCCCTTGGTGCCGGGCTTGCCGCCCTCGGGGCGCGCGAGGACGTAGTGGAGGATGTTCTCCGACATGTCGTGCTCGCCGGACGTGATGAAGCGCTTCACGCCCTCGATGTGCCAGCTGCCGTCGGCCTGCTCGATCGCCTTCGTACGGCCCGCGCCGACGTCCGAACCGGCGTCGGGCTCGGTGAGGACCATGGTCGAGCCCCACTGCCGCTCGACGGCGATCTCCGCGACCTTCTTCTGCGCCTCGTTGCCCTCGTCGAAGAGGATGCCGGCGAAGGCCGGCCCGGAGGAGTACATCCAGATGGCCGGGTTGGCGCCGAGGATGAGTTCGGCGTACGCCCAGATGAGGGAGCGCGGGGCGGTGGTGCCGCCGATCTCCTCGGGGAGGCCGAGGCGCCAGTACTCGGAGTCCATGAAGGCCTTGTAGGACTTCTTGAAGGTCTCGGGTACGGGCGCGGTGTTCGTCTCCGGGTCGAAGACGGGCGGGTTGCGGTCCGCGTCGGCGAAGGACTCGGCCAGCTCGTTCTCGGAGAGCCGGGCCAGTTCGGCGAGGATCGACTTGGCGGTCTCGGCGTCCATCTCGGCGAAGGGACCGGAACCGTAGACCTTGTCGCGGCCCAGGACCTCGAAGAGGTTGAACTCGATGTCTCGGAGATTCGACTTGTAGTGCCCCACGGCGACGGCTCCCTTACGCGGTACGGGGAGGCTGCCCTCCACCCGGACGTATCAGACATACAAGCCGATATCAGTACGGGATGCCCACGCGCACGCGTATCTGTACCGGCTGGTAGCTACGATGATGCTACCCGCGAGTAATAAGACGCAAGCCCTGACGGCCCGAGCGGATGAGGAAGTCGTCACTCCGCGGCCCGCGCGAGCCCCGTTAGGGGGTTGTGCAGGCGGCTACCCTTTCCACCATGTACGGCTACGACCCGAACGCGGGCGCCCAGCAGCAGTACGCGCAGCCGCCGCAGCAGCCCCAGCCCGGTGCCTACGGCCAGCAGCAGGACGCGTACGGCCAGCAGCAGCCCCCGCTCTACCCCGAGCCGTCCCCGCCGTCGCTCGCGGAGGCGGTCCGCGCGTTCACGACGGGCCAGTTCACCTCGGACGACTTCCAGCAGATCTTCGCCGCGTCGAAGGTCTACTGCCCGCGCGGCGACACCCCCGGCTTCCTGGCCCTGCACAACACCCAGCAGCCGGTCATCCCGATGTTCACCTCGCTGAAGGAACTGCGCCGCTACGCGGGCAAGGACTCGAAGTACTTCGTGATCACCGGCGCGGAGGTCCTGGACCTCCTCCCCACGGGCTACGGCTTCGTCCTGGACATGGAGGGCGAGCACCGCATCGTCTTCGACGCGAAGGCGGTCGAGGAGATGGTCGAGTACGCGATGCGAAGGATGTACGGCTGACGCCCTTGCCTCGCCCGCCGTGAGGCGAAACCGGTCGGGATACCACCTCACCGACCGGAAGCGGTGCGGGCGCGTCGTCGCCGAAGGGGGCGCGCGGACCCGGGCTCAGACGGCGGGCGGCGCGAACACGCAGAACTCGTTCCCCTCGGGGTCCCCCATGACGTGCCAGGGGACGCCCTTCTCCGCGTCCGGCTCCGCGACGACCCGCGCCCCGAGCCCGCGCAGCCGCTCGACGTCCCCGTACACGTCGATGTGCATCCGGTTCTTGACTACCTTGCCCTCGGGCACAGGGCACACCCAGATCAGGGGCCCGCCCCCCGCCGCGTCGACGATGGCCACCGGCTCCCCGTCGGGCCTCTCGCCCTCCCGCCGCACGTACCCCATCGCGGCGCACCACCAATCAGCGAGCGCCTGATGATCCCGCGCGTCCAGACAGAGGTCCTTGAACCGGGCGGGCGCGCCCTGCGAGGAAGAGGTCATGCCCTCACCCTGCCCGCGTCCGCCCCCGTCCCACCACCCCTTTGCACCACCGCGCCCCCCAAGCCCTTCCGATCACCGGCCCGTTCACCGCGACCGGCAGTAATGTCCCTCTTTGTACCGCTCCTTGGCGGGGGCACGCGTCGGCAGAGGGGAAGACCGGATGAACCGGGCCAAGATCGTGGCGAGCGCGCTCGCCGCCACTGCCGTGCTCAGCGCGCTGACCACCACCCCGGCGACGGCGTCGGCGGGCGCGGAAGCCCGCGCGGCGGCCGGCGACCCCGCGTACAAGATCCTCAAGCACCTCGACTACTCGGGCCCCGGAAAGGCCTCGCTGCGCGCCGGGTACTACGACCGCGCGCGGGACAAGGGCTTCGGCTGGAACAAGGTCAAGAAGAAGCACAACATCACGAAGTACTCGGCCGTGGAGTTCATCGCGAAGTCCCCGAACCGCGACCGCGTGGGGAAGACGACGACCTATCACCTGACCGGATACGCCGGTAAGTACCGCTGCCGGAACGGCGTGTGCAAGCTCGAAAAGCAGTACAAGATGATCCTCTCGGTCAACCAGAAGGTGCTGCGCGACGGCCAGGACAAGGGCGTGATCACCATGTACTGCAAGGGCGTCGTCCGCTGCCCGAACTGGGTCAGCACGACCCTGGCCAAGGAGAACAAGCGGTCCGCGGCCCCCGCCGGGGACGAGTACGCCAGCTCGTACGCCCCCTTGGCGCAGCGCCTGAACGCCCCGGCCCGGTCCGCCCCGCATGACCGGTGACGCGGACAGCGCCTTCCTCACCCACGCCTCGGAGGTCGCCTTCGACCTCGGCGAGGACCGCTTCCGGCTCACCGCGCTGCGCATCCGGCCCCGCTCCGTCGCGTTCACCGAGACCGAGGGCCCAGCGCAGCCGCCCGTCTACCGCGAGGGCGCCCCTCCCGGCACCGGCCGCGAGGCGCGCCGCACGTACGACTGGCAGCCGGCCGCCGGGGCGCCGGCCTGGATGAACATGGCCTGGCTCCTGGACGACCTCGCGGCCTGGGTCGGGCAGATGGCGGAGGACCACGTCACCGTGACGGGCGTCGAGGCCCCCACCCCGGGCTGGTGCGACGTCCTGATCCGCGACGGCGACACCCCCTACCGCGCCCGCATCACCCTGGCCGAACGGATCGAAATCCTGGACTTCCCCGCCATGTACCTCCGCGACCTCTTCACCGAGGGCCGCCACCGCGACCACCTCTCCGAGGACGGTTCCCTGGTCGACCTGCGCGGCGTCCTCTGAACGGGCCGCTCCCGTACGCCGCGACGGGCTCCAGGCGCTCAGCCGCCGGCGGCGGCCAGGAGTGCCGCCACCTCGGGGACGTCGGCGAAGTCCGCGAGGCGGGACAGAACGGTGCGGAGCCGCGCGGCCGTTCGCTCGCTGGCGGTGTCCGCCGACAGGTAGAGCGCGCGCTTCGCCGTGGCCGCCGCTTCCTCGGGTTCGTTCGCATCGGCGTACGCCACGGCGAGCCACGACAGATAGAGCGCCAGTTCGCGTACGTGCGTGGCGTCGTACGTCGCGAGCACGTCCCGTAGCAGGGGCACGGCGCGCAGGGGACGCCGCAGTTCCGTGTGGACACGGGCTTCCATGACGCGCAGCTCCCCCGCGTCCACCCAATACACGTAGGCTGGTTCCTCGTCTTCGTGCCTGTCGTCACCGAACGCCCCCTCGGCCTCGCCCAGTGCTCGCAGGGCGGATCGCGCCCGTTCGGCTCCCCCGGCCTTCGTCGCTGCCCACGCCACCCGGTCCCAGTACAGCGCGCGAGCTTTGGGCGGCGCGTCCGGACCCGCCCCCTCGACAGCAGCCCGTGCCAGGTCGAACCCTTCCTCCTCGCGCCCCGTATTGCTGAATTGGTAGGCCAGGGACCCCGCCAGGTTCCCGGCGAGCGTCCGGTCATCGGCCTGCGTCGCCGCGCTGAGGCCGAGCCGGTAGATCCGTTCGGCCTCCGCGTACTGCCCGGCGTCACTCGCGATCCACCCGACGATCTGCGCCAACTCACCCAGTTGACGCAAAAGTTGCCGGGTCACCTGCTCGCTGTGGCTGTGTTCCCGGAACACCCTCACCGCCGTACGGAGTTCACGAAGCGCGGGGCGCAGAAGGTCCCCACCCGCCAGCACGTCATCGGCCAGCCGCAGACCGTGGACCCGTTGCCGTATGTCGGCCACCTGTCCCACGCCGATCCGGCCCCCGGGGCGAACGGCCAGCGGTTTCAACGGGTCCTCGGCAGGCAGAAAGTCGCTCAGCAAGGGAAGTGGCGGCTCAGCGGGATCCTGCGGCGCCTTGAGGACTTCGACGGGAACCCCGAGCGCGGCGGCGAGAAACGGCAGCCACTCGCGCGGCGTGCGCCTGCCCGTCTCCCAGCGGCTCACCTCCTGGCGCCCGACCGGCTCTCCCCGAACACCCGCGACGCGGCAGACCTCCCGCGCCAGCCGCGCCTGGCTCCACCCCAGACGCTCGCGCTCACGCCGGACACCGGCCCCCACGCTGCTCCCCATACCGCCAGTCTGGCCGACACGTGGCCTACGCGTGGCCGCTACCGCGAAGAACGCCCCTGGGCGACGATCGTCTCGCCGGAGACGGCACACGCGGACACCTTCCGAACGGAGGCATGGAGGAGATGACACAGACCCCCGCCCCCTGGGGCACCCAGCGCATGGGGCCGTACGCGACCGCCGCCACGATTCCGCTGCCCACGCCCGTGATCGACCCCAGGACCCAGATCGCCGTCATCGTGGACGAGTACGGCCGGACGGTGGAACTGGGCAACCACGGCACGAGTACGAGCGGTCTGACTCCCACGACGACGACACCCGGTGACGGATCGGGGCCGGGCGGTGCCACCGACGCGGACAGCACCGAGTCCTACGACCAGGACCAGGGTTCCGGCTGATGGACGACCACGGGCCGGTCCTCGTGCTGACCAATCCCTACGACGTGACAGCCGACCTCGTGTTGCGGCTGCTCTCCGAGCGCCGGGTTCCCGTCGCCCGTTTCGACCCGGGGATCGACCTGCACGCGGGCGCCTCCCTGACCACCGGCTACCGCGCGGGTGAGCAGTGGGGCACTCTGCGCACGAGCAGCAGGGAGCTGGACATCACCCGCGTCCGGTCGGTCTGGGTACGCAGGCCCTCTCCCTACGCCGGGCCTCCCGGGCTGAGCCCGCAGGACCGCCGCTTCGCCGCGGAACAGGCCCTGTGGGGAGTGGGCGGCATCCTCGCGTCCCTGCCCGGAGCGCGATACGTCAACCACCCGTGGCACAACCGCGCCGCCGAGTTCAAACCGTCGCAGCTCTCCACCGCCCAGCGCTGCGGCTTCCTGGTGCCCAGCACGATCATCACCAACGATCCCGGCGAAGCACGGGAGTTCGTCGCCTCATTCACGGGCGGCGCGATCTACAAACCACTGTGGAACTCGCCGTACCGCGTCGACGGCCGACCCCGCAGTGTCTGGGGACGTGAAGTGCGCGAGGACGAGATCACCGACGCGGTGTCCGTATGCCCTCACCTGTTCCAGGCCAAGGTGGGCAAGGTCTTCGACGCACGGGTGACCGCCGTGGGAGATCAGTTGTTCGGGGTGCGGATCGACAGTCCGGATCTTGACTGGCGGCGGCGTCAGGACCTGATGACGTGCACGCCCATCGAGGTGCCGACGCGAGTCGCCCGCCCCGTCGCGGCGTACCTAGCGGAACACCGACTCGTGTACGGCGCTTTCGACTTCGCCGTCACCGCCTCCGGAGATTGGTACTTCCTGGAGTGCAACCCGAACGGCCAGTGGGCATGGCAGCCGGACGGGACGACCACGGCGGTGGCGCACGCCCTCGCCGACTGGCTGGAGAAAGGTTTCGATACGTGAGTACGGCGGAGCGGCTGCGTGCCGCCCTTGTGGAACGGCTCGCCGCGCTCGGGGGCCTCGCGGATTCCGGGTGGTGCGAGGCGGCGGGGGCCGTGGCCCGGGAGTTGTTCACGGGGGCCTACTTCTTGCCGGTGGCCGGCAGTGTGCCGACCGCGTACCGCGCTGTTCGGGAGGGTGAGCCGGGGTGGCTGGAAGGGGTGTACTCCGATCAGACGCTGATCACCCAACTCGACGGCCGCATCCGGCCGGACGAGGTGACCGAGGCGGCGGTGACCGGTTCGCCGTCGTCCTCCTCCACCCTGCCGTCGCTGGTGCTGCGGATGTGGGACCAGCTTGGCGCCGAGGCCGGTCACCGGGTACTGGAGATCGGTACGGGCACGGGCTACTCGACCGCGCTCGGCGCGCACCGCCTCGGGGACGCCCGGCTCACCAGCGTCGAGTACGACCCGGTGGTGGGCCGCGCCGCGGCCGCCGCACTGGGCGCGGCCGGCCTCGCGCCCCGGCTGATCATCGGTGACGGACTGCGCGGCGACCCCGGCGGCGGACCGTACGACCGGCTCATCGCGACCTGTTCGGTGCGGTACGTCCCGCTGCCGTGGCTGCACCAGGTGAGGCCGGGGGGAAGGATCCTCGTCACCCTGTCCGGGTGGAGCTACGCCAACGCCCTGGCCCTGCTCGACGTCACCGGCCCCGGGCAAGCCACGGGCCGGTTCCTGCCCGGCCACACCAGCTTCATGATCGCCCGGCCCCACGACCGGCCGCCCCGTCCGGCGCTGGCCCTCCTGCCCGGCGAGGAGCGTCCCAGCCGGATCGACCCCGCCGCGCTGGACGACTGGACCGGCGCCTGGGTCGCGCAGCTCGCCGTACCCTCGGCCGAGCGCCTGGGGGCGGGCGCGGAACAGATCCTCTGGGACGTGTCCACGGGCGCACAGGCACGGACGGCGCCCCGCGCGGACGGGGGATGGAACGTCGTGCAGCGCGGGCCCGTGCGCCTGTGGGACCGGGTCGAGCGGGCGGTACGGCGATGGCAGGACGCGGGCGAGCCCCACCAGAGCGAATTCGGCCTCACGGTCTCGGGCACCGGTCAGCGGGTCTGGCTCGGCACCGAGGACGGGCCTTCCTGGGACCTGCCGATCTGACGGAAACCGCCCGCGTGCTCAACCCCCCGGGCGCCAGGCTCTCGCCTCGGCCGACAGGGCTGAGCGGGCTGCTTTGAGGCGGGGGTCGGCGGACGGGCCCATCTTGGAGAGGTTGAGGGGTGGGCGCAGACGCGTCAGGACCGCCGTTTCTATCTCGTTCAGGGTCACGCCCTCGGGGCCCGGCCACACCGCGAGGCACAGCCGCGCGCGCATCCACTCCGTCAGCCGCGCGTCGCCGCCGGGCTCCAGGGCGAAGCTCGCGCTGCCGTCCGGGCGGGCGGGGTTGCGCGGGATCGCGTGCAGGGCGAGGTGGTCGCGCAGGAGGGCTGCCAGGGTGCGGCGGAGGGTGGAGGAGCCGGTCCTGCCTGTGGCGAAGTGCGTGCGTACGTCGCGGGCCGCGAGGCTGTGTTCCGCCTTGCCCACGTAGAGCGGGCGGTCCGGCGTTCCCGTCGCGAGGTGGGCGCACGCCGACGCGTCGCCGTAGACCGCGTAGAGGCCCGGTGCGTGCGGGACCGCGTCCGAAGCTTCGGCCGGGGTGAGACGGGGTCCGGTGGCCAAGGCGTCGGCCGCCGCGCGTGCTATGTCCTCATCCATGCGCCGGAGCATACGAGTTGGGGTCGGCACGATGCCGTGGTGGCGCGGGCGTCAAACGGACTTGACGGGTGGAGCCGGGCGTAGGCGGGCGTACCGGGAAGTAGCTGGACGAGTCCGCGTCTATGTGCTTACTGTGCGCACAGAAATGCCCTGACGGGCCGTTTGCGCGACCCGTCAGGGCGTCCGACTCAGCCTCTACCAAAGGCGGGTCGGCTAGCCGCTTCAGCCCTCTTACCGACTGGAACGACCGTGCGCGATTCTATCGCCCGCGCCCTTTGCTGGGTGCTCTGTCTGCTTTTTCCCCGCCCCCGTCCGGGCCGCCACACCGCCGCCTATCTCGCCGCCGCCCAGGCCGAGAGCCGCGTCGCCGCCCGTGCCGCACTGCGGAACTCCCCCTGGCGCAACCCCTGGACCGGCCCCACCAAAGCCGATGCCGTCAGGCACTTCGCCCGTCACAAGGACTGCGGATCGCCCGCCGCCGTCGCCGAGTTGCGCGCCATCCGCGAACGCCGCCGCGCCGCCGCCCTCGCCCCCCTCGGCCTCGACTACCCGTACACCTATCCGGGGGCGCACACGCCACCGCCGCTACGACGCTGAACCACCCGCAAGGGGGATGGCTTCGCGCGACGGCGGCTCGGCGCCGCAGGTCGGGGGCTTACGGGGGGCGAGGTCAGGTGTCGGCGCGACCGGGGCGCCTTCCGGACGACGCCCCCGGAGCGTCCGCGGAACGGGCGTGCCGGGCCGCCGACTTGCGCGCGTGTGCCCTGCCCGGCGGTCACTCCCCGCGCGGCGTCGCTTCCTGCGGACCGACCGCCCTCAGGAAGCGGAGGAAGGCGGGACGGCTGAACTCGACCACCGGGCCATCGTCGGCGGCGGTTTTGCTGTCGCGGACGGGGATGGTGGGTTCGGACGCGGCCAACTCGACGCAGTTACCGCTGTTGCCGCCGCTGTAGTTGGACTTGATCCATGTGCGGGTCATGTCGGGCCTCCTCAGGCTGGGTTGCTTTACGGGGCTTCCCACGGTTCGGTACGACGAAGCCCGCCACCCCTGATGCCGAGGCGGCGGGCTCGTTCGCGGTTCCGGGATCAGCCTTCGCGGACCGCACCGAGGAAGGCGGCGAAGGCCGAGCGGCCGAAGTTGATGACCGGGCTATCGTCGGCGCGCTTGCTGTCCCGAACCGGCACGGCGCCCTCACCCACAGCCACCTCCACGCAGTCCCCGCCGTTGCCGCCGCTGTAGCTGGACTTCGTCCACTGGCGAGGCCGTACCGGTGTCATGAATCATGCTCCCTTTGCGATCGAGCGGAGGATTTCCGCCGAGTCCTGCTCATTGGCAGCGGCCATACGCAGACGGTCACAAGTCGTGGACGCGAACGCTACGGCTGCGGGGCTGTAGTCCACCTGTCCACCCAAGGCGGTTTCGGAGTAGACCGCGTTTGGAGATGCCCCCTCTACCGCAAGCATCGTAAAAGACACGTGACTAGGGGACGCACCTGCGGAGAAGGGCAGTACCTGCAAGGTCACGTGCGGAAGCCGACCAAGGGCAAGCAGGTTCTCGATCTGCCCGCGCATCACCGCTTCACCGCCTACTTGCGTGCGCAGCACGCCCTCGTGGATCGCCGACCACAGTTGAGGCGGATCGGAGCGGTAGAGCACGTCAGCGCGCTTCATGCGCATCTCCACAAGCTCGCGAATCTGCTCATTCGCCTCACGTGGCTGGGCCGCTCGGACAACTGCTTCGGCGTACTCCGGCGTCTGGAGAATGCCCTTGCAGAAAATCGCGGAGTAGTCGGTTATTACCTTGGCCCGTTGTTCCAGGTCGAAGTACGGCCCGAACCACTCCGGCAACGCCGCCTCCCTAAGCATCCTCCTCAGGATGTCCTGGTAGACCTCACCCGTATTGGCTACCTCGTCCATGGCCGCCGCGAACGCGAGCGTAGGCGGCGCCTTGCCCGCTTCCACCTTTGCCACCTGCGCTTGCGAGTAGTGGAGCACTTTGGCAAATGCCCGCTGAGTAAGCCCCAGGCGTTTGCGCAGCTTCTGCACGTCGACCCTGAACGCCCAAATGCCGTGCGTGCGTTCGGCGGCGCCTTCCCCGAGATCGGTCACTCGTTCTA
Source organism: Streptomyces sp. NPDC088923 (assembly GCF_044749745.1). Classification (NCBI taxonomy): domain Bacteria; kingdom Bacillati; phylum Actinomycetota; class Actinomycetes; order Kitasatosporales; family Streptomycetaceae; genus Streptomyces; species Streptomyces sp. NPDC088923. The sequence continues at coordinate 68,062 of NZ_JBIVIO010000009.1, read as the reverse complement.
ACACCCCTCTCTGAGCTGTGAGTTGAATCAGTGCCCCACCACCTGGAATCGCAATCGCCAAGGTGGAATCGGTAGATATCTACTTGCATAGCTTCCCCGGGCGCAAGCTATTGCCATGCCTCAGGAAACCCCTCACCCGAGGGCCACTCACTGCGTCGTCTGTACCCAACTCGCCCGCGAGGAGCGGGAGGCCGAGGCGCGGGGGGATTTCTCCCGGGCCGTCGACTGCCGCGTACTGAGGGCTCGTCACCCGCGTCATCGGAGCGCCCGGTGATCGTCGTCTCGCTCGGCGGCGACGCCCACCGCGCCGTACTGCTCGGGCGGGCGCGGGTCGGGACGCCCGAGGACGCCGCCGCGTGGCTGCGCGGGGAGGCGTTGCGGCTCGCGGTGCGGCTCGACCCCGGGCCCCGTACGCGGTGGGCGGCGGCGCCCGGCCTCGTACGTCCCGCGTACGCACAGGCGTGGGACGCACCGACCGCGATGCGGGAGTGGGCCGAGTGCGCCGAACAGGCGCGGTCCGTGCGGCTGTTGCTGGCCCAGGGGCACCCGTACACGCGCAGATTCCAGGACCAGGGCGGCTCCTGGTACGAACTGACCGCCGCCCCCGCAGAGAACGCAGGTATCCCCATGAACCAGCCATCGCCGGACGTGCCGCGCTGTGAGGCGGCCGGGCAAGTGACGCAGATCGTGGCCGAGTTGGCCATGGACGTGACGCGCAGGCCGGGCAGCGCGCCCCGCGCCCGGGTCCGGTGCGCGCTCGCCCCGCACCTCACGTACGAGCACCAGGGGATCGTGCGCGAGCTGAGCGGGGAGGCGGGGCACGTATGGGGGACGTTCGGGGCGGCCGTGCCGGTGTGGCGCGTACGGGTCGCGCCGCCGTGCCCGCACTGGGCGGGCGCGCTGCGGTGCGGGCTGTACGAGGACCACCCGGGCGCGTGCGTACCCGCACGGCCGAGCGAACAGCCGGCCTGAGGCGGTGGCGGGGCCGGGGCGGCTCGGCGCGAAGGTGCGGTGACCTGGGCAGACGTCACGTCGTTGGTCCGGGCAGGGTCCGCCCGGGGTGATCCGGGCCGACAGGACTGCCGTATCCAGGAGGAACGCCGTGTCCACTCTCCGCACCGTCCCCTTGCACAGGATCACCGGGCAGGAGACCGGTCCGCCCCGGCTCGTCGAACTGCCGGACGGGACCCCGGTGTGGCTCGTCACGCGGTACGACGACGTGCACCAGGTCCTCAACGATCAGCGCTTCGGGCGCGCGCCCGTCCAGGCGCCCGGGGCACCGCCCGTCGGTGACAGCCCCAGTGTGCTCAAGAGCCGGGAGGCGATCGGGCGGCAGGACGGCGGCGCCCACCTGAGGCTGCGGCGCGCCGTCGGGCGGGCCTTCACGCCGCGCGCGGTCGCGCACCTGCGGCCCTGGGTCGCGGACGTCATCGAGCAGTTGCTCGACGGGCTCGTCAAGCAGGGGCCGCCCGGCGACCTCGTCAGGGACTACGCCATGCCGTTGCCCTCGCTGGTGATGCACCGGCTGCTCGCCGTGGAGGACGTGCCCTTCGAGACGATCTTCCACTGGTCGCAGCACGCCATGGCGGGCGCCAGCGCCGCTCCCGAGGAGGGCGCCCGGGCGCGCACCGAACTGGCCGAGTTCGCCGGGGGACTGCTCGCCGCACGCCGGGAGGCGCCCGGTGACGATCTCGTCAGCTCGGTCGTCGTGGCCGCTCAGGGAGAAGGCGGCATTCCGGAGTCCGCGTTGGTCAACCTCATCTCCACGATGATCATCGGCGGTCACGACACGACCATGACCATGCTCGGCAACTCCCTCCTCTACCTCCTGACCGAGCAGCCCGTCGCCTGGCAACGGCTGCGGACGGGCGAGGAGGCCGCCGCCGCGCTCGTGGAGCGCCTGCTGCACCTGATCCCCATCGGTGATCCCGCCGAGGGGGCCGGTCACCTCGTCACCGCGGGCGCGGACATCGGTGTCGGCGGGGTCACGATCCCGGCGGGCGCGCTCGTCTCGACGGACCGCCTCGCCGCCCACCACGATCCGGCCGCCTTCCCCGGCGACCTCCACGACCCGGAGGCGCTGTTCGCCCCCCTGCCCCGGCCCACGCTCGCCTTCGGCGCGGGGCGGCACTACTGCGTGGGTACGTGGCTCGCGCGGGCCGAGCTGCAACTCGGCCTGCACCGGCTCGCCGTCCGGCTGCCGAGGCTGCGGCTCGCCGTCGAAGCCGAGGAGGTCGAGTGGCGGCACGGCTCGATCACGCGCAGCCCTGTGCGGCTGCCCGCGAGCTGGTGAGCGGCGGGGTGGCGGGGCTGGATGGCGAGCGTCCGAGCGGGGGCGAGCGGGTGAGCGGCCGGAGGTGAGCGGCTGCGGGTGAGCAGCCGGAGGCGATCTGGCCGGGCAGGGGCCGTGTGCGGGGAATGTCACGTCGCCGTTCGCGGTTCCTCCTGGCGGGAAGTTCGAGATTCAACTAATCTCGGCTCAGAAAGTTCGAGTTTCAACGGCTCGGACGAGTCGATCCGTGCACCCCGCGGACGAGAAGGAGACCGCCATGCCCGCCGTGACCGTGGAGAACCCGCTGACCCTGCCGAGGGTGACCGTGCCCGCCGAGGCGCAGGCCCGTCCCGTGCTCGGGGTGACGACCGCGCCGAGCGGCTTCGAGGGGGAGGGCTTCCCGGTGCGCCGGGCCTTCGCCGGGATCGACTACCGGCACCTCGACCCGTTCATCATGATGGACCAGATGGGCGAGGTGGAGTACGGCGTCGGCGAGGCCAAGGGCACGCCGTGGCACCCGCACCGCGGCTTCGAGACCGTCACGTACATCATCGACGGAACCTTCATCCACCAGGACTCCAACGGTGGCGGCGGCACGATCACCAACGGCGACACGCAGTGGATGACCGCCGGTTCGGGCCTGCTGCACATCGAGGCCCCGCCGGAGCAGCTCGTCATGAGCGGCGGCATCTTCCACGGCATCCAGCTGTGGGTGAACCTGCCCGCGAAGGACAAGATGAAGGACCCCGGCTACCAGGACATCCGCGGCGGGCAGGTCAAGCTCCTCACCACGCCGGACGGCGGCGCGCTGCTCCGCGTCATCGCCGGTGAGCTGGACGGCCACGACGGCCCCGGCATCACGCACACGCCGATAAGCCTCGTCCACGCGACGGTGCGGCCCGGTGCGGAGGCGACGCTGCCGTGGCGCGAGGACTTCAACGGCCTCGCGTACGTGCTCGCCGGTCGCGGCACCGTCGGCGCCGAGCGACGCCCCGTGCACACCGGCCAGGCCGCCGTCTTCGGCGCGGGCGGCTCCTTGACCGTACGGGCCGACGAGTCCCAGGACAGCCACACGCCCGACCTGGAGGTACTGCTCCTCGGCGGGCAGCCGATCCGCGAACCGATGGCGCAGTACGGGCCGTTCGTCATGAACACCCGCGAAGAGCTCCAGCAGGCCTTCGAGGACTTCCGGGCCGGCCGGCTCGGCAGCGTCCCCGCCGTGCACGGCATGTGAGCCGACGCGTTAAGGTGGACAAACGGGTGCACAAGCGCCGGGCAGGGGCGGTACGGCCGAAAGGCCACCGATTCCCGTAGGACCGGGCGCCGCACCCCTCCGGTACGGAAGGCCGGGTGTCTCTCTCCCCCGTGGGCGCCCGGCCTTCCTCCTGCCCGGACCCTTCTCGGCCCGGCTTTTCGGGGGTCAGACGAGCAGCCGGACCACCGCTGCCACGCCGATCACGATGACCGTGGCCCGCAGGACGGTGGGAGAGAGGCGGCGGCCGATGCGCGCGCCGAGGAAGCCGCCGAGGATCGAACCGACCGCGAGGATCGCGATGACCGCCCAGTCCACGGGGGCCACGACCGCGTAGATGATCCCGGCGACGAGGTTCACAACGGCGGAGAGGACGTTCTTGAAGGCGTTGATCCGCTGGAGCGGGTCCATGAGGAGCAGACCCATCACGCCGACGAGCATGATGCCCTGGGCCGCGGTGAAGTAGCCGCCGTAGACGCCGATGAGGAAGATCAGGACGTAGAGGAGCGGAGTGAAGGGGGCTGCCGGGGCTCGGTCGAGGTGGCCGGGGCGTCGGTCGGGATGGCCGTCGGGGTGGCCGGGGCGTCCGTCGCCGGTCGCGTAGCCGTCGCTCCCGCCTTCGCCGCCTTGCGTTCCCTCAAACGCCGTGTCGCGAGCGGCTGGAGGGCCACGAGCAGGACCGACATGCCGACGAGGACCGGGACGATGACCTCGAAGGCGTCCTTCGGGAGCGAGAGCAGCAGCACCGTGCCGCCGATCGCGCCGAAGAAGGAGGCGACGGCGAGTCGCGCCACGCGGCGGCCCTGACCGGCGAGTTCGTGACGGTAGCCGTACGCACCCGTGATCGTCCCCGTGATGAGGCCGACCGCGTTCGACGTCGTCGCCGTCACCGGCGGATAGCCGAGCGCGACAAGCACCGGGAACGTCACGAGCGTCCCCGAGCCCACCACCGTGTTGATCGCCCCGGCCCAGACCCCGGCGATCCCGATCAGCAGCCCCTCCCACCACATCATGCCCACGACAGTAGAGGGCGGGTGTCACGGCGATACGGCGGGGCGGTACGGCGGGCGGGGCAGGCGGTACGGCGGGGCGGTTCGACGGTTCGGTGCGGCGGGCGCTTCGTCGTCGCACGCGAAACTCCCACAACTCCCCTTTTGGTACGTGCAACTCCACACGTCGCCTCGGTGTCTGAAGGGGGTAGGCGTGTGCTGTGCGCCACCCTCGAATTCTTTTCTCCCGTCTCTTACGGAGCATCGTGTGAACCTCGGTCTCAGTCCGCGCCGTACCGCCACCGTCGCCCTCACCGCCGGCGCCGTCCTCCTCGCGCCGCTCGTCGGTACGGCGCAGGCCGCCTCCGCGCCCTCGGTGAGCGCCAAGGGCGCTTTCCTGCTCGACACCTCCTCGGGCAAGACGCTCTACAGCAAGGCCGCCGACACCAAGCGGCAGATGGCGAGCACGACGAAGGTCATGACGGCCGCCGTCGTCCTCGACACCAAGGGCCTCAATCTCGACAAGAAGATCACGATCAAGCAGGCGTACCGCGACTACGTCGTCAAGAAGGGCGCGAGCACGGCCGACCTGCGGACCGGCGACAAGGTCACGGTGCGTCAGCTGCTCTACGCGACGCTGCTGCCCTCCGGCTGCGATGCCGCGTACGCCCTCGCCGACACCTTCGGCACCGGCAAGACCGCCTCGGCGCGTACCGCCAACTTCATCTCGAAGATGAACGCCAAGGCGAAGTCTCTGAAGATGAAGAACACCTCGTACGACTCCTTCGACGGCATCCCGACGAAGAGCAAGAACTACACGACGCCGCGCGACGCCTCGCTCCTCGCCCGGCACGCGCTCAAGAGCTCGACCTTCCGCACGGTGGTCAAGTCGAAGAGCACGAAGCAGAAGGCGACCGCGAGCAACGGCAAGGCACGTACGTACACCTGGTACAACACCAACAAGCTGCTCGGCTCCTACAAGGGCGCGATCGGCATCAAGACCGGCACGGCGAGCGGCTCGGGCCCCTGCCTCGTCTTCGCCGCGACGCGCAACGGGAAGACCGTCGCGGGCGTGATCCTCAACGACAGCAAGCGCTTTGAGGACGCCGCCAAGATCATGGACTACGCCTTCAAGTCGAACAGCGCGAAGACGATGAAGCTTCAGACGCTGCCCAAGGGCGCGCAGAAGGACTGACGGCAGGCCGCCTCGGGAAGCGGATGTTTCACGTGAAACATCCGCCGACGGTGGGCCCGTTGATGTTTCACGTGGAACATGGGAAATGCCGCAGGGGCCCGGCCCGCACCTCGTGTGCGGACCGGGCCCCTGCTTCGTGCGGTCGGTGCTCGCTCAGCCCCAGGTCAGCAGCCGCTTGGGCTGCTCCAGGACCGCCGCGATGTCCGCGAGGACCTTCGAGCCGAGTTCGCCGTCGACGAGCCGGTGGTCGAAGGAGAGCGCGAGCGTGGTGACCTGGCGCGCCCTCACCTTGCCCTTGTGCACCCACGGCTGCGGCTTGATGGCGCCGACGGCGAGGATCGCGGACTCGCCGGGGTTGAGGATCGGCGTGCCCGTGTCGACGCCGAAGACGCCGACGTTGGTGATCGTCACCGTGCCGCCGCGCATCGCCGCCGGGCTCGTCTTCCCTTCGCGAGCGGTGCCCACGAGGTCCGAGAGCGCGGTGGAGAGCCCCGCGAGCGAGAGACTGTCCGCGTCCTTGATGTTCGGGACGACGAGGCCGCGCGGGGTCGCGGCGGCGATGCCGAGGTTCACGTAGTGCTTGACCACGATCTCCTGACTCTCCTCGTCCCACGCCGCGTTGATCTCCGGGTTGCGGCGGATCGCGAGGAGCAGGGCGCGGGCGACGAGGAGCAGCGGGTTGACCCGCAGACCGCCCATGTCCGGGTCGGCCTTGAGCTTCTCGACGAGCTTCATCGTGCGCGTCACGTCGACGGTGACGAACTCGGTGACGTGCGGCGCGGTGAAGGCCGAGCCGACCATGGCCTGCGCGGTCGCCTTGCGGACGCCCTTGATGGGGACGCGGGTCTCGCGCGCGGAGGGGGCGGGCTGGGCCGCCTGGGCCGTTTCGGGCGTGTCGGCGGGGGCCTGCGGTGCCGGCTGCTCCACCGGCTCCTGTACGGGCGTGGCCGCCGCGTGCACGTCCTCGCGCGTGATGACGCCGTCCGGGCCGCTCGGGACGACCGCGGCGAGGTCGACGCCGAGGTCCTTCGCGAGCTTGCGGACGGGGGGCTTGGCGAGAGGGCGGGACGAGGGGGCCGGGGCGGCCGCGGACTCGGCGCTCGCGGGGGTGGGGGCCGGCTCGGGTGCGGCGGGCGGCTGCTCGAGGCGGGCGTTGCCGTTGACCCGTACCGCCTCCGCGGGCTGCGCCGCCTTGCGGGGGCGCCGCTTCGTGGAGGACTCGGCGACGCCGTAGCCGACCAGGACCGGCTGGCGGGCCGCCGCCTTCTCCTCGGGGGCCGCGGGTGCCTCGGCGGGGGCTGCGGGCGCCTCGGCGGGGGCCGCCTGCTCCGTACCGGCCTCGCTCGTCCCCGTACCTTCGTCCCCTTCGCCGCCGCCCGTGTCCACCACGATGATCACCTGGCCGACATCAACCGTGGTGCCCTCGGGGAAGCGCAGTTCGCGGACCACGCCGTCGAACGGGATGGGCAGTTCGACGGCCGCCTTCGCCGTCTCGACCTCGCACACGACCTGGCCGTCGGTCACGGTGTCGCCGGGCTGGACGTACCAGCCGAGGATCTCGGCCTCGGTGAGCCCCTCGCCCACGTCGGGCATCTTGAACTCGCGCAGCCCAGTGGTCTGTCGTGTCATCGTCGTCATGGCTCCTTCCCCCCCGTCTCAGTACGCGAGCGAGCGGTCGACGGCGTCGAGCACCCGGTCCAGGCCCGGGAGGTACTCGTCCTCCAGGCGGGCGGGCGGGTAGGGCACGTGGTAGCCGCCGACCCGCAGGACGGGGGCCTCCAGGTGGTAGAAGGAGCGCTCGGTGATGCGCGCGGCGATCTCCGCACCCGTACCGAGGAAGACAGGGGCCTCGTGCACGATGACGAGCCGCCCGGTCTTCTCCGTCGTGGCCTGCACGGTGTCGAAGTCGATCGGCGAGAGCGAGCGCAGGTCGACGACCTCGACGGACCTGCCCTCGGTCGCGGCGGCCTCGGCGGCCTCCAGGCACGTCTTCACCATCGGCCCGTACGCGACGAGCGAGACATCGGTGCCCTCGCGCACCACGCGGGCCTTGTGGAGCGGCCCCGGAATCGACTCGCGCTCGACCTCGGCGCGGTCCCAGTAGCGGCGCTTGGGCTCGAAGAAGATCACCGGGTCATCGCTCTGGATGGCCTGCTGCATCATCCAGTACGCGTCCGACGCGTTCGACGGCGAGACGACCTTGAGGCCCGCGACGTGCGAGAACAGCGTCTCGGGGGACTCGCTGTGGTGCTCGACCGCGCCGATGCCGCCGCCGTAGGGGATGCGCACGACGACGGGCAGCTTGATCTTGCCGAGCGCGCGGGCGTGCATCTTCGCGAGCTGCGTGACGATCTGGTCGTACGCGGGGAAGACGAAGCCGTCGAACTGGATCTCCACGACGGGCCGGTAGCCGCGCAGCGCGAGGCCGATCGCGGTGCCGACGATGCCGGACTCGGCGAGCGGGGTGTCGATGACGCGGCGCTCGCCGAAGTCCTTCTGGAGGCCGTCGGTGACGCGGAAGACGCCGCCGAGCTTGCCGACGTCCTCCCCCATCACGATGACCTTGGGGTCGTTCTCCATGGCGGTGCGCAGCGATGCGTTGATCGCCTTCGCCAGTGCCAGTTTCTCCGCAGCCATGGTCACTCGCCCTCTCCGGCCGAGACGTCCGCGAAGGACGCCTGGTACTCCTCGAACTGCGCGCGCTCCTCGTCCACGAGGGAGCTTCCGTCCGCGTAGGCGTTCTCGAAGATCGCCAGGCGGTCGGGGTCCGGCATGGCACGGATCGCCTCGCGCACGTTGCGCCCCATCGCCTCGCTCTCCTCTTCGAGCGAGGCGAAGAACGCCTCGTCGGCGAGGCCCTCGGCGAGCAGGTGGGCGCGCAGCCGCTCGATGGGGTCCTTCGCCTCCCACGCCTGCCGCTCGTCGTCCGTGCGGTAGCGGGTGGGGTCGTCGGAGGTCGTGTGGGCGCCCATGCGGTACGTGAACGCCTCGACGAGCATCGGGCCCTGGCCGGAGCGGATGTGCGCGAGCGCGGCACGGGTCACGGCGAGGACGGCGAGGACGTCGTTGCCGTCGACGCGGACGCCGGGGAAGCCGTAGCCCCTGGCGCGCTGGTAGAGCGGGACGCGCGTCTGGCGCTCGGTGGGCTCGGAGATGGCCCACTGGTTGTTCTGGCAGAAGAACAGCGTCGGCGCGTTGTACACGGCCGAGAAGGTGAACGCCTCGGCCACGTCGCCCTGGCTGGAGGCGCCGTCACCGAAGTACGCGACGACGGCCGAGTCGGCCCCGTCGAGGCCGATGCCCATCGCGTAGCCGGTCGCGTGCAGGGCCTGGGAGCCGATCACGATCGTGTAGAGGTGGAAGTTGTTGCTCGTGGGGTCCCAGCCGCCGTTGTTCACGCCGCGGAACATGCCGAGGAGGAGGGTCGGGTCCACGCCCCTGCACCAGGCGACGCCGTGCTCGCGGTAGGTGGGGAAGACGTAGTCGTCGGGGCGCAGCGCGCGGCCCGAGCCGATCTGCGCGGCCTCCTGGCCGAGCAGCGAGGGCCACAGGCCCAGCTCGCCCTGGCGCTGGAGGCTCGTGGCCTCGCTGTCGAAACGGCGCGTGAGGACCATGTCGCGGTAGAAACCGCGCAGCTCGTCGGCCGTGATGTCCTCGACCCAGCGGTCGTACTCCGGATGGGGGACGCGGACGCCCTCCGGGGTGAGGAGCTGGACCAGCTCGGGCTCGTCGGCAGAGGTGGCGGGGGCGGCCGCGGCGGGGGCCGTCTTCGCCGGGGTCGCCTTGGCCTTGCGGGTCGCGGCGGACGTCTTGGCCGCCGGGCCTGCCGTCTTGGCCGCTGAGGTGGGCGTCTTGGCCGCTGAGGTGGGCGTCTTGGCCGCTGAGCCGCGGCGGGCGGGGGCCTTGGCGGCGCTCTTGGCCGGGCTGGCGCTCTTCGCCGGGGCGGGCGCCGCGGCTCGCGCCGGCGCCTTCTTGGCAGTCACGTGTGTTCCTCCGTCGGTCCGGCTCCCGGGATCTGCCGGAAGCTGGGTATCCCTCCGTCTCCTGGGACGGAGAGGGAAGGCGCCTGCTCCCCTCCCGCGCACGGGGTGGGTGCGGCTCGGCCGGGAACAGGCGTGACAAGTGCCCCGGTGAGCCCCTGCAACATGCACGTTACCCAGTGCGGCAATACTCCGCGAACCCCCACTGACCTGCAATTTTGCTTGGATTTCCAAGTAAATCGAGAAGGCCGGGAAGGGCTTCGCCCGCAATTCCTGGTCACAGCCTCGCAGGGGGCCGGAACACCGGCACGTTAACCCGCGCACCCGGGGCGCGGGAAGAGCCAATGTGACCGGCGGCGCACCGGCTGCGCGGGGGGCGGAGGTGTGTGAAACTGCCGTCGCGAGAGGGGAACGGACATATCGGCCGTGTTTCCGTGGCGCGAGGTTCGCGATGTTTCACGTGAAACATCGCGAAAGGGCCGGTCCGATCGGGGATCGGTCCGGCCCTCGCGGTCGTCGGGGGTGCGGCTCAGCCCTGCTGCCCGGTGGTGGGCTCGCCCTCACCGGGGTTGCCGGTGTTCGTACCACCGGTCTCCCCGCCGCCCTGGTCGCCGTCGTCGCCGGGATCGGTCGGCTGGGACTGCTCGCCGCCCGGGTCCTGGCTGTTCTCACTGCCGCCGGTTTCGGTGCCCCCGCCGCCCTGGGTATTGCTCGGCTGCGGGTCGCCGCCGCCCCCGGGGGCCTCGTCGGTCATGCTCGGCGTGGGCTGGGACTGCTGGTTCCCGCCGCCGCTCGGCTGGTTCTGCCCCCAGCCGTTGCCGCTGCCCGTACCGCTGCCGGTCTCCGTGTCGCCGCCCTGGTCCTCCTCGGCCGACTCGGAGGGCTCGGTGCTCTTCTTCTCCTTCTTCTCCGTCTGCGAGACGGTGGGCTGCGGCTTCTTGTCCGTGTCGCCGGAGGTGCCGCTGCCGAAGTTGTTCATCGCGACGGCGACGCCGACGACGATCGCGACGACGGCGAGCGCGGCGATGACGTAGAGGCGCGTCCGGCTGCCGCCGCGCCGGGGGCCGCCCCCGCCCTCGTACCCGCCGTCGTCCTCACCGAGCGGACGCAGCATCGGCTGCTGCGGGATCTGCGCCGTGCCGCTGCCGAAAGGCATGGTCGCGGGGCCCGCCTGGGGCGTGCCGAACGCGGCCACGTCCACGTGGCCGGTGTTCCAGCTGCCGGTGAACGCACCCTGCTCGTGGAGCATTTGCAGCGCGTACTGGACGAGCCCGCTCATCTCCTCGGCGCTCTGGAACCGGTCGTCCGGCTCCTTCGCGAGCGCGCGCAGGACGAGCCCGTCCAGCTCGGGCGGGCAGTTCTCCGCCATCTGCGAGGGCGGCACGGGCGGGTCCTGCACGTGCTGGTAGACCACCGAGAGCGGGGTCTCGCCGGTGAACGGCGGACGCGAGGCGAGGAGTTCGTACAGGAGGCAGCCGGTCGCGTAGAGGTCGCTGCGGTGGTCGACGGCCTTGCCGAGCGCCTGCTCGGGGGAGAGGTACTGCGGGGTGCCCATGACCATGCCGGTCTGCGTCATCGTGGACTGCGCCCCGTGCAGCGCGCGGGCGATGCCGAAGTCCATGACCTTGACGGCGCCCGAGTTCGTGATGATGACGTTCGCCGGCTTGATGTCGCGGTGCACGATGCCGTGCTGGTGCGAGTAGGCGAGCGCGTCGAGGACGCCGGAGACGATGATCAGGGCCTGGTCGGCGGTCGGCGCCTCCGCGCTGAGCAGCAGCTCACGGATCGTACGGCCCTCGACCAGCTCCATGACGATGTACGGGACGACGTTGCCGCCGACCGTGTCCTCGCCCGAGTCGTAGACCGCGACGACCGCGTGGTGGTTGAGCCCGGCGACGGACTGCGCCTCGCGCGTGAACCGGGCCTTGGAGACCGGGTCTTCGGCGAGGTCGGCGCGCAGCAGCTTGACCGCGACGGTGCGGCCGAGGCGTACGTCCTCGGCGGCCCACACCTCCGCCATGCCGCCCCGTCCGAGCCGGTGGGTCAGCCGGTAGCGGCCATCGCCGACCAGTCCTCCGTTACCGAAGGACTCGGGGGCGTCCGACAGGGGGCCGCCAGTCGCCTCCGGGTCGGACGGGCCCTGGGCGCGCTGCGTCTGTGCCATCGGTCCTCGCCGTCGTTTCTGTCCCGCGGTCCGTGCGGGGGTTGTTACGGTCCTCCATCGCCACGCTACAGCCTCACGGGGGCCCCGCGGTCCGGGACGGAACGGCCATCCGGCCCGCCACGCGGCAGGCCGGGCATATTCCCTGGCCGCGCGGGTGTGCGCCGCGTCACGCCCGTCCCGCCCTCGTACCGCGTACGGTCACGACTCGGGCACCTCGCTTGACCTTCCCGTGCCCTGGGGCAGACTTGGCCGGGACCGGTCAAGGATCATCGCACGCGGCCGGAGCACACACGGACGGCCGGGAGGCCGGGACGCGCCCCGAGCGGCACGGGGACAGCGGGGACGGCGGGACGGCCGGGGATGGCGGGGGACATGGGCCAGGACGACGACGCGCGCGACCGGGACACGGCGAACGGCGAGGAGACGCGCGACCGGTACACCGGGAAAACCGTGGCGGGCGGCCGGTACCGGCTGGAGGAACTGCTCGGGGCCGGCGGCATGGCGTCCGTCCACCTCGCGTACGACTCCGCGCTCGACCGCCGGGTCGCGATCAAGACCCTCCACACCGACCTCGGCCGCGAACCCGCCTTCCGCGAGCGTTTCCGCCGCGAGGCCCAGGCGGTCGCGAAGCTCGCCCACCCGCACATCGTCTCGGTCTTCGACACCGGTGAGGACCAGCTCGACGGTGCGACGACTCCGTACATCGTCATGGAGTACATCGAGGGCGAGCCCCTCGGCACGCTCTTCGAGCAGGACGTACGGGCGCACGGGGCGATGCCCGCGCAGCGCGCGCTGAAGATCACCGGGGACGTGCTCGCGGCCCTGGAGCTGAGCCACGAGATGGGGCTCGTGCACCGCGACATCAAGCCGGGCAACGTCATGGTGAACCGGCGCGGCGTCGTGAAGGTGATGGACTTCGGCATCGCGCGCGCCATCCAGTCCGGTGTCACGTCGATGACGCAGACCGGGATGGTCGTCGGCACCCCGCAGTACCTCTCCCCCGAGCAGGCGCTGGGCCGTCCCGTGGACGCGCGCAGCGACATCTACTCGGTCGGCGTCATGCTCTTCCAGCTGCTGACCGGCCGGCTCCCCTTCGACGCCGACTCGCCCTTCGCGATCGCCTACGCGCACGTCCAGGAGCCCCCGCCCGTCCCCTCGACGCTCAACAGCGCGCTCCCCCCGGCGATCGACGCGCTCATCGCCCGCGCCCTGCGCAAGAACCCCGCCGAGCGCTTCCCGCACGCGGAGGCGATGCGGGAGGAGTGCGAGCGGGTGGCGGGGGCGCTGGCGGGGGCGGCGCCGAGTGTGGGGAAGGCGGCGGGTGCGGGGGGCATCGGCGGTGCGGGGGGCCTGGGCGGTGCGGGGGGCGCTTTGGGCGGGGATGGCCATGAGGGTGTGGGTGGCCATGGGGGTGCGGGTGCTGGGCAGGGGGTGAGCGGGCAGGCGGGGCAGGCGGGGCAGGTGATTTTTCCGCCCGTACCGCAGCAGGGCTTTCCGCCGGCTCCGCGGCCGCAGGCGTACGGCACGCCGCCGCCCGCGTACGGCTCGGCGCAGGGCGGCCACCAGAGCCCGCCGCCGAACCCGTACGGGCAGACGCCGCCGTACGGGAACGGGGGCGCCGCGTACGGCGGCGCGCCCTCCTACGGGCAGGGCTCGGGCGCGTACGGCTATCCGCAGGCCGGTGCGGTGGGGGCCGCGCACGACGGGGGCGGCTCGGGGCCGGGGGGCACGGGCGGGGGCGGCCCGACGCCCAAGAAGAAGGGGCGGCGGACGGTCCTCACGATCGCGGTAGCCGCGCTCGTCCTCGTGGGCGGGGGGCTGTGGATCGCGTTCGGGCCCGATGACAAGCAGGACGAGCCCGATCGCAAGCCGGTGGCCGAGGAGTCCGGCGCGCACCCGCCCGGCTACCGCAGCCCCGAGACGGACCGGACGTTGGACCCCGACAAGTGCGTCACCCGCACGCCGCTGTCCTGGGCCCCGGACAAGGTGATGGTGCCGGACGTCCAGTACAAGTACCTGAAGTCGGCGGAGGCGTGCCTGAGCGCGGGTGGCTGGAAGTGGACGGTCGAGAGGGTCGACGACAACACCTTCGGCGACGGCACGGTGATCAGCCAGAAGCCCGATCCGAACAAGGAGGTCGACAAGAAGGACAAGCCGTCGATCACCCTGCGGGTCTCGACGGGGAACCCGGCCTGAGGCGGGGGGCTGTCAGGCGGGGGCTGTTCGGGGGCGGGGGATTTGTTGGTGCGGGGCGAGGGCGTGCCGGTGCGGGGCGAGGGCGTGCCGGTGCGGGGCGGTCGGTTGTTGGCCGGGGGTGGGCGGACGGGTTGTGGCCGCGTACGGCGAAGGGCGGCGCCGGAGGTCTGTCGTCCGGTCGCCGCCCTTCCTCGCTTCGCCGGTGGGTCGTGACTGACGGTCCCGGCGTCCCCGCTCCTGGTCAGAGGTAGGGGCCGCCCGTACGGCCGCCGCCGAGGTCGCTCTCGTCCCCGCCGCTACCGGGCGGCAGCGCCCGCCGCATCTGCTCCAGCTGGGCGCGGGCGGCCATCTGCTGGGCGAAGAGCGTCGTCTGGATGCCGTGGAAGAGACCTTCCAGCCAGCCCACGAGCTGCGCCTGCGCGATCCGCAGCTCGGCATCGCTCGGCGTGACGTCGTCGGTGAAGGGGAGCGAGATCCGCTCCAGCTCCTCCACGAGCTCCGGGGCGAGCCCGTCCTCCAGCTCCTTGACCGAGCTGGCGTGGATCTCCCGCAGCCGGGCCCGGCTCGCCTCGTCGAGAGGCGCGGCCCGCACCTCCTCCAGCAACTGCTTGATCATGCTGCCGATCCGCATGACCTTGGCGGGCTGGGCGACCATCTCGGTGATCGGGGTCTCGCCCGACTCGTCATCCACACCCCCACCGCCGAGCGCCATCCCCTCCTGCCCGACGACCAGGACCTGCGGCTGCTCCTGCGACCGTTCGTTCCTCGGGATCTCCATACGCCCATTCTGTCGCACGGCCGGGGATTGCTTGAAGGCAGTCGGGGACGGGGGGAGTGGGAGGGGGCGGGGCGGGGCTTCGGTACGGGGGCGGTGGGCTGGAGGCGGGGGTGGTGCTCGTACGGGGGCGGGGGGCGGTGTGGCGTACGGGGGGTGGGGCGTGGCGTGCGGGGGGTGGGGGACGGAGGGGGACGCGTCGTGCGGCTGGCGGGCGGGGGCGGGACGGGGGTGCGGGCGTCGTACGGGGAGCGCGGGCGTCCCGTACGGCGTACGGCTTCAGGCGCGGCGTGCGGCGTGCGACGTCGAGCGCGGCGCGGAACGTCAGACGCGGCGCAGGCGGAAGGCGAGGAGGGCGGTCGCGAGACCGCAGCCCAGGCAGATGAGTCCGCCGCCCAGGACGAGACGGCTGCGCCCGTCCGTGAGGAACCCCGTACCTCCCGGGCCCACGGTGCGGGGGACCTCCTCGGTGAGGGGCATCTCCTCGACGGCAGCCTCCTCCGTCTCACGCGCCCCTGCGGGAGGCCTCGGGAGTGGGGTGAGGGGCGCCTGACCGGATAGCGGCACCGCCGAGGGTGCGAGCGGGAGTACCGGCGGGGGAGCCGGAGCGGCGAAGGAGGCGGCGGGGTGACGTGGCGCCGTCGACCGCGCTTCGTGCCCCGTACGGGAGGGGGACGCCTTCGTACGGGAGGGCGGAACGCTCGCGCCTGGTCCGGCCGCACCGCCCCCGGGCGGGGCGGTGGCAGCGGAGGGGCCGGAACTCCCGGGACGCGGCGGGTGGCCGGGCGGGGAGGCGGTGGTGGCCGGGGCTGCGGGGAGGGGAGGTAGGGGGAGGGCCGGGAACGGGGCCAGGAGTTCGGCGCCGGGAAGCGCGGGAGCCTCGCGCGGGCCGGCAGTGCCGCTCGGGTCGGGGGCGAGGGCCGGGGCGGATGAGCGAGGGGTGCCGCTACGGGAGGGGCCCGGGTGTTCGGGGGGTGGTGCGGAGGCGGAGATGTGGCTCTGCGGCACTCCGTAGCCGGTGAGGGGACGGGGAAGCTGGACGAAGGGGAGGAGGGGCGAAGGGGATGCCTTGCCACGCGAGACCTCACGCGGAACCCGCCCCGTCGCATACGCGAGCCCGTCCGGCAGCAGAAGGACCAGGACAAGGACCACAAGAAACACCACCAACGCGGCGGGAGCCGTCACCGCACGCAACCCAGCGGTCATCTCGTCCCTCCCACGAAGCCCCATTCCACGTGACCAGCCTCACACGCCCCACCCGGACCGGCGAGCGGGAGCGTGGGGGCGCACAGGTGAGAGGGGGAGAGGGGCAGGGGTGGGGAGGGGGAGGAGCTGGGGGCATGGCGCGAGCACCGGGAGGCGCCAGGGGCGGGACGGAGATGGAGAACGAGGGGGAGTGACGGGGGGGCGGACGCAGTGCGTGCTGTCCGGGTGCGTAGTGCCGGGCGGGCACCGTTGGTCTGGAGTCGTCGACGCGTGTACTGGCCGGGGCGGATGGTGTGAGCGCGTACGTGTGCTGGCCGAGCGCCGGTGGCGTGGTGGTGGGCGAGTGGCGTGCGGTGCGAGCTGACTGGGCGCCGGTGGGGTGAGGGTGCTGACTGGGCGCCGCTGGGGTGGGCGCGCTCGCTGGTGGCGTGAGCGTGCTGACCGGACGTCGGTGGTGTGTGCGTGTGCTGGCCGGGGCTGGTGTCGCCTGTCCTGGCCCGGCGCCGGTTATCCGAGTGGGTACTGCCCCCGGCAGTGGGTTGACCCGCGTGCTGACCGAGCGCCAGTCGGCCGGGCGCGGATCGCCCATCCACCGGCGGGCCCGCACGTGCCGCCCACGCGCCAGTGGGTCTGCGCGCATGCTGAGCGGCCTTCCCCGCACTGGTCGTCCGGCCACGTACTGCCCCCACCGATGGGCCCGGGCGTGTACCGGCCGCGCGCCGGTGTTCCGGGCGCGTGCTGCCCGCCCGCCGGCCCTCCGCGCGTACCAGGACTCGGAGAGCCGGACTCCGCCCGCGAGGCACCAGGCATCCGTCCACCAGCCGTCCCGCGCCGGATCGGCCTCGTGCCAGATCGGCGCGCCAAAGCGGCGTCGTGCACATCGGCCTCGTGCCAGATCGGCGTGGAGCAGGACGGCAGGGGGCCGACGGCGCACGGGCGGCGCGCCTGGCCCAACACAGACCCCCACCCACCCGGGGGGCTCCCCTGTAACCATCCTTTCAGGCCCACAAGCACCCCCACCCCCATCCCCCCAAATCTGTGGATAACTCCGTGAAACCCGCGACGCCGCTCACTCCGAAGAGTGAGCGGCGTAACGAATTCACCGAACTTATCCACAGATTCGGCGCTTTGAGCTTCTTCGCACCCAAAGCGCCGGAATCGCGGAGCAGACTTGTGAGCACACCGAGTTCCCGGCGCGCGGGGGTTCGCGGGTGCCGGCCGGCCCACCACGGTCGCGCGCCCGCGGGGTTCAGCCCGTCGTCAGCAGGACCTTGCCGATATGGGTGCTCTCGTCGAGGACACGGTGTCCGGTCGCCGCTTCGCTCATGGGAACGCGGCGGTCGACGATCGGCTTGACCGCACCGGAGGAAAGGAGAGGCCACACGTGTTCGCGTACCGCCGCCACCACCGCGGCCTTCTCCGCCGCCGGACGGGCGCGCAGAGACGTCGCGGTGACCGCGGCGCGCTTGTTCATCAGTGCGGCGAGGTTCAGTTCGCCCTTTACCCCGCCCTGCATACCGATGATCGCGAGGCGGCCGCTCGTGGCCAGTGCCTGGATGTTGCGGTCCAGGTACTTCGCGCCCATGTTGTCCAGGATCACGTCGGCGCCGTGCCCCTCCGTCGCCTTCCCCAACTCGGCGACGAAGTCCTGCTCGCGGTAGTTGATGAGGATGTCGGCCCCGAGTTCGCGGCAGCGCTCCAGCTTCGCGGCCGTGCCCGCCGTCACCGCGACGCGCGCGTCCACCGCCTTGGCGAGCTGGATCGCCATCGTCCCGATGCCGCTCGAACCGCCGTGCACCAGAAGGGTTTCCCCGGGTCGCAGCCCGGCGACCATGAACACGTTCGACCAGACCGTGCACACCACCTCCGGCAGCGCCGCCGCCTCGACCAGATCGACACCGGCGGGCACCGGGAGGAGCTGGCCTGCCGGTACGGCGACCTTCTCTGCGTAGCCACCGCCGCCGAGAAGCGCGCAGACCTCGTCGCCCACGCCCCAGCCGGATACGCCCGAGCCGAGTTCGGTGATCCGGCCGGAGACCTCCAGGCCGGGGTACGGGGACGCGCCGGGCGGCGGGTCGTAGAAGCCCTGGCGCTGGAGGAGGTCGGCGCGGTTCACCGCGCTCGCCGCCACCTCGACCAACACCTCGCCGGGCGCCGGACGGGGATCTTCGACCTCGGACCAGAGGAGCACGTCCGGTCCACCGGGTTCGGAAATCGTGATCGCATGCATGCTCGCGAGGCTACTCGCCGGTCCCGGCCCACCCCGAGGACCCGCCGACCGCTCCCCGCGACGACCCGTCTCCGCAGGGCCTACGCCTCTCCCCCGCGCGCGCCGAGCCTGCGGCCCGTCCGAACGTCGGCCTTCCGTACGTCGGCGTTCCGTACACCGGCGTTCCGTACGCCGGGGCCGACGTCCGCCCGGACGGGACCGCGCGGCCCACCAGCCCAGCGCCGCACCACCGGCCGGGCGCGGCCGGAGTCCCTACCGGACGACGGCCGCGCCATGCCCGGTGGTCGAGCACGTACGCCCCTGACCCCGAGCAGCCGATCCCCCGTCCGCACCAGTCAAGCCGAACGGAAGCCCACGACCGTCACCGCTGCCCCGCCCCCCGCCCGCGCAGTGCCCGCCCGTCCTTGCCTCCCGCCGGTCAGGCGGCCCGCCTGTCGGGCGTCCCGCAGGGAGCCGGCCGTCCCTCCTCCGCCGACCAGTCCGGCTGCCTGTCGAGCGCGCCGCAGGCGACCGTCCGTGCCGCCGCGACCCGTGGTCGGGTGGCGGCCCCGGCCGAGCGCTCCCCGGTCGTCGGCTGGGTTCCCGCCCGTCCATCCCGCTCAGGCCGGGTGTCCTCGCAGCGGTCGGGTGTCGCGGACGGAACGGGGGTCCGGGCCTGCGCGGACGATGGTGATGAGGCGGTCCGTGGCCTGGAGGGTGCCGACCGCGGGGTCGTCGTAGCCGAGGACCCGGTGGCCGCGCACGACGCTGACCACGAGGTCGTCCGTCTCGCGCGGGCCGCGCCCGATCTCGGCCTTTATGACCGGTCGTTCGACAAGATCGAGGCCCGTGCCCTGCTGGATGAGGTCCTCCATCACCGTGCCGGCACTCGGGCTGAGGACCGAGAGTCCGAGAAGGCGGCCCGCCGCGCTGGCGCTCGTGATGACCGCGTCGGCGCCGGACTGCCGCAGCAGCGGCGCGTTCTCCTCCTCGCGCACGGCCGCGACGATGTGCGCGCCCCGATTGAGCTGGCGTGCCGTCAGAGCCACGAGGACGGCGGTGTCATCGCGCTGGGTGGCGATGATGATCTGCCGCGCCTTGTTCACCTCCGCGCGCGCCAGGACGTCGCTGCGCGTGGCGTCGCCCACGACACCCGCGAAGCCCTCGGCCGTGGCGAGTTCGATCACCTTCTCGCTGGGATCGACGACGACGACCTGTTGCGGGGTCAGAGACCCCGCGGTCAGGACGGTCTTGATCGCCGAGCGTCCCTTCGTGCCGAAGCCGACGACGACGGTGTGGTCCCTCAAGGCATTCCTCCAGCGGTGCAGCCGCCATTCCTCACGGGTTCTTTCCGTGAGGACCTCCAAGGTGGTCCCGACCAGGATGATCAGGAAGAGCACGCGCAGGGGCGTGACGACGAGGATATTGATCAGCCGCGCCGTGTCGCTCACCGGCACGATGTCGCCGTACCCGGTCGTGGAGAGCGTCACGGTGGCGTAGTAGAAGGCGTCGAGCAGATCGACCCTGTGGTCGGAGTTGTCCCCGTAGCCGTCGCGACCCGCGTACACCAGGAGTGCGGTGCCCACGAGCACCGCGAGCGCCATGGCGATGCGCTTGGCGACCTGACGGAACGGCTGCTCGACGACGCGGCGCGGCAGTTTGATGCGCGTGGCGACCAGTTGCTCACCCGCCTGACGCGCGATCGCGTCCTGTCCGGGCAGTTTCACGTGCATCCTCCATCAAGGCCCTGGTGATGTTTCACGTGAAACATCACCCTTCACACCGCACCGCGATGTTTCACGTGAAACATCGCGCTCGTCCATCTGGGCCATGTTTCACGTGAAACATCCGCCCACTCGTGGTAGGTCGAGCACCTCCACGGTGGTTCCGGCCTCGGCCCCGCCCGGAGGGACGACCGCGAGACTGTCGGCATTCGCGATTCCGCGCAACATCGCGGGCCCGTTGTAGCGCAGGAGACACAGCTTCCCCCCATGAACGCGGACCGGCAGGAGCCGGGTGTCCCGAGGGTGGCCCTCCGCTCTCTCGGCGAGTGGCAGGACGGTACGGGGAAGTGCGTCACGGCCCGCGAGGACGGCGAGCAGCGGGGCGGCGAGCGTCAGCAGTCCGGCGACGGCCGCGAGCGGATTGCCCGGCAGGCCCACGAGATGCTGGCCCGGCGCGGTCGCCGCGAGCAACATCGGGTGCCCCGGCCGGACCGCGACGCCGTCGACGAGGAGGTCGGCGCCGAGCCGGGAGAGGACGGGGCGGACATGGTCGACGGGGCCCGCCGCCGTACCGCCCGTCGTGAGGACGAGGTCCGCTTCCGAGGCTGCGAGTGCTGCGGCGAGACGGTCCTCCTCGTCGCGCAGGCGGTGCACGCCGAGGACGCGGGTGCCGAGCGCTTCGAGCCAGGCGGGGAGCATCGGGCCGAGTGCGTCACGGATCAGGCCGTCGGCGGGGATACCCCGGCCGAGGAGTTCGTCGCCGAGGACGAAGACTTCCGCGGTGGGGCGGGGGTGGGCGCGTACGGCGTCGTAACCGGCGGCGGCGGCGAGTCCGAGTACCGGGGCGGTCACCACCGTGCCCTGATCGACAAGGACGTCGCCCGTGCGGCACTCCTGTCCGCGCGGGCGGATGTCCTCGCCCTGCGCGAGCGGGCGGAGAGCGTGCAGACGCGTGCCGTCCGCCGCCATTTCACCGTGCTCGCTGCGGAGCACGGCGGTCGCCCCGGCGGGGACCCGTGCGCCTGTCGCCACGGGCACGGCGGCCCCGTCATCGAGACGCTCCCAGGCGCCCGTGAGCTGGTGCCCCGCCAGCGCCCGCGCTCCGGGGAGCAGGCGCCAGGGTCCCGGTCCCGCGACGGCCCATCCGTCCATGGCGGAGGTGTCGAAGGAAGGGAGGTCGGTGAGGGCGGTGAGCGGTTCCGCGAGGGCGAGGCCGCGTGCCTGCTCCAGCGGCAGGAGCGGTACGGGTCGGGCAGCCGTGCGCGCCACCGTCTCGCGTGCCGCCCGGAGCGCCACCTCGCGCGCCTCCTCCCAGGTCCGCACGGCGGCGGACGGCGCGCGGGAGGAGGAAGCGGGACGGTGGCGCGAGGTGTCGTCGCAAGACGCGCCGGCCTCGTGCGGCGGTACGGGTCCGGCCTCGCGCCGCGCGCCCCTTGTCGGGGTGTCGTCCGTCCCCGCCTCGGCCGCCGGTCCGTCCACGGTCCACGCGTCCTCGATCGCGGTCCATGCGACGCCGGTCCCGGCTCCCGCCCCGCTGGTTCCGTCCTCCGCGTCGTAGGCGGCGGCCCAGTCGTACGCCTCGCGGGGCTTCTCCGGGTCGCCCTCCTCGGTGGCGGGACCGGCGTTCCCGGCGGGAGCCGGGCGCGGGTGGGGTGTCGACGCGTGGGCGCGGGCGAGGGCGAGTGCCTGGTCGAACTCGGCGTCGTAGGCGGCCTCGATCGCGTCGGCGGCGTTCGCCGGGGAGGCGGTGGAACCGGCGGGGGCGACCCCTGCCTCCTCGGCCGCTCCCGGGTCCGGCTGCGGGTCGGGGCGCGAGTCCGGCTGCGGGTCCGGCCGCGGGGGCCGCGGGTTCGTACCGCCTGGGGCGCTCACTTCGCCTCAGCCGCCCACCGCTGGGCGAGAGCCTCCGCCTTGCGCGCCGCTTCGGCGACGGCCTCGGGACCGCCCTCGGCCTTGCCCGCCGCGTAGCCGACGAGGAAGGTCGTGAGTGGCGCCGCCGGGCGGTCGACGCCATGCGCCGCTTCGCGTGCGAGGTCGAGCAGCAGACGTACGTCCACGTCGAGGGTGATGCCGAGTTCGGCCTTGACCGCGGTAATCCATTCATCCAGCACGTGGCCATGCTCCCTGATCCGGTCCTGGGCGGCGGCGAGGTCCTCCCAGGTGTCGCAGTCGAAGGAGACGCGCTCCTCATCGGGCACCCGGACGAGGTCCAGCGGGCCGAGCAGCCGCCGCAGGGGCAGCCCACCGGTTCTCACCTGCCCGCCGTCCCCGTTCGCCAGTCCACCGGCAGCACTTTCCGGTCCGCTCCGCAGGCGTTCCAGTCCCTCGCGCAGCGGAGCGGTGCGGTAGACGGCGGTGAGGTACTGCTCGCGGCCGTCGGTGTCGACGTAGAGGGCGCCGTCCTTCGCGGGGTCCGCGTCGAGCGCGGCGTGCAGGCGGGCGAGGGCGGCGGGGGTGAGGAAGGGAAGGTCCGCGGAGAGCAGGCTCAGGCGCGCGGTGGTGACGTGGGCCACCCCCGCGTCGAGCGCGGCGAGCGGCCCGCCGCCCGGCGGCTCCTCGCGCGCCCACACGACAGGCCGCGCGACGGGACGCGGTGCCGCGACGACGACGGTCGTACGGGCTCCCGCGCACGCCGCGAGCACCCGGTCGATGAGCGTCCGGCCGCCGAGCCGCAGCCCCGGCTTGTCCGCGCCCCCGAGGCGCCGCGCCCCGCCTCCGGCGAGCACGACGGCGTCGTACGCCCCGGAAGCGTCCCCCGCCGCGCCCTCACGTGGCCCGCGCGAGGAAGCGTCCCCCGCCGCGCCCTCACGTGGCCCGCGCGCCTCCGCCGACGCTCCACCCGAGCCCGTACCGGGACCACGCGGCCGCACGCCTGGAGCGCGGACCCCGTCCCGGCTCGTCCCGGCGCCCGTCCGGTCTTCCCGTGCCGTCGCCACTTCGCCACCGCTCCTGTTCCAGCGCCCCGCCGCCATCCCCATGCCCGCAGTATGCGCGGGCACGGTGGACGGGACGGGGAGCGGGCGTGCCGTGATGTTTCACGTGAAACATCACGGCACGAGACCTCGATGGGTCAGAGAGTGCGCAGAAGGAGGGCGGGGTGTTCGACGCAGTCGGCGACATAGCGGAGGAAGCCGCCCGCGACGCCGCCGTCGCACACGCGGTGATCGAAGGTGAGCGAGAGCTGGACGACCTGGCGGACTGCGAGTTCGCCCTCGTGGACCCACGGCTTCGGCGTGATGCGGCCGATGCCGAGCATCGCGGCCTCCGGGTGGTTGATGATCGGGGTCGATCCGTCCACGCCGAAGACGCCGTAATTGTTGAGCGTGAAGGTCCCGCCGGTGAGCTGCGCCGGGGTCAGCCGTCCGTCGCGCGCGGTGCGGGTCAGGGCGGCGAGCCCGGCCGAGAGCTGTTCGGCGTTCTGGCCCTGGACCTCGCGCAGCACCGGTACGACGAGGCCGCGTTCGGTCTGCGCCGCGAAGCCGAGGTGGACGGACTTCAGCCGCACGATCTCCTGGTTGACCGTGTCCACGCGCGAGTTCAGCTCGGGGAAACGGGCGAGCGCGGCGCTCGTGATGCGGGCGAAGAGCGCGAGGACGGAGATCTTCTCACCGCCTGCCGCGTTCATCGCCGCACGGGCGGCGAGGAGTCCGGTGGCGTCGGCGTCGACCCAGCACGTCGCGTCGGGGATCTCGGTGCGGCTGCGCGAGAGCTTCTCCGCCGCCGCACCGCGCATCCCGCGCAGGGGCACGCGTTCCCCGGCGGCGTCCGGCACGGGCTCCGCCGAGGCGGGAGTACGGGCCGAATCGGCGACCGCGCGCTCGATGTCGGCCCGCACGATGAGGCCCTCGGGGCCGCTGCCACTGAGGGCGCGCAGGTCGATGCCGTTGTCCCTGGCGAGTTTGCGCACGAGCGGCGAGATGACGGGCACGGGGCCCTCGGCCACATCGGCCGGCACGGCGACGGCCGGCACGGCCGCGGCGGGCTCGGGCGCCGCCGGGGCGGGGGCCTCGGCCTCGCGGACCCGTACCGTCGGCGCGGTCGTCGCACTCGTACGGACCCTGCGACGCCGCACCGCGGTCGCCGTGCCGGTGCCGTAGCCGACGAGTACGTTCCCGGAGCCGCCGTCGTCGGCGGAGGCGGTGTCGGCGGCAGCGGTGTCGGGCGCCTCGGAGGATGCTGCGGAGGACGCGGAACCGGCGGACGCGGCGCCCGCCCCCGTACCGGCGGCGAGACCGGGCCCCGTGCCGCCTTCCCCCTCCACGGCAATGCTCACGAGCGGCGCGCCGACCGGCAGGGACTGGCCCTCGTCGCCGTGGCGCGCGGTGACGACGCCGCCGTGCGGGCAGGGGACCTCGACCATCGCCTTGGCGGTCTCGACCTCCACAACGGGCTGGTCGATCGCGACGGTGTCTCCGATCTCCACGAGCCACGTGACGATCTGTGCTTCCGTCAGCCCCTCACCGAGATCCGGCAGGGCGAACTCCAGGACCTGCGGCATCAGCGTTCAGCCTCCCACTGCAAGCGCGCGACGGCGTCGAGAATGCGGTCCACACCAGGAAGATGGTGCCGCTCCAGCATGGGGGGCGGGAAGGGGATGTCGAAACCCGTGACGCGCAGTACGGGCGCCTCCAGGTGGTGGAAGCAGCGCTCGGTGACGCGCGCGGCGATCTCGCCGCCGGGCCCCGCGAAGCCCTGCGCCTCGTGGACGACGACGGCGCGGCCCGTGCGGCGCACGGAGGCGGTGACGGTCTCGTCGTCGAAAGGCACGAGCGAGCGCAGGTCGACGACCTCCAGGTCCCAGCCCTCTGCGACGGCGGCCTCGGCGGCCTCCAGGCAGACGGGCAGCGAGGGACCGTACGTGAGCAGCGTCGCGCTGCGGCCGGGGCGGCGCACGACGGCGCGCCCGATGGGTTCGACCGGCTCGGGGCTCTCGGGCGACCAGTCGGCCTTCGACCAGTAGAGGCGCTTCGGCTCCATGACGACGACCGGGTCGTCCGACGCGATCGCGGCGCGAAGCAGACCGTAGGCGTCGGCGACGGTCGCGGGCGTGACGACGTGCAGGCCGGGGGTCGCCATGTAGTAGATCTCGGAGGAGTCGCTGTGGTGCTCGACACCGCCGATGCCGCCGCCGTACGGGATGCGGATCGTGAGCGGGAGCGGGAGACGACCGCCGGTGCGGTTGCGCATCTTCGCTACGTGGCTGACGACCTGCTCGAAGGCCGGGTAGGCGAAGGCGTCGAACTGCATCTCGACGACGGGCCGCAGCCCGTACATCGCCATGCCGACCGCCGCGCCGAGGATGCCGGCCTCGGCGAGCGGTGTGTCGAGGCAGCGCTGATCGCCGAACTCGGCCGCCAGGCCGTCGGTGATGCGGAAGACGCCGCCCAGCGTGCCGACGTCCTCACCGAGCACGTGCACCGCGGGGTCCTCGGTCATCGCGTCGCGCAAGGCGCGGTTGAGCGCGGCGGCCATCGTGGTGGGCTTGGGCGCCACCGTCGTGGGCGTGCTGGTGACCGTCGTGGCGGTCGTCATCGGCCGCTCTCCCGTCCTTCGTCGTGCGCGGTGCCCGTGCGACCCGCGTCGTGGGCGGCGCCCGTGCCCTGGGCCTCCGCCTCCGCCTCGCGTTCCGCGCGCAGTTGTTCCGCCTGCTCGGCGAGGTGCGTGGTCGGCGTGGCGTAGACGTGGGCGAAGAGTTCCCCGGGACGCAGGTCCGCGTCCGCGTTGAGGCGGGCACGGAGCCCGGCGGCGAACTCCTCGGCGCGCTCGCGCTCCGCGTCGATCGCGTCCTCGTCGAGGATGCCGAGCGCGAGCAGCTCGCGCTCCAGGAGCCGCACCGGATCGTGCGCGCGCCAGGCCTCGACCTCCTCCGGCTCGCGGTAGCGGGTCGCGTCGTCGGCGTTGGTGTGCGCGTCGAGGCGGTACGTGACGGCCTCGACGAGCGTGGGCCCGCCCCCCGTACGAGCCCGCCGCACGGCCTCGCCGAGCACCTCGTGGAGGGCGAGCACGTCGTTGCCGTCGACGAGCCGGCCCGGCATTCCGTAACCCACGGCCTTGTGGGCGAGCGAGGGCGCGGCGGTCTGCTTGTCGAGGGGCACGGAGATCGCGTAGCCGTTGTTCTGCACGAGGAAGACGACGGGCGCCTGCCAGACGGCGGCGAAGTTGAGCGCCTCGTGGAAGTCGCCCTCGCTCGTGCCACCGTCGCCGCACATCGCGAGCGCCACGACGTCGTCGCCGCGCAGCCGGGCGGCGTGCGCGAGGCCCACCGCGTGCGGCAGGTGCGTGGCGAGCGGCGTGGACAGGGGCGCGACGCGGGTCGCGTGCGGGTCGTAGCCGGTGTGCTTGTCGCCACGCAGGAGCGTCAGGGTCTCCAGCGGGTCGACGCCGCGCGCGACGACCGCGAGGGTGTCGCGGTAGCTCGGGAAGAGCCAGTCCTGGTCCTGGAGCACGAGCGCCGCAGCGATCTCGGCGGCCTCCTGCCCCGTGGTCGAGGGGTAGACGGCGAGCCGCCCCTGCCGGGTGAGGGCCGTGGCCTGCGCGTTGTAGCGGCGGCCGCGCACCAGCTCGGCGTACAGGCGGCGCAGCAGCGCGGGGTCGGCCGCGGCGGCCGGGGACTTCTTCGGTGCCGCCTTGGAGCGCCGGACCCCGGGCTTGGCGGGCGCGGCGGCCACGCCGAGGAGCCGGTAGGGCTCGGCATCGGGAAGCAGGGGGGCCGGGTCGGTGCGGGGCCGCCAGTGCGGGGGCGGGGCGGGGTGGGGCGCGTCTCTCTGCCCCTGACGCTCGACGACCGTCATGTCCGGCACCTCCTTGTGAGAACACCACTCGTGGGAAAGCAGGGCGGGGCGGGTCGGCCTGTGACCCGCTTCACCTCCTGATGGTGCGAGGATCAGCGCATTTTGGCCACAGGCGACCCGGGCCTGTGGACAATCTGCGCCATACGGCGTCTGATGATGACCAGGCGTCCATGACGCGCCGTTCGCCACCGGCCCCGCCTGAACGAATGGCCGCGCCACTCCCACCCGTCCCACGGCAGCGCGGGGGGCACGGATCGACAGGCGAGTGCGGGAGGGTAGGAACAAGTAAGCGAGAACCACGTACGAGCCGGGCGGCCCTGAGCGCCGGGGCGGAGCCCGCGGCACGGGCGCGGTGGCCGGTTCGCGCGCGGCGGTACGGGTCCCGCACAGCGGAACGGCCCACGGCACAGCGGTACGCGTGCGGGCCGACGCGTACCCGGGGCGCCACGGCCACGAGCCGGCCCGGCGCCGTACGCGGTGGCACGTGGGCACGGCAGCGACGACAGCGGCAGGACGACAGGGCACGGGGCGGGACATGACACGACGGGAACGAACCGACGACAGCAGGCCCGGCGAGCAGGGCCGCGCGGCCGGGCACGCCCGCCCGCGCCACGAGGCGGCACCGCAGGCCGAGGCGCGCCCGCGCGAGGTCCCACCGCCCCGGCTGCGTCCCTCGGCGTCCCGCACAGCCGCGGGCGGCGCGGCGGGCGCGGCGGGCGCATCCGGTACGGCGGCCGCGGCCGGTACGGCCGAGCGCGGCTCCGCTCCCCCGCCTGCCGCGCGCCCCCGCGAGCCGCGTCCGCTCGACGCGGTGGACCACGACATCCTGCGCATCCTCCAGGCGGACGGGCGCGCCTCGATCCGCTCGGTCGCCGAGCAGGTGCACGTCTCGCGCGCGAACGCGTACGCGCGCATCAACCGCCTCGTCGAGGACGGCGTGATCCTCGGCTTCGGCGCCCGCGTCCACCACGAACGCGCGGGCCAGGGCGCTTCCGCCTACTTGACGCTGCGCATCGTGCAGAACTCCTGGCGCACCGTGCACCGCCAGCTGCGCGCGCTGCCGGGGGTCTCGCACATCGCGCTCGTCTCGGGCGACTTCGACGTCCTGGTCCTCGTGCACTCGCCGGACAACCGGGCCCTGCGCGAGCTCGTCCTCACCCGTCTCCAGGCGATCCCCGAGATCCTCAGTACCCGTACGCTGCTGGTCTTCGAGGAGGAAGAAGTGGGCCAGGGTCCCGAATCCTCGGCGGCGCCGGAGCACCCGGCGGACCACCCGGCCCGCTGACCGCTCCCGGCGGGGGCGTCCGGCGGGGACTTCCGGCCTGGGCAACGCGGCGCGGCGGCGTTAGAGTGACCGAACGATCGGTCGGCACGAAGGAGAGCCGCTGAGCCCTCCCCTGAACGGTGGTCCTGATCATGACGGCTGCGGTCAAGCGCGATGCCTACACGCCGGAATCCCTCCTCTCCGTCGCCGTGGGCGTCTTCAACGACCGCGGGTACGACGGCACCTCGATGGAGCACCTGGCGCGGGCCGCCGGGATCTCGAAATCCTCGATCTACCACCACGTCTCCAGCAAGGAGGAGCTGCTGCGCAGGGCCGTGAGCCGCGCCCTCGACGGCCTCTTCGGGGTGCTCGACGAGGAGGGCGCGCGCTCGGGCACGGCGACGGAGCGCCTGGAGTACGTCGTCCGGGGCACGGTCGCGCTCCTGGTCGCCGAGCTTCCGTACGTGACGCTGCTCCTGCGGGTGCGCGGCAACACGGACGCGGAGCGCTGGGCGATGGAACGCCGCCGCGACTTCGACCACCGCCTCGCCGACCTCGTGCAGGCCGCCGTCGCGGAGGGCGGACTGCGCGCGGACCTCAGCCCGCGGCTCGCGACGCGCCTCCTCTACGGCATGATCAACTCCATCGTCGAGTGGTACCGCCCGGCGAACGGCGGGGACGCGGACGCCCGCGAGCAGGAACGGGAGCGCGCGCAGGACCTCGCGGACGCCGTACTCCACCTGGCCTTCGACGGTCTGCGGCCCCGCTGAGACCGGGGCTCTGGAGCCGCTCAGCCCGGAGCCGTTCGGCCCGAGCCGCTCAGCCCCGGTTCCGCCTCGGCCGGGCCCCGCTTCATGGTCGTCCCGCGCCGAGTGACCAGTGGTAGAGGGTCATGCCCACGCTCGTCGCGAGGTTGTAGCTGGAGACCTGCGGGCGCATGGGAAGCGCGACGAGGCGGTCGGCTCGCTCCCGTACCGCCGCCGTCAGCCCGTGCCGCTCGGAGCCGAAGGCGAGCAGCGCGTCGTCGGGGACCCGCAGGCCGCGCAGGTCCTCGCCCTCCGCGTCGAAGGCCCACAGCGGCCCCGGTGGCAGCTCGGGCACCGTACGGCGCGCGACAGGCGTCGCGAAGTGGAGTCCGGCCCCCGCGCGGACCACGGCGGGGTGCCAGGGATCGAGGTCGCCCGTCGTCACGACGCCGCTCGCGCCGAAACCGGCCGCGAGCCGGATCACCGCGCCCGCGTTGCCGAGGTTGCGGGGCTCGTCGAGGACCAGGAGCGGGCTCGTACGGGGCCCGGCGAACGCGGGCACGGGTGGTCGCCCCGCGAGCGCGGCGACGCCGGTGGGGTGCGGACGTGGCACGAGCGAGCGGTAGAGGGCCGCGGGGACGGGGACGAGCAGTTCGGCGAGGCGTGGCACGAGGTCGGGGGCCAGCTCCTCGGCGAGGGCGAGCGCCGCCGCACGGTCCTCGGCGATCGCGAGCGGCACGTCCGCGCCGAAGCGCAGGGCGTGCTTCAGCGCGTGGAAGCCGTCGAGGAGCACGACGGCGATCCCTTCCAGACCGGCCGTGAGCGCGTGCCAGCGCCCGGCCGCCTCCCGGGCGGCGGCCTCCCTCGCGGCCTCGTCGGCCGCCTCGTACTCACGCATGCCGTGCACCCTACGGGGCGGCACTGACACTCCCCGTTTCCGGCCGTACGGGAGCCTCGCGATCGGCCGTGCGTCTCGTGGCCGTACGGGCCCGGCGGCGGCCTCCGCGACGTGTCACCCGGCGCGCCCCGCGCCTCGCCCGGCGTGCCCCGCGCTCCACCGCGCGCAGGAAGCCGGTCGGCAGGAAGACCGCGTCGGCGGCGAGCATCGCGAGGGAGAAGAAGGGGAGCCCGAGGAGGAAGGCGATCCCGAGGTGCTCGGCGGCCAGCACGATGATCAGAACATTCTTGGCCCGGCGATTCAGGAGCGAGAACGGGAACGCGACCTGCGCGAAGACCGTTCCGTAGGTCAGGAGGGCGATCAGGGTGCCGTGGGCGGCGAGGGCGTGGGAGAGCGCCGGCCAGGGCGAGAAGGAGTCGAGTTCGAGGGGGTAGTAGACAGCGGTGCCGTCCTGCCAGCGGCTCCCCTGGATCTTGTACCAACCGGCGGTGGCGTAGACGAGGCAGGTCTCCGCCATGATGATCAGCAGCCCGGCGTGGTGCAGGAGGTTGCCGAGGACGTCGGCGAGCGCGCGAGTCTCGCCGAGCGGGTGGCGTTCGAGGAACCACCAGGTGCCGAGGGCCGCCCAGGTGACCGTGAGGGCGAGCGTCCAGCCGGGGGTGAGGCGGTCGCTCAGCCAGGCGGCGAGCAGCCCGGCACCGAGCAGGCCCCACAGCCAGGGGCCCGCGCGGTCGGGGCGGCCGAGGGCGCGGCGGCGGGCGTCGAGCGACCACGCCTGCCCGCAACGGGTCAGGCACAGATAGAGGGCGAGCAGGTGGAGGAGGTTGTCACCGCCGTCGCCGACGAAGACCGAACGGTTCTGGAGCGAGAGCACGGTCAGCGCGAAGAGCACGGACATCGTCCGCG
Organism: Streptomyces sp. NPDC088923; assembly: GCF_044749745.1. Taxonomy (NCBI): domain Bacteria; kingdom Bacillati; phylum Actinomycetota; class Actinomycetes; order Kitasatosporales; family Streptomycetaceae; genus Streptomyces; species Streptomyces sp. NPDC088923. The sequence continues at coordinate 37,495 of NZ_JBIVIO010000009.1, read as the reverse complement.
TGCGCCAGCCGAGCACGAGCAGAAAGGAGACGAGCAGGGCGAGCACGTACACGCAGGTGAACCACGCCTCGCTCCGTGACCACAGCAGGGCGGTGAAGGCCCCGTTGCCGGAGACGAGCCGCCGCGCGAGGTCCCAGCCCCACGCGCTGCCGGGCCCGTACAGCTCCGCGCGGTGCGGCCACTCCCGCAGCAGGTAGACGCCCCACGTCCCGGCGGCCCCGATGCGTACGGCGGCCAGTTGCCGGGCGCCGAGCGTCGAGCCGGTGACCCGCGCGACGGCGGTGCCGAGTGCCGCGCGGGCGGCGGCGAAGCGGGACGGGCGTCGTCCCGCGTCGGTGGCGGGGGCGCGGGGCCGGGGGACGGCGGCGGGCCTCGGTGTCGCCCGCGGGGTGGGCTGGGTCTCCGGTGTGCCCTCCGGCCGGGTGGGCTCGGTCTTCGGTGTGCCCTCCGGCGTGGGCCGGGTCATCGGTGGGCCTCCGACCAGTCGAGGGTGCGGTAGGCGGGGCGGGTGCCGAGCTTCTCGCCGCTCCAGGGCGGGGGCGGTACGGGGGTGATCCGGGCCCGTACCCGTATCCGGGTCAGCTCGGCGCCGGGGCCGCCCGCGCCCGCGCGTTCCAGGCGCTGGGTCGCGAGGCGGGTGAGGTACGCGGCCGACAGTTCGCCCCGGTTGCCGAGGGGGGTCCCGTCGTTGTCGTGCGAGGAGGCGTAGAGGTCCCAGGCGCGGCGCAGGACGTTCTGCCGGGTGTGGCTCGGCAGCAGCGCACCGTGCAGCGCGGCGCCGTCGCGCGCGGACAGGTCGTACCAGCCGGTCACGAAGCTGGTGCCGTCCGCCCGCAGGCCGCTCGCGCGCGCCTGCACGGCGGTGTTCTGCTGGATCGGGTTGGGCGCGAACAGCTTCCAGTTCTGTTCGAACTCCGGGTAGATCCAGGCGTTCACGGCCTTCGCCCGCTGTGTGCCGACCGTGTTCGCCGGGGCGACGTGGAGGAAGAGGAACGAGAGATGCAGCCCGGTGAGGACGAGCACGACGGCGAGCGCGAGCGCGCCGAGGAGGCGGAAGGGGAGGGAGAGCGCGGCGAGCCCGGCGGAGGGGGCGGGGTCCGCGGCGGGGGCCGTCTGCGGTACGGCGCTCGGGGCGGGGGCGGTGCCCGGCGCGGGGGGAGTGCCCGGCGTGGAGGCGGTGTACGGCGCGGGGGGAGTGCCCGGCGTGGAGGCGGCGTACGGCGCGGGGGCGCGCGCCCGGTCCGTATCGCGGGAGTCCTGTGCGTCCGCGGCCGGTGCGCCATCGGCCGCCGCGCCGTCGTCGCCTAGGGCGTCGTCCGCCGTGCCGTCGTCCGCACTCATCCCTTCCCGCCCCACCGCCCGCTCACATGACGAAGCCGGCGGCGCCCTTGTCGTCGACGACGGGCTTGCCCGCGGCTTCCCACGCCTGCATGCCGCCCTCGACGTTGACGGCGTCGATGCCTTGCTGGGCGAGGTACATCGTGACCTGGGCCGAACGGCCGCCGGAGCGGCAGATGACGTTGACCGTGCCGTCCTGCGGGGCGGCCTCGGTGACTTCGCCGTAGCGCGCGACGAAGTCGCTCATCGGGATGTGCAGGGCGCCCTCGATGTGACCCGCCTGCCATTCGTCGTCCTCACGGACGTCGAGGAGGAAGTCGTCGGCCTTCAGCTCGCCGACACCGACACTGGGCAGAGATCCGAAATGCATGGCTGAGACGCTACCCGACCCGGCCGCCGCCGGACGCGGGGTCGTCCCCCGAGCTGCCCGCGTCCGCCGCGTCGGCGACGTCCGCGGGGTTCGCGGGGTTCGGGGCGGGCCCGGCCTGCTCCGTGCCCGTAGCCGTACCCGTACTCATACCGGCGTCCGTCGTCGTGCTCGTACCCGTGTCCGCCGCGCCCTCCCCCGTACCGCCGGCGCCCGGTGCCTCTCCCGAGGTCCAGCGGAGCAGTTCGTGCTCCTTCTCGGCGACCTGGGCGAGGAGTTGCTCGGCGACCTCCTCGATGAGGCGGTCCGGGTCGTCGGGCGCGAGGCGGAGCATCGAGCCGATCGCGCTCTCCTCCAGCTCGTGCGCCACCGCCGCGATCATGTCCTTGCGCTGCGCCAGCCACTCCAGGCGCGCGTACAGCTCCTCGCTGCGGCTCGGGAAAACCGGCTGGGGCGCCGGGCCCGACTCCCACTCGGTGGCGAGCGCGCGCAGCGCGGCCTCGTCGCCGCGCCCGTACGCCGTGGTGACGCGGCTGATGAACTCGTCCCGCCGCGCGCGTTCCTTCTCGTCCTGTACGAGGTCGGGGTGGGCCTTGCGGACGAGTTCGCGGTAGAGCGCGCGGGCCTCCTCGCTCGGCCGGACGCGCTCCGGGGGGCGCACGGGCTGCTCGGTGAGCATCGCGGCGGCCTCGGGCCACAGGCCCTCCGCGCCCATCCAGCCGTGGAACAGCTCCTCGACGGCGGGCATCGGCATGGCCTCCGCACGCAGCCGCGCGGCGGTGAGCCGGTCCTCGTCACTGCCGGTGCGTGCCGCGCGGGCCTCGGCGATGAGCGCGTCCAGTTCGTCGAGACGGGCGTAGACGGGGCCGAGGCGCTGGTGGTGGAGACGGGAGAAGTTCTCGACCTCGATACGGAAGGTCTCGACGGCGATCTCGTACTCGATGAGCGCCTGTTCGGCGGCGCGGACGGCCCGCTCCAGGCGCGCCTCGGGGCGGGGGGTTCCGTCGGCGGGTGCTTCTCCGGCGGGGGATGTCCCGTCGGGCGATCCGGCAGCCGGTGCGGAGGGTGAGGCGGGGTCCGGGGCGGGGGAGGCGCCGCCCTGCGGCGTCGGCGGGGCGGGCTGCGGGGACTCGTCTTCCGGGGTCGTCACCAGGCCAGCCTAGGTCACGCGGCGGATGATATGAGGGTTTGGGTTTCCGGGCCGAAATCTGTGAATAACTCCGCTGATTTTCCAGCCGCGTTCAGCCTCACGGGTGAGAGGTTTCACGGGTTCGCCGAAGTTGTCCACAGATGGGGGCGGAGGGGTGGGGTGGGGGTGGTGGGGGCTGAAAGAATGGTCTCAGGGGAGCCCCCCGGGTGGGTGGGGGCTGTCCGCGGCGGGGGCGTGGGGCTGTCCGCGGCGGGGGCGTGGGGCTGTCCGCGGCGGGGGCGTGCGGCTGTCCGCGGCGGGGACGTGCGGCTGTCCGCGGCGGGGGCGTGCGGCTGTCCGCAGCGGGGGCGTGCGGCTGTCCGCAGCGGGGGCGTGCGGCTGTCCGCAGCGGGGGCGTGCGGCTGTCCGCAGCGGGGGCGTGCGGCTGTCCGCGGCGGGGGCGTGGGGCGCCGACGGGTTGCCCACAGGCCAGCGGAGACCTGCCTCCGGGCCAGCACAGCGGCCCGCCCGCAGGCCAGCACAGCAGCCTCCCTGCGTGCGAGCACAGCGCCCCGCCCAACCCACCACGACGCCCCGCACCCAACCCACCACACCCCAGCCCCCATCGGGCCCCGCCCCACACCCCCCACACCCCAGCCCCCATCGCGCCCCGCCCCGCACCCAGCGCGCGCTAGCACTCCCCCCTCCACCTCACCGCCCCGCCACAAACCGCGCGTGATCCCCCTCCGTCACATCCGCGTACGCGCGGGCGAATCCCCCCACCGCCTCCTCGAACTCCCCGCCCTTTCCGCAATATCCAGCGATCACCCGGGGGTCAGCCGTGTGCGCATGGGCCCGCGCCAGCAGCGCTCCCGTCATCCGCGCGTAGTCGTCCAGCTCCGCCGGAGCCAGTGACACCGGATCGACACTGCCCTTCCGGTTCCTGAACTGCCGCACCTGGTACGGACGTTCCCCGATCGTCGTCCAGCCCAGCAAGTGATCGCTGACGACCTGCATCCGCCGCTGCCCGAGCACCACGCGCCGCCCCTCGTGCGTCACGGGTTCCGGCGCGGGGAAACCGGCCGTCCCGAGGTGCGGCAGGAGCACCGAGGGGCGCGCCTCCTTCACCTGGAGGACGAGCGCCTCGCCCCGGTGGTCGAGGAGCAGCGCCACGTACGAGCGTGTGCCGACGCTGCCCGTGCCGACGACGCGGAAGGCGACATCGTGCACCGCGTAACGCGCGAGGAGCGGCAGCCGGTCCTCGGCGATCGTCCCGAGCCAGTCGCCGAGCGCCCGCACGACGGCCGGCGCCTCCGCGTCCCCGACGCGGCGCAGCACGGGCGGCGCGTCCACGAAGCGCCGCCCGCCGTCCGGCGTCGCCTCGGTCGAACGCGCCGCGAAGCGCGCGCTCGTATTGCGCCGCGCCTTCGCCGCGACGCGCGCGAGCGTGCCCGCGAGGTCCTTCGCGTCGGCGTGCGAGACCAGGCTTTCGTCGGCGACGGCGTGCCAGGCGTCGAGCGCCGGTAGCTTCGCGAGCAACCGCATCGTGTGCCGGTACGCGCCGGCCGCGTCGCGCGCCGCGTCCGCGCACACCTCCTCGCTCGCCCCCGCCTCGCGCCCCGCGAGCACGAGCGAGGTCGCGAGCCGCTTCACGTCCCATTCCCAGGGCCCGTACGCGGTCTCGTCGAAGTCGTTCAGGTCGATGACGAGTTCGCCGCGCGCGTCCCCGTAGAGCCCGAAGTTCGCCGCGTGCGCGTCGCCGCACAGCTGGGCACCCACGCCGGTGACGGGCGTGCGCGCGAGGTCGTACGCCATCAGCCCGGCCGCTCCCCGCAGGAAGGCGAAGGGGCTCGCGGCCATCCGCTCCGCCCGCAGCGGCGTGAGCGCGGGCAACCGCCCCCGGTTCGACTCCGCCACGACATCGACCGGATCGGGCCGCGCCGGATCGCGCACGAACTCCGCGTGCGCGGCGCGCGGCACCCGCTCGCGCAGCGACTTCCCGTACGCCTTCCCACCCCCGGCGCCACTGCGCCGCGCGAAACCGGCCACCTCGGGTATCCGCCCCGGCCCCGCCTCGGCGCCCGCTGCGACAGGTATCACCGCCGGGCCCTCGGTACTCGTCGCGGCGCCCGCCTCCGTACGGGACGCGGCGCCCACCGCCGTACGAATCGCGGCGCCCACCCCCGTTCGGGGCGCCCCTCCCGCGCGGTTCTCCGCCGCCGTGTCCGTCGCCACCGTCTCCGTCATGCGCCGACCGCCCCCTCGTCCGCGCGCCCTCCCGTTCCCACGGGGTTCCCGTTCCCACGGGGTACGGGTTCCGGGCGCTGTACGTGTGGCAGGCACCCTACGACGTACGCGTGGCAGGCACCCTACGACGCGGATTCCACCGCCGCCGTCGCCGGCCCACGCGCCTCAGCGGCGGCAGGCCCCGTGCCTCAGCACCCCGCGTCCGCGTCCCCCGTCGCCCGGCGGGCCGCCGCGCGGGCCGCCGTGCAGGGGGAGCCCACGTCCTCCAGGTAGTGCTCCGCCCAGTCGCCGAGCGAGGCGAGCGAGGGGCCGAGCGCTTCGCCGGCCTCGGTGAGGCGGTAGCTGACGCGCAGCGGTGGGCCCTCGTCCACCTCGCGTACGACGAGGCGCGCGCCCGCGAGTTCGGTGAGGCGGTCGGAGAGCATCCGCTCGCTGATGCCGGGAACGGCCCGGCGCAGATCGGCGAAGTGCGCGGGACCCGGGATCAGCACGGCGACGATCAGCCCGGTCCAGCGTTTGCCCAGCAGGTTGAAGACGAGGGTCATCCCTCTGCCGACCTCGGTGCACGCCGCGTCGCTCTCCGCCGCCTTCTCCGCCATGCCTCCCAGGGTACCGCCCGCCAGCTGACTACTGCGGAAAAGTAAGCACCTGTGTTATTACTAGTTCCAGAGAAAAGTTCACGCATCGGCATGCCCCCGGCATGCCCCCGGCATGCCTCGCCGTACCGCCCGGAGTACGACGCACCTCACACCTGGAGTCCCCATGGCAACCCTGCTGCACATCGACTCGGCCCTCGCCCCTCAGCAGTCCTCCTCGCGCGAGGTCGGCGCGGCCTTCGTCAAGAACTGGCTGGAGGCGCACCCGGGCGGCACCGTCGTCCACCGCGACCTCGCCGCCCACCCCGTGCCGCACCTCGACTGGGACGCCCTCTCCGCCGGCCTCGTGCCCGCCGAGCGGCACACCGAGGAGCAGCGCGCGGCCGTCGCGGCGCGCGAGGAGCTGGTCGCCGAGCTGGAGGCCGCCGACGCGGTGCTGCTCGCCGCGCCCATGTACAACTTCTCGATCCCCTCGACGCTCAAGGCGTGGCTGGACCAGGTCATCGTGGTCGGGCGCACCGGTGGCGCCGAGGGCACCGTCAAGGGGCTGCCGTTCACCGTGATCGCGAGCCGTGGCGGTTCGTACGCGCCCGGGACGCCGCGCGAGAGCTTCGAGTTCGTGACGAACTACGTCGAGAAGGTGCTCACCGGGATGCTGGGTGCCGAGGTCGACTTCATCGTGCCCGAGCTGACGCTGGCACCGGTGAAGGAGGAGCTGGCGGAGCTGCGGCCGCTGGCGCGGGCGAGCCGGGAGAAGGCCTTCGAGGAAGCGGACGTCAAGGCGAAGGCGCTGGCCGCGCGACTGGCTGTGTGAAAGCTGGCTGTGTGAAAGCTGGGCGTGGGAGAGCTGGCTGTGTGAGAGCTCACGCTCCGGCGGCGCGGGGTCCGGGGCCCGTCCCGGACCCCGCACCCACCGGCTCAGCGGCGTCAGCAGTGGCTGAACTCACAGCGGCCGTACGAAAAGAGGCGGCACCGTTTTCACGGTGCCGCCTCTTACTGTGTGCGCGAGGGGGGAGTTGAACCCCCACGCCCTTTCGGGCACTGGAACCTGAATCCAGCGCGTCTGCCTATTCCGCCACCCGCGCAAATTGGGTGTTGCCGCCGTGTTGCCCTGGCGACATCAGAAGATTAGCACGCTGACCGGGTCGGATTCATCTCGCTTCCGGTGACCCCCACCACCCCGCCGACCGCCGCCGAAACACCCCGCCACCCGCCCACGAAGCCCGCCCCCGTACGCGGCGCCCCCGCCCCCGCCGCACCAACGCGACAAGGAGCCGCCCCGCCCTCGTACGCGCCCCCGCCCCCCGTACGCGGCCCCCCGCCCCCACCCGAAGCGCCCCCACCCGCCCCCTTCGCTCCCGCCCCCCGACCCCGCCCCCGCGCAGCTCGTGGCCGAGGTGGGGGACACTGGGCGGTGAGCGGCTTTACGATCCCTGTTCGAGAGGGCGGGGACGGAAGCGGCCCACGGTCCAACGCCGCGTATCTGTACCGGATTCGGCGCACTCGCGGCGCTGTCGGCGGGTACGTCTTGTGAGGGGCGACACTCGTGACCGGGGGCGACAGGGGGAACCACCCGTTTTCCCCGCGCGTGGATACGATCAGTAAGCAGTACCAGTAGCAGGACCGGGGCGGACCCGGAGCAGGACAGCGACAGAACCGCAGCAGCACGGACGAAGTACAAGACGCGGTACAGACGTAGTACAGCGACGAGCACGGCTTGGGAGGTGCCCTCATGGGAGTCATGAAACGGTTCGAGCAGCGCCTCGAAGGTCTGGTCAACGGCACCTTCGCGAAGGTCTTCAAGTCCGAGGTGCAGCCCGTCGAGATCGCCGGAGCGCTTCAGCGCGAGTGCGACAACAACGCGACGATCTGGAACCGTGACCGGACCGTCGTGCCCAACGACTTCATCGTCGAGCTGAGCGCCCCCGACTTCGAGCGCCTCAGCCCGTACTCCGGACAGCTCGGCGACGAGCTGGCGGGCATGGTGCGCGACTACGCGCAGCAGCAGCGGTACACCTTCATGGGCACCATCAAGGTCCATCTGGAGCGCGCCGAGGACCTCGACACCGGCCTCTACCGCGTCCGCAGCCGCACGCTCGCCTCCAGCACCAGCGCCGAGGCCCCGCAGCAGCCGTACCAGCAGTCGCACCCGCAGCCGCCCCAGGCCGCACCGCCCGGCTACGGCTACCCGCCCCGCCCCGCGAGCGCGCCGCCGATGCCCCAGGGCCCGCCCCCCGGCCAGCCCCACGCCCAGCCCGTGCGCCCCGCGCCCGTGCCCGGCGGCGGCTTCGGCGGGCAGGACCGGACCAGACGCTGGGTGGAGATCAACAACAACCGCCACCAGATCACCCGCTCGACGCTGGTGCTCGGCCGCAGCACCGAAGCCGATGTGCGGATCGACGACCCCGGCGTCTCGCGCCGGCACTGCGAGATCCGGACCGGAACGCCCTCGACGATCCAGGATCTCGGGTCCACCAACGGCATCGTGGTGGACGGGCAGCACACCACCCGCGCTACGCTCCGCGACGGCTCACGGATCGTCGTGGGCAACACGACCATTATTTTCCGGCAAGCCGAAGGGTGAAGCGGGGGCAATGTCAGAGCTGACCCTGACGGTCATGCGGCTGGGTTTCCTGGCTGTTCTGTGGCTGTTCGTCATCGTGGCCGTCCAGGTCATCCGCAGCGACCTGTTCGGTACGCGCGTCACCCAGCGCGGTTCGCAGCGCCGGGCCCAGCGCGGGGGTGGCGACGGGGGCCGGGCACGCGCCGCGAGCAGCCCCCCGCCGCAGCGCCAGCAGCAGGGCGGCAGGCAGCGCAGGGGCGCGCCCACCAAGCTGATCATCAGCGAGGGCAGTCTCACGGGCACGACGGTCGCCCTCCAGGGGCAGACCATCACGCTCGGCCGCGCGCACGACTCCACGATCGTCCTCGACGACGACTACGCCTCCAGCCGCCATGCCAGGATCTACCCCGATCGCGACGGGCAGTGGATCGTCGAGGACCTCGGTTCCACCAACGGCACCTACCTGGACCGCAACCGGCTCACCACGCCGGTCCCCGTCCCGCTGGGCGCGCCGATCCGCATCGGCAAGACCGTGATCGAGCTGCGGAAGTAGTACGACAGATGAGCGAGCGGAGCGAGCGAACCCCGGCGGTCACGAAGGCGTCCGCCGCGGCGGTCCCCGACGCGGAACCGACCGTGCTCCCGACCGGAGGGTGGGCAGTGTGGCTCGACAGGACCGGTTGTCCCCGGACCAGCCGAGAGGCGAGGTACGCATGAGTCTTTCCCTGCGTTTCGCCGCCGGCTCGCACAAGGGCATGATCCGTCAGGGCAACGAGGACTCCGGCTACGCCGGTCCCCGGCTGCTCGCCATCGCCGACGGCATGGGCGGCGCGGCGGCGGGCGAGGTGGCCAGCTCCGAGGTGATCTCCTCGCTCGTCGATCTCGACGACGAGATCCCCGGCTCCGACATCCTCACCTCGCTCGGCGTCGCCGTGCAGCGCGCCAACGAGCGGCTGCGCCTCATGGTCGAGGAGGACCCCCAGCTCGACGGCATGGGCACGACGCTCACCGCGCTGCTGTGGACCGGTCAGCGCCTCGGCCTCGTCCACGTCGGGGACTCGCGCGCGTACCTGCTGCGCGACGGCGTCCTCACCCAGATCACCCAGGACCACACCTGGGTCGCGCGCCTCGTCGACGAGGGCCGGATCACCGAGGAAGAGGCCACGACGCACCCGCAGCGCTCGCTGCTCATGCGCAACCTCGGCAGCGCCGACCAGGTCGAACCCGACCTCTCGATCCGCGAGGTACGGCCCGGCGACCGCTACCTGCTCTGCTCCGACGGTCTCTCCGGCGTCGTCAGCCACCAGACGATGGAGGAGACGCTCGCCAGCTACCAGGGCCCGCAGGAGACGGTCCAGGACCTGATCCAGCTCGCGCTGCGCGGCGGCGGCCCCGACAACGTGACGGTCATCGTCGCCGACGTCCTCGACGTCGACCACGCCGACACCATGTCCGTCGCCCTCAACGACACCCCCGTCGTCGTCGGCGCCGTGGCGGAGAACCAGCACCAGTCCCACGACGACGGCGCGATGCAGACCCCGGCCGGTCGCGCCTCGGGCCTCGGCCGCCAGGCCCAGGGCCCCGGCGGCTACGGCTCCGCGGGCTCCGGCGCCGCGCCCTCGTACGCCCCCGAGGACTGGGATGACGAAGGCGAGTACGGCAAACCGCGCGGCGGCAGGCGCTGGCTCAAGCGGAGCCTGTGGACCGTCGTCGCGCTCGCCGTGATCGGCGGCGGCCTCTACGGCGGCTACCGCTGGACCCAGAACCAGTACTACGTGGGCGTCGAGGACGACCACGTCGCCCTCTACCAGGGCATCAGCCAGGACCTGGCCTGGATCGACCTCTCGAAGGTCGACCGCTCCCACCCCGAGATCGAACTCAAGTACCTGCCGCCCTACCAGCAGAAGCAGGTCGAGAGCACGATCACGGAGTCCTCGCGCGCCGAGGCCCAGAAGAAGATCGACGAGCTGGACACCCAGGCCGGGGCGTGCAAGAAGGACGCCGAGCGCCGCAAGGCCGCCGCGAAGGCCCAGGCCGAGAAGGAGGCCAGGGACAAGCGCGCGAAGGAGCAGCGGGAGAAGGAGCAGCAGGGCAGCGCGGGCACCCCGCAGGGCGCCACCCCGGGCGCCACGCCCGGTGGCACGAGCACCGCGAACCCCGTCGCCTGGCACGCCACCACGACCGCAGCAAGCCCGTCGCCCGGCCCCAGCCTCTCGGAGGAAGAGCAGAAGCTGGTCCCGCTGTGCGGAAAGCAGTAAGCGCCACAGGGGGCCGGATCACACCATGAGCAGCAGTACGACACAGACCTCGACCATCGGTTCCATCGGCGCGCCCAGCCGCCGCAACACCGAACTCGCCCTTCTCGTCTTCGCCGTCGTCATCCCCGTCTTCGCCTACGCGAACGTCGGGCTCGCGATCGACGGCTCCCTCCCCGCGGGCCTGCTCGGCTACGGGATCGGCCTCGGCCTCCTCGCGGGCGTCGCCCACCTCGCGGTGCGCCGCTTCGCCCCGTACGCCGATCCGCTGCTCCTGCCGCTCGCGACGCTCCTCAACGGGCTGGGGCTCGTGATCATCTGGCGGCTGGACCAGTCCGAGCGGCTCCAGCAGGCGAGGACCTTCGCACCCGCCGCGCCCAAGCAGCTCATGTACTCGGCGATCGGCATCGCGCTCTTCGCCGGGGTGCTCCTGGTCCTCAAGGACCACCGCATCCTTCAGCGGTACACGTACATCTCGATGGTCGGCGCGCTCGTCCTGCTGCTCCTGCCGCTCGTGCCGGGGCTCGGGGCGCCCTCGACGTTCGGCGCGAAGATCTGGATCCACGTCGGCAGTTTCTCGATCCAGCCCGCCGAGTTCGGCAAGATCGTCATCGCGGTCTTCTTCTCCGGCTACCTCATGGTGAAGCGGGACGCGCTCGCCCTCGCGAGCCGCCGCGTCCTCGGCGTCTACCTGCCGCGCGGGCGCGACCTCGGCCCGATCATCGTCGTATGGGTCGTGTCGATCCTCATCCTGATCTTCGAGACCGACCTCGGTACCTCGCTGCTCTTCTTCGGGATGTTCGTCGTCATGCTGTACGTGGCGACCGAGCGCACGAGCTGGATCATCTTCGGTCTGCTGATGTCGGCGGTCGGCGCGGTCGGCGTCGCCTCCTTCGAACCGCACGTGCACCAGCGCGTCCAGGCGTGGCTCGACCCGATGAACGAGTTCCGGCTCAGTCAGAAGGGTGTCCTCGGCCACACCGAGCAGTCCATGCAGGCGCTGTGGTCCTTCGGCTCGGGCGGCACCCTCGGCACCGGCCTCGGTCAGGGCAATTCCGACCTCATCGGCTTCGCGGCGAACTCCGACTTCATCCTCGCGACCTTCGGCGAGGAACTCGGGCTCACCGGCATCATGGCCCTCCTGATCATCTACGCGCTGGTCGTCGAACGAGGCATGCGCACCGCGCTCGCCGCCCGCGACCCCTTCGGCAAGCTCCTCGCCGCGGGACTCTCCGGCGCCTTCGCGATCCAGGTCTTCGTCGTCGCGGGCGGCGTCATGGGCCTCATCCCGCTCACGGGTATGACGATGCCCTTCCTCGCCTCGGGCGGTTCCTCGATCATCGCCAACTGGGCGCTCTTCGCCATCCTGCTCCGCATCAGCGACACCGCCCGCAGACCGGCCCCAGCGCCCGCTCCCAACTCCGATGCCGAGATGACGCAGGTGGTCCGCCCGTGAACAAGCCGCTCCGCCGTATCGCGATCTTCTGCGGGCTGCTCGTCCTGGCCCTGCTGCTGCGCGACAACTGGATCCAGTACGTCAAGGCCGACAGCCTCCAGAGCGACGAGGCCAATCCCCGCGTCACCATCGAGCGCTACGCCCAACCGCGCGGCGACATCATCGCCGACGGCAAGCCGGTGACCGGCTCGAAGAACACCAACGGGATCAGCTACAAGTACAAGCGGACCTGGAAGAACGGCCCCATGTGGGCGCCGGTGACCGGCTACTCCTCGCAGCTCATCGGGGCCACGCAGCTGGAGAGCCTCAACGACGACATCCTCACCGGCAACGACGACCGGCTCTTCTTCCGCCGCACGCTCGACATGATCACCGGCAAGAAGAAGCAGGGCGGCAACGTCGTCACGACGATCAACACCGCCGCGCAGAAGGCCGCGTTCGACGGGCTCGGCTCCAAGAAGGGCGCGGTCGCCGCGATCGACCCCTCGACGGGCGCGATCCTGGCGCTGGCCTCGACGCCCTCGTACGATCCCTCGTCCTTCGCCGGGATCTCCACCAAGGACGGCGAGACCTTCTCGAAGCTGGAGAAGGACAAGGACAAGCCGCTCATGAACCGCGCGCTGCGCGAGACGTACCCGCCGGGCTCGACCTTCAAGGTGGTGACGGCGGCGGCGGCGCTGGAGAGCGGCAAGTACCAGCCGGACCAGAAGACGGACACGCCGCTGCCGTGGATCATGCCCGGCACGAACACGCCGCTGCCCAACGAGGGGAGCATCCCCTGCAAGGACGCGACGCTGCGCAACGCGCTCAAGTACTCGTGCAACACCGTCTTCGGCAAGATCGGCGCCGACCTCGGCCAGGACGCGATGCTGGAGGAGGCCGAGAAGTTCGGCTTCAACGCCAAGCACGACGTCCCGGTGCGCTCCGCCGCCTCGAACTTCTCCAAGGACATGACGCCCGACGGCGTCGCGCAGTCCTCCATCGGCCAGTTCAACACGGCGGCGACCCCGCTCCAGATGGCCATGGTCGCCTCGGCGGTCGCCAATGACGGCAAGCTCATGAAGCCGTACATGGTGAGCGAGCTCCAGTCGCCGAGCCTCGACACGATCGAGAAGACCGAGCCGAAGGAGATGAGCCGCCCGCTGTCGGCGGAGAACGCGCAGAAGCTCCAGTCGATGATGGAGACCGTCGTCAACGAGGGCACGGGAACCAACGCGAAGATCCCCGGCGTCACCGTGGGCGGCAAGACGGGTACGGCGCAGCACGGTGTCGCCAACAGCGAGCTGCCCTACGCCTGGTTCGTCAGCTACGCCAAGACCGACCAGGGGTCCCCGGTCGCCGTCGCCGTCGTGGTCGAGGACGGCTCCGCCAACCACGACGACATCTCCGGCGGCGGCCTCGCCGCGCCGATCGCGAAGTCGGTCATGGAGGCGGTCATCAAGAAGTGACCCCCGCGTGCCCCGGGGGCAGGGACCCCGCCGTGGAGGCAGTGACCGAAATCGCCCCTCACGGGTGAAGCCGGTCACGGGCCGGCCGCATCCGCGCACGTGGCGGTACCGGTCCGGTATCAGCTTCCCGGTCCGGGCCGGGAGGCGTGGTACGGGACGGGTACGGTAAGCCGGACAGCACACCGCCGGACCACACACGGGTGCGGTCGGGATCGACGGAGAGGGCTGGATCAGTTATGGAAGAGCCGCGTCGCCTCGGCGGCCGGTACGAGCTGGGCCACGTGCTCGGCCGCGGTGGCATGGCCGAGGTGTACCTCGCCCACGACACCCGTCTCGGCCGCACCGTAGCGGTCAAGACCCTGCGCGTCGATCTCGCCCGTGATCCCTCGTTCCAGGCCCGGTTCCGGCGTGAGGCCCAGTCCGCCGCCTCGCTCAACCACCCGGCGATCGTCGCGGTCTACGACACCGGCGAGGACTACGTCGACGGCGTCTCGATCCCGTACATCGTCATGGAGTACGTGGACGGCTCGACGCTGCGCGAGCTGCTGCACTCCGGGCGCAAGCTGCTGCCCGAGCGCTCGATGGAGATGACCATCGGCATCCTCCAGGCGCTGGAGTACTCGCACCGCGCCGGGATCGTGCACCGCGACATCAAGCCCGCGAACGTCATGCTGACGCGCACCGGACAGGTCAAGGTCATGGACTTCGGCATCGCCCGCGCGATGGGCGACTCCGGTATGACGATGACGCAGACCGCCGCCGTCATCGGCACCGCGCAGTACCTCTCCCCCGAGCAGGCCCAGGGCGAGACGGTCGACGCGCGCTCCGACCTGTACTCGACGGGCTGTCTGCTCTACGAACTGCTCACCGTACGGCCCCCGTTCATCGGGGACTCGCCCGTCGCGGTCGCCTACCAGCACGTGAGGGAGGAGCCGCAGCCGCCGAGCGTCTTCGACCCCGAGATCACGCCCGACATGGACGCGATCGTGCTCAAGGCGCTCGTGAAGGACCCCAACTACCGCTACCAGTCCGCCGACGACATGCGCGCCGACATCGAGGCGCTCCTCGAAGGCCGCCCCGTCGCCGCGAGCGCCGCGATGGGCATGGCGGGCGCGGGCGGCGGCTACGGCTACGGCGGCGACCAGCCGACGCAGGCGTTCAACGCGCAGAACGGCGCGGGGCCCACCTCGATGCTGCCCCCGGTCAACCCGGACGACGGCGGCTACGGCTACGGCGAGGAGCCGCGCGGACGGCGCCGGCAGGCCCCGCCGAAGAAGAACCACACCTCGACGATCCTCCTCGTCGTCGCCGGTGTCCTCGTCCTCGTCGGCGCGATCCTCATCGGCAGCAAGTTCATCGGGGGCGACGACAAGGGGAACGACAAGGTCGCCGCGCCGAGCTACGTCGGCAAGACCTTCGCCGAGGCGAAGCTCATGGCCCAGAACAGCGGCGACTTCGACCTGAAGCGGGTCAGCGAGCCCTGCAAGGACCAGCCCGCGAAGAAGGTCTGCAAGCAGGACCCGGTCGCGGGCACGGAGGTCGACAAGGGCTCCACGATCACGCTCACCATCTCCACGGGCGCCCCCAAGGAGACCGTCCCCGACGTCACCGGGCTCACCTACGAGACGGCGCAGGCCAAGCTCCAGAAGCTCGGTTTCGAGGTGAAGCAGGAGACGAAGGAGTCGGAGCAGAAGGAGGGCGTGGTCATCGAGCAGAGCCCGAACGGTGACACCGACCTCCAGATCGGCAAGACGATCACGCTCACCGTCGCCCGCGCGAAGAAGACGGTCACGGTCCCGAGTGTCGTCAACCAGAGCTGCGACGACGCGACGGCCCAGCTGGAGGAGAGCGGTCTCAAGGCGAACTGTGTCGAGAAGGAGAACGACACCGTCCCCGAGGGCACCGTCTTCGAGCAGAGCCTCCAGCCGAACACGCAGGCCGACCCGGGCTCCGTGGTGACCCTCTCGCAGGCCAAGAAGCCGGCCGAGCCCGAGAAGGTCAAGATCCCGGACGACATCGGCGGCAAGACCCTCCAGGAGGTCCAGGGCATCCTCGGCGGCCTCGGCCTCCAGGTGAACGTCCAGCCGGGCCTGCCCAGCGACCCGGGCTCCAAGGTCATCAACTCCAACCCGGGACCGGGCTCGGAGGTCGACAAGAACACGCCGGTGACGGTCTTCACGATGCCGTGAGCCGGTAGCCGGCAGGCGGTACGGCTCGCGGGCGTACTACGGCTCGCAGGCGTACGAGGAAGGGGCGCCCCCATCGCGGGGGCGCCCCTTCCTCGTACGCGCAGACGTCCTCGTCCGTTCGCTACCGCAGCTCCACCGGCGGCGTCCGCTTCGCGTCGACAGGATCGACCCGCTCCAGTTTTCCCCACACGATGTAGCGGTAGTTCGACGTGTAGACCGGCGTGCACGTCGTGAGCGTGATGTACCTGCCGGGCTTCTTCACGCCCGCCTTCCTCGGCACCTGGTCGAGCACCTCGACGTCGTACTTCGAGGTCTGCGGGAGGATCGCGAAGACGCGGTAGACGTACCAGCGGGTCTTCGACTCGAAGACGATCGAGTCGCCCTTCTTGAGCTTGTCGATGTTGTGGAACTTCGCGCCGTGCCCGTCGCGGTGCGCGGCGAGCGTGAAGTTCCCCTTCTCGTCCTGCGGCAGCGCGGACTTGACCGGGTCGGTGTAGTAACCGGCGACTCCGTCGTTGAGGATGTCCGTCGAGGTGCCCTTCTTGACCAGCACCTCGCCGTTCTTCATCGCCGGTACGTGCAGGAAGCCGATGCCGCTCTTCGTGTCGAGCGCCCCGGGCCCCTGCTTCGGCTGCTGTGCCCAGTGGTCGCGCACGCGGTCGCCCTGCCGGTCCGCCTCGTGGTCGGCGACGACGTTCGTCCACCACAGCGAGTAGACGACGAAGAGGGCGAGGACGAGCCCGGCGGTGATCAGCAGCTCGCCGAGGAAGCCGACGAACCCGGCGGCCCTGCTCCGGCGCGGTCGCCCGGCGGGCGCGGACGGCCCCGTGTCCGCGCCGTCCGCCGGCGCTGCCTCGTTTCTGGTTGCCGACACTGTGTACGCCCCGTTCCTCGGCCCGCGCGCCCGCTCACAGCAGCGCGTCGGGCTTGCCTTCGCCGCGCGGTCGTTCCTCGACCATCTTGCCCCAGACGATCATCCGGTACGTACTGGTGAATTCGGGGGTGCAGGTCGTCAGGGTGAGGTAGCGGCCCGGCCCCGTGAAGCCCGATCCGGCCGGTACGGGGCGCAGGACGGCGGTGTTCGCGGGCGAGGTCTGCGGCAGGACGCTCGTCATCTTGTACACGAAATACGTATCGCGAGTTTCTACGACGATCGGGTCACCGGGTTTGAGCCGATTGAGGTACCGGAAGGGCTCTCCGTGCGTGTTGCGGTGCCCCGCGAGCGCGAAGTTGCCGCTCTTCGCGGCCGGCATCGCGGTCTTGAGCGCGCCCTGCCCGTAGTGGCCGACCATCCCCTTGTCGAGGACCTTCGCCTTGCTGACGCCCTCGGCGATCGGCACGACGACGTCGAGCTTGGGGATCGTGAGGATCGCGAAGCCCTCGCCGGGCTGGAAGACGCCGGGGCTGCGCTTGCCGTCGGCCCAGTCGTCCTGGAGCCGGTGCGCGGCCCCGTTCGCCTCGTGGTGCGCGCGCACGTTCGTCCACCACAGCTGGTACGCGACGAAGAGGAGCATCACGAGGCCCAGCGTGATGAAGCCCTCGCCGAGCGCCGCGCTCGCCCGGGTCCCGGCGCTCGGCCTGCGCGCCCGCTCCGCCCTGCGCGCCTCGACACGGCTCAGCGGGCGCCCGTCCGGCGAGGCGGCGGCGCTCGCGTCGGGGGTGGCACTCGCGGCGGCGCGGCGGTGTCCCGCGGCCCGGCGGCGGCCACGGCCGCCCTTCGCGGCGGCACGGCGGCGCGCGGCACGGCCCTCGCCCAGGGCCCGCGCGGGCGCGGGGATCGCCGTACGGGCCTCGGCGAGGTCCCCGGGCAGCCGCAGCGCCATCGTCGCCTCGTCCCGTACCGCCGCCTCCGGCGGTACGAGCGCCTCCGACGGTACGGGCGTCTGCGGCAGTACCGGCGTGCCCATGACCGGCGTGTCCGTTAACGGCGCCTCCGGCTCGCGTCCCGTCTCGTGCTCGGGCCGCAGCGCGGTCACGCCGAGGCCCTGCCCACCACCGGCGCGAGTCCGGCCGAGCGGCCGACCGCGCCCGGGTCGCCGCAGGCGGTGAGCCAGTTGGCGAGCATGAGGTGCCCGTGCTCGGTGAGCACCGACTCGGGGTGGAACTGCACGCCTTCGACCGCGTGTTCACGGTGGCGTACGCCCATGATGATCCCGTCGCGGGTGCGCGCGGTGACCTCCAGGACGGCGGGCAGCTCGGCGGGCTCGGCGGCGAGCGAGTGGTACCGCGTCGCGGTGAAGGGCGAGGGGAGCCCGGAGAAGACGCCGCCGCCCTCGTGGAGCACCTCGGAGGTCCGTCCGTGGAGCAGCTCGGGGGCCCGGCCCACGACGCCCCCGTACGCGACGACCATCGACTGCATCCCGAGGCAGACCCCGAAGACCGGCAGCCGGGTGGCACCGCAGTGCCGCACCATCTCGACGCACACCCCGGCCTCCTCGGGGGTGCCGGGGCCCGGGGAGAGCAGGACGCCGTCGTAGCGCGCGGGATCGGCGTCGGCGGTGCTCACCTCGTCGTTGCGCAGCACCTCGCACACGGCGCCGAGCTGGTGGAGGTACTGGACGATGTTGAAGACGAAGCTGTCGTAGTTGTCGACGACGAGCACCCGGCTCGCGGTACGGGCGGGGGCCTCGGTGGTCATCGCACTGCTCGCATTCCCTGGTCGACGGTGACGTCGTTGAAGGGGAGCAGCGGCTCCGCCCACGGGAAGACGTACTGGAAGAGGAGGAAGACCACGGCGAGGGCGAGGACGAGCGAGAGGAGCGCCTTGGTCCACGCGTTGCCCGGCAGGTGCCGCCAGATCCACCCGTACATGTGCCGCGCCGCCCCTGCCGTCGTCCGTGTCGCTCTTGTCGCTGTTGTCGCCCGGCCGTTCCTGGCCGTCCCCCCGGGCCTTCCCGAAGGCGCGGGGGTGCGGCCCCAGCCTAAGGGGAGGCGGGCCCGCCGCGTGGGCGTGCTGCGGAAAGCCTTGGTGCGGCGCGAGGTTGTTCTTTACCCTGCGGGACCTCGCGCGGCCTGACGGGGGTCTCGCGCGGCCTGACGGGGGTCTCGCGGGGCCTCACGGCGCATCACGAGGGCTTTCTCACGCGGGCTCTCAGTCCACCGGCTCCGCGTAGTGCAGGTCCACGGTGCCCGTGTAGCCGGGGAGGGTCTTGGTGCCTTCGTCCTCGGCCTTCCAGCCGAGCCCGTAGGCGTTGACGTAGAGCATGTAGTTCTGGATCGCGGAGGACTCCGAGAGGGCCGTGCGCAGCTTGTCGGGGTCACCGACGGCGGTGATCTTGTAGGGCGGCGAGTAGACGCGGCCTTGGAGGATCAGGGTGTTGCCCACGCAGCGCACCGCGCTCGTGGAGATGAGCCGCTGCCCCATGACCTCGATGCCGCGCGCCCCGCCCTGCCACAGCGCGTTGACGACCGCCTGGAGGTCCTGCTGGTGGATGACGAGGTCATTGGGCTGCGGCTCCGGGTAGCCCGGCAGCTTGGGACCGGCGTCCGGCGGCGCGTCCTGGAGCGTGACGGACACGGTCTTGCCGCGTACGGGACGGGTGCCCGCGCTGTCCTCGATCCTGGTCAGCCGCTCGTCCTCGGCCTCGCTGCGTCCGTCGTCGCGGGCGGCGAGCGACTCGACGCGACGGCGCAGCGCGGTGTTCTCGCGCTCGGCGTCGCCGTTCTTGTCGCTGCGCTCCTTGATGAGGTCGGAGAGCTTGAGGAGCGAGGCGTCGGTACGGATGTTGGTGCCGCGCGCGGTGTGGAAACTCGTGAAGAAGATCAGCCCGGCGAGGGCGAAGACCGCGAGCGTGAGGATTCTCGCGGGGCGGAAGCGGAACCCGTGGCCTCCGGGGCTGGATCGCTTCGGGGGGGAGTCGGCAGAATTGCTCAACGTACCCTGATCTCCTTCGGCGCCGTGGAAGCACTACGCTAACGGACGCCCGGAGGGCCCCGGGGTCCGCCCGAGCGCCCGAAGAGCGCCCGCCCCGTTCCCTGCGGCCGGCCTCGCACGGCTCCGCACCGAACAGCGCATCGACAGGAGAGCCCCCTCGTGCCGAAGTCCCGTATCCGCAAGAAGGCCGACTACACGCCGCCGCCGGCCGCGAAGCAGCAGGCCACGACGGTCAAGCTCAGCAACGGAAGCTGGGTCGCCCCGCTGATGCTGGCGATGTTCGCCCTCGGGCTCGCCTGGATCGTCGTCTTCTATGTGACGGACGGCAGTCTGCCGATCGACTCGCTCGACAACTGGAACATCCTCGTCGGCTTCGGCTTCATCGCCGCGGGCTTCGGCGTATCGACCCGCTGGAAGTAGCGCGCGGGCCGCAGCGGCCGGGGTCCTGATCCAACGGGACTCCGGCCTTCGGCATGCCCGCGGACCCGTCGGCACACAAGCCCTGCCCTGAGTTATCCACAGCGCTATCCACACTGGGGAAAAGTTCAGACGATCTGTGGATAACTCTCGGAGAGTTGACGCCGGTATGACTGCCGAGGGCACCGCCAGCCCCCCCTAGCGCGCACGTTCGAATGCCGGTCCATGCGGAGCACCCCTCCCGAAACCGCAGGTCACGGTATGTACGGCAGCAGCCACCCGGTGAACTCCGCACCGAATCCACACCCCGCGCCGCCTCCCGTGTACGAGCTGTGGACAACTCCGCCCGAACATTCGAACACCTGTGCATAAGCGGGGAGCGGGGGGCCGCTCAGGTGAGGGGCCAGGCGGGGACGGCCGGGGGTGTCAGGTGAGGGCCGCGGTCCGGGCGAGGACGCAGACGACGAGCCCGGCGAGGACGAGGGCGCACGTCCCCCACTGCACGAGCGCGCGGTGGCCGCGCGGCGCGTAGACGAGACCGGCGGTGACGAGCGTGCCGACGACGAGGCCGCCGATGTGCGCCTGCCAGGCGATGTTGCTCCAGCCGAAGGTGATGATCAGGTTGATCACGAGCAACGCGAGGAACGGCCGGAAGTCGGCGCGGACACGCAGCACGAGGATGCCGGTCGCGCCGAAGAGACCGAAGATCGCGCCGGAGGCACCGAGCGAGGCGGCCAGCGGACTGGCGAAGAGGAACGAGGCGACGCTGCCGCCCACTCCCGCCAGCAGGTAGAGGGTGAGGAAGCGAGCCCGGCCGAGCAGCGCCTCGATCGGGCCACCGAGCATCCACAGGCTCAGCATGTTGAGCCCGATGTGCCACACCTCCTCGTGCAGGAAGGTGGCGGTGAGCAGTCGGTACCACTCGCCCTCGGCGACCCCGATGGGCTCGGGGTAGGTCGGGAAACGGCCGACCATGACGAGGTCGTTGAGCAGCCGCACCGAATCGGGCGCGGCCTTCACCAGCACGAACACCGCGAGGTTGAGCGCGATCAGGATCTTGGTGACCAGCCGGGGATCGCCCTGCACCACCCCGCCCGCGAGCGTGCGCGGCCGGGCGTCCCCGCGCGGTACGCCGGCCCCGCCGCCACCCCGCTGCCACGGCCGGGGCACCCGCGCCGCGGTGCTCGCCCCACCGGGCGCCCCCGCGGGGGCCGGCACCGGGCCGCCGCCCTGCCGCACGCAGTCGGGGCACTGGAAGCCCACGGAGGCACTGACCATGCAGTCCGTGCAGATGGGTCGCTTGCAGCGGGTGCAGCGGATGCCCGTCTCACGGCCCGGGTGGCGGTAACACGCCGGGGCGCTCGCCCCGGGTCCGCCCGGTCCCTCGGCCCGGGGTCCGCCCGGTCCCGTCGGCTCCGCGCCCGGACCACCGGCGCCGCCGGGCTGGTCCTTCGGGTCCATGGGGCTCCTCCCTGAGCCGAGTGCGCCACCGCCGCTCGGCGGGGTCAGGACGTGGGCACGCCCCGTCCCCCTTGACGGATGGACGGGGCGTTTTGTTCCCGCCGCGCTTGGTTCCCGCTTGGGGAGCCGGAAAGCTCCGCTTGGGGACCCGGCGGCTCCGTAAACCCTGTCCGAAACCCTCGGGCCCGCGGAATCCCCGCGCGCCGAGACGCGCGAGAGCGGCCTCAGCGGCTCTCGATCACCACGTGCTCGATGACGGCGTCCTTGAGCGGACGGTCGGTGCGCGGGTTGGTGTCGGTCGTGGCGATCGCGTCGACGACCCGCTGGCTCGCCTCGTCCTCGACCGCGCCGAAGATCGTGTGCTTGTTGTTCAGCCAGTCCGGCTTGCTCACGGTGATGAAGAACTGCGAGCCGTTGGTGCCCGGGCCCGCGTTCGCCATGGCGAGCAGGTACTCGCGGTCGAAGCGCAGGTCGGGGTGGAACTCGTCGGCGAACTCGTAGCCGGGGCCACCGGTGCCGTTGCCGAGCGGGTCGCCGCCCTGGATCATGAAGTTCTCGATCACGCGGTGGAAGATCGTGCCGTCGTAGAGCGGCGCGTTGGTCTTCTCGCCGGTCGCCGGGTTGACCCACTCGCGCTCGCCCTTGGCCAGCTCGACGAAGTTCGCGACCGTCTTCGGGGCGTGGTTCGGCAGCAGCCGGACCTGGATGTCGCCGAAGGTGGTCTTGAGGGTGGCGTAAAGCTGCTCAGCCACGATGTGCCTTCCGTTGTCCTTGAAGCTCTCGCCCCGATCCTCGCACGGACGGGGCCGGAGGCCACGCCCCCTCGAACCTCCGTACGACAACGAGCGCGGCCGTCCGGTCCCGTCCCGGCCCCGCCGCCGAGCCGTCCCGGACCCCGGCTGACCCGGATGGCCCGCCACTTGGCCCCCCGTACGGCGATCCAGCGGGCATGATCGCGCCTGGGGTGGAAAGGTGAAATACCGTACGCCACCGAGGAGGAGGAACCCGTGACACGCATCGACAGCGTGCGCGCCGCGACGGGCTCGGCGAGGGAGAGCGTGCTGCACGCCGCGGAAGCGGTTGCTCCCTACGCCGACACCGCCCGTGAGCGCGCGACGCTCTACGCCGGTGAGGCCCGCGCCCGGCTCGCGCCGAAGGTCGCCCAGGCCGCCGACCAGGCCAAGGTCCAGTACGACGCCTACCTGGCCCCGCGCCTGGAGCAGGCCCGTACCCACATCCCGCCGCGCTTCGACGAAGCGGCGCAGCAGGCAGCGGTGCAGGCCCGCAAGGCCGCCAAGCACACCCGTAAGGCGGCCCACCAGGCCGCCGACTACTCCCGCCCGCGCATCGAGCAGGCCCGCGCCGCCGCGGCCCCGGTCGCGGAGGAGGCGAGCGCGCGCAGCGCCGCGGCACTCGCCGCACTGCGCGGCCAGGTCTCGCCGAAGGACGTGCGGAAGCTCGCCAAGAAGAACCAGCGCCGCCGCGGCGGTGGCTTCTTCAAGGGCATCGCCGTCGTCACCCTGCTCGCGGGCGGTGCCTACGCCGCCTGGAAGTGGTGGGACAAGCAGGCGAACCCGGACTGGCTCGTCGAGCCCCCGGCCCCCACCGAGGTCCCGGAGAGCGGCAGCCACCTCAGCGCGGTGGACGGCTCCCTCGACGCCGAGTCCCCGTCGAGCGCCGAGCCGAAGAAGGGCTGACCCCCACCTCCCGCACGCGTACGCCCCCGGACGGAGACCACTCCCGCCCGGGGGCTTTGCGCACCCCGGGCGATGTTCCACGTGAAACATCGGGAAGAGCCGCCCGGCGGATCGCGCGCCCCTGCCGTTCTCCTGTCAGCGGACCGGGCACCCCCAGCCCCGCCGTCGCCCACCTCACCGCGCCGCTGCCGTGAGGAGAGGTCCCCTCGGCAGCCCGGAGGGGGCGGGGACGGCCGAGGCAGCCCGCACAGTGTGCCGCACCAGGTTGAGCGCGGACACCGCCGCGCCCCGCGGAGTCGGGGGCTCCTCCCGGATCAGGCCACGCAGCAGCAGCATGTGCAGGAGGCGCGGGATCTCGGCGACCGGCCCTTCGAAGCCGCGCGCCAGCTGGTCCGTCGGCACCGGGCCGTCGTGTTGGGCGAGGGCCCGCAGGACGCGGGCCGAGGCGGGGCGTAGCTCGGCGACGGCGGAGCCGAGCAGCCTGCCCAGATCGGCTGAGGCGCCCGGCGCCTCCGCTTCGCCGGGCAGGAGCGGCTGAACGAGGTCGAGCGGCGCACTGCCCGCCGTCCGTGCCATCCGCTCCGGCGAGTACAGCGGGAGCCAGGCCGCCGCCAGTTCCAGAGCCAGCGGATGGCCGTCAAGGGCGCGGGCGATGAGTGTGGCCGACTCGATGGTGTCGGGGGTGTGCGCCAGCATGGGCCTGCTGAAGCGCAGGTGCGAGAGCAGCATCTCCGTCGCAGCGGATATCCCGAGCGGAGCCAGCGGCACGGTGCGGGCGCCGATGAAGGGCAACGGCGTCCGCGTCGTAATCAGCACCTGGAGCCCCGGACACCTGCCCAACAGGTGCAGCAAGGCGGCGTGGTCGGCAGCGGAAGGGCCGTAGTCGTCGAGGACGAGAAGGGTGCGACGCTGCCCGATCAGCTCCGCGAACTCGTCGATGGGGCCGGTGGTCAGCCGCTCCAGCGCCCAGTTCGTCAACAGCTCGCGGGGGGTGGCGTGCCCTGGGGAGCCCGGGACACGCCCCTCGCCCTGCGCGGAGATCCATAGCACCTGATGCGGTCCCTCGCCGCGGTAGCCGTGGGCGACCCCGAGAGCGAGCCTCGTCTTGCCCACTCCAGCGAGTCCCACCAGGCACATCAGCCGTTCGTGGTGCGAGAGCAACGCTTGGTTGATCATGGCCAGTTCGGGCTTCCGCCCCAAGAGCGGGCCCATCGGAACAGGCGGCCTGGCCACACCTTCCTGGTGCATCTGGGACACGGCGCTTCCCCCGGCGGGGCGGCCGGCGGCCGACTCCAGGAGCGCGCGCGGGGAGCCGCTGAGGGCCAGGGCATCCGCCAGCAGCCGGACCGTCTCCCTGCGAGGCCGCAGCACGCGTCCGATTTCGAGGTCGCGGATCGCGCGCACGCTCACCAGGGAGAGACCGGCGAGCTGCTCCTGTGTCAGGCCAGCCCGTTTACGGGCGGCTTGCAACGCCTCCGCGAAGGGGCCGTTCGTCGTGGCCGGGGCCGTCGCTCGCGGCGCCCGCGCACCTCCTGCGGACTCAGCTGTGAACTGCATCTCCTCATCCCCCTTCCTCACCAGGCAGACTGGCTCCGGTATTACAGTTATGCGGCGGTAAACGGAGTCGGCGCCAGGGGCGGCGGCGCGTCCCAGCCGAGGTCTGCCGGGGCGGCGGCACGAGCGGCCGGCGCGTCCCAGCCGAGGTCTGCCGGGGCGGCGGCACGAGCGGCCGGCGCGTCCCAGCCGAGGTCTGCCGGGGCGGCGGCACGAGCGGACACCGCGAGCACAGTGGTGACGGCTGCCGCGAGGGACAGGACCCAGGCGCCGGCACGACGGAGGACCGTGCCGCGAGGGCGGCAGGTGTGGACCCGGACCTGGAGTGCGGTGATGTCGGTGTTAAGCATTCTTCCCCCTGTTTTTCCCACGTATCCCGATTACCTGAAACCTGCCGACTTCCGTTGACAAGGAGGCTATGGAGTGTGCGAGGGGGTTCGCCATTGACCGAGCGGATCATGTTCTTGTACTGCAGTAACCCGAGGGGGGCGTATGGGAGATCAATCGGACAAAACAATCCTGGGACTGTCCGACGAGGCCCAGGCTGTCTATGAGAGAGCGCTGCGGGACGGCGAGCTTCCTCCGGATGCCGAGGAGGAGACCGGGGTAGCGGAGCTGGTCGGGGCAGGGCTCCTGAAAGCCTCGGGTGCCTCCAGGAATCTGTACCCGGTCGATCCGCGGCTGGTGGAGGTCCGGCTCACCTCCGGCTGGCGGGCGAAAGCCTGGCAGCTGGAGCTGAGGGCGACCGAGGTCGAGCACGAACTGGCGCCCCTGGTGGAGATGTTCACCGCACGGAAGCAGCGTGCCCCGGATCCGCTGGAGTACATCCACGGGCTGGCGCAGATCCGTGAATTCGTGCAATGGGTTAGTCGTGAGGCCAGCGAGGAGATCCTCACCGCCCAGCCCGGTGGCGGGCGGTCGGCCGCTGTACTGAAGGATGCGCTGCCGCTGGCAGTGGAGCAACTGCGCCGCGGCGTAAGGATGCAGACGCTCTATCTGCACTCGGCGCGCTTCAGCGAGCCGACGAAGAAATACGTGGCGGCGGTGACCGAGTCCGGCGGCGAGGTCAGGACCCTGGAGGAGTTCTTCGAGCGGCTGTTCGTCATCGACCGTTGCGTGGCCATTCTGCCCTCCGGCCCCGATCGCACGGCGGCGGTCGTCGTCCATGACAAGGCACTCGTACGGTTCCTCGCGGATGTCTTCGACCGGAACTGGCAGCGCGCGCTGCCGTTCGCACCCGCCACCGCCGCGAAAGCCTCCACCGAGGTCATGCCGAAGATTCATCAGATGATCAAGCGGCTGCTGGTGCAAGGACTGCCCGACTCGGCAATCGCCCGGCGCATCGGCATCAGCGAGCGCAGCTACCACTCCCATCTGGCGCGCATCCGCGCCGGACTGGGCGCGGGGACCCGGCTCCAGCTCGGCTACCTGCTCGCGAAGGAGCAGCTGGACCAGGGCGTCGGCGAGACCAACCCCCCGGCGGAGCCGGGCGCTTAGGCCGTGTCCAGCGGAACAGTACTCGGGTCGGGCCCGGCCTTTCGTGGGGGCCGGGCCCCGGGCCCGTTCCGTCTCGCTACGGCCGTTCTCGGCGCGCGGGCGGACCGGCGCTGATCCGTCCACACGGGCAGACTCGGGCGTCCCGGGCGGTGACCGTGCCCGGGACCCCGCCTCCCCGACTCGCGTCAGCGTGCGGACGGCGTCAGCCGTGCGGACGACAGGGTCGCCAAGGGGCTCCGAGACGCTCCCGACGGCGGGAGAAGGCCCTCGCGCACGAAGTACGCGAGCTGCCGGTCGAGCAGTTCCGCGCTGGTCGAGGGGCAGCTCATGCCGGTCGCGGCGAGGCCGCGCAGCAGGTTCCGCCGGTCGAAGCGCACCGGCTCGCGCCCGCGCGTGCTGTCCTCTCCGCCCGCGAGTACGGCGGCCGCGGGCAGCGCGGAGAGCGCCCCGTCCGGCACCGCCATGGCCGCCTCGGTGAGCCGGTGCCGCCACTGCGCGTACGGCAGCTCCACCATCGGGTATCCCGCCCGCTCGGTGTGATCCAGTACCTCGTCCAGCGACACGGGCTCCGCCGCGGTCAGACTGTAGACCGTGCCGTCCGGCGGGGTGGTCAGGGCGAGCTGCACGATCGCCCGGGCCGCGAAGTCGACCGGCACGATGCTCTCCCACAGCCCGGTCTCCCCGCGTGCGGGCCGGGCACCGAGTTCGGCGCAGGCCCGCGTGTACAGCCAGAACGCGTCGTCGGCGCGTACCGCGCCGGTCGCCGTGTCCCCGCCGATGCGCGATGGGCGGTGCACCGAGACCGGGATGCCCCGTTCCTGGGCCGCGAGCACCAGCCGTTCGGCCACCCATTTGCTCGCCACGTACCCGCTGGAACCCAGCAGGGCCGGGTCGCTGATCCAGTCCTCGGGCAGCACCTCGGGCGTCCCCTCGGGGGCGACGACCGTGCTGATCGTGGAGACGTAGTGCACGGCTTTCACCCGGTGCAGCGCCGCGAAGCGAAGGATCTCCTGGACGCCGCCGACATTGGCCGCGCGCAGTGCCTCGTACGACTCCGCGAGGTTGACCCTCGCCCCGTTGTGGTGCACGGCGTCGATGACCCGGGCCAGCGCGTGGTACCGCTCGGCTCCGAGGCCGAGCATCGGTGCGCCCAGGTCGCCGGCGAGCGGCACGATCCGGTGCCGCAACGCTTCCTCCCCCGGCCCGGCGCCGGCCGGCATCCGCCGCAGCCGCTCCGCCGCCGCCCCGTCGTCGGCCGCCCTGATCAGGCAGTACACGGTGGCCGATGTGCGCCGGAGCAGTTCCCGCAGCAGAAAGGAGCCGAGGAACCCGGTGGCGCCCGTGAGGAGCACCGCGCGCGGATCGTGCGCGCTGTCGTACGCGAAGGGCGCACTGCCCGCCGGGTCGATCGCCGGGTCGAGGACGGCGTCCTGCCGGAGCCGCATGGCCAGCTCCGCACCCGCGTCGTGCGGCGCCGGGGGCGGTCCCTCGTCCAGCAGCGCGGCGAGGCCCGCGGGGGACGGACGCTCGAACAGGGAACCGAGCGGCAGAGCGGTGCCGAGCCTCTCGTTGAGCCGCCGCATCAGCCGCAGCGCCAGCAGCGAGTGACCTCCCCGTTCGAAGAAGCTGTCGTCCGCGCCGATCCCGGCCACTCCCAGCACTTCCGCGAATACCTCGCACACCGCCGCCTCGCGCGGGGTGCGCGGGGCCCTGCCGGGCCGCGGGGCGGCCGGTTCCGGCTCCGGCAGGGCCGCGCGGTCGAGCTTGCCGTTGGCGGTCAGCGGAAAGGCGTCCATCGGCACCAGCACTCCCGGCACCATCGCCTCCGAGACCTGCGCGGCGAGCCCGTCCCGCACCCTGCGCGGGGAGGGCTCGCCGACGTAGTAGCCGACGAGCCGGAGCTGCCCGTCCGGGCCGGGCAGGGCGAGTACGGCGGCGTCCCGTACCCCGTCCAGCTTCAGCAGTACGCTCTCGACCTCGCCCGGCTCGATCCGCTGGCCCCGGATCTTCACCTGGTGGTCCCGCCGGCTGAGGAATTCGAGCTGGCCGTCGCGCCGGTAGCGCACGAGGTCGCCAGTGCGGTACATCCGGGCGCCCGGCTCCACCGCGTACGGGTCGGGGACGAAGGCGCTCGCCGTACGCGGCGCGTCGGCGAGGTACCCGAGGCCGACCCCGACCCCGCCGATGTACAGCTCGCCGGTGACGCCGAGCGGCGCGAGCTGGAGCCGGTCGTCGAGCACGTACAGCCGGATGCCGCGCGTGGCGACGCCGATCGGGGCGCGCGCACCCTCGGGGACGGCGTCGGCGCCGATCACCGCCTGGGTGACGTCGTCGGAGCACTCCGTCGGCCCGTAGCAGTTCACCAGAGGGATGCGCGGGTACCGGCGCAGCCAGCCGCGGCACAGGTCGGGCGGCAGCGCCTCGCCGGTGACCGCAAGTGCCCGCAGGGGCAGTCCGCTCGGGGCGCCGCCCACCGCGTCCCACTCCTCAAGCGCGGCCCGCAGCAGACTGGGCACCACCTGGAGCACGGTCGCTCCGGCGGCGGTGGCGGCTGCGAACAGCGCGCGCGGGTCGCGCGCGGTCGCCGTTTCGACCGTGTGGACGCGCCCGCCGAAGATCAGCGCCGTGAGCATCTGCCACACCGAGATGTCGAAGGTCAGCGGAGCGCTGGAGACGACCGTGTCGGTGTGATCGCTGATCCCCATGGCCTCCGCCTCACCGAGGAGGTTGTTGACGAGACCGCGGTGCTGGACCATCGCCCCCTTGGGGCGGCCCGTGGAGCCCGAGGTGAAGATGACGTACGCCCGGTCGTCGGGGCCGTGGGCGATCGGCGCCAGGTCCTCCGGCGGGTCGGCGACCACGTCGCCGAGCGGCACCACCTCGACCGGGTGGGCGGCCCCCGCGGCCAGTCGTCGCCCGACCTCGGCGTGGGCGGCGTCGACCACGAGGTGACGGGCCCCTGTGTCGGCCAGCCGGGCGGCGTTGCGCGCGAGCGGGGCCTCGGTGTCGAGCGGGAGGTACGTGGCGCCCGCCCCGAGTGCGGCGAGGAGGGCGGTGATGACACCGGCCCCGCGGTCGGCGAGTACGGCGACGAAGCCGCGGTCCCCGTCACAGCCCTCGTCCACGAGCGCGCGCGAGAGGGCGCTCGCCCGGCCGGTCAGTTCCCGGTAGGTGACCGGTCCCTCGGCGCCGCCGGTGACCGCCACCGCCTCGGGCGTGGCGAGCGCGTGATCGCGTATCCGCCTCACCACACCACGCTCCAGGTCGGCGTGCTGAGTTCGGTGCCGCTCCTCCAGGAGCAGTTGCCGCTCCCGCGCGCTCACCAGGGGCAGCGCCGCCACGGGCATCTCGGGCGCGGTGACCGCGGCGGTCAGCAGGCGACGGAGCCAGGTGACGAGCCGTTCGGCGGTCTCCCGGTCGAAGAGGTCGTCGGCGTAGCCCAGTTCCCCGCTCACGGCCTCGCCCTCCTCCACGAAGTCCCACGTCAGGTCGAGTTTGGCGACGTCGAGCGCGACCGGGCGGGGGCTGAGGACGTCGTCGGCCGCGGTCTTCGTGCCGGTGGCGTTGTGCAGTTCGACCGAGACCTGGAAGAGGGGGTGGCGGGAGAGGGAGCGGGCGGGGTTCAGCTCTTCGACCAGCTTCTCGAAGGGCAGGTCCTGGTGCGCGTACGCGGTGAGGTCGCTCTCGCGGACCCGCTCGACGAGTTCGCCGAAGGTGGGGTCGCCGGAGACGTCGGTACGCAGCACGAGGGTGTTGACGAAGAAACCGACGAGTTCGTCGAGCTCCTCCTCCGTACGCCCCGCGACGACCGTCCCCAGCGGGATGTCCGTACCCGCGCCGAGCCGCGAGAGGAGCCCCGCGACGCCCGCCTGCAAGACCATGAAGAGCGTCGCCCCCGTCTGCCGGGCGATGCGGCGCAGCCCGGCGGACACGTCGGCGGGCAGTTCGATCCGCACCTGGCCGCCCGTGTAGCCCGCGACGGCGGGCCGCGGACGGTCGGTGGGCAGTTCGATCTCCTCGGGGGCTCCGTGCAGGGTCTCCTTCCAGTGCTGGAGTTCGCGGCGTACGAGGGAACCGGGATCCCCCTCGTCACCGAGCAGCTCCCGCTGCCACAACGCGTAATCCGCGTACTGCACCGGCAACGGCCCCCACCCCGGCGACCGTCCGGCCAGCCTCGCCCGGTACGCCTCCGACAGATCCCGCAACAACGGACCGTGCGACCAGCCATCCGACACGATGTGATGCATCACCAAGGCCAGCACATGCCGACCCCCAACCACCCGGAACAACCGCGCCCGCACCGGCAACTCCGACCCAAGATCGAAAGGATGCGACTGCTCCGACCGCACCCCCTCCTCCAGCTCATCGACAGAACCGCAGGAGACGACGGCCAGAGCCGCCAAAGGGTCATCAGCCCCCAGCACCACCTGACCCGCCACACCGTCCGCCTCACGGAACACTGTCCGCAAACTCTCGTGCCGCCCCACCACGTCGCACCACGCCAACGCCAGCGCATCCGCCTCCACCCGACCCGAAAGATCGAGCAACAAAGGGACGTTGTACGTCGGGCTCGGTCCCTCCAGCCGGTTCATGAACCACAACCGCTGCTGCGCGAACGACAACGGGATCAGCGTGGGGCGTTCCCCGGCGGCGGCCGCGGTGAGGCGGGGCCGGTCGGTGGCGGCCAGGCCGAGGGATTCGGCGAGTCCGGCGACGGTGGGCGTGTCGAAGAGCTGCTTCAGCCCGATCTCGACGCTCAGGGTGGCCCGAAGGCGGGCGGCCAGCCGGGTGGCGAGAAGTGAGTGCCCGCCCAGCTCGAAGAAGTTGGCGTCGAGGGAGACCGTCTCCAGCCCCAGCACGTGTGCGAACGCCTGGGCCACGATCTCCTCGCGGGGCGAGCGCGGGGCCCGTCCCGCGGCCAGCTCCGCGTAGTCGGGGGCCGGGAGGGCCCGGGTGTCCAGCTTGCCGTTCTGGGTGCGGGGCAGTTCCGTGAGGGCGACGAAAGCTGAGGGGATCATGTATTCCGGCAGGGTCCGCGCGGTCCTTCTGCGCAGCGCTCCGGGGTCGGCCCCGCCGCCGGGCGCGGGCACCACGTAGGCCACAAGGCGCTTGTCACCCGGCGTGTCCTCGCGGACGACCACGGCGGACTGAGTGACGCCCGGACAGCCGGCGACGGCGGACTCGACCTCGCCCAGCTCGATACGGAAGCCTCGGATCTTGACCTGCCCGTCAGCGCGGCCGAGGAAGTCCAGGTAGCCGTCCGCCGTCCACCGTGCCAAGTCCCCGGAGCGGTACATCCGCTCGCCGGGCCGCCCGAAGGGGTTGGCGACGAAACGCTCGGCGGTGAGCGCGGCGCGGCCGATGTACCCCTTGGCGAGGTTGGCGCCGGAGAGATACATCTCCCCGACGACGCCGGGCGGCACCGGGTTCAGGTGCGCGTCGAGCACGTGGATGCGGGTGTTGGGCATGGGGCGGCCGACGCTGGGAGACGGGTACTCGTCGAGCGCGCAGCCCGCGGCCTCGACGCAGTACTCGCTGGGCCCGTAGTAGTTGTAGCTGACCGTGTGCGGGGCGTCCCTCAGTTGCGTCCACAGCACCTCGCCGACCGCTTCTCCGCCCAGCAGCAGCACTCTGGGCGCGGACTCGGCGTCGAGGATGCCCTGCGCGACGAGTTCCTGCGCGAAGCTCGGTGTCACGTCCAGCATGGTGACGCGGTGCCGGGTGACGTAGCGGATGAGCGCGGCGGAGTCGCGGCGGGTGTGCTCGTCGATCAGGTGCAGTTCGTGGCCCGCGACCAGCGCGAGCACCCCCTCCCACGAGGTGTCGAACGACAGGGAGGCCGACAGGGCGACCCGCAGTCGCTCCGCCGGGGCGCGGGGGATGGGGAAGGACGTCGCGACGTGATCCGTCCACAGGTTGGTGAGTGCCCGGTGCGGGACCGTCACGCCCTTGGGACGGCCGGTGGAGCCGGAGGTGTAGATGACGTAGGCGCCGTGGTCGAGCCGCAGGGGCGCTGTCCGGTCGGCGTCGCCGAGGTTGTGTTCCGGGGCGTGCGCGCAGAGCTGGTCGGTGACGAGCGGTGGCAGCGGTCCGAGCGCGGCGGTCAGTTCCGCGGCGGCCGCCTCGGTGGTGACCAGTACGGCAGGGGCCGCGTCGCGCAGGATGTAGCCGATGCGCTCGACCGGGTACTCCAGGTCGATGGGCGCGTAGGTGCCGCCGGACTTGGCGATGGCCAGCCAGGTGACCACCGCCGCGGTGGTACGGGGCAGCGCGGCGGCGACCACGGTGCCCGGGCCCACGCCGAGGGAGACCAGGTGATGGGCCAGCCGGTTCACGCGCGTGTTCAGCGCTGCGTACGTGAGGGTGTCCTCGCGGGTGACGAGGGCGGTGGCCTCGGGGGTACTGGCGACCCGGTCCTCCAGGAAGGCGCCCACGGTGCGCTCGGGGAGCGGCACATCCTTCGCCATCCAGCCCTCGCGCAGCTGGACGTCCTCGGCGGGGGAGAGGATGCCGATCCGGTGCAGCGGGAGGTCCGGGTCGGCGGCGACGGAGGTGAGCAGCCGCGCCAGGCGCTCGGTGAGGGTGACGACGGTGCCCGCGTCGAACAGGTCCGTCGCGTACTCGACGGTGCCGGCAATCCCCGCCGGGACGCCTTGGGCGTCGTACCGCTCCTCGAAGGCGAAGGACAGGTCCATCTTCGCGGTGCCGGTAGTGCCCAGTTCGACCCGGGCGCTCAGCCCGGGGGCGGTGAACTCGGCCGCGGTGTTGTTCTGGAGGACGAGGTCCACCTGGAAGAGGGGGTGGCGGGAGAGGGAGCGGGCGGGGTTCAGCTCTTCGACCAGCTTCTCGAAGGGCAGGTCCTGGTGCGCGTACGCGGTGAGGTCGCTCTCGCGGACCCGCTCGACGAGTTCGCCGAAGGTGGGGTCGCCGGAGACGTCGGTACGCAGCACGAGGGTGTTGACGAAGAAACCGACGAGTTCGTCGAGCTCCTCCTCCGTACGCCCCGCGACGACCGTCCCCAGCGGGATGTCCGTACCCGCGCCGAGCCGCGAGAGGAGCCCCGCGACGCCCGCCTGCAACGCCATGAAGAGCGTCGCCCCCCGCCGGTGCGCGAGGTCCAACAGGCCCGCGTGGGCTCCGGCCGGCACGATGAACTCCGCGTGCGCGCCGCGGTTGCTCGCCTCGGTCGGCCGGGCCCGGTCCGTGGGGAGGTTCAGTTCCTCGGGGGCTCCGTGCAGGGTCTCCTTCCAGTGCTGGAGTTCGCGGCGTACGAGGGAACCGGGATCGCCCTCGTCACCGAGCAGCTCCCGCTGCCACAACGCGTAATCCGCGTACTGCACCGGCAACGGCCCCCACCCCGGCGACTGTCCGGCCAGCCTCGCCCGGTACGCCTCCGACAGATCCCGCAACAACGGACCGTGCGACCAGCCATCCGACACGATGTGATGCATCACCAAGGCCAGCACATGCCGACCCCCAACCACCCGGAACAACCGCGCCCGCACCGGCAACTCCGACCCAAGATCGAAAGGATGCGACTGCTCCGACCGCACCCCCTCCTCCAGCTCATCGACAGAACCGCAGGAGACGACGGCCAGAGCCGCCAAAGGGTCATCAGCCCCCAGCACCACCTGACCCGCCACACCGTCCGCCTCACGGAACACTGTCCGCAAACTCTCGTGCCGCCCCACCACGTCGCGCCACGCCAACGCCAGCGCATCCGCCTCCACCCGACCCGAAAGATCGAGCAACAAAGGGACGTTGTACGTCGGGCTCGGTCCCTCCAGCCGGTTCATGAACCACAACCGCTGCTGCGCGAACGACAACGGGATCACTGTCTCTCCTCCTGGGGTGATGAGGGGCAAGGGTTTCGGCCGGGGAGTGTCAGGCCGTCTTCCGCCGCGACCGCTGTCGCAGGCCGCGGAAGAACTCGGCGTAGGTGCGGTTGTAGTAGACGTGCCGTCCGCTCATGGCCTCGTGCAATTCCCCGAGCTGGGAAATGGGCAGGGTCGGCATCAAGT
The DNA here is from genome assembly GCF_044749745.1 of Streptomyces sp. NPDC088923. Classification (NCBI taxonomy): domain Bacteria; kingdom Bacillati; phylum Actinomycetota; class Actinomycetes; order Kitasatosporales; family Streptomycetaceae; genus Streptomyces; species Streptomyces sp. NPDC088923. The sequence continues at coordinate 3,386 of NZ_JBIVIO010000009.1, read as the reverse complement.
GGTGCTCGACATGGAAATTGTTGCCGTTGGTCAGCCACGCCATGAACCGGTTCGAGAGAATCGACCGTGTATTGCGGAACGGGTCGGTGGTCTCGGTCTCGGTGCGGAAGTGCTCCGGCAGCTCGATCGCGGCGTGCACGGGACCGGCGACGACGAGCAGCGGCAGCAGCCACGCCCACACCATGAAGGTGCTCCCGGTGAGGACCGAGCCGATGACCGCGGCGGCGATCGCGAGGACCATGAGGACGTGGTCACGGCGCATCCTGCGGACCGTGGCACGGCGCTCCTTCGGCAGCGGCCGACCGGTGAGCAGGCGCCCCGCGGTGACGAAGAACTGGCCGTAGTGCGCGATCATCGAGAACCTGTAGAGCCACAGACACGCTGTCCGCAGCCGACCGCGGTCCTGGTCACCGTACTGATCGCCGTAGTCGAAGAACTCCTCGTTCTCCGGGGTGCCCAGGTCGCGGTGGTGCCGCATGTGGGAGGCCTGGTAGCCCGCGAAGGACGTGAGCATCGGTAGCCCGAGCAGTACACCCGCGACCACGTTCTTGCGACGGCCGGCGAAGCCGATGCCGTGCAGGGCCTCGTGCTGGAGCTCCAGCGCGTGCGCGAACATCACGCCGAGCACCAGGCCGCCCAGGACCCGGCTCCACAGCGCCCCGTGCCACACGAGCGCGCCCGCGCCGAGCACCAGCGCGCACAGCAGGGCGAGTTTGGCGGCGAAGACCCGCCCGTCGACCTCCTTGCGGATATGCCGGTACTCGGCCCGTACGGAGCGTGCCTCGTTCTTTCTCCTGGGCTTCACCGGAAGCCCGGGATCGCTCTTTCCGGTCGTCTGGACGACCTTTTCCACCGTCGGCATGACGGTCTCCTCTCAGACTGTTTCGAGAGGAAGCATGTCGGCGCCCAGCAGCCTTATGAACAGCCTTCGATAAAGCTGCCTGAATATGCCGGAGTTCTGCCGCGATAACACCTCACATCATGCCTGCCGATACCCCGTTGACACCACAGCGACAAGGCGGGAAGAATGATTGCAGCATTATCATGCGCAAAGAAAATACCCGAGGAAAAAGGACGTGCCCATGACACCGGAGACAGTTGTCGGTCTGTTCGCCGAGCCGGTCCGGCTGCGGGTGTTCTCCGCGATCGCGCTGGGCGCCCGCACACTGCCCGCGGTGTCACGCACGGCCGGGACCTCCGCCAAGGAGACCGCCGTGGCGGTGCGCAGACTCATCAGCGCGGGGATCGTCGAGGAGAGCGCCGACGGCGGTCTCGGCACGCGGCCCGAACTCTTCCGCGAGATCGTCCGCCGCGCGCGCCCCGCCGACGAGGGGGCGGAACGGCACGGATACGAGGACCAGCGCATCGAGTCCCTGCTGCGTACGTTCGTCCGCGGCGGGCGGCTCACCGGGGTGCCGGCCCAGTTCGACCGCCGCCGGATCGTGCTCCAGCACTTGGTCCGTGGCTCCTTCGAAGCGGATCGCACCTACACCGAGAAGGAGGTCAACGCCCTGTTGCGCCAGTGGTGCCAGGGGGCGCCGACCGACCATGTCACCGTGCGTCGCTACCTCGTGGACTACTGCCTGCTCGGCCGGGACGACCGGGGACGGTACTGGCTGCGCGAACTCGCCAAGGAGGAGCTCGTCTACGGCGAGAAGCACTACCGGCCCGAAGCCGGGGGGTGACGGGTCCCGGCGGAGGCCCGCGGCGGTGGCCCGGCACCTGGTGCCGGGCCACCGCCTTCGCGCGATACCACCCGCCCTCACCCCGCCGCGACCAGCTCGCCGGGCTCCTCCGCGAAGTCCCGCATCCGCCGCAGCGGTGAGAAGACCACGAACAGGCTCGCGGACCACATACCGAGGACGCAGACGAGCAACGCGACCCGCAGCCCCGCCCACGTGGCGAGCGCACCGCCGAAGACCGCGCCCAGGGGGATCACGCCGAAGCACACCCACAGGACCGAGGCGTTGGCACGGCCCATCAGTTCCGGCGGTGTGATCCGCTGCCGGTAGGACGCCTCGGCCGCGTTGTAGAGCACGGTGTTGGCGGAGAAGGCAGTCAGCCCGATCGCGTAGAGGACGACCCCCCAGCCCGGCGTGGCCAGCGGGATCAGCAGGTACAGCGGCCCCGGAGCGGCCATCGCGACCCAGATGACCCGCGCGGTGCCGATCCGCTCCGTGAGCCGCGGGGCGAGCAGACCGGTCACCAGGCCACCGATGGTGCCGACGGTGAAGACCAGTCCGACGACGAACGGCGACGCCTCCAGCTCATCGACGAGGTAGAGGATCTCGATGCCGGTCATGCCCATCACGAAGAAGTTCGATGTACTGGAGGTGGCCAGCAGCCGGCGCAGGAGGGGATGGCCGAGGACGAAGCCGAGGCCGTCGCGCAGCGCCGCCCGGAAGGGCACCCGCTCGTCCTCGTCCACCTCGCCGTCCACCGAGCGGTCCCCACGGATCAGGCACAGCATGAGGGCGCTCAGGACGAACGACAGCGCGTCCGCCATGATGGTCCGCACCGCGCCGAGCAGGCCCACCAGCAGGCCGCCCCCCGCCGGGCCGATCAGCTCGGCCACCGACTCGCTGGTCTCCAGCTTGCCGTTCCCCTCGACCAGTTGCTCCTGCGAGACCAGCAGGGGCAACTGCGTGCGGTAGGCGACGTTGAAGAACACCGTCAGTACCCCGCAGAGCGATACCGCCACATAGACGTGGGCGAGTGTCAGCTCCCACCCGAACGCGGCCACCGGCACCGAGGCCATCAGCCCGAAGCGCACCAGGTCGCACCAGATCATCAGACGCCGCTTGCGCACCCGGTCCACGATCACACCGGCCGGCAGGGCGAAGAAGAGGTACGGCAGCCAGGTCAGCGCCGTGATCAGGGAGACCTGGAAGGTGGTCGCGTGCAGTGTGCTCGCGGCGAGCAGCGGTACCGAGATCGCGGAGATCCTGGTGCCCATCTCGCTGATGGTCTGGCTGCTCCACAGCAGTACGAAGTCGCGGTGCCGCCACAGCGAGCGGGATGCCGGCCCCGGCGCCCGGCTACTCGATGCGGACAGCTCGGCCCCGGGGCCCGTCGCCTCGGGTGTCGACGGGTCGGCTTCCGGCGGTGGGGAGGTGCGGGTGTCGGTCACGGTGGGGTCCCTTCGGGGCCTCGTACGGACGATGGGGGGAGTGGGGCGGGGGGCGGGGTGGCGAGCCGCCCCCCGCGAAGCGGTGTCAGCCGGTGCGCTGGGCCGGCCTGGTGGCGCGCGGCACCAGCCGGGGCCGTGCCGCAGCGGCGGGTGCCACGGCGGCGGTGTCGAGCCGGGTGGCCAGCGCGGCGATGGTCGGGGCCTCGAACACGGCACGCAGCGGGAGTTCGGCGCCGAAGGTGCCCCGTATCCGGCT
>NZ_JBIVIO010000008.1:0-282096 GCF_044749745.1 Streptomyces sp. NPDC088923 | reverse complement strand
CGATGGTACTGCAAGGGGGACCTTGTGGGAGAGTAGGACGCCGCCGAACAATATTTGTGGGGGAGCCCCGCACCATTCAATTGGTGCGGGGCTTTGCCGCGTTCACGGGTATCTTCTGCCGCATGAACGTCATACGAGTAGTGGCTGCCGACGATTGGCCGAAGGCCAAGGACTTGCGGCTTGCCGCGTTGCGGGACCCCATGGCACACCTCGCCTTTCTGGACACGTACGAGAACGCTCTCGGGAAGCCGGACGTGCTCTGGAAGGAACAGGCCGCGAACTCCGAGGCCGGGGTGAGCAGTCGGCAGTTCGCCGCTGTCGCGCCGGACGGCAGCTGGATCGGGTCGGTGGCGGGGATCGTCGAGGACGCCGGGGAGCAGGATTACTTCGGGTTGCCCATCGAGGAACGGCAGGTGCAGCTCGTCGGGGTGTTCGTTCGGCCCGAACACCGGGGCGGCAGGCGGGTGCTGGGACCCCTCGTCGCCGCGGTGCGGGAGTGGGCCGGCGCGGTCGGGGCCGAGCGGTTGCGGCTCTTCGTGCACGCCGGGAACGGGCGGGCGGCGGCAGCGTACGAGAGGCTCGGCTTCAAGGCGACCGGGCACCGGGTGCCGGACCAGGCGGGTACGGGCGAGGAGTTGGAGTACCTGTGGGACGGCCCCCTCGCTGGTGGCGCGAACACGGCCGGCTGAGGCGTCAGCCCACGAGGTCGGAGTCCGGCCACCTGGTGCGGGCCTGCTCCTGGGAGCGCAGGAGGGCCAGGGGGTGCAGCCCTGCGGCCGGGCCCGTGGTGAGCAGGGCCGGGAGCTCGGGGAGGGGGGCCACCGCCGCGACGTCCTCCAGGACGAGCGTCAGTGGTGGGTCGAGCCGGCCGGCGGGAGACCTCGCGGCCTCGCGGCGGCCGTGCTCGACCACGTCAGAGGCGAGCGCCGTCGTGAAAGGCATGGCACCGGGGTGCGCCTTGGGGTCCTCGACGGAAACGCCCACAAGGTAGAGCGTGCCCTCCTCGGCGAGGAAGGAATCCAGCCGGGCCGTGTCGGTGCGGTGCGGGGTGCAGGACTCGCGAAGGTGCACCTCGGCAAGCCCTGACAGGGCCCGGGCCGTCAGTTCCTGTGCCATGTCGCGGCGTTCCGGATAGGCGGTGAGTGCAGCCTCCAGTTCGCCTGCGGCGCCGGGTGCCGCCGTGGGGTGCGTACGGAGGATGCGCACCGCCTCGTGGACGCGGGTGCCCTGGGCCCAGCGGTGGACGTGGGAGACCGGACGGCCGTCCGTGTCGGCGGCGTGCAGGAAGCAGCGCAGGAGGGTCTCTGCGGTGTCGGCTGTCGCGGCGTCGAGCCGGGAGGCGGGGCGGACCGGAGCGAGGAGCGCTCTGGCACGTACCGCCGCGGTCTTGGGGTCGACGCAGCCGCCGGCGGGGGACCAGTGGAGCCGGTCGGGTGTGTCGCAGCGCAGCAGCGGGTCGTGGACCAGGACGGGGCCGAGCTTGGCGCGGGCGTCCTTCGTCTCGCGCCACAGCGCGGGTTGGGAGGTGACGACGAGCACCGGGCCCGCCGCTTCCCGTACCGCGTCGATCGCCTCGGCCAGACGGGCCGGGGCGTCGGCGAGGCGGAGCGGGGGGCGGCGTGGGGCCGGGACCGCGGCGGCCGCGAGCTGGGACGGCGGGGATGGAGGGTCCTGCTTGGTGAGGTCGAGGGCCTCGCGGCGGGTTTCGAGAGCTTGCTCGCGGCGGCTGAGGGCTTCCTCCTCGCGGCGGGCGAGTTCCTCCTCCTCGCGGCGGAGGGCGGCCTCGCGGCGGCGCAGGGCCTCTGCCCGTATCCGTACGGACTCCTCCCCGGGGAGGAGCGCCGGCTCGGGGGCGGCCTCGGGCGGGGGCGGGTTCCTACGGGCGGCGCGGAGGGCGCGGCGGCGGGCGAAGGCGGAGAGGGCGAAGAGCACGAGGACGGCGAGGACCATCGCGAGGCCGAAGAAGAGTCCCCAGAAGAGGCCGTAGCCGGAGAGCGCTGACGCGGGCGCGTCGGGCCAGGCGGCGTGGAGGTCCTTCGGGTCCGTCAGCAGGGAGCGCAGGGCGAGGGGAGTGTTGCGGAGGCTGATCGCCCCGGGCCAGGCGCCGTGCGAGAAGAGGGCCGCGAGGCCGCTCGCGAGCCACAGGAGCAGGGTGATGCCGAGGGCCAGGACGAGGACGCCGAGGAGTACGCCGTCGGGGACGCCGCCGGGGCGGCCCGGTGTGGCGTCCTTGCGGGGGCTCATCTGGGCTCGTCCTCTCGTACGACGTCGCTCCGTCTCCCGTACCACCGACGCGCGGACGAGCGACTCGCATGCGGCCGTCTCGGGTACGGCCCGGCTTCGTGCCGTGTGCGCATGGTCAGGCGACTCCGGAGTGGCGCTGCTCCATGAGCGCCGCGCGTTCGGCGGTCTCGCGCTCGGCGGCGAGGAGTTCCTCGGGGTAGGGCTCGGAGGACTCGGTCATGGCCCGGTCGGTGAAGACGAGGGGGCGCTCGGCTTCGGTGATGAGGTGTTTGACGACCTGGACGTTGCCGTTGACGTCCCATACGGCGATGCCTGGCGTCAGCGTGGGGATGATCTCCTGGGCCCAGCGGGGGAGGCCCAGGACGGTGCCGGTGGCGCGGGCCTCGTCGGCCTTCTGCGCGTAGATCGTGCGCGTGGAGGCCATCTTGAGGATCGCGGCCGCTTCCTTCGCCGCGGCGCCGTCGACGACGTCGGAGAGGTGGTGGACGACGGCGACGAAGGAGAGACCGAGGCGGCGGCCGAACTTCAGGAGGCGCTGGAAGAGCTGCGCGACGAAGGGGCTGTTGATGATGTGCCACGCCTCTTCGACGAGGAAGATGCGCTTTTTGCGATCGGGCCTGATCCAGGTGTGTTCGAGCCAGACTCCGACGATGGCCATGAGGATCGGCATCGCGATCGAGTTGCGATCGATGTGGGAGAGGTCGAAGACGATGAGGGGGGCGTCGAGGTCGATGCCGACGGTCGTGGGGCCGTCGAACATGCCGCGCAGGTCGCCGTCGACGAGGCGGTCGAGGACGAGTGCGACGTCGAGGCCCCAGGCGCGGACGTCCTCAAGGGCGACGTTCATCGCCTCGGCGGACTCCGGCTCGGGGTGGCGGAGCTGTTCGACGATGTCGGTCAGGACGGGTTGCCGGCCGGTGACCGTCTCGTTGACGTAGGAGTGCGCGACCTTGAGCGCGAAGCCCGAGCGCTCGTCGAGGCCGTGGCCCATCGCGACCTCGATGATCGTACGGAGCAGGGCGAGCTGTCCCGTCGTGGTGATCGCGGGGTCGAGCGGGTTGAGACGGATGCCCATGTCCAGGGCGGCGGTCGGGTCCAGGCGGATGGGGGTTATGCCGAGCTGCGAGGCGATGAGGTTCCACTCGCCGACGCCGTCCTCGCCCTGCGCGTCGAGGACGACGACCTGGCGGTCGCGGAAGCGCAGCTGGCGCATCACGTACGTCTTCTCCAGCGCCGACTTGCCGTTGCCGGACTCGCCGAGGACCAGCCAGTGGGGGGCGGGGAGCTGCTGCCCGTAGAGCTGGAAGGGGTCGTAGATGTAGCCCTTTCCGCTGTAGACCTCGCGGCCGATGATGACGCCGGAGTCGCCGAGGCCCGGGGCGGCGGTGGGCAGGTAGACGGCCTGGGCCTGCCCTGTCGAGGTGCGGACCGGGAGACGGGTGGTCTCGACCTTTCCGAAGAGGAATGCGGCGAAGGCGTCGGTGAGGAGGGTCAGCGGGTCCTTCATCTCGGGCTCCCGGGCGGTGGCGGGTCGGTGGTGCGGCTTTGGGTGTGGGACGGGAGTGGGGTGGCTGCACCCTGGGGTGGAGGTGGGTTCCACCGGGGGGTGGAGGTACGGCGGTGAGTCCTGCGGGAGGCGGTGGTATGTCGTACTTGCGGCGGAGGTGGAGGATTCCGCCTTGAGAGGGAGGTTTTACCTGGTTGGGGAGGGAATGATGGTCAGCGGCGGATGCCGGTGGCGAAGGGCAGGGTGTTCACGAAGGCGCGGTGGTGTTCGCGGTCGCACCATTCGAGCTTGAGGTAGGACTTGCCGGCGGAGGCGCGGATGGTGCGCTTGTCGCGGGCGAGGGCTTCGGGGTGACGGGAGGAGACGGTGATCCAGCCGACGAGGTTGACGCCGGCGGCGCCGCTGGCGAGGTCGTCGCCGCGCTGGTCGATACGGCCCGACGCGGCCATGTCGCGGGGGTCGACGGTGCGGTTGAGCTTGGCGGCGCGGCTGGCGTCGGCCGCGTCGTTGGTCTTCTCGGTCAGCATCCGCTCGATGGCGATCTCGGTGGGTTCGAGGTCCATCGTGACGGCGACGGTGCGGATGACGTCGGGGGTGTGGACGAGGAGGGGAGCGAGGAAGTTCACGCCGACGGGGGTCATGGGCCATTCCTTGACCCATGCGGTGGCGTGGCACCAGGGCTCGCGGGTGGTGGACTCGCGGGTCTTGGCCTGGAGGTAGGTGGGCTCCGTGGCGTCGAGTTCGGCGGGCCAGGCGTTGCGGCGGGTCATGGCCTGGAGGTGGTCGATGGGGTGGTCGGGGTCGTACATGGAGTGGATGAGGGAGGCGAGGCGGCCCTGGCCGAGGGGCTGGCGGACGCGGATGTCGGCTTCTTGGAGGCGGGAGCAGATATCCGTCAGCTCGCGGGCCATGACGATGGCGAGGCCGGCGTCGCGGTCGAGTTTGCGGCCGCCCTTGGGGCGCGCTGCCTTGGCCATGGCGTTCGCCTCGGCGGCGAGTTCGCGCCCGTAGTCCATGCAGGCGACGAGGTAGGCGCGGTGCTGCTCGCTGGAGGTGGAGACCATGGAGAGGAGCTGCTCGTAGCTGTCCTGGAGCCAGAGCGGGGCGCGCTGATCGCCGCGCTGGCTGACGTCCTTGGCGTGGGCGTCGGGGTCGGCGGGGAGGGTGCGGGCGAGCATTTGCAGGCGGGTGACGAAGCCGTCTCCGTTGGCGACGTGCTTGAGGAGGGTGCCGAAGCGGTCGACGAGGGCTTCCTGGTCCTCGGAGTCGCGCAGGCCGACGCCGGGGCCCTCGATCTCGATGGCGGCGGTGACGGTGCGGCGGTCCGCGTGGAGGAGGACGGCGATCTCGTCGGGGCCGAAGGGGGCGGAGAGCCAGGAGATACGGCCGATGCCGGGCGGCGGGCCGACCTCGATCTCGCGGCCGTCGATGCGGGTGCCGGCCTCGGCGGCGGTAGAGCGGTAGGCGGCCTGGCCGCTGCGGTTGAGCCGCTTGAAGCTGCGGTTGATCTCGTACCACTTGTAGAAGGTGCGGCGCTTGTACGGGACGTAGACGGCGGCGAGGGCGATGAGGGGGAAGCCCATGAGGAGGACGAGGCGCAGGGCGAGGAAGGGGACGAGGAGTCCGCACATCATGCCGAGGAAGGCCCCGGCGATGATGAGGGCGAGTTCGCCGCTCTCGCGGTTGCGGCCGATGACGGCGTTGGGCCGTGCGCGGCCGATGAGATAGGTGCGGCGGGGCGCGTAGGTCTGTGGCGGGGTCGTCAACGCCCTTCACCTCTCGTGCTGTTGTTGCCCGTGCCTCGGTTGGACGCGTGCGGGGTCTGGGTGGCGGAGCGGGGGGCGGGGGCGGCTGCTTGCTGGGCGCCGCCGCGGGTGCCGTGGGCGGCGATGCCTTCGCCGACCGAGTGCGGGGCCTTGGAGCCGCCCTGGCTCTGGCCGCCGGAGTTGCCGCCGCCGTCGTTGCGGGCGCTGTGGGTCTTGATGCCCTGGGCGACGTAGGAGGCGGGGGAGGAGAGGACGGCGGCGGCGCGGGACTCGGCGCCCTGCTGGATGCGGTTGGAGCGGGAGGCGACGAGTTCGTCGCCGAAGCCGGGGACGAAGCGGTAGATCATGGCGCTCGCGAAGATGGCGAGCAGGATGATCGCGAGTCCGGAGACGACGGCGGAGAAGGCGGAGGGGCCTTCGTCGCCGGCGAGGGCGCCGGCGAGGCCGAGGACGATGACGATGACGGGCTTCACGAGGATGACGGCGATCATGACGCCGGCCCAGCGGCGGACGTGGCCCCACATGTTCTTGTCGACGAGGCCGGCGTAGACGACGGTGCCGAGGAGGGCGCCGACGTAGAGGAGGGCGGCGCGGATGACGAGTTCGAGCCAGAGGACGCCGGCGGCGAGGATCGAGACGAGGGAGACGACGACGAGCATGATGGGGCCGCCGCCGATGTCGTCGCCCTGGTCGAGGGCTTTGGAGAAGGAGCCGAAGAAGACGTCGGTCTGGCTGCCGGTGGTGCGGGAGAGGACGGCGGTGATGCCGTCGGTGGCGGAGACGACGGTGTAGAGGACGAGGGGGGTGAAGGCGGAGGCGAGGACGGTGAGCCAGAGGAAGCCGACCGCTTCGCTGATGGCGGTGGTGATGGGGACGCCGCGTACGGCTCGTTTGGCTACGGCGAGGAGCCAGAGGAGGAGGGTGAGGATGGTGGAGGCGGCGAAGACGACGGCGTACTGCTGGAGGAACTTGGGGTTGGTGAAGTCGACGTTGGCGGTGCTTTTGACGGCTTCGGAGAGTTTGTCGACGGTCCAGGAGGCGGCGTCGGCGCAGCCGTTGGCGAGGGAGGCGAGGGGGTCGAGGGCGTCGGGGACCTGAGGGGCACTCGGGCCGCTGTCGCCTTCGCAGGCCGCCTTGACCGGGCCCGGGACGATGTCGCAGGGCTTGTCGGGGTCCGCCTGGGCCTGGCCGGCCCACAGGAGGAGCGTCGCCGGGGCCGCGGCGAGCAGTGCGGTGCCCCGGGCGAGCGCGCGCCGGTTACCGGGCATAGGTGAACCCTCCGTACTCCTCGACGGCCTTCTCGATCTCCTCGGAGGTCGACACCGTGCCGTCCCCGTTGACGGGAGTGGGCCCGTCCTTCTGCGTGAAGGCGGCGATCCGCCAGTCGTCCCTCTCCCAGCGCAGGGTCAGGACCGTGGTGTACCAGGTGGTCGTGACCGGGTGCGTGGTCGACTTGGACGCGGTGCCGGACAGGCTCGTGCACCAGACCTCGACCTTGGCCTCGGTGTCCGTGTACGCCGTCGTCTTCGTGCCGATGGGCATGGCGCGGGACACGTAGGTGCCGCCGTCCACGGGGTTTCCCTTCGCGTCCAGGCCGAGTTTTGCGAGGAAGTCGGTGGAATAGACGGAGTCGAAGCGTTCTTCGAGGGGGGCGAGCTGGTCCTCGACGAGGAGCTGGGCGAGCAGCTTCTCGCGGCCGTTCTTGGTGAGCATGGCCTGGGAGGCGAGTGCTACCGCGTAGTTGGCGCCCGCGCTCTGGGCCCCCGTCTCCGAGTGGGGGTACCCCGTCGGGATTCCCGTTTGGCCGGGGGATTGGGTGGGTTTGGTGCCGGTGGGGGTGGTGGGGGCTGGGGCGGGGGCCTTGGCGGGGGTGGTGGTGTCGGGGTGGGTGGGGGAGTCGTCGGTGTTCTGGTTCGCGAAGGCGATCGCCGCGATGAGGAGGGCGACGACGGCGCCGATGACGACGAGGCCGCGTGAGGGGCGGCGCGGGGCGGGGCCGCGCGGGGGGCCCGCGCGGTCGGGGAGGCGGGTGCGGGTCTGCCCGGTGCCGCCGTAGTCGTCGGGGAGCGGGGGCACCCCGTACCGGTGGTCGTCGCCCGTGCTCATGCCTCCTGCGCCCCCTCGGCCGTTCGGTTAGCCCTCGCGCGGCCCGCGGTGCGGTGCGCGTAGTACGAAGGTAGCCCGGTGGACGGCCGTTCGCGCGGGGTGTGGTGACTGGACATCAGGGACATCAGGGAGACGCAACCTCAGCCGGTGGCACGGGGGACAGGGGTGACGCGGGTGGCGTGCGGGGCACCCCCGTGGCCCCGGTCGTGCCGTCCCGCGACTGGACGGCGCAGCCGTGTGCGTGGCTAGACGGCCATGCCGTACACGATCGTGAAGACCGTGCCGAGGGAGCCGATGATGAAGACTCCGCTGAGCCCGGCGATGATGAGTCCCTTGCCCTGCTCGGCGCTGAAGGTGTCGCGCAGCGCCGTCGCGCCGATGCGCTGCTTGGCCGCGCCCCAGATCGCGATGGCGAGGCAGAGGATGATCGCGAAGGCCATCACGACCTGGATCATGACGCGGGCCTCGCTGCCGAGGCTCCCGAAGGGGCCCCAGTCCGGGGCGATCCCGCCGATGATCGTGTTGATGTCGCCCTTGTCGGCCGCCATAAGCATGTAACTCACCGCCCCTAACGGGTCGTTCCGTCCTCTGCTCGACACAGAGGTCTCGCTCATTGTCGCTGACTCCGGCGCCTGCGCATGTCGACTTGGCGTCAAACCTGGCCGAGTTTTGCCTTCTTTCCGTTCGCGGGAACCGGACCGAAGGGGTGGAAAGGGACACGCCCGCCCGCATGATTACTCTGTGTATCATGCGATGTGACTGCGGGCAACGAGGCGGGCGTGTCCCCGGCGAGTCACTCCAACGGGTGAAGAGGGAGGGAGGCCGGGCAGGTGCGGGTACAGGCGCATTGATGGAACGTCATGTGATTGCGCCTCATGCGGTCCGATCGGTCTGCTCCTCCGTTCGCCTCCGCGTGCTGCGATGAACGGCTCATATGGCTGGTACGCGCGCCCCGTGCTCCCGTACACCGTGACGAAGCGCACTTTCATGGGGGAGAGTTGACGCGTGCGCAAGTTCTGGCTGATCGGTTCGCTGCTCGCCGCCCTCGGGACGGGGTTCGTGGCGCTCCTCGTCGTCGGTGTCTTCGTCGTCGCCGGGAATCTCACCGGCGGTGGCGCGGGCCGCGCGACAGGTCTCGCGAAGGGCTCGGTGCCCGCCGCGTACCAGGCGCTCGTGCAGAAGTGGGGCAATCTCTGCCCCGCCCTCACGCCCGCGCTCCTCGCCTCGCAGCTCTACCAGGAGTCCGGGTTCAATCCGCGCGCCCGCAGCGCGGCGGCGGCCGAGGGCATCGCGCAGTTCATCCCGAGCACGTGGGCCACGCACGGCGTCGACGGCGACAAGGACGGCGTACGGGACGTGTGGAACCCGGCCGACGCGATTCCTTCGGCCGCCTCGTACGACTGCGAACTCGCCTCCTACGTCAAGAACGTGCCGGGTGATCGCTCGGCGAACATGCTCGCCGCCTACAACGCCGGTCCCGACGCGGTGATCCGGTACGGCGGGGTCCCGCCGTACAGCGAGACGCGGAACTACGTGCAGACGATCCGCGGCCTGGAGGAGAGCTTCTCCGCGCCGGCCGGGCGGCTCCAGCCCTCCGAGCAGGCGGCGGCGGCGATCTCGTACGCGCAGGGCAAGCTCGGCACGCCGTACCTGTGGGGCGGTACGGGGACGGCGGCGCAGCGCGGGCGCTTCGACTGCTCGGGGCTCACCCAGGCCGCGTACGAAAGCGTCGGTATCGATCTGCCGCGCGTCGCGAACGATCAGTACAACGCGGGACCGCATCCCGGGCGGGACGAACTGCTTCCCGGCGATCTCGTCTTCTTCTCCGACGACCTGAGTAATTCACGGGCCATCCGGCACGTCGGGATCTACGTGGGCGGCGGCTACATGATCGACGCGCCGCGTACCGGCGCCGTCATCCGCTTCGACCCGATCGACACCCCCGACTACTTCGGCGCGACCCGCGTCACGCGGGCCGCCGCCGCGGCGCTCCCCGAACCGGGCGAGAGCGAGTCGCTGCGGCCCGTCGACGAGGACCGCGAGGCGGAGAAGGCGAAGGAGGAGGCGAAGGGGCAGGAGCGGACGGAGGCGAAGGGGAGCACGGGGGCGGACGGGGGCGACGTTGACGCGAAGGGCGTTGAGGCGCGGCAGGGCGGCGGGTCGGAGGCCGGTGGCGGGGCCGCCGTCGCGGGTGGACGGTCGGGTGCGGCGTCCTCCTCGCCCGGTGCCGTCGCTCTGGCGGGCGCGGCGTCGGGGCCGCGGCGCGCGGACTGACGGAGTGGCGGCCCGGACGCGTACGTCCGGTCGGCGGACACCCGGCCCGGCGTGCACCGCGCGGCGCACCCCGCCGCGTGGCGTCGATCGCCCGCCGTACGCCGCCCGCTTTACGCCGCCCGTCGTCCGCTGTCCGCCGTCCGTCGCAGGTCTCTCGTACGGGAGACGGGCGCCGCTCATCCCTGAGGACCCGGCGCCCGGAGCCACGGTCTCCGCGCCCCCGGTCCGCCTTCCGCGCCCCGGCGTGCGCCCCGCTTGCGGCGGGGGCCTGAGCTGCGTGGACGCGTCTCTCTTCGATAACGTCTGGGTGATCATTCGGTGGAGTGCGGAACGCGGGGGCAGGGAGCAGGCGTTCTCTGTTCAGGACCACAGCTGTGCGCGCGAGCGGAGCGGTGCCGGCCGGTGCCGACCACGGGGGTTGGTGAGGGACGTACGCCGTGTGCGTCCCGCTACGAAAGACAAGGGGCCGCGGCACGATGGCTGGACTCGACACTTCCGGGTCGAACCCCGATGTCAGCCTGCTCTTCGACATCAACGGTCTCACCGAGCACACCCCGGGCTGGTGCGATCAGGCGGTGCGCTTCCTCGGTGAGTACGGGCTGCCGGTGCTCGCCGTACTGCTCGTGCTGTGGTGCTGGTGGGGCGTCAGGCGGCGCGGCTCCCTCGACGCGGCGGCCTCCTCGGTCGCCGCGGTGGTCTGGGCGCCGCTGGCCGCCGCGCTCGCGGTGGGCGTGAACATCCCGATCCGCGGTTTCGTCGAACGACCACGGCCCTTCGTGGACCACAAGGGCCTGGAGGTCCTGGAGCCGGGCAAGACCGACTTCTCCTTCGTGAGCGATCACTCGACGCTGACGATGGCGATCGGCGTCTCGCTCTTCCTCGCCCACCGCAAGCTCGGCCTGGTCGGCATCGGGCTCGCCGTCGCGGAGGGGTTCTGCCGGGTCCTCATGGGCGTGCACTACCCGACGGACGTGGTCGGCGGCTTCGCGCTCGGCACCGCCGTGGCGCTGCTGCTCTCGCCGCTCTTCACGATGCTGTTCACCCCCGTGCTGCGCGCGGTCGGCCGCAGCCGGGCGGGGCGCCTCGTGTGGGCGGGCGGCGGTGCGGGCGGTGGTACGGAGGACGAGCGCGGCGCCGCGGACGAGCGGGAGCAGCAGGGGGGCGACGGGGCGGTGCGCCCGGCGACGGCGGGCGGGGACCGGGACCTGGCGGCGTGACGGAGGCGGCCCGCTGGAGCGGATTTTCGTACGAGGGCCGGTCACGAACCCGTGGGCGCTTCCGTCTCCGCGTCCCGCAGGTGCTCCGCCGCGTCCGAGCGGGCCTTGGAACGGGCCCGGCGGGCGGGGCCGCGCCAGCCGCACAGGCAGGTGGCGGTGCAGAAGGGGCCGCGCTCCTGGGTCGTGGTGCGGTGGGCGGCTGCCGGGGGCTCCTCGGGGGTCACCTCTCCACGGTAGTCCTGGAGGACAAGGCGTAGACCTGGGGGCTGATTCGGGGGAATCCCGGGTGGGCAGCGTGACGGCCGTACGTATTGTTCGTTGACCCGATGAGTGCCTGGGTGGACGAGCGGGTGCGACAGGTGGACGCTCCGAGCGGTCGAGCGCCCCGTCGTGCGCCGGGGTGGATGACCCGTAAATGGTCCGTCCGTGTCATGCGCCCGGCGCACGCGGCTCCCTACGCTGGGCCGCGCGCCGTCCGGGGGCGGTGCCCGAGAAGGGGCCTGGAGGGTCCCGGAGAAGGGGGTGAGCCAAGGTGACGACAGCTTTCGCGGTCGAGGACCCGGTGGCCCTCGCGGAGATCGAGCTCTGCGGGGAGCTGATGATCGCGGCCGTCTGCTCGTGCGAGGAGCGGCTGAGCGTCGAGCGGATCGACGAGGTGTTGCAGGTGAGACCGACGGGTCCGGTGACGTGAGCGGCTGTTCGTGAGCGGCTGAGTACGGCGGCGGGCGGGGCCGGGCGGACGGGGCTCAGCCGCTCACGTACGGCCCCTCACGTGCGGCCCGCGTACGGCCGCCCCCCACCCACGCCCCCCACCCGCGGCCCTCGCCCACGGCCTCTCACGTACGGAGCATCCGCGCGATGGCCCGCGTGGCTTCCGCGACCTTCTCCTCGACCTCGTCCCCGCCCCGTACCGCCGCGTCCGCCACGCAGTGCCTCAGGTGCTCCTCCAGGAGTTGGAGGGCGAAGGACTGGAGGGCCTTCGTGGAGGCGGAGACCTGGGTGAGTATGTCGATGCAGTACTGGTCCTCCTCGACCATCCGCTGGAGGCCGCGGATCTGGCCCTCGATGCGGCGCAGGCGCTTGAGGTGCTCCTGCTTGTGGTCGTGGTAGCCGTGCACGGCGTGCCCGGCCGCCTGAGCCTCCGCACCCGCGGTGTCGGGGCCGGTCGGGTGGGGCGCCCCGGTGGGAGTCGCCGCTCCGGTGCCTTCGGCCTCGGTGGTCGTCATCGCGTCCTCCCGGTACGGGGGCCGTGGGGGACCACGGCGCAGATGTGAGCTGTCCGACACCCCTCGCGGACCGCGGGGCCCTGCGAGGTTACGGCCAGTGTGGGGCAGGCTGCGCAGAAGCGTCGAGACGGGCGCTGAACGGCCCCTCTTTACCCCGCGTGGGTATATCGTACCGATATTTCCGATCTGTTGGGATCGGTTCTGTTCCTATGGGGTCGGTTGGGGCCCTGTGATGATCGCTCGCTTTCATGGGCGACACTGTGAAAGCCGGTTCGCCGTGGCCGGATGATGCGCCTAGCATCAGCCTGACCGAACCCAGAGGACACCGAGGACCCCACGTGCGTTTTCGTCTGACCCCCCGGGAGACGAGTTTCTACGACATGTTCGCCGCGTCCGCGGACAACATCGTCACGGGCTCCAAGCTCCTCATGGAACTGCTCGGGGCGGACCCCTCCGCCCGGGCCGAGATCGCCGAACGCATGCGGGCCGCGGAACACGCCGGGGACGACGCGACGCATGCCATCTTCCACCAGCTGAACTCCTCCTTCATCACGCCGTTCGACCGCGAGGACATCTACACCCTCGCCGGTTCGCTCGACGACATCATGGACTTCATGGAGGAGGCGGTCGATCTCGTCGTCCTCTATCAGATCGACCAGCTTCCCAAGGGTGTCGAGCAGCAGATCGAGGTCCTCCACCGTGCGGCGGAGCTGACCGCCGAGGCGATGCCCAACCTGCGGACGATGGACAACCTCACCGAGTACTGGATCGAGGTGAACCGTCTGGAGAACCAGGCGGACCAGATCCACCGCAAGCTCCTCGCGCACCTCTTCAACGGGAAGTACGACGCCATCGAGGTGCTGAAGCTCAAGCAGATCGTCGACGTCCTCGAAGAGGCCGCCGACGCGTTCGAGCACGTCGCGAACACGGTGGAGACCATCGCGGTCAAGGAGTCCTGACCCGGTGGACACCTTTGCTTTGGTCGTGACCGTTCTGGTCGCGTTCGCTTTCACGTACACCAACGGCTTCCACGACTCCGCGAACGCGATCGCGACCTCCGTCTCGACCCGGGCGCTCACGCCGCGCGCGGCGCTCGCGATGGCCGCCGTCATGAACCTCGCCGGTGCCTTCCTCGGCAACGGCGTCGCGAAGACGGTCAGCGAGGGCATCATCGACACCCCGCACGGCGACAAGGGGATGTGGATTCTCTTCGCCGCGCTCGTGGGGGCGGTCGTGTGGAACCTCGTGACCTGGTACTTCGGACTGCCCTCCTCGTCCTCGCACGCGCTGTTCGGCGGAATGGTCGGGGCGGCGCTCGCGGGCGGGATCGGGGTCATCTGGTCCGGTGTGATCGACAAGATCGTCATCCCGATGTTCCTCTCGCCGCTCGTCGGGCTCGTCGTCGGCTACCTCGTGATGTGCGCGATCCTGTGGCTGTTCCGCAAGTCGAACCCGCACCGGGCCAAGCGCGGTTTCCGTATCGCGCAGACCGTCTCGGCCGCCGCGATGGCGCTCGGGCACGGCCTCCAGGACGCGCAGAAGACGATGGGCGTCGTCGTGCTCGCGCTCGTCATCGCCGATGTCGAGGACCAGGGCGACGCGATCCCGGTGTGGGTCAAGATCGCCTGCGCGCTCATGCTCTCGCTCGGTACGTACGCGGGCGGCTGGCGCATCATGCGGACGCTCGGCCGCAAGATCATCGAGCTGGACCCGCCGCAGGGTTTCGCCGCCGAGACGACCGGCGCCTCGATCATGTTCACGACCGCCTTCCTCTTCCACGCGCCTATCTCGACGACCCACGTGATCACCTCGGCGATCATGGGCGTCGGTGCGACGAAGCGGGTCAACGCGGTGCGGTGGGGCGTCGCGAAGAACATCGTGCTCGGCTGGTTCATCACGATGCCGGCGGCGGGGATCGTGGGCGCCGTGTGCTTCTGGGTCGTGAACTTCTTGTTCTTGTGATCCGGGGCTCTGGGATGGGGCGTAAAGCCCCGGGGCTTGGGGCGGGGGCCCTTAGGGGGCGGTCGAACGGATCACCTAAGGGTTCGATGGGCCCCCTGTAGTGGGCCATGACGCGCGGCGGGCGGGCGGAGTTCCCGCGGTGCGCGAAGACGGTACGTACGGGGGAGGGCGGACGGTACGCGCGGGGGACGCGTCCGTCGTACGCGGACGACTTCCGGGCTGTACGTGTCGGAGCGGACCTCCGTCGTAGGGGGCGGTCTCGCGGCTGTACGTGTGCGGGTGGGCCTCCGTCGTAGGGGGGCGGCTTCCCGGCTTCACGTCTGCGGGTGGGCCTCTCTCGAAGGGGGACGGCTTCTTCTCGGCTGTACCTGCGCGGGGTGGGCCTCCGTCGTACGGGGGCGGCGTCGCCGCTGCGTGTTCGGGTGGGCCTTCGTCGTGTGTGCGGGCTTCCTGCCCTACGTGTCCGAGTGCCCCCCTCGTCCCGGCGAGGGCCCGGGCTTTGTCGTCGGTCCCGCGTCTCCATCGGCTTCGGCCTGGGCGCCTTCCGTTGATGCGGGAGGCGCTTTTTGCTGGGCGGGGACCGGAACGGCGCGTCCTCGCGTTCCTGGCGGTTCCTCTCGGTGGCGAAGCGGAACCTTGTTCCGTAGAGTGCGCGGAACAAGGTTCCGTTTCGTTTGGGAGGGCGTGTGCCCATGTCGCGGTCGCAGTCGTCGTCGCAGTCGTCTCAGCAGCACCCCATCGGTTCCCCCTTCGGGCCTGCCGCCACGGCGGCCGAGGTGCTGGAGGAGGTGGATCTGCGGGGGAGGTTCGTGGTGGTCACCGGGGGGCATCAGGGGATCGGGTTCGAGGTGACGCGGGCGCTCGCGGGGGCCGGGGCGGAGGTGCTCGTCGGGGCGCGGAGCCCGGAACGGGCCGCCGAGAAGGTCGCGGGGATCGCCGGGGTGGAGGTCGACCGGCTCGACCTCGTCGATCCGGAGTCCGTGGACGCGTTCGTGGGGCGGCGGCTCGCGGCGGGGCGGCCCGTCGACGTGCTCGTCAACTGTGCCGCCGTCGCCCCGCCCGCCGAGCGGACCCTCGACGCGTACGGGCACGAGATCCAGTTCGCGACGAGTCACCTCGGGCCCTTCCGGCTCACTCTCGGGCTGCTCCCCCTGCTGCGTGCCGCGCGCCAGGGGGCGCGGGTCGTCAACGTGTCCTCCGGCGCGCAGCGGATGGGGGCCGTCCGCTGGGACGATCCTGACTTCACCACCGGCTACCACCCCGGCCTCGCCTACGCGCAGGCCAAGCGCGCCAACGTGCTCTTCGCCGTCGAGCTGGACCGGCGCTGGGCCGCCGAGGGCGTCCGGGGGTACGCCGTACACCCGGGAGTCGTCATCGGGACGAACCTCAACAACCGTCCCGAGGATCAGGCGGCCTACCGGGAACAGGGACTGCTGGATGACGAGGGCAGGCCCGTCATCGATCCCGAGGTGGGGAAGAAGACCCCCGCGCAGGGGGCGGCCACCATCGTCTTCGGGGCCGCGAGCCCGCTGCTCGACGGCATCGGCGGCGTGTACCTGAAGGACTGCGAGGTCTCGGTCGTGGACCGTGCGGACCGGCCGCTCACCGCCGACAGCATCCCCGCCGAGGCGCATCCCGACTCGATCGACCCCGAGGCGGCCCGGCGGCTGTGGGAGCTGACGGAGGAGATGCTCGCCCGCTGAGCCGAAGCCTGCGCCGGGCCGATGCCTGCGCGGGGCCGATGCCTGCGCGGGGCCGAAGCCTGCGCGGGGCCGCCGATGCCTGCGGCAGGAAAGAGCCCGCCCCGGCCTGTCGTCGGGGCGGGCTCTTCGTTACCTCCGTGGTGGCACCGCCATGCAGCACCGCGAAGGGGTCGGGGCGGGCGGCTCAGCCGAAGCGGCCCGAGATGTAGTCCTCCGTGGCCTGGACCGAGGGGTTGGAGAAGATCCGCTGGGTCTCGTCGATCTCGATGAGGCGGCCGGGCTGGCCCACCGCCGAGAGGTTGAAGAAGGCCGTACGGTCCGAGACGCGTGCCGCCTGCTGCATGTTGTGCGTGACGATCACGATGGTGAAGCGTTCCTTCAGCTCGCCTATCAGGTCCTCGATCGCGAGCGTCGAGATCGGGTCGAGCGCCGAGCAGGGCTCGTCCATGAGGAGGACCTGCGGCTCGACGGCTATCGCCCGCGCGATGCACAGCCGCTGCTGCTGGCCGCCGGAGAGGCCGGCGCCCGGCTTGTTGAGGCGGTCCTTGACCTCGTTCCAGAGGTTGGCGCCCTGGAGGGACTTCTCGACGACGTCGTTCAGCTCGGACTTCTTGAAGGAGCCGTTGAGCTTGAGACCCGCCGCGACGTTGTCGAAGATCGACATCGTCGGGAAGGGGTTCGGGCGCTGGAAGACCATGCCGATCGTGCGGCGTACCGAGACCGGGTCGACGTGGTTCCCGTACAGGTCCTCGTCGTCCAGGAGGACCTTGCCCTCGACGCGACCGCCCGAGGTCACCTCGTGCATGCGGTTCAGGGTCCGCAGGAAGGTGGACTTCCCGCAGCCCGAGGGGCCGATGAAGGCCGTCACGGAGCGGGGCTCGACGGTCATCGAGATGTCCTCGATCGCCTTGTGGGCCCCGTAGTACGCGGTCAGTCCGCTGACATCGATGCGCTTGGCCATGGGTTCACTGCTTCTTTCGTACGAAAGGCCGCCTCAGCGACCGGAAGTCTTGGGGGCCTTCCACCGGGCGAGCGCGCGGGCCGCCAGGTTGAGGATCATCACGAAGGCGATCAGCGTGAGGGCGGCGGCCCAGGCGCGGTCGTAGGAGGCTCCGTAGCCGCCGCTCGTCGCGTACTGCTGGTAGATGTACAGCGGCAGCGAGGACTGGCCGCCGTGGAAGGGGTCCGTGTTGATGTACGCGGAGCCCCAGACCAGGAGCAGGACGGGAGCCGTCTCGCCCGCGATGCGGGCGATCGCGAGCATGACGCCGGTCGTGATGCCGCCGATCGACGTGGGCAGGACGACCTTCAGGATCGTGCGCCACTTCGGCACGCCGAGGGCGAGGGACGCCTCGCGCAGCTCGTTGGGCACGAGCTTCAGCATCTCCTCCGTCGAGCGGACCACGACCGGGATCATCAGGATCGCGAGCGCCAGGGAGCCGGCGAAGCCGAAGGGCTCCGCCTTGAGGAGGAGCATCAGGCTCAGGATGAACAGGCCCGCGACGATCGAGGGGATGCCCGTCATGACGTCGACGAAGAAGGTGACGGTCTTGGCGAGCTTGCCGCGCCCGTACTCGACGAGGTAGACGGCGGTGAGCAGCCCCACGGGCGCGGCCATGACGGTCGCGAGACCGACCTGCTCCACCGAGCCGACGATCGCGTGGTAGATGCCGCCGCCCTCGTCCATCGAGCCGATGTTGACCATCGAGTGCGTCAGGAAGTACGGGTCGAGGACCTTCACACCGCGCTTGACCGTCTCCCACACGAGCGAGGCGAGCGGGATGAAGGCGGCGAGGAAGGCGACCCACACGACGCTCGTGACGACGCGGTCCTTCGCCTGCCTGCGGCCCTCGACGCGGGCGGCGAGCGCGTAGCCGCCGAAGACGAAGAGGAGCGCCGCGATCAGGCCCCACTGGATCTTCGAGTCGAGCCCGGCGGCGAGGCCGACGAGGCAGGCGACGAGGACCGAGGCGGCGGCGACGGCGAGGTTGGACCAGCGGGGCAGGCGCGCGGCGCGCAGCGAACCGGTGCGCTCGCCCCGTGCGTTCTCGCGCGAGGTCCGGGGGGCGGGCCGCTGGGTCGGCCGGCCGGCCGCCGGGTTCTGGTCGTGGCTCATGCGTCGGCCCCCGAGTACTCCTTGCGGCGGGCGATGATGACCCGCGCGGCTCCGTTGACGAGGAGCGTGATGACGAAGAGGACGAGCCCGGAGGCGATGAGCGCGTCACGGCCCTCGACGCTGGCCTCGTTGAACTTGCTCGCGATGTTCTGCGCGAAGGTGCCGCCGCCCGGGTCGAGCAGGCTCGACTGGATGTCGAAGCCGGGCGAGAGCACGGTCGCGACGGCCATCGTCTCGCCGAGCGCGCGGCCGAGGCCGAGCATCGAAGCGGAGATCACCCCGGAGCGACCGAAAGGCAGGACCGCCATGCGGACCACCTCCCAGCGGGTCGCGCCGAGCGCGAGCGCCGCCTCCTCGTGCGCCTGAGGGACCTGGCGGAAGACTTCGCGGCTCACGTTGGTCACGATCGGAAGGATCATGATCGCGAGCAGGATGCCGACGGTCAGGAGCGAGCGCGGCAGGCCGCCCTGCCAGGAGAAGAGCCCGGTCCAGCCGAAGAACTCGTCGAGCCAGCCGTAGAGCCCGCTGAGGTGCGGGACGAGGACGAGGGCACCCCAGAGCCCGTACACGATCGAGGGCACGGCGGCGAGCAGGTCGATGACGTAGCTGATGGGGCCGCGCGCGGCGCGGGGCGCGTAGTGCGTCAGGAAGAGCGCGATGCCGACCGAGACGGGCACGGCGAGGGCCATCGCGATGACCGAGGAGACGACCGTGCCGAAGGCCAGGACGGCGATGCCGAAGACCGGCGGGCTCGCGGTCGGGTTCCACTCGAAGGTCGTGAAGAAGTTGCCGTCGTTCTTCGTGAGGATCAGCGAGGAACGGTAGGCGAGGAAGACGGCGATGGCCGCCATCACGACGAGGAGGAGGATGCCGGAGCCGCGCGAGAGGCCGAGGAAGACGCGGTCGCCGAGGTGGCGGGAACCGCGCGCCTTCCCGGGCTCCGCCTTCCTGCCGTCGCCCTTCGGGCGGACGGGGGCGGGCTGCGGGGCCGCGGGAGTCGGTGGGGCGACGGGCGGGCCGCCGGGGGCGGGGGTCGTGGGTATGTCCATGGGGTTTCTCCGGTCTGCGGACCCGCTCCCGGCGAGGATCACGTCTCAGGGGGAGGGGGCTTGCTGGCGGCGGTGCACCGGACGGTGCGGGCGACCCGGTGGGGGCCGCCCGCACGCGGGCTCAGCTGAGGGCGGTG
Source organism: Streptomyces sp. NPDC088923 (assembly GCF_044749745.1). Lineage (NCBI taxonomy): Bacteria > Bacillati > Actinomycetota > Actinomycetes > Kitasatosporales > Streptomycetaceae > Streptomyces > Streptomyces sp. NPDC088923. The sequence continues at coordinate 262,789 of NZ_JBIVIO010000008.1, read as the reverse complement.
ATGGTCTCGCGGACCTTGGCGATGATCGCGTCGGGGATCGGGGCGTAGCCGGCGTCGGCGAGCCGGCCCTGGCCGTCCTCGCTCGCGATGTAGTTGAGGAAGGACTTCGTGGCGGGCAGGGTGTCCGCCTTGTTGCCCTTCTCGCAGGCGATCTCGTACGTCACGAGGGTGATCGGGTAGGCGCCGTCGGCGGAGGGGTTGTAGTCCAGCTCCAGCGCGAGGTCCTTGCCCTTGCCGGCGACCTTCGCGGCGGCGATCGCCTTCGAGGCGTTCTCCGTCGTGGCCTTGACCGGCTCGGCGGCCTTCGTCTTGATGTCGACGGTCTTGATGCCGTCGGCCGCGTAGGACAGCTCGAAGTACGAGATCGCGCCGGCCGTCTGCTTGACCTGCTGGGCGAGCCCGGAGGAGCCCTGCGCGGACTGGCCGCCCTTCGCCTGCCAGGCCTTGCCGCCCTCGTACTTCCAGTCGGCGGGCGCGACGGCCTTGAGGTACTTCGTGAAGTTGTCCGTCGTGCCGGACTCGTCCGAGCGGTGGAACGCCTGGATCTTCGTGGACGGGAGCTTCGCGTCCGGGTTGAGGGCCTTGATCTCCTTGTCGTCCCAGGAGGAGATCTTGCCGTCGAAGATGTGCGCGAGGGTCTTCGCGTCGAGGACGAGGTTGTCGACGCCCGGGACGTTGTAGCCGATCGCGATGGGGCCGCCGACCATGGGCAGGTCGATGGCCTGCGAGTCCTTGCAGACCTCGGCGGACTTGGTGATCTCCTCCGGCTTGAGCGCGGAGTCCGAGCCGGCGAAGGCGGTACGGCCCTGGAGGAAGGCGGTCACACCGGCGCCCGAGCCGTCCGGGGAGTAGTTGATCCGCACGTCCTTGCACGCGGCCGTGTAGGCCTTGACCCAGGCGTCGATCGCGTTCTGCTGCGCGCTGGACCCCGAGGCGAGCAGCTCGCCCTTGGCGTCGGAGCAGTCGATGTCCGAGGAAGCGGAGGGCGCGGCGGCGGCCGAGCTGTCCTTGCTCTTGTCACCGCTGGGGCCGCCGCTCGTGTCGTCCGAGCCGCACGCCGTCAGGGCCAGGGCGCCGGACACGGCGACGACGCCGAGGGAGAGCGCCCGCAGCCGGTTCTTGCGCTGAAGCTTCACTGTTGGGGTGTTCCTTCCGGGAGCCGGGACCCTGCGGAAGGGCTCGGCGGTGGCTTGGTCGGGGTCTTTGCGAACCTCGTGAGGCCGAAAGTAGGCAGCCGAAGTGACCAGGCGTTCCGGGAAGAGTGAACGGGAGTTGAACCGTGAAGGTATGGCGGGTTGCCCCTGGCGGGGCGGGGTGAGGTGCGGGAAGGCGGGGGCGCCGGGAGGGGCGCGGGCGGTGGCGCGGGGTGGCTGCGGGGCGGTGGCGCGGGACGGGGCGTGGATGGGCGCCGACCCGTTACTTCGTGCTGACCCCCACGCCGTCCCCCTTCAGGCGGACGTGGATGCCCTCCTTCGTCACCCGCACGTCGGAGAGGCCGACGGTGCCCGTCTGGGTCGGCAGCTCGGGGAGGTGGAAACCGAGGGTGAGCTGGTCCGCGAGCTGGGGGCGGGTGAGGGTGGAGAGCGAGGTGAACAGGCCGGGGTCGAAGCCGAGGCGGCGCAGGAGCTCGGGGTGGTCGAGGGCCGCGTCGATGAGGTTGATCCGCATGAGGTCGTGGACGAAACGGGGCGCGCCGGTCACCTCGCGCAGCTTGTCGTCGCTGCGCAGCGCCGCGTCGACCGCCTGCTGCGGGACGCCGAGGCGGCGGGTGATCTCGCGCACGCCGAAGAGGGCCTTCACCTTCGCGGTCCGCTCGCGCAGCGCCTTCGCGCTCTTCTCGGTGAGGTGCAGGCCGTCCGCCGGACCCGTACCCGGCTGGAAGGTGGCCAGGTCGCCCACGCTCAGCCGGATACCGCCGATCTCGGTGCGGATGCCCCGGGTCCCGTCGCGCGTGATGCGGGCGTCGGCCCGTACCCGTACGTCGTGACCCGCGACCGGGAGCGTGCCGCGCGCCAGCACCCGGTCGCGGCCCGCGCCGGTGAACGTGACCTGGCTGGCACCGAGTTCGCGGTTGAGGTCGTCGAAGGAGAGCAGTACCTCGCCGCGCACTTGGCCCGCGTACGCGCCCTTCAGCTTCGTCGGCAGGTCTCCGCTGAGGCGGATGTCGTCGGCCGTCGCGCTCACCTTCGCGAGCGAGACGCGGTCGGCCGCCACGTCCGGGACCGTCACCGTGACCGAGCCGAGGTGCTTGCCGAGCACCTGCGTGACGAACGGGAACCCGCCGATGCTCACCTCGGGCGTCGCCTCCAGGCGCATCGCGTCCTTCAGCTTCTCCGCCGCCGTGTGCTCCGCGTACAGCACGGCCCAGCGGTCGCCGAGCGCGAGGAAGGCGAGCAGCGTGACGAGCGTGATGACCGCCTTGAGCGCGAAGGGGATGCCCGCGAAGCGGAAGAAGAGGCGGGGCCTGCGCCGGTGGTCGGGCGCGGACCAGGGCGCCCCCTCGTCGTCGTACGCGTCCGCGAACGGCGGCTCCTCGGGGCGGAGGAAACCGTCGAGCGGGCCGGCCAGCTCGCCGAGCTCCTCGTACGGGTTCGGGGCGGCGCGGCCACCGTGCGGGCCGGGGGCGGCCCGGTGCGGGTAGGGGCCGGGGGCGGCCCCGTACGCGTACGGGCCGGCCGGCGCGGCCTGGTACTCGTGCGGACCCCGCACGGTCTCCAGCCGCCGCGTGTCCGAGGTGGCGGCGGCCCCGTGCGCGGCCTCGTGCGCGGGCTCCTGCGCGGCCTTGTACGCGGGCTCGCCCGGCTGGTCAGCGGTGGTGCGGTCGGTCATGCGGTGGGGGGAACGCATCGGCGCAGTCCACCACAGGCGCGGGTGCCGCCCGCAAGCGCGCTTCCCCCGTTGTCCGCATATGCCGGGTGCTCGTGCGCGGATTCGTCACGAGGTCTTCGCGACGCGTACGGAACCGTGGCGGGGGGCCGCGCGGCGCCCCGTTACTCCGGCTCGCTCGGCGGGCGGACCGGAGCCCCCGGGATGCTGATCGTCGCGAGGGTGCCGGGCTCGCCGTCCCGGGCCGGGGCCAGCGTGACCGTACCGCCGACGTCCCGCACCGTACGGGCGACGATGGACAGGCCGAGGCCCGAGCCGGGGAGGGAACGGGCCGAGGGGGAGCGCCAGAAGCGGTCGAAGACGTGCGGGAGGTCCTCGGCGGGGATGCCGGGACCGTGGTCGCGGACCGTCAGCGCGCCGCGCTCCAGGCGGACGCGGATCAGGCCGTTCTCCGGGCTGAACTTCACCGCGTTGTCCAGGATGTTGACCACCGCCCGTTCCAGCGGCGCCCGGTGCGCGCGCACGAACCACGGGTCCAGCGCGGCGTCGATCGTCAGGTGCGGGCCGCGCAGCCGCGCGCGGGCGAGCGCCGTCTCCGCCACCTCGTGCAGGCCGACGATGTCCAGCGGGCCCTGCTGGCGCGCGTCCGGGCGGGACAGCTCCTGGAGGTCGCCGATGAGCGCCGCGAGTTCCGTCATCTGCGCCTTGACCGATTCCAGCAGCTCACGGCGGTCGTCCGGCGGGATCGCGCGGCCCGTCTGCTCGCTGCGGACCAGGAGTTCGATGTTGGTGCGCAGCGAGGTCAGCGGGGTGCGCAGTTCGTGGCCCGCGTCCGCGATGAGCTGGCGTTGCAGTTCGTGCGAGGCCGCGAGCGAGGCGGTCATGCTGTTGAACGAGCGCGACAGGCGCGCGATCTCGTCGTCCCCCTCGACGGGGATACGGGTGGTGAGGTCCTCGGTGCGCGCGATGTGCTCGGCGGCGCGGCTCAGGTCGTCCACCGGGCGCAGCCCCGTCCGCGCGACCCACAGCCCGGCGGCCCCCGCACCGAGCACGCCGACGCCGGAGACGAGCAGGAGGATCAGCGCGAGTTCGTTGAGCGTGTCGCGGGTGTCCTTGAGCGGGACGGCGATCTGCACGGCCCGCCCGGCGAGCAGCTGCTGGCTGTTCAGGGCGACCGGCAGGGTCAGGACGCGCACGTCGCGGCCGTCCGTCGTGGTGCCGTCGCGGGTCTGCGGGTGGCGGCCCTCGGGGTCGGCGGCGAGGTCGCGGTCGGCGGCGGTGACGCGGACGACGCCGGTCGAGCCGTCCGCCACGCACGGGTGGTCGGAGTCGACGCTGACGATCTGGAGGTACAGCGGCGCGGACGGCGGGCGCTGCGAGGAGTCCTGCGCGGGCGGCTCGGAGGGGCAGGGGCCGGCGACCGCCTGCACCCACGACAGGTGCACCCGGCCCGCCTGGTCCTTGAGCTGCGAGTCGACCTCGTCGTAGAGCTTGCCGCGTACCAGGAACCAGCAGGTCACCGAGACGGCGGCGACCGCGATGGCCACGGCGGCGGCCGAGAGGAGGGACAGCCGCGAGCGCAGCGGCAGGGCGCGGAATCGGCGGACGACGCGGTTCACTCGCCGCCGCCGCGCAGTACGTACCCGACGCCGCGCACGGTGTGCACGAGGCGCGGCTCGCCGCCCGCCTCGGTCTTGCGGCGCAGGTACATGACGTAGACGTCCAGGGAGTTGGAGGAGGGCTCGAAGTCGAAGCCCCACACGGTCTTCAGGATCTGCTCGCGCGTGAGGACCTGGCGCGGGTGGGCGAGGAACATCTCCAGGAGCGTGAACTCGGTACGGGTCAGCTCGACGGCGCGGCCCGCGCGCGTCACCTCGCGCGTCGCGAGGTTCATGCGCAGATCGCCGAAGGCGAGGGTCTCCTCGTCGTCGGCGGCCTGCTCGGCGACGGCGTAGGAGGAGCGACGCAGCAGCGCGCGGATACGGGCGAACAACTCGTCGAGCTCGAAGGGCTTGACCAAGTAGTCGTCGGCCCCGGCGTCGAGGCCGGTCACGCGGTCGCCGACCGTGTCGCGCGCGGTGAGCATGAGGACGGGCACGGTCGAGCCGGTGGCGCGCAGGCGGCGGGCGGCGGTGAGGCCGTCCATACCGGGCATCTGGATGTCCAGGACGACGAGGTCGGGCGGGGTCGCGGCGGCCTTCTGGAGGGCTTCGTGCCCGTCGGCCGCGACCTCGACGCCGTATCCCTCGAAGACGAGCGAGCGGCGCAGCGCCTCCCGGACGGCGGGTTCGTCGTCCACGACGAGGATGCGCTGCTGCCGCTGCTCGCGGTCGCCTTCCTGCGGGCTCATCGCTTCCTGCTCCTCGGTCTGCTCGGGTCCGGTGCGCGGGTACGTGCGCGGGGCGGCCGTCACGGGGTACGCGGCGGGTACGGCGTCCCGCGTGGGGTGCGTGCCGGTGGTGGCGGCGTCCCGCGTGGGGTGCGTGCCGGTGGTGGCGGCGTCCAGCCTGTCACGCCGGGGCCCGGCGGGCCGTTCAGTCCTGTGCGCCGGAGCGCAGCTTGGCCAGGTCGGCCTTCACGGTGTTGACGGGGATCGCGAAGCCGAGGCCGACGCTGCCGGCGTCCGAGGAGGAGGACTGCCCGCCGCTCGACGCGGCCGAGTACATCGCCGAGTTGATGCCGATGATCGCGCCGTTCATGTCGATGAGGGCGCCGCCCGAGTTGCCCGGGTTCAGCGAGGCGTCGGTCTGGATCGCCTTGTACGTGGTCGTGGTGTCGCCCGTGTCGCCGTTGAACTGCTCGCCGCCGAACTGGAAGGGCCACGAGTCGCTGTCGCCGCCACCGAAGCCCTGCCGGCCCTGCCCCTGGCCCTGCCCCTGCTGCTCCTGGCCCTGCGAGCCGCCGCTCTCCTTCGCGACCGTGACGTCCCGGTCGAGGGCCGAGACGATGCCGCTGGTCACCGTGCCGCTCAGGCCCTCGGGGGAGCCGATCGCCACGACGTTGTCGCCGACCTGGAGGTTGTCGGAGTTGCCGAGCGTCGCGGCCTTGAGGCCCGAGGCGTTCTTGAGCTTGATGAGCGCGAGGTCCTTGGAGCTGTCCGTGCCGACGACCTCGGCCGTGTAGCTCTTGCCGTTCTTCAGCGCGACCTTGATCTGCTGGGCGCCCGAGACGACGTGGTTGTTGGTGACGATCTCGCCGTTCGAGGTGATGACGACACCCGCACCCGTCGACTGGCCCGCGTTCGAGGCGGCGCTGATCTCGACGACTGCGGGGCTCACGGCGGAGGCGACGCCCGCGACCGTGCCCTTGCTCGACTCGGAGACCGTCGTACCGCTCACCATCGTGACGGTGTCGCCGCCGTCGTTCCCGCCGAGCTGCTGGAGTCCGTACGAGGTGGCACCGCCGACGACCGCCGCCGCGACCGCGACGGCCGTGAGGATGCCGGCGGGGCCGCGCAGCCGCAGCCGCTTGCGGGAGGCGGCGGGGGCCGCGGGGGACTCGACCGGGTAGGCGTAGGGGTCGGGCTCGAACGCGGGCGGCGGCGGGTACGAGGCCGCCGGGGTCGTCCCGGGTGCGGGGGCCGTCCCGGGTGCCGGGGTCGCTGCGGACGGGGTGCTGGGGCCGTACGGGTTCTCGGTCATGCGTCTCAGCGTGTCCGCGGATCATGAGAGGTCCCTGAGACGGGGCTGAGAAGGGCGGCAGAAGGCTGTTTGCCCGATGTAAAGACGTATCCGGCGGGCGTGCTGAGCTTGTCTGGGCGGGGGGCGTTCAGGCTCGGGGGCGCGGTGCCCGCACCTGCCGTGACGGACAGACTCCGGCCGCTCGGTGGACAGCCCGCGCCCGCTCGCTCAGCGGACAGCCCCCACCCGCCCTGGGGGGCTCCCCTGCTATCAGTCTTCCGCAAATCGGCCGAGCCCCCCGACCATCCCCGCAAATCTGTGGATAACTTCCCCGAAGTAAAAAATCCCGCCACTCGATCGGATGACGAGAGTCCGCAGGCCGCGCGTCACCCACACCGCTCACCCGCAACCCCGCGCCCGCGCGTCACCCACACCCCTCACCCGCACTGCGCGCGCTTCCCCCGCCCCCCGCCGAGCCCCGCCACCCCCTGCCTCACCCGCACCCGCACGAGCGCCGGATCACCAGCCGCGAGGGGTACACCCGCAGCCGTTCGCGGCGGGGGGCGCTGACGCGGAGGGCGTCGTCGAGGACGAGGTCGACGGCCGCGCGGGCCATCGCGGTGCGGTCGGAGGCGACCGTGGTCAGGGGCGGGTCGGTGAGGGCGGCTTCCTTGACGTCGTCGAAGCCGGCCACCGCGAGTTCGCCGGGGACATCGATGCGCAGCTCGCGGGCCGCGCGCAGGATGCCGATCGCCTGGTCGTCCGTCGCGCAGACGAGGGCCGGGGGCCGCTCGGGGCCCGCGAGGAGTTCGAGACCGACCTTGTAGGCGTCGTAGCGGTTGTACGGGCTCTGGAAGAGGCGGCCGGCGGTCGGCAGTCCCGCCTCCGTCATCGCCCGGCGCCAGCCCTCGACGTGGTCGGAGACCGGGTCGCCCTCGGCCGGGGTCTGCTCCGTACCGCCGAGGCAGGCCACGTACGGGGCGCCGTGTTCGAGGAGGTGGCGGGTCGCGAGCTGTGCGCCGCCGACGTCGTCGGTGACGACGGCGACGTCGTCGATCGGCGATGGGCGGCGGTGCAGCAGCACGATGCGCGCGTCCCACGCGTCGATCTCGGCCGCGGCGGTCTCGCTGGGGCCCTGCGAGACGAGGATGAGCCCCGCGACCCGCATGCCGAGAAACGCTCTCAGATAGTGGACCTCGCGGGCGTCCGCGTAGTCCGAGTTGCCGACCAGGACCATCTTCCCGCGCTCGGACGCCGCCTGTTCGACCGCGTGCGCCATCTCGGCGAAGAACGGCTGGCGCGCGTCGGGCACGATGAGCCCTATGAGGTCGGTGCGGCGCGAGGCCATCGCCTGCGCGACGCGGTCGGGCCGGTAGCCCAGCTCCTTGATCGCGGCGAGCACGCGCTCGCGCGTGGCCGGGGCGACCGGCCGGGGTCCGTTGTTGATGACGTAGCTCACGACGGCGGTCGAAGTCCCCGCCCGCCGCGCCACGTCGTCCCGCGTCACCTTGGCCACGCCGGGCAGTCTACGCGGGGTGAAAGCGCTGCCCAGGGCCCGAGAACGGCGGCCCGGGAGCGCAAAAAGGACGTAAACCCCGTGGTGGGGGCAGCCATCCGGAAGGGACCGGGCGGCCGCCCCCGCCACGGGGACGCGGAGCGGTTCAGCGCTTGGCCGGAGTCGTGGCCCTGACCTCGCTCTTCTCGGCGGCGGCGGCCTCGTCCCGGTCGGTCTCGGGCTGCTCGGCGGCGGTCGGCTCGGGGGTGGACTTCTCCGTCCGTTCGCGTTCCGGCTTCTCAGGAGTCACGAAGCGGTATCCCACATTGCGGACAGTACCGATGAGTGATTCGTGCTCGGGACCGAGTTTGGCGCGAAGGCGCCGCACGTGGACGTCCACCGTGCGGGTGCCGCCGAAGTAGTCGTACCCCCACACCTCTTGCAGGAGCTGGGCGCGCGTGAAGACGCGGCCCGGGTGCTGCGCGAGGTACTTGATCAGCTCGAACTCCTTGAAGGTCAGGTCGAGGACCCGGCCCTTCAGCTTCGCGCTGTAGGTGGCCTCGTCGACGGAGAGGTCGCCGTTGCGGATCTCCATCGGGCTGTCGTCGGCGGCGTTCTGGCGGCGGCCCGTCGCGAGCCGCAGCCGCGCCTCGACCTCGGCGGGACCCGCCGTGTCGAGGAGGACGTCGTCGACGCCCCAGTCCGCGGTGACGGCCGCGAGGCCGCCCTCGGTGACGACGAGCAGGAGCGGACAGCCGGGCCCGGTGGAGCGCAGGAGCTGACACAGGGAGCGCACCTGCGGCAGGTCGCGGCGGCCGTCGACGAGGATCACGTCGGCGCCCGGGGTGTCCACGAGCGCGGGCCCCTCGGCGGGCGCGACGCGGACGTTGTGCAGGAGCAGGCCCAGCGCGGGCAGGACCTCCGTGGACGGCTGGAGGGCGTTGGTCAGGAGGAGCAGGGAACTCATCGGAGGCCACCTGCCTCCGTGGTCGTGCGGGGCCGGCTGGAATGGTGTGCGTCTCGCTCGCCCATCACAGGTTCCTCCTCGGTACCGATGGGTCCCCGGCCGGTGCGCGACCGGGATATGCGGCACTTCTTCGTACGGGGAAGCCGCGGGCCCCCGCGTCCCCGGGGAGCCCCGTGTCCTCGCGGCCCGCTGCACACACCCGGTGGGGGCCGGTCGTATACAACGCGCCGGAAAGCACGAAAGGACCCGGGGGCTTCGCTGCCCAGGTCCTCTGCCGAGGAGAATAGCCCACATGAGCGCGACGACGGCAGGTTCCGGACCTGTAGGACCGGTCACGGAGGGGACCGGGGCGCACGGCCCGCGCAGGGCGCGCGCCACTGTGCGGGCGGCGGACGGGGTACGGATCGACGCGGCGTACGAGCCGGGGCCTGGGCCGGTCGGGGGACCCGTCGTGGTCCTCGCGCACGGCTTCACCGGCGATCTGGACCGGCCCCACGTACGGCGCGCCGCGCACTTCCTCGCCCGGCACGCGGCGGTCGTGACCTTCTCCTTCCGGGGCCACGGGCGCTCCGGGGGCCGCTCCACGGTCGGTGACAGCGAGGTGCTCGACCTCGCCGCCGCCGTCACCTGGGCGCGTTCACTCGGACACAGCCGTGTCATCACGCTCGGTTTCTCGATGGGCGGCTCCGTCGTCCTGCGCCACGCGGGCCTGCACGGGCTCGCGGAGCTACCGGCGGCGCCGGACGGGGCGGCGGGCGGAGCGGCGGGCGGAGTGCCGGACACGGCGGCGAACGCGGCGGCAGCCAGTACTGCGGCCGGTACGGCAGCCCGTACGGCGGCCGGTACGAACGGGGGGCGCACGGAAGCGCGCGGCGGAGCACACGGGGCGGAAGCGTTCCTCCCCGCGCCGCTCTCCGAAGCCGACCGCCTCGTCTTCGACGGCGGTCGCGCCGACCGCACCGATCTCGTCATCGCCGTCAGCTCCCCGGCCCGCTGGTACTACCGGGGCACGGCGCCCATGCGGCGCCTGCACTGGCTCGTGACGCGGCGGCTCGGGCGCACGGTGGGCCGGCTCGGCTTCCGTACCCGGATCAGGCCGGGCGACTGGGACCCCGTACCGCTCTCGCCGACCGCGCTCGCCCCGTACATCGCCCCCGTGCCCCTCCTGCTCGTGCACGGCGACCGCGATCCCTACTTCCCGCTCGACCACCCGCGCGCGCTCCAGCGGGCCGCGGGGACGCACGGCGAGTTGTGGATCGAGCGCGGGATGGGGCACGCGGAGAACGCGACGGACGAGGCGCTGCTCGGGCGGCTGTGGCGGTGGGCGGAGCGGACGGGCGCGGCGGCGGGGGCATGATGGACGCCCCGCGGGTGCGGGGGTGGACCGGAGAGGAGCGCGGCGTGGCAGTGGGCACGGTGCGGTACTGGGCGGCGGCGAAGGCCGCGGCGGGGACCGCGGAGGAGCCGTACGAGGCGGCGACGCTCGCGGAGGCCCTGGCGGCGGTGCGTGTCCGCCATCCGGGAGAGCTGGTCCGGGTCCTGGACCGCTCCTCCTTCCTGGTCGACGGGAATGCCGTGGGGAGCCGTCCGCATGAGACGGTACGTCTGGCCGAGGGCGGCACGGTCGAGGTGCTCCCGCCGTTCGCAGGAGGGTGAACCGCACACCATGAGCAATCAGCCGTACGACCCGTACGGGCCCGCCCAGCCCCAGGAGCAGTGGCCCACCGGCCAGCAGCCGGGGCAGGGGCAGCAGGACGACATGCAGCAGACCCAGACCTGGCAGGCGCAGACCTGGGAGACCTCCGTGCAGCCGGTGGTGCCGCCGGAGTCGGCGGCCGAGGCGACGGCGTACCTGCCACCCGTGCCGCCTCTTCAGCCCGGTCCGCCCGCTCAGCCCGGTCCGCCCGTCCAGCCCGCCGCGTACGAGGAACGCCCGCCGGGACCGTACGGGGCCGACCCCTACGTCTCGCGGGACGGGACCGGCCTCTCGCAGGGTGGACCCGGCTTCGCGCCGTACGGTCAGCCGGAGACGTACGGGCAGCCGGTGACGTACGGGCAGCAGTCGCCGTCCCGGGAGCAGCAGTCGCTGTCCCGGGAGCAGCGGTCGCAGTCCCAGGGGCAGGAGTACGCGTACGGGGCCTACACGCCGCCGCCCGGACCCTCGCCCGTGCCGCCCGCCGCTCCGGTGACGGAACCGCCCGTGCCGCCCGCCGCTCCCGCGGAGCCGGTCGCCGCGCCGCCGGCGGGAGCCGGCTTCGGGCCCGCGACACTCGCCGGGAACACGCGCATCTCCGACGCGCAGCGCGCCCGTGCCGAGGGCCGCTCGCCGATCATCTACCCCGGGACGCAGCCGGCCGCGCTCACCGCCGCGCTCGCGCTGCTCCTCGCGGGCGGCGCGGCGCTCGGCTCGTACGCGCTGCTGCTCCCGCTCGTCGTGCTCCAGGCCGTCACGGCCGCCGGGTGGTTCCGGCTCAACGGCATGTGGCCCGCGCGGCAGGGCATCGCGCTCGCCTTCCTCGGCGGGGTCGTCGCCGACATCGGGGTCCTCGCGGCGGACTCCGGGCCCGGGGCGATCATCGGCGCGGCGGGGGTGTGGGTGCTGCTGTGCGTCGTGCTCCAGCTGCGCAGCCACGCCTCGCCGGACGAGCGGCTGTACGGGCTCATGGCGACCGTCGTCTCCTCCGCGCTCGCCGTGTGCGGGGCGGGGTTCCTCGCGGCGGACTCGGGGGCCGTGGTCGCGGGGACCCTCGCGGTGGCGGGGGCGATCGTGGCTCGGAGCGTGCGGTTGCCGTTGCCGGCGTCGTTCCTCGCGGCGGTGGTCGTGGGGGTCGTGGCCGGTGTGCTCGGCGGGGCCGTCGGCGGCCTCGGGGCCGGGGCGGGGGCCGTGGTGGGACTCGCGGCGGCGCTCTGCGCGGTGGTGGGGCACCGGGTGGCGTCGTACGACTATCCGTCGCGGTTCGTGCACATGACGGCGGGGGTGGCGTTGCCGCTGGCCGCGGCGGCGCCGGTGGTGTGGTGGCTGGGGTCGCTCGTGGGGTGAGCCCTGTGCCGGGCGGGCCTCGCGGGGCTCCGCCCCGGACCCCGCTCCTCAAACGCCGGAGGGGCTGGATTTTTTGGTGCGGATTCCTTTTCCGGTGCGGCCCGGGGGACCTCGGGAGGGCTCAATTGCAGACCGGTACAGGGGGTAACCGTTCGTCATGCGTCTCCTGCGAATAGTCGTCGTGCTCGTCGTCCTCCTCGGTGGAGGCGGTCTCCTCGCTGACCGGTGGGCGCTGCACCGGGCCGAGGGGGAGGCCGCGAAGCGGGTCGAGGAGCGGGAGGGGGTCGAGGACGCCGATGTGGGCATCCGGGGGTTCCCGTTCCTCACGCAGGTCGTCTCGGGACGGATGGAACACGTCGACGTCCGCATGGACGGATACCGGGCGCGGACCGAGCAGGGGCGCGTCAGGGTCGCGCGGATCGATGCCGCGCTGCGCGGGGTGCGGTTCGAGGACGACTACGAGCGGGCGCGGGTCGAGAACGTGTCCGGGAGCGCCCGGATCACGTACCGGGACCTCGTGAAGTCCCTCGGTGGCGAGGAGATACCCGTGGCCTCCGGCGTCTCCGCGAAGGTCGCCTCGCTCAAGGACGGCGGCAAGGGGCGGATCGCCGTGGGCGTCGAGGGCAGCGTCCTCGGGCACGCGCTCCCGGGGACCTTCACCGTGCTGTGCTCCCTCTCGCTCAAGGGCGGTGACCACTTCGTCCTGCACGCCGACGCCCTCCCCGACCTCGGCATCCCGCTGCCGGGGAAATCCGCGCGGGCGCTCGACGTCGAGCAGAAGGTCAGCGACCTGCCCGAAGGGCTGCGGCTGGACTCCGTACGGGCCGGGAGCGACGGCGTGCGCGTGCGCTTCTCGGGGAAGGACCTCGATCTGCGCGAGGACGCAGCCTGAGCTGCGGCGCCCGCATCGCGGACAACATCGTCTCACCATGCGAACGGACGGTGACATGTCCCGGAATCGGTCCCTACGATCGGAGCCATGACGCACCAGGCGGACCTCACGAAGCGGCGGGCAGTGGACCTGTGCCGCGTCGCCGCCATGCTCTGTCGCCTTTCCTGACACCCGCGCGGGCGGCGATCCCGCGCCGAGAGCCCCGAAGCCGTACGCGACACCGGTGCGTGACGCCTTCCCCCGGGCCCCTCGGCCCCGGCCCGTCCGCTCCCGCTCCCGCTACGGGCCGCATCGCCCCGTACATCCCGCACTTCGCGCACCCCTGCCGGGCGACACCGCCCGCGACCCGCACGACGGAGGAGAAGAGTATGAGCCGCAGTGACGTCCTGGTCGACGCCGACTGGGTCGAGGCCCACATCGACGACCCGAAGGTGGTCGTCGTCGAGGTCGACGAGGACACCTCGGCCTACGACAAGAACCACATCAAGAACGCCGTCAAGATCGACTGGAAGACGGACCTCCAGGACCCGGTGCGCCGCGACTTCGTCGACCAGGAGGGCTTCGAGAAGCTGCTCTCCGCGCGCGGCATCGCGAACGACGACACCGTCGTCCTCTACGGCGGCAACAACAACTGGTTCGCGAGCTACGCGTACTGGTACTTCAAGCTGTACGGCCACCGGGACGTCAAGCTCCTCGACGGCGGGCGCAAGAAGTGGGAACTGGACTCCCGCGACCTCGTCGACGGCTCCGAGGTCCCGGCCCGCCCGGCGACGACGTACACCGCGCAGGCGCAGGACACCTCGATCCGCGCCTTCCGCGAGGACGTCGTGAGCGCGATCGGCGCCGAGAACCTCGTCGACGTGCGCTCGCCCGACGAGTTCAGCGGCAAGCTGCTCGCCCCCGCGCACCTGCCGCAGGAGCAGTCGCAGCGGCCCGGGCACGTGCCGAGCGCCCGCAACATCCCGTGGTCGAAGAACGCCAACGACGACGGCACCTTCAAGTCGGACGAGGAACTGAAGGCCCTCTACGCCGACGAGCGGGTCGATCTGGAGAAGGACACGATCGCCTACTGCCGCATCGGCGAGCGCTCGGCCCTCACCTGGTTCGTCCTGCACGAGCTCCTTGAGGTCCCGAACGTCCGCAACTACGACGGTTCCTGGACCGAGTACGGCAGCCTCGTCGGCGTGCCGATCGAGCTCGGCGCCGCGAAGTAGTCCCGAGGGACTACGCACCCGCGCGTAGTCCTCACGTACCACCCCACCCCGACCCGCTACAGGAGTAGTTCATGTGTGGAGCGAAGGCCGGCGGCCCTGACGCCTCGACGATTCTGCCCGGTGAGACGACGATCCAGGGGCAGGTGACCCGCGACGGCGAGCCCGTCGCCGGGTACGTGCGGCTCCTCGACTCGACGGGCGAGTTCACCGCCGAGGTCCCGACCTCCGCGACCGGGCAGTTCCGCTTCTACGCGGCCGAGGGGACCTGGACCGTGCGGGCCCTCGTCCCCGGCGCCACGGCGGACCGCACCGTCGTCGCGCAGCAGGGCGGGCTCGCGGAGGTCGCGATCGCGGTCTGAGCGGTCTTGAGCAGGCAGTACGGCTCCCGCGGGTGACGCGCGGGAGCCACGAACCGGCCGGAGGGCCGTGCCCCAGGGGGTTGGACGCTTCCTGACACAACGGGTACGGCCCTTCGCGCCGTCCGGGACGGAGACGCCCGCTGCGCGCCGCACGGACGGGCACCCCCGCTTCGTGCCGTGCGGGACGGGTGCCGCCCTCCGCGCCCGTCCCGGTGGCCCGCCGCGCGTGCCGTCCTCCTCCGGGCGTCCTACCGTGGAGGGATGTACACACGACGGAGGCGCGCCTACTTCCTCATGATGGGGATCTGCCTCGTCCTCTTCGTCTCCGCCTGGGCCTTCGTCCGCATCTGGTCCGTCCCGGCGGCCATCGCCATGTGCGTCGTCGCCCTCGTCATCCCGCCCGTCGCCGCCATCGTCGCCAACCGGCGCGGCCCCGAGGACCGCTGGTGGGACGAGAAGGACGACGACGACAGCGAGCACCGCAAGCGCCGCTGAGCGCCCGCCGGGCACCCGGCCGCCCGCCTCCGCCCCCTCCCGCCCCGAGCCCTCCTGCCCCCTCCCGCCCCGCGCCCTCCTGCCCCGTCCCGCGTGCCCCGCCCCTTCACGGCCCGTACCAAACGGGACGTACGTGGCAGCTTCACGAATCCTTCTTGCCTCGCGCACAACTCGCGGGAAATACTCCCCCCACCTCGCCGTTCGCGTCCGATGCCCCCGGGTTCACCCCGGGCGCGCACCGCCCACGGCCTGGACCGATTCCACTTCCGTGTTCCGTGGGGGGACCACGCCCGATGGGCGCATTCACGCGCGCGCTGCGCGCTCTCGTACTGCTCGCCGGTTTCTATCTCGTCGGCCTCGTGCTGCTCGCGCTGCTCGGTCTCGGGGACTGGGCCCTCGTGACCTCCGGGCACCACGGGATCGGCGTCATCCGGCTCCAGATCCTGTCCGTCGTCCTCGCCGTACCGCTCGTGCGCGGCCTCGCGCTGGTCCGCACCCCGCGCGGTGAGGGGCCGCACGGGGTCGAGCTGACGACCGAGGCGCAGCCGCGGCTGTGGGAGCTGGTGCGCGCGCTCGCCGAGGCGGCGGGGACCCGCGCCCCGGCGCGCATCCTGCTCACCGCCGACGTCAACGCGGCCGTCAGCGAACGCACGCGGCTGCTCGGCCTCGTCCCCGGACCGCGCGAGCTGTACCTCGGGCTTCCGCTCCTCCAGGGCCTCACGGAGGCGCAGTTGCGGGGGGTGCTCGCGCACGAGCTGGGGCACTACGCCCACGCGGACACGCGCCTGAGCGGCATCACCGCACGGGTGCGCGGCCAAGTGGCCCGTACCGTCGCGCACTTGCGGGGCGAGGCCGGTGAGGGCAAGACCGAGAAGCGCAACGTCCTGCACCGTCTGCTGGCCAAGCTGTACACCGGCTACGGCACGTTCGTCCTGCGCGTCACGCTCCAGGACGCGCGCCGCCAGGAGTACGCCGCCGACCGGCTCGCCGCGCGCCTCGCGGGCCGTACGGCGACCGCCTCGGCGCTGCGCGAACTCCCCGCGCTCGAAACCTCCTTCGCCTTCTACCTCGACGCCTACGCCCTCGCGGGCAGCGATCAGGGGCTGCTGCCGCCGCGCGGTGAGGTCTTCGGCGGGTACGGGCGGCTGCTCGACGCCCGGCAGCTCGAACTGGTGGGGCTGCGCGCCGAGTTGCCCCACGACTCGTCCTCGCCGTACGACTCCCACCCGCCGCTCGCCGCGCGCGTGCGCCGGATCGAGGAGTTGCCCGACGACGGGCGCACCGACGAGGGCGGTGCGGCGGCCTTCGCACTGCTGGAGGCGCCGCGAGAGCCGCTCGCGGCGCTGGAGGACGCGGTGCTCAAGGCACCGCCGTCGGGCACCTGGGCGCGCGCGGCCGACTGGCCGGACCTGCTCACCCGCTCCATGGACGCCCGGCTCGGCGACCAGGACGCCCCGCTGCCCCGTGCCCTCGTGCGCGAGAAGGGCACGGCCGGGCTGCCCACGCTCCTCTCCGTGATCGAGGCGGGCGAGCTGTGGGAACTCGCCCGCCACCTGCCCGCCTCCGCCGAGACCCGTGCCGCGAAGGGCCGCGCGCGTCAGACGATGCTGAGGCCGCTGCTGCGCGTGCAACTGCACCGCATGGTGCTCGCCGATTTCTCCGTACGGGGGCGGCTGCGCTGGGAGTTCTCGTGGGAGGGCCCGCACGCGGCGGTGCTCACGGGCGAGCGCGGGGCGCCGCTGGAGGAGGGGGCCGAGAGCCGGGACGAGGGCGGGCCCGCCCTGGAGCACGCGATCGAGGCGGCGCTCGCCGACCGCCCCGACACCGGGCCGCTGCGCGCGCTGTGCGCGCTGGGGGGCGGCCCGCACACCCCGAAGGACGGACTCGTATGACCGTGGTCGGCGGCGCACTCGCCGTGATGCTGGTGTCCCTGCTGCTGTCGTGGCGCAAGCAGCGGCGGAACGAACGCGGCGGGATCACGCTGCCGCGTGACACGGCGGCGGACTCGCGGGAGGCCCGGGTCAGGGAGCGGGCCGAGGCGGCCGGGTTCCTGCCGCGCGAACGGCTCGACACCGAGCGGACCGCGGCCCCCGATCCGCGCGTCGAGGCCGCCGTCGAGGCCGTGGTGCGCGGGGAGTGGGAACCGGCCGCCGCGCTCGTGCGGGAGAGCGGCACGGACTGGTGGCTGCGGCGCAACTGCGTCTCGCGGCTCGCGGAGCGGGCGGCCGAGGACGACGCCTGGCTCGCCGCCTGGGAACGGGCCCGGCCCGGCGACCCGGAGGCCGCTCTCGTACGGGGCGATTCGACGGTCGACCTCGCCTGGAACATCCGGGGTTCGCTCACCGCCGACCACACGACGGCCGAGCAGTTCCGCGGCTTCCACCAGGTGCTCCACCAGGCGCGCGTCGACCTCGATCGCGCGATCGCGCTGAACCCCGAGGACCCGACCCCGCTGGTGGCCTCCATCCCGCTCGCCTTCGGCATGGGCGAACCGCACGCGTCCATGCGGGAGTTGTGGGCGCGGATCGTCGCGCTCGACCCGTACCACTTCCAGGGGCACTGGGCGGCCTTGCAGTACTGGTGCGCGAAGTGGCGCGGATCACGGGAACTGGCGATGGAGTTCGCCGAGAGCGCCGCGGCGGGGGCACCGCCCGAGTCGATGCTCGCGATCCTGCCGCTCCTCGCCCGCTGGGAGCACCGGAACGACATGAAGGACCCGTTCACGAGCCCTCAGGCGCGTGCGGCGACCGACGCGGCGCTCCGCGCGCTCGCCGCCGCGCCCGAGGCGCGGACCGCCCCGCAGGTACGCCACTTGGCCGCGTACTTCCTGGCCGAGCAGAAGCGGTACGGGGAGGCGCGGGAGCAGTTCCGCCTCGTCGACGGCCGGATCGGCGCGGCGCCGTGGACGTACTTCGCGCGCCCCGCGGAGGCGTACGAGGAAGTCCGGGACGGGGTGCTGCGCAAGGCCCGTTGAGCCCCTGCGCCCGCCCGCGCCGCCCCCCCCGTTACCCCAGCCGCAGGCTGAGTTGGGTGCCCAGTTCCAGGTAGCCCAGGGCCGCCGCCACGCGGCGGGAGGCGGGCGGACGGGCACGCCACTGGGGGAGGAGCCCGGCGGCGAGGGCGTGGGCCGTCGCCGCCGAGGCGGTGGTACGGGCCAGGCCGCGCCCCCGGGACCCGGGGGCGGTGAGGACGCAGAGGTGGGCGGTCCGGTGCGGCCAGTGGGCGTATCCCGCCGCTGCCAGCGGGCGGCCGTGCTCGCGGATCACGAAGGCGGGGGACGTGATCTCGTCGAGGGACGCCTCGGCCGCGTCCGCTTCCCCGGCCGCTCGCTCCAGCTCACGCAAGTAAGCGTGTGCCGACGGAAGTCGCTCGACCTGAGGCGCGCCGGGTGCGACCGGCAGGAACGCCTCTCCGGATACGTACGAGAGCGCCGCAGGCCCCAGTACGGACGTGACCGGCAACCGCTCGCGCAGCCCGGACTCCGTCAACGTCCGCGCCCCGCGCACCAGTTCGCCCGTTTCCTCGTCCGGTACGGTCACGAGCGCCGTCCCGCCGAGCGTCACCACGCCCACCCAGCCGTCCGGGCACAGCCGCGACCCCGGCGCGACAGCGACCCGCACCTCACCGGCCGTCGAGGGGAACTCCTGGGGCAATCCGGCGAGTTCGGACCACAGGCCGCGGGCCGCCCCCAGCAGATCCGCCATCGCTCCCCCCCGTCAGCGCCCGAGCCCGTCAGTACACCAGCGCCTGGACGCCGTCCTTCATGATCTCGCTCACGAAGACCTGCGCCCCCGCGATCCGCACGCCCTCCAAGACGTCCTTCTGCGCGATGTCCCTGCGCGCCGCGCACTGCGTGCACAGGGTGATCGTGCCGCCCGCCTGGATGGCCTCGATCAGGTCGGGGAGCGGTGCGGCGTGCGGGAGTTCGAATTCCGCCGCGCGGCCCGGCAGCGCGAACCACGACGACTCGCCCGTGAGCCACAGCGAGACCTCGACGCCGCTCGCCACCGCCACCGAGGCGACCGTGAACGCCTGCGAGCAGCGTTCGGGCGCGTCGGCACCCGCCGTCACCTTGATCACCAGCTTATTTGCCATGGCCGAATCGTAACGGTGCGGTGTACAACTCCCTGGGGGAAGTGTGGGTCTTCTGTGCACACGGTTGCACGATGCGCCCACAGTTTTCGGCAAAAAGATCACTTTTACGACACCCTGGGGGGATTGCGTGAACCTGCGCGGACGCGGGAAGCGAGACGAAGAGGGGGAGGCGAGCGAGCCGGCCGCGCCCGCCCCGCGCCGCCCGCGCGGAGCGACCACGCTGCTGCTCGTCGCCGCCGCCGTGCTCGGCCTCGGCGGCGGCACGGCCTACGGCTACCACGTCCAGGCGGACCGCCACCCCAAGCAGCTCCCGCCCCTCGCCCAGCCGGGACTGAGCTACCCGAAGAAGGCGCTCCCGGCCGACGCGAAGGGCTCCCGCCCGCCGCTGGAGGAGAACCAGGACCACCAGCTCGTGTACCGGGGCGGCCTGGACCGGCTCGTGGTCGCCCCGCCCAAGGGCTGGAAGCGCGCCGGCAAGGAAGTCTTCGGCAAGGGCACCCTCCGTACCGACGACATCGCCAGGTACGCGGTCGAGTACGACGACTCCGGGGAGACGCTGGCGGAACTGGTCCGCACCGGCGCGGTCCGCTTCGCGGGCGAGAACTGGACGGACGGCAGGGGCCTGTACGGCTACGTACGGCTCATCGAGTTCCGGCCGGGCTCGAAGGACGACGCCGCGCAGCGGGCCACGGACAACGGCGCGTACTTCCAGCTGGACGACGGGTCCACCGCCGACGAAGTCGCCCCCGGAACCTCCGTCTTCCGCTGGAAGGAGCCTCCGCACTCCGGCTACCCGCCCATGTGGGGCGGCGCCGTGTTCGGCTCGCGCGGGAACGTCAACATCGAAATGGTCTTCTTCGGCACGTCACCCGTCAGTGAGGCGAAGCTGACGGAGGCCGCGAAGAAGCAGTGGGAGCGCCTGTGAGCGAGAACGAACCGCCGGTGAACCCCACGGCGGAGGCCACGGAACCGGTGGGACCGGCCGAGGCCACGACGCCGGCGGAGGCTGTCACCGCGCGGGCGGAGGCTGTCACCGCGTCGGCCGAGGTCGTGGAACCGGCAGGGGCCGCGCCCGTACGGAAGCGGCGCCCCCGGCTCCGTACCGTCCTCGGCTACGCACTCCCCGCCGTGATGCTCGTCGGCGCGGGCGCCGGCTCCTTCGCGTACGTGAAGCACAGCGTGGACGGCGCGGACCGTACCGTCGCGACCCGGCAGTGGGACACGGACGCCCCGGCGGCGAAACGGCCGAAGAGCACGTACGGAAAGGGTTCGGCGCAGGGGAAACTCCAGCGCCAGCTCCTGCCGGTGCCCGACGGCTACGCGCTCGGCCCGTACGTGACGGAGGGGAGCGACGACGTCGAGCTGAGTTCCCGGGAAATCGCCC
Organism: Streptomyces sp. NPDC088923; assembly: GCF_044749745.1. Taxonomy (NCBI): domain Bacteria; kingdom Bacillati; phylum Actinomycetota; class Actinomycetes; order Kitasatosporales; family Streptomycetaceae; genus Streptomyces; species Streptomyces sp. NPDC088923. The sequence goes on along the minus strand of NZ_JBIVIO010000008.1, from coordinate 242,402 downwards.
AGTGGCTCACCTCGTCGGCGGCCGGGCAGGGGCTCGGCGCCGAGGAGCGCGAGGGAGTGGACCGAGTCGTGCGCACCTCGGCGCCCCGCGCCTTGGCCGTGCGCAGCTATGCGGCTCCCGACGACTCGGTCTACATCGTCAGCCTTTCGCAGTCCAAGGGTGGCAAGCCCGCCGCGTCGGTCCTCAAGCCGAGCGTGGCGGCCATGGAGAAGAACCTCAAGAAGGGGCCGGCCGTGCCCGGGCACGCGAAGGACGCCGCCTGTTTCCGGATGCCCGGGATGGAGGACACCGATGGCACCGCGGTCGATCTCGCACGTCTGACATGCGTCGCCTGGCACGGTGATCTCAGCGTCGCCATCGACGCCACGGGAGCGGACCCGCTGAACTCCCACGCAGCCGTCGCCTTCTTCGCCCGCCAGCTCGACCGCCTCAAGTCCACGGGGACCGCCGTATGACCGACCAGCTCCTGCCCCCCATCCCCGCCGGACCGCCGCCCGCGGACGAAGCGGCCGAGACGAAGGCCGCCACGGATATCCCGGCGGCCACGGATATCCCGGCCACGGATACCCCGGCGGCCACGGAGGTTCCCGCCGTCGCGGAGAGCCCGGCTGACGCCCAGGTTCCTGTTCCCCCCGAGCCCCCCGCCGTCGCGGAGCCCTCCGCCCCGCCCCGTCCCCCTCTCCGTACGCGCCCCCGCTTCCGTGCCGCCGTCCGCTGGGGGCTCGCCGTCGTGCTGTGCGCCGGGCTCGGCGGTGGCGCCGCCGCGTACGTCACCGCGATGCACCGCGACGACGTGCCGGGGCTCTCCACCAAGAGCGACGGCCGCTGGGACTACCCCGCGCTCTCGCTGCCCGCCCTGCGCGAGGGCGAGCCGCAACCGGGCGACGAGGCGAACCGCGCGGGGCTGCACTTCGCCGACCCGCGCGACCTGCTGCTTCCCGCTCCCGCCGGGGCGAGAGCGGACAGGGCGCTGCCAGGTGGCGTCGTGCCCACGGACCGCTACCTCGCCGAGTACCGCGAGGAGGACCGCAAGGAGCTGCGCGACAACCTCGAAGGCGGCGGGCTGCGTCAGGTCACCGCGCGCGGCTGGACGACGCCGGACGGTACGCACACCCGCGTCTACCTGCTCCGTTTCCCCGGGCAGGCGCAGGCGTCCTACTACCAGACGTCCGCCATCGACACCGCTTGGAGCCCCGAGGTCGAACCCCTCGGCTCCTCCCTCAGCTACATCGACCAGGGCAGCAAGCAGGCCGGCCCCAAGGTGCGCCTCGGCATCACCGCCGCGTACGCCGAGGAGGCCCCGTTCGGCGCGCGGCAGGTACGCCACGCGTACATCCAGGCCGGCGACACGGTGGCGTTCGTGATCATGGACCGCAAGGGCAAGACGCCGGCCCTCCCCTTCCATCAGACCGTGGTCCTCCAGAGCCAGCTCCTCTACTGAACGACGCGAGCCGCCGCGCCCCGGGTGCCGAGGGCGGCCCGGTACCCCCACCCGGCCGCCCTCGCCCCCACCTCCGCCGCCGCCTCCGATTAAGCTGAGTGCTGCCCGACCACCGGGTCCCGCGATCGCGGTCCGCCCCTCCCAAGGAGCACTCCATGCTTGAGGCCATCTACACGACTCTCCTCGTGCTCGTCTGCGTCGGCGTCCTCGCCTTCGCCGGCCTCTCGCTGAAGAAGCTGTACCAGGGCCAGCGCTGATCACTGTCGCCCGAGAGACCACCCCGAGAGATCGCTGAGCCGCACATCATGATCGAGATCCCTTCCGACCTGCACCGCGACCTCGTCCCCCTCGCCTGGCTCCTCGGCGACTGGGCCGGCGCGGGTGTCTTCGACTTCCCCGGCGCCGAGAAGTGCAATTTCGGGCAGGAGCTGTCCTTCAGCCACGACGGCAGGGACTTCCTGGAGTACACCTCGCACAGCTGGGTGCTCGACAAGGACGGCAACAAGGTGGGCCCGCTGGAGTCCGAGTCCGGCTTCTGGCGGATCGGCAAGGACCGCCAGGTCGAGACCGTCATGACGCGTGACGCCGGAGTCGTCGAGGTCTGGTACGGGCAACTCGCCGAGGGCAAGCCGCAGATCGACCTCGTCACGGACGCCGTGGCCCGCGTCGAGGCGGCCGAGCCGTACAGCGGCGGCAAGCGTCTGTACGGGTACGTCAACAGCGACCTGCTCTGGGTCGGCGAGAAGCAGACCCCCGAGGTCAGCCTGCGCCCGTACATGTCCGCGCAGCTCAAGAAGGTCGTGAGCCCCGAGCAGGTCGCCGAGATGGCCCGCAACCTGCCGGACATGCCGGACGACGGCATCGCGTTCTTCAAGTAGGCCCCCGCGCGGGCCCTCGTACGGGGCCGGGGCCGCCTTCCCGCGGTCCGGTCCCCGGCCCTTTCCGCGGCCCGGTCCCGCTTTCCGCGCCCGTGCCTACACTGGTCGTGTGGTGAGCACCGACTGGAAGAGCGATCTCAGGCAGCGCGGTTACCGGCTGACGCCGCAGCGCCAGCTCGTCCTGGAGGCCGTCGACGCGCTCGAACACGCGACGCCCGACGACATCCTCTGCGAGGTGCGCAAGACGGCCTCGGGCATCAACATCTCGACCGTCTACCGCACGCTTGAGCTGCTGGAGGAGCTGAACCTCGTCAGCCACGCGCACCTCGGCCACGGCGCTCCCACCTACCACCTCGCCGACCGGCACGACCACCTGCACCTCGTGTGCCGTGACTGCGCCGACGTCATCGAGACCGGGGTCGCGAGCGCCGACGCCTTCGCGCGCAAGCTCCGCGAGGAGTTCGGCTTCGAGACCGATCTCAAGCACTTCGCGATCTTCGGCCGCTGCCGCGACTGCCGCGAGGACCGCGAGGGCCGCGAGCGGACCCCCGGTGAGCACACCGAGCACGCCGGGCACGTATCCGGTGACCGCACCGAGCACACCCGCTCCCTGCCGGAATAACCCGGGCCGCGCCGGGGTCGTACCCTTCGTGGATATGAAGACGACCGAGTCGCAGAGCCCGCTCCTCACCCTTCCCGGAGCCGTCGCCGCCGAAGGCGTGGACGCCGGGGTCGCCGCGCACTACGGCGATCTCTTCCGCGAGCAACGCGCCCTCGCGGACGGGCGCGGCTTCGTCGATCTCTCGCACCGCGGCGTGCTCACCGTCGAAGGGCCCGAACGGCTCGCCTGGCTGCACCTGCTGCTCACGCAGCACGTCAGCGAGCTGCCCGCCGGGCGGGCCACCGAGGCCCTGGTCCTCTCCGCCAACGGCCACGTCGAGCACCACCTCTCGCTCGTCGACGACGGCACCACGACGTGGCTGCACGTCGAGCCCGGCACCCGTGAGGCGCTCGCGGGCTACCTGGAGAGCATGAAGTTCTTCTACCGCGTCGAGGTCGCGGACCGCACCGATCAGTACGCGGTCGTGCACCTGCCCGCCGGGTCGATCACGCCGACGCCCGACGCCGCGGCCGTACGGGAGACGCCGGACGGCCGGGACGTCTTCCTGCCCCGTACGGAGCTGGCGGCCTTCGCCGAGGCCGCGGGGCCCGCGATCGGGCTGCTCGCCCTGGAGGCGCTGCGCGTCGAGGCGCACCGCCCCCGGCTCGGCTTCGAGACCGACCACCGCACCATCCCGCACGAGGTCGGCTGGCTCGCGAGCGCCGTCCACCTCGACAAGGGCTGCTACCGGGGCCAGGAGACGGTCGCGCGCGTCCACAACCTGGGCAAGCCCCCGCGCCGCCTCGTCTTCCTCCACCTCGACGGCAGCGAGGTCCACCTCCCGCCGCACGGCGCCCCGCTCCGCCTCGCGACGGACGGCCCCGAGAGCCGCGTCCTCGGCTTCGTCACCACCTCGGCCCGCCACCACGAGCTGGGCCCGATCGCGCTCGGCCTCATCAAGCGGAACGTGCCGGTGGACGCCCCGCTGCTGGCGGAGGAGACGGCCGCGGCGCAGGAAACCCTCTCTTAATTGCGTCGGCTTCGCCTCCGGGAGCGCCCGAGCCGGTGTCGAGTCACCCGACGTGCTCGGTCGCTCGTTCCTCGCGACCTGCGCGCGACGGGCGTCTCGACACCGTCGCGCTCCCTTCGGCTCAGCCGACGCTGCTCGGCCCTGCGGGCCTCGGATGGCTGGCCCGAGCCGGCACGCGCGACTACATCTCCAGCAGGACCGTGAACGGGCCGTCGTTCGTCAGCGTGACTCGCATCGAGGCGCCGAAGCGGCCCGTCTCGACGTGTGCCCCCAGTTCGCGCAGGCACCGTACGACCTCGGCCACCAGCGGCTCGGCGACCTCGCCGGGGGCCGCCGCGTTCCACGTGGGGCGGCGGCCCTTGCGCGCGTCGCCGTACAGCGTGAACTGGCTGACGACGAGGAGCGGGGCACCGGTGTCGGAGCACGACTTCTCGTCGTTCAGCACCCGCAGGGACCACAACTTCCGCGCCAGCTGCGCGGCCTTGGCCGGGGTGTCCTCGTGCGTCACCCCGACGAGGACGCACAGGCCCTCCCCCTTGATCTCCCCGACGACTTCGCCGCCGACGACGACACCGGCCCCGTCCACCCTCTGCACGACTGCACGCATGGGCCCATTGAACCGCGCCGCCCCGCCCGCCCCCGTACCGCCCCGGAGGTGCCCCGCCCGCCCCCGTACCGCCCCGGAGGTGCCCCGCCCGCTCCGGTACCGCCCAGCCCGCCCCCCGCCGCCCCGCCCGAAGCCGTGCAGGGGGCGCTCGGGGGCGCACACCGCTCGGTCCCGGCCGCCCCCCGTGCCGCCCCCGCTCCACTCCGTACGCCCTCGTGCGCTGCGCTACATGGCTGCATCCCGGCCGCCCGCGTGAACTCCGTATCCCGGTCCGGACGTGCGCACATAAAGCGGTCGCTAACGGTTCAACGTCCCGCGAATGCGGCCAGTTGGACACAACGGCCGTCCCGCGGGAGCAGAATGCATTCAGCGCCGCGAGGCGCTGTCGAGGGGACGGAAACACATGAACAGCTCAGCCATGAGACACCCCGGGGTCCTCGCGGCCCCCACCACGCGCGCCGAGGGCACCGCGCACGACTGGGTCACGGCCTGCGCGCCGCGCCCGCGTGCGGACGGACCCGAGGAGCCCGCGGCCCGGCTCGGCCGGCTCACGCTGCCCGAACTGCGCGAACTGCGGCGGGTCTCGGGCCGCGAGGAGGCCGAACTCAGTTACGTACGACGGATGCTGCACGGCCGCATCGACATCCTCACCGCCGAGATCCGCGGCCGCACCACCCCGCGGACGCCCGCCGCTGCGCAGACGCCCGCCGCGCCCGCCGCTCCACCGGCGCCCCCCGCGCGCCAGGCGCCCCCCGCGCCGCAAGCGCCCCCCGCGCCCCCCGTCCCGCGCCCCGCGCCCCCCGCCGTCGCGGGCCCCGGGGACGCCGATGTCGTGGCGCGCCTCGCGGGCATCCTGCGGGACGGCCCGGCGCGGCAGCGGTCCTCGGTCCGGCACCTCAGCGTCGTGACGCCGGACGGCGAGGAGGCCGAGCGGCTCGCCGGGGCGATGCTCCAGGAGGTCGCCCTCTCGGATCTCGCGGCCCGCACCGACGAGGAGTTGTCGCGCGGCCGGGCCCGCCTGCTCGCCTACGAGGCGGACGTCTCGCGCCGTCGTCTCGCCCTCCAGCGCACCGCCGACGGGTGCAGCGCGGAGATCGCCCGCAGGTACCGTGAGGGAGAAGCGCAAGTAGACGACCTGCTCCTGTGAAGAGGCGGTGATCCCGCCGTCCCCGGCCGTGCCGCCCCCGTGGGGGCGCGGCCGGGGTCCGAGGGGGCGGGCCGCCCGCCCGGAAGGCCGTAGCACCCCCCATGAGCACCACCCCGTCGCACTCCGTCGTCGCCCCCGTACTCGCTGAGGTCGTACGGTCCGGCTTCCCCGAGAGCAGGCACCGCGGCAGCCTCGTCCTGCTCGCCCCGGACGGCTCGGTCCGTACCGCCCTGGGCGATCCGGCCGCGCCGGTCTACCCGCGCTCGGCGAACAAGCCGATGCAGGCGGCCGCCGTGCTGCGTGCCGGACTCGACCTGGAGGGCCCCCGGCTCGCCCTCGCGGCGGCGAGTCACTCCGGAGAGCCCTTCCACCGTTCGCTCGTTCGGACGATGCTCGACGAGCACGGCCTTGACCCGGCGCAGCTCCAGTGCCCGCCCGATCTCCCGCTCGACGCGGAGGAGGCGGAGGCGTACCTCGCGGCGGGCGAGGTCAGGGCCCGCGTCACCATGAACTGCTCCGGCAAGCACACCGCGATGCTCGCCGCCTGCCGGGCCAACGGCTGGCCGACCGGCTCGTACCTCGACCCGGGGCACCCGCTCCAGCTCCTCGTCCGCGACTGCGTCGAGGAGGCGGCGGGCGAGGAGATCTCCGCGCTCGGCATCGACGGCTGCGGCGCGCCGCTCATGGCGCTCAGCCTCACGGGCCTCGCGCGCGCCTTCCGCTCCTTCGTCCTCGCCGACCCGTCGAGCGCCGAGGGCCGCGTCGCCGCCGCGATGCGCGCGCACCCCGAGTACGTGGCGGGCACGCGCCGCCCGGACACGTGGCTCATGCGCGCCGTCCCCGGGGTCCTCTCCAAGATGGGCGCGGAGGGCGTGCAGGCGGTCGCGTTCCCCGACGGCTCCGCGCTCGCCTTCAAGATCGACGACGGCGGCGGCCGCGCTCTGCGCGCCGTCCTCGCGCGGGGCCTGGAACTCCTGGACGTGGACGACCCGGTGGTGGACCGCATCGGTGAAGTCCCGCTGACGGGTGGGTCCGTGGTGGTCGGGGAGGTCCGGGCGACGTTCTGAGGCCACCGGCCCCGCCCTCGGCCCCACTTGTGGGCGACCGGTGAAGAGACGGTGTGCGGCTGCCCGTAAAGTGCCCCCGGGGACCGGCGGTGTCGTCGCCGGTCCGCGCAGGGAGGGGAAGCCATATGCGACAGCGTTTCATCAGGGGCCTCGCGACACTCGCGGGTCTCGCGCTCGCCGGTACGGGCCTGGTCACCACGACAGCCGCGCCCGCCGCCGCGGACGAGGGCGGGACCAACTGCCCGGCCGGGTACTGGTGCGGCTGGAAGAGCAAGAACGCCACCGGCACGCCGTACAAGACGAAGACCAGCGCCAAGGACTTCGGGAGCAGTTGGGCCAACAAGCTCCACGCGTTCAGCAACCGCACGAAACTGATCGCCTGCGAGTACAGCGCCAAGAACTACGAGATCGCGAAGGGCTACTTCGCGGAAGACCCGGGGACCTCGGGGGAGTGGCACGGGGGCACGGACGAAACCGTCAACTCCGTGAAGCTCGTCGCCACCGAGCGCGAGTGCTCCGGGACCGCGTACCCCACCTGGTTCAGCGAGACGTCGTCCAAGGCGCTCGGCTTCGGTGACCTCAACGGCGACCGCAGGGCCGACCTCCTCACCCGCGACAAGGCCGGGCGGCTGTGGTTCTCGCCGGGCGACGGCACCGGGCGGCTCGTCGGGAACGGCGGCTGGAACGGCATGAGCGCCCTGACCCGGCACGGCGACTTCACCGGCGACGGGCGCGAGGACCTCGTGGCGCGCGAGAAGTCCACGGACAAGCTGTGGCTCTACCCCGGCAAGGGCGACGGGGGCCTCGGCACCCGCAAGCTCATCGGGAACGGTGGCTGGAACGGCATGAACGCGATCACCGCCGTGGGCGACCTCACCGGGGACAAGCGCGCCGATCTCGTCGCGGTCCAGACCTCGACGGGCAAGCTCTACCTCTACCCGGGTACGTCGGGGGGCGGGCTGGGCGCGCGCAAGCTCATCGGCAACGGCGGCTGGAACGCCATGAACAAGCTGGTCGGCGTGGGCGACGCGAACGGCGACGGGCGACCCGACCTGTACGCGCGCGAGAAGGCCACGGGGAAGCTGTGGCTCTACCCGGGCCGCGCCTCCGCCCTCGGTTCCCGCGTCCTGATCGGCAACGGCGGCTGGAACGCGCGCGAGGACATCGTGGGCGTCGGCGACATCTCCGGCGACGGCCGCCCCGACCTCGTCACGGTGACCAACGAGAAGTACGTGCTCGACGGCTTCGAGGGCAATCCGGGCTGGCTCGTCACGTACAAGGGCCTCGGCAACGGCAAGCTGGCGGGCGGCGTGCGCGGCGACGGCGAGTGGTGGCTGCTCAACGGCCTGGTCTGACCCGTCCGGTGTGGTGGGGCGCGCCCGTAAACCGGCGTGCGTCCCACCCGCACGTCCGCCTAGCCTGCCCCCATGCCTCTCGACATACGTCCCCTGACCGGGCCGGACGAACTCCCCGCCTGGCTCAGGGTCGTCCGTACCGCCTTCCTCGAACCGCCGACCGTTTTGCCGGAGCGTCTCGCCGAACTCACCGCGGAATTCGGGGAGTCCCGGTACACGGGGGCCTTCGAGGACGGCGCGTGCGTGGGCACGCTGCGCTCCTTCCCGCAGCGTGTCACCGCGGTCGGGGGCGCGCAGGTCGCCGCCGACGCCATCACCGCCGTGTCCGTCGCCCCGACGCACCGCAGGCGCGGCATCCTCAGCCGCGTGATGGGCGCCGAACTGGCCGCCGCGCACGCGCGCGGCGAGGCGATCGCGACGCTCATCTCCGCCGAGTACCCCATCTACGGCCGCTTCGGCTTCGGCCCGGCGACACACTCCGTGACCTGGCGCGTCGATGCCGCGGCCAGCGGATTCGACCGGCAGCGGGCGCTCCCCGCCCAGGACGGGCGCCTCGAACTCGTGGACGCCGAGTCGGCCTTGACGCACGGCCCCGCGCTGCACGCCCGCTTCCTCGCCACCCAGCCGGGCGCGATCAGCAGGGGAGCCGACTGGTGGCGCACCCTCACCGGCACCCGCTCGCGCCCGCCCGGCTGGAACGAGCCGGTGTACGTCCTGCACCGCGAGCCCGACGGCACCCCCGCCGGACTGCTCTGCTACGAGGTGGACGACGCCTCGCGCACCGCGAAGGTCCACGACCTGCTCACCGTGACCCCCGGGGCCCGGCGCGCGCTGTGGACGTACCTGTGCGCGATCGACCACGTCACGCACGTCGAGTCCTGCCACCGGAGCCCCGACGACCTCCTCCCGCTCCTCCTGCCCGACCCGCGCGCGGCGACCGTCAAGCACGTCACGGACTTCCTGTGGGTCCGCCTCCTGGACGTCGTCGCCGCCTTCGAGGCCCGTACGTACGAGGCCCCCGGCGGCCTCGTCCTCGGGGTGGCCGACCCGGGCGGACCGGCGGGCGGCACGTACCGGCTGACCGCGGACGCGGACGGTACGGGGCGGGTCGAGCGGACCGGGGAGGAGCCCGAACTCGTGTTGAGCGTAAGCAACTTGGCACGGCTCTGGCTCGGTGACGGCTCGCCGCTCGCACTGGTGGAGGCGGGTCTGGTCGAAGAGCGCGCGGAGGGCGCCGCGGCCCGCGCGGAGCGCGTCCTGCGCACCGCCCGCCGCCCCTGGTGCCCCGACGGTTTCTGAGCCGTACAGCTCCTCGTCACCCAATCCCTCGCCACGCTACGCGCGTTGACCGTATCCTGCCGCCCGTACGGGCACCGCGTCCGTACAGGCTCCGCACAGCGAATCTCCGCGAACTCCCGAGCGCACGAGGGGACCCCTATGCCCGCCACACCGCCCCGTCCACCCCGAACAGGCCGCCATCTGCTGACGGTTGCCGCCGGTCTGGCCACCGTCGCCGCGCTGACGGCGGCGAGCCCGGCGGCGGCGCACGGCCACGGTCACACCTCGCACGGCAGGCCGGGCCACGGCCACCACGGTCACCACGCCCCCACCCCCCGTACCGTCGACGTCCAGTTGCTCTCCTTCAACGACTTCCACGGCAACCTCGAAACCCCCGCCGGCTCCTCCGGCTCCGTGACCGAACTCCAGCCGGACGGCACGACGAAGGCGGTCGCGGCGGGTGGCGTCGAGTACCTCGCCTCCTCGCTCCGCACCGCCCGCGAGGGCCACCCGTACTCCGTGACGGCGGCGGCCGGTGACCTCATCGGGGCGAGCCCCCTCCTGTCCGGCCTCTTCCACGACGAGCCGACGATCGAGGCGATGAACAAGCTGGACCTCGACGTCACGAGCGTCGGGAACCACGAGTTCGACGAGGGCGCCACCGAGCTCTCCCGCATGCAGAACGGCGGGTGCCACCCGGACGACGGCTGCTACGAGAAGGGCAAGAAGTTCCAGGGCGCGGACTTCCCCTACCTCACGGCGAACGTGACGAAGGAGAAGACCGGGAAGCCGCTCCTGAAGCCGTACTGGGTGTGGAAGAAGAACGGCGTGAAGGTCGGCTTCATCGGCGTCACGCTGGAGGGCACGCCGGACATCGTCACGGCCGAGGGCGTCAAGGGACTGAGGTTCCACGACGAGGTCGAGACGATCAACAAGTACGCGAAGGAGCTCGACAAGCAGGGCGTGAAGTCGATCGTGGCGCTCATCCACGAGGGCGGACTGCCCGCGAACGGCGCGTACAACTACGACTGCGACTCGCCCGCGGCGGGCGGCGGGATCTCGGGCCCGATCGTCGACATCGCGAAGGGCATCACGCCCAAGGTGGACGCGCTGGTGACCGGCCACACGCACAACGCGTACGTGTGCACGATCCCCGACCCGGCCGGGAACCCGCGCCTGGTCACCTCGGCCTCGTCCTTCGGCCGCCTGTACACGGACACGACCCTCACCTACGACCGTCGTACGAACGACATCGTCCGCACCAAGGTGGGCTCGGCGAACCACGTGGTGAGCCGCACGCAGCCGAAGGCCGCTGACATGACGGCCCTCATCAGCCGCTGGAACACCCTGGCGGCCCCGGTCGCGAACCAGGCGGTGGGCTGGATCTCGGCGGACGTCCCGCGCGGTACGAGCCCGGAACAGCCGCTCGGGGACCTGATCGCGGACGCCCAGCTGGCCCACGCGAAGACGCTCGACCCGAGCACGTCGCTCGCGCTCATGAACCCGGGCGGCATCCGCGCGGACCTCGTGCACGCGGCGAGCGGGGCGGAGGGGGATGGCGTCGTGACGTACGGGGAGGCGTTCACGGTGCAGCCCTTCAGCAACACGGTGAACCTGGTGACGCTGACGGGCGCGCAGCTCGTGAGCGCGCTCCAGGAGCAGGTCAGCGGCCCGAACGAGGCGTCCCCGAAGATCCTCCAGGTCTCGGACGGCCTCACCTACACCCTGGACCTGACGAAGTCGGGAGCGTCCCGCGTCGACACGTCCTCGATCCGTCTGAACGGCGAACCGATCGAGCCCGCGGCCTCCTACCGCGTGGCGATGAACAGCTTCCTCGCCGGCGGAGGCGACGGCTTCACGTCCCTCGGCAAGGGCACGAGCCCCCTGGTGGGAAGCGACGACCTGAAGGCGTTCAACGACTACCTGACGGCCAACTCGTCGGCGGCCACCCCCTTGTCCCCGCCGAAGGCGGACCGGATCACGGTGGTGAGGTAACGGCGTAGAGCCCCTACCGGCCGTACGGGCCCCGTACCCTCACGCTTCGGCGGGGGTGCGGGGCCCTCGTGCTGCGGAGTCTGTTTCCGGTACCGAAGAGGACGCTCACATACGCTTTGACAAGATCGTGAGACGATTACCGTCCTGAGACAGGGTGAAACGACAGCCTGGGAGCGTGCACAGGTGCTGCTGAGATTCCGTGCGACGAACCACAAGGCCCTGCGGGACACGACGGAACTCGTGCTGACCCGGTCCGGCTTCGACGCGGTGCGTCCGAAGGACGGCGACTGGGGGGCGGTCACGAACCGGGTGGCGGGGCTGTTCGGGGCGAATGCGTCGGGGAAGACGACGGTGCTGGACGCGATGGCGTTCGCTGTCTCGGTCATCAGGGACTCCGCGTCGTGGAGCGACCGCCGGGCCATCCCCCACAGGCCCTTCCTGCTCGACGGCGGCTCGGCCTCGGAGACCTCGGCCTACGAGTTCGACTTCACGGTCGGGGGCGTCCGCCACGTCTACGGCTTCGAGCTTCGGGCGGAGGGCATCGTCTCGGAGTGGCTGAGCAATTTTCCCGAGGGCCGCCGCCGGATGCTGTTCGAGCGGACGGGACCGGACCCGGAGGACATCTCCTTCAGCCGGCACCTGAAAGGGGAGAACGTGCGCATCTCGCGGCTCATGAGCGGGAAGAACCTCTTCCTCTCGGTCGCGTCGATGGCCAACCACCCCTACCTGAAGCCCTTTTACCACCGCATCAGCCAGCACGTCGTGTTCGCGGACTTCTCCGAGGTCAACCAGACCCGGCGCATGCTCCTTGTGAGGAAGTGGCTGGAAGAGGAGGGGTACGTCCGGCAGGCACAGAGCCTTCTGCGGTTCGCAGACCTGGGGATCGCGAGGGTGAGTCTGGAGGAGCGCGAGCCCACGCGGGAATCGCGCGACGCGCTGGCCGCTCTGGCGGCCGGGGACAGCTTCGACAAGCGCGCCCTCGCGGGAGTCCTCGGCCAGCGGGACAAGCGCATCACCTTCTGGCACGGCGCGGGGGAGGACAACACCCCCCGCAGACTGGACCTCGCCGACGAGAGCAGCGGCACAATCGCCTGGCTCGCCCTCGCACTGCCCGCACTGCGCGAGATCCAGCACGGCGGAACGCTGCTCGTGGACGAGCTCGACGCCAGCCTCCACCCCCGCCTCGCCTCCGCCCTCATCTCCTTCTTCAAGTCCCCCGAGATCAACCCGCGTGGTGCCCAGTTGATCTTCACCTCCCACGACACCTCGCTCATGGGGCACCTCGCGGGCGAGAGCCTGGACACCGAGGAGGTCTGGTTCGCGGAGAAGGGCGGGAACGGAGTCACGGACCTCTACCCCCTCACCGATTTCCCGGTGAAGAAGGACCAGAACATCGAGCGCCGCTACCTCGGTGGCCGCTACGGCGCCGTCCCGGCGCTCGCCTGGGAAGAACTGCATGCCGCCCTCGCGGAGCCCGCCTCGTGAGCCGGCGGGAGATCCGAGGGGGCGGGCGCATTTCCAAACCACGGGCTCGCCGCCAGGAGAACCGGAAGTTCCTCATCGTCACCGAGGGAACGAGGACCGAACCGCAGTACTTCGAGAACTTCGCGGCGCTCCTCAACGCCAAGGCGGTCCAGGTGGTCAAGGTCAAGCCGGTCGGGATCGGCAGGGACCCCGCCGCAGTGGTGAAGGAGGCGGAGCGCCGGCGAAGGGCGGAGCGGAACGGCGGGGACCCGTTCGACGAGGTGTGGTGCGTGGTGGACGTGGACCGGCACGAGACGTTGCCGCGTGCGTGCAAGGAGGCGCGGGACCTCGGCATCGACGTGGCGATCAGCGCGCCGTGCTTCGAGATCTGGCTTCTGTGGCACTTCGAGCACAGGACAGGATGGATCGACGGCGCCGAACTCAAGAAGCTCTTGGGCAAGCGAGGCTTCGTGGACAAGAACATCCCCGCGGATTTTCCGTACGCGGCCTACGCCACCGCCCTGACCCGCGCTGCCAAGTGCGAGCCGATCGTGTACGCCCATGTCCCGCCGAATCCGTCGAGTTCCGTGCCGACGCTCGTGCACGCGCTGGTGAAGGCCCACCGGGGCGGGGCGGGCCGCTGAGACCGTTCAGTTGTCCACCGGCACGCACTCCCCGAGCAGGGCCACCACATCCCGCCACGCGCGGGCCGCGTGGGCCGGGTGGAAGGCCACGCCCGGGACCGTCGGGTGGTCGACCGGTGGGTAGGGGAAGGCGTGGTGGGCGCCGCCGTAGACGGTGAGACGCCAGTCGACGGCGGCCTGTTGGAGTTCGGTGGTGAAGGCTTCGCGCTGGTCGGGCGTCATGATCGGGTCCTCGGAGCCGACCCCGGCCCAGACCGGACAGCGGATACGGGCCGACGCGGCGACGCCGCCCGTCATCAGCGCGTTGATCGTGCCGATGGCCCTCAACGGCGCACCATCACGCCCGAGTTCGAGCACGACGGCCCCACCGGTCCCGTACCCGATCGCGGCGATCCGCCCGGCGTCGGCGCGGGGGTCGGCGAGCAGTACGTCGAGAGCGGCGCGCCCGATGCCGCGCAGCCGCGCCGGGTCGGCGAGGAGCGGGAGACAGCGCGCGAGCATGTCGGCGGGCTCCCGGAAGTACTGGCCGCCGTGCACGTCGAATGCCAGCGCCACGTACCCGAGTTCGGCCAGCGTCTCCGCCCGGCCCCGCTCGACGCCGCTGAGCCCCGGCCCCTCGGGCCCGATCAGGACGGCGGGCCCCGTCCCCGAACCGCCCGGAAGCGCGAGGTACCCGGTCATGTCCAGCCCGTCTGCGGCGTACGTGACGGCGCGCGAGCGGATCTCTGTCATACGGGGCACGCTACGAGCCGCGCGGCCCGGCCGGGGGCGGGTTCACCGAGGGCGGACGACGGCGAGGCGCCGCCGTACGGGCGCTGCGCGAGTCCGGGGGGCCGGTGGGCGGTCGCCGCGGGGGCGGCAGGGCGCTTGTCCGGCCCGGTGGGCGTGCGCCCGGCGCACGTTCGGGTGAGCGGGGCGTGACCGGAGGCGCGCGGTGACGGTTTACCGGCCATGCGAAAGATTCTCACCTGCGGTCTGCTGGCCGCCGCCGCTTTCTCCGCCGCCGCCCCCGCCCCGGCCTTCGCCGACAACGGCGACAACTTCGGGGGCGACGTCAGCGCCACCAAGGACTGGAACTTCTCCGCCGCCGACGTCTGCATTCAGGAACTCGCAGTCGTCCCGGCCCTCAGCGACTGGTTCGGCAACCACAAGAACAACTGCTCCAACGGCAACGCCGTCGACCACTCCGGCCACTGACCCCACCGCGAGGCGCCTCCGCCACCGGGCGGGGCGCCCGCAGCTCACCGTGGACCGTCCCCTATGTGCGGGTGCCGCTTCATGAGGACGCGGCAGTCGGTGGCACGGGAGTAGTCCCCGACCGCCTCGGCGGCCACCTCCCGGCGCCTCAACTCGGCGCATTGCCGACACACTTCCTCCGGTTCGGCACTCATGCCCGTACCTCCGCCCACACCCTTTTCCCCCACGGTTTCGGCTCCGTTCCCCACCGCGTCGCGTACGTCTCGACGAGCAACAGGCCGCGTCCGTCGAGGGCTTCGAGCCCCGCCCGGTGCGGCACGGGGCGCGCCCGCGACGAGTCCGAGACCGCGATCTCCGCACCTCTCCCGTCAAGTCGCGCCACCACGACCCGGATCGTCTCGCCCCGCGCGTGCGTGACCGCGTTCGCGACGAGCTCCGACACGACGAGCGTGGCGGAGTCCGCGAGCGCGTCGAGCCCCCACACGGCAAGCGCCAGGCGGACCAGCCGCCGCGCCGGAGCCGCCGACTCGCCGATACGGGGCAGCACTTCGTTGTACGCGGGCACGCCGACCCCCGAGGCGAAGGCGCCGGACGCGCGGTCCGCGCAGGGCGCGAGGTCGTCGTACTCGTTCACGTCGTTCCGCTCCCGGGTGGTGAGGTGTACGCCGTTCGGGTGAGGTAGCGGGACGAAGGGGCGTGGGCGGGCGGGGGGCCCGCCTCCGGCGGCCGGAGGGCTCGGGGTGGGGTTCAGATGCATGTGAGGACCTCGACTTGCAGGTGAGAAGGCCGAGACGCACGGAAATCCCTCACTGAGCGCGCTCGCTCCGTCACGGAATCCGCAAGAAGAGTGTGACGTGCCGCACCCGTAACCGGCAAGTGAGTCACCTAAATTCAAAATCGATGACATATTCGGTTGCTCGATTGCGGCACCCAGCGCGGTACATTCAGCACCAGCGGGGATGTGGAGCCACCTATCGGTTCGTCAACGCACCCCGCAGCTGCCAGACTTCACCCGTGCCCGCTCACCCACCGGAGGTGTCAGCACCACATGCCGAACCAGAGGGCCGTCCCCACCCTGCGCCGCAGGCGACTGGGCAATGAGCTGCGAAGGCGCCGCACCGCTGCCGGCCTGGAGAGCCGCGCGGCCGCCGAGGCGATGGGCTGGGCCGAGAGCAAGTACTCGCGCGTCGAGAACGCGAAGGGGAGGGTGACTCCGCAGGAGGTGGAGTCACTGCTCAAGCTCTTCGGCGCGGAGGACCCGCAGGTCGTGACCGCCCTGACGAACCTGGCCAAGGACGCGGGTAAGCGAGGGTGGTGGCGGCCGTACGGGGATGTTCTGGCGGACTCGTATCGGGATCTCTTGGATCTCGAAGCCGACGCGGAGGCTGAGCAGTTTGCCGGGCCCGCTATCCCTGGCCTGCTCCAGACCAGCGCCTACGCGCGGGAAATCATTGGAGCCACCGGCCTTACTCGCACGCCGGAGGAGGTACACGCGCTCGCTGAGCTGCGCCGAGCCAGGCAAGCCATACTGACCACGCGACCTGGCGGACTTGCGCCACTCAAACTCTGGGCGATCGTCCACGAAGCCGCTCTCCACATGACGTCGGTTGAGCAGCCGCACATGATGCGCGAGCAGCTTCGTCACCTGCTCGATATCTCCGACCTGCCGAATGTCACCATTCAGGTGCTGGATCTCCGGGGTACGGCCCATCCGGGCATGATCGGCCTCATGGAGATCGTGCACTTCCCTGCTCCATGGCCGACCGTGGTCAACCTGGAGAACCTGCGAGGTAGCCACTTCGTCGAGGGAACCGAGGACGTGAGGGTGTTCGAGGACGCCTTCGCTCGCGTGGTCGCCGCAGCCCTGTCTGTGGACGCTTCACGCATGAAGATCAGAAACATCATGAACGGACTGGACACGTGACAACTCCCCTGACTGGCCTGAGCTCGATCGATCTCTCGCACACTGACTGGTTCAAGTCCTCCTACAGCACTGGGGCCGAGAACTGCGTCGAGGCTGCCGTGTTGACCGACGGGATCGCCCTCCGCGACTCGAAGGACACCTCCCTCACCCCCCTCCGCTACACCTCCGCCCAGTGGACCGCGTTCTGCGACGGGGTCGTCTCCGGCGCCCTCTGATCACCGCACCACATGACGGTGGGCCCTCCTCGGATCAAGCGAGGAGGGCCCACCGTCATGTCATTCCCCCACTCCCGCCCCCCGTATGCGGGACCCGGTGCCGATTGCCCATGCGGGGGCTGTCATGGCGATACGGGTGGCCCCAACGGCGCCGCGCGGACGCCCCGTTCATGTCGAGGTGAACAGCATGACCAACTCGCGCCTCACCTGGTCCAGGTCCTCGCACAGCAACGCCGCCAACCATTGAGCGTTCTCAGCGTTGCCTCTCTCCACGGTGAGGATGGCTGGCGATTGACGTCATGCGGTGGGGGCTGATGCGGGATCCGCGGGAGATCTGCCAGGACTTCGGCCGCGCCATGCCGCGTTCGACGGCTGCTCGGGCAGCGAACAGGGTGCGGTTTCGGTTCGTTCGGTGGGTGTGAGTGTGCCGCGCGGTGGGCGGCGCTTGGCTGTGGTGGCCCAGTCGCCGGCGCCCACGCAGGCCATGTCGGCAAGGACGCTGTGGCGTTCGCGGATCCGGATGATGCGGTGGGTGCGGGCCGAGGTCAGGTCGTGGCACCGGCCGGGCAAGGTGGGAGAGATCCACAGGATGCGGCCGAAGAGGTCGGTGACGACTTGGACGTTCACGCCGTGGCGGCGGTGCTTGTGCGGGCAGCCGGCTTGGCCGTCGCCCACGCGTTCGCACTCGGCGAGCGTTCCGTCGAGCAGCACGTACTGCGGGTGGCTCTCCCGCGGGACTCTCAGCGACCCGGTGACCGGTCGGCCAGGAGGTCGATGACCGCGCCGGCGCAGGCGTGGGCGGTGCCAACCGATATGCCGAAGGCCCAGGCGATCCGGGCCAGGATGAGCTGAGACTTGGAACATCTCCCTCAACGACACGGGTGCCTCGTGCGTCGCGGCCTCACCACCGCCAGCCGATCGGCCGCCCCTCTGAAAACACTCACTGCCTCTGCCGAGCCGGGACGCCCGACTAGCAACTAGAAGTGCGCTGTTGGGGTGCGGCGGGCTGGGTAAGTTCCTGGCCGGGCCACGGGCAGGCCGCTTCATGAGGCCCGGAAGGTGAGAGCCCGGCGGTAGTTGCTAAACGGGCAGTTGTTCGTTGCACTCCATAGCGACCGCCATGCGCCGAGGGGGCCCGTTTCAGGAGGTTCAAATGAGCGTTGATCCAAGTGCCGCTGCAACATTTTCAGCCGCGACTCAAGATGTAGTTAATGGGAATCTTGCCATGGCTATTCTGGTTTCTCTGCTGGGGGGGCTTGTTTCTTTCTTCTCGCCCTGCATCCTTCCGCTCGTTCCCGCGTACGTGGGCTATGTTGCCGGAAGTCATCAAACGTCACCTAAGAGAGTTGATTCGGTTGCAGGTGTTTCGCTTTTTATTCTCGGATTTTCCTCCGTTTTTATTTCCACGGGCGCGGCGTTTGGCTATGTGGGAAATGAAGTGCTTGCCTATCAGGGCGTAATTTCGCGCCTGATGGGCTTCTTTGTGATCGTAGCAGGTGTTTTCTATGCGGAACTACTTCCGATCCGGCAGCGTGAATATCGGATCGCTCTCAGTCCCCGGCTTGGTTTCGTTGGCGCTCCGCTGCTTGGCTTGACTTTCGGGCTCGGCTGGATTCCATGCACGGGTCCAGTCCTGGCGGCCGTAAATTCGCTGGCACTAAATGAGGGAAGCGCGGGGCGCGGTGCGGTCCTCTCTGCTGCATACTGCGCCGGCATCGGATTTCCGTTCATGGTGGCGAGCGTTGCATTTCAGGGCGCGATCAAATTCTTCAAGAAAACGCAAAAGCACTCACGTCAGATTAAGAGGTTCGGCGGAGCGCTGCTTGTCGTGACTGGTATTCTGCTCATTTTTGGGCTGTGGCAGAATGCTGCTAGCTGGTTTCAAAATGGGGCAGCGAACCTCTAGGAAGCTTGTTGTTGGCAATCCTGGAGATTCGCTGTCATTCATTGAGTCACCATTTTGCGGTGATCCTCGTTTCGTGGCCCCAGAAGTGCATGCCGATCATCCGTAGCTTTCCCTTCTTGAGGTGCCTCAAGGTCCCACGCACGGGCGGGTCCGAATACAGGGTCATCCCTTTTTTGACAACCTTGTCGTTGATCTGAATGTTCCAACCGACCTTAGCGTCTCCCTTTTTCCCTCCCGGCCAGTCGAAGGTGTAGTGCAGTGTGCCGCCGGGAAACTTCGAGTTGACGAGGTGGCACATGTTTCCCGTGTTGCACGTCTGCTTTTGGGTCTTGGCGCTGGCCGGGCTTGCTGCTAGGCCAACGGCGAGAACTCCGGCGGCGAGCGAGGTAAGGGAGTTCCTGAGGAGGCGGTTCATGCGCCTCACCTCTCTTGTTGGTGATGGGAATCCGATGGATTCCCTCCGCCGGAGAAAACAAACGCAGGCGCGGTTATTCGTATTGACGGAATTTATTTTTGCAAACTTCTTTGTATGTGACTGCGTCGAAGCGGCGCCACTGCCCGATGCCATCGCCATCCGCGACTCGAAAGACACCGCGCTCACCCCGCTCCGCTACTCCGCCCCGCAGTGGGCCGACTTCTGCGCCGCCCTCGCCGCCGACGCGCTCTGACCAGCCGACCCGCATGCGCGCGGTTCACTCGCCTCGCTTTGCATTCGGCCCCCGCGCCCCACCGGCCGGCTGGACCGGGCTGCGGGCGGGGCAGAGTTGCGGTGGGCGTGGCTTCGGTCCGTACCGTGGGAGGAGAGAAGGACTCGGCGGGTGGCCGGGGTCCGGTCTCAGGGGACGGGGCGGGCGCCGCCCGGAGGGAACCGCCTCGGCGGTCGCGTTGGAGCGCGCTCCAGCTCCTAGCTTCGGGCCCATGCGATACATCAAGCTCGGGAAGACCGGACTGGACGTCTCCGCCATCGCCCTCGGCTGCATGAGCTTCGGCGAGCCGGGCCGGGGCGGTGAGCCGTGGTCGTTGGGTGTGGACGCGAGCCGGGGCATCATCAAGCAAGCCCTTGAGAGCGGCGTCAACTTCCTCGACACGGCCAACGGGTACAGCGCCGGAAGCAGTGAGGAGATCGTCGGCCAGGCGGTCAAGGACTTCGCGCGGCGTGAAGAGGTCGTGCTCTCCACGAAGGTATGGATGCGGATGCGGCCCGGACCGAACGGCGCGGGGCTGTCCCGCAAGGCGATCTTCGCGGAGCTCGACGCCTCGCTGAAGCGGCTGGGGACCGATTACGTCGACCTGTACCAGATCCACCGCTGGGACTACGACACCCCGATCGAGGAGACCCTCGAAGCGCTGCACGACGTGGTCAGGTCCGGGAAGGTCCGCTACCTCGGGGCCTCTTCCATGTACGCCTGGCAGTTCGCCAAGGCCCTGTACCTGGCCGACCTGAACGGCTGGACCCGGTTCGTGTCGATGCAGGACCACTACAACCTCATCCACCGGGAGGCGGAGCGGGAGATGTTCCCGCTCTGCGCCGACCAGGGCATCGGGGTGATCCCGTGGAGCCCGCTGGCGCGGGGCCGGCTGACGCGGGCCCGGGGCACCGCCACGGCGCGTGCCCGGACCGACGCGGGCGACAAGATCCTCTACCGCGACGAGGACCAGGCGGTGGCCGATCGCGTCCACGAGATCGCGGGCAGGCGCGGTCTGTCCCCGGCCCAGGTCGCCCTGGCCTGGGTCATGCGCAACCCGGTGGTGACCTCGCCCGTCGTGGGGGTCACCAAGCCGGCCCAACTGACGGACGCGCTCGCCGCGGTGGACGTGGAACTCGACGACGACGAGGCCGCGTACGTGCAGGAGCCCTACCAGCCGCACGAAGCCGCGTACTTGGAGGAGTTCTTCTACGCCTCGCGGCCTGGGGCGGGTTCGCGGTAGACGGCGGTACGCGGGCCACTGGGGCTTCCGGCAGCGCGCCCGCCCCTGCGCGCTGGATGTTCACGGACCGGGCTCTTCGGTGTTTTCGCAGGTGGGGCCAGCCGTGAAAGTCGGGACCCCGTACGGTCGGGCGGGCCGGGAATGCCGAGACCTCGGGCGGCCGGGGGGCCGGGAAAACCGAGACCTCGGTCGGCTCGTGCCTTCTTTTAAAGGACTGGCAGAAAGAACCAACCTGCCTTCCGGCCCGCCGTCTTGTGGGTGCGGGACCCGCGTACGCGTGCGCGCGTGGGCGCGAGGAGTCGCGCGGGCGCGAGGGCTTCACTCTGTTGGGTGATAGATCGGGATATCGGGGGGAACTGGGGTTTGGCGGGCATATGCTCCGGCCAACGGCCATGTAAATGGCCCCCGTCGGGAGTCACGATCCCGAGGCGGGGGCCGACCACGAAGGAAGCCTGAAGACCTTCCCCGTGGATGACCACAAGGAAGAAGAGACCTTCCCCATGGATGCCTCGAAGCTTATCCCCCGTCGGCGTGCTCTGCGGGGCGTTACGCACGTCCGGACCCGCCTCCACCGCGAGTTCTGCGTCGTCTCCAACGCCTTGGCCCAGCACAAGAACCTGGACTACCTCGCGATCGGCATCGCCACGTACATGCTTTCCGTCCCCGAAGGGACGAAGGTCTCGATCAAGGCGTTGACGGAACGCGACCCGCGCCACGGCGAGCACGCCATCTCCGGCGCCCTCCGGCGGCTCGAAGCGGTCGGGTTCCTGCGCCGCGAGACCTCCCGGCTTCCCACCGGCAGAATCGTCACGCGCACCTTCATCCACACCGTCCCGGTGCGGGACGACGCGCCGGAGGCGGTGTGGGTCGAGCCCCTCGCGGAGGAACCCGCCGTACCGGTACGGGAGGAGGCCCGCGCACCCGAACCGGATGAGCCTTCCGCGTCCGTACCGGAGGCGGCTCCCGGGCCCGTACGCGAGGAGGCGCTCGACGCGCCGGAGGCCGCGCCCGCGCTCGTAGGCGACTCCGCGCCCGTAGGCGACTCCGCGCCCGCCGCTCCCGCTCCGGCCCCGCCGCCCCGTACGCACGCCGTCGCCGCCTACGTCCTCTCCACCCTCCACCGGGAGGACCCCCGGCTCGTCCTCCCCGAGAGGGACCTCGCGCGGCTCACGCCGCTCGCCGCCGCGTGGCTGGAGCGGGACGTGGACCGGGACGCTCTGCGCGCCGCGCTGCTCGCGCAACTGCCGCAGCACATCCACCGGCCCGCCGCCTTCCTCGCGCATCGGCTCGTCAGCGACCTCCCCGCGCGGCCCGCGAAGCTGCCGTCCACCTTCAGGGCCGCTTCCGCGCCCGTCGAGCCCTCGAACCTCCCCGACGTGCGGCCCTCCCAGTGGTGGCACAGCTGCGACGTCTGCGAGCGGGCCTTGCGGGACGGGCCCGGGCGGTGCCGGGACTGCCGGGCGGAGCGGGGTTTTGCCGCCGACAGGTGGTGAGCGGGCGGGTGCCGGGGCTCAGTCGAGGCAGAACTCGTTGCCCTCGATGTCCTGCATCGTGACGCACGACTCGTTCTCGTCGTCCGCGAGTTGGGTGTACAGGTGTACCGCGCCGAGGGCCTCCAGCCGGGCCTGCTCCGCCTGGAGCGTCGCGAGACGCTCGTCCCCGACGAGGCCCTTCCCCGCCCGTACGTCGATGTGGACGCGGTTCTTGACCACCTTGCCCTCGGGCACGCGCTGGAAGAGCAGGCGCGGACCCGCCCCCGTCGGGTCGGAGCACGCGAAGTAGCCGGGCCGCTCCTCGACGGGCAGGGAGCGGGCGTACTCCTCCCAGCTCGCGAAGCCGTCAGGCACCGGGGGGAGTTCGTACCCCAGGACCTCGCACCAGAAGGCGGCGAGGCGGATGGTGTCGGAGCAGTCGACGGTTATCTGGATCTCACGGATGGCAGGCACCGGCGAACGATAACGGGAGGTGGGGCGGGAGGCGAGCGCATTTGAGGGCCGGCGGACGTCTTGCGGTGGCGGAGTACGGCGCGGCCTGCCTCGGTGAGGGCCAGGACGTGGCGTGACGCGGCGCGGCTGCCCGGTTCGAGGCGGCGAGTGAGGGGCCCCGCGCGCAGTTCAGGTGACCGCTGCCGGGGATCGCATCCGGTGGGTCGGGATACCGGGGGCCGAGCGGCCGGTACGGGCGGGTGTACGTGCACGGGCTGGGCGCGTCGGTCAGCACCGTCGAGCTCCAGCCGTAGGCGGTGACGCGATGGACGATGAGGCTGAACGCGTCCTCGTCGAGGCCCTGTTGCTCGCTCACCCCGTCGAGCCAGGGGTCAGCACGCCGTGCAGGCGGGCGAGGAGGGTGGCGTCCTCGGCCGGATTGCTCATGGGGGGCTCCGAGGGTGGTGGGGAACGGGGTGAGGGAGGGGGGACAGTTGATCACGGAGGGGACCGTGCGGGTGGGGTGGTGGCGGTGTGTCCGCGCGAGAGGAGACACGGTGGGGCGCTCGCTCGGGCTCCAACTGGCTGTCCCGACGCTGTTGTTGCGGTGGTCCCCGCAGCCCACGGCCACTGGTGGGGAATTGAGGTTCGCAGTAGTTTCGCCTTCGTGCCTTCGGAGGCGTAGTGGAGAACCGGGGTTTCAGGGGGAGAGTTGGGCGAGGAAGACGCGGGGCCGAAGGTCGACAACCCGGACCGGGCCCGACTGGTCGAGTTGCAGACGAAGTTGGTGAACGAGCGTACCGACTTCGTCACCACCTTCCAGCTGGCCGAGAAGGAGATCGACAGGGGGAGCGCGACGGCCGAACTGGCCTGGATCGGGCACAAGGCCGAGCAGTGGCACGACCACATGGCGTCGCACCGCTCGAAGGTGCGGGAGCGCTACGACGCCGTACTCGAAGAAGTCGGCCGTCGCATCAATTCCATGCCCGACAAGGTGACTCCAGAACAAGCGATGGCCATGTCCCGCAACCGGCGCATGCCGTGACGCGGCCGTGAACCGACGCTGAGAGGGAGGGAAAACTCATGGACCCGGATGCCCGCGTGGAAAGCGGCCAGGTGTTCTCCGGGATCGACCCGGACCGGCTCAAGAAGGTGATCGGCTCGCTGGAGAAGGAGCACGAGAAGCTCCGCAGCCGGGCCGACCACTTCAAGGGCGAACTCGCCCCCTTCGGGCTCGGGCAGCAGGAAATGGCGGGGATCGCGAAGAGCGCCGCGTGGGCGCGCGATGAGATCCCCCTGCTGAGGCGGCGCTGTCAGCTCTCCCGCGCGGAGGGCGCGCCCGGATTCGCGGGGCACGAGGGCATGGTGCGGATCAACGAAGCCCTCGTGAGCCGCGCGGAAATCAAGACGGCCCGGAAGGACGGCCGGCGCGCCGCCGAACTCGCGAAGAAGAACCCGAAGGACCTGAGCGCGAGCGAATTCGACGAACTGAACACCCTCCTCACCGACAACTCCGACCGCTACCCCTTCGCCGAGACGTTCGCGGCGGCACTGGGGGCGAAGGGGACGCTGTTGTTCTGGGACGCGATGGCGAACGCGGATGTCCCGGCGGGGTACGGGGAGAAGAGCGCGTTTCCCCGGGGTGACAAGCTCGGCGAGTTCCAGAAGAGTCTGAGTCTCACGCTCGCGGCCGCCACCAACTCCGATACCGCGGCCATGCGAGCGTGGAAGAAGGAAATGATCGCGCTGGGTGACAAGCCGATCGAGGTGCGCGGCCACGAACCTTCCACCACGTCCGGGCCCGCCGGATTCATCGTCATGAGCAACCTGATGCGGTGCGGGGACTTCGACGACAAGTTCCTCACCGATTACGGCACCGCGCTGATGAAGGCCGACAGACGGCACATGGAGAACCAGGGCAAGCCTTACCAGACGGTGTGGGCCACCGGCGATCTCGTCAATCACCTCGGCAACGACCTCGGCAACGACCCCTTCACCGGCTACATGAAGGCGGTGGCGAACAGCCCGGACACGGCCACGACGTTCTTCACGACGAAGGGGAAGGACGAGAACGGCAAGACGCAGTCCAACTTCACGTACCTCTTCGAAAAGCGCAAGTGGCCGGACGACAGCGCCCCCGGCAAGAAAAGTGTCACCGGCCTCAACTCCATGGGCCACGCCCTGGAGGCCGCCACGACGGGACACCGGCCGGGAGAACTGGCGACGGCGGAGAACCTGAAGCACTCGAAGGCGCAGGCGGGGCTGTTCAAGGAAATCGTCGAATCCGTCTCGCACGAGAACGATACGCTGCTGAAGCGAGGATTCCTCTCGGACAGTATGGCGAATATGGCGGTCGACTACCTTCCGGATCTCCAGCAGTCTCTGACCGGCGATCCAAAGGGCCGGGATTCTCTCTATCCAACGGTGGGAGCGTCGGCCGAACTCCAGCAGAAGGCAGTCGCCGTGCGGTTCCTGCACTTGGTGGCCAGGAATCCCGAGGGGTACGACAAACTCAATATCTCCCAGCACGTCTATGCCACCGCGTTGATGGAGCAGCATCAGGCACATCCGGGAAGGTACAAGCCGAACGCCACGAACACGATAAAGACCCTTGCCTACGAAACAGGTTTGTTTCAGGGCGTCCTCGCTGACGCGCAACGCTTTCAGGCGGATGCAGATGCCATGGACGCCAAAGCGAAGGGGGAAGCATGGAAGGGGCATGCCAGCACCTGGGGCGGCTCCGTGGTGGGCAGCGCCGCCGGTATCGCCACTGCGTCCTTCAGCGGCCCGGGAGGTGTGGTCGCGGGTGGACTCGTTGGTGCGGCGGCCGGCAAGACATTCGACGGGATCGTCAATGGCTTCGGCGATTCCGAGAAAAAAAGAACCGAGCAGGTCTACAAAAACGTGCTGTCGGAGACTGACGCGGAGAGATCAGCGGCGCTCACCGTGCAGAACTCGGTGGAAGAAGTGACGGGGGACGGGGCACTCACGGCTGAGGTCGGGCCGCAGGCGGTGCTAGGGATCAGAGACGCTGGAGACCTGGTGGGCAGCAGCTTCTGATGCCGTCGTCGCACGGATTGAATGGGGAGAAGATGGGGCGGTTTACGGGGAAGAGGCGAGCGGTGGCCATCCTTGTCGTGTGCGTGGTCGTTGTCGCGGCAGGGGTGTTGGTGGCGCAGGCACAGGGCGTCTTTTCCTCGCGTGGGGAGATAACCGCCGAGGATGTGTGCAGGCAGGTCCCGGAACGCAATAAGGCGGTGAAGACGCTCCGTGAGATTTTGCCTGAGGGATCCGTCTATACATTCGAAGAATCCGGGGGGCCGAGGGCTGATCCCAGGTTCCATTACTTCTGCTTCGTGAAGGGGGAGGGTGGGCAATTTCTGATGACCCTGGATGTTGTTCCCCTGAGCGTCGATAATGACTGGAAGGAGTGGGAATACGCTGCGATTGATGCCGTGGACCCGCTGTACATGAAGAGTCTTTCGCCTTTCCCGGCGGGTAAGTACGCGGTCGCCAACTCCAGGGTGGCCGCTGTCGCAGATCCCTGTTTCTACTACACCGATCGAATGGACAAAACGCGGTACTACATGAGCACGGTGGTGAAAGCGCGCAAACCGCTTGATGCGGCTGATGATAAGGCGCGGCAGGATCTCATCCAACTTGCTGTGAACCTTGGTCGAAAAATGCATGCCGACGCGCGGTGTGAGGTGCCTTCGCAGTTGCCGGCGGCGTGAGGGAGAGGCGGGCATTGTGCATGATTTGGTGAGAGGGCGGCGGCGGTCGGTCGTGGTGATGGTTTGGGGCGGGGTTTTGGTCGCGCTCGTGGGGGCCGGCTTCGGGGTTGTCGCGTGACAGGGGGCGCTCGCTGAGGGGCGTAGGGCGGGCGCCGTTCTAGGCTGGGCATCAGGCGTGGGCAGGGCCGCGGATGGCCGTCGTCGGAATGACCTGTCGGAAGAAGACCACGAGGAAGCCGGAGATGAACCGCTTGGTGGTGTCGGTGACCGCGCACACGCCGCTCGACGCCAGTGACACCAAGGCTACTTCGGTGCTGGAGGAACTCGCCGTCGACTTCGCCCGGCAGGCCCACGAGGACGCCGAGTGCGAGGTGCCCGCGCGGTTGCCGGTGGGGTGACGGGGCTGGGGCCCCTCGGGGGCAGGTTCGGCGTCACCTGTTGTCCGAGAGGGTGGCCGGGTCGGTGTTGGCTCCGCAGAGGATGACCGCTACGCGTTCGTCCGGGGCGGGGGCGTAGGCGGCGGTCGTCAGGGCGGACAGGGCGGTCGCCGCCGCGTGCTCCACTGCCAGGCGGTGGTGATCCCAGAGGTCGCGGCGGGCGCGGATGATCGCTTCGTCGGGGACGGTCAGGAGGGTGGACAGCGGGTGTTGGGCGGCTGTCAACGCCAACTCCGTCGCCCTGCGCGCGCCCAGGGAGTCCGCCGCCACCGAGTCCGGGACCACGTCCACCACTTCGCCCGCCCGCACCGCCTCCGACAGCGCCGCGCAGTGCGTCGGTTCCACTCCCACCGCGCGGATACCGTGCTGGTGGGCCGCCGTCGCCACACCCGCGAAGAGGCCGCCCCCGCCGACCGCCACCACGACCGTGTCCAGGCCGGGAACCCGCTCCAGGACCTCGTCGAGCAACGTGCCCGCGCCCGCCGCGATCAGCGCGTCGTCGTACGCGTGCGAGAGCAGCGCGCCCGAGTCGGCGGCGAACTCCGCGCAGGACGCCGCCGCCTCCGCGTACTCCCTGCCCACCAGGCGCACCCGCGCCCCGTACTCCGCGAGCCGGTCCACCTTCACGCGCGGCGCGTTCTGCGGCAGGAACACCGTCGCCGGTACGCCCGCCTCGCGCGCCGCCCACGCGCACGCGAGCCCCGCGTTCCCGCCCGACGCGATCGTCACCCCGGTTGTCGGGAGCGTGCCCGCCTCGCGGTGCGCCGCCACGAAGTTCCACGCCCCGCGCGCCTTGAAGCTCCCCGTGTGCTGCGTGAACTCCAGCGCGTTCCACACCCCCGGCGCGAAGGGGGCCACGACGGCGGGGCGTACATGGCCCGCGATCCTGTCGCGCGCCGTCTTGATCTCGTCGTACGTCAGCGGGGGCATGGGTCTCCTGGGGAACGGACGGAGCACGGGGTGGTACACGGCCAGTCTGCCGTGCCGGTACCACCCGGCGCACGCCCTCCGGGCTCCTCAGGCCCCGGGCGCCTGTGTCCAGGGGTCTCGGGGTGGTCGAGGGGACTCCCTCGGTGATTGGACGCCTGAGGCGGTGCCGCTCCGGCGAGCGTACGGGGGCCCGCTCAGCCCCCGCTCAGCGCCAACTCCCGCACCCCCTGGGCCAGGAGCGCCCGGTCCCGCGCCTCCGTGAGCAACTCCGCCGCCGCCTCGGTCGGCAGCCAGCGGATCTCGTCGATCTCCGCGTTCGGCGCGAACGTGCCGCCCGTCTCCTCCGCGAGCCAGTAGTCGACCGTTTTCCGGCGTCCGTCCTGGGTCCGGTAGTGGACGCGCGGGAGGCGGGTCGTGGGGCGGCACGTGCGGCCGGTCTCCTCCTCGACCTCGCGCAGGGCGGCCGCCAACTCCGTTTCCCTGTGCTTGAGTTTCCCCTTCGGCCAGGACCAGTCCCGCCACTTCGGGCGGTGTACGAGGCAGAACTCGACGCCGTGCGCGGGCGAGCGGCGCCACAGGACGCAGCCCGCCGCGCGGACCGGGGTGCTCATACGCGTACCGCCTCCCGCCACACGCGCTGGAAGGTGTGGCGTGCCGCCTCCACCTCCTGGCGCTGGACCGCGTGCAGGACGCCGAGCGCGTACGCGGTCGGCGGGGCGATGCGCGGAGTGCGCGCCGCCGCCGCTGCCGCCGTCGCCGCGTCCGCCGCCTCCCGGTGCCGGTCCAGGGCGCGCGCGCCCGGGGCCGTACGGGCCTCCGGCACGGCGCCGAGGGCCTCCGCCGCGTACACCCGCACCCGCAGCAGGCCCCGCACCCGGTGCCACGGCGCGTCCTGCGGCTCCCCGCCGGGGGCCGCGCTGCCGAGTGCCGAAGCGTCCGCGTTGTACGGGGCACCCGCGCGGTCGAGCGGCAGCGCGGCGACCGCCTCGGCGAGCCGGTGCGAGGTCAACGAGGCCAGGGCGCCGACGACTTCGGGGTCGAGCGGGGAGGCGCCACGACGGTAGGGGACCTCGCTCGCCAGCACCGCGACCGCGTCCGCGACCGCGTGGAAGCGCGCCGAGCCGAGCGCGTCCAGCGCCGCCGAGTGCGCGCGGTTGCGGGCGAGCGTCAACTGCCGGTCGAGGAGCGCTCCCGCGCGGGCCGCACCCATGGGGAGCGGCCCCTCCGGGTGCCCCTGCGCGGGCACG
This sequence comes from Streptomyces sp. NPDC088923, assembly GCF_044749745.1. Taxonomy (NCBI): domain Bacteria; kingdom Bacillati; phylum Actinomycetota; class Actinomycetes; order Kitasatosporales; family Streptomycetaceae; genus Streptomyces; species Streptomyces sp. NPDC088923. Next base: position 213,451 of record NZ_JBIVIO010000008.1, on the reverse strand, counting down.
GGGGCGGCCCGTACCCCCTCCTCGTCCCGCAGTCTCCGCAGCGCGCCGAGCAACCGCCCCAGCCGGTGCGCGCACGCGTACTCGTTGCCCAACACCACCGACAACCAGCTGAGTTCGGCTTGCAGCTGCTCCGCCCAGTCCGCCTCCAGGAGCGGGCGGAAGGTGTGCAGCGTCGCCTCCACGCGGTGCGCGGCGCCGCGCAGGGCGTGGACCGCCGCCTCCGTCGCCGGTGCCGAGGTGCCCGACTCGCGGCGGGCGCGCAGGGCGCGGAGGAAGGCGGCGGCCTGCTCCTGGAGGTAGGCGGTCACGGGGTCGCCTGGCGAGCCGGGGGCTCCGGTGGCAGGGGGGCCGGAGTGCAGCGGGGCGCGGACCCGCGTGCCCTGCGTCCGGGCCTGCTCAGGGGGTCGAGGTGCCACGCCTCCGCCTCCGTGCGTCGATCAACAGTTCCTGCACGTTGGGAAGTTGCTGTCCGTCCGGATCGGTCGAGTGCCGGTTCCACTCGCCGTCGGGGCCGAGGTGCCACGAGGCGGTCGAGTCCGACATGCCGGTCTCCAGGACCCGGGCGAGCGCCGCGCGGTGGGCGGGGTCCGAGACCCGTACCAGCGCCTCTATCCGGCGGTCGAGGTTGCGGTGCATCATGTCCGCGCTGCCGAACCACACTTCGGGCTCACCGCCGTTGCCGAAGGCGAAGACCCGCGAGTGCTCCAGGAAGCGGCCGAGGACCGAGCGGACGCGGATGTTCTCGGAGAGCCCGGGGACCCCGGGGCGGATCGCGCAGATGCCCCGCACCCACACATCGACCGGGACGCCCGCCATCGAGGCGCGGTAGCAGGCGTCGATGATCGCCTCGTCCACCATCGAGTTGACCTTGAAGTGCACGTGCGCGGGGCGGCCCGCGCGGTGGTGGCGCACCTCGTTCTCGATGCGCTCGATCAGGCCGTCGCGCAGCGAGCGCGGGGCGACGAGGAGACGGCGGTACGTCTCGCGCCGCGAGTACCCCGAGAGCCGGTTGAAGAGGTCGGAGAGGTCCGCGCCGACCTGCGGGTCGGCGGTGAGGAGGCCGAGGTCCTCGTAGAGCCGTGCCGTCTTCGGGTGGTAGTTTCCCGTCCCCACATGGGAGTAGCGGCGCAGTGTCTCGCCCTCCTGACGGACGACGAGCGAGAGCTTGCAGTGGGTCTTGAGGCCGACGAGCCCATAGACCACGTGGCAGCCGGCCTCCTCCAGCTTCCGCGCCCACTTGATGTTCGCCTGCTCGTCGAAGCGCGCCTTGATCTCGACGAGGACGAGCACCTGCTTGCCCGACTCGGCCGCGTCGATGAGCGCGTCCACTATCGGGGAGTCGCCCGAAGTCCGGTACAGCGTCTGCTTGATGGCGAGCACGTCCGGGTCGGCCGCGGCCTGTTCGAGGAAGGCCTGCACGGAGGTCGAGAAGGAGTCGTAGGGGTGGTGCAGCAGCACGTCCCGCTCCCGTACCGCCGCGAAGATGTCCGGCGCGGACGCCGACTCGACCTCGGCGAGATCGCGGTGCGTGCCCGCGATGAACTTCGGGTACTTCAGCTCGGGACGGTCGAGCGAGGCGATTCCGAAGAGGCCCGTCAGGTCGAGCGGGCCGGGGAGCGGATACACCTCGACGTCCGAGATCTTCAGCTCGCGCACGAGCAGATCGAGGATGTACGGGTCGATCGACTCCTCCACCTCAAGGCGGACGGGCGGCCCGAACCTGCGGCGCATCAGCTCCTTCTCCAACGCCTGGAGCAGGTTCTCCGCGTCGTCCTCCTCGACCTCCAGGTCCTCGTTGCGGGTCAGGCGGAAGCTGTGGTGCGCGAGCACCTCCATGCCCGGGAACAGCTCCTCCAGGTGCGCCGCGATGACGTCCTCGATGGGGACGTACCGGTCGGGCGCGGCCTCCAGGAAGCGGCTGAGCAGCGGCGGGACCTTGACGCGCGCGAAGTGGCGGTGCCCGCTCACCGGATTCCGTACCACCACCGCGAGGTTGAGACTCAGCCCGGAGATGTACGGGAAGGGGTGCGCGGGGTCCACCGCGAGGGGGGTGAGGACGGGGAAGATCTGCTGCCGGAAGAGCGTGAAGAGCCGCGCCTGCTCGGTCTCGCTCAGCTCCGCCCAGCGCACCAACTGCACGCCCTCGTCGGCGAGCGCGGGCAGCACGTCCTGCTGGAAGCAGGCGGCGTGGCGGGCCATCAGTTCGCGTGAGCGCGTCCAGATCAGCTCCAGGACCTCGCGCGGCAGCAGCCCGGACGCCGAACGGGTCGCGACCCCCGTCGCGATACGTCGCTTGAGGCCCGCGACCCGGACCATGAAGAACTCGTCCAGATTGCTCGCGAAGATCGCCAGGAAGTTGGCACGTTCGAGCAGCGGGGTGCGCGGGTCCTCGGCGAGTTCGAGCACGCGCTCGTTGAAGGCGAGCCAGGAGCGCTCGCGATCCAGGAAGCGGCCCGCCGGAAGCTCGGCACCCTCGGGGTCCTCGTAGGCGTCCAAGTCGGCGTCGAGGTCGGGTTCGAGGGCGGAACCGGTGTCGGCCGGGACGCTGTGGGCGGCGCTGTGCGCGGCGCTGTGCGTGCTGCTGTGCGTGGTGCCGTGCGTGCTGCCGTTCGGCGGCTGGTCGGAGGGGGCGGGGCGGTGGCCGGGCAGCGAGGCGACGGTGGGGCGGCGGGTGTCGGCGCGGGGGGTGTCACCGCGGTCGGTCTCGGCGCGGCCGGAGGCGGGGGAGGAAGGAGCGGAACCGGGCCGGCCGGGGACCGGGGCGCTGGGGCTGCTGCTGCTCGGCTGCGTCATGGGGTCATTCTTCCGCCTGAAAGGCGGTTGTGGCGCGTTGAGCGGGGATGTTCCGGGGGAAGAGGGTGCGCCGGGCGCGGGCGCGGGGCGGAGGGGGCGCGCGTCGCGACCGGTGGCGCGCGGGTCGCGACCGTTCGCGCGGTGGGTGCCGGGGACGCCGTGGGAGCCGTCGGCGGCCGCGCGGGCCTCGGTGCTCTCGGCCGGGGCGGCGGGCGCGGGCGGTGTGGGGGGCGTGCCGGAGGAGCCGGGCTCCGGGGCGGGCGGCTGCATTCGGCGAGCGTCGCAAGGCTTGCTGAATGCGGGGTTACGTGCACGTGGCGCGGAGTTTGCGGGGGGCGGGCGGCACGGGCGGCGGGGGGTGGGGGTGGCGGGCGGTGGGGGCCCCGCCCCGGCCCACCCCGCCCGGTCCGCCGTCCGCTTCCCGCGTCCTCAGCCGCCGTCCACGCACAGATCGACGTGGTCGAAGCGCAGTGCGGCGAGGTCCGTGCGCCGGATCGACCAGTGCAGGACGGCGTGTTCGGTCCACTCGACCTCCTCGCCGCAGTGGTACGTCGCGAGGTGGACCCAGTCCGCGTCCGGCTCGTCGCGCCGCAGCGACTCCAGGGGGTCCACGTTGCGTATCGCCGCGTAGCCGCCGAGCCACAGGACCGGGAAGCGCGGCTGCGGCTCGCCCGTCGCCTGCCACACGCCGTCCAGTTCGCTGGCGCGGAACCAGGCGTCCTGGCCGAGGTGCGCGAGGTGCTTGTCGGTGAAGCCCGCCTCGTCCGCGGACAGCAGAAGGTACGGGCTGCGCAACTCCTCCTCCTTGTACGGGCTCGGCGCCTCCCGTCCCCCGCCCACCGGCCGCGGGTGCCGCACGAGCGGGGTCTCGGCCGGTACGTGGCGCACGAGGCTGTCGTACGTGCCGTCGGCCCCCTCCCCCGCTGTGCCGAAGAGGAGGAGGTGCCCGTCCGCGGGGAGCGGGAGGTTCGTCGCGTCCGGCGGAAGGAGCGAGAGGTCCACGGCGGCGACGAACGCCTCGCGCGGGACCTCCGCGCCCGCCGGGGCGAGCGGCGCGCCGCCGACGCGGGCGACGACCGGGGCGGGGACGGAGTCGGCCCCGCCCTCGGCGGGTGGGGCGGCCTCGGCGGGGCGGGCGGCCTTCGGGATGCCTTCGGCGAGGTGGGCGGCGGGGAGCGTGAGGGCGATCCACGCCTCCGCCTCCTCGGCGCTGAAGCCCTCCTCGGCGGCCATGGTGCGGAAACGGTCCAGTCGTTCGCTGTGCTCTTCGCGCATGGGGAGCACCGTACGGGCGGGGTGTGACGGGGCCGCCGGGGCGCGAGAGGAAGGGGGCACGGGGGCCGTGCGGCCGGGGTCCCGGGCGCGGTCGGAGTTCGCTCGACCTCGGGACGACGCGTGGGCCGGGCGGCTCGATCACCGTTCTCAGTCCGCCACCGACTCCCGCACCGACTCCCGCACCGCCCTGCGCACCAGTTCCCTCGCCAGTTCCGTCGTCTCCGGGAGGGTGGCGAGGGGGAGGGGCTGGGTCGCGAGGGCGCCTTCGTGGAGGACGAGGAGGCGGGTCGCGAGGGCGGCGGGCGTGCGGCAGCCGGCTGTCGTGGCGAGTTCCTCGAAGAGCGTGCGCAGCCAGAGCTTCTGCTCGGCGGCGACGCGGTGCGCGGGGTGGTCGGGGTCGGGGAGTTCGGCGAGCGCGTTGATGAAGGCGCAGCCACGAGCGGCGTTCCACGGGCCCCACTCGGGCAGCGCCGTGAAGGGCGCGAGAACGGCGTCCACGGGGTCCCCGGCCGCCTCGATTTTTGAGTGCACAAGTGTGCGCCAGCGCTCGTCGCGGGCGGCGAGGTACGCGGTGACGAGCCGGTCCTTCGAGCCGAACTGGTTGTACAGCGTGCGCTTGGTGACACCGGAGTGCTCGGCTATGAGGTCCACGCCGACGGCCGTGATGCCCTGCGCGTAGAACAGCTCCTCGGCCGCCGCGATGATGCGGCGCCCCGCGGGGGAGAGGGGGCGTTCCGCGGCAGGGCGACCCGCGGCGTGGCGTTCCGCGGAAGGGTGTTCCGCTTCCGCCGGGGGTGCGGGGGTATCCGAGGGTGACGCGGGTCGCGGGTGCTCCGGCACGCGCACTCCTTCACTGATCGGTGTACGGTGAGGCGGGTACACAGATCAGTATACCCGCGAGGAGGGCGACACGAATGGCTGCGGCGAAGACCATGCGCGCGGTACGGATCACCGGGCACGGCGGGCCGGAGGTCATGCGGCTCGCTGAGGTGCCCGTCCCCGCGCCCGGCGCGGGCGAGGTGCTCGTGGAGGTGAGCGCGGTGGCGCTCAACAACACCGACCTGTGGACGCGGCAGGGCGCCTACGGCACGCCCGAGGACCCCGAGGCGCTCTCGGGGTGGCGCGGGCCGCTCGACTTCCCCCGTATCCAGGGCGCCGATGTCGCGGGACGGGTCGCGGCGGTCGGCGCGGGCGTGGACGAAGCGCTGCTCGGGCGGCGCGTGGTCGTCGACCCGGCGCTCTACGACGGGGACGGGCCCGACGCGCACCCCGTGGGGCTCATGGGGAGCGAGCGGGACGGCGGCTACGCCCAGTACGTGACGGCACCGGCCGACCAGGTCCACGACGTGACGGATTCGCCGCTCGACGACGAACAGCTCGCGAGCCTGCCGACCGCGTACGGCACGGCGCTCGGGATGATCGAGCGCGGACGGCTCGCCGGGGGCGAGACGGTCCTCGTCACGGGCGCCTCGGGCGGCGTCGGCCTCGCGGCGGTGCAACTCGCCCGGGGGCGGGGCGCGAAGGTCATCGCGCTGAGCAGCGGGTCGAAGCTCGCGGCGGTACGGGAGGCGGGGGCCGACGTGGTCGTGGACCGCGCGGGTGACGTGGCCGCGCTGCTGCGCGAAGCGGCGCCCGAGGGCATCGACGTGGCGCTCGACGTGGTCGCGGGCGAACAGCTCCGCGACAGCCTGCCGCTGCTGCGCGAGGGCGGTCGCTGGGTCGTCGCCGGCGCCCTCGCGGGCTGGGCCGTCACGCTCGACGTACGCCGCCTGTACTTGCACAACGCGCAGGTCATCGGCTCCGCGATGCACACGCGCACGCACTTCGCGCGGCTGATGGACCTGGCGCGCGAGGGCGCGATGCGGCCCGTGATCGCGGCCTCGTACGGGCTGGAGGACGCGGCGCGGGCGCAGGAGGAGCTGGAGCGGCGGGGGCACGTGGGGAAGCTGGTGCTGCGGCCGTAACCCGCGCGGGCGGGCGCGGGGGCGGTCGGCGCCCCTTACTCGTACGGCTGCCGCTGTCCCGTACGGCCGCCGCCGTCACCGGTGCCCGCCCCGCCTGTACGGCGTCGAGTGGCGTGCCGCGGGAGGCGGGCGGATGGTGGGTTCCAGAGGTACTCACGCACCGGGGGACGGAGGAGGCCGCCATGTCGCACCCCGATCAAACACCTGGCCGGGACTCCGGCCGGACCACCGGCCCGGCCACCGGTCAGCCCCCGGGGCCGGGGGCCGACGTGCCCGGCGGCAACGGGCCGGGCCGCGGCGTGCCGGGTGACGACGCCGCGCACCGCCGGCCCGCCGAGAGCGGCTGGGCGGTGGGCGGCACGGTCTTCGCCGCGGTGCTGCTGCTCGTCAACGGTGTGCTCGACATCCTCAGAGGCATCAGCGGCATCGCCAAGGACGACGTCTACACCCGCGTCAACGACTACGTCTTCCGCTGGTCGGCGACAGGCTGGGGCTGGGCGCTCCTGATCATCGGCATCGTCGCGGTCCTCGTCGGCCTCGGCCTCTTCCGCGACGCCCTGTGGGCCCGGGTGGTCGGCGTCTTCGTCGCCTCGCTGAGCATCATCGCCCACTTCCTGTGGCTCCCCTACTTCCCGGTCTGGGCCCTCGTCGCCATCGCGATCGACGCCTGGGTCATCTGGGCGCTGACGGCGCACCGGGGCGGGGCAACGCGGGAAGGGTGAGGCCGCGGCAGGGGGCCGCGGGACGGATTCCCGCGGCCCTTCGCCTCAGTTCTCCGTCCGGTACATCAAGTCCGTCTCGTACGTCGTGAAGCCGAGGCGCTCGTAGACCGTCACCGCGGCGACGTTGTCCGCGTCCACGTAGAGCATTCCCGTCGGCAGGCCACGGCTGGCGAGGTGGCGCAGGCCCGTCGTGGTGAGGGCGCGACCGAGGCCGCCGCCCTGGGCGCCGGGACGGACGCCGACCACGTAGACCTCGCCGAGTTCCTCCGCCGCGTGCACCTTCGTCCAGTGGAAGCCGACCAGCTCGCCGCCGTCCTCGCGCACCGCGAGGAAGAAGCCCTCCGGGTCGAACCACGGCTCGGCCTCGCGGTCGGCGAGGTCGCGCAGCGTCATGCCGCCCTGTTCGGGGTGGTGCGCGAACGCGGCGGCGTTCAGCTCCAGCCACGCCTCCTCGTCCTGCCCCGGCACGAACGCGCGCACCGTGATCCCCTCGGGCCACACGGGCTCCGGCAGGTCGAGGCCGGTGAGCGGACGGCGCAGCTGGCGCAGTTCGCGGAAGAGGCGCAGCCCGAGCACCTTCGCGAGGTGCCGCGCCGCCGGGTGCCCGCCGTGCGCCCAGATCCGCAGCCGTCGCCCCGTGAGCCGCAGCAGCTCCTGGCCCAGCGCCCGGCCGTGGCCCCGCGCGCGCAGCCCGGGCGCGACGAGGAGTTCGGCGGCCGGCGACTCGACGGGGTCGGAGCCGTCGAGCTGCGCGTACCCGGCGAGGGCGCCGTCCGGCAGGCGCAGCAGCACGTGCCGTACGCCGGGACGCTCGCCCCCGCGCAGGTGCAGCCGGCCCTGCTCGGAGACGGCGTACTGCCCGTCCTCGCGCGCGCCCGCGGCGATCAGCTCGCCGACGGCGGCGGCCTGGGCCTCGTCGAGGGCGTCGAAGACGTCGATCCGGCGCGCTGGTACGGGGGCGGCGGGCCCGGTGGGGGTGTTCGCTTCGCTGCTCATGCTGGGAGCGTACGAGTACGGGGCGGCCCGGGGCCGCCGCCACCCCCCGCGGCGTGCGCGGCGGCGGTCGCTGTGTCCGGGCGGCTGTCGTTGTCGTCGGGTGGCTGTCGCTGTGCTCCGGTGGCGCTCCTGCGTCCGGCAGCCCCCTGCGTCGTCGCGCCCCCGCGTCCGGCGGCCCCCGTGCTCGCGTCCCGCCCGTGCTCGCGTCCCGCCCGTGCTCGCGTCCCGCCCGCCCCCGCGTCCCGCGCCGCCCCCGGACCAACCCGCCACTTGGCGACCAAGCCCGCCCACTTGCCCCCGCTTGGTCGCTTGCGCTGCCAGCGAACCGGCAACTCCCTCAACTTGGCGTGAAGTTGTAGGGTGAGCTTGTGAGTACGGACCGTGCCCTCGGCGCGAGCGCTCCGCACCGGAGCGCCCGGCCGAGGCCGAGTCACCGCCAGGTGGCCGACGAACTGCGCGCCCGGATCAGGTCCGGGGCGCTGCGCCCTGGCGACCGGATGCCCACGCAGGCCCGGCTCGCCGCGGAGTTCGGCGTCGAGCGCGGCACCGTGCGCGAGGCCCTGCGCATCCTGCGCGCCGAGCGCCTCCTGACCCACGCCACCAAGGGCGCGCCCCCGGCCGTGGCCGAGCACACCGCGCGCGGGCGCGGCGGCCCCGGCGAGCTGCCGCGCTCCACGACCGCGGCGCTCGGTCCCCGTATCGCCGCCGCCTTCGAACAGCCGCACGTCGAGATCCGCGCGCTGTGCCTCACCTCCGTCTCGCTCACCCTCGCCATGGGCGAGCCGCTGCGCCAGATACACGCGGGCGAACTGAAACCGGACCGCATCGACCTGCGCGTCCTCCTGCCCGACCGCGACATAGGTCTCGCCTTCCCGGCCGCGGTGGACCCGGGCGGCGGCGGACCGGCGGGGACCGCCGCGGGGGACCGCGACGTCGTGCACCGTCACTGGCTCGCCCAGCGCAACGCCCAGGGCAAGGTCCTCGCGCACAACCTCCTCGCCCTGCGCTCCTCGCACGGCATGGACGTCCACGTCGAGTACCGCGCCATCCCCTTCACCCCGCCCGTGAAGCTCTACCTCCTCAACGAGGAGGAGGCACTTTTCGCTTACTACACGCTCGTGCGACGCGGCGCCGACTACGGTCCCGCCCACGTCGAGACCTACGACGCCGAGGGGACGGAGGCGGTGCTCTTCGCCTTCGACCAGGACGCGGGGCCGCGCGACGCCGCCTTCGTCGGCCAGTCCGCCGCCTGGTTCGACGGGCTGTGGAACACGATCAGCGCGCCCTTGCGGCTCACGTGAGCGGCGGGGGGGGCGGGGCGGCCGGGAGAGGGCGCGGGGACACGGGCGCGGGGAGCGCGGGAGCGGGTTGCGGGGTGCGGATCGCGGGGAGCGCGTGCGCGGGGCGGAGTTGGCGGAGAGAAGGTCCTGGTTGCGGGCCGGTTGCGTGCTGTTGGCCCGCACTTTCCGCTCATCTGCCGACAACTCCCCTGAGGTGGCATGAAGTTGTACGGTGATGACGTGAGCGAGGAAAACCCCGTCGAGTCCCCGGGGCCGGCCCCGAGCCCCGGCCGGACCGCCGCGGGCCCCTCCGACGCGCCCGCACCCACCCCGTTACCGGCCCCCGCACCGGCGACCGGGCCCGCACCCGTACCCGTACCGGCGCCCGCCTCCGCCCCGGAGGACCCCGCGCCCGCCCCCGCCCCCGCCCCGCCCCCCGGCGTCCCGTCCCCGCCGGACCCTCTCCCGCCCACGCCCGCCGCCATCGCCGCGGCGCTCCGCGACCGCATCGCGCGCGGCGTCCTCAAGGCGGGCGACCGCATCCCCACCCAGGCGGAGTTGTCCCAGGAGTTCGGCGTCGAGCGCGGCCGGGTGCGGCAGGCGCTCCAGGCGCTGCGCGCCGAGGGCCTGCTCAGCCACTCCACGAAGGGCGTCCCGCCGCGCGTCGCCCAGCCGGGCCACGACGGCGAGCGCGCGGGCGGCACGCCGGCGCCGCGCCCCACGCTCGTCGCGCTCGGCCCCCGCCTCGTACGGGCCTTCGCCGCGTCCGAGGTGCGGATCGACGCCCTCTGCCTCACCGCCGAATCGCTCATCCCCGCCGTCAGCGAGGCCGTCATCGGGGTGCACAGCGGGAGCCTGCGGCCCGACTCGGTCGACGTGCGCATCCTGCTGCCCAGCCGCAGCATCGACCTCGCCTTCCCCGTCGCGGCCTCGGGCGAGCCGGTCGAGGCGGCGGCCGTGCACCGCCGCTGGCTGGAGATGCGCGATTCGCAGGTGAGAGTCCTGAACCGGACGCTCACCGGGCTGCGGCAGTCCCACGGGACCAAGGTGTCCGTCGCCTTCCGCACGGTCCCCTTCACCCCGCCGGTGAAGCTGTACGTCCTCAACGGGAGCGAAGCCCTCTTCGCGTACTACCTCGTGAGACGGACCGACGAGAACGGCGAGGACGTCCCCGAGATGATCGACACCTGGGGACCGCGCGCCCAGCTCTTTCCGTACGACGTCACGCACGGCCCGCGCGACGAGGTGTTCGTCGCGCAGTCCGCCCGCTGGTTCGAGGGCCTCTGGCAGACCATCAGCGAGGAGCTGAAACTCGACGGGTGACGACAACCAGGACGCACTCGGAACCGGAACACGCCTGCTTCGCAAGGGAGTCGGGACCCCAACCCCGACGCGGTACCGAACCGGAGCCCGGGCCGACCGGGCCCGCCCTCCGCGCCGAGACCCCCGCCGAACCACTCGCCGCACTGATCGACCGCACCCGCTGGGTGCTCTTCGACTTCGACGGACCCGTGTGCCGCCTCTTCGCCGGGCACCCCGCGCGCGGCATAGCCCGCCGCATGGCGAGCTGGCTCGACGCCCGCCCCGGCGGCCGGGCGCTCGCGGCGGGCGCGGCGCTCAGCAAGAACCCGCAGGCCCTCCTGCGGGCCGTGGGCACGCGGGACACGGAGGGCGGCACCGTCCGGGCCCTCGAATCCCTGCTGACCCAGGAGGAGTTGCGGGCGGTCGAGAGCGCCCGCCCGACCCCGCACCTCACCGAACTCCTGCACACGTGGTACGCGGCGGGCCGCCGCTTCGCCGTGACGACCAACAACTCCCCGCTCGCCGCCCGCCGTTACCTCGAACTCCAGCGGCTGGACAGCTACTTCGCCGACCACTACCACGGCCGCGGACTCCCGCTCCGCCTCAAGCCCGACCCGTACTGCCTGACCGAGGCGGTCAAGTCCCTCGACGCCGACCCGCGCGCGACGCTGATGATCGGCGACGAGCCGGGCGACGCGAAGGCCGCCCGAGCCGCCGGCATCCCCTTCCTGGGCTACGCCGAACGCCCGGCCCGCCGGGCGGCGTTGCACGCGGCGGGTGCGAGGCACGTGGTGGCTTCTTACGCGGAGGTGTTGTAGGGGGCGGGCCCGGGGTCGGGGCGGCGGGATGGTGGGACGGGCCCCGCTCGGCCCCCTCCTGCCGGTCGTACGGCGTGGGGCGCGGCCGGGGGTGCGGCGGGGCGCCGTCGAAGGCCGACGGTACGTGCTCGGCGCGGCGGCGGTTCGCGCTCGGGGTGGTGGTGGTTCGTGCTCGGCGCGACGGCGGTACGTGCTCGGTGCGGCGGCGGTTCGCGCTCGGGGTGGTGGTTCGTGCTCGGCGCGACGGCGGTACGTGCTCGGTGCGGCGGCGGTACGTGCTCGGTGCAGGCGGAACCTTCCGGGCGCGCCCGTCGCCCGCTGTGACGAACGAGCCCGCCGCCACCCGGCCTCCCCGACCCTCGCCCGCCTTCCTGCCCGCCCGCCCCGCGCGCTCCCGTCTCCGCGCCCCCGCGGCCTCTTCCCCGGACCCGCCCCCGGTCACATCCCGTCGCCGACGCACAACGTCCCGTACGAAGAACGGTCCCGCCCGGCAGCCCCTGGGCGACCGCGCGTCGCCCCCGCTCCGCACCCGATTCGTCCCGTCCGCCCGCCCCCGTCCGGACGCCCTCCATCTCCACCCCTGACCTGGCGCGATGGGTGGCGCGGGCTGGCGTGCGGGGGTGGCGGACGGGTGGCGAGACGAGGCGCGCCGTGCGGGGGCTCGTACTGTCGTCCGCTGAATCGTTTCTTCTCGGTCCCGCGAGCGGAGGCACCTCTTCCGCTCCGTTACGGTGAGCGAGCGGAGCCCCGGCGGGCGGGGCCGGTTCGGGAGTGGCACGTGCGCACCGTGAGGTCCGGTTGGCAGGGCAAGGAGCCAGGGGGCGGCGAAGGCGGCGGGCACGATTCCGCGCACGGCGTCACGCACGGTGCGTCACACGGGAGTTACGAGTCGCGCGGTCACCGCGCCGCGCACCACACGTCCGCTCCCCGCCTGCACGCCATCGCCTGCGGAGTCGCCCACGCCGCCGGGGCGCAGACGGTGGGCGCCCATGCCTCCGGCCCCGGTCGCTCCCACGCCGTACCGCCGTCCCCCACAAGCCGGTTCGGCTGGACGCCGGACGAACGCGTGCCCCTGGCCCCGGAGTTCCCGGCCGCCGCCGTCACCGAGGCGCTCGCGGCGGCTCGTACCGCCGACCCGGCGCGTGTCCGCGTCCTGAGCGGCACGGCGCACCGCAACGCCGTGGTCTGGCTGGCCGCCTGGCAACGAGCCGTCGTCGTGCGGAGGTTCGCTCTCGCTGTCGCCGCCCGCAGGGAGCGCGGCTTCTACAGCGAGCACAGCGTCCTGGAGGCGATCCACGCCACGTACGAGGGCGAGGAGCCCGACGACCCGCGTGTTTCCCGCGCTCCCCGTGTTCCCCGCGTTCTCGCGCTCGGCCGCGACGCGGACGGCTCCTTCTCCCTCCACACGTACGAGGGCCCGCTGCCCGCGCCTTCGCGTGTCACGCACGACCGGCTCACCCCCCGCCACCCAATCAACGGCCTGCGGGTCCGCGAGGCCGATGCCCTCGTCGACCAGCTCGCCGCGCTCACCCGCGTGGACTGCGCCCACCTCGAACCGGCCGCCGGGCGCCCGGAGTTCTTCGCCTGGCTGCGCGCCGAACTCGTCCGCCTCGTGGCCTCGCTGCCCGCCCCGGTCCTCGCCCGCGCCACCGCGAGCGGCCTGCCGGGCCCGGGGGCGCTCGAAGAGCTGCTCGCCCCGCTCACCGTCACACCCCGCACCCCCGGCCTCCTCCACGGCGACCTCAACCCCTGGAACATCGTTCGCCTCCCCGGCGACGATCTCGCCCTGATCGACTGGGAGTTGGCACTCACGGGTGACCCTCTGTACGAGCTGGTCCGCCACCTCCACCTCGCCCCGGCCCGCCCCTCGCTGCGTGCCCGCATGCTGCACCGCTGGAGCCGCGTGCTCCCCCCGGACCGCACGGCGGGCTGGGAACGCGACGCCCCCGTCTACGCCCACCTCGAACGGCTCCGCAGCGCGTACCTGGACCTGGACCGCATCGTCACGGGCTCCGCCCTCGATGCCCCCAACGTCCGCCGTGCGGTGCGTCGTTACGGTCGCACGCTGGCCTCGGCGCACGCCTCCCTCGCGGCGCTCGGGGCGCGCGGGGCGCTCGGGGCGGGGAGTACGGCTCCCGGAACCGGTATCGCGGCGCTCTGAGCGCCGAGGGGTCCCGCGCGGAGCCCACCTCCTCAGTACGCGCAGCGCACCTCGTTGAGCGCCATGAGGCTGTCGCGCGGGAGGTCGCCCAGGCGGTCCCGTACGTCCCCCAACAGCCAGGCAGCGACCTCGCGACGCGGGTCGTCACGTGGCTCTTCCCTCCAGCCGTCGGCCAGTTGGCCGATGACGAAGGGGAACTCCTCGACGTAGGCCCGGAGGAGGGCGTCCGCGTACGGGGTGCGGGTCGCCGCCCATATGCCGAGCCAGGGGCGCACCGTCCCGCTCGTGACCGTCAGCACGTTGAGCACCTCATCCGCGCTCAGGTCCCCGCCCTCGCCGTGGAGCACCGCCCGCCACCAGGCCTTCCCCACCGCGCGCAGCGCGCCCGCCGGCTCCGGCGCCCATTGCAGGCACCCGGCCTCCCGCAAGCGGGTCGCCACGACGTCGGCCGGCACGCCGTCGCCGCCGCCCAGTACGGCGCGCCGCACGAGGAGCGGTGTCAGCCGCCGGTACAGGCGCGGGAAGTCCCTCCAGTGGTCGGGGACCTCCATGGCGGCGCCCTGGATCGTGGCCTCGGAGATCGCGTCGAGCGGCCCGGACAGCTGGGCGAAGTCCTCCTCGCCCCAGCAGTACGTGCAGCCCTCGACGGTGAAAGCGGGTTCCTTGGCGAAGGCGGCGTCGAGCGCGTCGAGAGCGCTCAGGAGAGCCTGCCGGTAAGGGGTCATGGCGACCTGCCCGCGGACTCCGGCCGGTGCCCCGGCGAAGAGGGGAGGCTACCAGCCCCGGGCCGCCGGGCTCCCGCCCCGGCGAGGGGTCCCCCTCCGGCGCCCGGGCCGCCGTCCCCTCCGCGCGGGGTCGCGCGGGCCCACCCCGCACGGCGACGCCGCACCCGGGTCGCTGCCTAGGATGGCCAGGTGCGAGCGAGGAGCGGGGCGGACCGGGGTGCGGGTGGCGGCGGTACGGGGAGCGAGGGCCGGCTGCCCGGCCTGCGGGAGCGCAAGCGCCTCCAGACCTACCGGCACGTCTCCGAGACGGCCATCGCCCTCTTCCTCGCACGCGGCTTCGACGCCGTGCCCGTCGCCGAGATCGCCGCCGTCGCGGGCGTCTCGAAGCCGACCCTCTTCCGGTACTTCCCCACCAAGGAGGACCTCGCCCTCCACCGTTTCGCCGACCACGAGGACGAGGCCGCCCGCGTCGTGACCGAGGCGCGCGCCGAGCACCGCGCCCCGGTCGCCGCCCTGGCCGCGCACTTCCGTACGGGGCTCGACCGCCGCGACCCGGTCACCGGCCTCAACGACGCCCCGGCCGTCCTCGCCTACCACCGCCTCCTCTACGGCACCCCCGCCCTCCTGGCCCGCCTCCACGCCCACACCCACCGCTCCGAAACCGCCCTCGCCCGCGCCCTGGCCGGGCCTTCCACTCCCGGCGGCCCTCTCGCCCCCGACGCGGACCACCCGCCCCTCCCGCACCGCCTCGCCGCCGCCCAGCTCGTCGCCGTCCACCGCGTCCTCGCCATGGAGAACTGGCGCCGCATCGCGGACGGGGCCACCGCCGACGCCCTCCACCCGACCGCCGCCCACGAGGCGGAGGAGGGCTTCGCGGCACTCGCGGCGGCACTGGGCGAACGCTGAGCCGCCGCACTCAAGAATGTAACCGAGTTACAAATTTAACCAGGTTGCCCTAGGCTCCGGAGTCATGACGCCGAAGCCGCCCTCCGCCGACGCCTCACCCACGCCCACCCCGCCCGCCTCGCCCACCCCGCCCGCCTCGCCCACCCCGCCCGCCTCGCCCACCCCGCCCGCCTCGCCCACCCCGCCCGCCTCGCCGATCTCGCCCACGCCCGCCGCCGCTGACCCCACGCGGCCCGCTCCCCCCGAACCCCCCGCCCCCCTCCGCGCCGCCCGCGCCCACCACGCCCGCTGCCGTGCCGCCGTCGCGGCCGAACGCGAGGCCGCGCACCACCACGTGCTGACCGGCGCCACTGTCTCCGCCTCGGGTGCCGACGCCGAGGTCCTCGGCCGCGCCCTGCGCGGTCACGCGCGTGACCTGGACCAACTCCCGCCCGGCCCCCTCTTCTTCGCCCGCATCGACTTCGCCCCGGAGCCCACCCGGGCGGGCGACCACGCCGGGCAGCGCTACCACCTCGGCCGCCGCCGCGTCTTTGAGGACCCCACCGTCCCCCCGCTCGTCGTCGACTGGCGCGCCCCCGTCGCCCGCGCCTTCTACCGCGCGAGCCCCACCGAGCCCTACGGCCTCGCCCGCCGCCGCCGCTTCGGCTGGGCCCAGGGAGCGGACGGTACGGATGATGAACTCACCGCGTTCGAGGACGAGTTCCCGGAGCCCACCGCGGCCGCCACCCCTGCCGAAGCCTCCGCTGAAGCCCCGGCCTCCACGGAGGCTCCCGCCCCCACCGAGGCTCCCGCTTCCACCGAGGCTCCCGCCCCCACCGAGGTGCCGGACGCCGCCGGAGCCGTCGGCAGCCCCCCGAGCCCCCTCCTCCTCGCCGAGATCGAGCGTCCCCGCAGCGGCCCGCTCCGCGATATCGCCGCGACGCTCCAGCCCGAGCAGGACACGCTGGTACGGGCCCCGCTCGACGTCTCGGTCTGCGTGCAGGGCGCGCCGGGCACGGGCAAGACGGCGGTGGGCCTGCACCGCGTCGCGTACCTCCTCTACGCCCACCCCCGCCGCCTGAGCCGCGCGGGCGTCCTCGTCCTCGGCCCGAACCCCTCCTTCCTCCGCCACATCTCCGAAGTCCTGCCCGCCCTCGGCGAGTCCGGCGTCCGCCAGTCCACCCTCACCGCGCTCCTCGACCACGGCCCCGCCCGCACCACGGACCCCGAGGCCGCCGCCCGCCTCAAGCACGACCCCCGCCTCGCCACCCTCGTGCACCGCGCCCTCCACGCCCTCACCGCCGCACCCGAGGACGCCGACGCCTCCCTCACCGTGCCCGACGGCTCCGCCCTGTGGCGCGTGGACGCCGCGTCCGTCCGCGAGGCGCTCGCCCCCGTCCGTACCGCCGTCAGCGACGGCACCCTCCCCTACCGCGCGGGCCGCGAGCGCTTCCGCGCGCGCCTCCTCGCGCTCGTGCGCGCCCGCGCCGAACGCCGCTCCGGTCCCCGTACCGCCGCGTGGGAGCGCCGTGTCGCGCACGGCCGCCCCGTCCGCACGCTCCTCGACACGCTGTGGCCGCAGGCCCGCCCCGAGGACGTCCTGCGCGCGGTCCTCACCGACCCCGCCCCGTACGCGCGCGGGCTGCTCGACGCCGACGAGTGCGAGGCGCTGCGCCGCCCGGCCACGAGCAGGGCCCGTACGGCCGCCGACCTCGTGCTCCTCGACGAGGCGGCCGGACTGCTCGCGCACCCGCCCGCTTTCGGGCACATCGTCGTGGACGAGGCGCAGGACCTCTCCCCGATGGAGTGCCGCGCGATCGCGCGCCGCCTCGGCGCGGCGGGCTCCCTCACCGTCCTCGGCGACCTCGCCCAGGGCACCACGCCCTGGGCCGCCCGCGACTGGCCCACGCACCTCGCCCACCTCGGCCGCCCCGCCACCGAGTACACCGAACTCGCCACGGGCTACCGCGTCCCCGCCCCCGTCCTCGACCTCGCGAGCCGCCTCCTTGCGCGCATCGCCCCCACCCTGCGCCCGCCCCGCTCGCTGCGCGCCGACCCCGCCGCGCTCACCACGACGCCCGCCACGGACGCGGCCGCACTGGCCGCAGCGGTCCGCACCGCCCTCGAACGCCCGGGAACGGTCGCGGTGTTGTGCGCGAACGAGGCTCCGGTACGTACGGTGCTGGACGCCCACGACCTGCCGCCGACCGACCGCCTGACCGTCGTCCCCGCCCACCTCGCCAAGGGCCTGGAGTTCGACCACGTCGTCCTCCTCGACCCCGCCGCGATCCGCGCGAGCACCCCACGCGGCGACCAACTCCTCTACGTCGCCCTGACCCGCGCGGTCACGAGCCTCCACGTCCTGCACGAGGGTCCGTCGCCCGTGGCGACGCGGTGACAGACCGCCGAAGCGGCCGCCCTCACCCCTCCGCCACGGCCGCCCGCAGCACCTCGAACCCCCGCTCGTCGAACCCCACGAGCCGGATCTCGGCGACCCGCGTCGGTGTCGTGCGCAGCGTACGGACCGCGATCGCGGCGGCCTCGTCCGCCGGAAAGCCGTAGATGCCCGTCGAGATGGAGGGGAAGGCGAGGCTCCTGACGTCGCCCAGTTCGTCGGCGACCTCCAGGCAGCGGCGGTAGCAGGAGGCGAGCGTCTCGCGTTCGCCGTCGCCGCCGCCGTGCCAGACGGGCCCCACGGTGTGGATCACGTGGCGGACCGGCGGCGAGAGACGGAAGGCGGGCGTCGCCTTGGCATCCCCGGGCCGGCACGGCGCGAGGTCCCGCCCGGCACGGGCGAGTTCGGGCCCCGCCGCCCGGTGGAGGGCACCGTCCACGCCCCCGCCGCCCTGCAACGAGGAGTTCGCGGCGTTCACCAGCGCGTCCACGTCCTGGCGGGTGAGGTCCCCGCGCACCACGGTCAGTTCCGGCCGCTTCCGCTCCGTATCGCTCATGCCCCCGATCCTGCCACTTAGCCCGCGCGACGGAGCAGAAGAAACCCCTGCGGCGTCGGCTCCCGGTCCTCCGGCTGCCGCACGACGCGCGCCGTCTCGGTGAGCCCGTACCGGCCGAGGAGCGCGGACAGCTCGTCGACCGGCCGCCGGTACACGGGCAGCCGCACGGAGTGCCCGTACGCGTGCACCAGCCAACTGGCGGGCTCCGAGCCGTCCGGCCCCACCTTGAACGCGACGCACAGCACCCCACCGGGCGCCAGCACACGAGCGAACTCGGCGGCCATGGAGTCGACTTGCTCATCGGAGGAGTGAACGGTCGAGTACCAGGCAAGCGCCCCACCGAGCACACCGGTGGCGATCGGCAACCGCGTCATGTCCCCCGCGACGAACGCGACGCCCCGATGATCCCGCGCCGCGACCCGCAGCATCCCCGGCGAAAGATCCACTCCCACCACACGCACCCCGAGCCCCCGCACGTACCCCGCGACCCGCCCGGCCCCACACCCGAGATCCCCGACGACCGCGCCCGGCGCCAACGACTCCGCGAAGACCCTCAACACCCCCCGCTCCCAGAGGGCTTCGGTCTCCATCCCCTGCCCGACCAACTCCGCATAACTCTCGGCGACGGTGTCATAGGACCCCCGCACGGCGGCACCCCCCGCCGGAGCAATCCGGGACCCGACGGTCTTCTCGGCGGCGGTGAGGGCACGGGGCGGCGGAAAAGTCATGCGGGGAGGCTACGGGAGCGCCCCGCGCCCCCCATGCCCTGGTCGCCCGTCTCGCGCTTCCGCTCCGGGCGCGCCCATTGCCGTCCTGTCCCTCAGGGACGGCGCGGAGTCATTGGGCCGTCGTCAGTGCCGGTCCTCAGGATCGTCTGCGCGCGGCCGGCTTCCGGGGGTTCCAGCTCCGCAAGGAATGGTTGCATCCCCGGTCTGTCCGGGGGCGGCTCGGAGAACCCCCGCCGCGTACAGACCTGCCCGACATCGCCGGTCATGGCCGACGCGACAGAGAAGAGCTCCCGGACACCACCGCCTTCCTAACGGCAGCCCCGCATCCACGCCAAAGGGCCGGTACCAGAATCGGTACCGGCCCTCTGACCTGCTACTTCGGCTGTCGGGGTGGCGGGATTTGAACCCACGACCTCTTCGTCCCGAACGAAGCGCGCTGCCAAGCTGCGCCACACCCCGGTGTCGGCACTGACTGGTCACTCGGTGGTGATTTTGTCGTGGCGACAACCGATACTTTAGCGGACTCGGGGCTCAGTGCGAAATCCGGTCAGCGGGCCGCCGGGGTCAGGGTGAGGAGGGTGGCCTCCGGGGGGCAGGCGAAGCGGACGGGGGTGTAGCGGTTGGTGCCGCAGCCGGCCGAGACGTGCAGGTGGGCGGTGTGGCCGGCCGTCGTGTGGGTGGAGAGGCCCTTGACGCGGTCCGTGTCCAGGTCGCAGTTGGTGACCAGGGCTCCGTAGAAGGGGATGCAGAGCTGGCCGCCGTGGGTGTGACCGGCCAGGATCAGGGGGTAGCCGTCCGCCGTGAAGGCGTCCAGGGCGCGCAGGTACGGGGCGTGCACGATGCCGAGGGAGACGTCCGCGTCCGGGTCGGGGCCGCCCGCGACCTCCGCGTAGCGGTCCCGCTTGATGTGCGGGTCGTCGATGCCCGTCAGGCCGATGCGGTAGCCGTCGATCTTCAGGGTGTCGCGGGTGTTGGTCAGGTTGAGCCAGCCCGCCGTGTCGAAGCCGTCCCGCAGCTCCTCCCACGGGTTGTGCACGACGTTCTCGGCGGGCGCGTTGCCGTTGAGGCCGTGCGCGCCGCGCGCCTTCTCCAGGAGGTAGCGGCCCGGGTTGCGCAGCCGGGGCCCGTAGTAGTCGTTCGAGCCGAACACGTACGCCCCGGGGAACTCCATGAGCGGCCCGAGCGCGTCCAGGACCTCCGGGACGCCCTGCGGGTCCGACAGGTTGTCGCCCGTGTTGATCACGAAATCGGGGCGGAGCCCGGCGAGCGACTGGAGCCAGCGGCGCTTCTTCTTCTGGCCGCAGACCATGTGGATGTCCGAGACCTGGAGGACGCGCAGCGGGCGCATCCCTTCGGGCAGGCAGGGGATCGTGACCCGGCGCAGCCGGAACGACCTCACCTCGAAACCCGCCGCGTAGACGAGGCCGGCCGCCGCCGTCGCCCCGATTCCCGCCGTGATGCCCAGGGGTACCTTCACTCGCGCGCGCATGGCCTCATCGTGTCAGACGCGGGGCCGGTGAAAAATCCGGCGGGCTTCCCCGTAGCCACCTGAGACACTGGCCGCATGACCACCCTCAAGTCCACCCTGCGCGACGACCTCCAGAGCGCCATCAAGGCGCGTGACGAGCTGCGTTCCGCGACGCTCCGGCTGACGCTCACCGCGATCAGCAAGGAAGAGGTCTCCGGTACGAAGGCCCGCGAGCTCTCCGACGAGGAGGTGCTCCAGGTGCTCGCCAAGGAGGCGAAGAAGCGGCGCGAGGCCGCCGACGCCTTCGCCCAGGCGGGCCGCACCGAGCAGGCCGAGCGCGAGCAGGCCGAGGGCGAGGTGCTCGCGCACTACCTGCCCCGTCAGCTCGACGACGCCGAGCTGGACGAGATCGTCGCCGGGGCCGTCGCCGAGGCGCGCGCCGCCGGGGCCGAGGGGCCCAAGGCGATGGGTCAGGTCATGAAGCTCGTGGGCCCGAAGGTGAAGGGCCTCGCCGAGGGCGGTCGCGTGGCCGCCGCGGTCAAGAAGGCGCTCGCCGCGGGCTGAGAGACGGGGAGAGCGGTACGGGGCGCCGCCGGCCGAGTGCCACGCACGCGCCGCCCGCCGAGTGCCACGCACGCCCCGCTCCGCAGGGTGCCACGCACCCCCCGCCCCGCCGAGTGCCACGCACGCGGAAAGGCCCCGCCCGGTTGTTCCGGGCGGGGCCTTCGTCGTGCCGCGGGAAGGCGGCTCGGGTACGTATCGGAGCAGCCGCCCCGTGCGCCCCGGCGTCACCGCCCCGTGCGCCCCGGCGTCACCGCTCAGGGCGCCCCGGCGTCACCGCTCAGGGCGCCCCGGCGTCACCGCTCAGTGGCCCCAGCCGCCCCCTTGCCCGTTGCCGTTGCCGTTGCCCCGGCCGCCCTGGCCCTGCCCCGGGTTCGCGGGCTGTCCGCCGTCCTGGTTGCCGAAGATGAAGCCGCCGTTGTCCGGCTTGTCGTCGCCCTGGTCGCCCTGGTCGCCCTGGTCGCCGCCGTCGTGCTTGTCGCCGTCCCCGGGCTTCTTCTTGTCCTTCTTCTTCGCGTCGGGAATGTCGATGAGGTGGAAGTTCTGCGTCGGCTTGCCCGCGAGGGCGCCGGTCATCGCGTCGCGCCAGATCGGTCCGGGGACCTGGCCGCCGTACACGTACTCCTGGTAGACGCCGCCGATCGTGAGGTCGTGCATCTCGACCTCCTGCGAGGCGCTGCCGACCCAGACGGCCGCGGCGAGGTTCGGCGTGTAGCCGGCGAACCAGGCGTTCTTCCGCTTGTCCGTCGTACCGGTCTTACCGGCGCTCGGGCGGTCGCCGAGGCCGGCTTCCTTACCCGTACCGGAGTCGATCACGCCGTTGAGGAGCGTGGAGATCGAGTCGGCGGTCTTCTCGGACATCGCCCGCTGGCACTGCGACTTCGGCACCGGCACCGGCTTGCCGTCCATGCCGGTCACGGAGTTGATCGAGACCGGGGTGCAGTAGGTGCCGCGCGAGGCGAAGGCCGCGTACGCGGAGGAGAGCGTGAGCGGGGAGAGCGTCGCCGAGCCGAGCGAGATGGAGGGCTGCTGCGGCAGCTTCTGGCCGTTGCCCATGACGACGTGCAGCTTGTCCGTCATCTGCGTGACGGGGCAGATGCCGACCTCGGAGATGAGCGAGACGAAGTAGGTGTTGATGGACTTCGCCATCGCCTCCTTCATCACGTACGGGCCCTTCTCGGACTCGTTCTCGTTGTGGACTCGCTCGCCCTTCTGGTTGGTGTAGGTGCCCTGGCACGTCGTCACCGGGCTCGGGTAAGGCATCTCGTACGGCGACGGGTACTCCTTCGTCGGCGGCATCCCCTTGTCGATGGCGGCCGCGGCGACGAAGGGCTTGAAGGTCGAACCGGTCTGGAAGCCGTAGTTCGAGCCGCCCATGGAGTGGTCGACGCTGTAGTTGATGAGCGTCTGGTTCTTGCCGGTGCCGTACGGGGTCGCCTGGCCCATCGCGAGGATCTTGCCCGTACCGGGCTCGATGAGGGTGCCCGCGGCGGTGACCTTGTCCGTCTTGTAGACGTGCTTGCTCAGGGACTGCTGGAGCGAGTTCTGCGCCTGCGGGTCCAGCGTGGTCTTGATCGTGAGGCCGCCGCGCTTCCAGAGCGCGAGCCGGTCGTCCTTCGTCTTGCCGAAGGCCGGGTCCGTGAGGAAGACGTGCTCGACGTAGTCGCAGAAGAAGCCCGCGCCGCGCGAGGCGGTGATGCAGCCGGAGCGCTGCGGGGTGACCTTGAGGCCGAGCGGCTTGGCCTGGGCGGCCTTGGACTCGGCGGCGGTGACGGCGTGCGTCTCCGCCATGCGGCGCAGCACGGTGTTGCGGCGCTTGGTCGCTTCCTGCGGGTCGTTGATCGGGTCGTAGCGGGTCGGGGACTGCACGATGCCCGCGAGGAGCGCGCCCTGGTCGAGGGTGAGGTCCTTGGCGTGCTTGGAGAAGTAGCGCTGGGACGCGGCCTCGACCCCGTACGCGCCCTGGCCGAAGAACGTGATGTTGAGGTAGTTCTCCAGGATCTTCTTCTTGCCCAGTTCCTTCTCGATCTGGATCGCGTACTTCAGTTCCTGGATCTTGCGGCCCATCGTCTGCTGGGTGGCCTGGGCGACCTTGTCGGGGTCGTCGCCGGCCTCCTCGATGAAGACGTTCTTGACGTACTGCTGGGTCAGCGTCGAGGCGCCCTGCGCGACGCCGCCGCTCTGCGCGTTCTGGTTGACGGCGCGCAGCACACCCTTGAGGTCGATCGCGCCGTGCTCGTAGAACCGCGAGTCCTCGATCGCGACGAGCGCCTTCTGCACGTACGGCGACATGTCCTTGCGGTCCACGACGGTGCGGTCGCGGTAGAAGACGGTGGCGATCTCACCGCCCTTGGCGTCGAGGATCTTGCTGCGCTGGGTGAGCGGCGGCCGCTTGAGATCGGCGGGGATCTCGTCGAACTCCTTCACCGTCCCCTTGGTGGCGAGTCCGAGCGCCCCCACGCCCGGCAGGGCGATGCCCGCGAGCACTCCGCCCGCGAGAACACTGACTCCGAGGAACCTGGCGGCCAGCTGAACCGGGGAGAGCCCACCGCCCGCGCGCTTCTTTGCCATGGGGGCACCCTACGTTCTGATTCCCCGGACAACGGCACATCCCTTGGCCTAAGCTCTTCCTGACTGTCACGACGGCCCCTTCTCCTGGCCGAGTGGACGGGGTGCGCGCGCCGTACCGCCGTACGCCCTGCCGGATTTCGACCCGTACGTCCACTTCTGCCCCTTCCGAGGGGAGCGAACTGTCCCGTAGGTACTGAAAGGGACGTATGTCGTTCGCTCACTCCGTTGGGTGATCTGCCGCATGCGCATAGTCCGTTCGGGCCATCCAAGATTGGGCCCGAAGGGGGTGTTGCGCTGTGCCCACCTTCCGTAACGTCCTGCACTGGCGGCGGTGAATATGCCGCTGCCGCCGTGGGGGAGCCTCGATTCGGGAGAGGACGGCGCCGGCATGGGCTGGGTTACCGACTGGAGTGCGCAGGCAGCCTGCCGCACTACCGATCCGGATGAACTGTTCGTACAAGGGGCAGCGCAGAACAGGGCCAAGGCGGTGTGCACGGGATGCCCGGTGCGCACCGAGTGCCTGGCCGACGCGCTTGACAACCGCGTCGAGTTCGGCGTCTGGGGAGGAATGACCGAACGGGAGAGGCGTGCGCTGCTGCGCAGGCGCCCCCTGGTCACCTCCTGGCGCCGCTTGCTGGAGACGGCGCGCAGCGAGTACGAGCGGTCCTGCGGGCCGCTCGGCGCGGGCGCCGACGAGCTGGACTTCGAGGAGATGGAGGCCGAGGACGCCGGAGCCGCCGTGGCGAGCCCGGGGAACCGGCGCTACGTGGCGGGCCCCGGGGACCGGCGGTACGCGGCGGTCGGCTGACGGGGCGCCACGGCACCGGTGGCGCAAGCGACGCCAGGACGCCGGTGGCGCGAGCGCCGGGACGTCGGTGGCGCGGGCGGGACGAGCGCGCGTACAGGTCGCGGGGGCTGTACGTACGTCCGGACAACCGGAAGGACGCGTGCGGGTGCCGCCCGGTGGTCGCGTGCGGGTGGCGCCGGGCGTGTTTCCGGTACGGTCCTTCGCCTCGTACCGCCGCTTTCCGGCCCGTACCTGCGGACCGGCCTTCGCGCGAGCGGCGTGGAGGGCGCGGTCCGTGGGCGCGTTTCCCGCCTGACGCGAGGGGTTCAGCCCTCTCCGGCCAGCCGTTTTGCGACCGTGCGCAATCCCGTGAGGTCGTGGACGTCGCCCGCGAGCGCGGGGACCTCGGCGACCGGGACCTCGGGGTGGAGCGCGGTGAAGCGGTCGCGGGTGCGGGCCTCGCGCGCGCGTCGGCGGGCGCGCTCGGCGTGCAGGCGCAGCAGACCGGCCGCGAGGGCGGCGGCCTCAGGGGTGCCGGGGGGCTGAGCGGCTTCGGACGCGTGGCTCAAGTCTTCGGTTGTGACCGGTGAACCGGCTTGGCCCTCGGGGGAGTTGAGGGCGTCACCGGTGGTGTCCCGGGTGTTACGCAGACCAGCTTTCCCGCCCAACTGATCCACAATGCCGCCTTCTTCAAGATTTTCCGCGGCGCTCAGCGCGCGCTCCGCGGTGAGCCCGGCGGGGCCGCCGCCGTGGACGCGGTTGAGGACGAGACCGGCGAGCGGCATCCCGTCGTCGGCGAGCCTGCGTACGAAGTAGGCGGCCTCGCGCAGCGCGTCGCGCTCGGGCGCGGCGACGACGAGGAAGGCGGTGCCGGGGGCTTGGAGGAGCTGGTAGGTGGCGTCGGCGCGGGCGCGGAAACCGCCGAACATCGTGTCCATCGCGGCGACGAAGGTCTGTACGTCGGCGAGGAACTGGCCGCCGAGGAGCTTGCCGAGCGTGCCCGTCATGAGCGACATCCCGGCGTTGAGGAACTTCATGCCCGCGCGCCCGCCCGCCTTCGCCGGGGCCATGAGGACGCGGAGGAACTTTCCGTCGAGGAAGGAGCCGAGGTTCTTCGGGGCGTCGAGGAAGTCGAGCGCGGAGCGCGAGGGCGGCGTGTCGACGACGATGAGGTCCCACTGCTCTCCGGCCCGGAGCTGGCCGAGCTTCTCCATCGCCATGTACTCCTGCGTACCGGCGAATCCGGCCGAGAGCGACTGGTAGAAGGGGTTCTCCAGGATCGCGCGAGCGCGGGCGGGCTCGGCGTGCGCCTCGACGATCTCGTCGAAGGTGCGCTTCATGTCGAGCATCATGGCGTGGAGTTCGCCGTCGCCCTTCGTGCCGGGGACGCGGCGCGGGGTGTTGTCGAGCGCGTCGATGCCCATGGACTGGGCGAGGCGGCGCGCCGGGTCGATCGTGAGGACGACGGCCTTGCGGCCCCGCTCGGCGGCGCGCAGCCCGAGCGCCGCCGCGGTCGTCGTCTTGCCGACGCCGCCGGAGCCGCAGCACACGAGGATGCGGGTCGCGGGGTCGTCGATGAGCGGATCGACCTCCAGAGCGGGGGCGGCGTCGAGGCTCATGGGGTCCTCCTCGGGATCTCCTCCGTCACGCCCTGTCCGCGCAGGTCCTTCGCCATCCGGTAGACGGCGGCGAGGTCCATGCCGTCCGGGGCGAGGGGCAGTTCGTGGACGGGGCGGCCGAGCGCGGTGAGGCGCGCGCGCTGGGCGCTCTCCAGGGCGTGGCGCTCCCCGTACTCCGCACCGAGCGCGAGCAGCGGCCCGGCGAGCGTCTCGGCACGCGGCAGCCCGGCGGCCGTGAGGGCCGCTTCGAGCGCGGCGCGCGGGACGTCCCGGGCCAGGGTCTCGGGGGACAGCGGGGCCGGGCGGACCATGTTGACGAGGACCCGGCCCACCGGGAGCCCCGCGCCGCGCAGCTCGGCGATCCCGTCCGCCGTCTCCTGCACCGGCATCTCCTCCAGGAGCGTCACGAGGTGCACGGCGGTGCTCGGGGACTTGAGCAGGTGCATGACGGACTGGGCCTGGTGGTGGACGGGGCCGATCCTGGCGAGCCCGGCGACCTCGTCGTTGACGCCGAGGAAGCGCGTGATCCGCCCGGTGGGCGGGGCGTCCATCACGACGTGGTCGTACACGTGCCGCCCCTGCTTGTCCTTGCGGCGGACGGCCTCGGCGGCCTTGCCGGTGAGGAGGACGTCGCGGACGCCGGGCGCGACGGTGGTCGCGAAGTCGATCGCGCCCATCTTCCTCAGGGCGCGGCCCGCGCTGCCGAGCCGGTAGAACATCTGGAGGTAGTCGAGGAGCGCCAGCTCGGGGTCGATCGCGAGCGCGAAGACCTCGCCGCCCCCGGGCGCGACGGCGATCTTGTGCTCCCCGTACGGCAGCGGCTCGGTGTCGAAGACCTGCGCGATGCCCTGCCTGCCCTCGACCTCGACGAGGAGAGTGCGCCTGCCCTCGGTGGCGAGGGCGAGCGCGAGCGCGGCGGCGACCGTCGTCTTGCCGGTCCCGCCCTTCCCGCTGACGACCTGGAGCCTGCTCACAGCGCGAGCCTAGAACGTCGCGGCGCGCGGCGGGCGGGCGGGCGCGAACTGGGGGGCGCGAAGGGGGAGCGCGGGCGGTCGGGGGAGGGGGCGCGCGGGGGTGGGGGCGTCGCCTGCCGCGTGGGTTTCCGCCGCTCACGTGCGGGCCGTTAAAGTCGCCGCATGAAGACTTGGGAATACCTCACCGCGCCGCTCCTCTCGCACAACACCAAGGCCATCCTCGACAACTTCGGCCTGGACGGCTGGGAGCTGGTCACCGTGATCCCCGGCCCCAACGGCTGGGAGAACCCCGTGGCCTACATGAAGCGCGAGAAGCAGGCGTGAGCGCGGCCGAGGCACGCCTCGCGGAGCTGGGCCTGACGCTGCCGGAGGTCGCGGCGCCGCTCGCCGCGTACCAGCCGGCCGTGCGCAGCGGCGTGTACGTGTACACCGCCGGGCAACTGCCGATGGTGGAGGGCACGCTCCCGACGACCGGGAAGGTCGGTGCGGAGGTCACCGCCGAGGAGGCGAAGGCACTCGCACGGATCAGCGCGCTCAACGCGCTCGCCGCGGTGCGCTCGGTGGCGGGGGACCTCGACCGCGTCGCGCGCGTGGTGAAGGTCACCGGCTTCGTGGCCTCGGCCCCGGACTTCACGGGACAGCCGGGGGTCCTCAACGGGGCGAGCGAGCTGCTCGGCGAGGTCTTCGGCGAGAAGGGCGTGCACGCGCGCAGCGCGGTGGGCGTCGCGGTCCTGCCGCTGGACGCGCCCGTGGAGGTCGAGCTGATCGTGGAGCTGGAGGGGTAGCGCTTCCGGCCGGCGGTACGGCGCGCCTCCCGGTACGGCGCGCCTTCCCGGGGCGGGGCGGGTGTCCGCGCGACGGCCGGGGGCGGGGCGGGTGTCCGCGCGACGGCCGGCCCTTCGAACTCCCGCGCGAGAGGCGTTAGCCTCCGAGCATGAGCGAACGTGCAGGCAAGAGCACCGGCACACAGTGGTTCCCCGCCGACTGGCCGGACCGTATCCGCGCCCACGCGCGCGGTGACCTCGTCCCCGTGACCCCGCGCCGCGCCGCCACCGTACTGCTGCTGCGCGAGGCGCCCGAGGGCCCCGGCGGGCTCCTCGTGCACATGCTGCGGCGGCGCGCGTCGATGGCGTTCGCGGCCGGTGCGTACGCGTACCCGGGCGGCGGTGTGGACCCGCGCGACAGCGAGACGGCCGTGGGCTGGGCGGGTCCCTCGCCCGCCGCTTGGGCGGAGCGCCTCGGGCTCGACGAGGAGGGCGCGGCGCGGGCCGTGGTGTGCGCGGCGGTGCGCGAGACCTTCGAGGAGTGCGGGGTGCTGCTCGCGGGCCCGGACGCGGAGACGGTCGTCGCGGACGTCTCGGGGCCCGGGTGGGAGGCGGAGCGCGCGGCGCTCGTCGCGCACGAGACCTCGTTCGCCGACTTCCTCAACCGGCACGCGCTCGTGCTGCGCAGCGATCTGCTCGGCGGCTGGGCGCGCTGGGTCACGCCCGAGTTCGAGGCGCGGCGCTACGACACGTGGTTCTTCGTCGCCGCGCTCCCCGAGGGCCAGCGCACCCGCGAGGTCTCCACGGAGGCCGACCGCACCGAGTGGGTGCGCCCGGTGGACGCCCTGCACCGGTACGAGGAGGGCGTGCTCCAGATGATGCCGCCCACCGTCGCGACCCTGCGCGACCTCGTCCCCTACGGCTCCCTGCCCGGGGTCATGGCCGACCTGGAGGGACGCGCGCTCAAGCCCGTACTGGCACAGGCGCGGCTCGACGGGGACGAGGTGGTCCTGACGTGGCCGGGGCACGAGGAGTTCACGCGGCGGGTGCCGGACGCGAGGGCGTCGGGCGGGGGACCGGCCGAGGGGGGTTCGGCCGGCGAGGGCGGGGAGGCGTGAGCGCCGTACCCGCGCTGCCGGGGAGCCCGCGCGGGGCCGTGACGAGCGGACCGGCGACGGCGCGCGCGGTCAACGTCCTCGCGCCGAACCCCTCGGCGATGACACTCGACGGCACGAACACGTGGATCGTCGCCGAGCCCGGGTCCGGCCTCGCGGTCGTCATCGACCCGGGGCCGCTCGACGAGGGCCACCTGGCGAACGTCATGGCCACGGCCGAACGCGCCGGGCAGCGCGTCGCGCTGACGCTGCTCACGCACGGCCATCCCGACCACGCGGAGGGCGCGGCGCGCTTCGCGGAACTCACCGGGAGCCCGGTGCGCGCGCTCGACCCGGCGCTGCGGCTCGGCGAGGAGGGGCTCGCGGCGGGCGACGTCGTCACGACGGGCGGCCTGGAACTGCGCGTCGTCCCGACCCCGGGCCATACGGGCGACTCGCTCTGCTTCCACCTCCCGGCGGACCGTGCCGTCCTCACGGGGGACACGGTGCTCGGGCGCGGTACGACGGTGGTGGCGCACCCGGACGGGCGGCTCGGGGACTACCTCGACTCGCTGCGGCGGCTGCGGACGCTCGCGACGGACGACGGCGTGGACACCGTCCTGCCGGGCCACGGCCCGGTCCTGGACGACGCGCGCGGGGTGATCGAGTACTACCTCGCGCACCGCGCGGCCCGCCTGGCGCAGGTCGAGGAAGCGGTCCGGGCGGGGCTGACGACGGCGCCGCAGGTGGTGGCCCGGGTGTACGCGGATGTGGACCGGTCGCTGTGGCCGGCGGCGGAGTGGTCGGTGGGGGCGCAGTTGGAGTACCTGCGGGGGCGGGGGGTGGGGTGAGGGGGGTGTGCGGGGCCCCGTAAAAAGACAGCCCCCACCCACCCAAAGGGGGGGCTCCCCGACATCAATTCTTCCGCACCCCGCACCCCCACCCCCGCCACTTCCCCCCATCTGTGGATAACTCCGGGAAACCCGCACACGGCCTCACTCGTGCGAGTGAGCGCCTTCGCGACTTGGGCCAAGTTGTCCACAGCCGAAGTCGTACGAACGCCGAAAAGCGCCATGGAACCGGGCCGATGATCACAACGACCGCCCCGATCATCCGCACATACGTCCGGCATCGGGAGACAGGCCCCGCGCACACGAGAGGCGGCCGCCCCCACCCGGGGACGGCCGCCTCTCGTACGTACGAAATCAAGCCCCGTACAGACCTCACCGCCTCAGCGCGACCGCTTCGCCAGCCGTTCCACGTCCAGCAGGATCACCGCGCGCGCCTCCAGCCGCAGCCAGCCGCGCCCGGCGAAGTCCGCGAGCGCCTTGTTGACCGTCTCGCGCGAGGCGCCGACGAGCTGCGCCAGCTCCTCCTGCGTCAGGTCGTGCACGACGTGGATGCCCTCCTCCGACTGCACACCGAAGCGGCGCGACAGGTCGAGGAGCGCGCGGGCGACGCGGCCCGGCACATCGGAGAAGACCAGGTCGGACATCTGGTCGTTGGTCTTGCGCAGCCGGCGCGCCACCGCGCGCAGCAGGGCGGCGGCGACCTCGGGACGCCCGCTGAGCCAGGGCTGGAGGTCGTTGTGCCCCAGGCCGAGCAGCTTCACCTCGGTCAGCGCGGACGCCGTCGCCGTGCGCGGGCCGGGGTCGAAGAGCGACAGCTCGCCGATCAGCTCGCCGGGACCGAGCACCGCGAGCATGTTCTCGCGGCCGTCGGGCGAGGTGCGGTGCAGCTTGACCTTGCCCTCCGTCACGACATAGAGGCGGTCGCCCGGCTCGCCCTCGTGGAAGAGGGACTCCCCGCGGGCCAGCGTCACCTCACTCATGGAGGCGCGGAGCTCCGCCGCCTGTTCGTCATCGAGCGCCGCGAACAGCGGTGCGCGCCGCAGAACGTCATCCACGAGTTCTCTCCTTGTCGGCTGCTCAGGGGGACTGGTCATCTCCCATTGTGCCGGACGTGCCAAACAGTGTGATCAGTCACAAGTGTGCCGCACAGATGCTCGGTCCTGTGCGTCAGGGGGGCCGTGGGAGTGGCGTACCCCGTGCTCGGCGGCAGATGTCAGTACCCGGCCGTAGGCTGAGCGGGTGTCCGCGAGGCCTGGCTGTACGCGGCAGGCCGAGGCACCCGCGATACGGCTCCGACCAGCACGTTCCGCTGAGAGCGAACGCGACGGGGATAGGGCCGTCAGTGGTCGTACGAGCAGGATCGGGCCGGTACGGAACGGGACGGGCGATCGCCGCGAGCAGGCGCGCGACGTCGGTGGAGGGCACGGAGGTCAGCCGGGTGACGACGAAGAAGACGGCAGCGGAGAAGGCGGCGGGGGAGAAGGCGGCGGGGGAGACGGCCCCTGTCAGGAAGACGGCGGCCAAGAAGGCGACCGCGAAGAAGACGGCGGCCAAGAAGGCGCCCGCGAAGAAGGCGACCGCCAAGAAGACGGCGGCGAAGAAGACCCCCGCCAAGAAGGCCCCCGCCAAGAAGGCCCCCGCCAAGAAGGCCGCCCCCAAGCCCCCCGGCTTCGCCAAGCGCGAGTCCCGTGCCGCCATGGTCGAGCGCGCGCACGCCATCAATGAGGTGCTCGCCGAGACCTACCCCTACGCGCACCCCGAGCTGGACTTCGAGGACCCCTTCCAGCTCCTCGTCGCCACCGTCCTCTCCGCGCAGACCACCGACCTGCGGGTCAACCAGACGACTCCGGCGCTCTTCGCGAAGTACCCGACCCCCGAGGACATGGCGGCGGCGGTCCCCGAGGAACTGGAGGAGCTGATCCGGCCCACCGGCTTCTTCCGGGCCAAGGCCCGCTCGCTGCTCGGTCTCTCGGCCGCGCTCCGCGACGACTTCGACGGCGAGGTCCCGGCCACCGTCGACGCGCTCGTGAAGCTGCCCGGAGTGGGCAGGAAGACAGCTTTTGTCGTACTTGGCAATGCTTTTGGGGTACCTGGGATCACTGTCGACACCCACTTCGGCCGCCTCGCACGCCGCTGGAAGTGGACGACGTCCGAGGACCCGGTGAAGGTCGAGTCCGACGTCGCCGCGATCTTCGACCCGAGCGAGTGGACGATGCTCTCGCACCGCGTCATCTTCCACGGCCGCCGCATCTGCCACTCCCGCCGCCCCGCCTGCGGGGCCTGCCCGGTGGCGCCGCTCTGTCCCTCGTACGGCGAGGGCGAGACCGACCCGGAGAAGGCGGAGAAGCTCCTCAAGTACGAGAAGGGCGGCATGCCGGGCCAGCGCCTGAAGCCCCCCGCCGACTTCCCGGGTCCCCCCGCGCCACCCCTGGGCGGCTGACGGACCCCGGGGCGGCCCTGATACGTCTCAGGGGCGCCCCCTAGGGGCTCGTACGCGCCCCCGCGCTCCCCGTGCACCCGCGTCTCCCCTGTCCCCGGAACACCGCGAGCTCGCACAGACGTTGGAGCAGGTGAAGACGACGAAACGACGACCGGCCCCGCCGGAAGGAGAACTGGTGGTGAATCGACCCTGAGCACCGAGAGCGAGTTCCGCACCGACAAGCCGGCGGCCCCCGGCGACAACGGCGGCACGCGAAAGGAGGGAAAGAGCACGCACGAGCACGCGCGCGGGCCGTACGAAGGCGGGCAGCCCAGGCACCAAGGCGGACAGGCCAATGGCACGTACGAGAACGGCCACGGCAGCACCGGTACGTACGCGACCCCCGCCCCGCACGCCGAAGCCCCGCACTCGGAAGCCGCGCACTCCGAAGCCGCCCTCCCGCCCGGCCCCCTCGCACCGGAGGCCCTCCGCCCGGGCCCCCTCCCCGAGCGACCTCCGGCCCCCGCCCCCCTCCACGGCCCACCCGCGTCCCCCGCCCCCGTCCTGACCACCGAGGGCCTGCCCCGTTGGCTCGACCCGGTCGTGGCGGCGGTGCGGACGGTACGGGGCGAGCAGCTCAGCGCCTTCCTGCCACCGGCGGACGGCGGGGGCCGGCAGTCGGCGGTGCTCATCCTGCTCGGCGAGGGCGAGGACGGCCCCGAGCTGCTGCTCACCGAGCGAGCCTCCTCTCTGCGCGCCCACGCGGGCCAGCCCTCCTTCCCCGGCGGCTCCCTCGACCCGGCCGACGGCGACCCGCTCACCACCGGGCCGTTGCGCGCCGCGCTCCGCGAGGCCGAGGAGGAGACCGGGCTCGACCCCGCGGGCGTCCAGCTCTTCGGCGTCCTGCCACGCCTCTACATCCCGCTGACCCGCTTCGTCGTGGCCCCCGTGCTCGGCTGGTGGCGCGAGCCCAGCCCCGTCCGGGCCGTCGACCCGGGGGAGACCGCACGCGTCTTCTCGGTGCCGGTGAGCGAACTCACGGACCCCGCGCACCGTGCCGTCGCGGTCCATCCACGCGGCCACGAAGGCCCCGCTTTCCTCGTCCGTAACGCTCTGGTCTGGGGTTTCACCGCCGGAGTCATCGACCGCCTGCTGCACTTCGCGGGCTGGGAGCGACCATGGGACAGGGGGAAGCGGGTCTCACTCGACCGGCACGCATGACAGGGTGTCCCGGTGAACGCGCTGGACTTCTTCTTGCTGGCCGCCGCCGTGTGGTTCGCGATCGTGGGCTACCGCCAGGGTTTCGTCGTCGGCATCCTGTCGGTGATCGGCTTCCTCGGTGGCGGGCTCCTCGCCGTGTGGGTACTGCCCGTGCTCTGGGACGCGCTGACGGACAACTCGGAGGCGAGCACGACCGCCGTCGTGGTCGGGGTGATCGTCGTCATCGTGTGCGCCTCCACGGGCCAGGCGTTCACCACCCACCTCGGCAACAAACTGCGCACCCACATCACGTGGAGTCCCGCGCGCGCGCTCGACGCGACCGGCGGCGCCGTCGTCAACGTCCTCGCGATGCTCCTCGTCGCCTGGCTCCTCGGCTCGCTCCTCGCGCAGACGACGCTGCCCACGCTCGGCAAGCAGGTCCGCAACTCCAAGGTCCTCCTCGGCGTCTCGCAGGCCATGCCCCAGGAGGCGGACAACTGGTTCTCCGACTTCCGCTCGGTCCTCGCGCAGAACGGCTTCCCGCAGGTCTTCAGCCCCTTCTCGAACGAGCCGATCAAGCCCGTCGACCCACCGGACGCGGCCCTGGCGAACAGTCAGGTCGCGCGGACGGCGAAGCAGTCGATCGTCAAGGTCGTCGGCACCGCCTCCGGCTGCGGCAAGGTCCTGGAGGGCTCCGGTTTCGTCTTCGCCAAGGACCGCGTGATGACCAACGCGCACGTCGTCGGCGGAGTCGGCGAACCGACCGTCCAGATCGGCGGCCAGGGCAGGCGCTACGACGCGACGGTCGTGCTCTACGACTGGAAGCGCGATATCGCGGTCCTCGACGTCCCCGGGCTGCCCGCGCCCTCGCTGCGCTTCACGGACGGTGACGCGAAAGCGGGCGACGGTGCGATCGTCGCCGGGTTCCCCGAGAACGGCGACTACGACGTCCGCCCCGCCCGCGTCCGCAGCCGCATCACCCCGACAGGCCCCGACATCTACCACCGGGGCACGGTGAGCCGCGACGTCTACTCGCTCTACGCCACCGTCCGCCAGGGCAACTCCGGCGGCCCGCTCCTCACGACGGAAGGCCGCGTCTACGGGGTCGTCTTCGCCAAATCGCTCGACGACCCCGACACCGGCTACGCCCTCACCGCCGACGAGGTACGCGACGACATCACCCAGGGCCGCACGGCGACCCAGCGCGTCGACACGGAGAGCTGCGCGCTCTGACGGCGGGCGCAGGCCCCGCCGTCACGGATCACGTGGGGCGGGGCCGTGTGCGCTCGTACGTACGGGAGATGCGGCCCGGGAAGCGGGGCAGGCGCGCTCGCGGTGGCGGCGCGTCCTGCCGACCGTACGCGGAGACCGGCACC
The DNA here is from genome assembly GCF_044749745.1 of Streptomyces sp. NPDC088923. NCBI lineage: Bacteria > Bacillati > Actinomycetota > Actinomycetes > Kitasatosporales > Streptomycetaceae > Streptomyces > Streptomyces sp. NPDC088923. The sequence goes on along the minus strand of NZ_JBIVIO010000008.1, from coordinate 179,167 downwards.
GTCCTGCGGCTGCCGTACGCGGGGTGTGCGCCCCCGCGCCTCCGTGCTCCCCGGCCGGGCCCTGGCGTGGGCGCCGGGGCGGTTCAGTCGCGCGTGTGCCTCAGACGGGCCGAGACCCAGCGGGCCCGGCGGCGGAGGATGAGGGGGATGTTGACCCCGTCCGGGGAGGGATGCGGTGCGCCGGAACCCAGCGGCCCCGCCCCCTCGTGGCTGCTCAGCGCGGAGACTGAGCGGCGGTCGCGTGCTGCGTCACTGTAGTCGTGCGTCCAGCCCATACCCCGTCCCTGCCCTGCTCCCATGGTCGCTAATCGCACTCCCGGCACCTCATTGGCCTATGCGGTTGGCAACACCTGTTCGATCGTCAGGCGGCCCCGTCCGCTGAGCGGTACGGGTGGGGCCCGACGGACCGGAGAAGGGGAGCACACGGCGGCGCGGGGGGCGCACGCCCCGGGACGCGCGTCAGCGGTCGCGTTCCGGGCCTGTGACGGCGATCCGGTCCCGGACCCGCGTCCGGTGATCGGCTTCCGGACTCGCCTCAGCGGTCCGGTTCCGGGTCCCGCAGCCAGTCGATCAGCTCGCGGTTGAAGCCGAGCGGGTCCTCCTCGTGCGGGAAGTGCCCGAGCCCGTCGTAGAGCCGCCAGCGGTACGGGGCCTCGACGTACTCGCCCGAACCGGCCGCCGAGCGGGTGCGCAGCACCGGGTCGAGCGCCCCGTGCAGGTGCAGCGTCGGGACCCGTACGGGCCGCTTCATCCGCCGGTAGAACTGCACACCGTCGGGCCGCGCGAGCGAGCGCACGAGCCAGCGGTACGGCTCCACCGCGCAGTGCGCCGTCGAGGGGACGCACATCGCCCTGCGGTAGACATCGACCGTCTTGTCGTCCGGGATGCTCGGCCCGGACCAGTCCCGCAGCAGCTCCCCGACGAGCGCGCCCTCGCCGGCGACGAGCTGCCGCTCCGGGACCCAGGGGCGCTGGAAGCCCCACACGTACGAGCCGGCGGCGGACTGCCTCGGGTCCCTGAGCATCGCCGAGCGCCAGCGGCGCGGGTGCGGCATGGAGGAGACGACGAGCCGGCGCACCAGCTTGGGCCGCATCACCGCCGCCGTCCAGGCGAGATAGCCGCCGAGGTCGTGCCCGACGAGCGCCGCGTCCGGCTCGCCGAGCGAGCGGATCACGCCGGTGATGTCGAGCGCGAGGTTCGCCGGGTCGTAACCGCGCGGCGTGCGGTCGCTGCCGCCGACCCCGCGCAGGTCCATCGCGACCGCCCGGTACCCGGCGGCGGCGAGCGCGGTGAGCTGCTCGCGCCACGTCCACCAGAACTGCGGGAAGCCGTGCACGAGCATGACGAGCGGCCCCTCGCCCACCTCCGCGATGTGGAAGCGCGCGCCGTTCGCCGCCACGTCCCGGTGGGTCCAGGGACCGTCGATCCGGATCGTGGGGGCGGATTGCGCCGAACGGGGGTCGGTAGCCGTCATGAGGAGGAGCGTGCCACAGCGGAGGCTCCCTCCGCCTCCTCGCCGCCCTTCTGCTGAAGCGGCGGGAACTGCTCCAGCTCCGGCGTCTCGGGACGCGGGTGCGGCTTGGCGTTGGAGAGGACCGCGGCATCGGTCTTCGCGGCCTCGGCGGCCTTCTGCGGGCCCCTGCCCTTCTGAGCCTTCTTGAAGAAGACCAGGCCGATGAGGGCGAAGAGCCCGGCCACGACGAGGCTCGCGGCGAAGGAGAGCAGGAAGCAGACGGAGATGTGCCAGCCGCTCCAGGCCCGGATGCCGTAGGCGAGCGCGAAGCTCAGCATCGGGAGCGAGAAGAGGGCCAGGACCAGCGCGACGATGAACGCCGCGCTGCCGACCAGCCCCTTCTTCACGTCCTTCATGATCTGCACCTTGGCGAGCGCGATCTCGTCGTGCACCAGCGCGGACAGTTCGGAGACCGCGTTGGACACGAGCTGGCCGAGGCTGCGGTCCGCGCTCAACGCCGCGGCCGCCTTCTCGGGCTCGCCGGGACGGTGGCTCGCGCTGTCGGGTGCGCTCATCGCGTACTCCCTCTTCTCTTTCGCCGGTCTGCGCGGGGACCCGGCTCGCGGCCCCCGCCTCGTCCGGGCGGCGGCGCACCCGCCCGAAACACGGTCAGGGTTCAGATCATGCCGGACCCTTGCCCTTGCCGCTTCCCCCGCCCCGCCCGCCTGACTCCTGTTGGGTGCGGTAGAGGCCGGGTCTCTCGCGGCGTGGGGGGCGTCGTGCGGTGGTGGGGGTTTGTCGTGGGGCGGTGGGGGTGCGTCTGGCGGCGGGGGGGTGCCGTGGGGTGGTGGGGGTGCGTCCGGCGGCGTACGCGGAGATCGCGGCGATCCGACTCCGGGTCAGGCGTCGCTCGCACCGGGGCCCTCCCGCTCCCGGGCGCGGGCGCGGTGTTCGGCCGCCTTTTCCTCGTAGGAGCCGGCGAGGCGCTGATGGTGTGCCGGGTCGTCCTGCTGGTAGACGTCCGGGACGCCGTCGCGGTCCTCGTCGCGTTCCTCCTCGGCGAGCAGCCGCACGTACACCCGGTTGCGCAGCCGCAGCAGGACGGTGGCGAGCAGGACCGCCAGAAGCGAGCCGACGAGTACCGCCGCCTTGACCTCGTCGGTGAGGTGCGGATCGCCCGTGAAGGCGAGTTCGCCGATGAGGAGGGACACGGTGAAGCCGATGCCGGCGAGCACGGAGACCGCGAAGAGATCGGACCAGGCCAGTTCGTCGCTGAGCGAGGCCCGCGTGAAACGCGCCGTCAGCCACGTACCGCCGAAGACCCCCACCGCCTTGCCGACGACGAGCCCGAGGACCACTCCCAGCGTCTCCGGGCGCGTGAAGATGTCGGCGAGCGCGTCGCCGCCCACCGCGACCCCGGCGGAGAAAAGCGCGAAGAGCGGCACCGCGAGCCCGGCCGAGTAGGGGCGCACCAGGTGCTCGACCCGCTCCCCGGGAGACGCCTCCTCGCCCTCCTCACGGTGACAGCGCAGCATGAGGCCCATCGCGACGCCCGCGATCGTCGCGTGCACGCCGCTGTTGTACATGAGCCCCCAGATCACCAGCGCGAGCGGTACGTACACGTACCAGCCCCGCACCCGCAGGCGGCGCAGCAGGAACCAGAAGACGGCGAGCCCGGCGACGGCCCCGCCGAGCGCGAGAAAGTTCAGGTCGCTCGTGAAGAAGACCGCGATGATCAGGATCGCGAAGAGGTCGTCGACGACCGCGAGAGTCAGGAGGAAGGCGCGCAGGGGCGAGGGCAGTGCGGTACCGAGCACGGCGAGCACCGCGAGCGCGAAGGCGATGTCCGTCGCGGTCGGCACCGCCCAGCCGCCCATATCGCCGCCGCCGACCGTGTTGACGAGCGTGTACACGAGCGCGGGCGCGATCATCCCGCACGCCGCGGCGACCACGGGAAGCAGCGCGGCCTTGGGATCGCGCAGATCTCCCGCGACCAGCTCACGCTTCAGCTCGGCGCCCGCGACGAAGAAGAACACCGCGAGCAGCCCGTCCGCCGCCCAGTGCTCCACGGAGAGGCGCAGCCCGAGCGAGGCGGGCCCGAAGTGGAAGTCGCGGACGATCTCGTAGCTGTGCGACAGGGGCGTGTTCGCCCAGACGAGGGCGAGGACGGCGGCGACGAGGAGCAGCACCCCGCCGAGCGTCTCGGCGCGCAGGGCATCGGCGAGGTAGCGGTACTCCGGCAGGGGGAGGCGGCCGAGGAAACGGCGGCCGGGAGTGGGCAGGCGGGTGCTGGGCACGGGGGTCTCCAGGTCCGGCGCCCGTGGGGGCGCGGTTCGGCGTCGGGTGATCACACGCCGACCAGACTTCCCGGCACCCCTCTTCGTTTGTCGGTACGCAGGGCGTACGGACCCACCTTACTCACGAGTTCCGCGCCGGGCGCTGGTCCGCGATAGGGACGCGGTGCGCGGGTTCGCGCCGTGGGCTCGCGTTGTGGGCCTGCGCTGTGGGCTCGCGTTGTGGGCCTGCGCTGTGGGCTCGCGTTGCGGGCCTGCGCTGTGGGCTCGCGTTGCGGGCCGGTGCCGCGCAGGTTCGGTGTACACCCGTACTCGGGGTGCGTTCCGTGCGCTGGAGTACACCCGTACACCGGAGGACAGCTGTACACCGGAGGACAGTCGTGCACTGGAGTACATCCGTACACTGACGGACACCCGTACACCGGAGTACGGGTGTACACCCGATGCCTCCGTACGACGAAGGGGCGAGCCCCGAAGGACCCGCCCCTCCCTCATCCGACGCAGATCGTCAGTCGTCGCTCCCGCCGGAGGCAGGCAGCTTCGACTGGATGAGATCCATCACCGAGGAGTCCGTCAACGTCGTGACGTCCCCCAGCTCGCGGTTCTCCGCCACATCGCGCAGCAGCCTCCGCATGATCTTCCCGGACCGCGTCTTCGGCAGCTCGGCGACCGCCATGATGCGCTTCGGCTTGGCGATCGGCCCCAGCGTCGCGCCCACGTGGTTGCGCAGGTCCGCGACCAGGTCCTCCGACTCCGTCGCCGTGCCCCGCAGGATCACGAAGGCCACGATGGCCTGACCCGTGGTCTGGTCCGCCGCACCGACGACCGCCGCCTCCGCGACCGCCGGATGCGAGACGAGCGCCGACTCGACCTCGGTCGTGGAGATGTTGTGCCCCGACACGAGCATGACGTCGTCGACCCGGCCGAGCAGCCAGATGTCGCCGTCCTCGTCCTTCTTCGCCCCGTCACCGGCGAAGTACTTGCCCTCGAAGCGCGACCAGTACGTGTCGATGAAGCGCTGGTCGTCGCCCCAGATGGTGCGGAGCATCGAGGGCCACGGCTCGGTGAGCACGAGGTAGCCGCCGCCCCCGTTCCCGACCTCGTTGCCCTCGTCGTCCACGACCGTCGCCGAGATACCCGGCAGCGGTGTCTGCGCCGAACCCGGCTTCGTCGCGGTGACGCCCGGAAGCGGCGAGATCATCATCGAACCGGTCTCGGTCTGCCACCACGTGTCGACGATGGGGGCCTTGTCGTGGCCGATGTTCTTGCGGTACCACATCCATGCCTCGGGGTTGATCGGCTCACCGACCGAACCGAGCACCCGCAGCGAGGAGAGGTCGAACTTCGCGGGGATGTCGTCGCCCCACTTCATGAACGTGCGAATCGCCGTCGGCGCCGCGTACAGGATCGTCACCCCGTACTTCTGGATGATTTCCCAGAATCGTCCCTGGTGCGGAGTGTCCGGCGTGCCCTCGTACATCACCTGCGTCGCGCCGTTGGAGAGCGGACCGTAGACGATGTACGAGTGCCCGGTGACCCAGCCGATGTCGGCCGTGCACCAGTAGACGTCCGTCTCCGGCTTGAGATCGAAGACCGCGTGGTGCGTGAAGCTCGCCTGCGTGAGGTAGCCGCCCGAGGTGTGCAGGATGCCCTTCGGCTTACCCGTGGTGCCCGAGGTGTAGAGGATGAAGAGCGGCTGCTCGGCCTCGAAGGCCTCGGGCGTGTGCTCGGCCGACTGGCGCTCGGTCAGCTCGTGCCACCACACGTCGCGGCCCTCGGTCCACGCCGTGTCCTCGCCCGTACGGCGGACGACGACGACGTGCTCGACCGTGTCGAAGCGCGAGACGGCCGCGTCCACGGCGGGCTTGAGCGCGCTCGGCTTGCCGCGCCGGTAGCCGCCGTCGGCCGTGATGACGACCTTCGCGTCCGCGTCGGCGATCCGCGCGGCGATCGCGTCGGCCGAGAAACCGCCGAAGACGACGGAGTGCATCGCGCCGATGCGCGCGCAGGCGAGCATCGCGATGACGGCCTCGGGGATCATCGGCAGATAGACCGCGACCCGGTCGCCCTTGCCGACGCCGAGCTCGATCAGGCCGTTCGCCGCGCGCGAGACCTCGTCCTTGAGCTGCGCGTACGTGATGCTGCGGCTGTCGCCCGGCTCGCCCTCGAAGTGGATCGCGACCCGGTCGCCGTTGCCCGCCTCGACGTGGCGGTCCACGCAGTTGTACGCGACGTTCAGCTTGCCGTCCGCGAACCACTTGGCGAACGGCGGATTCGACCAGTCCAGGGTTTCGGTGGGCTCTGTCTCCCAGCTCAGCCGACGCGCCTGCTCGGCCCAGAAGCCGAGGCGGTCCGCGCGCGCCCGCTCATAGGCGTCCGCCTTCACGTTGGCGTGCGCCGCCAGCTCCGCCGGCGGCGCGAACTTGCGCTCTTCCTTGAGCATGTTGGCGATTGACGAACGCTCGCTCACTGACCCACCGTCCCGTGGTGTAGACCAATTCTGTCCTGCCATGGGGATTCAACGCTTGCGGAGACACGAGGTCAACCCCCGCAAAGCGGACCCGCCGGAGCACGCGTGATCCACGCGGCCCCGCTGCCTCTGGCACGTACGTCCCAGGTCGGAGGTTCATCCGCCCCGCCCGCGAAGTGCGCGAACGCCCCGCGAGCTTCAGCGAGGCGGCCCGCCGACGACACCCCAACGGCTCTGCCTCCCCCGCTCCTGCCCACCCGCTCCGCCCCCCACTCCCCGCCGCTCGGCGGCACGTCTCCGCCGGGCGGCGGGGTGGTGAGGGTGGGGGGCTGTGAGGGTGGCGGGGCGGTGTGAGGGCGGGACGGTGGGGTGCTGAGAGGCTTGGGGCGCGGTCCGGCGTGGCCGCGCGGCTTCGCCCTCGTCCGTACGGCGAGGTTGCGGCCGTACGGACGAGGGCGGACGCCTCAAGTCGGGCGCCTCAAGTTGGACGCCTTAAGTCGGGCGTCCCTGGTCGGACGCCTCAAGCCGGACGCCTCAAGTCGGACGTCCCCGGGCGGAGGTTCGGCCAGCGGTCGGGCCTGGCCGTGTCCTCCGCGCGGGGGAGCTCTCCTCCTGGCTGCCGGTTTCCCGCGGCTTTCCGGCTCAGGCGGGCACGGGTCGCTCCGGCTCCTGGGCGGCGCTCACCTCCTCGAAGACCGGCACGGCCCCGGCGACGTCCTCACGCAGCAGGTACGCCTGGGCCTCGCCCACATGGAAGTACATGCCGTGCAGCGCCAGGCTGCCCTCCGCGAGCCTGCGGGCCACCGCCGGATGCCCCCGCAAGTGGTCCAGCTGCTGCACGATGTTGACCAGGCAGAGCTGCTCGGCGACATCGGCGGGAGCGCGCCGCGCGAAACCGGGAAGCGCGCTCGCGTCCCCCCGCAGCCGCGCGAGGCTGGGCGCCCCGTACCGCAGCCACCGCCACAGCGGCGACAAAGGCGTCTCGGCCCTCTCCTCGCCCGCCGCCCCAGTGCGCCGCTCGTCCTCGCTCAACAACGCCTGCATCGCGCCGCAGCCGGAGTGACCGCAGACGGTGATCGACTCGACGCGCAGCACGTCGACCGCGTACTCGATCGCGGCTCCCACCGAGTCGTCCCCGCTCATCCCGCCGACACCGGTCACCGAGCCGGTGCCGCTCTCCGCACGGTCGTCCGCGCCCCTCTCCGTGTGGTCGTCCGCGCCGGGCGGGGGGACGAGATTTCCCACGTTGCGGACGGTGAAGAGGTCGCCCGGGCCGCTTGCCGTGATCATGCTCGTGACGAGGCGGGAGTCCGCGCAGGTGAGGAAGAGCTGCGAGGGCCGCTGCCCCTCCCGTGCGAGGCGGGCGAGTTCCTCGCGCATGTGGGGCGCCGTGTCGCGCTGGAAGGCGCTGATCCCGGAGACGAGGCGCTGCGCCCCGCTGCCGGAGCCGGTCGACCCGGCCACGGGACCGATCGTCGCGGGCCTGCTGTGGTTGCGCCACGGCGCCCAGGGACGGCAGTGGCCGTGCGATCCCCCTGCCGGTTCGGTGATATGGGTGCCCACGGGGCCCGTCATGCTGACCGCGCCCCCTTGCGCGGTGTGCGAGGTCCGCCAGTCCTGGAGTGTCTCGAAGGCGGCGTGGTCCATGAACGAGCCGTCCAGTTCGACGACCACGGTGGCTTTCGCCGGTACGTGGTGCAGCGTCCGGCTGAGCCGGGGCACGGCCAGGAAGGTCAACTGCCCGCGCACGTGTACGAGGTGGTGACCCGCCCGCTCGTGGTGGACGATCCGGGTGTGGCTGAGCCGGTGCAGAGCGAGACCGACCGCGACGGCGATGCCGAGGCCGACCCCTTCGAGCACCCCGAGGAAGACAACACCGCACGTCGTCACCCCGTAGACGAGGAACTCCCGGTGCCGCGTCACCGTCCTGATGTGGTGCAGATTGACCATCTGGATGCCCACGGACATCACGAGCGCGGCGAGCACCGCGAGCGGGATGTACTGGAGCAGCGGCACCGCGAGCAGGGCCGCGACCAGCACCCACACCCCATGCAGCATCGTCGAGGCGCGGCTCACCGCGCCCGCGTTGATGTTGGCGGTGCTGCGGACGGCGACCCCAGCGACGGGCAGGCCGCCGAGGGCGCCCGACGCGATGTTCGCCGCGCCCTGGCCGAGCAGTTCGCGATCGAGGTTCGACCGCGGCACCCGGGCCGCCTGCTCCGGCCGTCCGGCGACGAGCTTGTCAACGGCGACCGCGCCGAGCAGCGACTGCACACTCGTGACGAGCGTGATCGTCACGACCGCGGCGACGACGCCACCGAGGGAGCCTTCCGGCAGGGCGGCCAGCGCGTGGTTGCTCCACGAGGGCAGGTCCACGCGGGGCAGTGAGAGCCCCAGGAGCGCCGCGACGAGTGTCGCGGCGGTGACCGCGACGAGCGTGGCGGGCAGCAGCTTCGCGAGCCGCGCGGCGCGCCCTGGCAGCTTCGGCCACAGGTAGAGCACGGCGAGCGTCACCACGCTCATCGCGAACGCTGCCCATTGCGTGTCCGCGAGCTGCGCCGGCAGCCCGCGCAGGTTGTCGAGCACACTGCTCTGCGGCGTACCGCCGAGCACGATGTGCACCTGTGCGACCGCGATCGTGATGCCGATGCCCGCGAGCATCCCGTGCACGATCGCCGGGCTCACCGCGAGCGCGGAACGCGCCACGCGGAGCATCCCGAGCCCGAGTTGGCAGACCCCGGCGAACACGGTGATCGCACAGGTCGCCCGCCAGCCGTACTGCTGGATGATGTCGGCCGTCACGACCGTGAGCCCGGCCGCCGGCCCGCTCACCTGGAGCACCGAGCCCCCGAGCCGCCCCGCGATCAGCCCGCCCACGGCGGCGGCGACGAGCCCCGCCTGAAGTGGCGCCCCGGTCGCCAGCGCGATGCCGAGCGAAAGCGGCAGGGCGATGAGGAACACGGAGATCGAGGCGGAGAGGTCGACGGCCTCGGGGAGGCGGAGACGGGGCTGCGAGCGCGGGCGGGGGTCGTGGCCCTGGGGGGATTCGGGGCGAGGAGGGTCGTGGGGGGCGGGTGGGGTGTGGGGATGGTCGTGGGTGGGGGACGTGGGGGACGTGGGGGGTTCGGTCGTACGGGCCGGGATGGGACCGGTGGCCTTGGTCTTGGCCTCGCCGAGGCCGGGTTCCGGCTTGGCGAGGCCGGGTTCGGGCTTGTCGGGCTCCGGCGGTCCGTGCGAGGTGTGTGTGTTTACGCGAGAAGTCATGTTCCCGTCTCCTCCGGGGCTGCGCGGTCGCGTCGGAACGCGGCCGTGGGTCACGGCGTACAGCGGCGGGATGCGTGGTGTGCGGGGTGCGCTGGTGTGCGGTCGGTGGCGGCCGGCGGGGGTTCAGGGGTCGGGTACGTACGCGCGAGGTGGGGGTGGGGAAGGCGGCGCGCTGGTTTCGGAGGGGACCACCGAGCACAGTGGTTCAACACTTGGTAAATGGATCGTAATTGAGAGTAAAGGATTCTTGCCGTCTATCCGGGCAAACAGGCCATTACTTCACTCGCAGGAGTGATTAATCATTTTGTACGGCTTGTCAGTCCATGACGGAATCGCCTCACGTGTGACGTTGGCGCGGACCTCGGCCGGACCCTTCCCGCCTGCGGGACGCGGTGCGGCCCACGTGAGCGATGCAAGGAAGAAGGTGGGCCGTCATGGCTGCCACCAGAAGAATGACGGCGGTGGCCACAGTGGCCGCCGCCTGCGCCGTCGCCCTGACAGGCTGCGGGAGCGGCGCCTCCCACGACACCGGACACCCCAGGGCTCAGGGCAAGAAGGAGAAGGCCGAACCCGCCCCCGCCCCGAAGAACGCCGTCCACCTCATCGGTGACGGCTCGACGGCCTTCACCGGCGTCCAGCCGCACCAGCTCCGCCCCGAGAAGCTCAAGGCCGGCCAGCAGCCTCCCCAGTTCGTCGTCTTCTCCTGGGACGGCGCGGGCGAGGACGGCCAGAAGCTCTTCTCGCACTTCCGCAAGGTCGCCAAGGAGAACAACGCGACCATGACCTTCTTCCTCAGCGGGGTCTACATGCTCCCCGGCGCGAAGAAGGACCTCTACCACCCGCCCATGCACTCCCCGGGCCGCTCCGACATCGGCTTCAACGACCTCAAGGGCATCCGTGACACCGTCGACCAGGTCCGCGGGGCCTGGCTGGACGGCCACGAGATCGGCACCCACTTCAACGGCCACTTCTGCGGCAAGGGTGGCGGCGTCGGCGAGTGGTCCGTCGCGGACTGGCGCAGTGAGATCAGCCAGGCCAAGCAGTTCGTGAAGACCTGGAAGACCAACACCTCCACCGGCAAGACCGACCCGCTCCCCTTCGACTACGACAAGGAGCTCATCGGGGGGCGCACCCCCTGCCTCGAAGGACAGAAGAACTTCATGGCCGCCGCGGGGCCGATGGGCTTCCGCTACGACAGCAGCGGTGTCCGCGAGCAGGTCTGGCCCACCAAGAAGCAAGGCATGTGGGACCTCTCGATGCACATGGTCCCCATGCCCGGCCACACCTACGAGACCATCTCGATGGACTACAACTTCCTGGTCAACCAGTCCGGGACGACCCAGGGCGACCCCGCCAAGCGCGACTTCTGGGGCAACCAGATGCGCCAGGGCCTCCTGGAGTCCTTCGACCGCTCCTACCGCGGCAACCGCGCCCCGGTGATCATCGGCAACCACTTCGAGTCCTGGAACGGCGGCACCTACATGCGCGCCGTCGAAGACGTCGTCAAGACGGTATGCCACAAGAAGGGCGTCCGCTGCGTCTCCTTCCGGGAGCTCGCCGACTGGCTCGACGCCCAGGACCCCGCGACCCTCGCCAAGCTCCAGAAGCTCGGCGTTGGCCAAGCGCCCAAGAACGGCTGGGGCGCGCTCACCTCCACCACCCCGGCCGCCGCCGACGCCGCCGCGGGCGCCCAGCCGCAGAAAAAGGAGGAGAAGAAGCACTGATCCGGGCCGGGGCGAACGAAGCAGGTCCCTGCGGGGCCGGCGTCCCACAGGGTCCCGCCCCTCCGGGGCCGTCCTCGCGCAGTGCGTCCCCGGAACCGTTCAGCGCTCCCGACGGCTGACGGGAGCACCCCGGCCGGTCCCGCTGGCGCGCAGCGGAACGGCCGAAACCGGTGAGGTGGTGGGGCCCGTCGCGACGGACCCCACCGGCTCCGCGCCCGGACCGGCATTCGGGGTGCCGGCCCGGGCACGGGCTCTGGGCTGATCGTACGGGTCCCGGGCCGGGGGAGGGGCCGGTTCGGGAGAACGACGCAGACCGTGGCCCGGACGCTACACGGACCGCCCGTGCCCGCGGCGCTCCTCGCACCTGGCGCGACGCCCCGGAACCGCCCCCCCGGTCCGCTTCCTCCTTCCCGTACGCCCCCGCCGGACACGCGCACGGCACGCGACGCGGCTTCCTCGCGATTCCCCGCCACGCAAGGGCTCCAGGCACCTGGGCGACCTCCCCGGCTCGGCGAACCAGCAACCGCCAACTCCCGTCCGCGCTTCGTCGCTTCGCCTCGGCGGCGTCAACCTCGCGCCCCTCCCGGACCCCTCCATCGTGGAGCCCCCAGCGGTCAACGAACCGCCCACGGTTCGCCCGCCCGTGTCACAACGACGGCCTCGGAGGCCCCGGGACAGGAGACGATTCGGCGCACCGGTGCCCGCGCCTCGCGCGCCGCCCCGCTCCTTACCGACCGCTCTTCGTCAGACCGCGTCTGTCATCTCGTCCTGGTCGAGCAGGGCTCGCAGGCCGCCCGGGTTCCGCTTTCGTCCGGTCTCGTCCAGGACGAAGTCGGGGTCGACCTGTGAGGCGAGGTTCGCCCCGGTCCGGTCGTTGCCCCAGCTCAGCGCGTTCTTCAGGTGGAAGTGCACCATCTGTCGCGTGTACCGCTCCCAGTCCCGCCGTGAGTACGTGGCGTCCACACACTTCTGAAGACTGCCCAGAGCCGTCCTGTTCTCCTCCTCCAGCTCCCCGAACGGCGCCGAGCGCCCCTTCTCCATCGCCCGCACCCACCGCGACCTGCCCACCGTCGCCAAGAGGTCCTCGCCGACCTCGTCCCGCAGGAACGCGAGGTCGTCCGGCTCGTCCACCTTGTTGCCCACGACCCGGAGCGCCACCCCGAAGTCCCGCGCGTACTCCTTGTACTGGCGGTAGACCGACACTCCCCGCCGGGTCGGCTCCGCCACCAGGAAGGTCATGTCGAACCGGGTGAACAGACCGGAGGCGAAGGAGTCCGCGCCGGCGGTCATGTCCACCACCACGTACTCGTCCCGACCGTCGACCAAGTGGTTCAGATACAGCTCCACCGCCCCGACCTTCGAGTGGTAGCAGGCCACTCCGAGGTCGGCCTCGGTGAATGCCCCGGTGACCATGAGCCGGGCGTCCGAACCGTCCAGCTCCACCCGGCGCGCACAGGCGTCGTGCACCGGGTTCGCCTCCGCCACCCGCAGCAGCCGCGAGCCTGCCCCGGGCGGAGTCGTCTTGATCATGCTGTCCACCGAGGCGATGCGGGGATTGCTGCCCCGCAGGTACTCCTTGATGAGCGGGAGACGCACTCCCATCGCGGGCAAGTGGGCGGCCTCCTCCTCGGTCAGGCCGAGGGCCACGCCGAGGTGCTGGTTGATGTCGGCGTCCACCGCCAGGACGGGGGCACCCGTCCGCGCGAGGTGGCGGACGAAGAGTGCGGCCAGGGTCGTCTTGCCGCTGCCGCCCTTCCCTACGAAAGCGATCTTCATATTCACCTAGCGTAGAGAGTCTGTGGCGCCTCGTGTCCAATCCGCGTGAAGAACACCACTCCTTCGAGGGGTCCGCACCCCGAATGCGTAGGGTCTTACTCATGAGTACGACAGCAGCGGGCGCCGACCCGTTCGCCGCCCTCGCGAACCTGCCGGGGGTACCCGAGGCGGTCGAATCCGTCCGCACCGCCGTGGACAGGGTCTACGCCCACCGCGTCATGCGGCGCCGCAGCAACGAGATCAGCTCCGAGGCCGCCCTGCGGGGTGCCCGCGCCTCCGCCGCGCTCGACGGGGCCGACTGGGAGCTGGAGGAAGTGCGTCGCCGCACCGACTTCGGCTCCGAGCCCGAGGCGCGCACGGTGGGCGGGGCACTGCGGCTGAGCGCCGAGGCGGGGCAACTCCTCTCCGTATGGGGCCAGTCGCCCTTGCGCGTACTGGCCCGCCTGCACGTGGTGGCCGAGGCCAGGGAGGCCCCCGAGGTGGGACGGCCCCGGGTGGCGGGCGAGGGCGTCGAGGACGGCGACCTCGGTCTCCCCCTCCCCGACGCCGCCGAGACCGCGGCCAGGCTGGAGGGGCTGACCGCTCTGCTCGCCTCGGGCTCCAAGGCGCCCGCCCTGGTCGTCGCCGCGATCGTGCACGGCGAACTCCTCGCCCTGCGACCATTCACGACACGCAACGGACTGGTCGCGCGCGCCGCCGAGCGCATCGTGCTGGTCGGCTCGGGCCTCGACCCGAAGGCGGTGTGCCCCGCCGAGGTGGGGCACGCGGAGCTGGGAGCCGAGGAGTACTCCCGGGCCCTGGCCGGGTACGTCACCGGCACCCCGGCGGGTGTCGCCGGCTGGGTCCGGCACTGTGCGCGTGCGGTGGAACTCGGCGCGCGCGAGTCCACCGCCGTGTGCGAGGCGCTTCAGCGCGGGGCTGCTTGAAGCGCCCTCCCCGAGTGGGTGAGCCGTCGGCGACGGCCTCCTGGCACCGCTGTCGGTGCGAGGGCTCGGAGGAATCACGAGCGGGAACTGCTCAGCTCGCGAGGGAGCGGCGGCGGCTGGAGTACCAGACCAGCCCCGCGGCGGCGACGGCGCCGAACGCCGCCGCGGCGAGGAGGACCGGCGTGGGCGGCCGGAACCTCGGCAGGCGCTGCTTGAGCCGTACCGGACGGTGGAAATCCAGTACCGGCCACTCGCGGGCCAGCGCTTCCTTTCGCAGGGTGCGGTCGGGGTTGACCGCCGCCGGGTGCCCCACCGCCTCCAGCATCGGCAGGTCGGTCGCCGAGTCGCTGTAGGCGTAGCAGCGGGCCAGGTCGTAGCCCTCGGTCTCTGCCAGCTCCTTCACCGCCTCGGCCTTTGTGGGGCCGTAGGCGTAGTACTCCACCTCACCCGTGTAGCAGCCGTTCTCCCCCACGACCATGCGCGTCGCGACCACGCGGTCGGCTCCCAACAACTCGCCGATCGGCTCCACCACTTCGGCGCCCGACGTGGAGACGATCACTACGTCGCGGCCGGCCGCGTGGTGCTCCTCGATGAGGGACGCCGCCTCGTCGTAGATGATCGGGTCGATGAGGTCGTGCAGGGTCTCGGCCACGATCTCCTTGACCTGCCGCACGTTCCAGCCGCGACACAGAGAGGAGAGATAGGAGCGCATCCGCTCCATCTGGTCGTGATCGGCGCCGCCCACGAGGAAGACGAACTGCGTGTACGCCGTTCGCAGCGCGGCCCTGCGGTTGATCAGTCCGCCTTGATAGAAGGACTTGCTGAACGTGAGTGTGCTCGACTTCGCAATGACGGTCTTGTCGAGGTCGAAGAAGGCGGCTGTGCGCGGCAAGGAGTGGTTTTCCACGGGGCCGAGCATAGGCGCCCACCATTCGGCGTAAGGCGGCGCGTACGCGTTTGCCTGAGAGAACCCTCGGGTACACCATGGAGGTCACGGATCGTTCGCGACCGTGTCTAGCACGGCCCGGCTCCTCCCCCCCGAGTCGGCCGTGAAGACGACCCCCGCTCTCCCCCCCCGGCGGGGGTCGTCGCATGTCTGCGGCCGTTTGGTGCGGTTTGTCCGGCTCGCCATCGACCTTCCCCCTCCTTGCGCGTGACGCGCTCCTGCCTCGGCCGCCGGTGCGGTCGAGTGCTCGTGATGCACAGCCTGTCACGGTCCGTGGTCGGTTGGGTGCATCGAGCTGAAATCTGTGGATAACTTCGGTGCTTCTCTCACTCTCGTCACCGGAATGAGTGACGCGAATATCCACTTCCACTGAGTTATCCACAGATTTGCTGTCGAGTGCTCAATGCCTCCCCGCCCTCTGCAAGCCTGAATGCGTTCGCGAAGAACACGCAGGCCGTTACGGGGGCCTACCCCGTCGGCGAAGCACTTCATTTCGCGGCGCGCGTGTATGCGCGGCAGGCCGGTTCAGCGGCGCGGACCTCGCACGGCGGCCGGCGAAGACGACCGGAGGGAAGTGGAAGTGATGGGTGTGCACGGGGGAAGACACGAAGGAGCCGGGGCGGGCGCCGGGCGGGACGCGGCAAGGCCCGCAGGCTTCGGGAAATACAGGCGGGAGAGCACCGCCCCCGCGTCGCGCGGAAAGCCGACCGCCAGTGTGTCCGGTACAGAGGTGAGGGAGGGCCGCCCGCCCGGGCCACTCGTCATCACCGAGGACCCCGAACTCCTCGACGACGTACTGCGATTGTGCGCGGCGGCCGGCGTCCTCCCCGAAGTGCGCCATACGGCGCCCGAGCGGCGCGGGGACTGGGAGGCGCCCCCTCTCGTCCTGCTCGGCACCGACGTACTGCCTCGCCTTTCGGGAGTGAGCCGCAGGCCCGGGCTACTGGCGCTCAGCCGCGTCCCCGTCACCGGGCCCGGTGTCTGGCGGCACGCGGTGGAGACCGGCGCCGAACACGTGCTCGTGCTGCCCGACGCCGAGGAGTGGCTCACCGACCGGCTCGCCGAGGTCGCCGAAGTGGCCGAGGGCGGAATCGCGGGTCCCGCCCTCACCGTCGGCGTCATCGGCGGCCGGGGCGGCGCGGGTGCCTCGACGCTCGCCTGCGCCCTGGCGCTTTCCTCGGCGGCCGACAACAGGAAGACGCTCCTCGTGGACGCCGACCCCTGGGGCGGTGGAATCGATGTGGTACTCGGCGCCGAGCGCCAAAACGGCCTTCGCTGGCCCGACTTCGCCCGCTCCCGGGGCCGGGTGAGCGGCAGCGCGCTGGAGGAGTCACTGCCCGCCTCACACGGTCTGCGCGTCCTGAGCTGGGACCGCGGGGAAACCCACGGCATCCCGCCCGAGGCGGTGCGCGCGGTCCTCGCGGCCGGGCGACGCCGGGGCGGGGCCGTCGTCGTCGACCTGCCGCGCCGCTGCGACGCCGAGGTGGCGGAGGTACTGCGCCAGCTCGACCTCGTACTGCTCCTCGTCCCCAAGGAACTGCGTGCCCTGGCCTCGGCGCGCAAGGTCGCCGCGAGCCTCGGCGCCCTGACGCCCGATGTCCGGCTCCTCGTCTCCGCGCCGCCCGTCCCCGTGGCCACCGAACTGGACACGGCCGAGATGGTGCGGTTGCTCGGACTGCCGTTCGTCGGCGAAGTGCCGTGGGAAG
This sequence comes from Streptomyces sp. NPDC088923, assembly GCF_044749745.1. Taxonomy (NCBI): domain Bacteria; kingdom Bacillati; phylum Actinomycetota; class Actinomycetes; order Kitasatosporales; family Streptomycetaceae; genus Streptomyces; species Streptomyces sp. NPDC088923. The sequence continues at coordinate 162,608 of NZ_JBIVIO010000008.1, read as the reverse complement.
GCGGCCTGGTGCGCGCGCAGGCCACGGGACAGCCGCCCGGCTCGCGCGGCCCGCTCGCCAGGTTCTGCCAGGACTTCTGGGACGAGGCAGCACCCCCGCAGCAGGGAACGTCCAGGCGCGTGCGAGGAAGGAAGGGCGTACGGGGCACCCACGCCCGGACCTCCCGCAGAGAACGCCCCACGCCACCGGCGGGCCCGAAGATCGCACCCTCCGCCCCGGCGGGAGCGCGTGACAGCGGCGCCGCGCACCGCACGGCCGGGGCGTGGGGATTCGGGAGCGGTACGCGGGTCCTCGGCCGTCGCCCCGTCGGCGCCTGGCCCGAAGGCAGCCGCCCGCCCCGTCCCGCCGAGCGCGTACGTACGCCGGCGGACCCGCGAGGCGTGCGGGAGTACGCCGACGAGCAGGCGGCTGTCGCCTACCGGGCCGCCGTGCGCGAGGCGGGAGCACGCCGGTGATCGCCACCGCTGAAGGACTCCTCGACGGAGTACGCCGCTGGCTCGCCGAGCGCGGCGCCGAACCGACACCGGCCAAGGTGGCGCTCGCCGTGCGGGAGCAGGGCGGAGTACTGGGTGACAGCGAGGTGCTGCGCTTCACGCACCTGCTGCGCTGCGAACTCACCGGCGCCGGACCGCTCGAACCGCTGCTCGCCGACCCGGACGTGACCGACGTCCTGGTTTCCGCGCCGGACCGGGTCTGGGTGGAGCGCGGCGGGGGCCTTGAGCTGAGCGGCGTGTGTTTCGCCGACGCCGCGGCGGTACGCCGACTGGCACAACGCCTTTCCGCCGTCGCAGGGCGGCGCCTCGACGACGCCCACCCCTGGGTGGACGCGCGCCTGCCCGACGGGACACGCCTGCACGCCGTGCTGCCCCCGGTCGCAGTCGGTTCCGCCTGCCTGTCCCTGCGGGTCGTGCGCCCCCGCGCCTTCACCCTGGCCGAACTGACGGCGGCCGGCACGATCCCGCCCGGCGGGGACACCGTCCTGCGCGCGCTCATCGCCGGCCGCCTTTCCTTCCTGGTCAGCGGCGGTACGGGGACGGGCAAGACGACACTGCTCAGCGCGCTGCTCGGCCTTGCCGGCCCGGCGGAACGCCTCGTCCTGGCTGAGGACTCCGCCGAGCTGAGACCCGCGCACCCCCACGTCGTACGGCTGGAGACGCGGCCCGCCAATCAGGAGGGCGCGGGTCGCGTCACGCTCCAGGACCTCGTCCGGCAGGCCTTGCGGATGCGGCCCGACCGGCTCGTGGTCGGCGAAGTGCGAGGCGCCGAGGTCGTGCACCTGCTCGCCGCTCTCAATACAGGTCATGAAGGCGGTTGTTGCACTGTGCACGCCAATACGGCCTCGGACGTCCCCGCCCGTCTGGAGGCGCTCGGCACCGCGGCGGGGCTCGACCGGGCCGCGCTGCACAGCCAGGTGGCCGCCGCGCTCTCCGTGGTCCTCCACCTGGCCAGGGACAGCGCGGGTCGGCGCAGGATCGCCGAGATCCGGGTGCTCGCACGGGACCCGGCCGGGCTCGTCGTGACGGTTCCCGCGCTGCGATGGGGCGAGGAAGCCTTCGTCCGCGAGGAAGGCTGGCCCCGGCTCAGGGAGTCGCTGCGCGAACGGGGTCAGGAGCTCGCGCCATGACGGAGCAGCTGTGGGTGGTGCTCGCGGAGGCGGCGCCGGGGCACCTCGGGGTGCTCGGCTCACCGGCCTGGGCACTCGTGCTGGCGGTGGCCGGCCTGGTGGTCGTGCGCAGGGACGGGCGGCCGGGTTCCGCGAGGGCCAGGGCACTGCTGACCGGCGGCGCGGGGCACGAGCCGCCGGAGGCGTGGCGGAGCTCGCTCACGCGGCTTCGGTCCGCTTGGCGCCCGGAGTGGTGGTGTCCGCCGGGGGCGGTGGCGGTGGCTGTGCTGGCGGGTTCCTTCGTCCCGCTGGTGCTGGCGCCGCCCGCCTGGCTGCTTGTGCGGCGGGTCCTTCGCGCCCGGGCGGAGGCGAGGGCGCGGGCCGCCCGGGCGGACGCGGTGGTGGTGCTGTGCGGGCTCCTGGCCGGAGAGGTGCGGGCCGGGAGCGGACCGGCCGAGGCGCTGGCCCACGCGGTGAGCGCCTGCGGCGAACTCGGCCCGAAATGTGCGGACATCCTTGCTGCGGCTCGCTTCGGCGGGGACGTCCCGGCGGCACTGCGTGAGGCGGCGCGCACGCCGGGCGCGGAAGGGCTGGTCGGCCTGGCCGCGTGCTGGCGGGTGGCGCTCGACCGGGGAGCCGGGCTCGCGGTCGGTCTGGAACGGCTGGAGCGGGCGCTCCTCGCCGACCGTGACCAGCGCGCCGATCTCCTCGCGCAGTTGAGCGGAGCGCGCGCGACGGCGGGGCTCCTGGCGGCGCTGCCGCTCCTCGGACTGCTCCTCGGCTCGGCGGTCGGAGCCGCACCGTTGCGCGTGCTCTTCGGTTCGGCGCCGGGGGTGGTGTGTCTGGTGATCGGGAGCGTGCTGGAGGCGGCCGGCGTGTGGTGGTGCCTTTGGCTCGTACGGCAGGCGCAGCGTGGAGCGGGGGTGGCGCGGTGAGCGCGGAGGTTGTCCACAGGGTGGGGATCGCGCTGTGGGCGCTGACGCTGGTCCTGCTCCCGGGGGTTCTGCTCTCCCGCCGTCGGAGGGTGGTTACGCGACGCCGCGGTCGGCGGTTGTTCGGCGCGGCGGGGGTCCGTTTCCCGTTCGGTACGGGCATCCGGGCGGGGCCTGCCACGGCACGGCGCTGGGTGAGCGTCGTGGGGGCGGGCGGCGCCGTGTGGTCGTTGGTCGGCGGGATGACAGGAGCGGCCTGGGGGCTCGGGGCGGCCTTCCTCGTGCACCGGTGGATGCGCGCCGAAGACGTGCGCCGACTGGGAAGCGGTCCCGTGGACGACGGGCGGCCGAGAGGCTTTCGGCGACCTCGGCGGCTGGAGTGCGGGACTCCGGCCGATCTGCCGCTGGCGGCGGACCTGCTCGCCGCCTGTGTGGCGGCGGGGGCAGGGCCGGTGGAAGCGGCGGAGGCGGTGGGCGGCTCGCTCGACGGGCTGGTCGGGGAGCGATTGAGGCACGTCGCGGCGGAGATCCGGCTGGGCGGGGAACCGGAGAGAGCCTGGGCCCTCTTCGGCTCGCTGCCCGGAGCGGGCGGGCTCGCGGGCTTGCTCCAGCGCGCCACGACCTCCGGCGCTCCGGTCGCGGCACCGGCCCTCGCACTCGCTGCGGACTGCCGCGCCCGCTGGGCGCGCACCGCCGGCGCGGCGGCCCGCCGGGCGGCGGTGCTCGTGACGGCACCGCTCGGTCTCTGCTTCCTGCCCGCCTTCCTGATTCTCGGGGTGGCGCCCGTGCTGCTGGGGCTGGCGGGGGAATTGACGCGTCGCTGAGCTGAGCGGCGACGAAGGACAGCTCGGCGGGCGGACAGCCCGTCGAGGCGGAAAGAAAGCAAGGAGTACGCGATGAAAAACAACAACGTGAAGGCTGTGCGGGATACGCGTGGCAAGGGCGCGGGCGCGCGCGGAACGGCCACGCGAGGCAACACGCCCGGCAGGAGGCGAGGCGGTCCGGCTGTCGGGGGCAGGGCTCGCCGGGGCCTCGGGGAGGAGCGTCTGGTCATCGCTCGTGGTTGCCGCGCTCTCGCTGCGGGTGCGCGCGAGCGGGGCGCTCTGGGAGACCACCGGTCGGGGGATCAGCGGGTGGGTAATCAGCGGGTGGGCGTTCGCCGGTCGGTAGACGCGGTCGCTCGGGCCGGTGGCGAGCGGGCGCCGGGATGCACGGCACTGAGCCCGCGACGGGTCGCGGATGCCGTGGGGACCGGACGTCCGAAGGGGGGCCGCGCCGTGAACACGGAGAAAGCGAGCGGTCACGCGGAGCCCGGCCTTTCTGCGGAGCCGGGCCCTTCTACGGAACCCGGCGCTTCCGAGGAGCCGAGCTTTTCCACGGAGGCTGGCGGCTTGGTGGAGCCTGCTGGTGCCGTGGAGCTTGGTGGCTCGGTGGAGCTTGGCGGTGCCGTGAAGCCTGGCGACTCGGTCGAACCCGGCGGCCCGGTGGAGGTGAGTGGTCGCGCGGAGTCTGGCGACGGCCTTGCGAAAACTGCCCTTCCCGCAGGAGCTAGTCAGCGTACGGACGCGGACGGCCCCTCGGAGACGGGTGGCTCTGCGGAACCGGGCGGTTCCGTGAGGCCCAGTGATTCGCCCGGGGCTGCCCGCGAGGTGGCGAGTGCCGGTAACCCGAAGTCGAAGCGCGGTCGGCGCAGGCGGCGTGCGGGGCGTGGCGCGGCGAGCGGCGCCTGTGCCGTCCGTACCCGCCCGCCGAGGCCCGCGGGTGCGAGGTCGGCCGGTGGGGGCGGTGCTGCGGTGGCTGTCGTGGCCCAGGAGGCGAAGGCCGGCCCTCCGCCGGTGGGGGAGGTACGTGGCGCGGGGCTGGCGCGGGCCGGAGCGGAGCTGACGCGGGTGCGGCGTCGGGCTGAAGTGCTTGGCCGTCAGCGGTCCGCCGGGCGCGGGGACGTGGATTTCGCCCGGTACCACCGCAGGGACGCGGCGCGGCGGGAGCTGATGCGGCGGCGCATCCGCTGGACCCTGCGGCAGGCGACGAAAGAGATGAGGGAACGGGGCGATCTAGGGATGGCGACCGCCGAGTACGCCGTCGCGCTGCTCGCTGCCGTGGGGCTCGCCACGGTGCTCTACAAGGTGGTCACGGGCGGTGCGGTGCGAGCGGCTTTGCAGGCCGCGGTGATGAAGGCGCTCCATGGGTGAGAGGCGTGGTGCCGGGCGGCGTGTGGTGCGGGCCGCCGCCCGGTGGCCCCGCTCTCTCGGCTTCTCCGCTGAGCGTGACAAGGGGACGGTGACGGCGGAGTCCGCGGTGGTGCTGCCACTTCTCGTGCTGGTGACGCTCGCCCTGGTGTGGGCGCTGTTCGCGGCGGCGGCGCAGCTGCGGTGCGTGGACGCCGCCGGTGCCGGCGCCCGGGCCGCCGCCCGGCAGGACCCCGAGGCGCGCGCGGTGGCCACGGCCCGGGAGGTGGCGCCGGAGGGTGCGCGGGTGCGGATCGCACGCGAAGGGGACCTCGTACGGGTGACGGTCACGGCCGAGGCGCCAGGGCCCGGCGGGCTCGGGGTGCGGCTCCGCTCCTCCGCCGTCGCGCTCGCGGAAGAGGCAGTCGGCGCTGGGGGGCTGGCCTCGTGAATCCGGCGGGCAGGGCGTGGGCGATGGACGGCGGGGACGGGAGAGACCGAGGGGCGGCGACGGTGTGGGCCGTCGCGGTACTCGCGGTGCTCGGGGTCCTCTTCGGCGGTGTCCTCGCCTGCGGGCAGGTGGTGCTCGCCAGGCACCGGGCCGCCCAGGTCGCCGACCTGGGAGCGCTCGCCGCCGCGGACACGTGGGCGCGCGGGACGGACGGGGCCTGTGGCGCGGCCAGGCGGGTGGCCGGGGCGCAGGGCGGGCGGCTCGCCGCGTGCGGACTGCGCGGGCGGTACGCCGATGTCACTTCGATGGGCACCGTCGGGCCATGGACGGTACGGGTCAGGGCGCGGGCGGGGCCGCCGGTCGGGGCACCGGGGCCGGGCTGGCCGCCGGGGGCCGAGTCGCGTCGGGGGCGCCCTTGAGGAGTTCGGTGAGGAGGCGGACGGCGGCGCGTTTGTGGAGGGGCTCGTTGCCGTTGCCGCACTTGGGCGACTGGACGCAGGAGGGGCAGCCGGAATCGCACTCGCAGACGGCGATGGCCTCGCGGGTCGCGGTGAGCCATTCGCGAGCGGTGGCGAAGGCGCGTTCGGCGAAGCCGGCGCCGCCGGGGTGGCCGTCGTAGACGAAGACGGTGGGCAGCAGGGTGTCGGGGTGGAGCGGTACGGAGACTCCGCCGATGTCCCAGCGGTCGCACGTGGCGAAGAGCGGAAGGAGACCGATCGAGGCATGCTCGGCGGCGTGGAGGGCGCCGCCGAGTTGCTGGGGGTGGACGAGGGCGGCGTCGAGCTGGTCCTCGGTGACGGTCCACCACACGGCGCGGGTCCGCAGGTGGCGCGGCGGCAGGTCGAGCTTCGTCTCGCCGAGGACCTCACCGGTCAGGAGCCGTCGGCGCAGGTAGGAGACGACTTGATGGGTCACCTCGACCGAGCCGAAGCAGAGGCGGCCCTCGCCCCAGGGGATCGAGCGATCGGTCTCCAGGACGGAGACGGAGGTGGTGTCACGGGCGACGGTCGTGTACGGGGGTGACGCCTCCTCGACGAGGGCGACGTTCGCGTCGAGGTCGAAGGCGCGTACCTGGTAGGTGCGGCCCTGGTGGAGGTGGACGGCGCCCTCGTGGACGGTCGTGTGCGAGGCGGAGGCGTCGACGGTGCCGAGCAGGCGGCCTGTGCCCTCCTCCACGATCTGCACCGGGGGGCCTCCCTCGCCGCGGATGTCGGTGAGGTCGGCGGCGCGCTCCTTGCGGGTCCAGTACCAGGACAGGCCGCGGCGGCGCAGCAGCTTGGCGGCCTCCAGCTGCGGGAGCAGCTCGGGGGTGGCCGGGCCGAACAGTTCCTTGTCCTGCTCGGTCAGGGGCAGTTCGGCGGCCGCGGCGCACAGGTGCGGGGCGAGGACGTAGGGGTTGTCCGGGTCGAGCACGGTGGATTCGACGGGCTGGTCGAAGATCGCTTCGGGGTGGTGGACGAGGAAGGTGTCCAGCGGGTCGTCGCGGGCGACGAGGACGGCGAGGGCGCCCTGCCCCGTACGGCCGGCGCGGCCCGCTTGCTGCCACAGCGAGGCGCGGGTGCCGGGGTAGCCCGCGATGAGGACGGCGTCGAGGCCGGCCACGTCGACGCCCAGTTCGAGGGCCGTGGTGGCGGCGAGGCCGAGGAGCTCGCCGGAGTGCAGGGCGCGTTCCAGGGCGCGGCGTTCCTCTGCGAGGTAGCCGCCGCGGTAGGCGGCGATGCGGGGTGCCAGGCTCCGGTCCCGCTCGGCGAGGCGCTCCTTGGCGATGACGGAGATCAGCTCGGCACCGCGCCGGGAGCGGACGAAAGCGACGGATCTCACACCCTGGAGGGTGAGGTCGGTGAGGAGGTCGGCGGTCTCGGCGGTCGCGGTGCGGCGTACGGGTGCGCCCTTCTCGCCCTGGAGTTCGGTGAGCGGGGGTTCCCAGAGCGCGAAGACGACCTCGCCGCGCGGGGAGCCGTCCTCGGCGACCTCGGCGATCGGCAGCCCCGTGAGCCGCTGTCCGGCGAGGGCCGGTTCGGCAGCGGTGGCCGAGGTGAGGAGGAAGACGGGCTCGGAACCGTACCGGGCGCAGAGCCTGCGCAGCCGGCGCAGGACCTGGGCCACGTGGGAGCCGAAGACGCCGCGGTAGACGTGGCACTCGTCGATGACGACGTACTTGAGCGCACGCAGGAAGGAGGACCAGCGCGGGTGCGAGGGCAGGACGCCCCGGTGGAGCATGTCGGGGTTGGTCAGGACGTAGTTCGCGTACTGACGGACCCACTCGCGTTCCTCGACGGGGGTGTCGCCGTCGTAGACGGCGGGGCGCACGGCGCGGCCGAGGGGGGCGGCGAGCGCGCGCACGGCGCGCCGCTGGTCGGCGGCGAGTGCCTTCGTCGGGGCCAGGTACAGAGCGGTGGCGCCGCGCCCGTTGGGGGCCTCGGAGCCGTCGAGGAGCGTGGAGAGGACGGGGACGAGATAGCCGAGCGACTTGCCGGAGGCGGTGCCGGTCGAGACGACGACGGACTCGCCGTTCAGGGCGTGCTCGGCCGCACGGGCCTGGTGGGACCACGGGTGCTCGATGCCGGCCTCCCGCACGGCGGCGATCACTTCCGGCCGAACCTGATGCGGCCAGACGGCATAGCTCGCCGGACGTGGGGGCAGGTGCTCCGTATGAGTGATGCGCTCAGCGCGGCTCGACCCCCCGGCGAGACGGTCCAGAACCGCTCGGGGAGAGTGCTGTGCGGCCGGGCCCCGAGGGGGCCGGCCGGTCGTGGAGTACGTGGCCATCGACACCGAGTGTGTCACTGGCGCGGCGGACAATGCTCTGAAGGCGTCGTGCGCGCGTACCGGTAAGTGATTGAATGCCATGGCGGCTGGCGAACCGTCCCGGGGGCTCAGGCCGAGGTGTCCCGAGGGACGACCGCTCGATAGCAAGGTGCTGGAGGATCAGTGGACCTGTCCCTGTCGACTCGCAATGTGTCCGGCCCCGGTGGCGACCGTACGGTCGTCGAGGTTGGCGGCGAAATCGACGTTTACACCGCTCCCAAGCTGCGTGAGCAGCTCGTGGAGCTGGTGAACGACGGCAATTTCCACCTGGTGGTCGACATGGAAGGGGTCGACTTCCTCGACTCCACCGGTCTCGGCGTCCTGGTGGGTGGCCTCAAGCGGGTCCGGGCTCATGAGGGCTCGCTCCGCCTCGTGTGCAATCAGGAGCGGATTCTCAAGATCTTCCGCATCACGGGCCTGACGAAGGTCTTCCCCATTCACACCTCGGTCGAGGAAGCCGTCGCGGCCACCGACTGAGTTCCGCTCCGCCCCGGGCCGCTGGGCCCGGGGCTGGGGGCGGGCCGCCGCCGGGTCTTCCCTTCGGCGCGCCCGCAGGCACGTACGTACGTCTGAGGGGGACCGCATGGCCACCGTCGAACTCCGCTTCAGTGCGCTGCCCGCGCATGTCAGGACGGCCCGGCTGGTGGCGGCGTCGGTGGCACGTCGCTCCGGTGTCGACGAGGCCGTGCTCGACGAGGTACGGCTCGCCGTGGGCGAGGCGTGCACGCGCGCGGTGGGTCTGCACCGGAACCACGGGGTGACCGAGCCGGTGAGCGTGCGGCTGATCGAGGCGGAGAACCAGTTCTCCATCGAGGTCGTCGATCAGGCCCCGCATGCCTCGGTGACGGATGCCACCCCCGGCGCGATGATCCGCGACGACGAGGTGGACACCGAGGGCGAGGACGAGATGGGCCTCGCGGTGATCAGCGGACTCGTCGACGACGTGGAAGTCACCACGGGCGAGAACGGCGGCCGTCTGCGGATGACGTGGCCGGCCAAACCTGACGTCCTCGTGGACAGCGGGCCGCGCGCCTGAAGAATCGCTGAGTGCCTGAAATCGCGCCGCGCCTGAGGTTCCGCGCCGCTCTGGCACGACGCGCGCCGTGTCCGAACGGTGCGTCCCAGTCTCGGCCCTGGCCGGGCGGGCTCTTCGGGGCACGCCCGGGTTTTCGTGTACCCGCGTCCCCGTGCTGCCCGCCTCGGCTTCCGGGTGCGCCGCGCACGGAGTGAGGCCGTGCACGGAGTGAGCCCGCGCTCGGAGCGCGTCTGGGCCCGCACGGCATGTGTCTGCGCCCGTACGCGTATGCGCCCCGGCCATACGGCGCGCACGCCCCCGTACGGCAGGCGCGCACGCCCCCGTACGGCAGGCGCGCACGCCCCCGTCCGGCGCACGCGCCTCGGCTCGTACCGCGTGTGCGGAGAAGTGGTGGCGCGCCCGCTCGTGCTTTTGAGCCCCCGATTCTGCGCAGTATGCCGTGAGTCATCTCTCCCGTGGGGCAAATGGCCCAAAAACCCGCGAACTTCGCGAAGATCGCGCGGGCCCCTCCTCGCCCCCGTGTAAGTTCCGGGGCCGACAGCCATGGAGGGACCGATCCGTTGAGCAAGAAATTCGTGTGCGCACTGTCCGGCGGTGCGGTGCTGCTGCTGGCCCTGTCGGGGTGCGGCGATGACAACGACGCCAAGGTCAACGACTGGGCCAAGACCTTCTGTGGCGACATCAAGCCCGACGTCGACAAGATCAACTCGGCCACCGCCGCGATCGACAAGCAGACGGCCGACACGAGCAAGCCGGCCGAGGTGCAGAAGACCGACTCGAAGGCGTTCCAGGACCTCTCGACCGCGTACAAGGGGCTCGCTCAGTCGCTCGACAAGGCCGGGGCGCCGCCGGTGGACAACGGCGAGGACATCAAGAAGGACGTGGTCAAGGAGCTGAACGCCAGCTCCGCCTCGTACGCGGAGCTCAAGAAGACCGTCGACGGGCTCGACACGAGCAACCAGGGGAAGTTCGCCGACGGGCTCAAGGACGTGGCCGCGCAGCTCGCCAAGATCTCGCGAGGCAGTAACGCCGCGCTCAACAAGCTCCAGTCCGGCGATGTCGCGAAGGCGATGAAGAACCAGAAGAACTGCCAGAAGGCCTCGCCCTCGCCGTCTGTGCCGAACGCCTCACCCTCCGCCTGAGGCCGGGCGCGTGAGCCGGTGCCACCCGTTGTCAGTGGGGCCCGTCACAATGGACGGGTGAGCACCACTTCCACGAACGCGAGCCCCCACGACCCCGCCGAGCCGCAGCCCGGAGCCGCCGAGCCGCTGCCCGGAGCAGAGAGCCTGCCCGCCCACGAGGGCAGAGGCGCCGAGGTCGCGGGACTGCTGCGGGAAGCCCTGCGCAAGGCGGAGTTCACCGCGGACGGACTGCTCGACCTGCTCGGCGCCCCGGCGTACGCGGCCCTCGCGCGCGGCGAGACCGTGCCCGCCCTGCGCGCCACCCGCTCCGCCGGTTCCGTCGCGACACTCGTGCGGCTCTTCCTCCTCCAGCGCGCGGTGAGCCGTGCGGCGCTCGTGGCGGTGCTCGGCGAGGAGCTGGTGGCGGCGGCCGGGGAGTGCGGCTGGCTGCGCGAGGACGGCGAGGGCGAGCTGCGCGCCACCGTCGACGTCCGCCCGTACGGCGGTCCGGAGGACGAGGACTGGTACGTCGTCTCCGACCTGGGCTGCGCCGTGGGCGGCGCCGGTGGGATCGGCAAGCGCGCAGAGGGCGTCGTCCTGGGCGTCGGCGGCGCCTCGACCACCCTCGCCGGGCTCACCGTGCGCACCCCGGTCGACAGCGTCCTCGATCTCGGTACGGGCTCCGGCATCCAGGCGCTGCACGCCTCGGCGCACGCCGCCCGCCTCACCGCCACCGACCTCAACCCGCGTGCGCTCGTCTTCGCCGCGCTCACCCTCGCCCTCTCCGGAGCCGAGCCGGCCCGCCTGCTGGCGGGCTCGCTCTTCGAGCCGGTCGGTACGGAGACCTTCGACCTCCTCGTCTCCAATCCCCCTTTCGTCATCTCACCAGGCGCCCGACTCACCTACCGCGACGGCGGCCGGGACGGGGACGGTCTCTGCCGTGAGCTCGTCTCCTCGGCGGGGGAGCGGCTCAACGAGGGCGGGTACGCGCAGTTTCTGGCCAACTGGGAACACGTCGAGGGCGAGACGTGGACCGAGCGGGTGCGCGACTGGGTGCCGGCGGGCTGCGACGCGTGGATCGTGCAGCGAGAGGTCCAGGACGTCACGCAGTACGCGGAGCTGTGGCTGCGGGACGCGGGGGACCACAAGGAGGGGAGTGCGGAGTACGCGCGGCGGTACGAGGAATGGCTCGACTCCTTCGCCGCGCGCGGCACCACCGCGATCGGCTTCGGCTGGATCACGCTGCGCCGCACGACGGCCGCCGAGCCCTCCGTGACGATCGAGGAGTGGCCGCACCCGGTCGAGCAGCCACTCGGTCCCGCCGTGCGCGCGCACTTCGCCCGCGTCGACTACCTCCGTACGCACGACGACGCGGCGCTCCTCGCCGACCACTTCCGGCTCGCGCCCGAGGTGGTGCAGGAGCAGATCGGACAGCCGGGCGCGGAGAACCCGGAGTACGTGGTGCTGCGCCAGCACCGCGGGATGCGCCGGGCGACCAGGGTCGACACGATCGGCGCGGGCTTCGCGGGCGTGTGCGACGGGACGCTCAGCGCGGGCGCGATCCTCGACGCGATCGCCCAGCTCGTGGAGGAGGACCCGGTGCTGCTCCGCGACCGGACACCGGCGCAGATCCGCCTCCTGATCGAGCAGGGCTTCCTGTATCCGGTGGGGCCCACCGGGGCGCAGGGGGCGAGTGAGGAGGAATCGGGCGTGCGCTGAACCGGCGGGGCGGGGTGGCTCGCGTACGGGGCCGGGCGGAGCCCGTACGCCGCCTCGCCCCGTACGCCCCGCCCCCCGTACGCCGCCCACCCCAGCCGCGCCCGCCCCCCCTCCTCGCCCCCTCCCCGGTCCTCGTCGTCTCGTGGTGTCCGTGAGTTCACTTGGGGTTCGTGTGGACGAAGCGACCCGCTGCCAGCCTTCCCGCAACAGAGGGCCAGGGGTCGGACCGGCCCCGCGGTGGTGCCGGGTACGGCGCCGGGGGAGGCGGACGCCCGGATGGACAGGGTCGATGCGGTCGCGGAGAGCCTGCCGGCGGTCTTCGCCGGGGTGGTGTTCCTGCTCTTCGGGGGATGCCTGCTCGTGTGGACGTGTGTGCGACTCGCTCTCGGGGCGCCGGTGGCCGAGGGGGCCAGGACGGGGACCGCCGCCGCGCTCGCCCTGCTGTTCTCGGTGGGCAGTCTCGGGCTCGGGTTCTGGTGCTTCGGGCGGATCTGAAGCGGCTCGGGCGGGGGACGGGCGTACCGCCGTTGTCGTAGAGGGAGCCGAGGCGGGCGCGGTCGGGTTGGCGCGGGGGCGACGGGGTGGGCGGCCGAGGTGGTGGCCGACGCGTAAGGGCGCCCCGTACACGTACCGCCAGAGGCGTCCGCACCCCCTCCCACCTGCGGCGGAGCAAGCAGGGGCCGTATCACCGCACTCCGTGCGAAACGGCCGGGAGCCGGTCCGGGCGGCAGGAATGGCGGTAGTCGGGTTACCGTTCGAGTGGCCGTTGCGGGCTTTTCCCGTTTGACACGGGGGCGGGAGGTACCGTCACACTCCGCAGCGTCAGCAGTCACCCACCCGCAGGAGTGTGGGAGGCGCCGGGCCCCCTGTGACCCGGCCCCGGGCACGTCCTCACGTCCCGCGGACCTTGAGCCTCGACCGGAGAGAAGAGCCACGTTGTCCCCGACCAGCGAGACCGCGAACGGCGGTCGCCGACTCGTCATCGTCGAGTCGCCCGCCAAGGCGAAGACGATCAGTGGCTACCTGGGCCCCGGCTACGTCGTCGAAGCGAGCGTCGGGCACATCCGCGACCTTCCCAGCGGTGCCGCCGAGGTCCCGGAGAAGTACACCGGCGAGACGCGCCGCCTCGGGGTGGACGTGGAGCACGACTTCCAGCCCGTCTACGTCGTCAACGCGGACAAGAAGTCGCAGGTCAAGAAGCTCAAGGATTTGCTGCGCGAGTCCGACGAACTCTTCCTCGCCACCGATGAGGACCGGGAGGGCGAGGCGATCGCCTGGCACCTCCAGGAGGTCCTCAAGCCGAAGATCCCCGTCCACCGGATGGTCTTCCACGAGATCACCAAGGACGCGATCCGCGCCGCCGTCGCCAACCCGCGCGAGCTCAACCAGAAGCTCGTCGACGCCCAGGAGACCCGCCGCATCCTCGACCGGCTCTACGGCTACGAGGTCTCCCCCGTGCTGTGGAAGAAGGTCATGTCGGGTCTGTCGGCCGGGCGTGTCCAGTCCGTCGCCACGCGGCTCGTCGTCGAGCGGGAGCGCGAGCGCATCGCCTTCCGATCGGCCGAGTACTGGGACCTGACCGGCACCTTCGGCACCGGCCGCACCGGCGACGCGAGCGACCCCTCCACCGTCGTCGCGCGCCTGAACACCGTGGACGGCAAGCGCGTCGCGCAGGGCCGGGACTTCGACGCGAGCGGCCGGCTCAAGTCGGACGTGCTCCACCTCGACGAGCAGGCCGCGCGCACCCTCGCGAGCGCCCTCGCCGAGGCGAGCTTCGCCGTACGCTCGGTCGAGTCGAAGCCGTACCGCCGCTCCCCGTACGCGCCCTTCCGCACCACGACCCTCCAGCAGGAGGCGAGCCGCAAGCTCGGCTTCGGCGCGAAGTCGACCATGCAGGTCGCTCAGAAGCTGTACGAGAACGGCTTCATCACCTACATGCGTACGGACTCCACGACGCTCTCCGACACGGCGATCTCCGCCGCGCGCGCCCAGGTCACGCAGTTGTACGGCGCCGACTACCTCCCGGAGAAGCCGCGTACGTACGCCGGCAAGGTCAAGAACGCGCAGGAGGCGCACGAGGCGATCCGCCCCTCGGGGGATCGTTTCCGCACGCCCGCCGAGACCGGCCTGACCGGCGACCAGTTCCGGCTCTACGAGCTGATCTGGAAGCGCACGGTCGCCTCCCAGATGAAGGACGCGACCGGCAACAGCGTCACCGTCCGCCTCGGCGGCACGGCGAGCGACGGCCGGGACGCCGAGTTCTCCGCCTCCGGCAAGACGATCACCTTCCACGGCTTCCTCAAGGCGTACGTCGAAGGCGCCGACGACCCGAACGCGGAGCTGGACGACCGCGAGCGGCGCCTGCCGCAGGTCGCCGAGGGCGATCCGCTGAGCGCCGAGCAGGTCACGGCGGACGGGCACGCGACGAAGCCGCCCGCCCGCTACACCGAGGCCAGCCTGGTCAAGGAGCTGGAGGAGCGCGAGATCGGCCGCCCCTCCACGTACGCCTCGATCCTCGGCACGATCCTCGACCGCGGCTACGTCTTCAAGAAGGGCACCGCGCTTGTCCCGTCCTTCCTCTCCTTCGCCGTCGTCAACCTCTTGGAGCGGCACTTCGGCCGCCTCGTCGACTACGACTTCACCGCGAAGATGGAGGACGACCTCGACCGCATCGCCCGCGGCGAGGCGCAGGCCGTGCCGTGGCTGCGGCGCTTCTACTTCGGCGAGGGCGACGGCGATGCGGGCAGCGGTGCCGCGGCCGCCGCGGGCAACGGGGACGGCGACCACCTCGGCGGGCTCAAGGAACTCGTGACCGACCTCGGCGCGATCGACGCGCGCGAGATCTCCTCCTTCCCGGTCGGCGACGGCATCGTGCTGCGCGTCGGGCGGTACGGGCCCTACGTCGAGCGCGGCGAGAAGGGCACCGAGGAGTACCAGCACGCCGACATCCCGAGCGACCTCGCGCCCGACGAGCTGACCGTGGAGTTCGCGGAGGAGCAGCTCGCGAAGCCGAGCGGCGACTTCGAGCTGGGCACGGACCCGGAGACGGGCCGCGAGATCGTCGCGAAGAACGGCCGCTACGGCCCCTACGTCACCGAGATCCTCCCCGAGGGCACCCCGAAGACCGGCAAGAACGCGGTCAAGCCGCGCACCGCCTCGCTCTTCAAGTCGATGACCCTCGACACGGTGACGCTTCAGGACGCGCTCAAGCTCATGTCGCTGCCGCGCGTCGTCGGCGCCGACCCCGAGGGCGTCGAGATCACCGCGCAGAACGGCCGCTACGGCCCGTACCTCAAGCGCGGCACGGACTCGCGGTCGCTCCAGACCGAGGACCAGATCTTCGACATCACCCTCGACGAGGCGCTCGCGATCTACGCGCAGCCCAAGCAGCGCGGGCGCGCCGCCGCGAAGCCGCCGCTCAAGGAACTGGGCGAGGACCCGGTCAGCGGCAAGCCCGTCGTCGTCAAGGACGGCCGCTTCGGCGCGTACGTGACCGACGGCGAGACCAACGCGACGCTGCGCGCCTCCGACAGCGTCGAGGACCTCACGCCGGAGCGCGGGTACGAGTTGCTCGCGGAGAAGCGCGCGAAGGGCCCGGCGAAGAAGACCGCCAAGAAGGCCGCCAAGAAGGCGCCCGCGAAGAAGACCGCCGCGAAGAAGACGGCGGCGACGGGGACCGCCAAGAAGACGGCGGCGAAGAAGACGACGACCGCCAAGAAGACGGCCGCGACGAAGACGGCGACTGCCAAGAAGGCGGCGGCGGGGGCGCGGTCGACCTCGGCCGGGGCGACCGGAGACGACGGCGAGTGAGTCGCGCCGGGTGACGCGAGGCTGAGACGCGGTGAGGGCCGGGCAGCGAGAGCGCTTGCCCGGCCCTTGGCGTGTGCGGCGACGGGGAGGCGGGGGAGGCGGGCAGTCGGTGTGCGGGCGCGTGGGTGCGTGGGTGCGTGGGTGTGCGGGTGCATGGGTGTACGAGTGTGCGCGGACGCCGGTATGAGTGCGCGGGCGCTTCGGTGTACGGGTGTGCGCTGAGTTCGGTGAACGGTTGTGCGCGGGTTCGGTGAACGACTGTGCACGTATTTCGAGCGCACAGTCGTGCGCCCACTTTTGGTGAACACTCGTGCGCGAAGTTCGGGTGAACGGTTGTGCGCCCACTGCGGGTGAACACTCGTACGCGCGGTCCGGGTGAACGGCCGTGCGCGTGCTCCGGGCGCGCCGATGGTCCCGCGCCCGCGGCACGGGCACCTCCGCCCGTGCCCGTGCCAGCGCCAGCGCCCGTGCCAGCCCCAGCCCCAGCGCCACCCGTGCCCAGTCCGCCGAGGTCCCGAAGACGGTTGTTTGCCCGTGGCGGAGTGGGTACGGGCACGGCGCGGGACTGATCACGGTCCCGCTGTCGGCCGAAGGCGGGCCGGGCACGGGAACTCGGCCGGAGTCGGCTGAGCGCGTAAGGAGAAGAAGGCGTGCAGGTGAGGGGACGTATGTTCGGGCGCGGCCACGGAATGTCCGACCTGGCCGATAGGCTGGCCGAATGATGCGAGCCGAGCAGGAGGCGGACGCCGCCCGGACCTCAGACAACACGACGTCAGGCAGCGCGACCTCGCAGGGCACGACCTCGGACAGCGCCCTGGTCGCGGACTCCCGCGAGCGCGCCGTCCGCGCGTTGCTGCGCTCGCAGCCCCTCAAGCGGCTGTGGAGCGCCCAGTTCGTGGGGGGCGTCGGCGACGCCCTCGGGCTGCTCGTGCTCGTCGTGCTCGTGCTCCAGTCGGCCGTGCTCCAGGACTCCTTCGGCGGCGGCTACCGCGGCGCGGCCCTCGCGGTCGCGGCCGTCATCGGCGCGCGCCTCGTCGCCACGCTGCTCTTCGGTGCCGTGCTGCTCGGCCCGCTCACCGCGCTCACCGCCCCCGAGGGCCCACTCGACCGGCGCTGGACCATGACCGGCGCCGACGGAGTACGGGTCGCGCTGCTCATCGTGGCCCCGCTGTGGATCGACTGGACCCCGGACAACGCGCTCGCGCTCCTCCTCGTCACCGTGTTCGTCGCCGGTCTCGCCGAGCGGCTGTGGACGGTATGCCGTGAGAGCGCGGCGCCCGCGCTGCTGCCCGCGCCACCGGTCGAGGGCGACGCGGTGCGTCCGCTCCCCGACCACCTGCGCGCCCTGCGCACGCTGTCGGTACGCACGAGCTTCCTCGCGATCCCCATGGCGGCGCTCACTCTCGTCGTCGTCACCCTCGTGGGGAACCTGCTCGGCGCGGGCCTCGACTGGTTCGCGCTGCACCAAGCCGCGCTCGCCTCGTACGTCGCCGCGGGTCTCTTCGCCGCCTCGCTCTCCGTGATCTCCGCGCTCGAACTGCCCGGCGGCCGCACGCCGCGCCCGCGCTCCCCACTGGAGGGCCTGCGCCGACCGCGTGCCGCCGGGGCGGAGAACGGCGGAGCGCGCGACAAGGGACGCACGGGCGCCATCCCCGCCCTCGTCGGCGCGGGCGCGGCGGTCGCCGGGGCCATCGCCGCCGCCGTCGGCGTCGCCGTGCTGCACGCGGGCGACCTCGGGGGCGGACCCGTCGCGTACGGCCTCTTCGTGCTCGCGCTCGCCGGCGGCACCGCGCTCGGCATCCGCGGCGCGCGCTCCGTGCTGCCCGCGCTCTCGCGGCGCCGCCTGCTCGCGCTCGCCCTCGCGCTCACCGGGCTCTCGCTGCTGATCGCCGGGCTCGTCCCCGACATCACCACCGTCCTGCTGCTCCTGCTGCTCGCCGGTCTCGCGGCGGGTGTCTCCGCCAACACGGCGCACGCGCTGCTCGACCAGGAGACCGAGGAGCCACGCAGGGCCCGTACGACCGAGCATCTCCAGACCGTGGCGCGCGTGACCGCCGCGCTCGCCGCCGTCGCCGCGCCGGTTGTCGCCGCCTTCATCGGCCCGCACCGCGTGGAGAACGGCAAGTTCACCTTCGACCACGCCGGTGCCTCGTACACCCTGATGCTCGTCGGCGCGCTGCTCCTCCCGGTCGCCGCGCTCGTCCTCGCCAAGACCGACGACCGCGGCGGAGTGCCGCTGCGCCGCGATCTGCGGGAGGCCCTGCGCGGCGGGGAGCCCGAGCAGGCGGCATCGACGACCGGTTTCTTCCTCGCTCTGGAAGGCGGCGACGGCGCGGGCAAGTCGACGCAGGCCGAGGCGCTCGCCGAGTGGATCAGGGCCAAGGGCCACGAGGTCGTCCTCACCCGCGAGCCGGGCGCCACGCCGGTCGGCAAGCGACTGCGCTCGATCCTCCTCGACGTCTCCAGTGCCGGGCTCTCGCACCGGGCCGAGGCGCTGCTCTACGCGGCCGACCGCGCCGAGCACGTCGACACCGTCGTACGCCCGGCGCTCGAACGCGGCGCGATCGTCATCACCGACCGGTACATCGACTCCTCCGTCGCCTACCAGGGCGCGGGCCGCGACCTCTCGCCCGTCGAGATCGCGCGGATCTCCCGCTGGGCGACCGGCGGTCTCGTACCGAACCTGACGGTGCTCCTCGACGTGGCCCCCGAGGCCGCGCGCGAACGCTTCACCGAGGCCCCGGACCGACTGGAGTCCGAGCCCGCCGAGTTCCACGCGCGGGTGCGGGCCGGATTCCTCACCCTCGCGGCCGCCGCGCCGGAGCGGTACCTCGTGATCGACGGGGCGCAGGAGCCCGAGTCCGTCACCCGGACCGTGCGACACCGCCTCGACCAGCTCCTTCCCCTCTCCGAGGCCGAGATCAAGGCCCAGGAGGAGGCGCGCAAGGCGGCCGAGGAGGAGGCCAGGCGCAAGGCCGAGGCGGAGGCCGCGCGCAAGGCGGAGGCGGAGCGCCAGGAACGGGAGCGGCAGGAACAGCTTGCGAAGCTCCGCGCCGAGCAGGAGGAACGCAAGCGCCGCGAACTGGAGGAGGCCCGGCGGCAGGAGGAACTGCGCCGCGAGGAGGAGGCCCGCCAGCGCGAGGAGGAGGAACGCCGCCGCGCCGAGGAGGAGCAGCGCAAGCGCGAGGCGGAGGAGGCGGCCCGCGAGGCCGAGCAGGAACGCCTCCGTAAGCAGGCGGCTGAGGAGAAGCGGCTGCGCGAGGAGGCCGAGCAGCGCCGGATCGAGAAGCAGCGCAAGGCCGAGGAGGCCCTGCTACGAGCCGAGCGGGCGCGGAAGCTCGCGGAGGAGCAGGAAGCCGCGGCCCGGGAGGCCCGCGAGGCGGAGGAACGGGAGGCGGCCGAGCGAAGGGCCCGCGAGACCGAGGAGCGGGAGGCCGCCGAGCGGGAAGCCGCCGAGCGGGCTGAGCGGGAGGCCGGTCCTGCTGCCGCCCGTTCCGCCGGTACCGCCGGTTCCGTGCCCGACAACGAGACGACCGTGCCGACGCCGGTCGTCAGCTTCCACAAGTCCGAAGCGGTACGGAACCAGCCCGACGCCGTACGGGACGACGAGCCCGACGCCGTACGGGACGACGAGCCCGACTCCGTAGGGGACGAGGAGCCCGGGGCGGTTCGGGACGAGGGACCCCGTTCCGGCACCGGCTTCGCGGCGGCCGACGACCAGGACACCACGGTCTCCACGCCGGTCGTACGGCCCGGCGCCGAGGATGAGACGACGGTGCTGCCGCAGTACCGCGAGCCGGCGGACGCGGGGCGCGAGGGCGCCGAGGACGAGACGACCGTGCTGCCGCGGTACCGCGATTCCGCGGACGCCGGGCGGGACGGCACGGAGGACGAGACCGCGGTGCTGCCGCAGTATCGGGAGCCCGGTACCGCTGCCTCCGGCAGTGCCCCACAGGCACCGGCGGACAACCCCGCCGACAGGGTGCCGCCCGGGTTCTTCCGCGACGAGCGCCCCGGCCCACCGCCGGGCGGGCTCGGCCCCGACGACCGTACGCGCGAACTGCCCCAGGTGGACGAGACCGGCGCCCCGCGCCGCCGCCCCCGCCCCGCATGGGCCGAGGAGACACCGCTCGACGACCTGCCGACCCTCGCGGACGAACTCCTCGGGGCGCGGTACGAACCCCGGGAGCGGCCGGAGGCCGGGTCGGGCCCCGGCACCGGCACTGGCTCCGGCTCCGAGTCGGGTGCCGGCTCGCGGTCCGGCTCGGGCTCGGGAGAGAAGGAACGCAAGCGCCGTGGCTGGGGCGGGCGAGGGCGGAAGGACTGACACCGCCGGTCCCGGTGGCCCGCTCCCGCTCGGTCCCCCACGGTCCGCTCCCCGCTTGTCAGAGCCGTCGCCCACAATGGAGGGCGAGGTACGACGAAAGGTGCGGTGACCGATGGCGGTCTGGGACGACCTGGTGGGCCAGGAGCGGGTGAGCGCTCAACTCGCCGCGGCGGCGAGGGACGCCGACGCGCTGGTCACGACCGTCGCCGGGGGCGGGCAGGCGGAGGCGGGCTCGCGGATGACCCACGCCTGGCTGTTCACCGGGCCGCCCGGTTCCGGACGGGCCGAGGCGGCGCGGGCCTTCGCCGCCGCGCTCCAGTGCGTCAGCCCCGACCGGGCCCTGGGCGGGGAGCCCGGGTGCGGCTTCTGCGAGGGCTGTCACACGGCGCTCATCGGGACCCACGCCGACGTCGAGTTCGTACGTACGGACCTCCTGTCGATCGGTGTGAAGGAGACGCGCGACCTGGTGCGGCGCGCGCAGCTCTCGCCCGCCACCGGGCGCTGGCAGGTCATCGTCCTGGAGGACGCCGACCGCCTCACCGAAGGCGCCGGGAACGTGCTGCTCAAGGCGGTGGAGGAGCCCGCGCCCCGTACGGTCTGGCTGTTGTGCGCCCCCTCGCTGGAGGACGTGCTGCCCACCATCCGCTCCCGTTGCCGCCACCTGAGCCTGCGGACGCCCCCCGTCGACGCCGTCGCCGACCTCCTCGTCCGCAGGGACGGCGTCGATCCGGCGCTCGCCGCGTCCGTCGCGCGCGCCACCCAGGGGCACATCGACCGCGCGCGCCGCCTCGCGACCGACGAGCGCGCCCGCGCCCGCCGGGCGGCGGTGCTGAAGCTCCCGGTGCGGCTCGGGGACGTGGGTGCCGGGCTGCGCGCGGCGCAGGAGCTGATCGACGCGGCCGGGGACGACGCCAAGGAGGTCGCGGAGGCGACGGACGAGAAGGAGACGGAGGACCTGCGGGCCGCGCTCGGCGCCCAGGCCGGCGGCCGGCTCCCACGCGGCACCGCCGGGGCGATGAAGGAACTCCAGGACCGGCAGAAGCGCCGCTCGACCCGTACTCAGCGAGACAGTCTCGACCTCGCGCTGCTCGACCTCACCGGCTTCTACCGCGACGTGCTCGCCCTCCAGTTCGGCGCGGGCGCGGAGATCGCCAACGAGGACGTACGGGACTCGGTCGAGCGCATCGCGCGGGAGAGCCGCCCCGAATCGACCCTGCGCCGCATGGAGGCCATCGGCGCCTGCCGCGATGCCCTCGCCCGGAACGTCGCACCCCTGCTCGCGGTGGAGTCGATGGCGATGGCGCTCAGGGCGGGGTGAGGCCGGGGCGAGCGAGCGGGGGTGAGGGATCGCGGGCGGTGCGGTGAGGCCGCGGCGAGTGAGCGCCGGCGGCGTGGGTCCGCGCGGGGGAGCCGGTCGTCGCGGGGACGTCGGGGGACCGGGAGCACGACACGCGCGGATAGTAGTCGTCTCCTCGCACAGCGTTAAGCTCGCCGAATGAGCCTCCCGCCCCGCCGCCTCCGCCTTCCTCTCCGCGCACGGTGGAGTGCCGGGCTCGCCACGGCCTTCGCGCTCGCCCTCGCCACCGCCGCGCCGGCCACGGGCGGCAAGGCGCGTGCGGCGGAGCCCCCGTACGAAGCCCGCCTCGCCCCGTACTACGGCCAGCACCTCGACTGGCACCCGTGCGGCAAGCCCGCGCCGCGTCCTGCCGCCGGGCGCGTCGCCGCTCGCGAGCGCGGCTTCTCCTGCGCTAAGGTCCGCGTCCCGCTCGACTACGCGGACCCCGGCGGCGCCGAGGTGCGGCTCTCCGTCGCGCGCAAGCCCGCGAACGGCCCCGGCGAGCGCCTCGGCTCCCTCCTGCTCAACCCGGGGGGCCCCGGCGGCTCGGCGGTGGACTTCCTGACGGGCTACGCGGGCGAGCACTACCCCGAGGCGGTACGGGCGCGGTACGACCTCGTGGGCGTGGACCCGCGCGGCGTCGGCCACAGCGCCCCGGTGCACTGCCTCGACGGACCGGCCATGGACCGCTGGGCCGCCACCGACCTCACCCCCGACGACGCGGCCGAGACGGCGGCGCTGCGCCGCTCCTTCCACGGCTTCGCCGACGCCTGCCGCAGTCGTACGGGCGAGTTGTTGGGCCATGTCTCGACGGCCGAGGCGGCACGTGACCTGGACCTCGTGCGCGCGGTACTCGGCGAGCGGAGGCTCGACTACGTCGGCGCCTCGTACGGCACGTTCCTCGGCGCCACGTACGCGGAACTCTTCCCGCGCCGCGTCGGCCGCATGGTCCTCGACGGCGCCATGGACCCCTCCATCAGCTCCCGCCGCCTGAACCTGGACCAGACGGCCGGCTTCGAGACCGCCTTCCGCGCCTTCCTGCGCGACTGCGCGCGGCGCGAGGACTGCCCCCTCCCCACGGCCGAGCCCGCCGCAGACCGCGCGCTCGCCGCCTTCCTCCACGCGCTCGACCGCGCCCCGCTCCGTACGGGCGACAGCACCCGCAAGCTCACCGAGGCGCAGGCCACCACCGGCATCCTCGCCGCCCTCTACACCGAGGCCGCCTGGCCCGCGCTGCGCCGCGCCCTCGCCGAGGCGAGGAGCGGGGACAAGGACGGCACGATGCTGCTGAGCATGTCCGACGCCTACTACGAGCGCGGCGCGGACGGCCACTACTCGCCCCTGATGGCCGCGAACGCCGCCGTGAACTGCCTCGACGCCCCCGCGGCCTTCACCGGACCCGCGGCGGTACGTGCCGCACTGCCCGACTTCGAGAAGGCGTCCCCCGCCTTCGGCCGCGCGCTGGCCTGGACAGCCCTGACCTGCGCCGACTGGCCCCACCGGCCCACCGGCACCCCCCACCGCATCACCGCCCCCGGCGCACCCCCGATCGTCGTCGTCGGCACCACCCGAGACCCCGCGACCCCCTACCGCTGGGCCCGCTCCCTGGCCGCCCAACTCACCTCCGGCCACCTCCTCACCTACGAGGGCGACGGCCACACGGCGTACAACAGGGGCAGCACCTGCATCGACACCATCCTCACCACCTACCTCCTCACCGGCACCCCACCCACCCCCCACACCACCTGCCACTGACCCCGCCCCACCGCCCTGGTCGGAACCACCCCCGCAACCTGTGTAGACTTGCCGAGGCTGCTGCACCACCATGGAACAGCACACCAGCCGCCTTAGCTCAGTTGGCCAGAGCAACGCACTCGTAATGCGTAGGTCTCGGGTTCGAATCCCGAAGGCGGCTCAGCGAAGCCCCAGGTCACATACGCCGTGAACTGGGGTTTTCTGGTGCTCGGGGCATGGCGGCTCACACGGCCGGGTTGCCGTGACGTTGCTTGCGTGAGCGATGCGTGAGCGGAGCGGCGGTCAACCCTTCTTCGCGGTCTTCTTGGCCTTGGCCTTCTTCTTCCGCTTGGCCTTCGCCTTCGCGGCCTTCCTCGCTTCCTCGGCGGCCTGCCAGAGCTGCGCTTCTTGCTCGGCCTTGCGCTGGAGAGGGACGAGCTTCGCGGTCGCCTCGGCGGCGCTCTTGCCGACGTGGGGGAGCACGCTCTGATAGATGTCGCGCGTGATCCGTGTGTCGCTGTGCCCGAGGGTGTCCGACACGATCGTGATGTCGATATCGGCGGCGAGCATGAGGGTGGCCGCGCCGTGCCGCAGGTCGTGCAGGCGGATCGGCGGGAGCCCGGAGGCAGCGACCAAGCGCTCGAAGAGGTCGGTCACCTTGCCCGGGTGGAGCCAGGAGCCGTCCTCCTGGGTGAAGACGTGGCCGGTCTCGACCCAGGCCGTGCCCCACTCCGCGCGGTCCGCGTCCTGGCGCTCGCGGTGTCGCTTCAGGACCCCCACGGTGTCGTCGTCGAGCGCGATCACTCGGTAGCCGCTGTACGTCTTCGGATCGGATGCCTCGACATCCCAGCCGTCCTGCACGAGTTGCGAGGAGACGGTGAGGGAGTGGGCGTCGAGGTTCGTCTCCGACCACGGCTGCCCGCACGCCTCGCCACGGCGCAAGCCCCGGAACGCGATCAGGTGCCACATGGCGTACAGCCGGTTCTCTGCGACGAAGTCGAGGAAGGCGCCTGTCTGTTCCGGCGTCCACACCATCACGGGCGAGGGCTTCTCGCCGGTCTGCTCCCACTTGGCGACCCGCTCGTCGGTCCACACGAGCGCCTTGGGCTTGCGTACGGGGTCGATCTCGACGTGGGCGGCAGGGTTGAACGTGATGATCTGCTGGCCGATCGCGTCGTTCAGGGCGGACCGGAGCGTGGCCTTCACGTGCAGGCGCGTAGCGGGTCCGGTGACCCGCCGGAACGGCGGCATCGCGTCGATCGCGGCCTTCATGGCCTTGCGGCGGTCCCGGTTCTCAGTGCCCTTCCACGGCACCACCGTCAGCGCGTCGAGCGCTGCCCGTCGCTGGGCGTTGTGCTCCAGGATCTCGGTGTTGGCGTCGCGGATGTCCGCGAACATCTCGCTGAGGTGACTGACGCGCAATCGGTCCAGACCGCTTGCCGATGCGCGGTTTCAGGTGGACGCGGATGTCGGTCTCGTAGCGGTTGAGGCCGGACTTGCGTATGCGCTTGGCGGCCAGCCGTCGGTCGAGCCACTCGCCGACGGTCAGGCTGCCGATGAGGTCCTGGCCGGAGCTGAGGCGGCGCCTCGTCTCCTCGACCTCGGGCAGGGGTGAGCGCTCGCGGCTGACCTCGGACAGCATCTCGGAGACGGATTCGGTGCCCTCGGGGTCGTCCGAGTCGGCCAGCCCGAGCAGGGCGCGCACGTGGTCGAGATCGGCCTGGGCGGCCTTGAGGCTCGCGTACCCGCCCCGGGCGAAGGAGCGCCGGCTGCCGTCCTCGCGAGGCGACAGCTCCTGGCGCACGGAGTAGGTGCAGTGATTCCTGCTGTTGCGCTTGGGGCAGGAGGTGCCAAGTTCCTATCCGGTCGGGTCGCGGCAGGAGCAGCGGCGGTATGTAAAGCCCTTGAAAGATCGTTCTCCTCGGTGGTTTCGGGGTTGGCTCCGGGCGGGTCGATTGCGTCGGCAACTTCTGGCCATAGGAACGGGGTGTGACGTGACGCCCTCTTCCTCGACGAAGGAGCGAACTCTGAGCAGGCGGTTTGCGGAAGGCCTCGGCTTTTCGGTCGGCAGTGTGGGCCGTCGCCCCTCGACAACAGGTAGGGAGAAGTTCGGGGTGATGCCTGGCACCTACGGGAGGTCTCCTGCGCCGGCACTCGCGTCGTCGTCAGCGGTATCGACAGGTGGGCACACGGCGTCGATGACCTGCGCCAGAATTCTGTCTTCGCTCACCACAAGCTGCCATAGCCTCGTCCAAGCCTGTTGTTCCAGGACGTGACGGTGCGCGGCCGGATTGCGGAAATTCTGGCTGATTCGCCTGAGTGGAAGGATGAGGTCGCTGAAGATTCCCATATTGCAGCCAGAGCCTTCGAGATATGCCCGGACCGCGAGATGCTTAGGCAGCGGATTATTGATCGCCTTAAGGCTATCTTCGATAAGGCTGATGACTGCTCCAAAAGTTGCTTTCCCGCAGCTTTCTTGGAGTGCTGGGTCATGCGCTGTAGCAGGGGTAATCACCCAGTCATGCAAGACGCTTTCGATGCTGGCGCACACCCCGATCACAGGGCCGGAGTAGTCGTCGACCGTCTCTGGGGAGGATTCGGAGTCGGCAAGTAGAGCGAAGCCGATATACTCCGCGGTGGCAAGCATGGCTTGCGCTTGATCGCCAAGGGCCTGCCAGCGCGTGTCGCCCAACGCCATGCGGACTCGATGACGTGACTGGTTGAGAAGACTGGGCGGGATCGTGCCGGCGTATGCACGAAGCTCGGCCTGCTTTGCACGGTAGAAACGCTCAGGGGCGTCGCTATTGGGCTCCTCGTCTGCATAGAGGTCCAGGCGAGGGATGCTGAGCATGCTGAGGATGTCTGTCACAAACGGCGTTAGAGCACTCGTGCTCGCAGTGAGCGCGGCAGGGTTCAG
This sequence comes from Streptomyces sp. NPDC088923, assembly GCF_044749745.1. NCBI lineage: Bacteria > Bacillati > Actinomycetota > Actinomycetes > Kitasatosporales > Streptomycetaceae > Streptomyces > Streptomyces sp. NPDC088923. Next base: position 136,646 of record NZ_JBIVIO010000008.1, on the reverse strand, counting down.
CCGGACCGCGTACAGCGCGCCGTCACTGAGAGCGTCAGATTCGTCAACATTAAGACCACCCGCCCGATACAAGTAGCCGGTTAGGCCGTCGGTGTCGGTGGTCTGAAACAGGATCGCACCGAGCGGGTGGCTGGACAAGCCGAAATTCTCTAGGTAACCGAGGATCTTGTACAGCTCTTCAGTGGGAGGGCCGCCACGTTGGCGCAGCTTCGGGTCAATTACCGCGAATCGTTCGGAGGCGGGATCGCCGCGCCGAACCGCCCGGATGATCATGTCGGGTATACCCCCGAGTGGCACGCCGTCATCTCGGCGCCAACGCGCTCGACGTTCGGGAGCCACACGGGGCAGAGAACGCTGATAATACAACTCGATCGTGCCCGCGTATTGGTGCCATGTATACGCCGACTCTCCGTCCCGCCAGCTAGGATTTAGATCTGGCACGGTCGCCACGAGTTGCCGTGAGATTTCGACTGCCAGAACCCTGAGGCACCACAATTCAAACAAACGGGTGTCAAATTGGTCACCGTAGAAGTCCCACTCCAGGTCGCCGGAGTCGACTACGGGCTCGCCAGCCAAGACACGCTCAACCCATTGGACCAGCTCGACGTAGGGCGCAGCGTTGGCGATCTCGCGGCGGTTGAGCCGCCGCTTAACCGACGTAATTAGGTCGCGTTCAGCTCGGTGGTGTTGTACATGGGCCGACGCAGGGATGCACGCCATCAGCCATGGCAGACGTAGGGCACGCTCCAGGGACTGCCGCTCCTCCAGGTAACGACGATGCTCGGGGCCGGCGGGGGGTACGCGGACTGCCGCCATGCTTGCCTGCAGTTCGCGGAGCAGCCATCGGGTGGCATAGGCAGCGAGGACGTTTTCTGGAGTGTGCTCGGTTCGCCGGACAGTTAGCACCGGGTATGTCGGCACATCTGCGACCGTGCCAAGCCGCATTAGGTAGCGGCTAGCGTCGAGCTGTCCGGCTACCTGCCCAGTGCTCTCTTCTGGCCGTAGCTCGTAGCGGAAGGTCGACCGGCCGGCGATTCGGTTGAGGATTAGCCCGATTCGCCGTGCAGCGGCGAGAGCGACCCGCAGCCGTAGTGCATCTAGCAAGGTATCTGGGGACTGCTCGATGCCCGCACCTGGGGCGTTGGTGTCCTTATGGCCGAGCGCAGCTTGCGGAGTGAGTGGCTGATTTCCCGTGACGAAGTAACGGCCGACAATCGAAATCGCTGTGGCGATGGCCGCTTGCCGTGCCGCTGGGCTCAGAGCGCCGCCGCGGCTGATTCGCTCTGCAAAGCCGTCCTTTCCACCACTTCGCGCGATCCCCCCATTGTCATCGCCAGCAGGCATGAGGGTGTTCACGGCATGTGGTGGGGGTCGGCCAAATGGCGAAGCGCGTGGGCTGCGGCAGCGAAGCCCTGGGCCTCGAAGAGCCCGGCGAACGCCTGCCATTCGTTGCCCACACCTGCCATCTGGGGCACAACGCGGTCGGCCACGGCGTCATCGACCACGGCCGCCAAGTCGACGCCTGAGTTGCTCGCCCGCTGCAACAGCATCAGTCGGAGGACGTCAACGATCTGTGCGGTGCCCACCGGCCATCCCGGTCCCGTGTCGGGCTGCCGCAAGCCATCGACCACGTCCTGCAAACGCTTCAGCTCCTCTTCACACTCCTGGCTTGCCTCCTCAAGAGAGCCGGCGGGCAGGTCCTGGCTGTACGTATCCTGGAGCCAGCGGTGCGCTGATGCGAGCGCCTGGCGCAACTCTTCGGTCATTGGCTGATCTGCGCTTGCCCGCTCCGTGGGCACTCCTACAGTTACGAATTGAAATCTTCTGGTCAGGCCCTGCGACATTTGGTTGACGAAGGAAGTGTCCAGGTCGTTCATTGTCGCGATGATCCGGAACCGAGCCGGAATCCAAAGCTTCCGGCGGTCTGGCGTGGATTCGAACCACAGGTCCACTGGTGTCTTCTGGAGATGCTGGGCATCGCAAGAAGACAGCACGGTGAACAAGGAACCGATCGCTTTATCGATGTCGGCTCGGTTGAATTCATCGATGAATAGCCAGGCAGCCTGGTAGCCGGACAGGGAATCGTCGTTCGCTTCCGCCTCAACCTTCTCCCCTTCGTCCTGTCGGACGACTTGGGCGCACTGCAGGGCGGCACGGGTAACAGCGCCGTGGGTTGCGCTCAGCCCACCATCGGCGGCCGGGCGAAAACCACCGACGACGTGATAAGGGGACCATTCGCTGGTGGCAGTAGCCTCTACCAGCTGGACCTCGAAGGCATCCGCAAGTAGACGCGCCAGCGTGGTCTTGCCAGTACCTGGCGGGCCTTGGAGTATCAGGTTTCCTACGAGGAGGGCGTTGACGCAGCGCCGCACCAGGCGTTCGGTATCTGGCAGCGCCATATGGGCATTTGCGAGACTCTCTAGAACTTGGTGCGTCAGGGCATCGACGTCCACATCGCGCAAGGAGTAATGGCACACACCCTGTGTCCAGGTGAGTGCTTCGTGGTTCTGCTGCTTGAGCGCGTCTTCGCGCTCAACTGGCCACAAAGGTGTCTGTTCCTGCGACGGCTCCTCTTCAAGGCGGCTGGGAGCTGGAGGGCGGAGCGTGGAGTGCTCGATCAGCTCGGGGCTCCATTCAGGGTCCCCCAGTATCGGGCAGCCAAGCTCCTCATCTGCAGTGATTCGTGTGAAATCGTAGGCGCTCAGGCCGAGTTTCTGGCGGGCCTCTTCGTGTAGCTGCGCGCGGGTAGGCTCGGCATCCCAGAGGTGTTCGCGGGTGAGGAAGACGGCCAGCGCGTCCCGGCGGGGCAGCGGTGCGTCATCACCGATCCCTTCGAGCAAGACGTCGATGGCGTCTGGTCGTAGCCCGTGCTTGAAGTGCTCCTGGTTGAACAGGACTCTCTGTGTCCCCTGACGGGTTCCGGTGTTCCAGACCGTGGAACGCCCAGAGTCGGTGATCTTCAGCCAGCGGCCTGAGGCGCTGGAGCGCACGAACGGGTTGATGCGGCCATGGTCCCGGTTGTCGGGCAGCAGGACGAAGAGGTCGTCCACGGCCTGGTTGACGCCATTGATCGTGCTTGGGTAGCCCGCGGCATCGACCCAGCAGGCGGCCAGGAACGTGGACATCCAGTTCGACCGATGTTGGTTGTCCCCGGCGTGCTCGGCGAGCTGGAGCAGGGCCCGCTCCAATGCCTTCTGTGAGCAGCGCAACATCTCTCCCCGTGTCCGGCCGCGGTCATACGGCAGTCGATCTCGTCTCACTTGCACACAGCTACCCCTGATCACAGGAGGGCTGCGGCGTCACGATGACGCGGGGGTAGCGAAGATACGGCGACCTTATCCTGGTCGGCTCATGCATTGCGATAGGGTTCGCCGACCGATACCACAAATGTGACGGAGGGGAATACCGTGGCTACCGCCTCAAGCCCTCGGCTGCCCGACATCAAGCCGAAGACGCCTGTAGCTGCGCTGGACCGCTCCGCCTGGGCTCAGCGCACCGAGCGGTTCACCGTCAAGGAGGTTGCTCCTGTCGTGGGCATGTCTCCGGTGTTCATTCGGCGGGCCGTGGGGCACGGTGGTGATCTCTCGGTCGACGATGTCCTGTTGCTATTGGATCAAGACGCGTTTAGTGAGACCTTCGTCCCACGGAGCATGATCCTTCCGTACCTTGTGTCTGCCGCTGCCAAGTCGGATCCGACGCCTAGCGTCGTCGAGCCGCATACCTACGCTCTCATTGAAGGCAGTGTTCTGGACCACCTAGATCGCCTGCCGGCCGGTTCCGTGCAGTGCGTTGTGACGTCGTCTCCGTATTGGGGAGTGCGAGTCTACAAAGAGGCCACCACGGTTGTCTGGGCCGATGGAGAGAAGTGCGTGTACGGCCATGAGCAGACTCCTGAAGCCTTCGTCCGTCACACGGTGCAGATCCTGCATCACTTGCACTCTCGGGTAAGCGCTAACGGCTCGGTCTGGTGGAACCTGGGTGACACTTACAACACCCGCACTCAGATCCGCAGCAACGCGGCTGAGACGCTTCAGGCGATGCAAGGCAAGGATGGCCGGTCCTGGGGTGACTATGACTGCCGTCGATACAGCGCTGGGCACTCGTACCTCAAGGATGGGGAACAGTGCATGATTCCATCGCAAGTAGCGGAGCGGGCCAGCCGGGTTGGCTACTACGTCAAGAGCGTCATCAGTTGGGTCAAGACGAGCAGCACCCCCGAGCCGCAGAACTCGCGTGTTAGCAGGGGGATGGAGTACATCCTTCATTTGTCGACGACCCGTACCCCTAAGTTCAACAAACTTGCTTACCGCGCCACGGGGCCTGCCTTGGGGGGGCGTAACATTGGCTGGGAATCTGATAAGTTGTCAGACGTTTGGGTCCTGCCTACGTCCAGCGGTCGGGGCGGGCATGGTGCTCAGTTTCCTACTGCCTTGCCCGGTCGCTGCATCGCCCTAAGCACGGATGTTAACGACCTGGTGCTCGACCCGTTCGTCGGGAGTGGCAGCTCTGGCGTTGCGGCCCGCGCGCTCGGGCGGCGCTTCGTCGGTATCGATGTGTCACCCAGCTACCTGGCCACGGCTGAGGAGGCAATTGCAGCAGTCCCCGAGAGTGGATTCACGGCCGCTGCTGCCCCGGTGTCTGCTGGAACGCCTCAGCTCCTGCCAATGACTGGAATCGCGTAGTCACTATCCAATTACGCAGCTGATCGCATGTGGTTCCGAGTAGGAGTGACTCGTTGCCGAAGTGTGGATCGTACTTGGCGAGGGCCCTGAGGACTCTCGCCAACTGTTTCAGGGTTGTGAGGAGCTCCTGATGAGTGAGCTGTGCGTGAGCGGACTGGGTGGCACTGAGGCGGGTCCAGCCGCACGATGATCAGGGTCGGGCGCCTCTGGCCTGGGAAAACGGGATGCTGGGGCGTCATCCGGCACCACCCGTCATGATCTTGCAGGCTCTCGTAATGCCTAGGTCTCGGGTTCGAATCCCGAAGGTGGCTCCGTTGAGTCCCAGGTTGCGTAGATTGTGACCTGGGTTGGCTGCGGCTGGCCGGTCTGAGAGTGCGCAGTGGCTGTGCCTTCGTCCGAGGTGTGGGCACGGCGGCGTGACTCGCGTGTTCGGACTGCCTGTTCGTCGCCCCAGGTGGGTAGGTTGGCGCACTTCCCGTCTTTGTCTGTTTGGCTCGTCGCGCCCGGCTCTCTCCTTGCCTACCGGCAGCAACCCCGCGACGAGGGGGCTATCCCGCCGTGCGGACGCCGCCCGGCTCGGCCTTCGGCTTACTGATCGTTTCAGAATGAGAGGAGCGGGCTGAGCGGGGTCAGTCCTTCGAGGCGTGCAGGATCTGCGTGAACTCGCCGTTCTCGACCAGGCCGGTGAGGACCTGAATCATGTTGCTGATGCCGGCGTCGCGGACGATGAGCCCCTCCGAGCACCAGAAGTAGCGTCCTCCCAGAGCTTCGCCGCTCGCCGCCCACCGCTCCATCAGCGTTTCAACGTGACCAACCGTGCACATGGTTGCGCTCCACCGAAATCCGTCTCGCAGCCGCACCTCGACGTCAATGTCGTTCACCGCGTCGAGGTCCTCGTCGGCGTCCGGCAGGAAAGCTGCTTCGAAGTGCTCGGTGTGGACGCGGTACCAGGGTTCATCCAAGCTGCCGGATGGTGTGCCGTGGCTCATCGGGCGAGTGTGCCGGGCCGATCTTCCCTCCTCAACTGCTTTGTTCTGGCACGCTTCCGGCGTGAACGGTGATCTTGTACCCGATGACCTGTGGGAGCGGATAGCCCCGCTCATCCCGCCCCGGCCACCGCGGCGGCACCGGTTCCCCGGACGGAAGCCAGTCGACGACCGCACCTGTCTGGCCGGGATCGTGTATGTCCTGCGAAGGGCGTCTCGTAGACGGACGTCCCTACCGAACGGATCGGCTGCTCTGGGGTCACCTGCTGGAGGCGGCTGAGGGACTGGACCGAGGCTGGAGTGTGGGCCCGCCTGCATGAGGCCCTGCTCGTCGAGCTGCGACATACCGACTTGCTGGACATGGACGACTGCGCGATCGACGGCTCGCACGTCAGGGCCCTCAAAGGGGGGATCACACCGGACCTTCACCGGTCGACCGAAGCCGTCCCGGCAGCAAGCACCATGTGATAGTCGACCGTCACGGCACACCACTCGCTGGCCGGCGTCAACCGGCACGACGTCACCCAACTCATCCCGCTGCTGGACGCGATTCCGCGCATCCGCAGACGTCGTGGCCGTCCCCGTCACAAGCCGAAGCGCCTGTCCGCCGACCGCGGCTACGACTTCCTCAAGCACCGCCGACTCCTGTGGGCACGGGGCATCGTCCCCACGATCGCCCGACGCGGCGCCCTGCACGGCTCCGGCCTGGGCAAGACACGTTGGGTGGTAGAGCGCACGTTCGCGTGGCTCCACCCGTTCAAGCGTCTGCGCATCCGCTACGAGATACGCGCAGACCTGCACCAGGGACTCCTCCAACTCGCCTGCGCCATCATCTGCTTAGGCGGCTCCGCACCTCATTCTGAAACGACCAATTAGAGGGGGCGATGGGCAACTCGGGTGTGAGCGGGTGGCCGTAGGTTTCGCTGGTGTCCGTGCCGTGGGCCGCCTTGCCGGTGGCCGGTCGGGGTAACGGCAAGGGTGCGTCGGTATGTCCCGCGCCGTCTGCCTTCGGATGCCCGATGCGGCGCTTGTCGAAGGGCTCGACCGGCTCGCCGGGCGTGGGGACCTCTCGGCGTGGGACGAGCCCCTCAACGTCGTCGGCCTGCTGGTGCGTCAGCGGGTCGCCCCGCCGGACCGGTTTCGTGGTCTCGACCGTGCTGAGAATTTTCTGCCGGGCTCCGTGGGTTGTGCGCCTGGGGCGCCTGGTGGTTCCGCGTGGACCAGGGTGGGCGCGCTCCTCGTCCTCGTGGGGCTCGGAGTAGCATGGCGGGGGCTCCGCGTTCGGCGGGGGAGCCACGGTGGTGGGGCCCACCGTTCCCAACCGCGGCGAGCCGCCAACGGTCCCTGCTTGCGAGGTGAGGTGTGCGCCGACGCGTGCGCCCGAGCGAGTGGGAGACCCTTCGTGACAGCTGTGAAGCCGCGTGACCCGGCGCCCGAACCCGTTGACCCCGATGTCGGGGCGGATGTGCCCGCGAGCGGCTTGTGGGACGGGCAGGGGCCCGTGTTCGCCGTCGTCGCCGCGGGTGGGGCGCTCGGGGCGGTGGCGCGGTACGGGGCCGCCGTGCTGTGGCCGACCGCGCGTGGTCATTTTCCGTGGACGACCCTCCTCGTCAATGTCGTCGGCTGCGCGCTGATCGGCGTTCTCATGGCCGTCGTCGCCGAACTGCGCCCCCACACCCACCGCCTGGTGCGGCCTTTCCTCGGCACAGGGGTCCTCGGCGGGTTCACGACGTTCTCCACGTACGCGATGGACGTACGCGGGCTGCTCGTCGCCGGGCGGTACGTGGCGGCCGGGGCGTGCCTCCTCGGGACGATGGCGGCGGCGGTGCTCGCGGTGTGGGGGAGCGCCTCGCTCGCGCGGTACGCGCTCAGGGAGCGGTTCGAGACGGTCGCGGAAGCGCAGGGGGCGCGATGAACTGGCTGCTCGTGGTGGTGGGGGCGCTCGTCGGCGCGCCCGCGCGGTACGCCGCCGACCGCTGGGTCACGGCGCGGCGCCGGGGCGCCTTCCCCTGGGGGACGCTGAGCGTGAACGTCCTCGCGTGTCTCGTCCTCGGCCTGGTGACGGGCGCGGCTCTCGCGGGCGCCGCGTCCTCGCACGTCGTCGCGCTGCTCGGTACGGGGCTGTGCGGGGCGCTCTCCACGTACTCGACGCTCTCGTACGAGACGCTGCGCCTCGCCGAGACCGGCGCGGGACGTCTCGCGCTCGGCAACGCGCTCCTGTCGATGGCGGCGGGGCTCGGGGCTGGTTGTGTGGGGGTCGCGGTGGCGACGGGGGTGTGGGGGTAAGGGGGCGGGGGTCAGTCCCGCGGGTCGTACGTGCCCGTGAACATGTCGACGAGGCGGCGGGCCGGGTCCTCGCCGAAGAGCATGTCGAGCGAGGCGGCGGACATCGCGGCCGTCTCGGCGGCGCGCGGGAAGAGGGCGGACTCGTAGGCGGCGAGGGCGGCCTCGGTGTCTCCGGGGTGGGCGAGGAGGGCGGTGCCGAGGTCGGCGGCGTCGGCGAGGGCGAGGTTGGCGCCTTCTCCGGCGAAGGGGGACATGAGGTGTGCGGCGTCGCCGAGGAGGGTGACGCCGGGGACGCGCTCCCAGGTGAGGCCGGCCGGGAGGGCGTGGATGCGGCGCGGGATGAAGCCCTCCTCGGCCTCGTCGAGCAGCCCGCGCAGGTGCGGGGCCCAGTCGGCGAAGGCGTCGAGGAGCAGCTCGCGGGTCTGCTCGGCGTCGGAGAAGTCGTGCGCGTCGAGCCACTCCTCGGGGGCCTGGAGCGCGGCGTAGATGTGCAGGGAGCCGTCGGTCTCGCGGTGGGCGAGGAAGCCCTGGCCGCCGCCGAGCGCGAAGCACATGCCGCCGCCGATGACCCCGGCGGCCTCCGGGTGGCGGGCGTCGGCGTCCATCAGGTCGAACTCGATGAACGAGATGCCCGTGTAGGTGGGCCTGGCCGGGGTGAGGAGGGGGCGGATACGGGACCAGGCGCCGTCCGCGCCGACGAGGAGACCGGTGGTGAAGACGGTGCCGTCGGCGAGGGTGACCTCGTGGCGCCCGGCGCCGAGCGGGCGCGCGCCGGTGACCTTGGAGTTCCAGCGCAGGGCGGGCGCGGGGAGCGAGGCGAGGAGGAGGGCGCGCAGGTCGCCGCGGTCGATCTCGGGGCGGTCGCCCTCGCCGTCGTCGGCCTCCTCGTGGACGAGTGCCCCGGCCTTGTCCCAGACGCGGACGGCCTCGCCGCCGGGGTGCACCCTCGCGCGGAACTCCGCGTGGAGCCCCGCGGTGCGCAGGGCGGCCTGGCCCGTCTCCTCGTGGATGTCGAGCATGCCGCCCTGGGTACGGGCCTCGGGGCCGCTCTCCAGGTCGAAGACGGTCGCGTCGGCGCCGCCTTCGATGAGGACGCGGGCGAGGAGGAGGCCGCTCAGGCCGCCGCCGATGATCGCGATGGGGTAGTGCGGGGTGGTGGCCGTGGGGCCGGTCGCCGGGGTGGGTGTGCTGGTCATGGCTGCCTCCGGGGGGGGGTGAGGGCGGGTGGTGTCTCCACCGTAACGAACGTGTTCGTGACGAACAAGTTCGGACGGGTGGGGGTGAGGGGAGACACAGGGCCGGAGGGGGCGGTGGGGGCGGCGCGGGCGGTGGGGACGGTGCGAACGGCGCGGGGGAGTTCAGCCGGGGAGGCCAGGTGCGGGGGCGGTGCCGGTGTCGTGGGTGTGCAGGCACAGGGTGAAGCCGGCGAGCCCGGTCTCGGAGTAGGCGAGGGGGGAGGAGCCCTTCGCCGGTGCGCAGCGCGCGTCCGGCGCGCCGTGGCGTTCGGAGACCTCGTACGTCGCCTCGGCGCTGTCGCAGGAGACGACGCGCGCCCCGGGGTCGGCGGCGAGGGGGCCGTTGTCGAGGTGGACGCAGTCGCCGGCCTGGGCGCTGCCGGGGCTGTCGTCGATGGACTGGGAGTACAGGACGGCGCAGAGCAGGGCGGCGGGGGTGAGCAGGAGGAGCGCGGTGGGACGGCGCAGGAGGGGTTTGCCGAGGGGCATGCCGGGGCGCGTGGCGCCGGTGGGCGCGGCGAGTTCGCCGAGGCGCCTGCGGGTGACGGCGTTCATGACGAGCGTGACCGGCGCCGCGACGAGCGAGACGATCCCCCACCAGCCCTGCCAGAGGGTCCGGGCGGACATGTGCCGGACGAGGCCGATACCGCAGTCGCGGCACAGGTGGCCGTCCTCCCTGAGGAAGCGCGGGAAGAAGAGGAAGCCCTGGTGGCCCCGGATCGTCACGTCCACGGCCGGCGCCGCGCCGCAGGCGACGCAGCCGGTGGGGGCGGTGGAGGCGGCCGGGAGACCGCCGGGGACGGGGTGGGGGAGCGCGTACGGGGCGGGGCGGGGTGCCGCGGGGGGCCCGGCGTGCGGGAGCGGCGGGGGGGCCGGGCTCGCGTAGGGGTTGCCCGGGACGGGACCGGTGGGGGGCGGGGGAGGCGTGGTCATGACGGTGGTGGTTCCCCGGGGACGGGGCGCGCGCGGCTGCGCGCGCCGGGAGGAGCGCGCACGCCGGCGGGTGCCGGGGCGGGGCCGGGGCGCGGCGTGGTGCGGCTGGTGCGGGAGGCCGACCGGTCCGGTTCGGTTCGGTTTCGGCCGAGCGGCGCGCGCGGTGTCGCGGCCTGCGCGCGAAGCGCGACACGTGAGCCGCGTTTCGGGGAGCCGGGGGCCGGTGGTGGGGGAGGGGCGCGGTGACGTGAGGAGGGCCGTGGTGGGGGAGGGGGGCCGTGGTGTGGGGAATGGCGCGGGGCCGGGCCTGGCGCCGGGTCCGGCCCCTGGGGGTGGCGCGGGTCAGCGCAGGCTGCGGACGGGGAGGAGGACGTGGGCGGAGGAGGTGAGCATCTCGGTGTCGCCGACGAACGTGGCGAGCGCCTCCTCGGTGATCTCCCGTCCGGGGACGGCCTGCGGCCAGGGGCGGGTGGCGAAGATGAAGTAGGCGTAGCCGCGCTGCTTGGCGGCGGCGAACCACTCCGGGGGGACCTCGCACTGGGCGTTGAGGTTCGGGGGCATGGTGAGCGCGGCCGAGCCCGCCTCGACGAGGAGGGTGAGAGGGAGCGTGGAGGTCTGCGTACCGTCGAGGAGCGTGCCGCCGACCGGGAGTTTCGTGTCCGCGAGCAGGGCGAGGGCCGCCTCGGTGGACCCCTCGTGGCCCGCCGTTCCGTCGCCGAGCGGGTAGGCGAGCAGGAACGGCATGTCGTGGTCGTCGTCGGGGTGCTTGCCGCTCCACGCCACGACGACGAGCGTGCCGAGTTCGGCGGGACGGAAAACGCGCTGCGCGCTGTCGGTCGAAGTCACCCCCGGACCCTAGCGACTCCGCCCCGACCGGCCCCCCGCTCTTTCACCTGTCCGGGGGAGCCCGAACCGGCCATCACTCCAAAGGGGAGCGCGTTCGCACGGCCGTTCCGGTCGGTGTGGGGGCCTCCATAAGGCCGTTCCGGACGGTGTGGGGTCGCCGCTAGGCGTGAGGGTTGCTCAGCCGCCGAGGCCGCCGAGGCCACCCGCGCCACCGAGGTCACCGAGGCCACCCGTGCCAGCGAGGTCGCCGAGGGGGAGCCCGCCGAGGAGGCCGGTGGCGGCGCCGGTCGTGGAGCCCTCCCGTACGAGCGAGGCCGGGTCGAGCTTCTGCTGCGGCAGGAGCGGCTTCGCCTCGCGGGCGACGGCGTCGACGGTCTTGCCGAGGGAGTCCGGCTTCGAGGGGTCGAGGGCGTCGTTCGCGACGGTGTCCACGGCGCCCTGGAGCCCCGTCGCGGCGGCGTAGTAACCGCCGTTGAGGCTGCTCGGGGTGAGGGCGGCGGTGTCCACGGCGGGGGCGGCGAAGGCGGGCGCGGCGGCGGTGGCGGCGGCGAGACCCCCGACGACGACGGCGGCGGCCTTGGCGGCGGAGGGGGAGGTGCGGGGCTTGCGGTGTTTCGCGGGCATGCGGAGTCCTTTCGGCGGTGGCGATGACCGCCCCTGTGGGGGCACCTCCCGGCCGAGGGCTGGGGGAGTCCGAGGAGCGGGGGATCGGGGCGGCGCCCCCGTGGGCCGAGCCGGTGGGGCGGCCACGCGCGCGGGCCGCCCCACCGTTCCGGTCGTCAGGCGTTCACGCAGGTGTTGCCGAAGGCCGGGTTGAGCAGGCCGATGACGTTGATCGTGTTGCCGCAGAGGTTCACCGGCACGTGGACCGGGATCTGCACCGCGTTGCCGGAGAGGACGCCCGGCGAGAAGGCGGCGCCGCCCTGCGCGCCGGCGTCGGCGGAGGCGAGGCCGGCCGAGCCGACGAGCGCGGCGGCGGCGACGGAGGAGAGGGCGAGGGCCTTGGCGGTACGCGACATGGCGACGCGCTCCTTACGGGTGTCGAGGGATCGTGCGGGGTGCCCGGCCGGTGCCGCTGGCTGCGTCGCGGGCCGGGGTGCCGGGGCTGACCCGGCGTCTGCAACAACGCCGTCGGGACCCCGCGCGTTGTGCCCCGAAAAGGTGAAACGCCGCCCGGCCCGGAGCGCGGAACACGCCGCGCCCGGCCGGTGATCACCTTGTGTGACCGTGCGCTCGGGGAGTCGTCGCTGGTGGGCGGGTGCGGGATGGGCTGTTCGAGGGGTTCGGCAGTCGATCTGACAAGTACACCCGAACCGCTTCGTCGATGCTGACGCGTTCTCCGGGGGGCCGGGGTTAGAGTCCCGACGTTCCGCCCTCATTGTCATGACTTGCCAGCAGTGTGCAATTCAGTGGCATGTCGGGCGTAATGTCCCCTTTCTGGATCGTGAGTCCGGACTGTCCCGCCCCCTACGCCGCCCCCGGAGGGCCGTCATGCGAAGCCGACTCCCGCTGTCCGCCGTGGTGCGCCGTGGCGCGGCCTGCGTGCTGCTCGCCCTCGCCGCCCTCGCCCAAGGACCGCTCGCGGGGGCCGCCGTGCGGGGCGAGGGGGCGGGCGCCTCCGTGCGGGGCGAGCGAGCGGGTGCCTCCGTCCGGGCCGAGGGAGCCGACGCCCCCCACGCGAAGGGCCGGCCCGCCGCGGCGTCCGCGCCCCGTACCGCCGCCCGGTTGCCCTTCGCGCCGCGCTGGAGCGCCACCCTGCACGGGGGCTTCGCGCGGGCCGCCGCCTCGGCCGTGGTCTGCGAGGCGCCGGCCGTGAAGGGGGTGCCGGCGTGCGCGGGCGCGCGGCGCGGCGAGGGGGCGGCCAAGGGGCGTACCGCGCCCAACAACGGTGACTACGCGCTGTCGTACGCGGACAGCGACGACGACCCGAACACCTACAACTCCACCCGCGCCCGCCTCGACCTCCCCGAGGGCGCGCGCATCCGCTACGCGCGCCTGTACTGGGGCGGCAACCTGCGCGTCGGCGAGCAGAAGCCGCTCGCGGACGCGGGCACCGTCCTCATCGCGGAGCCCGGCGGCGCCTACCGGAAGGTCAGTGCCGATACGACGATCGGGCACCGTGTCGCGGGTGGCGCGGAGGCCCTGCACGCTTCGGCCGACGTCACCGACCTCGTGCGCGCGAGCGGCCCGGGTGACTGGACCGTCGCCCAACTCCCCATCGCCAAGGGGCACTCCGCGACGGGCGGCTGGGGCGGGTGGACGCTCGTCGCCGCCTGGGAGGAGCCGGGGGCGTCGCTGCGGCGGCTCTCCCTGTGGGACGGTTTCGAGTCGCTGCGCGTCGACGACAGCGACCGCCGCACGCTCCGCCTCGAACTCCCGGGCCACCACGTCCCGGCCGGGGCCTCCGGCCGCGCGGGGATCGTCGCGTACGACGGGGACCGGGGTATCGACGGGGACGCGGTCACGGTGCGTACCGGAGAGGCGCGGCCCGTCCCGCTCGGTGGCGGCGCGGCCAACCCGACCGCCGACCTCCTCAACTCGACCATCAGCGACAACTCAACAGCTCACGCGAAGAGTTCGCGCGGAGGCTTGCCGCACACCTTCGGTTACGACTCCGATGTCCTCGACCTGCGCGAGGCCCTGCGGCCCGGTGGCAGGGGGCTGCGGGTCGACGTGTCGGCGCAGCGCGACGCGGTGTGGCTGGGGGCGTTCTGGGCCCAGACGGACGAGGCGCGGGCGGGCGGAGAGGGCGGTGACGCGGCGGCGGGCGGCACCAAGGCCGGTACCGGGGTCGGCGGGCGACGCGACTGACACGTCTCCCCGCTCCGTCATCCCGTCCATCTCAGCACAGTTGGGTAAGCGCGCGTGTCAGTGTCAGCAGAGCAGTGCGAACTCCCGCCACGTACATGTGTCCTGCATATCGCACAGCCCGTCGAAGGGGGCGTCGCGCGAGTCGTCACGGACCTCGTGCGCGCGCAGCGCGCGGAGGGTCTGGAGGTGCATCTCGCCTGCCCGCCCGGCGGGACACTCGGTGAACAGGCGGCCCGATATGGCGCGTTCGTGCACGAGTGGTACGCGGGGCGCTCGCCCGGGCCAGCACTGCGGGCCGAGACGGCCGGTGTGCGACGGGTACTTGACGTCGTGCGGCCTCAACTCGTCCACCCGCACAGCGCGAAGGCCGGTCTCGCCGCACGCCTCGTGGTGCGCGGAGCGCTGCCCACCGTTTTCCAGCCGCATGCCTGGTCGTTCGAGGCGGCGGGCGGCCCTGTCGGCGCCTTCGCGCGGCACTGGGAGCGGTACGGGGCCCGCTGGGCCGACCGGCTGCTCTGCGTGAGCGAAGCCGAGCGGCGTACGGGTGAACAGGCGGGCGTACGAGGCGAGTTCGCCGTGCTGCCGAACGGCGTCGACCTGGCCGCCTTCCGACCCGAAGGCGGCCGCTACGCGTACGGGGACGGCGCTCCACTCGTCGTGTGCGTGGGGCGGCTGTGCCGGCAGAAGGGGCAGGACGTGCTGCTGCGGGCCTGGCCCGCCGTGCGCGAGGCCGTGCCCGGGGCGCGGCTCGTCCTCGTCGGCGACGGTCCCGACGAGGCGGAGTTGCGCCAACAGGCGGGAGAAGGCGTCCAGTTCGCGGGGCCGGCGCGGGAGTGCGCACGCTGGTACCGGGCCGCGGACCTCGTGGTGCTGCCCTCGCGCTGGGAGGGGATGGCGCTCGCGCCGCTGGAGGCGATGGCCTGCGGGCGCGCCCTCGTCCTCACGGACACGGGCGGAGCCCGCGAGAGCCTGCCGGGCGCGGCGCTGCCGCACAGCCTCGTACCGCCCGAGGCGCCCGGGGCGCTCGCCGCCGCGCTCACGCGCCTGCTGCGCGCGCCGGGGCTGCGCGCGGACCTCGCCGCGGCGGGGCTCGCGCACGTCCGTGCCCACCACGACGTACGACACACCGCGCGGGCCGTCTCCGCGCTCTACGGCGCCCTCCTCGCGCGGACGCCCAGGACCACCCCTCCGGGCCCGCGCGGGACGACCGCCGGGACCCGCCCTGCCAGGGAGTCGATGACCTCGTGAGCGTGGAGAACGACCTTGTGCGCGTGGCCCTTTCGCCGTCGGGTGCGGCGGGGGGCGCGGGCGAGCCGGTGGGCGGGGAGACGGGAGGGGCGCGGGGCGCGGAGGCGAGGGGTGCGCTTGGTGCGGAGGCGGGGGGCGCGCTGGGCGCGGAGGCGAGGGCAGCGCTTGGTGCGGAGCCGAGGGGGCTGGGAGAGGCGGAGACGCGAGGTGCGATGGGCGCTGAGCAGACCTTCGTGCTGGGCGGGGAGAGGGGGGCCGCGGGGAGTGGGGGCGGTGGCGGCTTGGGGGTGTCCAGGGGGGCGTCTCAGGGTTTTCCCCTAGGGGATGAGTGGGCCCCCGATGAGCCACAACGCGCGGCGGGGCGGGGGAGTTCCCGTTTTCCGGCAGCCGTGGCTCCGGCCCTCACGGCATCACCTCGCTCCGTTCTCACCGCGCCACCTCGCCCCACCCACGCCCCCGCCGGCAGCCCGATCGGCGCTCCCACGGCGCCACCTCGCCCGACCGGTGCTCCGACCGGCACCCCAACGGCGCCACCTCGCCCGACCGCCAGTCCGACCTGCGCTCCCACGACGTCACCTCGCCCCACCGGCGGTCCGATCGGTGCCCCCACGGCGCCACCTCGCCCCACCGGCAGCCCGATCGGTGCCCCCACGGCGCCACCTCGCCCCACCGGCAGCCCGATCGGCGCTCCCACGGCGCCACCTCGCCCCACCGGCAGCCCGACCGGCGTCCCGCCCCGCACCCTGTCCCGCGCCGTGGCCCGCGCCCTGACCCGCACGTCGACCCGCACCCCCGCCCCCACGCGCACCCCCGCCCGCACCCCCACCCCCCAGCACACCCCCACCCCCCGCCGCGCCCCCCACCCCTCCCTCGCCCTCGTCACCGCCGACCTGCTCGGGGTGCTGGTGGGCGGGCTGGTGGCCGGGGTGGGGCGGGGCTGGGCGTGGGGGGTGCTCGGTGGGGTGCTGCTGGTTCTGACCGCGCGGTCCGCGGGGTTGTACCGGCCCGGGCCGGAGACGGGGGTGCTCGACGAGGTGCCGGCCCTCTGCGCCCGTACCGCCCTCGCCTGGGCCGTCGTCGCCGCGCTGCTCGCCGCCGTGCGGCCCGCGGCGGCGCTGCCGCTCTCCGCGCTGTTCACCGCGTGGGCCGCGCAGAGTCTCGTCGCCGCGGGCGTGCGCGGCTTCGTGCACGGGCGGCGGCGGGCGCGGCGGCGTGCGCGGCCCGCCGCCGCGCTGCTCATCGGGGACGCCCGTACGCACACCGTCGCCGAAGTGCTGCGCCGGTGCGAGCGGCCCGTCGTGCTGCCCGTGGGGATCGTCGGGCCGCGCGCCGGGACACCCGGGGACGTGCCCGTGCTCGGCTCCGCCGACGAGGTGCGGCGCGCCCTCGGCGCGCACGACGTGCGGCTCGCGCTGTGCGTCGGGGAGCCGTCGGCCGCGTACCTGCGGCTCCTGCGCGCCCACGGCTGCGCCCTGTGGCGCCTCGACGCGCGCGGCCCGGGACACGGCGCCGCGCCCGGCACCACCACCCTCGCCGGCTACCCGCTCACCCCGCTGCCCCCCGGCCCCCGCCGCCCCGGCGCCGGCAAACGCGCCCTGGACCTCGCCCTCGCGGGCCCCGCTCTCGTCCTCCTCTCGCCGCTCCTGCTCGGCTGCGCCCTCGCCGTCCGCCTCAGCGACGGCCCCGGCGTGCTCTTCCGGCAGGAACGCGTCGGGCAGTACGGGAAGACCTTCACGCTCCTGAAGTTCCGCAGCCTGCGCCCCAGCGACGACCGCGAGGCCGCCACCCGCTGGAACGTCGCCCACGACGACCGCGTGAGCGCCGTGGGCCGCTTCCTGCGCCGCTCCTCGCTCGACGAACTGCCCCAGCTGTGGAACATCCTGCGCGGCGACATGAGCCTCGTCGGCCCGCGTCCCGAACGCCCCTTCTTCGTCGCCGAGTTCGGCCGTACGTACGCGGGCTACCGGCACCGGCACCGCGCGCCCGTCGGCCTCACCGGCCTGGCGCAGATCAGCGGCCTGCGCGGGGACACCTCCATCGAGGACCGCTCCCGGCACGACAACTACTACGTCGACCACTGGTCGTGGTGGCTCGACGTACGGATTCTCGTACGCACCGCCCTCTCGCTCGTCCGCCCCTCGGGGAGCTGACCCGTGACCCAGTCAGCCACTCACGCGTCAGGCCACGAGACCGGCACCCCCGCCGCCACCCGCCACGCCGGGCAGCCCGCCGCCCCCGCCGTCCCGCACGCCGGGCCGCCCCTCGGCCCGCGCGAGGCGAGCCGGCCCGCTCCGCTCACCGTCCTGGCCCGTGCCCTGCGCCGCCACGTCCCCGCCCGCCTGCTCCCCGCCCTCGCCGTGCTCGCCCTCCTCGCCTACCCCGCCTCCCCCGGCGCCGAGGGCGCGACCCCCGCAGACGCCGCCTCCGCCGTGCTCGTCCTCACCGTCGTCCTGCGCCTCCTCCGCGAGAGCCCGGGCCCCCGCGAAAGCAGCGCCGCCCGCCTCTCCCTCCCCCGCCTCACCCCTCGCGCCGCCCTCGTCCTCGGCGCCCCCGTCCTCGCCCTCGCCCTCGCCGCCCTCGGCGCCGCCGACGCCGCGACCGGGGTCGCCGGGCTCGGGCGCTACCTCCAGGTCTTCGTCCTCGTCCCCGCCGCGCTCCTCCTCTCCCTCCGCGACCCGCGCGACTTCCGCGTCCTCGCCTGGGGACTCGTCGCCCTCGCCCTCGCCGAGGGCGGCTTCGGCGTCGTCCAGTACCTCACCGGCTCCGGCGCCTCCTACCGGGGCGAGGACATCCGCGCCGTCGGCACCTTCGGGCCCGGCGACGTCATGGGCATGGCCACGGTCGTCGCATACGGGCTCGTCGCCGCGAGCGGCCTCGCCCTCGCCCGTACCGGGGAGGCCCCGCGCCGCCAACGGCCCCTCGCCGCGCTCTGCGCCGCCGCGCTCCTCGTCCCCCTCGCGCTCTCCTTCAGCCGCGGCGCCTGGATCGCCACCGCCGCCGTCCTCGGCCTCCAGCTCCTCGCCGCCGGACCCCGCCGCGCCCTCAAAGTCCTCGCCTGCGTGAGCGCCGTCCTCGTCGTCCTCGTCGGCGGCCTCGGCATCGGCTCCGCGATGCTGCAGGAACGCCTCAGCAGCATCACCAAGGTCACCGAAGCGCCCGACCAGTCCGTCACCGACCGCTACACCCTGTGGGCCGCCGCGGGCGACATGTGGCGCGCACACCCCGTCACCGGCGTCGGGCTGAAGGGCTTCCCCGCGCACCGCGACAGCCACGCCTCCCTCGCCCTCTCCGCGGGCAGCGACACCGCCGGCGCGGGCCAGGACTTCCGCGTCCAGCCCCTGCTGTCCCCGCACAACATGTACCTCCTCGTCCTCAGCGAGCAGGGCCTCATCGGCCTCACCGCCCTCGGCGGATGCTGGGCCGCGCTCCTCCTGCTGGGCGTGCGCCGCCTCGCCGGTACGCACCGGCGCCACGCCCCGCGCCGCCGCCCCCTCGACTGCGGACTCGTCGCCTGCGGCCTCCTCCTGTGGCAGCTCGTCGACTTCACCTACGCGGACATCGGCGGCCCCGCCACCGTCATGACCGCCCTCGCCCTCGGCCTCGCCGCCTGGTGGGGACTCGGTACGCGGCCCTCCGAGAGGCGGACCCCATGACCCACCGGCCACCACCCACCGCACCCGGCGCGCCCGGCGCGCCCACGCCCCCGGGACACGCCGCGCCCCCCGCGCACGCGGCGACGCCCCCGACTGCCACCGAGGCCGCGAACCCCCCGCCCCCCACGAAGACCCTCCCCGCCCCCCGCGCAGAAGGCCCCGACCCCTCCGGCCGGTTCCTCGCGCGGGCCGCCGGGATCACCGCCGCGCTCACCGTCGCCGGGTCCGTCCTCGGGCTCGTCCGCGACCAGGCGCTCGCGCACTTCTTCGGGGCCGGGCAGGAGACCGACGCCTTCCTCGTCGCCTGGACCCTCCCCGAGTTCGCCTCCACGCTCCTCATCGAGGACGGCACCGCGCTCGTCCTCGTCCCCGCCTTCTCCCTCGCCCTCGCCCTGCGCGCCACGAGCGGCTCCGGGGAACCCGACCCCGTCCGCGCCCTCGTACGCGCCACGCTCCCCAAGTTCTGCGCGATCCTCTCCCTCGTCGCGCTCCTCCTCGTCGCCGGCGCCCCCTGGATCGTCGAGTCCCTCGCCCCGGGCCTGCCGCGCCGCCGGCTCGCCGTCGACTGCACCCGCCTCACCGCGACCTGCGCGCTCAGCTTCGGTCTTGCCGGGTACTGCGGCGCCGCCCTGCGCGTCCACCGCCGCTACCTCTCCCCGGCCTCCATCTACGTGGCCTACAACACCGGCATCATCGCCGCGATGGCCCTCGTCGGCGCCTGGGCGGGCTGGGGCGTGCGCGCCGCCGCGCTCGGCGTCGCGCTCGGCGGCGGGCTCATGGTCCTCGTACAGGCGCCCTTCCTCCTACGCGAGTTGCGCGCGCGACGCGTCATCGGCGGCACGAGCGGGGGCGCCCCCAGGGCCCGTACGCGCCTCTTCGACCCCGCGCTCCTCGCACCCGTGCTGTGCTTCGCGCTCTTCCGGCAGTCGCAGGTGCTCGTCGAGCGCTGGTTCGGCTCCGCACTCGCCCCGGGCGCGATCTCCCACCTCAACTACGCGCAGAAGGTCGCGCAGGTGCCGATGGTCATGTCGCTCATGCTCGCGACCGTCACCTTCCCCGTCGTCGCCAAGGCCCTCGCCGAAGGCCGCGCCGAGGACGCCCGCCGCCGCGTCGAACGCGACCTCTCGCTCGCCGGGTGCGTCGTCCTCCTCGGCGCCGCCGCCGTCATCGCCTGCGCCGAGCAGATCATCGAACTCCTCTTCCAGCGCGGGGCGTTCACCGCCACCGACACGGCCGCGACCGCCGCCGTCATGCGCGTCTACGCCCTCGGCCTCCTCGGCCACACCCTCGTCGGCGCCCTCATCCGCTCCTACTTCTCCGCCGCGCGCAGGACCTGGTACCCGGCCGCCGCCATGCTCGCCGGACTCACCGTCACCGCCCTCGGCGCGGCCCTCCTCACCCCCGCCCACGGCGTACTCGGCCTCGCCGCCGCCAACGCCCTCGGCATCAGCACCACCGCCGCCCTCATGCTCGCCGGGCCCCTGCGCCGCTCCCTCCCGCTCCGCACCGGCGCCGTCACCCGCGACCTCGCCGGACTCGTCCTCGCCGCCGCCCTCGGCTGCCTCGCGGCCCACCTCGCCGCCGCCCGCCTCACCACCCCCGCCGCCGGGCTCACCGCCGGGACGCTCGCCCTCCTCACCGTCTCCCTCGGCACCGCGCTCGCCCTGCGCCTCCCGGCCGCCGAGATCCTCCGCCAGACCGCGGCGAACCGGTACGCGAACCGGTACGCGCACCGGCCGGGCCGTACCTCCCGTACGACCCCCTCCGCCCCCGCCTCCACCCCCGCCCCCCGTACGAGAAAGCGCCGCGATGCCCGCTGAACCGCCCGCCGTTCCCGCGCCCGGCCTTCCCGCGCGCACCACCCGGCCCGCCCCGCTGTGGGTGCTCATGTACCACTCGGTCTCCGAGGTGCGCGAGGACCCGTACCGCGTCACCGTCACCCCGCACCGCCTGGAGCGGCAGCTGCGCTGGCTGCGGCGGCGCGGACTGCGCGGCGTCTCCGTCGCCGCGCTCCTCACCGCCCGCGCCGCCGGACGCGGCGAAGGACTCGTCGGGCTCACCTTCGACGACGGCTACGCCGACTTCCTCTCCCACGCCGTGCCCCTCCTGCACCGCTACGGCTGCACCGCCACCGTCTTCGCCCTGCCAGGGCGCCTCGGCGGCGACAACGCCTGGGACCCGCTCGGCCCCCGCAAAGCCCTCCTCACCGCCGCCGGACTGCGCCGCGTCCGCGCCGAGGGCATGGAACTCGCCGCGCACGGCCTCACCCACGTCGACCTCACCCGCGCCGACGACGCCACGCTGCACGCCGAGACCGCCGGTGCCCGCGCGCGCCTCACCGCGCTCACCGGCACCCCCGTGGACGGCTTCTGCTACCCGTACGGCACCCTCGACGCCCGCGCCATGGACGCCGTCCGCGCCGCCGGATACCGCTACGCCTGCGCCATCGACCCCGGCACGCACACCGGCCCCTACGCCCTCCCGCGCGTCCACGTCGGCAGCCGCGACACCGCGCCGCTCCTCGCCCTCAAGCGCCGCCTCCACGCCCGCCGCCGCCCCACCGCGCTCGCCACCCTCCCGTACGCGCCCCTCGCGCCCGAGGAGGCGGCCCGCGTATGAGCGGCCCGGACACCCCCTTCGACGCCCACGCCCCGCGCCCCCGCGTCCTCCACGTCATCACCGGGCTCGGCGTCGGCGGCGCCGAACAGCAGCTCCGCCTCCTCGTCCCCCGCCTCACCGCCGACAACGAGGTCCTCACCCTCACCCACCCCGGGCCGCTGGCCACCGCGCTGCGCGCCGACGGCGTCCCCGTCCACCACCTCGGCATGCGCGGCAACCGCGACCTGAGCGCCCTGCCCCGCCTCGCCCGCCACATCCGCGCGGGCCGCTACGACCTCGTGCACACGCACCTCTACCGCGCCTGCCTCTACGGCCGCCTCGCCGCCCGCCTCGCGGGCGTCCGCGCCCTCGTCGCCACCGAGCACTCCCTCGGCGACACCGAGATCGAGGGCCGCCCCCTCACCCCCGGCGTCCGCGCCCTCTACCTCGCGGGCGAACGCCTCGGCACCGCGACCGTTGCCGTCTCCGACACCGTCGCCGAACGCCTCACCCGCTGGGGCGTCCCCGACACCCGCGTCCACGTCGTCCCCAACGGCATCGACGCCACCGCCTTCGCGTACGACCCCGAACTGCGCACCACCGCACGCACCGCCCTCGGCATCCCCGAGGACGCCCACGTCCTCGCCGGAGCGGGCCGCCTCGTCCCCGGCAAACGCTTCGCCGCCCTCGTCGAAGCCCTCGCCCTCCTCCCCGCCGGACACCACCTCGTCCTCGCCGGGGCCGGACCCGAGGAACCGGCGCTCCGCGCCCAGGTCGCGCGCCTGCGCCTGACCGACCGCGTCCACCTCACCGGCGAACAGGACCCGCACGGACTGCGCGCCCTGCTCTGCGCCGCCGACGTCTTCCTCTCGCCCTCCGCCGACGAAGCCTTCGGACTCGCCGTCATCGAGGCCCTCGCCGCCGGACTCCCCGTCCTCTACGTGCGCTGCCCCGCCCTCGAAGACCTGCCGCCCGAGTCCGCGCCCGCCGAGCGCGTCGGCGGCTCACCGGCCGCGCTCGCCGAAGCCGTCCGCTGGGGCCGCGCCACCGGCCACGGGCGCGGGCTCCCGCCGGGCGAACGGTTCCCCGCCCCCGCGGCCGTGCGCCACTACGCCGTCGAGCGCTCCGCCGCCCTCCTCGACACCGTCTACCGCCACGCCCTCGCCCAAGCGGCACCCCCCACCGCCGCCCGCCCCCCGCGCCCCCGCGCGCCCCACCCGACCCGTACGAAAGCGAACACGCCGTGAGCACCAGCCCCACCAGCACCCAGGACAGCCCGAGCCCCGCCCCCGTCCCCTCCCGCCGCCGCGCGGGCCTCGCCCGCCTCGCCCGCCTCGCGCGCTTCAGGTCGCTGCCCGCCGCGGCGCTCCTCGGCGCGGGCGTGCTCCTCGGCGCGGGCGGCGGCGCCGCGTACGGACTCGCCAGCCCCGTCGCGTACACCGCGACCGCCTACGTCCTCGCCGTCCCCGGCAAGGGCGGCGACCCCGCCTCCGCGCTCGGCTTCGCGCAGGCGTACGGGCGCGTCGCCACCCAGCTCGGCGTCCTAGGCGACGCCCAGGTCGAGGCCCGCGTCCCGCTCGCCACGCTCGGCTCCTCCGTCACGGCCGAGACCTCCCCGGACGCCCCGATGATCGCCGTCGGCGCCCGCTCCGGCGACCCCGAACAGGCCGCCGACAACGCCAACGCCGTCGCCCGCGCCCTCGTCACCGCCGCCGGGCACAACGCCACCGACACGCGGGTCTCGCTCGTCTCCTTCTCCCGCGCCCTCCCCCCGACCGCCCCCGCGAGCCCCGGCGCGCTCCTCACCACCGGCGTCGGAGCCTGCGCGGGCGGCCTCCTCGGCGCGCTCGCCCTCCTCGCCCGCCCCCGCCGCCCCCTCGCCGCCCCCGCGTCCCTCCCGGCGGGCGCCGTCCCGGCCCCGGCGGAGCGCAAGAACGCCGCCGAACCGTCCCGTACGAGCGAGACCACGAGCTGAGGCCGCCCGGCGCGTGAAGGCCCGCGCCCGCCACCTCAAGCCCCGCCACCTCGTTCCACCCACACCATGAACCACTCCGAAGAGCACGAAGACCACGAAGAGCACCGGGGGAAGCCCGCACCGATGAGCACCGAGCACGACACCCTCGCCCGCGCGAACCGCGTCCCCGTCCCCTGCCGCCCCGCACCCCGCGGCCGCACCGGTGACGGCCTGCGCACCGAGACCGATCCGGCCCCCTGCACCACCGAATGGATCACCCAGCCCGGCGCCTTCGCGCTCCTCGCCCCCGACTGGCGCCGCCTCACCGCCGCCTGCCCGAGCGCCACCCCCTTCCAGAGCCACGCCTGGCTCTCCTCGTGGTGGCAGTCGTACGGAACGCCCGGCGCCCTCCGCGTCCTCGTCGTCCGCAGCGGAGACCGCCTCGTCGCCGCCGCGCCGCTCATGCGCGCCCCCGGGCCGCTGCCCGCCCTCGTCCTCATGGGCGGCGGAATCTCCGACTTCGGCGACGTCCTCGTCGACGCGGCCCACGCGGGCCCCGCCGCGCGCGCCCTCGCCCTCGCCCTGCGCCGCGCCGCCCGCACCACCCTCGTCGACCTGCGCGAACTGCGACCGGGCGCCGCCACCGAACTCCTCCTCGCCCACTGGCGCGGCCTCGTCGTGCGCCGCCCCGACTCGCCCTGCCTGGAACTCCCCGCGCGCCCCCTCGCCGAACTCCTCACCCGGCTCCCCGCCTCGCGCGCCCAGCGCTTCCGCGCCAAACTCCGCAAGATCGACGCCCTCGGCATCGAGGCGAGCCCCGTACCCGCCGAAGAGGTCCCCGCCGCGATCCGCACCCTCCTCACCCTCCACCGCCGCCAGTGGCAAGGCCGCAAGGTCACCCCCGAGCACCTGCGCCCCCGCTTCCGCGACCACCTCGTGCGCTCCGTCACGACGATGGTCCGCACCGGGGACGCCCAGCTCACCGCCTACCGCCTCGACGGCGAGACCGTCGCCGTCGACCTCACCCTGCTCTCGCAGCGCCTCGCGGGCGGCTACCTCTACGGAGCCGACCCCGCGCTGCGCGAACGCAAGGCCGACGTCGCCACGATGCTCCTGCGCACCGCCTCGGAACTCGCCGCCGAGGACGGCCGCGAAACCCTGAGCCTGCTGCGCGGCACCGAGCCGTACAAGAGCCACTGGCGGCCCGACACCGTCGTCAACCAGCGACTCCTCCTCTCCACCCGCCGCACCGCCCCCCTCCTGTGGCTCCGCACGGCCCACGCGATCGCCCGCACCCAAGCCGCGACCTGGCTCCACGCCCACCGCGAGAAGCCACCGACGCGGGACTGACGGTGGGGGCGACCCCGAACCAAGGCCGCCCCCACCCTCGTCACCAGTTGAACCGCACGCACAGCCGTCCGCCGAGCCGCTCCTCCAGCCATCCCCCGAGCCTGACCGGCCGGCAGTCCGCCACCGGCCGCTGCTCCCTCCCGCCGGCGTCCTCCGCCGGAAGGCCGCCACCGACCTTGAACGCCTGCCGGTAGACATCCGTCGCCCGCGGATTCATCCGGCACTGCCACACGCCGTGCGGGCAGTAGTCGGAAATCGTCTGGTAAAGCGGCGGGTGCGCGTCCATCCAGCGAATCATCCGCCGCATGTACTCCGCGTTGTCACCATTCTTGAAAAGCCCCCACTCGGGGTACGAGATCGCCTTTCCGTGCTGCGCCGCGAAATCCACCTGCGCCTGGAGCCCGTACGGTTCCGAGATCTGCCGGTCGAAATCCGTGCCGTGCGGCTGGTCGTAGGAATCCATCCCGACGATGTCCACCACGTCGTCCCCCGGATAGCACTCCGGCCACGGCGTCGCGTCCCGCCCGCGCGTCGGCGCGAAATCGAAACGGAAACCCGCCCCCTCGACGCCGTTCATGACCCGCGCGATGCGCGCCCAGTACGTCCGCCACGCGCGCGGATCGGGCCCGCAGCGGTGCGTGTACGTCGTCCCGTTCATCTCCCAGCCGACCACGAGCACGGCGTCCTTCACGCCGAGCCCCACGAGCCGCCGCGCGAGCCGCTCGAAGTGCCGGTCGTACGCGCCCGCGGCGCCGCGCCGCAGTTCGAGCGCCACCGCCGCGTCCGGCACCCGCGCCTCCGTACGCTCCAGCATCGGCACGTTGAGGACGAGCGTGCGGCCCGGCTCCGCCTTGTACCAAGCCGCCCAGTCCGCGAGCCACGCGGGCGCGCCCTCGATGTTCTGCCACACGTCCCCCGCCAGATACGTATGGCCGACCGTCAGCTCCCGGCCGCCGAGCCAGCGCGAGAAGTCCGCCATGCGCGCGATGCCGCGCGGGCTGTAGTGGAGGTACGCGCCGAAACCGGGGGCCGGGGTGGACGCCGGGGAGGGCGTGGAGGCCGGGCTCGGGGCGGGGGAGGTGGGGCGCCCGGCCGGGGGGCTCGTCGCCGGGCGCGGGAACGCGGGTGAGGGGAACGGCGGGAGGGGCGGCAGGGGGCTCGGGTCCGCCGCCGGCCCCCTGCCGGGCGGCGCGCCGTCCTCCGCGCCCCGCACCCCCGATGATTGCCCGTCATTCGTGTCCCCGGGTTCCCCGGCCGAAAGCGCCGCTACCGGTACCGTCGCGATCGTGACCGCGCCGACCGGGGCCGGAGCGAAAGCGAGAACGCCGAGAATTCCGGCGGCGCCGATCGCGAGTCGCTTGCGGCCGCGGCGGAATCTCTCCCTGGTCATATCCGTCTCCTGGAATTCTGGTGCCCGGTCGAGCCGCGGCACGGAAGTGGTGGGATGTCAGTCGTATGTATTTCTCTTACGCCGACCGGGTGTGTAACCCGTTCGCGAAATCCATCCCCCGTCCGGACGCACCCCCGCCGGAGGTGACCGCACCCGGGAATCCCGGCCATCGCCCCGCCCGCGCTTCCCGCCGCGCGAGCGGCCCGGGCCCCCTCCTCGACGTGACCGTCCCCGCTGTCCTCGTTCGCGTCGACCGCAACCCCTTCCACCACGGCACCCTCGGCGCCGCCCGCTCCCTGGGCCGCGCCGGCGTCCCCGTACACGCCGTCAGCGAGGGCCCGCGCGGCCCCCTCGCCCGCTCCCGGTACGTCGTACGGACCTGGCGCCAGCCCCCACAGGAGACCGGGCCCGACGGCATCGCCGCTGTACTCACCCAGGCCGTACGGGACCTGACGGGGCGTGCCGTGCTCGTCCCGCTCGACGACCACAGCGCCGTCGCCGTCGACCACCTGCCGCCCGCGCTCGCGGACCGCTTCCTCCTCCCCGCCCAGCCGCCCGGGCTCGCCGCGCGCGTCGCCGACAAGGCCCGGCTCGCCGAGGTCTGCGCCGCCGCCGGGATCGCCCACCCCGAGACCGCGCGCCCCGCGAGCCCGGCCGAGGCCGCCGCGGCGGTCCGCTCGCTCGGCGCCCCCGCCATCGCCAAGTGGAGCCGCCCCTGGCTCCTGCCTCCCGGCAGCGGCCTGCGCTCCACGACCCTCGTGCGCACCCCGGCCGAGGCAGCGGCGCTCCACGCCCGTACCGCCGAGGCCGGCAGCCCCCTCCTCATCCAGCACCTCCTCCCGTACGCCCCGGGCCGCGACTGGTTCTGCCACGCCTACGCCGACCGCACGGGCCGCCTCGCGGCGGGCGGCACGGGCCGCAAACTCCGCGCCTGGCCGCCCGGCGCCGGACTCACCGCCGTCGGCCGCTGGGAGCACGACCCGCGCATCGACGACTGCGCCCGCCGCCTCGTCGCGACGCTCGGCTACCGCGGCGTGCTCGACCTCGACTTCCGCTACGACGCCACCGGCACGACCCCCTACCTCCTCGACTTCAACCCCCGCCCCGGCGCCCAGTTCCGCCTCTTCACCGACCACGGCGGCCTCGACGTCGTCCGCGCCCTCCACCTCGACCTGACGGGTCGCCCCCTCCCCGCCCGCACCCCCGCCCCCGGCCGCCGCTTCACGGTCGGCACGTACGCGCTGCTCTCGGCGGTGCGCGGGGAGCGGGCCGGTTCCCGGGGCGGTACGGGGCCGGGCGGGGCCGGTCGCGAGGGCGCCTGGTGGGCCGCCGACGACCCCCTGCCGGCGGCCGCGATGACCGCCGCGTGGAGCGCGCACGTCCTCGCCCGCGCGGCCCGCCGCCTCACGACCCGCGCGCGCCCCGCACCCGGGGAACGCCCCGCGCTTGAGGAGCGCCCCGTACCCGAGGAGCGCCCCGCGCCCGAGGAGCGACCCGTACCCGAGGAGCGACCCGTACCCGACGAGCGACCTGTATCCGTACCGCCGCCGCCCCTCGGGGACGGGATCGACGGCCAGCAGAAAGCGAGCAGCACCGCATGTACGACCTCGTAGTGGTGGGAGCGGGCCCCTACGGCCTGTCGATCGCCGCGCACGCCGCCGCCGCCGGACTCCGACTGCGCGTCTTCGGCCGCCCGATGGCCTCCTGGCGCGACCACATGCCGCCCGGCATGTTCCTCAAGTCCGAGCCCTGGGCCTCGCACCTCTCCGATCCCGCAGGGCGCTTCGGCCTCGACACGTACTGCGCGGGCGAGGGCGTCGACGCGCGGCACGGCACCCCCGTCCCCGTGCCGGTCTTCGCCGCGTACGGCCTGTGGTTCGCGCGCCACGCGGTCCCGTGCGGCGTCGACGAACGCCTGATCAGCCGCGTACAGCCGCTGCCCGGCGGCGGATTCCGCCTCACGGCGGAGGACGGCGAGGTCCTGCTCAGCCGTACCGTCGCGCTCGCCGTCGGCGTCATGCCCTTCACCGAGCTGCCGCCCGTCCTCGCCCCGCTGCGTGCCGCCGGGCTGGTGTCGCACAGCAGCGACCACGACGACCTGAGCCGCTTCGCGGGCGGCGACGTGACGGTGGTCGGCGGCGGCCAGGCGGCCCTGGAGACGGCCGCGCTCCTCGCCGAACAGGGCACCCGCGCGCGCGTCCTGGTGCGCGCCTCCGGCCTGTGCTGGAACACCCTCCCGCCGCCGTGGAAGCGCCCCTGGTGGCAGTCCGCGCGCGCCCCGCACAGCGGCCTCGGCAGCGGCTGGCGGAACTGGTTCTACGCTGAACTCCCTGGCGTGTACCGCAAGTTGCCCGCCGACTACCGCACCCGTGTGGCCCGCGCCGCGCTCGGCCCCGCAGGTGCCTGGTGGGTCCGCGAACGCGTGACGCGCGGCGTCGAGGTCCTCCTCGGGCGCGAGGTCCGCCACGCGGCACCCTCGGGCACGGGCCTGCGGCTCGCGGTCTCGGGCGCGCGGGGGGAGGTCCTGCACACGGACCACGTGATCGCCGCGACGGGTTTCACCCCGGCGGCGACCCGGCTCACCGTCCTCGACCCCGGGACGCGCGCGGCGCTGCGCACGGCGGCGCTGGACGGGTCACCGGAGGTCGACGCGGGCTTCGAGTCCTCGCTCCCGGGCCTCTTCCTGGCGGGCCTCGTCACGGCCGCCTCGTACGGCCCCGCGATGCGCTTCGTGCTGGGCGCCGACTACACGGCGGGGCGCCTGGTGAAGGGCGTCCGCTCACGCTTGCGCAGGACGCCGCTCCCCACGGCCCCGCCCGCGCCCCTCCCGCACCCGGCGAGCGAACACCCCCAGTACCAGCGGCGCTGAGCGGCTGTGGCGCCGGGGCTCTGCGGGGTGGGTGAGCGGTCCCGGCACCGGTGCTCCGCGGGGTGGGTGAGCCGCCCCGGCACCAGCGCTCCGCGAAGTGGGTGAGTGCTCACTCACCTCGCGGAGCGTCGAGTTATCCACAGACGCGCCGGTCAGATGCCGTTCTGTGCCGCTCGCCCGCACATCGCCTCACCGGAAAGAGTGAGTGCTTGTGCGGGTTTCCCGGACTTATCCACAGATGTAGGGAGTTGGTCACCGGGCCTTGCCGATTTGCGGAAGACTTGTATACGGGGCGCCCCCCTGGGAGGGCGGGGGCTGTCTCGGGTCGGGTCAAGTCACCCCCAGCCACCCCCCGGGCTGACCCCCTCCACGACCACCCCGAACAACCGCTCCGCCTGTGCCCCCGGGTCCCCGTGGTGCTCCGTCGCCAGCGCGATGCCGACTCCCAGCGTCACCAGGTCGTGCGCGGTGACCCCGGCCGCGACCACCCCGTCCCGCTGAGCGCGGCGCAGCAGCGGCGCACCGGCGTCCTCCAGGGCGGTGGCGCAGGTGCTCGGGGTGTCGCTCGGCGGCTCGTACGTGAGCGTGTCCGCGAATCCGCGCGCGCTCACCGCGTACGCGATCAGCTCGTGCAGCCAGGTGAGAAGTGCCGCGCGGCTGTCCTCGGCCTCCCCCAGTGCTTGTGCCCGTACCCGCAGCGCCTCGATCCGCTCCCGGAAGATCGCCTCCAGGAGTGCCCGCCGGTTCGGGAAATGGCGGCGCACGGTCGCCGAACCGACCCCCGCCGTACGGGCGATGTGTTCGAGCGAGGCATCCGCGCCGCGCTCGGCGACCTCCGCCTCGGCGACGGCGAGGATACGGGCGTAATTGCGCCGTGCGTCCGCACGCTGACCGGTCATGACGTCTCGCTTTTGCTAAGTGGTGGGCCCCGCCGTATCGTACCGGAAGAAGAAACGGCGGCCCCCGCCGTTTCCCTGCGGCGAGCCGTGGGCCGTGGGCCGTGAGCCACCAGCACGCGACCACCACCCGCGCCCGCGTGCCCCTGCCCGCGCCCCCGCGCACCGCCCGCCGCCCCTCCCGAAGGAGCCTCCATGCCGATCCAGCCCGACGCCGCCGACGCCGACGCCTCCTCCTCCCCCTCCGCCCCCGTCCTCGTCACCGGCGCCACCGGCCGCCAGGGCGGGGCGACCGTCCGTGCCCTGCTCGCCGCCGGGATTCCGGTCCGGGCCCTCGTACGCGACCCCCACGCCAACCGTGCGCGCGACATCGCCGCGCTCGGCGCCGCACTCGTCACGGGCGACCTCATGGACCGTGCCTCGCTCGACCCGGCGGTCGCCGGGGTCCGGGCCGTCTTCTCCGTGCAGATGCCGCCGATGAGCGAGGCAGGGGCCGACTTCGCCGGTGAACTGGCCCAGGCGACGCACCTGATCGAGGCCGCCCGTGACGCGCGCGTACCGCAGTTCATCCAGTCCTCGACCAGCGGCGTCGGCACGCACACCGAGATCCCCGGCTGGGGCGAAGGCCCGCTGGCCCCCATGGCGGAGTACTACGCGACGAAGACGGCGATCATCGCCAAGGTCCGCGCGGCGGGCTTCCCCCGCTGGACGATCCTCAAGCCGGCCTTCTTCATGGACAACCTGACCGCGCTCCTGCCCAAGGGCCCCGAGGGCGGCTTCGCCACCGTCCTCCAGCCGGACACCCTCCTCGCGCTGATCGACCCCGACGACATCGGCGTCGCCGCCGCCCACGCCGTCCAGCACCCCGACCGCTTCCACACCCTCGAACTCGACCTCGCGGGCGACCGCCTCACCATGCGCCAGATCGCCGAAACTCTCTCCACCCAGTGGGGCACCCGGGTCACCGCCCCCGCGATGACCGTCGAGGAAGCCCTCGCCGCCGGCATGCCCGCCTGGGGCGCCGGCCACCTCATGAACAACGCCGCCACCCAGCCCGCCCACCCCGAAACGGCCCACGCCCTCGACATCCCCACCACCCCCTTCCCCACCTGGTCCCGCACGCACCTGGCCTTCTGACCAGGCCACGGAAACCGGTGGGGTCACTTCTCGCTGGACATGCCGGAGCGATCCTCGGGGAGCCGGCCGGTGGCCGCCGCGGCCCCCGCGCACGCGGTACGCGCCCCCGCCCCCCTCCTGCCGGTGCTGGACCTTGAGGACATCGGGCTCCTGCCCTCCACCCCGGCCCCGCAGACGTCCTGACCCCCCGCCCCCCTACGGCGGTCCCGACCCCAGCAGCCAGAACGCTCCGTAGCCCGCCGCCACTCCCGCCGCCGTGCCCACCACGAGCCAGGCGGTCCAGGGGCGGCGCAGGTGGGAGAGGGCGAGGGCCAGGGGGAGGAGGAGGGGGAAGGCGGGGAGGAGGAGGCGGGGTTTGGAGCCGAAGAAGCCGGAGGTGCACAGGGCGAGGAGCAGGACCACGCCCGTGTAGAGGACGAGGGGGAGGGGCTGGCCCTGGCGGATGCCGCGGACGTAGAGCCAGATCAGCGCCGCCACGCCGATGATCAGCCCGATGCCGCCCGCGAAACCGGGGCCGCTCAGCAGGTCGCCGAGGAAGCGGGCGAAGGCGAGGCCGCCGTCGAAGCCGTTGCCCCAGTCGCCCTGCACGTCGAGGTAACCGAAGACGCCATGGCCGGAACTGAGCCCCGACCACAGCACGTACCCCGCAGCGCCCAGCGGCGCGAGCACACAGCCGGCCACCACGCGCCAGGTGAAGCGCCGGCCGGCCCACGCCGCCCCCCACACCGCGAGCACCACCGCGAGACCGACCGGCCTCGTCAGCCCCGCCGCCGAGGCCAGCAGGCCCGCCACGAGCCAGCGCTCCCGCAGGAGCGACCACAGCGACCAGGCCGCGAGCGCCGTGAAGAGCGACTCGCTGTACGCCATCGACTGCACGACCGAGACCGGCAGCACCGCCCACAGCGCCACCGCGAAGAGCGCGGCCCGCTCCCCGTACAACCGCGCCGCGATCCGGTGGATCGCCCACGCCGCCGCGAGCGAGGCGACCGCGCTCACCCCGAGCCCCACGTCCTGCGGAGCGAGTCCCGTGAGCCCCTGACCGGCCTTTTCCAGCCAAGGCAGCAGGGGGAAGAAGGCCCGGTCCGAGAGCACACGCCCGTCCGGCGCGGTCAATGTGAAGTCGTAACCGTGCTCGACGACCCGCACGTACCACAGCGAGTCCCACCGCTCCGCGAGCACCTTGTGCGCACTGCGCCCCTCGGCGCCCGCCCACACCGCGAGCGTCACGAGACACAGCACGCGCACGGCGGCGAAGAGCAGCAGGGAGAAGGGGAGGAGGGTGCGCGGCGCCGCCGCCGTCGGCCGCGCGGTCCGTTCGCTCGTGGGCACCGGGCCCCTCACCTCGTTCGATTCGCTGACAGGCCCGGCCGGGATTCACCCGTCCGGGCCACGTCGGGCGACCCTACCGGTGAGCGGGCACCGCCTTGCGCCGGTAGAGGACCGCACCCCCGACGAGGAGCGCCGCCGAAGCCCCCGCGACCCCGAACAGCCCCGCGTCCGCACCGGTCTCGGCGAGCCGCACCCGCACCGGACGCGCCTCCCCGTCCTCGGTCCAGCCGAACGACCACACGCCGCCGTCCCCGTCGTCCGTCCTCGGCGGTACGTGCTGGGGCGGTACGTGCCCGGGCGGTACGTGGTGCGGCGGGCGCGGCGCCGGGTGCTCCGGGGCCGGGACCCCGTTGCCGCAGCCGTTGCCGAAGGCCGGGTTGAGCAGCGCCACGACGTCCACCGTGTTCCCGCACACGTGCAGCGGCACGTCGAGCGGCGCCTGCACCGCGTTCCCCGAGAGCAGCCCCGGCGAACCGGTCGCTCCGCCCCGCGCCACCGACGAGGTCCCCGCGGCGGGCGCCGCGTGCCGGCCACGCGAGGCCGCCCGGCCCCCGGCCGCTTCGTGCCCGGCAGCCTCCCGTACGGGTCCGGGCGCCGCGTGCCGCCCCGGCTTCGCGCGCTCGGGCCCTGCCTGCTCGTGCTCGGGTCCGGCCTGCTCGCGCTCGTGCTCGTGCGGCCGCGCGGGTCCGGCCGAGGCGCCGCCGTCCGTGTTCCCGCAGCCGTTACCGAAGACGGGGTTGCCGATCCCGGCCGCGTCGACGCTGTTGCCGCACACGTTCACGGGGATGCCCACCGGGGCTTGCACGCTGTTCCCGGAGAGGATGCCGGGCGAGCCCGCCGCCGTGGGTTCGGCGGCGAGGGCGGAACCGCCGTTCAGGGAGAGGATGCCGGAGGCCGCGGCGGCCGTCACGAGCATCCCCGTGCCCAGGGTGTGGCGCATGGCGAGGTTCTTCCTGACGCGGAGCGGAAACCGGCCCTGGGAGGCGCGCTCCCAGGGCCGGCGGACCCGGGCCCGTTCAGCGGGGGCCGGGGGTGAAGCGGAATCAGGCGTTGACGCAGGTGTTGCCGAAGGCCGGGTTGAGCAGCCCGATCACGTTGATCGAGTTGCCGCAGACGTTCAGCGGCACGTGGACCGGGACCTGCACGAGGTTGCCGGAGAGGACGCCCGGCGAACCGATGGCGGCACCCTCGGCACCCGAGTCGGCGAAGGCGGGGACGGCGGCACCGAGCGCGAGGACGGCGCCGGCGAAGACGGCGGCGGTCTTCTGGAGCATGTCGTTCCTTTCGGAAGGGAGACGAGAGAGGGAGTGGCACGCCGGATGGGGCCCGGCGTGCCCTGTGAACGAAAGGGGGGAGCGGAGGAAACCCCTGCCGGACGGGAAGGCCACGCAACTTCACCCGAACGGAGAGTCGACAGTGGAAAGCGAAAACCCCGCCCAAGACGGGGAAGGTGACGCTCTGTTATTTCGCAGGGGCGTGCGTGTATTCCGTACGGAAAATCCGCCTCGCCGAATTCCCGCCCGCCCTCATTCGCACGAGCGCGCCCCGCCCGCCCTCCTCCGCACACGAGTGCGCCCCGCCCGCCCGCGTCCCTGGGCGGGACGGGGGCGGGCGGGGCGTTCGACGCCGGAGCGACGGGCGACGGTCAGCCGTTGGCGGCGCCGTTGCCCGAGAGGACCGGGATGTCGTCCAGGATGTGCGAGAGCGGCTCGTCGCCCTTGGCCTGGGTGGAGTTCTCGGTGCACTGCTGGTTCTGCGGCGAGGACAGGACGTTGACGTCCTGGACCGCGACCGGCACCAGGCCGACGAGCGAGCCGACGTTGCCCTTGACCGGGAGGCCGACGCAGGGCTTGTTGAGCGAGCCCTGGACCAGGCTGAGCTGCGGGCTCTGGTCGCCGAAGGTGGCCTGGTTGCCGAAGGCCTGCTTGGCGCCGTTGCCGGACGCCGACGTGGTGCCGCCGTCGTCGGCGAGGGCGAGGGCCTGCGGGGCGCCGAGGGCGACGACACCCGCGGTGAGCGCGGCGGCGGCCGCGAACTTCTTGATCATGTCCAACCTTTCGATGCCCCCGCACGCTGTCCCCGGGACGTTCGGGGCGGCCCCGGGCAGGGCGGGCGGCGGCGGGCGATACGGAGCGTGCGCGTACGCAGGGACTGACGGCGCGGAACGCGGCAGCCGGCTGCTTCCTGGCAAACTGCCGTGCCGCCCATCGGTTTCGCCCCCTCGCCCTCCTTCACCCGTTCAGAGTGCTCGGACCCCTGGATTCGTACGGCTTCGCATGAATTTCTGAGAAGAAACGGCGTGGTGGGCACGAATTTTGCCGCGAAGCGCTGTTTATCATCTCAACTGCCTTGATGCGGCCCGCGTCTTTCGCCCGCCGAATTCACGGCAGTTCCCGTTTTGTGTTCACCGCCCAGGGAGGAATCCGTGATGGCTACGCGCACCGCCGTGGAGAGAAAGGGAGCCGGGGGCGGAGCCGGTACCGCGGCGAAGCCCCCCAAGGCCACCCGCCCCGCCAAGCCCGCGAAGGCGGCGAAGGCGGCGAAGGGCGCGAAGCCCTCCGCGCCCCCGAAGC
This sequence comes from Streptomyces sp. NPDC088923, assembly GCF_044749745.1. Classification (NCBI taxonomy): domain Bacteria; kingdom Bacillati; phylum Actinomycetota; class Actinomycetes; order Kitasatosporales; family Streptomycetaceae; genus Streptomyces; species Streptomyces sp. NPDC088923. The sequence continues at coordinate 101,870 of NZ_JBIVIO010000008.1, read as the reverse complement.
CCTCCGGGTCGGCCAAGCCCATCGGGTCGGCCAAGCCCATCGGGTCGGCCAAGCCCTCCGGGTCGGCCAAGCCCTCCGGGTCGGCCAAGCCCTCCGGGTCGGCCAAGCCCTCCGGGTCGGCCAAGCCCGCCAGGTCCGCCAGGTCCGCCCGGCCCGCCGCGCAGGCGAAGAAGTCCGCCAGGCCCGCCAAGCCCGCGCAGGCCGCCGCCCCCGCCCCGTCCCTCGCCACCGCCGCCGGGGCCTCGACCCCCGCCCGCGCCCCGCGCCGCTCCCGCTCCCGTTCCTGGACCACGCGCGAACTGCGCCTCGTCGACCGGCTCGCCGAGGTGCACGCCGAGCTCGACGCCGCCCAGCGCGAGCGCGCCGGGCTCATCGCCTACGTCCTGCGCCTGCACGCCGGGAGCGTCGGGGCCCCGGGCCCGGACGGCTGGTCCCCCGTTCACGTGGACACGGCGGCGGGGCGGCTCACGTGGCGGGTCGCGCCCGAGGACGCCGACCTCTTCCAGGAGCAGGAGGCCGCCGCCGTCCGGGCGCGGGGCCGTGCGCGGACGCTGCCGGTCGGCACGGCAGGCGACCGCGAGCGCTCCGTCGAGACCCTGACCCGCCTCTCGTTCCTGCACCTCCACCGCCGCCCCAACCGCCCCACCCGCAACAACCGCGGCGGCTGACCCCGTACGAAGGCCGCACGGGTGTTTCGCCCGGTGGCAGCGGTGTGATGAATCCCTGGGCCATTGGAGTGAACGCCCGCATCCCGAGCCCGGCCCGCCAGTTGTCCAGCGTGCTCCGGGACGGGGCTCGTACTCGAAAGGATCACTGATGATCAAGAAGGTCATGTCTGTCGCGGCCGTCGCCGCTTCGGTCGTCGGCGCGACCGCCGCTGTCGCCGCCCCCGCCATGGCGATCGGCGACGACGCCGGCACGACCTCGGTCTCCGGCAACGGCGCGCAGCAGGCGTACGGCAACCAGGCCACCTACGGCAACATGAGCCCGCAGCTGGCGCTCGTCCAGGGCTCGCTCAACAAGCCCTGCATCGGCCTGCCCGCCAAGGTCAACGCCGGTTCCCTGGTCGGCCTGGTGCCGATCGCGGTCCAGGACATCAACGTCCTGTCCTCGCCGCAGAACCAGCAGTGCACCGAGAACTCCACCCAGGCCAAGGGCGACGAGCCGCTCTCGCACATCCTGGACGACATCCCGGTCCTCTCGGGCAACGGCGCCGGCAACAGCTGAGCGAGCGCACGCCGCCTCCGCGGCGCACCGAGGGCCGCCTTCCCCGCCAGGGACGGCGGCCCTCGCCGTGTCTCGAGAGCGTTCCTCAGCGCGGCCAGGGGCTGCGGCGGGTGAGCGCGGCCCACTCCGGGTCGGGCTCGCCGGGCACCGTACGGCCCTCGGTGGTCCAGCGCTGCCACAGCCGCGCGAAGACCGGTTCGTACGAGGCGTCGGGGCCCGCCGGGTCCGCGGGCGCGGGCGGTACGGGGGGTGGAGCGGTGTCGCGCGGGGGGCGGTCGGTGCCGCGCGGGGGCGGCGGGGGGTAGGGGGTGGCGGGCTGTTCGGAGGACCGGCGGCTGACGGGGATGAAGCCCTGTCGCTTCCAGCCGCCGCCTCTGGGTTCAGGTTCCGTCATGCTTCCTCATCGTCGCCAGACGTGCCCCGTGCTCAGGCCGTCACACCCCAGGGTCCCCCGTTCACCGCACGGTGTGGGGGCGAATGAGGGATTCGTGCGCGTTGCGCCCCCTCGCGCGCTCCCCCTTACGGGCGCAGTGCGCGGGCGCCGCCCCAGGGCGGCACCGATCCGTGGTACGTGACCTCCTCCCGGTCCGGTGGTCCCCTGCGTAAGAGGCCCGGGCAGCGGCCCGTACACCCCGACGAGCCCCGTCGCCACCGCCCGGCGTGCGGACGGCCGGCGCCTTCCCCGTCGCGCGGGGCCGGGTGGGCCGATCGGGTGTCATGCGGGCCCGTGGGCGCAACTCCGGGGGGAGTGGGGCGGTTGGGGTGGCTGGTGATCCTGTCTCGGGGTCCGCTTTCCGAAAGGGGACAGTCATGAAGAAGCTGTGGGCCGCCGCCGCGGTCGCCGTCACGGTCGCGGGTGCGGGTGCCGCTCCCGCCATGGCGCTCGGCGACGACGGTGGTACGACCTCCGTCTCGGGCAACGGCGCCCAGCAGGCGTACGGCAACCAGGCCACCTACGGGAACATGAGCCCCCAGCTCGCTCTCGTCCAGGGCTCGCTCAACAAGCCCTGCATCGGCCTGCCCGCCAAGGTCAACGCCGGTTCCCTCGTCGGCCTGGTGCCGATCGCGGTCCAGGACGTCAACGTCCTGTCCTCGCCGCAGAACCAGCAGTGCACCGAGAACTCCACCCAGGCCAAGGGCGACGAGCCGCTGTCGCACCTCCTGGAGGACATCCCGGTCCTCTCGGGCAACGGCGCCGCCAACGGCTGACCGCCGCCCCGGACGGGATCGACGAGGGCCCGCCCTCCCACGCACACGCACGTGGGAGGGCGGGCCCTCGCCTGTTCCCCGCCCCGCCCGCTCCGCGTCCCCCCCCGCTCCCTGTGACGCGCGGGATTGGCGGGATCTTTTCCGCCGGGCCGTCCGTTGGAAAGGGTGCCGGGGCGCGACTGGTAGCTTCTACAGCACTGTAGAAGTACGGGGGTCCAGTGGGGCTGCCCGTGGTCGGCCCACCGTGCCCGGCGGGCCGGGATTGACGAGAGACGGAGTTCTCATGGCGCTCTGGGATCGCATCAAGGATTCCGCGCAGACGATGCAGGGACAGCTCGTCGCGAAGAAGAACGACCTCAAGAGCGGCGCCTTCCGCGACGCGAGCATGGCGATGTGCGCGCTCGTGGCGGCGGCCGACGGCAGCGTCGACCCCTCCGAGCGGCAGCGCGTCGCGCAGCTCATCACCTCCAACGAGGTGCTCCAGAACTTCCCCGCCGACGATCTGCGCCGCCGCTTCGAGGCCAACCTCGACAAGCTCACGAGCGACTTCGCCTTCGGCAAGGTCGGCATCCTCCAGGAGATCGCCAAGGCCAAGAAGAAGCCCGCCGAGGCGCGCGCGGTCATTCAGATCGGCATCGTCATCGGTGGCGCCGACGGCGACTTCGACAAGGACGAGCAGGGCGTGGTGCGCGAGGCGTGCTTCGCGCTCGGCCTGCCCCCGCACGAGTTCGACCTCTGAGAACCCGGTACTCCGGTACGGGCCGGGGGCCGGGCCGCCATCACGGCGAACCCGGCCCCCGGCCCGTTCGCGTACCCGTATCCGTACGCCCGTCTCCTCGGACGTCTCAGACGTTGACGCCGAAGTCCGAGGCGATGCCCGCGAGTCCGGAGGCGTAGCCCTGGCCGACCGCGCGGAACTTCCACTCCGTGCCGTGCCGGTAGACCTCGCCGAAGACCATCGCGGTCTCGGTCGAGGCGTCCTCGGAGAGGTCGTATCGCGCCAGTTCGGCGCCGCCCTCGCGGTTGACGACGCGGATGAAGGCGTTGCGGACCTGGCCGAAGCTCTGGCCGCGCGACTCCGCCTCGTGGATCGACACCGGGAAGACGATCTTGTCGACCTCGGCGGGGACCTGGGCGAGGTCGATCTCGATCGACTCGTCGTCGCCCTCGCCCTCGCCCGTCAGGTTGTCGCCGGTGTGGCGGACGGAGCCGTCCGGGCTGGTCAGGTTGTTGTAGAAGACGAAGTGCGCGTCCGAGACGACCTTCCCGGCCGCCGAGCACAGCAGCGCGCTCGCGTCGAGGTCGTAGTCGCTGCCCGTCGTGGTCCGGACGTCCCAGCCCAGGCCGACCGTGATCGACGTGAGCCCGGGGGCCTCCTTCGACAGTGAGACGTTGCCGCCCTTGGCCAGCGTGACTCCCATGGTGTTCGCTCCTTGGTCTCGGGTGGTGTGGCTGTCTGAAAAACTACAGGACTGTAGAAGTTTGTGACGGGGCCCGGTTCCTCCGGCCTCGGTACCATCGGGACCCGGTGTGAGCGGGGACGAGGAGGTGCGGGCGTGAGCGGGACCGAGCGGAACGGCGGCCGACGGCGTGGACAGGGCGAACTGGAGGCCAGGGTGCTCGCCGTGCTCCACTCCGCCCCCGGACCCGTACCCGCCGGGTGGGTGCGCGAACACGTCGGCGGGGAACTCGCGTACACGACCGTCATGACGATCCTGACGCGGCTCCGCTCCAAGGACGCCGTCGCCAGGGAACGCCGGGGCCGCTCCTTCCTGTGGAGCGCCGTCGCCGACGAGGCGGGGCTCGCGGCGCTGCGGATGCGGCGGCTGCTCGACGGCGAGCACGACCGCGACGCGGTCCTCACGAGCTTCGTCACCTCCCTCTCGGCACAGGACGAACGGCTCGTGCGAGAGCTGCTCGCGGGAAGCGCGCCGGACGACGGGCCGGGCGACGGGCTGGGCGGTGGCGCGGGCGACGGGCCGGGCGGTGGCGCGGGCGGCGGCCCGGCGGGCCCGCTCGCGGGCGGCGGGGCCGGGGGCTCCGGAGAGGGCTGAGGTACGTGGAGTACGTCGTCTTCCTGCCGTTCGTCGTCCCACTGACCGCGCTGCCGGTCGGCCGCCTCGCGGTGCGCCACCTCCACCCGCGCACCGCGACCCTCCTGCTCACCGCGCTCGCCGTCGTGCTCGCCCTGTGCAGCACGGTGTGCCTCGGCCTCTTCGGCGTCGTCGGCACGGCCCGCATCCCGCACAATCCCCTCCCGGACGCCTGGGCCGACCCGGAGGTGCGGGCCGCGGTGCCCTGGGACGAGGTCACGGGCTTCGCCTCGCTGGCGGCGCTGCTCGCGGCACTCGTGGCGTGCGTACGGACGGGGACGCGGCACCGGACGGCGCGGGTCGCGGCGCGCCGCGCGGCCTCGGCGCTACGGGACGGGGACGGCGTGGCCGTCCTGCCCGACCCGGCCCCGTACGCGTACGCCCTGCCGGGCCGCCCCGCGCTCGTCGTCGTCTCGCGCGGGATGCGGGAGTGCCTGACCGAGCGCGAGTACGGGGCCCTGCTCGCCCACGAACGGGCACACCTCGCGGGCCGCCACCACGGGCTGCTCCTGGTGGCCCGGCTGGCCGCGTGCGCGAACCCCTTGCTGCGCCCGCTGGTCGGTGCGCTCACGTACGGCGCGGAGCGATGGGCGGACGAGGAGGCGGCGCGGATCGTGGGGGACCGCCGGGTGACGGCACGGGCGGTGGGACGCGCGGCGCTCTCCTCGCGGGGGCGGGGCGGCAACGCGGGACTCCTCCCGGCCTTCGCCTCCCCCGGCCCGGTGCCCCGGCGGGTGGCGGCCCTGCTCGCCCCGGCACCGGTGGCGCGGTGGACGGGGGCGCTGTGGGGGCCGGTGGGGTGGGTGGTACTGATGGCGGGCGGCGGAGTGGTCGTGTCCGCCGCGTCCTCCTTCAACGCGGCGGTGACGGTGGTGGGGGTGTGGCGGGGGGCGGGGGTGGTGTGAGGTGAGGGCGTGATGGTGATCTCGACGCCGGGGAGGGGGACTGGTGCGCCAGAGCAGGAGACCTCTCGCATGCGAGCACCGGGGCTTCACCGCAACGCACCGCGGACCGAGCCGCGCGGGACGCACACCGTGCTCGCGTCCACGAAGCCGAGAGTGGCGAGACCTTCGGTGCGGCACAGATGGTCCGAGGCACCGCCGACTTCCGTCTGGAGGAGCTGGTAGGCAGCGCCGTGCGTGTGGCCCCAGTGCATGGCGGCACGCCACAACTGCCGGCCGAGCCCCTGCCCGCGTGCCTCGGGGTGCACGGCGAAGTACTGCGGCATGAGCTGGGCGACTCCCGTGGGGTCGGGACCGACCTCCATGGGGCCGATGGCACCGACGACACGGTCTTCCAGAACGGCGACGAGGACGGGCCCGCGTCCCTTGGTCTTCATCTGCCGGTTGAGGAAGGTGAAGCCGTCTGCTGCCATCGTCCGGGCGAAGGCGGTGAAGGTGCCGCGGATGGGGAGGGGCCAGTCTTCGAGGCGACGGACGGGGCCGGTGGCGGGGGGACAGGGCCGTGCCGTGAAGTCCTGGAGCTGGATGCGGACGCCACGGGGATGCGGCGTCTCCGGGGCCAGTGGACGGACAACACGAGCAGCGGCTGCTCCGTGAACAGCCGCGAGCTTCGCCGCGAGCTCGGCGGCCTGGTCGAGGAGGTCGCTCCGGTGACCATAGGCGAAGACCTTCACTGATCGCCGGTTGCGGGTCAACAGAGTCGGGACGAGCGTGTGGCCAGGGTGGTGGACCACGTCGTCGACGAGGACGACCTCCTGCTTCTCGCCGCCCCAGCGGCGGTCCTTGTCGTACGGCAGGAAGCTCCGGTCGGCGGCCACGAGGAGGGTGGCTTCGAAGAGGTCGACCGTCAGGGCGTGCGGGTGGACGGGGCCGAGGGTGGGCACGACCGCTGCGGTGAGCGCGGGGCGGAGCCAGTCCCAGCGGAAGACCATGCGGGCACCTTAGCGCTGTACGTGAGGACGCTCCGGCCCGTCGGTGGACGGGCCGGAGCGCGTAGGTCGGGCTGGGGTTCAGAAGGGGTTGTCGTCACCGGCGTCGCAGGAGCACTCGGCGCTCTCGACGACGTCGTCGAGGTCCGCGACCAGCGTCACGGCGGCCGAGGCCACCGGGGGCGCCGCGCGGCGGGCGCTGCTGGGCGGGACGGTCAGGATCTGCACCGGTACGGGGCCGGGCGTCATGGGGTCACCTTCTCTTTCTCTGTGTCTCCGGGCGATGCCAGAGGCGGCGCGGTTGCCTCGAAGCGGCTCGGCACCCATGGGGGAGTCGCTTGCCGACCGCCTTGAAACAGCGGCAAACGGCGGCACGGGAATGTCAGCGCAGGTGGTCCATGGCTGGCCTATTCCTGCGATGACCGGGGACCTCGGTGCAGCCGGGACGCGCATCTGGAACCGTGCCTGGCCGAGCTCGCCCCGGGGTCTCGCTCAACGGGCCGAGAGCGTTGCCAGACGTCGGCATCGCCTGGCCGGCATCCGGTTCGGGAGAGATGCCGGCCCAGTGCCCGCTCCTCACTTCGCGTCCGCGTAGCACTGCACGATCGCCGTGGTGAAGGGGACGCGGAGGGGGATGGTGCCGAAGCAGACGCGGGTGGCCTCGCGGGCCGCTTGCGCGATGAGGGCGGGGATGTCCGGGGCCTCGGACGCGGGGGCGTGGACGATGACCTCGTCGTGCTGGAAGAAGACGAGTTCCGCCGCGCGGGTGCGGAGTTCTCTGCGCAGGGCCGCCAGGAGGAGCAGGGTCCAGTCCGCCGCCGCGCCCTGGACGACGAAGTTGCGGGTGAAGCGGCCCCGGGCGCGGGACGCGGAGGGGGAGGGGGCGGGCTCGTCCTCCTGCGGGATGCCGGCCTCCTCCGGGGCCTCGCCGCCCAGCGGCGGGCAGGTCCGGCCCAGCCAGGTGCGGACGAGGCGGCCCTCCTCGCCGGCGCGGGCCGCCTCGTCCACGTAGGCGACCGCCTTGGGGAAGCGGCGACGCAGGGCCGCGAGGTTCTTCAGGCCGTCGCCGGAGGTCTGGCCGTAGATCGCGCCGAGCACCGCGATCTTGGCGCGGTCGCGGTCGCCCGCGAAGGCGCGGTCCGAGACCGCCGCGTAGAGGTCGTCCGCCTTCTCGGCCACGTCCAGGAGCGCCGGATCGCCCGCGACGGCCGCGAGGATGCGCGGCTCCATCTGGGCCGCGTCCGCCACCACGAGGCGCCAGCCCGGGTCCGCGACGACCGCGCCGCGCACCACCTTCGGGATCTGGAGCGCGCCGCCCCCGGCCGTCGTCCACCGCCCCGAGACCGCGCCGCCCACCACGTACCGGGGGCGGAAACGGCCCTCGCGCACCCAGTCCGCGAGCCAGCCCCAGCCGTGCGCCGTCCACACGCGGTACAGCTTCTTGTACGTCAGCAGCGGGGCGACCGCCGGGTGGTCGACCTTCGCCAGCTCCCAGCGCCGCGTCGAGGTGAGCTTCACGCCCGACTCGGCGAAGGCGCGCAGCACCTCGGCGGGCAGGTCGGGGCGCACGCGTTTGCCGAACGCGCGCGAGACTTCCTCCGCCAGCTCCGCGAGCCGGCGCGGCTCGCCGCCGCCCGCGTACCGCTCGCCGAGCAGCTCGCGCAGGAGTTCCCTGTGCCGGTCCGCGCTCCACGGCAGGCCCGTCGCGTTCAGCTCGGCCGCGACGAGCGTCGCCGCCGACTCCGTGCCGGTGAGGAGGGTGAAACGGCCGGGGTGGGTGGTCTTCGCGTGGCGGCGCAGTTGTTCCGCGTAGACCTCCGCGACCGCCTCGGGCGGGAGGGGGGCGGGGCGGGGGTCGAAGAGGGAGGACTGCGCCTCGGGCTCCGCCGAGGGGCCCGGCGGGTCCTCGGGGACGGGGGCGTCGTGCAGGCGGGCCCACGCGGCGGCGAGGGAGCGCGGCTGCCCGTACCCGCCCTCGTGACCGAGCAGGAGCGTCTCGGCGGCCTCGATGTCGTAGCACCGTTCGACGCGGACCCCGGCGGCGAGCAGCGCCGGGTACACCTGGGGTGTCGCGCGCCAGACCCAGCGGCCCACGCCCGGCCTCGCCCGCACCGCCGTCGCCGCGTCCGGCTCGGCGACCGGGGGCGCCGCGAGCGCGCCCTCGGGGGTGAGCGGGGCGACGCGCACGGCCGGGCCCTCCGCGTCGGCGGAGGTGAGCAGCCAGCGGGCGGCGGGATCGGTCACGTGTACGAGTCTGGCAGGGGGGACTGACAAAGGGGGGAATGGCGAGGGGGCTGGCGAGGCGGGGGCTGGCAAGGGGGCTGGCGAGGGTGGACTGGCAAGGGGGACTGGAGGGGTGGGGGGCTTGCGGGGTGGTGGGGGTGGGTGCGGCGGGGGCGGGGCGGCTTCTCGCGACGGGCCCGGCCCTCCCTCGCGACGGACCTGGCCCTCCTTGCTACGGACCCCGCCCTCCCTCGCTACGGACCCCGCCCTCCCCCGCGCCAACCCCCGCCCTCCCGCGCGACAGACCCCACCCTCCCAAAGGGGAGGTGGGCCACCCGCTGCCGTCAATTCTTCCGGCTCCGCCCCGCCCCTCCCCGCCAGAACCGCGAATCTGTGGATAACTCCGCGAAAGTCGTCACGGCCCTCACTCCGACGAGTGAGTAATTGTGCGTGAAGCCCTGCGGATGGGTCGGGCGGGGTTTCCACAGGGTGTGGACAATGGGGGAGTGCCCCGCGAGACCGGTAGGACCAACGAGAACGCCCGCGAGAACGCCCGCGACACTCCTTCGGGCGAGTCGCGCCGACCCGATCCGGCGCGCGCCGCGCGGGACGCGCTCGGGGCCGCGCTCGGCGACGGGAGCGACCGCTCTCTCGACACCGCCGCCTCCCTCCTCGCCGCACTCCCCGCCACCACCGCGCACGCCCTGCTCACCGAGCGCGGCACCGCGCTCCTCGGCGCGGCCTGGCGGCGCGGCTGGGAGCCGGCCGACCTCGCGCGGCTCGTCCGCCGCGAGCTGCGGCCCGCGCACAGCCTGCGGTACGCCGCTCTCGTACGCGAAGAGGCCCGCCGGTACGCGCGACTCGCCCCCCGCTGGGAGGCGCAGCTCGCCGACCTCGACACCGGGGACGGCGGGGACACCGGGGGCGGCATACGCGCGGACCGTTTCAGCGCCGCCGCCGAAGCCGTCGAACTGCTCCGGCTGCTCTTCGCGGTCCCCGCGATCGAGCCCGTCGGCCCCCCGCCCGGCGCCGTGCCGACCGCGCCCCTGCCCACCGACGACCGCGAGCTGACCCGCGTCCGCGCGCTGCTCGCCAAGGCCGAGGCGACCGCGTACCCCGCCGAGGCCGAGGCGCTCAGCGCGAAGGCGCAGGAACTCATGACCCGGCACCGCATCGACACCGCGCGCCTGGCGGGCGTGCCCGCCGGGCCCGGCGAGGGCGTCGCCGCGTGCCGGATCGGCGTGGAGCCGCCGTACGGCGAGGCGCAGGCGATCCTCCTCGACGCGGTCGCGCGCGCGAGCGGCTGCCGGGCGGTGTGGAACGAGGAGCACGGGTTCTCGACCGTCGTGGGGGACGCGGGGGACCTCGCGGCCGTCGAACTGCTGCACACCTCACTCCTCGTCCAGGCGCAGGCCGCGCTCACGCGCGCGGAGGCGGAGACGAGGGCCGCGGGGCGGCGGCGGACGAAGACGTTCCGGCAGTCGTTCCTGCTCGCCTACGCGGAGCACGTCGGGGCGAGGCTGGAGGAGACGGCCGAGGCCACGGTGACGGAATCGGCGGAGCCGGAGGTGCTGCCGGTCCTCGCGGCGCGGGACGTGGCCGTCACGGAGGCGACGGAGCGGATGTTCCCGAGGGCGAAGGCGGCGCGGGTGCGGGGTATCAGTGACGAGGCGGGGTGGCGGCGGGGGCGGGAGGCGGCCTCGTTCGCGCGGCTCGGCGTGATGCCGGGAGCGCTGCCCCCCGACCCCCGCTCCTCAAACGCCGGAGGGGCTGATTAGCCGCAGGCCTTTTATCCGTATTGTGGCCCTGTGAGTTGGCTCAACGCCCTCGCCGAGACCTCCCGGTCCGGCCTCAAGGTCGAGCGCAAGCGCCTCGTGCCGCTCGTCGCGCTGCGCGGCGCCGCCGGGCTCGCGCTCGTCGTCCTGCTGAGCCTCAACCTCTTCGGCCCCGGCGTCGCCGCCTCCTCCGCCTTCGGCGCGTTCTCGGCCGCCGTCGCCACCTTCCAGCGCTCCTGGCGGCCCCGGCCGCTGCTCGCGCTCGCCTCCGGGTTCAGCCTCGCGGTATCCACCTTCCTCGGCTACGTGTGCGTCGTCCACCTGTGGCTCTTCGTGCCGCTGCTCATGCTGTGGGCCTTCGCCGCCGGGATGGCCTGGGCGGCCGGGCCCACCGCGGGGATCATCGCCGCCTCGAACGTCTCCATCGTCATGGTCACCGTGACCCTGCCGGGCTCCGTCGTCTCGGCGCTCGGGCACGCGGCGGTCATCGCGACCGGCGGACTCGTGCAGGCCGCGCTCGTCTGGCTCGTACCGATCCGGCGCTGGGGCGCGCACCGCGACGCGCTCGCCGACGCGCTGGCCGCCGTCGCCGACTACGCGCGCAGACTGCGCCAGGACCCCGTCGCCGACTTCGACCCCGAACCGCTCATGGAGGCCCGCAAGGCCGCCGTGCTCACCCCCGGTCAGGCCCGCCGCCGCCCTGTCGAGCTGCGCGGCCCGCGCGGGGTCGCCGAGCGCATCAGGCCCGTGCTCGCCTCGCTCGCCGACCCCGGCTTCGGGGTCCCCGAGGAGGGGCCCGCGCGCGAGCGGGTGCGCGAACTGCTGTACGCGGCGGGCACCGTGCTCGACGCGTGCGCCCGCGCGGTGCGGCGCGGGCAGCCGGTCCGCGTACCGGCGGCGACGAAGGCCGTGCTGCGCACGCCCGACACCGAGGAACTGCTCTCCGGGCCCCCGCTGCGGGCCGTGCGCCGCCTGCTCGCGCTGCTCGACGACGTACGCGACACCGCCGACCCGAGCGGCGGGACCCGCTCGCGCGTCCCCGACGACGCGCGGGAGACCGCCTCCCACGGCATGCCCGCCGTGACCCGTACCCGCACCCGCGCGCCGCTCTCGCAGCAGGCGGCGGGCATCGCGCTGCTGCTCCGCCTCCAGCTGCGCCGCAACTCGCCGGTCTTCCGGCACGGCGTGCGCATCTCCGTCGTCGCGGGCGTCGGGTACCTCCTGGGCTCCCTGCTGCCGCTCGGGCACCCGTACTGGGCGCCGCTCACCTCCGTCATGGTCATGCGCCCCGACTTCTCGCAGACCTACGCGCGCGCCGCCGGGCGTTTCACCGGGACGCTCCTCGGCGTGACCCTCGCGAGCCTCGTCGTGCGCCTCGCGCACCCCGGCACGGAAGTCCTCGCGTGGCTCGCGGTGCTGTGCGGCGGGCTCATGTACCTGCTCATGCGCACGGGGTACGTCGTCGCGCAGTTCTGCGTCTCGATGTACGTCGTCTTCCTGCTCGGCATGGCCGGCACCGACCTCGAACAGACCACGCTGGAGCGGATCGGGCTCACCCTCGTCGGCGGGCTCCTCGCGATGCTCGCGTACGCCCTGTACCCGGCCTGGGAGGCGCCGCGCCTGCGCGGCAGGCTCGCGACCGCGCTCCTCGCGCACACCGCCTACGCCGCCGCCGTCTTCCGCGCCTACGCCAACCCCTCCGAGGACCGCAGCGCCCAGGTGCGCAAGGACCTCCTCGCCGCGCGCGACAGCCGCTCCGAGTGGCAGGAGGCCGTCGAGAAGGCGCGCGACGAGCCCGTACGGCAGCGGGGGCTCTCGCGCGCGGCCGCCGACGACGCGGACGAGGCGCTCGCGCAGATCGCGCGGGTCGCGATGCTCATGGAGGCGCACCTGCCCGGCCGCGGCGCCCTGCCCCTGCCCCCTGCGGACCGGCTCGCGCACGCGCTCGACGCCGCGAGCACCCGCGCCGCGCGGGACCTGCGCGACCGCTCCGCACCGCGCTGGGACGCGGTGCGCGCCGCGCTCGGGAACTGGGACGCGGAGGGGAGTGGGGAACAGGCGCCCGACCGGGTCGCGCGGAAGGGCGCGGGGATGCTCGTCGAGGCGCTGGAGGGCTTCTCGGCCGCGCTCGCGCCGCCGAAGCCGCCGCGGGAGGGACGGGAGCGGGAGAAGACGGTGCGGGTGCCGTCGGTGGAGGAAGAGGAGGCGCGGCGGCCGAGGGCGGGGTGAGGGGGCTCACCTCCCGCACTTGTTGAAAATCATTTTCATATGCGTACACTGGGGGCATGGCTCGCAACGAACTCCGTCCCCTCGTCAAGCTCCGCTCCACGGCGGGCACCGGCTACACCTACGTGACCCGCAAGAACCGCCGCAACGACCCCGACCGCATGGTGCTGCGCAAGTTCGACCCGGCCGCCGGGCGGCACGTCGACTTCCGCGAGGAGCGCTGATCCCTCGCGCCCGGCACCCTGCGTAGGCGCCCTACGCAGAGTGATGTGCGCCACGTCTCCACGAGCCGGCCCCCTTGCGGGGCCGGCTTTCGCGTGTTCAGGAGGGGAACCACCGCCTCCCGGGAAGCCTGTAGTCAGGGGGACACCCCACGTGCACGTGCATCTGCTCATGCATCAGCACATGAACGCGGCTATGATCACGCGCAGTTGACCGATGCACCATTGGCCACAGCACCACCGGGAGCAACCAGTGCACCAGGCGTACAACGGCATGGCGGCAACCGAACTCCAGAAGGTCCACCAGGTCGTCTGGCAGAAGAGCCGGCACAGCAATTCCCAGGGCACCTGCGTGGAGTTCGCCCGGCTCCCGGGCGGCGACGTCGCTGTGCGCAACTCCCGCCACCCCGAGGGCCCGGCGCTCGTCTACACGCGCGCCGAGATCGAGGCCATGCTCCTCGGTGTGAAGGACGGGGAATTCGACCACCTCGTCACGGGCTGAGGGCGACTTTCGCGGGAAGGCGGGGCCGCGCGCGGTCCCCCGTACGAAAAAGAGCGGTGTCCGCGGACAGCGGCACCGCTCGTCGGCCTTCCCGGGGCCTCAGCGGGCCCCCGCGCTCACACCCGGAACAGCGCCCACACCATCTTCCCGTGCGGCGTCCCGGCGAGCGGGTGCCAGCCCCAGCTCTCGCTGAAGGAGTCCACGAGGAAGAGGCCGCGCCCGCACTCCGCGCCGAAGTCCTCCGCGCGCGCCACCGGGCTCGCGTCGCTCGGGTCGCGCACCGCGCACATCAGGCGGCCCGCCCAGCGCATGAGGTGCAGGCGCACGGGGCTCTCGTCCGGGGTGTCCTCGGGCGCGGGCTGGGGGAGGGCGTGGCGCAGGGCGTTGGTGACGAGTTCGGAGACGACGAGGGCGATGTCGTCGGCCAGTTCGGCCAGTTCCCAGCGGTCCAGCGTCGAACGGGCGAACTGCCGCGCCTCGCGCACGCCTTCGAGGCGGGTGCTCAAGGCGCAGGAGGCGGCGTCGCTGACCGTCGCGGGGTCGAGCGGTGGTAGCCCTTGCCTCTGCGGGTCGAGCATGGTCGATCCATTCGTCCCCATGCGAGGCACTCCCGGAATTCGCGATGGCTGCGCGGCGGTGCGCCCCCATCGTGGCGGAACGCACACAGCGGATGCAAGGGCAGATGCACGTGCACGCGCCGGAATTGCCGCCACACCTACCACTTCACCCCTATTTCTTCCCGCCAACTCGCGGCAACTCTTCCCGGCACATGACACAAGCTTTCCGTTTCCGTAACCGAACGAGTACGGCATGGAGCCTTTTAGTGGCAGACTGCGGGGCTTGGAGGCAACGCCCTTGACGTCCTATGGAGGGGAGGCTGGGTGTCGTGACCGCAGGGGACTGGGGGCAGCCCCAGGCCGAGGGGGCAGGCGGAGGCTCGGTCGTACGGCGCATCCTGCTCGGCTCGCAGCTGCGGCGGCTGCGCGAGTCGCGCGGGATCACTCGCGAAGGCGCCGGCTACGCGATCAGGGCCTCGGAATCGAAGATCAGCCGCATGGAGTTGGGACGGGTGAGCTTCAAGGCGCGGGACGTGGAGGATCTGCTCACGCTCTACGGCGTGCACGACGCGGCGGAGCGCGGTCAGCTGCTCGGCCTCGCGAAGGAGGCGAACATCGCGGGCTGGTGGCACAGTTACTCGGACGTCCTGCCGAGCTGGTTCCCGACGTACGTGGGCCTGGAGGGCGCCGCCTCGGTGATCCGGGTCTACGAGGTGCAGTTCGTGCACGGGCTGCTCCAGACCGAGGCCTACGCGCAGGCTGTCGTGACCAAGGGGATGCCGGGCGGGGACCCCTCCGAGATCGAACGGCGCGTCGCGCTGCGCCTGGAACGCCAGAAGGTCCTGGTCGCCGAACGCGCCCCGCGCTTCCACGCGGTGCTCGACGAGGCAGCGCTGCGCCGCCCGTACGGTGACAGGGGCGTCATGCGCGGACAGCTGGAGCACCTCATCGAGATGTCCCAGCACGAGAACGTGACGCTCCAGGTGATGCCGTTCAGCTTCGGCGGGCACTCGGGCGAGAGCGGCGCCTTCTCCCTGCTCGGCTTCCCCGAGTCGGACCTCTCCGACCTCGTCTACCTCGAACAGCTCACGAGCGCGCTCTACCTCGACAAACCCGAGGAAGTCGCCCTCTACGGAAGCACGTTCGAGCGGCTGAGCGCGGACTGCCCGGGCCCCGAGGAGAGCCGCGACCTGCTGCGGGGGCTGCTCCAGCTGATGTGAGGCGGCGGGGGCGAGGACAGACCCGTGCGGACGGGGGCGGCTTCCGTACGGACGCGCGAATTCCGCGCGGGCGCGGGCGGGTTGTGGACGGGAGCGGTGCCCCGTTCCCGTAGCACAACGTCCCCCGCTCGGCCCAGCCCCTGCCCCCCTCGGGCCGCGCGCGCGTACCATGCACGCCAACGGGGAGTCGCGAAAGGGTCATTGGACCCTCGCGGCACGCGCAACCGGCAAGGAATGGACCATGTCGTTCTTCACCGACCTGTCCCACCAGTACATCGACGGCGAATGGCGCGTCGGCCGGGGTTCCTGGGACGTCATCGACTTCAACCCGTACAACGGCGAGAAGCTCGCCGCCGTGACCGCGGCGACCGGCGTCGAGGTCGACGAGGCCTACCGGGCGGCGGCGCGGGCGCAGCCCGGCTGGGCCGCCGCGGGGCCGCACGCGCGCCGCGAGGTCCTGGAACGGGCCCGCAGCGCGCTCGTCGGTCTACGCGAGGAGACCGCCGAGGCGATGATCGCCGAACTCGGCGCGACGCGCGCGAAGGCGTACTACGAGATCGACCTCGCCGCCGAGTTCCTGCGGCACGCCGCCGGGGTCGCCGTGATGCCCGACGGGGAACTCCTGCCCGCGCTCACGCCGGGAAAGGAGAACCGCGTCTACCGCGAGCCCGCCGGGGTCGTCACCGTCATCAGCCCCTTCAACTACCCGCTGCTCGTGACGCTCAAGTCCGTCGCGCCCGCGCTCGCGCTCGGCAACGCCGTCCTCGTCAAGCCCAACCAGAACACCCCGATCGTCGGCGGCGGCCTCATCGCCCGTATCTTCGAGCTGGCCGGACTGCCCGCCGGGGTGCTCAACGTGCTCGTCACGGACATCGCCGAGATCGGCGACGACCTCATCGAGCACCCCGTCCCGAAGGTCATCTCCTTCTCCGGCTCGGACCGCATCGGCCGCCACGTCGCCGCCGTCGCCGCGCGCGCCCTCAAGCGCACCGTCCTCCAACTCTCGGGCAACGGCGCCTTCGTCGCGCTCGGCGACCTCACGGGCGCGGCGCTCGACCAGGCCGTCGACGCGGCCGTCTTCAGCCGGTACGTGTACCAGGGCCAGGTGTGCATGGCCGCCAACCGCATCCTCGTGGACCGCGCGCTCGAACCCGAGTTCAGCGCCCGCTTCACCGAGCGCGTGGCCGCGCTGCGCACCGGCGACCCGGCCGACCCGGCGACCCAACTCGGCCCCGTCATCGACTCCTTCCACGCCGAGGCACTCACGGCGCTCGTCGACGAGGCGCTCGCCGAGGGCGCGACACCGCTCCTGCACGGCCGCACCGTGGGCAACCTCGTCGAGCCCACGATCCTCACCGGGCTCTCGCCGCACTCGCCGCTGCTGCGCCAGGAGATCTTCGGGCCCGTCGCGCTCCTCGTCCCCTTCGACGGCGACGAGGAGGGCCTGCGCCTCACCAACGACACGCCGTACGGGCTCAGCAGCGCGGTCCACACCGCGGACGCCGAGCGCGGAGTCGCCTTCGCCCGGCGCGTCGAGGCCGGGATGATCCACGTCAACGGCACGACGATGGAGGACGACCCGATGGCGGCGTTCGGGGGCGTCAAGCGCTCCGGGATCGGGCGGCTCAACGGGCAGGCCTCGGTGGACGCGTTTACGACGCAGCGGTGGATCTCGGTGCAACACGGGCCCGCGACGTACGAGTTGTGAGTGGGCGGGGCCCCGCGCGGGCGCGCGGGCTCGGGGCCGTGGTGCGCCGGTGACTGGCGGACCGGCCCTGTCCGCGATCGCCCCTACCTTCCTCGTACCGGCCCAACGGGGCCACCGGAGAAGGAGAAACCCATGGTCAAGCACGTCGGTCCCGAGCTACCCGGCGACGAGAGGGGCGCGCTGCTCGCCTTTCTCGACGAGCAGCGGGGCGCCCTCCGCCGCGCCACGCTCGGGCTCACCGAGGAGCAGGCGCGGCAGCGGCCCTGCGCGAGCGGACTGAGCCTCGGCGGGCTCCTCAAGCACACCGCCGAGACCGAGCAGGGCTGGCTCGCCCGCGCCCGGGGCATCGCCCCCGACACCGAGCGCACCCCGGACAACTGGCACGAGAGCCACGTCCTGCTCGACGGCGAGACCCTGGAGGGCACCCGCGCCTACGCCGAGAAGGTCGCGCGCGAGACCGAGGAGTGGATCAGGTCGCGTCGGAGCCTCGACGAGACCTTCCCGCTCCCCAAGGCCCCCTGGTTCCCCGACGCCGAGGCCGTCTCGCTGCGCTGGCTCCTCCTCCACCTCATCCGCGAGACCGCCCGCCACGCGGGCCACGCCGACATCCTGCGCGAGCAGCTGGACGGCGAGACGGCGTTCGCGCTGGTGGAGCGGGAGGGCTGAGCGGATGCCGGACGCGCGGGACGGCTGAGCGGACGCCGGACGCGCGGGAGGGCTGAGCGGAGGGGAGGCGCGAGGACGCGGGCCCGCGCGGGCGGGGCGGCGCGCGGGGGCCGGGTGCCTGGGCGGGCGGGGACGGGGCAGGCGGGGGAGATGACGACCTCGCGCGAGATCACGTTCGCGAGCGGTGCGACGCACCTGGCCGGGCTGCTCGCCCTGCCCGGCGGACCCGCCCCGTCCGGCGCGGGCCGGGCGGGCGTCGTGCTCGTCGGGGGTTCCGGCCCCACCGATCGCGACAACGGCACGTACTTCCCACCGCTGCGCGCCCGCCTCCTCGCCGCCGGGTTCGCCGTCCTCTCGTACGACAAGCGGGGGGTCGGGGCCTCCGGCGGGGACTGGCGCGCGGGAGGGCTGGCGGAACTCGCCGAGGACGCGGCGGCCGCGCTCGCCCGGCTCCGCGCGGAACCGGGCGTGGACCCGGCGGCCGTACGGCTCTTCGGGCACAGCGAGGGCGGCTGGGTGGCACTGCGGGCCGCCGCGCGGGGCGGTCCCGAGAGGCTCGTCACAAGCGGCTGCCCCGCGGTGACCCCCGCGGCCCAGGAGCGCCACGCCCTCGCCGTGCGCGGCGCGGCCCCGGAGGTCCTCGGCCTGTACGACCGGCTGATCGCCGCCGGACGCGCGGGCGTGGGCTTCGCGGCGGCGGACGAACTGCTCGCGCGGGCGGGCCGCCCCGCGGAACTCGACCCGTTCTGGGCGGGAGTGGACGCGCGGACCTGGGCCTTCCTCGTACGGAAGCAGGACCACGACCCGCTGCTCGACGCCGCGCGCCTGCGCTGCCCCCACACCGCGCTCTACGGCGCGGACGACCCGCTCGTGCCCGTCGCGGCGAGCGCCCGCGTTTTCGCGGGGGCGGCTCCGCGCGCCACGGCCGTACTCGTCCCGGGAGCGGGCCACCGGCCCCCGGCGGAGGACATCGCGCGGGCGCTCGGCGCGCGGGAATAGGAGGGCCCGCCCCGCCCCCTCAGTGGTGGAACGCCGTCGCCCGCTCCCTGCTGTGTGTCACCGGGTGCGGCTGGGCGCGGAGTTGGGGGAGCAGGGCCTCCAAGTCGCCGAGCAGCAGGTCCGCCAGGTCGGACGAGAAGCCGTTGCGGCAGACGATGCGCAGGACCGAGAGATCCTCGCGGTTCTTCGGGAAGGTGTACGCGGGGACGAGCCAGCCGCGTTCGCGCAGGCGCCGGGAGACGTCGAAGACGTCGTAGGCGGTGACATCGGACGTCGTCGTGAAGGCCAGGACCGGGAGCGCGTCGCCCCGCGTCAGCATCCTGAAGTCGCCCAGTGCCTCGATGCGTTCGGCCAGCTCCCGCGCCACGTCCCTGCTCGACTGCTGCACCGCCCGGTAGCCCTCGAAGCCCAGCCGCAGGAACGTGTAGTACTGCGCGACGACTTGCGCCCCCGGCCGGGAGAAGTTCAGCGCGAAGGTGGGGAGTTCGCCGCCCAGGTAGTTGACGCGGAAGACCAGCTCCTCGGGCAGCGCCTCCTTGTCCCGCCACAGCGCCCAGCCCACGCCCGGGTACACGAGCCCGTACTTGTGGCCCGAGGTGTTGATCGAGGCGACACGCGGCAGCCGGAAGTCCCACACGAGGTCCGGGTCGAGGAACGGCGCGATCATCGCACCGGAAGCGCCGTCCACGTGCACGGGGATGTCGAGCCCGGTCCGCTCCTGGAGCGCGTCGAGCGCCGCGCACAGCTCCGCGATGGGCTCGTACGAGCCGTCGAACGTCGAGCCGAGGATGCCGACGACGCCGATCGTGTTCTCGTCGCACAGCTCCACCGCCGCCTCGGGCGAGAGGTGGTACCGCTCGCCCTCCATCGGCACCTGCCGCGCCTCCACCTCCCAGAAGTCGCAGAACTTCTCCCAGCACACCTGCACGTTGATCCCCATCACGAGGTTCGGCCGCGCACTGCCCGGATAGCGGTCCTTGTTCTTCCGCGTCCACCGCCGCTTGAGCGCCATCCCCGCGAGCATGCACGCCTCGCTCGACCCCGTCGTCGAACACCCCATGACGTTCCGCGCGTCCGGGGCGTGCCACAGGTCGGCGAGCATCGCGACGCAGCGTCGCTCCAGCTCCGCCGTCCGCGGGTACTCGTCCTTGTCGATCATGTTCTTGTCGAGGCACTCGCTCATGAGCACCCCCGCCTGCGGCTCCATCCACGTCGTGACGAAGGTGGCGAGGTTGAGCCGCGCGTTCCCGTCGAGCATCAGCTCGTCGTGCACGAGCTGGTACGCCGGGTGCGGGGCCATCGGCTCGCGCGGCAGCCGGTGCCTGGGCGGGGCCTCGCGCATCCCGCCGAGCGGGTCGGCCTCGCCGAAGAAGGGGTTCACGGCGAGCGGCTTCTCCCGCTCCTTCGGGTCCTCGGGCGGGTGGTGCAGCATGGCGCTCCCTCGGGGGTACGGGGCGGGCGGTACGGGGCCCGGTGTCGCGGGCAGCGTAGGCGGATCTCGGGCGAAAACCGGGCAATTCGCCACGTCGCGTGCTCGGCGCCGCGCAGCCGCATGGGCGCCCTCCCTGCCACGAGCGGCCCCGGGGAAGAGCCGGTGCGCGCTCAGCCCCAGCGCCACCCCCGCGACGCGACACTCCCGCGCTCCGCCGCGCCCAACGGCCGCCTCGCCAAGCCGACCGCCGCCTCACCACGCCGACCGCCGCCTCACCACGCCGGAAGCGCCCACCGGGCCGCCCCGCCCCGATCGTGTTCGACTACTTACCGCACCCAACAGCCGGAAGGCCCTGATTGCCTCGACTATTTCCCTAACCTCCCCATATTGATTCCGCCCATTAATAATGTGTTCACATCCCGTTCGCAAACATGTAGGGTTCAGCCAACTCGGCAGACACACCAAGGTCTTGCCGGAGCACTCGTCAGCCGTCACCCGGCTCTTGGCGCGCAAATGGGGGTTGGTCCCGCTCAGACGTTCAAAGGCGATTGTCTTCGCGGATCAGCGTGCTTTCGTCTCCGCGAGTTGATCGCGGCGACTGATCGAAGGTGGCCAATCAGTGCAACCTGTCGTATTCGAGCGTGAATTGCTCGATCGTTTCATCGCCGAAGTCAAGGCGAGATTTCCCCGAAAGACTTTCGGGTATTTCCTCTCCAGTACCCGGTTCGGTCCTCCCGAGGACTACATCATCATGGACGAGAACGTCCGGGATGACTGGATCGAGGACTTCCACGCCTACGGCAACTACTACGTGGACCATCACGACGCCGGATTCCTGGCCACGCCGGAGGAGACCTGGCGGATCGAGCGGGAGATCCGGCAGCGCTCCCTGGTCACGGTGGGGGTGTTCCACAGCCACCAGCGTCACCCGGCGATCCTGACGTCGGTCGATGTCGATTTCCATCCGTCGCCCGACCTGTGGCACCTCCTCATCGTCCTGCGCAACCTCGACTACCCCCTGGTGCGCACCTTCGAGGTGACGAAGGAGGGCGCCGGCCGCGAGGTCGACCACCAGGTGGTGGAGTCACTGCCTCGTACGGCGGCGCGGAAGGTGATCGCCTGATGACGCTCCTCGACTCGCGCGCTTCGCTCCGTACGCTCGCGCGCACTCTCCAGCGGGACGGCCTGACGGACCGGGACCTCGTGATCGACCGCGTGCGGAGCGCGTTCGCACTGGACGCCGCGGGACGCCCGGCCGTCACCGATGGCGAAAGCCTGCACCACGCCTGGTCCGCCGCGGGTGCGCTGGGCGGTGCCATGCGTGAGGAATTGACCGCGGCCTGGCGGGCGTCGGGGCGCGGCCGACTCGGCGACCGCCTCGCGGACGACCTCGTGCGCCTCGACGGCGGGACCTTCGGCATGGGTACGCCGGACGGCTCGGCACTCGTGTACTGCGGTGAACAGCCCGCACATCAGGTGCGGATCGACGCCTTCGCGATCGGTCGCGTCCCCGTCACGAACGCTCGGTTCCGCGAGTTCCGGCCCGGCCACGCCGACGGTGCCGCCGATGACCTGCCGGCGGTGGAGATCACCTGGTACGACGCGGCCGCGTTCGCGCTGTGGGCCGGGTATCGCCTCCCCACGGAAGCGGAGTGGGAATTCGCCGGTCGCGGTGGCGAGGACGCGCCGTACGGTGACGTCGACCCCGAACAGCTCCCGGCCTACGCCTGGTTCAGTGAGAACTCCAAGGGCGCGCTTCACCCAGTGGCCACCCGCCGGGCGAACGCCTACGGCATCCACGACCTGTTCGGCAATGTCTGGGAGTGGTGCGCGGACACCTACGCGGCCGACTTCTACTCCCACGCACCCGGGATCTCGCCGCTCAATGACGCGCCGGGCCCCGAGCGGGTGTCCCGGGGCGGCAGCATGCACGCCTTCACCGACATGTGCCGTCGCGCCTTCCGGCACCACGAGCCCGCTGACTACTGGGCCTACGACGTCGGTTTCCGGCTCGCCGCCGACCTCTGATCCGCGGCCCGCGCCTCCCGCCTGCCGCCCTCTCCTTCACCCTTCAGGAGCACCATGCTCAAGATCACGCTGCCGAATTTCATCAGCGACCTGCTCTCCGCCGAGCAGGGTGGAAAGTCGTCAACGGTTCGCATTCCGGCGGAAAAACTCGCAGACGTTCACGCGTACTTCGCCGAGCGGCACCCGAACGCCTCGGCAAAGATGTTCGAAACGGACGGATCTGTCCGCAAGAACGTCATTCTCGTACTCAACGACGAACTCCTCTCGCGCTCCGAGTACTCGGCCACCGCATTCAATGACGGCGACGAGCTGTCCCTCCTGGTGCAGTTCGCCGGCGGCTGACCGCGACAGCCTGCCCGCCGCCACCCAGATCTCCAGCAAGGAAGCACGTCGTGTCCACAAACATAAGGTCCTTCACGGAATCAAGCCTTCCCGAGGATCAGTACACCAAGGCGATCGAGTACGTCTGCTACGAGCGGAACTTCTTCTACATCTACTCGACGTTCTACGATTTCAAGTCCTTTCCCCTCGTGCATCTCGATCGATTCATCGGTTGGCGTCACGACGCGGGTGTCGAGCCACTGCTTCCGGTGTCCAACGGATTCGCGGACCTCCTCGACGCGCAGGTGCGAGACAGTTCGAGCACCGCTCCCGAGCACCTGTGGGACTCCCTGTACGGTCTCTTCGACCAGGGACACAAGGTCTCCGTCAACATGTGGGTGACGCACACCGACGGCACGCCCTACGTCACCTCCGTGCTGCTGGAGGGCATGGACGACGACAAGACCGTCTACTTCACGAAGGTCAACGAAACCCTCAACCGCACCTGCTCGCCGCTGACCTTCGCCGAACTCACCGAGAAGATCGCCCCGGACGACGACGGCACCATCGGCCTGACGGTCATCAAGGACTCGGAGGTCGTCCGCTCGCTGGCCGCCCTGCCCCCGCTGGACGCGTTCCGCCGGCTCTTCCACGACCTGTACGGGTACGAGTTCGCGGACGGCCGACTGGTCAGGGCGGGGCAGCCGGTCGCCCTCGACCTCACGGGCTTCGACGAGCTGATCGCCCACCTGGAACAGGCCGAGTCCGAGGTGATCGTGGACGGCGCCGTACCCAAGCAGCAGCAGTTCCGGCTGAACAAGCACATCCACAACCGGTTCGTTCCCATCCAGTACTACCTCGGGTACGTGCTGGCCACGCCGGAGCTGTCGGCGCTGGTGTCCGAGGAACTCGCCGACCGGGTGCGGGAGCGGATGACGGAGATGGAGCAGGCGCTCAACACCGTCCTGAAGTTCGCCAGCCTGCTGGTGCAGCGTCCGCAGTCCGCGATCTACGGCATGTACGTGGACGCGATCAAGCAGCTGCGCGCCGTGCAGCCCGCCTACCAGCAGGTCAACCTCGACGTGCTGCGCGCCCTCGCCCGCCCCGCCACCCAGGAGGTCTGACCATGCGCCAGCGCACCCCGGCCGACTGGGTTCCCGAGCTGTTCACCGGCTTCCTGACGGAGGACGTGATCCGCCGTGCCGTCGAGGACTTCACCGCCCAACGCGAGATCCCACTGGTTCAGTTGGGCATCGACTCGATGGCGGTGATGGGACTCGTACTGAACCTGGAGAGCGTCTTCGGGCTCCAGATCGACTACGCGTCGTTCGACATCCGGACCCTGGCCACGATGGGCAGCATCGAGGACTACCTGGTCGCTGCCGACGTCCTGGCCGACGGTGGGTCGGCCGCATGAGACTCTCCTTCGGCCGCGCGGTCGGCAACCCGGCGGTCCAGGGCACACTCCGCACCCAACTGCGCTTCCACTACCCCCGTATCACCGAGGTGACGTTCACGGACGACACCGTCGAGGTGGTGGGGGAGGGGCTGGACGAGGCCGAGCTGTCCGCGTTCGTCCAGCGCGTGACCCGTACGTTCGCGGCACTGCCGAACGTGCCGGTGCGGGTGCGCTACGACTCGGCGGCCCGGCCGGCCGCCGGCGCATGGGTGCCCTCCCACGACGCGGAGGCGTTCGACGCCGCCGCGCGGTCGCTCGCCGCCGACTTGGAGGAGGCCGCGGCCGACCGGCCGGCCCGTCGCACACCCGACGTGGGGAGTCGTCCGGCGGGACGCGGCCTCAACGTCTACGGGCATGACGAGGCATCGCTGCACCGCGTGCTCGATCACTTCCTGCGCCGCTACTTCCAAAGGGCGTACGGAGCGCAGGAATTGCGGGTCCCCTCGATGATCCCGACGGCCGTGGTGGACCGGGCGGGGTACATCGAGACGGCGCGTCAGCACCTCAGCTTCGTTTCCCCGCTCGACCCCGCGCCGGGCCCCTTCGAGGAATTCCTGCCGTACTGGCGTGAAACCGCCTCCCAGGGCAGCGCTCGGGACGCCGGCATCCACGCCTACCTGGGAATCCCGCGGGACGTCCTCAATCCCGCGCTGTGCCTGCACTGCTACCCACTGCTCGAATCGGCCGTGGTCACCGCGGCAACGCCTGCCGTCCTCACCTTGACCGGGAGCTGCTTCCGCGACGAGTCGGGCAATCTCAACCACGCGGAGCGGCTGCGGGAGTTCGCCATGCGTGAGGCCGTGGTGGTGGGTACGCCCGAGACCGTGGACCGCGTCCACGGCGAGCTGGCCGACTTCATGATCGCCACGGCGGAGCTGCTCGGGCTCGACTTCCGCCTGGAGAGCGCCACGGACATCTTCTTCAACGACGGTGCGCCTCAGCTGCTCTTTTCGCAGCTGCTGTCGGACAACAAGTTCGAGCTGGCCGTCCAGGACCCAGCGACCGGTCAGAGCGTGGCCACCGCCTCGCTCAACAAGCACCAGACCCACTTCACGGAACCGTTCGGCATGAAGACCGAGGACGGCAGGCCCGCCGTCTCGTTGTGCGTCGGGTTCGGCATCGACCGGCTCGCCCTGGCCCTGGTCCGCGGGGCCGCGGGCAGGCAGGCACCGGTCCTGGAGAGCCTGCGGGACGCGGTCGTCGAGCACCTCGCGACGCGGAGCGGTCCGGGAGGGACGCGATGAACAAGCGACTGATCGCCCTGGAGTCCCCCGACTTCTTCCTCGCCGAACTCGACCGCATCGCCGCCGAGGAGGGCGACGAGGTGTACGTCCTGTCCCACCAGGGACGGCACGACGGCCGCGACCGTGTCCTCCGGATCGACGCTCGCGCCGACCACGAGGGCGCTCTGCGCGAGATCACCGATCGGGTGGGGCGCCCCGACGCCGTCCTCACCACGCAGGAGATGTTCCTGACCCAGGCCGCCGCCCTCGCGGACGCCTTCGGCGTCCTGCGCGACCCGTTGGCATCCGTCGCCGCGTCGCGGGACAAGGCCAGGATGAAGGACGCCTGGCTCGCGGCCTGTGTCCGGACCCCGCAGGGCCGCTTCTACGGCACGGCCGCCGATCTCGACTCCGCCGACCGGTTCGCGTACCCCGTCATCGCCAAGCCCTCCATGGGCTTCGCGAGCTGCGGGGTGCGCAAGGTGGATTCGGCCGCCGAGCTGAGCGAGCACCTGCGGAAGATCTTCCTGGTCAACTCCACCGTCGTCGCCAAGGAACGGCTGCGGGGTGCCGGTTTCCT
Source organism: Streptomyces sp. NPDC088923 (assembly GCF_044749745.1). Lineage (NCBI taxonomy): Bacteria > Bacillati > Actinomycetota > Actinomycetes > Kitasatosporales > Streptomycetaceae > Streptomyces > Streptomyces sp. NPDC088923. The sequence goes on along the minus strand of NZ_JBIVIO010000008.1, from coordinate 76,310 downwards.
GGTCGAGGAGTACGTGGAGGGACCCGAGTTCTCCATCGACACCATCTGGTACGACGGCGAGCCGCTGTGCGACGCGATCCTGTCCAAGGGCACGGCGACAGGCCCCTACTTCCCCGACCGCCTGTACTACCTCGACCCACGGCTGCCCGAAAAGACGGCCCGCAAGATCGAGGACCTCTCGCACCGGGCCGTACGCGCCCTCGGCATCGGCCACGGCGCCACCCACACCGAGATCCGCTTCCGGGGCGACGAGCCCTTCGTCCTGGAAACGACGAACCGCCCCGGCGCCGGCGGACTGTTCTACACCCTCTTCAAGACCGCGCTGGGCATCGACTTCCACCGGCTCTACTACCTCGCCGCCGTCTGCGACAGCGCCGACGAACTGGCCGAGCGCGCGGGCACCTGGAAACCGTACGACCTCCAGCCCGACACCTATCCCTTCTGGTACAACATGCCGCACCAGGGCAACGGGGTGCTCAAGGAGATCCGCGGACTGGCGGAACTCACCGCCCGCCCCGAGATCGACCTGTGCCTGTGCTACAAGCAGCCGGGGGCGGTGCTCTACCCGGAGGGCCTCGACGCGGACTACTTCTGCTCCCTGCTCGGCACCTACCGCAGGGCCGAAGGCGCCCCTCCGATCGAGGAGTTCGTCACCGGCTACGACACCGCGCTTGAGGTGATCTTTTGACCTCCCTCACCCCGGTGCCCGCGCTGAAGGGCATACGCGGCCGCGACTTCCTGACCGTGGCGGTCAGCAACCTGGTCTCGCGCATGGGCACGGTCGTCTTCGACGTCGTGCTCGCCTGGTGGCTGGTGCGGAGCACGGGCTCCACCGTCGCCTCCGGGTTCGTCCTCGCCGCCTCCACGCTGCCGATCGCGGTGCTGAGCCCGCTCAGCGGGGTCTTCGTGGACCGCTGGAACAAGAAGCGCGTACTGGTGGCCACCGACGCGGTCAGTGCGCTGGCGGCACTCGCCGTGGCCGTCATGGCACATCAGGGTTTCGTCAACATCCCAGCGCTGGTGGTCTGTTCGGCTCTGCTCGGCATCTGTGCCTCCCTGTTCAAGCCCGCCGTGCGGGCCGTCGTCCCGGCGGTGGTGGCCAAGGAGAGCCTGGCCAAGGCGAACTCCCTCACCACCAACTTCGCCGAGACCACCAAGGTCGTCGGCCCGGTCGCCGGAGCCTCGCTCATGGCCGTCCCCGGAGTCGGAGTGACCGGGGCATTGCTCGTCAACGCACTCTCGTTCGGCCTCTCCGCCCTCGCGCAGGCCACGATCACCTTCCGTCCCGCGCCCCGCACCGCTCCCAAGGAGAGGGTGCGGGAGGGGCTGACCGCGGGACTGCGCTACATCAAGAGGCAACGGCTCGTACGCGACCTGCTCCTGATGTGCGGCGTGGTCAACTTCTTCCTCGTCTCCTTCACCATCCTGCTGCCCCTGTACGTCACCGACGTCCTGCACAGGGGCAGCGGCGCCTACTCCTCGGCACTGACCGCCGAGGCCCTCGGCGGCGTCGCGGTGACCGTGCTCTTCCTGGCCCGCCGCGAGATCCGCCCCCGGCCCACCCAACTCGCCTGGTACGTCGCCGGAACGGGCCTCTCGCTGGCCTTGATCCCGCTCGTACCGTCGTGGACGGGCCTGCTCGCACTGTCCTGCGCACAGGGCGCGCTCATGGGCGCCTTCAACACCCTGTACTTCACCTATGTCCAAGAGGTGGTGGCCCCGGAGTTCCTGGGCCGGGTCTTCTCCTTGGTGTACATGGTGGCCGTCGCGGTCATGCCGGCCTCGTACCTCGTCTTCGGCTTCCTGGGCGAGCACGTCGTCACCACCGCGTTCCTCTACACCGGCATCGGCACCCTGCTCACCAGCCTGCCCTTCCTGCGCATGCGTGCCGAGGAGGCCCAGGACGAGCCCTCGGCCGGGGCGGCGCCCGACGAGCCGGCTCCTGTGCCCGCACCCGCCGAGGAGTGAAGCCCCGCCCGCGGGCGCCATCGATCCGCGTGGCCGCCTTCGGTACCCGCCCCGGAACGGCCGGGCACGCGCTGTGGGGCGTCGAGGCCCGAGAACACGGAGCCGCCCGAGCCGGACGCCCTCATCGCCCGGTGCCGCGAGCGCCTCGCGGGGCAGGGGTGCCCGCGCCGTGTGGAATGGGCCACTCGTGCCGCTGGGCCCCTCGCACAAGATCCGCAAGCGGGAGCCGCGCGAGCGGTACGCCTGAGGGAGAGGACCGGGCGGGACGGGACCAGGCGGGATGGGAGCGGACAGGAGTGGGCGGGACCCGGCGGGAGAGGCCCGGGCCGGGCGGAAAGGGGGCGGCGGGGCGGCGGGGGCGGGAACGCGGGTGGGGCGGGCCTCGTTGGTAGCTTTGCTACCGCATGACTTTCCCCCAGCGGCGGAACGATCCCCGCCACCTCTCCGCCGAACGGTCGTCCCCCGCCGGCCAGGACCCCCAGGAGCCCGAACGTCGTGAACTCGCTTGCTCTCGGACCGAGCTGGCTCGATCCCAACACCATGCTCGACAACTTCGGCATCTGGGGACTCGCACTCATCGTCTTCGCCGAGTCGGGGCTGCTCATCGGCTTCTTCCTGCCCGGCGACTCGCTGCTCTTCACGTGCGGACTGCTCATCACGAGCAACCAGCTGGACTTCCCGCTCGCCGGGGCCATCGCGATCATCTGCGTCGCGGCGATCCTCGGTGACCAGGCCGGATACCTCTTCGGCAAGAAGGTCGGGCCCTCGCTCTTCAACCGGCCCGACTCGAGGATCTTCAAGCAGGAGAACGTGCAGAAGGCGCACGAGTTCTTCGAGAAGTACGGCGCGAAGTCGCTCGTCCTCGCCCGCTTCGTGCCCGTCATCCGCACCTTCACGCCGATCATCGCGGGCGTCAGCGGCATGGCCTACCGCTCCTTCCTCACCTTCAACGTCATCGGCGGCGTCCTGTGGGGCGCGGGCGTGACGCTGCTCGGCTCGTGGCTCGGGAAGATCGACTTCGTCAAGGAGAACATCGAGTTCATCCTCGTCGCGATCGTCCTCGTCTCGGTCGTGCCGATCGCGATCGAGTACCTGCGGGCGCGCGGCAAGAACGGCAAGGACTCCTCCTCAGGCTCCGCCACCCCCTCGGCGCACGCCGAGGACCCCGCCCGCCGCGAGGAGGACGGCCCGCGGGACCCCGGCACCTCCCCGCAGTCCGCGTGGAACAGCGCCCCGTACACCGACGGGTCCCGGCCCGCCCCTGGCCAGCAGCCCCCCGCCCCCTACGGCGGCACCCCCTACGGCGCCCCGCAAACCCCCGGCGACTACGCCCCCCAGCAGCCCCCGGCGGGCCCGCAGCCCTACGGCGGCGAGACCTACGGCGGCCAGCAGGGCGCCTACGGCCAGCAGGCCCCCTACCAGTCCCCGCAAGCGCCGCAGTCCCCGCAGCCGTACGGGCAGCAGCAGTACCCGCCCCCGTACGACGCCGGGCAGCAGGGCCAGCAGGCAGGCGGCTACGGCCGACCGGCCCCGGCCCCGTACGACGAGAACAGCGGGCAGAACCCGTACGGCAACGGTCAGCAGGCCCCGTACCACGCTCAGCCCCCGGCCTACGGCGGTCAGCCGCAGCCGTACGGGCAGCAGCAGCCCCAGGCCTACGGGCAGCAGCCGTACCCGCGGCAGCCCGCGCCCCAGCAGCCGGACGGCGGCTACCAGGAGGCCGACGCGACCCAGCCCTTCCCCGCCTACGAACAGGAGCAGGCGTACGGTCAGCGGCCGCCGCGCGGCGGCTACGGCTACCCGGACGAGGAGCCGCGCCGCTGAGCGGTCGCGCGGAGTGCGCACGGGCCCGGGGCGGGCGTCAGAAGCCCCGGGTCCGTTTCGCTCCCTTGCGCGTGATCGTGCCGGGCACCCGCAGGAACAGCCGGGAGATCTCCGAGCCCAGGTTGACGCCGATCGCGATCGCGAGCGCCGTCGCGACCGCCCGGGAGAGCGACAGCAGGCCGTCGTCCAGCTCGTTCTGCGCGATGCCGAGCAGCCCGTAGTACGTCGCGGAACCGGGCAGGAGCGGCCCGATCGCGGCCGTCACGTACGGCAGCGAGGAGGCGAACTGGTAGCGCGAGAGCAACTGCCCGAACAGGCCCACGAGCCCGGCGGCGACCGCCGTCGCCGCGACGGGCGAGATCTTGCCCGTGAAGTGCATCGAGCCGTAGATGAGCCACGCCACGCCGCCGTTGAGCGCGACGGGGATCACCGTCGAGCGCTCCTGCTGGAGCAGCACCGCGAAGGCGAGGGACAGCGCGACCGAGGCCAGGAGCTGCGCGACCGGCCTGTTCACGGCGTTCACGGCCACGTCCGGGTCGAGACTGGCGTGCAGCTGGACGCCCGCGTACAGCACGACGAGCACCCCGATGACGATCCCGACGAAGAAGTACAGGACCTCCAGGAGGCGCGCGGCCGCGGTGATGTAGTAGCCGGTCAGCCCGTCCTGCACCCCGGCGACGAGCGCCCGCCCCGGCAGCAGCGCGAACAGGCCACCGGTGATGACGGCCGAGGCCCGCAGGTCCGAGTGGGCGAGGTTGAGGGTGACGCCGATCGCGGCGGGCGGCGTCGCCGCGACGAGGAACTGGTAGAACTCCGGCAGCCCGCGCCCGGCGGCGAGCCACGCGAGCCGGTCGCCGAGCATCGCGCCGATCGCCGCGCAGAAGAAGACCGCGACCCCACCGCCGACGAGCACGGACGCGCTCCCGGCGAGCAGCCCGTTCGCCCCCGTGAGCGCCCAGCCCGGGTACGGGTGCCTGTTGCGCCGTATCACCGCGAGCCGCCGGTACGCCTCTTCGAGCGAGACGTCCGTGCCCGGCGAGGTGAGGTCGTCGACGAGCTGGAAGACGGCGGACAGGCGCGTGTAGTCGGTGCCGCGCCGCCGCACGGTGCGCGCGGCGGTCACCGGGTCCTCGACGAGGCTCGGCTGATAGCTGATGTTCAGGAGCGTGAAGGTGACGTTCGGTTCCACGCGGTCGAGCCCGTACGAGCGCGAGACGGCGAACATCGCGGCCTCGACGTCCTCGGCGCCCTCGCCGCCCGCGAGCAGCAGCTCACCGATACGCAGCGTCAGGTCGAGGACGCGCGGAACGGCCGGCCCCTCCTCGGCGTCGTGCTTCTGCGCCGACTCGGGGGTCGGACGCTCGGCGACCGGCATGCGCAGCATCGTGCGCATCCGGTCCTGCCACGGCGCCTCCTTCGTCAGGCGCAGGATCGGGACGCCCTCGGCGGGCGTGAAGGCGGGCGGCGCGTGGTGGGCGTCGTAGGTGTGGGGGAGGGAGAAGGCGGAGGTGGTGCTCGCGGACGTGTCGGTGTCGGCGGGCTCGGGCGGGACGAAGCCCTCGGGGAGGGCGAACTCCGAGGTGACCTGTGGGTCGTCCTCGGCCTTCGGCTCGGTCCTCGGCGGGGCGGACGCGAGGCCGGAGGGCGGCGAGAAGGCGCTGCGGGCCTCGTCGGACTGCGGCTTCGCGGAGCCCTCGTCCGGCTCCGGGCCGTCCGCCGCCGCGGCACGGCCCCGGTCCTCCGCCTCGCTCACCTGTCGCCACGCTCCTCGCTCCGCTGATCCGTCCCCCGGCTTCGGCTCACCCACTGGACAGCACGGTAAACGCCGTGGCGCCGGGCGGCCCGGCGAGCCCGCACGGGGCACGGCACGGCGAGGGGCCGTACGGAAACCCGTACGGCCCCTCGGAACCGGCCCGCCAGTGGCTCAGTGGCCGCCCTGCTCCTTGAGGCGCTTGCGGCTCGCCTCGATCTCGGCCTCGGCCTCGGCGCGGCCGACCCAGTCCGCGCCCTGGACCTCCTTGCCGGGCTCCAGGTCCTTGTACGACTCGAAGAAGTGCTTGATCTCGTCGCGCAGGAACGGCGAGACGTCCTCGATGTCCTGCAGGTGCGCGAAGCGCGGGTCCCCGGCGGGGACGCACAGCAGCTTGTCGTCGCCGCCCGCCTCGTCGGTCATCTTGAACATGCCGATCGTGCGCGCCTCGACGAGGACGCCCGGGAAGAGCGGCTCGTCCAGGATGACGAGCGCGTCGAGCGGGTCGCCGTCCTCGCCGAGGGTGTCCTCCACGAAGCCGTAGTCCGTCGGGTACGCCATCGACGTGTACAGGCGGCGGTCCAGGCGCACCCGACCGGTCTCGTGGTCCACCTCGTACTTGTTGCGCGAACCCTTCGGGATCTCGATCGTGACGTCGAACTCCACCGCTGGCTCCTCCATGTCGGTACGTGTCCGAACGTGGCCGTGCCACGCCCGTTGCTGAGCTGTTCGTGACTGCGTCCGACCGGGGGACCCCGTCCGGCTCCGGTCCCGGGGAGGGACCCGTACGGACCGGGGCGCCGTGCTCGCGGTAAGGCGCAGTGGTTAAGTGTCCCTCACTCCGCTCAGTGATCGTGAAAGGGGCTGGTCCGCCGTGCCCGAGCCGAAGCCGCTCGCCCGCCTCCGGCCCCGCGGCCCCCTCACGAGCCTCCGGCTCACGGCCGGTGCCGCCGTCGCCGGGCTCCTGATCGCCGGCGGCACCGCGGTCCTCGCCGGCCCCTACGACTCCTCCGGACAGCGCGTCGCCGAGGCCCGCCGCGCCGCCGCGAGCCCCGCCCCCGGCGCCGCCGGACCGCAGGCCGTACGCCAACACCGCCCCCTCACCTCCGCCGGGCTCCCCTCCCCGGCCCCGAGCGCGGGCCCCGTGCTCGACGGGCTGCGCACCGGCGGCGGCGACAAGGCCGGCGGCCGGGGCCCCGCCCTCGCGGGCCGCCTCGACCCGCTCCTCGCCGTGCGCGAACTCGGCAAGAAGCCCGCCGCCTCCGTCGTCGACCTCACGAGCGGCGAGCAGGTGTACGGGAACCATGCCGCCACCGCCGCCACCCCGGCCTCCGTCACCAAGATCGCCACCGCCGTCGCCGCACTCGACGCCCTCGGCCCGGACCACCGCATCGAGACCCGCGTCGAGCAGGACGGCCACCGCCTCGTCCTCGTCGGCGGCGGCGACCCCACCCTCACCGCCCGCGCCCACCCCGGCGGGTACGCGAGCCTGCGCACCCTCGCCACCCGCACCGCCGAGGCACTCCGCGCGAAGCCGGGCACGTACACCCTCGTCTACGACACCTCGCGCTACGCGGGCACCACCCGGCACCCCATAGGCCCCAACGAGAACCTCGCCCCCGTCACGGCGCTCATCGCCGACGAGGGCCGCCTCGACTCCAGCGACCACGGCCCCGCTGAACGCGGCACCGACCCCGCGCTCGACACCGCCCGCCGCTTCCACGACCTCCTCACGGACGCGGGCGTGAAACTCCGCGACAAGGTCGAGACGGGCGACGGCAAGAAGTCCCCCGCCGAGGACCCGTCGACGTCCGCGACACCGGGCGACGACGGCAAGAAGGGCCCCGAGGAGATCGCCTCCGTCTCCTCCGCGCCCCTCGCCACGATCGTCGAGCGGATGCTCACCTACTCGGACAACGACATCGCCGAGCACCTCGCCCGCCAGACCGCCCTCGCGACCGGCGCCAAAGCCGACTTCAAGGGCGCCGCCGGGGCCGTGCGCGACCGCCTCGCAAAACTCGGGCTGCCCGTCGACGGCACGTCCTTCCACGACGGCAGCGGCCTCGACCGCGCCGACAAGCTCACCCCCGGCCTCCTCACCGCGCTCCTCGCCGAAGCCGCCCGCAAGGACCAGCCCGGGCTGCGCCCCGTCCTCACGGGCCTTCCCGTCGCCGGCTTCACCGGCACCCTCGCGACCCGCTACACCGCCGACCACAACAAGGCCGGCACCGGCCTCGTCCGCGCCAAGACCGGCACCCTCACCGGCGTCAACACCCTCGCCGGCACCGTCGTCACCCGCTCCGGCCGCCTCCTCGGCTTCGCCTTCATGAGCCACGACGCCCCCGACCCGATGGCGGCCCAGGCGGCACTGGACAAGATGGCGACGGCACTCGCGGAAAGCTGAGGGCGGCGGGGTGGCGGGGAGGCGGGGCGGCGTCGCCCTCGTTTTCCGGTCCCTCCGTTTTCCGGTCCCTCCCGCTGTGGGCAGGCTTCCGCGGGGCGCAAGGGTGGGCACAGCGGGACCCCACAGGCAGGGCGAGGCCGGGCGGAGGGGCCCGCCCGCCAGGAGGCCCGCCCGCCAGGAGACCCGCCCCGCCCCGGGGCGAACCCGCGAACACGCCGCCCCCGCGCCCGTACCGCCCCCTCCTCCCCGCCCCGGAAACCCCGTACCGTTGACACATGACGAGCCTCGGTGGTCCCCAGATGGTCGACTGGAATCTCGCGGTCACCACCGCGACCCGCCTCCTGCGCCCGGGCCCGGAGGTGAGCCGCGACGAAGCCCGCGCGGTCGTCGCCGAACTGCGCGAGCACGCCAAGTCGGCCGAGGAACACGTCCGCGCCTACACCCGGATGGGCCCGCCGCCCTCCGCGGACACGCCCGTCCTCGTCGTCGACAGGAGCGGCTGGGTGCGCGCCAACGTCGCCGGGTTCCGCTCGCTGCTCGCGCCGCTGCTCGACAAGATGCAGGGCCGCAGGAACGAGGGCGGCTCCTCCAGCATCGTGACGGCGCTCGGCGGCAAGGTCACCGGCGCCGAACTCGGCATCCTCCTCTCCTTCCTCTCCTCGCGCGTCCTCGGCCAGTACGAGACCTTCGCCCCGCCCTCGCGCGAACTCCCCGGCGGCACCGGCGGCGGCCGGCTCCTCCTCGTCGCGCCGAACATCGTGCACGTCGAGCGTGAGCTCGGCGTCGACCCGCACGACTTCCGCCTCTGGGTCACCCTCCACGAGGAGACCCACCGGACCCAGTTCACCGGCGTGCCCTGGCTGCGCGACCACCTGGAGAACGAGATCCGCGGTTTCCTCGACGAGACCGAACTCGACCCCGGCCACTTCGCCGACCGACTCGGGGAGACCCTCCGTTCCCTCCTCGACCGCGAGGGCCGCGAGAAGAAGGCGGCCGACGGCGCGGACGACGAGGACGGCGGCTCGCTCGTCGAACTCGTCCAGACCCCCGCCCAGCGCGAGATCCTCGGCCGCCTCACCGCCGTCATGTCCCTCCTCGAAGGCCACGCCGACTACGTCATGGACGGCGTGGGACCCGCCGTCGTGCCCTCCGTCGGCGAGATCCGCGAGAAGTTCCAGGAACGCCGCGCCAAGGGCGCCGGCCGCCTCGACCTCGCCCTGCGCCGCCTCCTCGGCCTCGACGCGAAACTCCGTCAGTACCGCGACGGCGAACGCTTCGTCCGCGCCGTCGTCGACGAGACCGGCATGGACGGCTTCAACCGCGTCTGGACCTCCCCGAACACGCTCCCCACCAAGCGCGAGATCCACCACCCCACCGAGTGGATCGCCCGCGTCCACGGCGGCGAGACCGGCACGGACACGGCGGAGAACGGGGAGAACTGACGGGGCGTCCCCCGGAACGTACCGGAAATCCCGGGCGATTCCGCTCGCGGTACGTGACCACAGGCGCCCGCCGCCCGTTACCCGAGAACGAGCCCCGCACGTGCCCCGGCGGCAGTGAAACGCCCCGGTAATCACCCATCCGAGGGACCGTGAGCCCCCGGCGGGCGTGCGATGCTCGAAGAAGGGCCCCCTTCTGTCACCATCTACGCACCCTGCGTGACAACCGGGGTGGTGGACGAACACCGCGCGCCCACGCGCCGCACGACCGTCCCCCTCCCCGCCCCGGCCCCCGGGGGCACACGCGCTCCAACGAAGGGAACACGGACATGGGTCCCCATCCCGCGGTCGCGGCGATACGTCTGGCGGTCCGCCGCGCCCTGCACGACGTCCTCAGTCAGCACGCCGCAGGGCCCCTCGGTCCCGGCACCCGCCCCGCGCCCCGCGACCCCGAGCCCCCCGCGATGGCCGCGGCCGCCCCGCCCGACCCCCTCCCCCCAGCCCCCGCCGGACCCGCCGACCCGGCCGCTCCCGACTGGGCCGCGCGCATCCTCCGCTCGCGCCGCCCCTTCCCCGCCCCGGACCCCGCGGCGCCCCTCGTCCTCGTCGCCTGCTCCGGCGGCGCCGACTCCATGGCCCTCGCCTCCGCGCTCGCCTTCGAGGCCCCCCGCCTCGGCATCCGCGCGGGCGGCGTCACCGTGGACCACCGCCTCCAGGAAGGCTCCGGCCGCCGCGCCGCCGAGGTCGCCGCCCGGCTCACCGCCCTGCGCCTGACCCCCGTCGAGGCCGTCGCCGTCGACGTGGGCCGCGCCGGAGGACCCGAGGCCGCCGCCCGCGAGGCCAGGTACGCGGCACTCGACGCCGTCGCCGAAGAACACGGCGCCGCCGCGATCCTCCTCGGCCACACCCGCGACGACCAGGCCGAGACCGTCCTCCTCGGCCTCGCCCGCGGCTCCGGCACCCGCTCCCTGTCCGGCATGGCCGAGACCTCCGGGCCCGGCGGCCGCTACCGCCGCCCCTTCCTGCGCATCGACCGGCAGACCGCCCGCAAGGCGTGCATGGTCCAGTCGCTGCCCGTGTGGGACGACCCGCACAACACCGACCCCGCCTACACCCGCTCCCGGCTGCGCCACGAGGGCCTGCCCGCGCTGGAGAAATCCCTCGGCAAGGGCGTCGTCGAAGCCCTCGCCCGTACGGCCCAGCTCTCCCGCGACGACGCCGACGCCCTCGACGCCTGGGCCGCGCGCGCCGCCGGAACCGTCCGCGACGAACACGGCGCACTCGACTGCGCCGGGCTCTACGCGCTGCCCGCCGCCGTCCGCCGCCGCGTCCTGCGCTCCGCGCTCCTCGACGCGGGCGCCCCCGGCGGAGCGCTCTTCGCCGCGCACATCGAGGAGGTGGACCGGCTCATCACCGCCTGGCGCGGGCAGCGGGCCCTCAACCTCCCCGGGAAGGTCGAGGCCAGGCGGCTAGGTGGCAGACTGGTCATCCGGCAAGGCTGAGGCACGCGCCCACGGGCGGGCGCGCCGCCGCCCCCGGTACGACAGACGAAAGTGATGCGCGTGGACGCGAAAGACATGGGCTCCGACCTCCAGTCGGTCCTCCTCACGAAGGAAGAGATCGACGCGAAGCTCGCCGAGCTGGCCGCCAAGATCGACGCGGAGTACGCGGGCAAGGACCTCCTCCTGGTCGGAGTCCTCAAGGGCGCGGTGATGGTCATGGCCGACCTCGCCCGCACCCTGTCCACCCCGGTCACGATGGACTGGATGGCCGTCTCGTCCTACGGGGCGGGCACCCAGTCCTCCGGCGTGGTGCGCATCCTCAAGGACCTCGACACCGACATCAAGGGCCGGCACGTCCTGATCGTCGAGGACATCATCGACTCGGGGCTCACCCTGTCCTGGCTGCTCACCAACCTCGGTTCGCGCGAGCCCGCCTCGCTGGAGGTGTGCACGCTGCTGCGCAAGCCGGACGCCGCGAAGGTCGCGATCGACGTGAAGTGGACGGGCTTCGACATCCCCAACGAGTTCGTCGTCGGCTACGGACTGGACTACGCGGAGAAGTACCGCAACCTGCCCTTCGTCGGCACCCTCGCGCCCCACGTCTACGGAGGCTGACCCCCGCGCACCCGCACGGCGGCGCCGCTCGCCCGGGTCACCGGGGCCCGCGCCACAGCGCCGGGCCGAGGGCGCGTCACACTCCGCGGGCCGCCCCGGGAACCCGTACGCCTCCTCCTCCGTTGGACGAGGCGTAACCAGGTTCCCCAGCACTCCCCTGCGTCTTCGGGTGACAATGCTGGGGTACCGTCCGAAGAACAGTCTTTATCTCACTCACTATGGCAGGAGGGACGGGGCGCATCCCGCTCCGTGTGGATGGACGTGAAGCGATACTTCCGTGGGCCGGTCATGTGGATCGTGCTGGCCGTCCTCGCCGTGGTCGTGTTGATGCAGTTCGTCGGTTCGTCCGGCGGCTACAAGACGGTGGACACCGGTCAGGTCGTCAAGGCGATCGACCAGGACAAGGCGAAGGCGGTCAAGCTCAGCACCGGCGATGACCACATCATCAAGGTCGAGCTGAAGAAGGACCAGAAGGTCGAGGGGAGCGGCAAGATCCAGGCGAGCTACATCGGTGACCAGGGCACCGCACTCGCCGACACGCTCCAGGACAAGTACCAGGACAACAAGATCCCCGACGGCTACACCGTCCAGCCGTCGAAGCAGAGCCCGTTCCTCAGCATCCTCTTCTCGTTGCTGCCGATCATCGTCATCGTCCTCATCTTCCTGTTCCTCATGAACCAGATGCAGGGCGGCGGCTCCCGCGTCATGCAGTTCGGGAAGTCCAAGGCGAAGCTTCTGACGAAGGACACCCCGAAGACGACCTTCGCGGACGTCGCGGGCTCCGACGAGGCCGTCGAGGAACTCCAGGAGATCAAGGAATTCCTCCAGGAACCGGCGAAGTTCCAGGCCGTCGGCGCCAAGATCCCCAAGGGCGTCCTCCTCTACGGGCCTCCCGGCACGGGCAAGACCCTCCTCGCCCGCGCGGTGGCCGGCGAGGCCGGGGTGCCGTTCTACTCGATCTCCGGCTCCGACTTCGTCGAGATGTTCGTCGGTGTCGGTGCCTCCCGCGTGCGCGACCTCTTCGAGCAGGCCAAGGCGAACGCCCCGGCGATCGTCTTCGTCGACGAGATCGACGCCGTGGGCCGGCACCGCGGCGCGGGCCTCGGCGGCGGGCACGACGAGCGCGAGCAGACGCTCAACCAGTTGCTCGTCGAGATGGACGGCTTCGACGTGAAGGGCGGGGTCATCCTCATCGCCGCCACGAACCGGCCCGACATCCTCGACCCGGCGCTCCTGCGCCCGGGCCGCTTCGACCGGCAGATCGCCGTCGACCGCCCCGACATGCAGGGCCGGCTGGAAATCCTCAAGGTGCACGTGCAGGGCAAGCCCGTCACCGAAGGCGTCGACCTCGCGGCCGTCGCCCGGCGCACCCCGGGCTTCACCGGCGCCGACCTCGCCAACGTGCTCAACGAGGCCGCGCTCCTCACCGCGCGCAGCGACAAGAAGCTCATCGACAACGGCATGCTCGACGAGGCCATCGACCGCGTCGTCGCAGGGCCGCAGAAGCGCACCCGCATCATGTCGGACAAGGAGAAGAAGATCACCGCGTACCACGAGGGCGGACACGCCCTGGTCGCGGCGGCTTCCCCGAACTCCGACCCGGTGCACAAGATCACCATCCTGTCCCGCGGGCGTGCCCTCGGTTACACGATGGTGCTCCCGGACGAGGACAAGTACTCGACCACGCGCAACGAGATGCTCGACCAGCTCGCCTACATGCTGGGCGGCCGGGCCGCGGAGGAGCTCGTCTTCCACGACCCGACCACCGGCGCGGCGAACGACATCGAGAAGGCCACGGGTACCGCCCGCGCCATGGTCACCCAGTACGGGATGACCGAACGGCTCGGCGCGATCAAGTTCGGCGGCGACAACTCGGAGCCCTTCCTGGGCCGCGAGATGGGCCACCAGCGCGACTACTCGGAAGAGGTCGCGGCGCTCGTCGACGAAGAGGTCAAGAAGCTCATCGAGACGGCGCACAACGAGGCGTGGGAAATCCTCGTCGAGAACCGGGACGTCCTCGACAACCTGGTCCTCGAACTCCTGGAGAAGGAGACCCTCGGCAAGGAGGAGATCGCCGAGATCTTCGCCCCGATCGTGAAGCGCCCGGCCCGCCCGGCGTGGACCGGATCGTCCCGCCGGACGCCCTCGACCAGGCCGCCGGTGCTCTCGCCGAAGGAACTCCAGCTCACGCACGGTGCCCATGGCACCGTGGGCGCCAACGGCACCCAGCCGAGCCAGGTCTCCGTCGACAAGACGCCGCAGGCCGAGCCCGAGTCCTCCCCGGAGGAGCGCGGCGACAGCTGAGCGATCGAGGCGGAGCACACCCCGGGCCGAGCCCGGAATGAAGCCCGTCCCCACCAGGTTTTAGCCTGGAGGGGGCGGGTTTTCCCGTATCCCCAGGTCCGGGCACCGGCCCCGGGCGGCGGCACGGCAACGGAACGAGGCAGACATGACCGACCCGGTGACCCTGGACGGCGAGGGCACGATCGGTGCCTTCGACGAGAAGCGGGCCGAGAACGCCGTCCGCGAACTCCTCATCGCCGTGGGCGAGGACCCCGACCGCGAAGGGCTGCGCGAGACCCCCGGCCGGGTCGCCCGCGCCTACAAGGAGATCTTCGCCGGGCTCTGGCAGGAGCCGGAGGAGGTGCTCACCACGACCTTCGACCTCGGGCACGACGAGATGGTCCTCGTGAAGGACATCGAGGTGCAGAGCACCTGCGAACACCACCTCGTGCCCTTCGTCGGCGTCGCCCACGTCGGCTACATCCCCGCCTCCGACGGCAAGATCACCGGGCTCTCCAAGCTCGCCCGCCTCGTCGACGTCTACGCGCGCCGCCCCCAGGTGCAGGAACGCCTCACCACGCAGGTCGCCGAGGCGCTCATGCGGATACTGGAGCCGCGCGGGGTCATCGTCGTCATCGAGTGCGAGCACCTGTGCATGTCGATGCGGGGCGTGCGCAAGCCGGGCGCCAAGACGCTCACCTCGGCGGTACGGGGACAGCTGCGCGACCCGGCGACGCGCGCCGAGGCGATGAGCCTGATCATGGCGCGGTGAGCTCGTCACGCTGAGCTGTTGGCGGTGAGCTGTTCGCGCTGCGCGCGGCCCGGTCAGGTCGCCGGGTGCGGGGTGTCGTCGTCGTGGTCCTCGGGGAGCTTGCAGACGTGCTCCAGGAAGAAGGCGACGGCGACGACGGCCGCGCCCGCGAGCACCGTGAGACCGGCGTAGACGGCCTGTTCGCGACGGGCCGGTTCGTCGAGGCGGGTCAGCAGGAAGACGCCCATGCCGCCGTAGAGCCCGGCGACGACGGCGGCGACGAGGGCGCTCGCCTGGCCGAGGACGACGGCGCGCGCCGCCTGGAGCGGATTCACGCCCTCGGCGCCCTGCCTGCGCTCGCGCTGGGCGCGCAGCCGGGAACGTATCGACAGGGCCGTGGCGAGGAGCAGCGCGGCGAGCGCGAAGAAGACGACGGGCGCGGCGACGGGCACGGAGGGCAGCTGCCCGTACGCGTCCCAGAGCCTTGCCCCGGCCCAGGCGAGCACCCCGGCCACGAGGAAGATCCCGGCGAGCACCCGGAGGCGGAGCTTCTGCACCTGTGTCGTCCCTTCGTACGCGCACGGGCCCCGTGGCCCGTCCGCGAGCGCCCCTCGTCGACCCTAACGGCTATTCGGGGACGATCAGTTCCAGGTCCCTGCGGGGGGTGACGCCCTCGTCGCCGACCGCGGCGAGCAGCTCACCGACCGTGCCGCGGCCGGGCAGGCTCGCGCCGGGCTCGATGTCGGCCCAGGGCGCGAGGACGAAGGCACGTTCGTGGGCGCGCGGGTGCGGCAGCGTGAGCACCGGGTCGTCCGAGACGACGTCCGCGTACGTGACGATGTCCACGTCCAGCGTGCGCGGCGCCCAGCGCTCGGCGCGCTCGCGGTGGAACGCCTCCTCGACCGCGTGCGCGCGCTCCAGGAGCGAGGAGGGGGGCAGCGTCGTGCGGATGGAGACGACGGCGTTGAAGTAGGAGGGCTGGCTGCCCGGCTCGACGCCCCAGGGCTCGGTTTCGTAGACGGGGGAGACGGCCTTGACGCGCAGGCCCGGGGTGTCCTCCAGGGCGTCGATCGCGCCCTGGAGGTTCTCCAGTCGGTTGCCGAGGTTCGAGCCGAGGGCGACGACGGCGCGGTGCGGGTTGGACAGCGTGGTGTCGGCGGCGTCCACCTGGGCGACGACGGACGCCGGCACCGGCTGGACGGTGGGGTCCCCGTGGACCTGGTCGCGTGCGGTCATGCTCGGCTCCGGGTGATGGTGACGGTCACGTCGTCGAAGGGGACCGTGATGGGCGCTTGGGGTTTGTGGACGACGACCTCGACCTCGCGCACGGCCGCGTGCCGCAGGCAGGTGTGCGCGATGCGCTCGGCGAGGGTCTCGATGAGGTCCACCGGCTCGCCCTCGACGACGGCGACGACCTCCTCGGCGACCACTCCGTAGTGCACCGTCCGCTCCAGGTCGTCCCCGGCCGCGGCGGGACGCGTGTCCAGGCCGAGGCTCAGGTCGATCACGAAGGTCTGGCCCTCTTCGCGTTCCTCGGGGAAGACACCGTGGTGCCCCCGGGCGCGCAGGCCGCGCAGCGCGACACGATCCACGTACTCACTCCAGCGGTCGTCGGTCCCCGGGGGCCCGCCCGGACGACGCGGGCGGCGCCGTCCGGCACGGCGGGGCCGCGTTCGAATGCTTCTGGCGTATTCGAATCTACCCGCGCGGGCTGGCGGGGGGCGTGGAAGGGGGGTGGGGGGATTCGGCGGGGATGGATGGGGTGGGGGGCGGGGATGGGGTGGGGGCGTGCTGGGGGCGTGCCTGGTGGGGGGTGGGGTGTGCGTGACGGGGGCTTCGGGCGTGTCTGGAGGAGCTCAGCGCAGCCCCCGCCCTCCCAGGGGGGCTCCCCGACATCAAGTCTTCCAGGTGTTCAGGCCCCCACCGCACCAACTCCGGCAATCTGTGGATAACTCCGCCCAAGTGAAAAATCCGCTCACTCCAAGGAGTGAGCGGATTTTTCGCCCGGAGCGGGCCGCCGTCGAGCTCCGGTACGGTTCAGGCCGGCGTCGCGTCCCCCGGGCCCAAGGACTCCTCGTCGGGCCCCTCCTCCTCGTCGTCGTCCCTGGTCAGGACGGGCGAGGCGTGGTGCGACCACAGGCGCCAGCCCGCGGCCGTGCGGCGGAAGAGGTTCGTCGCCACGACGAGCTGACCCAGGAGCGGTCCCGGGCCCTCCTCGTCCTCGGGGGCCGGGGCGCCCGAGAGGATGTTCTCGGTGCAGGTCAGCAGTGCCGTCTGGCCGTGCACCGTGACGGCGACGTCGGTCAGGAAGAACTGGATGTACTCGGTGTTCGCCATGATCACCGCGTAACTGCGCAGCACCTCGCCGCGCCCGCTGAGCACCGGCCACCCCGGGTGCACGCACGCGATGTCGGAGCCGTCCCCGTCGTTGACGTCGTCCGTCGTGTCCAGCCACAGCCCGGCGAGGGCGTCGAAGTCGCCGGCCTCCATCGCCGCGTAGTAGGCGGCGTTCGCCTGCTCGACCTCCTCGGCCGCCGTGCGGGCGCTCACCGGGCGGCCTCGACGGCGCGCGCGACGCGTACCGCGTCCGCGCTCGCCCGTACCTCGTGCACGCGCACGCCCCAGGCGCCCGCCGCCGCCGAGAGCGCCGAGACCGCGGCGGTCGCCGCGTCGCGCTCGCGCGCGGGCGGCGGGGTCGCCGCGGTGTCGCCCGCGAGCACGCGGCCGAGGAACCGCTTGCGGGACGCGGCCACGAGCAGCGGGCGGCCGAGCGCGCGGAGCCGGTCGAGGTGCGCGAGGAGCACGAGGTCGTGTTCGGTCGCCTTCGCGAAGCCGAGCCCCGGATCGAGCAGGATCCGCTCGGGCGCGACCCCCGCCCCGACGACCGCCGCCATGCGCCGCTCCAGCTCGCCCACCACCTCGCCGACGACGTCCGCGTAGACGGCGCGCGCGTTCATGTCCTCGCTGAAACCGCGCCAGTGCATCACGACGAACGGCGCGCCCGTCGCGGCGGCCATCGGGACCATCGCGGCGTCGGCGAGACCGCCGCTCACGTCGTTGACGAGGTGCGCCCCCGCGTCGAGCGCCGCCTCGGCGACCCGCGCGCGCATCGTGTCGACCGACAGCGTGACGCCCTCGGCGGCGAGCGCCCGCACGACGGGCACGACCCGCCGCAGCTCCTCCGCCTCGTCGACGCGCGAGGCGCCGGGGCGCGTCGACTCGCCACCGACATCGATCAGGTCGGCGCCTTGGGCGACGAGTTCGAGGCCGTGCTTCACCGCGGCCTCGGTGTCGAACCAGCGTCCCCCGTCCGAGAACGAATCAGGCGTCACGTTGACGACCCCCATGACCGCGCACCGGTCCCACTCGGGCAGACCCTCGACGCGACCGCGCCCACGCAACGTACTCATGGCGCCCAGGGTAGGCGCTGCACGCGCGCGGGAGCGGGCGCGCGGACGCGCGGGTCCGGCGCGCCGACGCTGGTCAGGGGGCGTACGGGGGAGGGGCGGGACGGGGGCGGCGGGGCGCGGGGCCGCGGTACGGGTACGGGACGCCCCGTACCCGCGAGCCCCTGCCGCCGCCCCCGCCCGTTCAGACCGAGCTGACCGTCTCCAGGGCGATCTCCGCGCGGGCCACGTCGCGCGCGTCGGCCACCGTCGAGCGGCGCAGGGCCTCGTGGAGGCGGGCCGGGGTGAGGACGCCGAGGAAGCGGTCGCCCTCGTCCGGGTCGGTCACGGCGATCCAGCCCGCGTCGTGCTGGAGCATCGTCGCGAACGCCTGCTTGAGCGTCGCGCCGACCGGCAGCCACGCCTCCATGCGGCGGACCCGGTCCGCGACGGTGCCGGTCTCCGGTGCCTCGTCGCCCGTACCGCCGATCCAGCCCCGCAGCGCGCCCGCCTCGTCCAGGACGACGGCCCAGCGGGCGTCCTCGGCGCGCAGGCGCGCGGAGACCGCGGCCAGCGGGTCGCCGAGACGGACCACGGGGGGCTGTTCGAGGTCGCCGGGCTCGATCGGGGTGACGGAGAGGCGCTTGAGGCCGCGGTCGGCGCCGACGAAGTCCGCGACGTACTCGGTCGCCGGGGCGCCGAGGACGGTGCTCGGTGTGTCGAACTGCTCGACGCGGCCCGCCCCGTAGACGGCCATGCGGTCGCCGAGCCGGACCGCTTCCTCGATGTCGTGCGTCACGAAGAGGACCGTCTTGTGCACGGCGGCCTGGAGGCGCAGGAACTCGGACTGGAGGCGCTCGCGCACGACGGGGTCGACCGCGCCGAAGGGCTCGTCCATGAGGAGTACGGGCGGATCGGCGGCGAGCGCGCGGGCCACGCCGACGCGCTGGCGCTGCCCGCCGGAGAGCTGCTCGGGGTAGCGATCGCCGTAGACGGAGGGATCGAGGCCCACGAGATCGAGGAGTTCGGCGGCGCGGGCGCGCGCCTTCGCCTTCTTCCAGCCGAGCAGGTGCGGCACGGTCGCCGTGTTGTCGAGGATCGATTTGTGCGGGAACAGGCCCACTTGCTGAATGACATAGCCGATGCGGCGACGCAGTTCGACCGGATCGATGCCGGATATGTCCTCGCCGTCGAGGAATATGTGCCCGGCCGTCGGCTCGATGAGCCGGTTGACCATCTTCATCGTCGTGGTCTTGCCGCACCCGGAAGGGCCGACGAGGGTGACGAGTTCACCGGCCGTGACCTCGAAGGACAGGTCGTCGACGGCCGTGGTGCCGTCCTCGTAGCGTTTGCTGACGTGCTCGAACCGGATCATGGGTCCCCATTGTGGTCGGTCGTATCTCTCCAGTGTTGCCCCCCGTTGCCGGAATGCCACGGCGCGGCGAAGAGTTCGGGGGATTGTCAGTGGCGCGGGTTAGGGTTCGCGGCAGATCGACCACGTGTGCGAACGCGGACGGGGGCGGGGCCGTGTGACGGCGGCCCGCGCGCCCGGCGCACGACCCGCCCACGGCTCGGTCACGGTACGGACGCGGCGGGGTTGGCGTGCGCGCCGGCGGGTAGTCGGACGGCTGTTCTCGGGAGGTCCGGGGGCGAAAGAGGACCGGAGGGGGTGGGCTCGCGCATGAGCGGACAGAACTGCTTGGTCACGAACGAGTGGATCTGCGGGGAGTACCTGCGAACCCGCAGCCAGGAACTGATGGACGCGACGGTGCAGCACGTGCTGATCACCGTCGTCTCGGTCGCCATCGGCCTCGCCGTCGCGCTGCCGCTCGCGGTCCTCGCCCGCCGCTACAAGCCGCTCGCGGGCCCTGTCCTCGGCGTCACCACGATCCTGTACACGATCCCCTCGCTCGCGATGTTCTCGCTGCTCCTGCCCGTCTTCGGGCTCTCCCCCGCGCTCGTCGTGACGGGCCTCGTCCTGTACTCGCTGACGATCCTCGTGCGGAACATCCTCGCCGGACTCGAAGCGGTCCCCGAGGAGGCCCGCGAGGCCGCGCGGGGCATGGGGTACGGGTCCTGGCGCCTGCTGTGGGAGGTCGAACTGCCCCTCGCGCTGCCCGCCGTGCTCGGCGGCGTCCGCATCGCGACCGTCTCCACCGTCGCGCTCACCACCGTCGGCGCGATCGTCGACTACGGCGGCCTCGGCTCCCTCATCCTCGACGGCCTCGACACGACCTTCAAGGCGCAGGTGCTGGCCGCGTCCGTGCTGTGCGTCGTCCTCGCCGTCGCCGCCGACCTGCTCCTCCTCGGCCTCCAGCGGCTCCTGACCCCGTGGACCCGCGCGGGCCGCGTGCCCCGCAAGGCGCGTCGCGCCGCTTCCCGTACGAACCCGGCGCCCGCGGAGGCGATATGAACGCGCTCACCGGAGCCTTCGACTGGCTCGGCGCCGGGAAGAACTGGCGCGGCGACGCCGGCGTCCAGCACCGGCTGCTCGAACACCTCGGCTTCACCGGGCTGAGCATGCTCGTCGCCTGCCTCATCGCCCTGCCCGTCGCCCTCTGGCTCGGCCACCTCGGCAAGGGCGGCGCGCTCGCCGTCAACATCTCCAACATCGGCCGCGCCATCCCCACCCTCGCCCTCCTCGCGCTGCTCTCGCTCACCCCGCTGCGCCAGCACGGCGAGACGCCGACGCTCATCGCGCTCGTCCTCTTCGCGATACCCCCCGTCCTCACCAACGCCTACATCGGCATGCGCGAGGCCGACCGCGCCGTCGTCGAGGCCGCGCGCGGCATGGGCATGAGCGGCGGGCAGGTCTTCCTGCGCGTCGAACTCCCCCTCGCCTTCCCGCTCCTCATGACCGGGATACGCAGCGCCGCCGTGCAGACCGTCGCCACCGCGACCCTCGCCGCGATACCGGGCGGCGGCGGCCTCGGCCGCGTCATCACGGCGGGCTTCAACCTCCAGAACACCTCCCAGGTCGTCGCCGGAGCCCTCCTCGTCGCGGTCCTCGCGCTGCTCGTCGAAGGACTCCTCGTGCTCGTCGGACGCTGGGCGGACCCGATGCGGCACCGACGCGGCAAGGCCGCGGAGGCCGACACGGGCGGCGACACGGGGACAAGCGCGGAGCCAGCCCCGGCCGCCGCCTGAGACCCGTACACCCGCGCCCGCACCCACCGACTTCGCGATACCCCGTGCCACGAGACACCCCCCTGAACATCTCTGTGAACACCCCCGTGAACCAATGAAGGAGACCCCGACATGAGCAGGAACACGCACCGCGCGCGGCTGGCCGGAGCGGTGCTCGCCACCGCCGCACTCGCCGCGGGACTCACCGCGTGCGGCGGCGACAGCCTGGAGGACAACGGCAAGGACTCCTCCGCGAGCAAGAACGACGACGGAGGAGACAAGAAGGGCTCGCTCGTCATCGGCGCCGCCCGCTTCACCGAGGCGAAGGTCATGGCCGAGCTGTACGCGGGGGTCCTCAAGGACGCCGGGTACAGCACCTCGGTCAAGACCGTGCAGAACCGCGAGGTGTACGAGCCCGAACTGCGCAAGGGCTCGATCGACATCGTGCCCGAGTACGCGGCGACGCTCGCCGAGTGGCTCAACCACGCCAAGAACGGCGAGGACGCGAAGCCCGTCGCCTCCAGCGACGTCGACGCGACCGTCACCGCGCTGCGCGAGCTCGCCGAGCCCCAGGGCCTCAAGGTCCTCGACGCGGGGAAGGCCGTCGACCAGAACGCCTTCGTCGTCACCAAGGACTTCGCCGCGAAGCACAAGCTCAAGACCCTCTCCGACCTCGGCGAGTCGAAGGAGAAGGTCACCGTCGCCGCGGGCGACGAGTGCGCGACCCGCCCCTTCTGCGCACCGGGCCTGAAGAAGACCTACGGCATCAACGTGGCCGGAATCGACCCCAAGGGCGTCGGCACCCCGCAGTCCAAGCAGGCCGTGAAGGACGGCAAGGACCAGCTCGCCCTCACCACCACGACCGACGCGACGCTGGAGAGCTACGGACTCGTCGTCCTGGAGGACGACAAGAAACTCCAGAACGCCGACAACATCATTCCCGTCGTCAACGCCAAGGACGCCGGTGACTCCGCGATAGCCAGTGCGCTCGACAAGCTCAACGAAACCCTGACGACGGACGATCTCGTGGAACTCAACCGGAAGGTCGACGCGGAACGGCTGAAGGAGAAGGACGTCGCCGCGGATTACCTGAAGGAGAAGGGGCTCGTGAAGGGCTGAGCGGAATTCCGGAGGCGCGGGACCCCGTCGTAGGGAGGACGCGGCGGGCAGCCCGTACGGCCCCCTCACCGCACCGGTGAGGGGGCCGTACGGCGGGTCCCGCGTGCCTCCGGAAGCCGCCCGATGGCGCGCGCATGCGGAATTTCCCGGTCCGTTCGTGCGGGCTTCGGGCTTTTCCTTATCTGACGGGCTGACATGTTTCCGGCCGGGGCTCCGTAAATTGCCTACGCGCGGTAAGTTTCTGGCCATGCCACACGGACGTCACCGTCACTCCCCACCACTGCACCGGCTGCTGCCGCCCACCGCGATCGCCGTGGTGGCGGTGCTCGGGGCCGGGGCCTCCTGGTTCAGCGGCCAGGCGCTCGTCCTGCGCGGGCTCGTGCTCCTCGTCGCCGTCGCCGCGCTCACCGGCGCCGTCGTGACGCGCCGCTGGGACAGCGTCGCCGGGCTGCGCGTCGCCGAACTCGACCGCGCGCGCGGCGCCGACGAGTGGCGCCACGAGGAACGCGTGGCCGAGCTGGAGACGGAGCTGGAGGAATCGCGCGAGCAGCGGGGCGAACTGGCCCGCAAGGTGCGCGCCAAGCGCGCCGAACTCGCCGCGCTGCGCAACGAGCACGCCGCCCTCCTGCGCCGCTACGCCGCCGCCGAGACCGGCCGCGCCAACGCACTCGAAGGCCGCCGCAGGCTCGCCATCGAAGCCGCCTCCCCGGCCCGGGCCCTGCCCCCGGCCGGCACCGACCGGCACCCGGCCCCGCAGCCGCCCGCGCCGCGGGCCACCCTGCCGACGCCGGAGCTGTACGCGCGCGCCGACGCGGCCCTGACCGCCCTCGCGCACCGCGCTGCCCGGTCCCGTACCGGTGCCGCCGACCTCGCTTCCGGCGCCGCACAGGCCCCGGCCGAGCACGCCGCGGCCCACCCCGGGACGGCCCCCGCCGCCGTCCCGCCCGCGCGCCGCCAGATCGCCGCCGCCTCGGCATTCGGCCCGGCCCCCGTGCCGCGCCGCCCCGTCCCGCAGGGCAGCTTCGACTTCTTCGGCGCGCACAGCGCGGCCCCGCGCCACCCCGCCGAGGTCCCCGCCGCCGTCCGCGAGGCCGTACAGCACGCGGACCTCGCGGACGTCGTGGGCGAGGAAGCGGCCGAGGCCGCGGCGACCGAACAGGTCACGACCGAGGAGGTCATCGACCTCACGGCGCACGACGAGACGGAACAGCTGGACGTGGGCGGACTGCGGCAGGCGATGGGGGCCTGAGACCGCGGCGGCGACGGGAGTCCGGGAGCAGGGTGCCGGGAGCGCCTGGAAGCCGAGAGCCCGGGAGCCCCGGAGCCCGGGAGTTCGGTGAGCGAAGGCGCGGGCCGGGGGCCCGCGCCTTTGTCGCGTGCGGGGGCGCGCGGGAGCGTGCGCGGAGGCGGAGGCGATGCGGCGCGTCGCGAGGGGGCCGTAAAGGGTTCGCGCGCGGGGGCTCAGGAGCTCAGCATCGGAGGATGACCGCAACCGGTCCGGCTTCCGATCCCGGCCCCGCCGCCGCACGCGCCTACCTCGGCGAGTCCCTCGCCCTGCTCGCCGCCTCCGCGGAGACGCAGCATGCCTGGATCACGCGGTACGGGGTGCCCGTGGACGAGCTCGCGCTCAGCTACGACGACGCCTATCGACGAGTCCCCTCCCTCACCGCCGCCCGCGCCCTCGACCCCGACTCCGTACAAGACCTGCGCGCCATCGACGCGCTGTTCGCGCGGCTGAGCGACGAGGGCGGCGCGGCCGCGTGGGAGCCGGAGGCGCTCGGTGCGCACCCCGACTGGGCCCGCGCCCGCCTGCTCGCGGCGGCTGTCCTCGTACGCGAAGGGCTGGACACGCCCGCCTAGCTCAGCCGCGCCCGCGTGGCTCAGCCGCGCTCGTGCGGCCGTTCCTGCCGGGCGGCCGTGCGGCGGCTCGTGCGGGAGCGGGCGGCCTGGGCGTGGAAGACGGCGCGGGCCTCCTCGGCGGAGCGGGCGCGGGCGCGGACCGTACCGTTCGCGCCGTGGTCGACGGCCAGCGAGGCGAGACCGAGGGCGCGTTCCCAGGGGCCCCGCGTGAAGCGGACGCTCTGCACCTTGGCGTGCGGGACGAGCGAGGTCGTACGGCGCAGCAGCCCCTGCCGGGCGACGAAGAGGTGCCCGTCCACCGCGAGGCCCTGGCCCCGCCACCACCACGCGAGCCGCCAGCGGGCGCGGCCCGGCGGTCGTACCGGCTCGGGAATCCCCGTACCCGGCAGCACCCGCGCCGCGAGCGCGCGGCCCGTCGCGTACGGCGCGACCGGGACGAGCACCGAGTTCTGCGAGCCCGCCACGTGCAACTCGACCCGCACCCATCCGAAGACCCGCCACAGCAACGGCTCCACGAGCCGCACCGACTGCACCCGCCCCGGCGGCACCGTCTCGTGCACCGTCTCCAGCAGCCCGTGGTCCAGGCGCAGCCCGTCGGGGGACTCGCCGACCGTCCAGTCATAGGCGTTCGCGTAGGTACGGAACAGCTTCGTCGCGGCGCCGCCCACGATCGGGACCGCCGTCACGACGATCGACCACAGGCTGTGCGAAGCCGTCCACAGCAGCCCCGACACGAGCGCCGCGCCGCACAGCGAACCGAACAGGCCACCGCTCAGCAGCACGGAACCCGCGAGCCGCCCCGGCGCGACGCGCCACAGCACCCGCCGCTCCGTCTCCTCCGGCCCCCGCACCGCGCCCCCCGCGACCCGCGCGAGCAGCTCCGCGCGCAGCACCCGCGCCTCCGCCTCGGCGAGATACGCCAGCTCGTCCCTCGACTTCGCGCCCACCACGTCGAGCTTCAGCTTCGCCACGCCCACGAGCCGCCCGAGCAGCGGACGCGTCACGTCCACGGCCTGGAGCCGGTCGAGACGAATGTGCGCGGTACGCCGGAACAGCACCCCCGAACGGATGCGCAACTCGCTCTCCGTCACGGCGAACCACGTCACCCACCAGCTCAGCACCCCGTACACGCAGGCGACGAGGACGACACCGAGGCTCGCGAGCACGAGCGTCCCTGTCGCGAGCGCCGACAGCTGCCGGTACGTCCCGTTCGGGTCGTGCACCGCCCAGCCGAGGACCACGGCGACGGGGGCCCAGGCGCGGCGGAGGGGGGTGAGGGGGTGGAGGCGGCGTTCGGGACGGGGGAGGGGGGACGGGGGCGCGGCGGGGGCGGGCGGCACGGGTGCGGGGGCCGGCATGGGGGCGGGCGGCACGGGTGCCGGGGCGGGCAAGGGGGCGGGTGGCATGGGGCCCGGGGCGGGCGGCTTCTCGTACGGGCCGGTCGGCCATCCCGCCGTGTCGCTCACAGGCCCGCCGATCGGGCCTCGCCGAGCGCGGTGAGCCGGTCCCGCAGGCGCTCGGCCTCCGCCGGGAGAAGCCCGGGGACGCGCGCGTCGCTCGCCGCCGCCGCGGTGTGCAGTTGCACGCTCGCGAGGCCGAACCGGCGCTCCACCGGGCCCGAGGTCACCTCGACGAGTTGCATCCGCCCGTACGGGACGATCGTCTCGCGCCGCCACAGCACCCCGCGCGCGAGGAGCAGGTCGTCGGCGCGCTCGCGGTAGCCCCACGAGCGCCAGTTGCGGGCCAGCAGAACCCAGCCGCAGGCGAGCACGGCGAGCGGCAGCAGCGCGAAGAGCGCCCACACCGGACCCGCGAGCCAGCCCACGAGCCCGGCGACGAGCACGGCGAGCGGGACGGTGCAGAGGGAGAGGAGCAGGCGGCGCAGGGCGAGGACCTGACGCGGGAGACGGAGCCAGGGGGTGTCGGCGGGGGGAGCACCGCCGCTCGGGCCCGTACCGCCGCGGGTGCCCGTACCGCCGCAGGTGCCCGTACCGCCGCGGGTGCCCGTACCGCCGCTCGGGCCCGTACCGCCGCCGTTCGCTATGCCGTCGTCCGCGCCCGGGCGCGTCCCCGTCTCCATCCGTCCAGCGTAGGTGCGAGAGACTGAAACCATGACGGAGACCGTGATCGGCATTGGCGGCGCGGCCGAGAGCACCGACATGGTGCTGAACATCGGCCCCCAGCACCCCTCCACGCACGGCGTGCTGCGGCTGCGGCTCGTCCTGGACGGCGAACGGATCGTGAGCGCCGAACCCGTCATCGGATACATGCACCGCGGCGCGGAGAAGCTCTTCGAGGCCCGCGACTACCGGCAGATCATCATGCTGGCCAACCGGCACGACTGGCTCTCCGCGTTCTCCAACGAACTCGGCGTCGTCATGGCCGTCGAGCGGATGCTCGGCATGGAGGTCCCCGAGCGCGCCGTCTGGCTGCGCACACTCCTCGCCGAACTCAACCGCGTCCTCAACCACCTCATGTTCCTCGGCTCCTACCCGCTCGAACTCGGCGGCATCACGCCCATGTTCTACGCCTTCCGCGAGCGCGAGGAACTCCAGGCCGTCATGGAGGAGGTCTCCGGCGGCCGCATGCACTACATGTTCAACCGCGTCGGCGGCCTCAAGGAGGACATCCCGCTCGGCTGGCCGGAGCGCGTCCGCACCGCCCTCGCGCGCGTCCGCGAGCGGATGCCCGACTACGACGGGCTCATCCTCGGCAACGAGATCTTCCGCGGCCGCACCCGCGAGGTCGGCGTCCTCTCCGCGCGCGCCGTCCACGCGTACGGCGTGAGCGGGCCCATCGCCCGCGCCTCCGGCGTCGACTTCGACCTGCGCCGCGACGAGCCCTACCTCGCCTACGGGGAACTCCAGGACGTGCTGCGCGTCGTGACCCGCGAGGAAGGCGACTGCCTCGCCCGCTTCGAGTGCCTCCTCGACCAGACCCACAACTCCCTCGACCTCGCCGAAGCCTGCCTCGACCACCTCGCCGAGCTGCCCCCGGGCCCCGTCAACCAGCGCCTCCCGAAGGTCCTGAAGGCCCCCGAGGGCCACACGTACGCGTGGACCGAGAACCCGCTGGGACTCAACGGCTACTACCTGGTGTCGAAGGGCGAGAAGACCCCGTACCGCCTCAAGCTCCGCTCGGCGTCCTTCAACAACATCCAGGCGCTGACCGAGCTGCTGCCGGGGACGCTCGTGGCGGACATGGTGGCGATTCTCGGGTCGCTGTTCTTCGTGGTGGGGGACATCGACAAGTAGGGGGCGGGGGGCGTCCGGCTGCGCGGACGCGTGGTGGGGGCGTCGGGCTGCGCGGGCGCGTGGCGGGGGCGTGGGGTGTCTGGCCGGGGTGCGTGGGGCGCGTGGCCGGGGTGCGTGGGGCGCGTGGCCGGGGTGCGTGGGACGCGTGGCTATGGTGCGCGTGTGACCGCTCGACGCGCCGCCCCCGAGGCGTCCCCCGTACCGCCGCCTTCGTGGCCGCTCCCGTGGCGCGAAGCCATGGACACGGCTCTCTACGGGCCGGGCGGCTTCTACCGCTCCGCCGGGCCGGGCCCCGCCGCGCACTTCCGTACCTCCGTGCACGCCTCCCCGCTCTACGCGCGGGCCGTCGCCCGACTCCTCACCGAGCTGGACACCGTGCTCGGCGCCCCGGCCGCGCTCGACTTCGTGGACGTCGGCGCCGGACGCGGGGAACTCCTCACCGGCGTCCTCGCCGCGCTCCCCCCGGGGACGGCGGCGCGACTGCGGCCGTACGGGGTCGAGCGCGCCCCTCGGCCCGACGGGCTCGATTGGCGGATCGGGTGGGGCGAGGAGGTCCCCGGCCCCGGCCTCACCGGTCTGCTCTTCGCCAACGAGTGGCTCGACAACGTACCCGTCGACGTCGTCGAGACCGACGCGGACGGCGTGCCGCGGATCGTCCTCGTCGCGCCGGACGGGAGCGAACGGCTCGGGGAGCTCGTGAGCGGCGCGGACGCGGAGTGGCTCGCGCGGTGGTGGCCGGTGGGGGAGCACGGGGGCGGTACGGGGGCGGGGGGCTGTGCGGGTGCGGGCGGCCGTTCTGGGGAGGGTGCGGGCTCGGGCGCGGTGGGTCGTGGGGAGCCGGGGGTCCGGGTGGAGCCGGGGATGCGTGCCGAGTCCGGTGCGGGGCGAGATGCCGCTTGGGCCGCGGCCGTCTCGCGCCTCGGGCGCGGCCTCGCCGTCGCCGTCGATTACGCGCACTGCGCGCACGCGCGCCCCGCCTTCGGCACGCTCACCGGTTTCCGCGCGGGGCGCGAGGTCGCCCCCGTACCGGACGGCACGACGGACCTCACCGCCCACGTGGCACTCGACGCCTGCGCCGCCGCGACCGCGCACCACGGCCCCGCGACGCTCACCCGCCAACGCGAGGCGCTGCGCGCGCTCGGCGTCGCGGGGAGCAGACCGCCGCTCTCGCTCGCGAGCACCGACCCCACCGCGTACGTGCGGGCCCTGGCGGAGGCCGGGGAAGCGGCCGAACTGACCGACCCCGCAGGGCTCGGGGGCTTCGGGTGGTTGCTCCAGGGGGTGGGGCTCGGGGCGGGCGAGGTGGTACGGGAGACGCCGGGCGCGCCGGGTCTGACGGCGCTGCTCGGAGGGGCTTCCGGGGGCGGGGACGGGGACGGGAGCCGGGGCGGGGACGGAGGTGGGGCGCCGCTGGGGTGAGGGGGAGCGGGGCGGCGGGGGCGGATGATCTGGGCGAGGAGCGGGGCGGGGTGGGGTGACGGGGAAGTGCGCCCGGGTGCCGGGAAAGTGCGCCCGGGTGCCGGGACAGGGGCCCCGGGTGCCGGGACGGGGGCACGGGTGGCCGTGACCGGGGTGCAGGGTGGCCGTGCCCGGCGGCCCGGGTGGCTGTGACCGAGGCGCCGGGTGGCCGTAGCCGGGGCGCAGGGTGGCTGTGACCGCCGCGTAAGGCCCGCGAGCGGGGGAGTGCGGGGGCCGGTGACCGGGCGGATGGGGGCTTCTCCACCTTGGGGAGTACGGTGATCGCTTCCGGATCGGCCCTTCGGTTGACCCCTCCCCCTCGTCCCCGTTCCTACGCTGGGCAACGTGCAGCGCCTCTACGACTTCATCCGCAGACACCCCTCGTGGGTCGACGGGTGCTGGGCCGTGCTCCTCGTCGTGGTGACGCTCCTCACCTTCGCGGGACAGCACGGGCAACGCAGCATCCCGCTGTCCGTCATCGTCCTCATCGGCCTCGGCTGCGTCGTCGGGCTGCGTCGCCGCGGCCCCGAACGCGTCCTGCTGCTCGCCATCGTCCTCGGCGTCGCCCAGCTCGTCCTCGGCGTCCAGGTCTTCGTCGGCGACTTCGCGCTCCTCGTCGCCGTCTACACGGCCGCCTCCCAAGGCGCGCGCTGGTCCTCGCGCCTCGCCCTCGTCGGCGCCTTCCTCGCCGCCCCCGTCGCGGAACTGCGCTGGCCCACCCGCACCGCGGGCACCTCCGAGGCGATCTTCTTCACCGGCATCCTGATGGTGCCCTTCGTGCTGGCCTGGGTCATGGGTGACTCCTTGCGCACCCGCCGCGCCTACTTCGCCCACCTCGAAGAACGCGCCGCCCGTCTCGAACGCGAACGGGAGGCACAGGCGAAGGTCGCCGTGGCCGCCGAACGCGCCCGCATCGCCCGCGAACTCCACGACGTCGTCGCCCACAACGTCTCCGTCATGGTCGTCCAGGCCGACGGCGCCGCCTACGTGCTCGACGGCTCGCCCGAACAAGCCCGTACCGCGCTGGAGACCATCTCCGCCACCGGCCGACAGGCCCTCGCCGAGATGCGCCGCCTGCTCGGCGTACTGCGCACCGGCGAACCCCGTGAGGCGGGCGAGTACGTCCCCCAACCCGACGTCGACCAGATGAACGAGCTGATCGAGCAGGTCAGAGGCGCCGGGCTGCCCGTCGACTTCCGTATCGAGGGCGCGGTACGACAACTCCCGCGCGGCGTCGAACTCACCGCGTACCGCATCGTGCAGGAAGCCCTCACCAACACCCGGAAACACGGCGGGCCCGACGCCGGCGCCAGCGTCCGCCTCGTCTACTTCGACGACGGCCTCGGCCTCCTCATCGAGGACGACGGCCGCGGCGCCCCCACCGCACTCACCACCGACCGCGGCGCCGACGGCGCCGGCCACGGCCTCATCGGCATGCGCGAACGCGTCGGCATGGTCGGCGGCACCCTCGACGCAGGCCCCCGCCCAGGAGGAGGCTTCCGCATCAGCGCCCTGCTCCCCCTCAAAACAACCTGACCCCCACTTGCCCCCGGGGGGGCCTCCCCCCCCGCCCCCCGCCCCCGCCCCTCCACCCACCACCTCCACCCACCACCTCCGCCCACCACCTCCGCCCACCCCGGGCCCGCCCTCCTACCCCCACCCACCCACGCCGGCCCCAACGCCCGCCCCACACCTCCGCGCACGTCCCGCCCGCGCCCGGCGCCCACCTCCGCCCCGTCCCCGAAGGAACCCCATGCCACCCGCCCCACCCCCCGGCCCGAGCACTCCCGGCCGAAGCACTCCCGGCCGAAGCACTCCCGGCCGAAGCGCCGCCGGCCCGAGCGTCGTGGGCCCAAGCGCCGTTGAGCCGCGCGCCGCCGAGCCGCGCGCCGCCAGCCCGATCGCCGCCGCCCCAAGCACCCCCGCCCCGAGCACCCCCCGCCCAATCGCCTCGCGCCCGCTCGTCCCCGGCCAGAGCAGCCCCGCCCCGAGCGCCGCCGACCCGAACACCCCCCGCCCAATCGCCTCCGGCCCGCAGGCCTCGCCTCCCCCGGTCGCTCCTGTCCCCCGCGCTCTCGGCTCACGGCCCCCCGCCTCAGGCGCCTCCCCTTCCGAGGCCTCTCCCGGCCCCTCCGATCCGGGCAGCCCGGCCGATGGAACTGCCACGCCGGGCTCCTCCGATCCGGGCAGCCCGGCCCGCGGAACTGCCACGCCGGGCCCCTCCGACCCGAACACCCCCCGCCCGGCAACGCCTGCCCCCGACCCCTCCAATCCGCGCACCCCCGGCCCTGGAGCGACCGCCCCCGGCCCCGCAGGCTCACCCGCCCCCGATTCCGGCGGTCCTGGCCCGGGCGTCCCCAGCGCCGACCCTGCCACCGCCGGCGCCCCGGGGGCTCCCGCTCCCATCCGCATCCTCCTCGTCGATGACCAAGCTCTGCTCCGGGCCGGTTTCCGGATGGTGCTGGCCTCGCAGGGGGACCTGGAGGTGGTCGGTGAGGCGGGGGACGGACTGGAGGCGCTTGAGGCGCTGGAGCGTGTCGAAGCCGATGTCGTGCTGATGGATGTGCGGATGCCGCGGCTCGACGGGGTCGAGGCCACGCGCCGGATTCATGAGCGTCCGGATGCGCCGCGCGTGCTGATCCTCACCACCTTCGACCTCGACGAGTACGCCTTCTCCGCCCTGCGCGCGGGAGCCAGCGGCTTCATGCTCAAAGACGTGCCGCCCAGCGAACTGGTCGCCGCGATCCGGGCCGTGCACAGCGGGGACGCGGTGGTCGCGCCGAGCACCACGCGCCGGCTGCTCGACCGCTTCGCACCGATGCTGCCTGGCACCGGCCCCGCCACCCACCCCGAACTCGACAGGCTCACCGGCCGCGAGCAGGAAGTCATGCGGCTCGTGGCGCAGGGCCTGTCCAACGGGGAGATCGCCGCCAGGCTCGTCCTCTCCGAGGCCACCGTGAAGACCCACGTCGGCCGTGTCCTCACCAAACTCGGCCTGCGCGACCGCGTGCAGGTCGTCGTCCTCGCCTACGAGACCGGCATCGTCCGCGTCGGCGGGGGCCCCGGCGCCTGAATCACCGGACCGTGCACCTCCTCCACCCCCTCACTCCCTTCCGTCAGTTCTCCTCCCCTCCGCAGGCAGGCGCTCCCGCCCCGGTCACCTCAGCAGGTGCCCCACGAAGTCCGTCCCCAGCCGGGCCACGAGTTCGAGGTCCAGCTCGTGCAGTACGTAACGGCCGCGTCGGCTCGACGTGACCAGGCCCGCACGCTTCAGCACCGCGAGGTGCCGGGAGACCTCCGGGGCGCTCAGCCCGTGTGCCTCCGCCAGCCCGATCGTGCTGTACGCCGAGCGCGACAGCAGGCGGCACATCCGCATCCGAACCGGGTGCGAGAGCGCCTCCATCCGCAGCGTCAGCTCCTCCACCGTCGGCCCGGGCGGCGGGTCCTGCGAGGCGACCGGGTAGTGCAGTACCGGCTGCCAGCCGTGCCGGTGCAAGACCATCAGGTGCGGGCTGCCCAGCCGCGTGGGCACGAGCGTCAGCCCCTGCGGCGCCGCCGCGGTCCGCGCCGCGGTGAGCTTGTCCACCGTGATGCGGGCCGTCTCCTCGTCGTACGTGATGGCCGGTGAGGCGTGGGCCAGAGCCGCGCCGAGGCCCTTGCGGCGCAGCAACTCCGCCGTGTGGCGCGCGTCGGCCGCGAGGCCCGGCCCCACCCGCCGCCATGTGTCGGCGAAGAACGCCTCCTCGCACTCCGTCATCAAGCCCCGGAACCACTCCCGTGCCCACCCCGGATCGGCCAGGACCCGTTGGGTGAAGTCGACCAGGGGCCGGCCCTGCGCCGCCGCCAGAGTGAGCGTGCGTCTCCGCACCACGACGTCCGTCAGCGGACTCGGTATCCGCGTTCCGTACGCCCCGTACGAGGGATCGCACACCGATTCGAGCAGCGCGGCCACGAAGTCCTCGTCCGGCACCCGGTCCAGGAGGTCCAGCTCCTCGGCGAGCGTTCCGGCGGGCTGCGCCTCCTCCTCCGCCGGCAGCCCGGCGAAGGCCGTGAAGACGTCCGAGAACGCCGCACCCCACAGGAACCTCGCCTCCTCCAGCCGGTCGGCCAGGTGCGGGGCCAGACGCGCCGTGGTCGCCGTCACCCACGCCGCGAGCCGTGGATGGTGCCGGGACTCGGTGAACGCGTGCAGCGCCATGCCCAGCTCCGCCAGCGGCGAGGGCTTCACCCGGACCCGGTCGTGGGGCAGCCCGGCGATATCGATGACGACGCTCACCGCACCATGGTGCCCCGCCCACGCCACCTCCCGTCAGCCCACAGCGGCCGCACCCCGACCCGACGCCTCAACCCCGCTCCTCCTCTCCCGCCCGGCTCCCCTTCTGCAGCCGCCCGACGAAATCGACGACCGCGTCCTCGACGCCCTCGTCCGGCCACTCCAGCGCCGCCCCGGCGACCGTCACCTCCGTGAACGCGATCCCCGGCACGTGCTGGTCGTGCCAGGCGCCGAAAAGGCTCTCGCTCCGCTCCCGCGCCTGCGCGATCCCCGCCTCGTCCAGCTCCCTCGCCGCGTACGGCAGCCACAACTGGAACTGGTGCGTGTGCGGCACCTCCGGGTGCAACCGGTACCAGGACACACCGGACCGCTCCAGGCCGCGCCGCAGCGCCGCCGACACCTCGCGCGCCCTCGCCACGTACTCAGGCAGCCGGGGCAGCTCGCGCTCCAGGCCGATCAAGGCGCTCAGCGCGGTGGGGAACTGCTGGAAGATCTGGCCCCCGTACCGGTGCCGCCAGGCCCGCGCCTCGTCGACGAGCTGCCCCGGACCGGCGAGCACCGCCCCGCCCAGCCCTTCGAGCGACTTGTAGAAGGACACGTACACGCTGTCCGCGAGCGCCGCGATCTCCCGCAGGTCCTTCCCGAAGTGCGTCTCCGTCTCCCACAGGCGCGCCCCGTCGAAGTGCACGACCGCGTCCCGCTCCCGGGCCGCCGCGACCACGTCGACCAGTTCCTCCCAGCTCGGCAGGACGAAACCGGCGTCCCGCAGCGGCAGCTCCAGCATCAGCGTCCCGAACGGCTCCTCCAGCGCCGCCACCTCCGCCGCCGTCGGCAGCCGCGGCGCCCGCGTCGGATGCACCGTGCGCAGCCCGCTCACGGTGTGGAGCGCGTCCCGCTCGTGCACCTCCGGGTGCGCCAGCGGGTGCAGTGCCACGACGGGGTTCCCCGTCCGTCCCGCCCAGGCACGCAGCGCCACCTGCTGCGCCATCGTCCCGCTCGGGAAGAACGCGGCGGCCTCCGTACCGAGCAACTCGGCGACCCGTTCCTCCAGCTCGGCGACGATCCCGCCGCCGTAGATGTCCACCGGTTCGTCCAGGTCGGCGACCGTGCCGGCCAGCCGCGCCAGCTCCTCGATCCGTTCCCCCAGCGAGTCCCGCATCCGCGGCCGGCTCAACGCCCGCCGCGCCGCACGCTGCGCGTCCCTGCGACGGCGTTGGAGAGCCGCCCCCTCGTCCTGTTCCGCCGCCGCCTCGGCCCGCTCCACGGGCGCCTTCGCCGCCGTCCTCGCGTCAGCCATCGCCACCGCTCCTCTCGTCCGTCTACTCGTTCGCTCGTTCGTTCCGGTCGATGGATAGATCATGGCAAGCCGTCAAAACGAGCGCCCAAAGTTATCCACAGACGGCGTTCGTGGTCGTACCACCCGATAATCGCCTCCCAGCCCGCACCCCCTCGGCCCGCACCCCCTCGGCCCCCTCGGCCCGCACCCCCTCGGCCCCCTCGCCCCGCCCCGCCGTCCCGCCCACCCGCCTTCGCGTTAGCATGACGAGAAATCGTCCGGTACCGGCAGCGGACTGGAACGGAAGGCCCCGCAGTGACCGACACGAACCCACCGAGCCGCCACGGCACACCCATCGCGCCGAGCGCTCACCCCGCGCCCGCTCCGAGCTCCGCGCCGAGCGCTCACCCCGCGCCCGCCCCGAGCCCCACCCCCAGCGCGCCCGCCGCACCCCCCACCCCAAGCGCGCCCGCGCCAAGCGCACCCACACCCTCCACCCCGAGCGCCCTCTCCACCCCAAGCGCCCTCCCCACCCCCCAACCCCCCGGGACCCGCCGGTGAACACCCCGCCCCCCGACCCCGCCTCGCGCCCCGCCCGTCTCGACATCGGCGTCGTCGGTGCCGGCCGTGTCGGCCCGGCGCTCGCCGCCTCGCTCGCCCTCGCCGGGCACCGCCCCGTCGCCGTCTCCGGGGTCTCCGACGCCTCTCGCAGGCGCGCCGCGAGCCTCCTGCCCGACGTTCCCCTCGTCACCCCCGACGAAGTCCTCGCGCGCGCCCAGCTCGTCCTGCTCACCGTCCCCGACGACGCCCTCCCCGGCCTCGTCGCGGGACTCGTCGAGACCGGCGCGGTCCGCCCCGGGCAGCTCCTCGTACACACCTCGGGGCGGTACGGGACCAAGGTCCTCGACCCCGTCGTCCGCGCCGGAGGGCTGCCGCTCGCGCTGCACCCCGTCATGACCTTCACGGGCACACCCGTCGACGTGCAGCGCCTCGCGGGCTGCTCCTTCGGCGTCACCGCGCCCGAGGAACTGCGCCTCGCCGCGCAGGCGCTCGTCATCGAGATGGGCGGCGAACCCGAGTGGATCGCCGAGGAGGCCCGCCCGCTCTACCACGCGGCCCTCGCCCTCGGCTCCAACCACCTCGTCACCCTCGTCGCACAGGCCATGGACCTGCTCCGCACCGCCGGGGTCGACGCGCCGGACCGCATGCTCGGACCGCTCCTCGGCGCGAGCCTCGACAACGCGCTGCGCTCCGGCGACGCGGCCCTCACCGGCCCCGTCTCGCGCGGCGACGCGGGCACCGTGGCCGCCCACATCGAACAGCTCCGTACGCACGCGCCGCAGATGCTCCCCGGCTACCTCGCCATGGCCCGCGCCACCGCCGACCGCGCCCTGAGCCACGGCCTCCTCAAACCGGAACCCGCCGAGGACCTCCTCGACGTCCTCGCCGAACCCCCGCACCCACGCACGGACCCACCCGGAGGCAACGGCCCCGAGGACACGGGCCCCACCGACCCCACCGGAGGCACCGCGTGACCACCCCGCACCACCCCACCGCAGGCGCCGACGGCCCCGCTCCCACCACCCCCGCCGCCCCCTTCCTCCTCACCACCGCCGCCGCCCTCCACGCCCTCCCGCGCCCCGCCGGCCGCCGCGCCCTCGTCATGACGATGGGCGCGCTCCACGAAGGCCACGCGAGCCTCGTCCGCGAGGCCCGCGCGCTCGCCGGGCCCGGGGGGCAGGTCGTCGTCACCGTCTTCGTCAACCCGCTGCAATTCGGCGCGGGCGAGGACCTCGACCGCTACCCGCGCACCCTCGAAGCCGACCTCGACATCGCCGGCTCCGCGGGCGCCGACCACGTCCTCGCCCCCTCCGTCGACGAGGTCTACCCCGGCGGCGCGCCCGAGGTGCGGATCAGCGCGGGCCCCATGGGCGAGCGGCTCGAAGGCGCGAGCCGCCCGGGCCACTTCGACGGGATGCTCACCGTCGTCGGCAAGATGTTCCACCTCGTGCGCCCCGACCTCGCCCTCTTCGGCCAGAAGGACGCCCAGCAGCTCGCGCTCGTCCGCCGCATGGTGCGCGACCTCGCCTTCGGCATCGAGATCGTCGCCGTACCCACCGCGCGCGAGAGCGACGGACTCGCCCGCTCCAGCCGCAACCGCTACCTCTCCGAGGACGAGCGCCGCAGCGCACTGGCGCTCTCGCGGGCGCTGTACGCGGGCCAGGAGGCCGCCGCGCGCGGCGAGGACCCCGCGTCCGTACGCGCCGCCGCGCGCCGCGTGCTCGACGAGGCCGCGCACGCCGCGCCGCCCGTCGTCCTCGACTACCTCGCGCTCGTCGACCCCGCCGACTTCACCGAGGTCACCGACACACCGCCCGCGACAGCGGAAGCCGTCCTCGCCGTCGCGGCCCGCGTCGGCGCGACGCGCCTCATCGACAACCTCCCGCTGGCCCCGGCCGCCGGGCCCGCACACCCTCCCGCCTCCGGAGCCAGACCATGAGCACCGCACAGTCCGCGATACCTCCCGAGGCCCTGCGCCTCCCCGCGCCCGAGCCCGGCTGGCGCCGCGAGGCCGACGTCGTCGTGGTGGGCTCCGGCGTCGCCGGGCTCACCGTCGCGCTGCGCTGCGAGGCGGCCGGGCTGCGTACGGTCGTCGTCACCAAGGCGCGCCTGGACGACGGCTCGACGCGCTGGGCGCAGGGCGGGATCGCCGCCGCGCTCGGCGAGGGCGACACGCCCGAGCAGCACTTCGACGACACGCTCGTCGCGGGCGTGGGGCTGTGCGACGCCGACGCCGTGCGCCTCCTCGTCAGCGAGGGCCCCGGCGCCGTGCGCCGCCTCATCGACACGGGCGCGCGCTTCGACACCGAGGACACCGGTGAGGGCGGTACGGAGATCGCCCTCACCCGCGAGGGAGGCCACCACCGCCGCCGCATCGTCCACGCGGGCGGCGACGCGACCGGCGCGGAGGTCTCGCGCGCGCTCGTCGAAGCCGTACGGGCCAAGGCCATCCCGACCATCGAGAACGCCCTCGCGCTCGACCTCCTCAAGGACGCCGAAGGCCGTACCGCGGGCATCACGCTGCACGTCATGGGCGAGGGCCGGCACGACGGCGTCGGCGCCGTCCTCGCCCCCGCCGTCGTCCTCGCGACGGGCGGCATGGGCCAGGTCTTCGCCGCGACGACGAACCCGCCCGTCTCGACCGGCGACGGCGTCGCTCTCGCGCTGCGCGCGGGCGCCGAGGTCAGCGACCTGGAGTTCGTCCAGTTCCACCCCACCGTCCTCTTCCTCGGCCCCGGCGCGGAGGGGCAGCAGCCGCTGGTCTCGGAGGCGGTACGGGGCGAGGGCGCCCACCTCGTCGACGCCGACGGCGTCCGCTTCATGACCGGGCAGCACGAACTCGGCGAACTCGCCCCGCGCGACATCGTCGCCAAGGCCATCACCCGGCGCATGCGCGAGCAGGGCACGACGCACATGTACCTCGACGCCAGGCACTTCGGCGCGCAGATGTGGGAGAACCGTTTCCCCACGATCCTCGCCGCCTGCCGCGCCCACGGCATCGACCCCGTCACCGCGCCCATCCCCGTCTCGCCCGCGGCGCACTACGCCTCGGGCGGCGTCCGCACCGACACCCGAGGCCGTACGACCGTGCCGGGGCTCTACGCCTGCGGGGAGGTCGCCTGCACCGGCGTCCACGGCGCCAACCGGCTCGCGTCCAACTCGCTCCTCGAAGGGCTCGTGTACGCGGAACGCATCGCCGCGCACCTCATCGCGGGGCACACCACGGCGGCGGAACCTTCCGGCGTCGCGGACGACGGGCGGCGGTCGGCCCGCGAACCGGTCCACGAGCCGGCCCGCGAACCGGCTCGCGAACCGGTGCGCGCATCGGCCCACGTCGAGGTCCTCCAGGCGGCGGAGGATCGTTTCGCCGTGCAGCGCGCCATGAGCGAGGGCGTGAGCGTACTCCGCTCCGCCGCCTCCCTCCGTACCACCGCCGAAGCGCTCGACGCGCTGCGCGCCCGCGCCGCCGACGCCGAGCCCGCCGAGCCCGGCGTCGACACCTGGCAGGCCACCAATCTCCTCACCGTCGCGCGCGTCCTCACCGAGGCCGCGCTCGCGCGCGAGGAGACCCGCGGCTGCCACTGGCGCGAGGACCACCCCGAGCGCGCCGACCCCACGGGCGCACGGCATATCGTCGTCACCCTGGACGCCCCGACGCACACCCCGCGCCTGCGCCGCACGGACGGCACCACCTTCCCGCCCACCCGCCCGCACGACTGACCCCACTCACTCGTACGGGTGAGACGCTCGCCCGCCCGGGGCACCCCGCCCGCCCGTACCGCCCCCGCTTCCCGTACGACCGCGTACGTAGCGGCCCGTACGCCCGGACGAGCAGCCGACCGTCCGTGCGACCGCGTACTGTCCGTACGCACGCACGTACCCGCGACCGCCGTACCCGCCACGCCCGGCGGTCCGGGCGGTCACACTCGTACGTACCGCACGACGCGCACCCCGGGCACCACCCGGGGCCGCGCGCACCACCCGCGGGCGCGACCGCGGCGCCCGCACGACCCCGTACCACCCGTACCGCACCAGGAGCCCCGACCGTGAGCACCAGCCCCGAGCAGCCCGAGCCGACCGAGCCCACCCCCGCAGCCGTGCTGCCGCTGCTGCCCGCCGACGACGCGGGCGCGAGCGGTGGCCGCGGCGCGGGCTGTGCCTGCGGCGGGCACGACGCCGAGGACCACGAGCACGAGGACGACGAGGACGTCTGCGGCCTGGACCCCGCGCTCGCCGCGCTCCTCGCCGCCAAAGGCCTCGACCCCGTCCACGTCGAGGACGTCGCGTACCTGACCCTCGCCGAGGACCTGGACGGCGGCGAGGACGTCACCTCGCTCGCGACCGTCCCCGCCGACGCCGTCGCGACCGCCGACTTCACCGCGCGCGAGAACGGCGTCGTCGCCGGGCTGCACATCGCGGAGGCCGTCATCTCGCTCGTCGCGACCGAGGAGTTCGAGGTCGAGCGGCACGTCGCGGACGGCGACGCGGTGCACGCCGGGCAGAAGCTGCTCAGCGTCACGACCCGCACCCGCGACCTGCTCACCGCCGAGCGCAGCGCCCTCAACCTGCTCAACCGCCTCTCCGGCATCGCGACGGCGACCCGCGCCTGGGCCGACGCGCTCGCCGGGACGAAGGCGCGCGTGCGCGACACCCGCAAGACCACACCAGGGCTGCGCGCGCTGGAGAAGTACGCCGTGCGCTGCGGCGGCGGCGTCAACCACCGCATGTCCCTCTCGGACGCCGCGCTCGTCAAGGACAACCACGTCGTCGCCGCCGGGGGCGTCGCCGCCGCCTTCGAGGCGGTGCGGACGATGTTCCCCGGGCTGACCGTCGAGGTGGAGGTCGACACGATCCACCAGCTGCGCGAAGTGCTCGACGCCGGAGCCGATCTCGTCCTGCTCGACAACTTCACCCCCGCCGAGACCGAGGAGGCCGTCGCCCTCACCGCCGGGCGCGCCCTGCTCGAATCCTCCGGCCGCCTCACCCTCGACAACGCCCGCGGCTACGCCGAGACCGGTGTCGACTACCTCGCCGTCGGCGCGCTCACGCACTCCGCGCCGATCCTCGACATCGGCCTCGACCTGCGCGCGCCGGACAACGCCTGACCCCGTCCCCCCGCCCCCGCCTCCCCCTTCAGGACACTCGCGATGCTGCTGACCATCGACGTCGGGAACACCCACACCGTGCTCGGTCTCTTCGACGGTGAGGAGATCGTCGAGCACTGGCGGATCTCCACGGACCCCCGCCGCACCGCCGACGAACTGGCGGTCCTTCTCCAGGGCCTCATGGGCACCCACCCGCTGCTCGGCATGGAACTCGGCGAGGGCATCGACGGCATCGCGATCTGCTCCACCGTGCCCGCCGTGCTCCACGAACTGCGCGAGGTCAGCCGCAGGTACTACGGGGACGTCCCGGCGATCCTCGTGGAGCCAGGCGTGAAGACGGGCGTGCCGATCCTCATGGACAACCCCAAGGAGGTCGGCACGGACCGCATCATCAACGCCGTCGCCGCGCAGCACCTCTACGGGGGCCCGGCGATCGTCGTCGACTTCGGCACCGCGACGACCTTCGACGCCGTCTCC
Organism: Streptomyces sp. NPDC088923; assembly: GCF_044749745.1. Lineage (NCBI taxonomy): Bacteria > Bacillati > Actinomycetota > Actinomycetes > Kitasatosporales > Streptomycetaceae > Streptomyces > Streptomyces sp. NPDC088923. The sequence goes on along the minus strand of NZ_JBIVIO010000008.1, from coordinate 35,879 downwards.
GCGCGCGGCGAGTACACCGGCGGCGTGATCGCCCCCGGCATCGAGATCTCCGTCGAGGCGCTCGGCCTGCGCGGCGCCCAGCTCCGCAAGATCGAGCTGGCCAGGCCCCGCAGCGTCATCGGCAAGAGCACCGTCGAGGCGATGCAGTCCGGCATCCTCTACGGCTTCGCGGGCCAGGTCGACGGCGTCGTCCAGCGCATGGCCCGCGAACTCGCCCCCGACCCCGCCGACGTCACCGTCATCGCCACGGGCGGCCTCGCCCCGATGGTCCTCGGCGAGGCCGCGGTCATCGACCACCACGAGCCGTGGCTGACGCTGATCGGGCTGCGGCTGGTGTACGAGAGGAACGCGGGGCGGCGGTGACGGGAGAGGGCCCGGGGTGAGCCGACGGGGGACGGCGGGCGGGGTGGGAGCCGCGCGGGAGCCGCGCCCGCGCCCGGCACGCGTCCCCGTCCGTCCGGCACGCACCTCCGTTCGCCCGGCACGCCCCCCGTTCGCCCGCCGCGCACCCCCGCTCGCGCGTGGCGCCCCCGGCCCGCCGACCGCCCACCCCGTCGACGAGACGCCACCGCCCCAATAACCACATTTTCGTCCGTTATGTGCGTATCGTCCTTCCATGCCCACGCCATACGGATCTTCCCGGGGCGGCATGGTCTTCGGCGCGGACGAAGTGCGCGTCGTGCGCCGTGCCCTCGCCCTCGCCCTGCTGCCAGGACCCGCCCGCACGGACGATGTCCGCGACTGCCTCCGCCTCTCGCAGGCGGTCGACGCCGCGGTGGACGAGGCCGCGCGGCTGCGGGCCTTCCTCGTGGCCGACCTCGCGCGCTACCGCGCCGCCCTCCCCGGCAGCCTCGCCGGTTTCGTCCCTCTCCTGGCCGAGGCGCTCGACGCCGGGTACCAGCCAGGACCCGACGACCTCGCGGCCCTGCGCACCCTGCGCCACGACCCCCCGGCCGCGCGTCTCCTCGCCCGCTGCCAGGACCTCGCCGAGCAAGCGGTACGGGCCCGCCTCGCGGGCCGCGCCCTCGCCCCCGGTCCCCGCACCCCGCTGCGCGCCCTCCCCGGCGGCCGCGCCGCCGACGAGCCCGCGAAGCCCGCCCCCGCCAAACCCGCGCCCGCGAAACCGGCGACCCCCGCCCGCGAGCCCGCACAGCCCGCCCGCCGCCCCGGCGCCGTACCCACCCCCGCCGAGGTCTTCCCGCCCAAGCGCCGCCCCGCGCCCCCCGGCGCCCGGTACGCCGCCCTCCTGGCCCCGGACATCGACGCGGGCACCCACGCGGACGTCAATGCGGACACCGCGGACACACCACCCCAGAAGCTCGCGGTCGGCTGACCCGGTCTACTCTGAGCCCCATGGACTACGTCTCCGCACTCGTGCCGCCCGTGGTGATGGCCATCTTCTTCATCGGCCTCGTCAGGGTCATCGTCAAGACCCAGGGCGGCGCGGCCAAGAACAAGGAGGACGCCGCCGTCGACGCGGCGTTCGCCGGCGTCGAGAGCGGCCCCCGCACGGAGCACACCGCCGCGCGCGACTGACGCCCCCCGCGTCCCGCGCTCCGGTTGTCACGAGGGGTGCGTGTCCCCGGGACCCGTTCACGGGTTCCCGCCGGGACGCGCACCCCTTTTGCCGTGCGGTGACAGGAATTGCCGAGAATTGAATAGATGGTGCCGCTTTGTGCACGTACAGTGCACGCGTGGTCCGTCCTTTGGGAGAACTGGAAGACGCGGTGATGACCCGCGTATGGAAGTGGAACCGTCCGGTCACGGTCCGCGAAGTCCTGGAGGACCTGAAACTGGAGCGCTCCATCGCTTATACGACCGTCATGACGGTCATGGACAACCTCCACCAGAAGGGCTGGGTCCGCCGCGAGTCGGAAGGCCGCGCCTACCGCTACGAGGCCGTCTCCACGCGCGACGCCTACGCGGCCTCCCTCATGAACGAGGACTGGGGTCGCAGCGACAACCGCGCCGCGGCCCTCGTCGCCTTCTTCCGCATGATGAGCGCCGACCAGCAGGAGGCCCTGCGCGACGCGGTCCGAATGGTGCAGGGACCGGGGCCGGGGCCGACGGCCGAGCCCCCCGCGCCGCCCGCCGAGTCCGCGTCTCGCGCCGAGCCCGCGTCCCGCGCCGAGCCCGAAGATTCCACCGCGCCTTCCGCCGAAGCCTCCGCACCGCCTTCCGCCGAGCCGGCGCCCCCCGCACCCGGGCCCGCCGACGGCGATGGTGGGCGGTAGCGTCGCGATCATGTCCAGCGAAGCCGTACCGCCCGTCCCCGGCCCCCTCCCCACGCCTGCCGTCTCGGTGCGTCGCGCCCGTACCGCCGACGTGGCCGCCGTACGCGCGCTGCTCGACCCGTACACGCGGCGCGGCATCCTGCTCGACAAAGCGACCGTGACCCTTTACGAGGACATCCAGGAGTTCTGGGTCGCGGAACGCGACGACAACGCGGAGGTCGTCGGCTGCGGGGCGCTGCACATCATGTGGGAAGACCTCGCCGAAGTCCGTACGCTCGCTGTCGACCCCGCGCTCAAGGGCGCGGGAGTGGGCCATCTCCTGCTGGAGAAGCTCCTCCACACCGCGCGCTGGATCGGGGTGCGGAGGGTTTTCTGCCTCACCTTCGAAGTGGACTTCTTCGCCAAGCACGGCTTCGTCGAGATCGGCGAGACCCCCATCGACACCGAGGTCTACAGCGAACTGCTGCGTTCCCCGGACGAAGGCGTCGCCGAGTTCCTCGACCTCGAACGGGTGAAACCGAACACCTTGGGCAACTACCGGATGCTGCTGCATCTCTGAACGCGGGGAGCTTCGCGTCCCGCGATTTCCGTACGAACAGTGCCCGCGCGGGGACGCGGCGCAGCCGCCCCGGCCTCTGACGTGCGAGGAAGAGGGCACTCCGCGGCCCGTCCCACACCTGCGCGCGGGTTCGCGCGGGCGCGCGACGGGAGCGGCTTTGCGCGCGTGTCGCGCTTGTCTATCCGTACGCCTATCACTCCGCCTATGGCCGCGCGTATGCCGAGACCTATGGCCCCGCGTATGCCGGCACCTATGCCCGCGCGTATGGCAAAGGCAGGTGCTGGCCAAAGCTTGTCCGCCTTCCGGCCCGTTCCCGCGCTTTGGCGACGGCAATCCTGGCCCATTCCCCGGCCTGTAGAGCCGCTGTGACCTATGTCCGAAACGCGCATGTTTCCCGCGGGTCCGCTCTGCGCAGTCTCTCCTCAGCATCTCCGAGGGGTTTGTGTTTTCCCGGAAAAAGCGGTTTGCTTTCCGGCGTACTGCATTTAGGGATGAAAGGAAATCCAGTGGCCCAGAAGGTTCAGGTCCTTCTCGTCGACGATCTCGACGGCGGCGAGGCCGATGAGACGGTGACGTTCGCGCTCGACGGCAAGAGCTACGAAATCGACCTCACCACGGCGAACGCGGACAAGCTCCGCGGGCTGCTCGAGGACTACATCAAGAGCGGGCGCCGCACCGGCGGCCGCGGTTCCGCCGCCCGCGGCAAGGCGCGCTCCTCCTCCACCGGCAGCAGCGAGGAGACCGCGGCGATCCGCGCCTGGGCCAAGGAGCAGGGCATGGACGTCAACGACCGCGGCCGGGTGTCCCGGGCCGTCCGGCAGGCGTACGACGACGCCCACCGCTGAGCCGCCGGTCGCGGTGCGGGAGGCGGGCGCGGCCCGCGGCGGTACGGGGCTCCCTGAGCCCGTCGTACGTGCCCGGCGGCGGCGCCCCCGCACCCGTATGCGCGGTCACGAGGTGTGCGCGCGCGTGAACGGAGCGTGTGTGCGGTGGTCCGGTGGGGTGGCGCGGAGGCGCGCAAGGGTGTTCGCCCGTAGCGGAGGGGGTGGGGTCGTGTCGCATGGACCGTCCCTGCTCGGGGGTAAGACATTCCCAGTAGGGAGGGGCGACGCGGGCCTCCCGGGCCCCGCGCGTTCGCCATCGGCGTAGCGCTGGAGCGGGTATCGGCTTGGCCTGGGGGAACATCGTCTCGCACCATCAGTGTTAGTGAGTTCGTTCAGCAGTTCAGGAAGGACGCTGGTCCCCGCGGAGGCGGGGATGGACCCGAGCGGTCCCCGCTTGCGGGACTAAGCTGCGGAAGGACAGAGAGGGGACCGACCCCTTTACTGCCTGACCGCTCTGAGGAGCGATTAACGATGTTCGAGAGGTTCACCGACCGCGCGCGGCGGGTTGTCGTCCTGGCTCAGGAAGAAGCCCGGATGCTCAACCACAACTACATCGGCACCGAGCACATCCTTCTGGGGCTGATCCACGAAGGTGAGGGTGTCGCCGCTAAGGCCCTGGAGAGCCTCGGGATCTCTCTGGAGGCGGTCCGCCAGCAGGTGGAGGAGATCATCGGCCAGGGCCAGCAGGCCCCGTCCGGGCACATCCCCTTCACTCCCCGGGCGAAGAAGGTCCTGGAGCTCTCGCTCCGCGAGGCCCTCCAGCTCGGCCACAACTACATCGGCACGGAGCACATCCTGCTCGGTCTGATCCGCGAGGGCGAGGGCGTCGCCGCCCAGGTCCTCGTGAAGCTCGGCGCCGACCTGAACCGGGTCCGTCAGCAGGTCATCCAGCTCCTCTCCGGTTACCAGACCGGCAAGGAGACGGCGACGGCCGGCGGCCCCGCCGAGGGCACCCCCTCGACCTCGCTGGTCCTCGACCAGTTCGGCCGCAACCTGACGCAGGCCGCCCGCGAATCCAAGCTCGACCCGGTCATCGGGCGCGAGAAGGAGATCGAGCGGGTCATGCAGGTGCTCTCGCGCCGCACCAAGAACAACCCGGTCCTCATCGGCGAGCCCGGCGTCGGCAAGACCGCCGTCGTCGAGGGCCTCGCACAGGCCATCGTCAAGGGCGAGGTGCCCGAGACCCTCAAGGACAAGCACCTCTACACCCTGGACCTCGGCGCCCTGGTCGCCGGCTCCCGGTACCGCGGTGACTTCGAGGAGCGCCTGAAGAAGGTCCTCAAGGAGATCCGCACCCGCGGCGACATCATCCTGTTCATCGACGAGCTGCACACGCTCGTCGGCGCGGGTGCCGCCGAGGGCGCGATCGACGCCGCCTCGATCCTCAAGCCGATGCTCGCCCGCGGCGAGCTCCAGACGATCGGCGCGACGACCCTGGAGGAGTACCGCAAGTACCTGGAGAAGGACGCGGCCCTCGAACGCCGCTTCCAGCCGATCCAGGTCGCCGAGCCCTCCCTCGCGCACACCATCGAGATCCTCAAGGGCCTCCGCGACCGCTACGAGGCGCACCACCGGGTCTCCATCACCGACTCCGCGCTCGTCGCCGCCGCGACCCTCGCCGACCGGTACATCTCCGACCGCTTCCTGCCCGACAAGGCGATCGACCTCATCGACGAGGCCGGCTCCCGGATGCGCATCCGCCGCATGACCGCGCCGCCGGACCTCCGCGAGTTCGACGAGAAGATCGCCGGTGTCCGCCGGGACAAGGAGTCCGCGATCGACTCGCAGGACTTCGAGAAGGCCGCCTCGCTCCGCGACAAGGAGAAGCAGCTCCTCGCCGCGAAGGCGAAGCGGGAGAAGGAGTGGAAGGCCGGCGACATGGACGTCGTCGCCGAGGTGGACGAGGAGCTGATCGCCGAGGTCCTGGCCACGGCCACGGGCATCCCGGTCTTCAAGCTCACCGAGGAGGAGTCCTCGCGTCTGCTGCGCATGGAGGACGAGCTCCACAAGCGCGTCATCGGCCAGGAGGACGCCGTCAAGGCGCTCTCGCAGGCGATCCGCCGTACGCGGGCCGGGCTCAAGGACCCGAAGCGCCCCGGTGGCTCGTTCATCTTCGCCGGCCCCTCGGGTGTCGGTAAGACGGAGCTGGCCAAGACGCTCGCCGAGTTCCTCTTCGGCGACGAGGACGCGCTGATCTCCCTCGACATGTCGGAGTTCAGCGAGAAGCACACCGTCTCGCGGCTCTTCGGCTCGCCTCCCGGCTACGTCGGGTACGAGGAGGGCGGCCAGCTCACCGAGAAGGTGCGCCGCAAGCCGTTCTCCGTCGTCCTCTTCGACGAGGTCGAGAAGGCCCACCCGGACATCTTCAACTCGCTGCTCCAGATCCTGGAGGACGGTCGCCTGACCGACTCCCAGGGCCGTGTCGTGGACTTCAAGAACACGGTGATCATCATGACCACCAACCTGGGGACCCGCGACATCTCCAAGGGCTTCAACCTGGGCTTCGCCGTCCAGGGCGACACGAAGACCGGTTACGAGCGCATGAAGGCCAAGGTCAACGACGAGCTGAAGCAGCACTTCCGCCCCGAGTTCCTCAACCGTGTCGATGACACGGTGGTCTTCCCGCAGCTCACCGAGAAGGACATCACCCGCATCGTCGACCTCATGATCACCAAGGTCGACGAGCGGCTGAAGGACCGCGACATGGGCATCGAGCTCAGCCAGCCGGCCCGCAAGCTCCTCGGCAAGCGCGGTTACGACCCGGTGCTCGGCGCCCGTCCGCTGCGTCGCACGATCCAGCGCGAGATCGAGGACGTGCTCTCGGAGAAGATCCTCTTCGGCGAGCTGCGCCCCGGTCACATCGTGGTGGTCGACACGGAGGGTGAGGGCGAGAACGAGAACTTCACCTTCCGCGGCGAGGAGAAGTCCACGCTCCCCGACGCACCCCCGGTCGAGTCCGCCACCGGTGGCGGCCCCAACCTGACCAAGGAGAGCTGAGCCCCTACGGGGAGCCCGGCCCCACAGCGCGAAGGCCCCGCCTTTTCCCGTACGGGAGGAGGCGGGGCCTTCGCGCTGTGTCGTACGGCTCCGTCTTGCGCCGGGTCGCGGGTACGGGGGAGCGCGTGCCCCGACGCGACAACGCGGGCTCCGCGTGCCGCTGTGGGCACGGATGGGTACGGTCCGTGGCGGGCTCGGCTCAGCGCAGAAGCCGTGCCTCCCGGACGGTCTCCGTGCAGCCGCCGTGCCCGTCGGGTATGAGGCGGTGGAGCCCGGCTCCGGGCAGGCGGCTGACGACCTCGACCGGTTGCGGCGGTTCACCGGCGCCGGAGCGTACGGAGAAGAGGGCCGCCGCTGCGTCGTCCAGTGCCCAGCCGCCGGGCAGGGCGCCGGAGGCGACGGCCGCGCGGTAGGCGGGACGCCGGCCGGGCTCGGAGTCGTAGTGCGGGCAGAAGGAGCCTGGGAGGAGGCCCAGGCCGTCGGCGAGCACGGCGAGTGGGCCGTACGAGTCGGTCAGCGAGGCTTCGGCCCAGCAGTTCGCCCCCGCCGAGATCCCGCAGAGCAGCGCGCCGCGCGCGGCCGCCTCCCGCAGCAGCCGGTCCACGCCGTGCGCCCGCCACACGGCGAGCAGGTTCGCCGTGTTCCCACCGCCCACGTAGAGGACGTCCTGCGCGAGGACGTGTGCGCGCAGCGCCGCCGCGTCCTGGTCCCGGGCGAAGAGCGAGAGCACGCTCGGCTCGCAGCCGAGGCGTCCGAAGGCGGAACGGAAGGCGTCCGCGTACGCGGGGGCGTCGCCGCTCGCGGTCGGCACGAAACAGACCTTGGGACGGGCGCTTCGCGCGTGCCCGAGCACCCAGGGATCGAGCAGCGCGTCCCCCGCGACGGAGAAACCACCACCGAGCACGGCGATCCTGACGGTCGGCACGAGCCCTCCTGACCTCGCGGGGTGAGCGGCCCTTCACTCTCGGCCCCCCGCGCCGAGGCGGGCAAGGGCTTTTCCGGCGCCGCGGAAGTGGTCGCGGTCACTCCCGCACGGGCCGGAAAGGGGCCCGAAAAGGGGCTGTGGGTGACGTGAGGCACAGGACTTGCGTCACATACTAGCGGCATTAGTGGATAAATAGGGACAAACCATCCCAATCGGTTCATGGGGTATTCCGGGCGGCTTCCCGGATTTCGGTGGCTCGCGGCCTCTTCCACCCCGCCTCACCTGCGGTTTCTCGCTGTGTGTGGCGTCACGTAAGCCGCGTCACAGGCGGGATGAACGGCTTCTCCGGCGCCTGCGAAGCGGCCAGCGGCTACGTAATTTATTAGTAGATGACCCGTTTTGGATGCTCTGGGGTGCTTGTTACCAATGGGGTTGTCGCCCCGGTAATCCGCCGGAATCGATCCCCCCACTCGGAGGTACTCACCCCATGCCGAAGAGCACCACGTCCTCGAACGCCCGCACCACCGCCCGTCTCCGTAACCGCGCCGCCTTCATGGCCGCCGGTGTCGGCGCCGTCGCAGTGCTCGGGGCGGGGGCCGCGGTCGCCGCCGACACGGGCACGCAGACCACCAAGGTCATCCCGACTGTCAGCGCCGCCGGCGTCACCGCCCAGGCCGACGCGCAGTCGAAGGCCGCCGAGCACGCCGTCCAGACCAAGGCCGCCCACGCCAAGACCGCCAAGTCCTGGATCGACCCGGTCAAGAAGTACGAGCTCTCCGCGAGCTTCGGCAACGACGGCTCCCGCTGGGCCCACAAGCACTCCGGCCAGGACTTCGCCGTCCCCACCGGCACCAACGTGATGGCCGCGCACTCCGGCACCGTCGTCAAGGCCGGCCCGGTCGGCGCCGGTGACGGCGCCGCCTACGGCAACGCCATCGTCATCAAGCACGGCTACAAGCTGTACTCGCAGTACGCGCACCTCTCGAAGATCGACGTGAAGGTCGGCCAGAGCGTCAAGACCGGCCAGCACCTCGCGGAGTCCGGCAGCACCGGTAACTCCAGTGGCCCGCACCTCCACTTCGAGATCCGCACCACCCCAAACTACGGCTCGGCCGTCAACCCGGTCGACTTCCTCCACAAGATGGGCGTGACGGTCTGACCCGCACCCCCTGAGCAACAGCACGCGGAGCAACACCGCGGAGTGAGCGGAGCGGAGCAACACCGCGGACCACGCCCCGGACAACGGGAGCACCGCGGGACCGCTCCCCAGGGCCCCGGCCCGGCGACGCACCCTGTCGACCGGACCGGGGCCCTTCCGCGTGCGCGCCCGCCCGTGTGCGGGCTCAGACGGTGTCGGGTGTCCCACCGCCGTCCGTCGGCGCGTGCTCCGGAAGCCACAACACCGCCACCGCCCCCTCGGCCGCCGTGCCCGGCTCGGCACCGGGTGGCAGCAGATTGCGGAACGTGAGCCGTGCCCCGAGCACGCGCGCCTGCCCCGCCGCGATCGTCAGCCCCAGGCCGTGCCCGCCCCCGGACCGGTCCGCGCTGCCGGTACGGAAACGACTCGGCCCCTGCGCCAGCAGCTCGGCGGGGAAGCCGGGACCGTGATCCCGCACCCGTACCACCCGGCCCTCCACCGTCACCTCGACCGGCCCCTGCCCGTGCCGCGCGGCGTTGGCGAGCAGATTGCCGAGGATGCGCTCCAGCCGCCGCGGATCGGTCACCACCTCCGATTCCCGCAGCACCCGCACCGAGATGTCCGCGTCGAACGTCCGGACCCGCCGCTCCACGAACTCCCCGAGCATCAGCTCCTGAAGCTCGGCCCGCTCCGCCGCACTGTCCAGCCGCGCCACCTCCAGTACGTCCTCGACGAGCGTCCGCAACAATTGCGCCCTGTCCTTGACCAGCTCCGTCGGCCGCCCCGGTGGCAGCAGCTCCGCCGCCGTGAGCAGCCCCGTCACCGGGGTCCGCAACTCGTGCGCGATGTCCGCGGTGACCCGCCGCTCCGCCTCCAGGCGCTGCCGCAGGGCATCCGCCATGGCGTCCACGGCCCGCGCGAGATCGTCCGTCTCGTCCCGTACGATCCCCCCGATCGCCTGCCTCACCTGCACGTCCCGCCGCCCGCGCGCCACCTCCCGCGCCGCCGCCGCTGCCTTGCGCAGCCGCCGCGAGAGCTGAGCGCCGATGAGCACCCCGAGCGCGCTGCCCCCGAGCACCACCGCGATCGAACCGATCACAAGAGCCTGGTCGAGGTCCTGCATGATCCGCTGCTTCCGCGTCGACCAGCGGGTGTGCAGGGACAGGACATGCCCGTTGCTGAGGGGGAGCGCCGCCCAGATATCGGGCCGCCCCTCGGGCCCGGAGGCGATGTACGTCGCCCGCCGGTTCTTCGCCACCCGCTCACGCAGCGCCTTCGGCAGACCGGGGTCGTCGAGCGTGGCACCGAACTGGAGCCGCCCCGTCGTCTCGTAGATCCGCTGCGCGAACTGCACCCGCTGGTCCTGCACGTCTCGAGCGCTGTCGAGCATCGAGAGCTGCGCCGCGTTGTGCACGACGAGGCTCAGCGCGATCGCCACGAGCGCTCCGACGAGCGCGATCGCCGCGCTCAGCTTCCAGCGCAGCCCGGTACGGAAAACGCTGCGCAACCGCTCCCGCCATGGCGGCTTCGCCCGCGCCGGCGCGGCCCCCGCGCGCCGCCGCTCCTCGTCCGGGGCCTTCTCCCGGTGCTGCTCCGGCTCCGTCACGCTAGGCCCGCAGCTTGTAGCCGAAGCCGCGGACCGTCTCGATCCGGTCCTGGCCGATCTTGGCGCGCAGCCGCTGCACATGGACATCCACGACCCGCGTGTCCCCGCCCCAGCCGTAGTCCCACACCCGCTCCAGGAGCCGGTCCCTGCTGAGCACGGTGCCCGGGGCCGCCGAGAACTCCAGGAGCAGCCGCATCTCGGTGGGGGTGAGCGCGATCCGCTCACCGCCGCGCCGCACCTCCATCCCTTCGGTGTCCACCTCCAGGTCCCCGAAGCGCAGCGGCCCCGCGGCCTCCTGCTCCACCGCCTGCCCACCACCCCCCGCGTGCCCGAAGCGGCGCATCACCGCCCGAAGCCGCGCCACCAGGACGGACACGTCGAAGGGCTTCGTCACGTAGTCGTCCGCCCCGGCCTCCAGACCGAGTACGACATCGATGCTGTCCGCACGCGCCGACAGCATGATGACCGGCACCGTGGACTCGTCCCGGATGCGCCGGCACAGGCTCACCCCGTCCATACCCGGCACCATCACGTCGAGGAGCGCGATGTCCGGCGCTCCCGCGCGGAAGGACTCCAGGCCCTGGAGACCGTCCGCGACCGCTGTCACCCGGAAACCCACCCGTTCCAGGGCGAGCTGCGTCGCCTCCCGGATCACGTCGTCGTCCTCCACGAAGAGAACGCGCGCCCCCGCCCGCCGTTGTGTCTGCTCTTCCATGTCCGTCAGCTCGTCTTCCCGTCGTTCACCGCCCTGCCCCGCCGACGCGGCCCCCCACCCCGTGGCCCCGCCCCGCACGAGCCGCGCCCAGCCGCCCCCGAGAGCGGTCCGCTGTCATCCGGGGGGACTGGTCGGTACGGCGGCGCCGTCACCCACGCCGTCGTCCTCCCCGTCCTCCCCGCCGCCGTTCTCCCCGCCCACGGTCTTGCTGTAGTCGTTCCGCATCCGGTACGACTCCGTGAACTCGTCCCCGTGCCAGCCGTACGTGATGACCTCCTCGCTCGACGGGTACGAGACCGGGTCGCCCTTCTGGTACAGCTGCCTGGTCACCACCAGATCACCCCGGTCGATCTCCGCGTAGACCGGGGGGTCCTCGGCCCGGAAGACGCTCACGTACCCCGACTTCTCCTTGCGGTAGACGTAACTCGCGACGCCCACCGCGTCCCCGCAGGTCATGACGTTGACCAGGAGATCGGGCGCGCCGGCCCCCGTGAGGTCGCCCGAGGAGACGTCCACCGGGTAGTCGTGCCCGCCGCACGGCTTGAGGTCCTTCTTCGTCTCCGCGCTCACCGAGTGATCGGAGAGGAGCAGCCGGACCACCTTCTGCTGGCCCATGACCGGTACCGAGGCGCTCTGTGAGGCACTCGGCGCCGGACTGACCTGGGCCGCCGACTCCGGCCGGGCGGGCCCCTCGTCCCGCGTACCGGTGCCCCCGACCGCGCACCCGCCGGCCGCGAGCAGCGCGGTGGCCCCCACGCCGAGCCCGCGCCAACGCGCCGCCGCCGTACGCGCACGAGCCTCCCGGCGACCCCCGCGCCCGCCACGGTCCCCGTGGCCGAGGACCGCCGACCACGCCGGCTCGCCCGGCTCCGCCACGGGCCGCGCTGGGTCGCCCGGCTCCGCCGCTGGTCCGGCTGGGTCGTCCGCCCCCGCGGCCGTCCCGGCCTCACGCCGTCGCCGGGCGCCCGCCCCTGCGGAAGCGTCCTGAGCCACGTCCGCCCGCGCGCTTTCCTCGGTGACGACGCGGGGCCGGGCACACCTCGACTGCCGGGGCACTAGGCCACGCACCGCTCCAGCTCCTCACGTTCCTGCGCCCGCGCTTCACTCGCCCGGGTCTCCAGCTCCTCCCGGAGCCGGGCCAGGGCACGGTGCAGGGTGCTCTTGACGGTGCCGGGCGACATGCCGAGCGCCGCCGCCGTCTCCTCGGTGGACATCTGCTCCCAGTGTCGCAGTACGACGACGCTGCGCTGCTTGGGAGCGAGTACGGAGAGCACGTCCATGAGCAGCGAGCGGTCGGCGTACTGCTCGGTTGGGTCGGGCACGGAGTCGATGCCGTCCTCGGGAAGCTGGGCGCTCGGCACCTCTTCCAGACGGCGCGCCCGCCACCACTCGGTCCGCGTGTTGATCATGACGCGGCGCAGGTAGGCGTCGGCGAGCCGCTTGTCGGCGATGCCCTGCCAGCGGCGGTACGTGCGCGCGAGCGCGGTCTGGAGCAGGTCCTGCGCATCCACCGGGTCCGGCACGAGACGCCGGGCACTGCGCAGCAGGGCGTCCTGCCGCGCCCGTACGTACTCCTCGAAACCGAGGATCTCCTCGGGCAGCCCGTCCCCCGCCGCCTCGTCCCGCACACCGTCGCCGACTGTCGCCTGCGCCATGTCGTCCGCCTCCGTGTCCCCGTGATCCCCGTGTCCCCGTGTGCTCTGGTCGAAGCACGGTGCTGACGCTACGGAGGAGGTGTAACGGAGCCTTCCGAGTAGGCGATCGGTGGGCGCACAGCCACCCATCGGTTGTGTAACAGCCTCCCGGAAGGCGGGAGATGGGTACCCCTATGTGGCTTTTGCCGTATTTGGTGACGTGGGGAGTGGGGGCGGCGGGAGGTCAGCGAGGCTGGTGGGGCGGGAAGGAGCGGTGTCCCGGCAGCCGGTAGCGGCCGTTCTCCAGCGGCTCCACGAGACCGTCGGCGACGAGTCCGTCGAGCGCCCTGGCCCGCTGTACCGGGTCGTGCCACACGCGGTCGAGCGCCGTCTGCGGCACCGGCTCCAGGGCCTCGCGCAACACCGCGAGGAGCTTTCCGCGCACTTGGCGGTCGGTGCCCGCGTACGTCTGCGCGCGGCGCGGCGGACCGGTGTGCTCGGGCTTGCCGGCGAGCCGCCACGCGCAGCGGTCGCTGAGCGGGCAGGGCTCGCACCGCTCGCCCTTCGCCGTGCACACGAGCGCGCCGAGTTCCATCGATGCCGCGGCCCAGCGCGCCGCCGTGTCCTCGTCCTCGGGCAGCACCGAACGCGCGAGCCGCCGCTCCGCCGCCGTGGTCGCGTTCGGCGGGAACTGCTCGCCGCTGACCGCGCGCGCGAGCACCCGCCGCACATTGGTGTCGAGCACCGCGTGCCGCTGCCCGTACGCGAAGGAGGCGACGGCCGCCGCCGTGTACTCGCCGATGCCGGGCAGCGCGAGGAGCTGGGCGTGGTGCTCGGGTACGTCGCCGCCGTGCCGTTCCGTTATGGCGACGGCCGCGCCGTGCAGCCGCAGCGCGCGCCGCGGGTAGCCGAGGCGCCCCCAGGCGCGCACGGCCTCGCCGGAAGGCTCCTTGGCGAGATCGGCCGGACGCGGCCAGCGCCGCATCCATTCCTCGTAGACGGGCAGGACCCGGGCCACCGGGGTCTGCTGGAGCATGAACTCGCTGACCATCACCCCCCAGGCGCCGGCCTCGGGCCGCCGCCACGGCAGATCCCTGGCGTTCGCCTCGTACCAGGCGATCACGGGGCCGTGCAGCGATGCGCCCTCCCGTGCGGGAGGCGCCGAGGGCGAGGGGGAGGGGACGGACGCGGCGGAGTGCGTGGGCAAAGTCATGGCGTTCAGATCTTGCCACGCGCACACCTCCCGGCCACACGCCGCGCCTCCCGCGCCAGGGTGACGACGGGGAGGGCGGAGCACAAAGGGGGCGCACGCCCGGCGCGCGCGCGGCCGGGCGGCGAGGGGTGCGGGCGGCGGGCGGAACGGGGGAAGCGGGGGAGAGGTGCGTGGCGAGCGGTCGCCGAGGATGCTCGACGCGGACCTCCGGACGGGCGGCGCCCCGGGCGTGGGGGCCCATGACCTGCGGTTACCCAAGGTATTCGGTCGGTCACGGAGGGCTTGTCAGTGGTGCCCCGTACCGTGACGGGCATGGCTGTGACCGCGCTTTCGCACGGCGTCCGGGCCCTCGGGCTCTGGGCGGTGCTCGCCGTGCCCGTGGGCCTGGCGCGCCTGTTCGGCCTTGTCGAACACGTGCCTCGGGGAGCCACCGGGCTCGGTCTCGCGGCGCTCGCGCTCGCCTCCCTCCGCGCGCGGAGGGCGGCGACAGCCCTGCTGCTCGCCGCGGCCCCCGGCCTCGCCTTCGGTACGGCGCTCTTCACCGCGGACCACGGGCTCGCGCTGCCCGCCCTCGCCTGCCTCCTCGGCCTGCGCGGCGGCGCCCGGCAGACCGCCGCGGCGTGCGCGGCACTCGTTCTCGCCGGGTCGGCGCGGGTGCTGTGGCGTGGCGAGGACCCGGTCACCGCGTGGTTGCCGCTCCTCGCCGTACTCCTCTTCCTCGTCGTCTTCCGCTGGTTCGCCCACGAACCGAGACCCCTCGCGCTGCGTGCCGGCACGCTCCAGGTCGTGGCCGACCTGCCGGAGCGGCACCGCGAGGCGGCGGCGGGGCTGCGCGCGGCGACGGCGGACGCGGTGGACCGGCTGCGCGAGAGCGTGGGCGTGGTGCGCGCGGAAGAAAGCGAACCCGGCCTGGGCGACCCGGCACGTACTGGACGGGTTCGGCGGGCGGCGCCTGGAGCGGGCCGCCGGGGCGCGAGGGGCGGTGGCCCGGCTCGCGCCCCGGGAGCGCGAGGTCCTCGTCCTGCTCGCGGGAGGGCTGTCGAACGCGGGCATCCGGTGCGGCTCGGGCTGGGCGAGGGGACGGTGAAGGCGTACGTGCGCTTCGTGCTCGACCGGCTCGGGATCACCCACAGGGTCCGCGCCGTCGTGCTCGCGCACGAGGCGGGGCTGCCGGTGGGGGAGGAGGGCGGAGGAGCGGGTGGCTCAGCGGACGTAGGGCGCGGCGTGCGCCGCGCGGCGCTGTCCCGGGCCGGCGAGCCAGGCGAGGAGTCCGATCGAGGAGCCCCGCATGGTGGTGGCGAGTGCGGCGAGCGGGCGGGTGCCGAGCTTGACGACGACGAGCGAGGCGAGTGTGCCGAGGACGAGGCCGGTCGCGACGTCGTGCGGGTAGTGGACGCCGACGAAGACCCGCGAGAACGCCATGAGGAGCGCCATGGGCAGGGTGAGCCAGGCGATCACACGCCAGGCGAGCATGAGACCCACGGCCGCGCCCGCCGCGATCGTCGCGTGGTTGCTGGGGAAGGACCAGTCGCCCTGCGCCGGGCAGTCGATGAGCGGATGGGCGCCCTTGACGGCACGACAGGGCCGCTCCTCCGTGATCGAGGACTTCGCGACCTCGCTGATCACGTACGCGACGGCGGTCCCGAGCGGGGCGAGGACCGCGACGGCCAGGGCGCTCGGGTCACCGCGCCGGGCGCGCCACCAGGCGACGACGAAGAGTGCCGCGAAGAGCAGCAGTCCCAGTTCCGTCCAGATCTCGGCGAGCTTCTGGAACCACTCCGGCGTGCTGTGCCCGAAGTCGAGGATGTCGAGATAGAGGTCAGAGTCGACGCTGGTCATGCCTTCCATGGTCGGGGACGCTACGGGCTGCTCCTGACCACCGCATCGTCCGGCGGGACCGTTCCCGCCCCTGCCGATCGGCGGGGGCGGCGGGTGAACCGGGGGAGGACGTAGCACGAAGGAGGGGTGAACCGGACCGCCCGCGGCGCCGGTCCCGCGGCGGGGCGGGGGCGGAAGGGATACGCGCGGACAAGCCGGGCGGACGGCGGGCCCGCTCGGGAAGTGGGGCGCGGGCGAAAGCGCGGATGCGTGGCAATCACACAGGCGCCGGAAGGGAAAAGAAACGGAAGCGACACGAATGAGGAACGGAGTGATCACGGCACCGGGCCGGGGTGGTGAGGCGGTACCGGGGTGCGCTCGGGGGGTGCTCGGGGTGGACCGGAACGGCCCGTACCGGCGCGAAACCGGCAGCCGGGAACGGAGCTGCCGCTCGTGTGAAGACCAGCCGGAATGATGATCCGGGAAAGTTGACGATGGGGCGGCGGGTGGCGCCGGGAGTGGCGTGGATCTCTCGTAGAGTTGCGCCGTGGGATCTATGCGCAATCCGGTCGGTCCGCTTCCCTCCAGCATCTACTGGCGACGGAGGGCGATTTTCGGCGCCGTACTGGTGCTCGTCGCCCTGCTCGTCGTATGGCTGGTGAACGTGACGGGCGGGGGCGGGGGCGGCAACAAGGACGGTGCGCAGGGTTCCGGCGGCTCCTCGGGCCCCGCGCCCTCGATCACCCCGGGCCCCAGCGGTTCGGGCCCGGCGATCAGTCAACAGCCGGGCGGCCGCGACGAGTCGGGCGGCTCCGACAAGGACGACGACACGGCCACGCCGGGTGACGGCGCCTCGGACGGGGACGCGGACAGCGGCTCCGGCAAGGACGGTTCCGGCAAGGGCGGCTCGGCGGACGGGGCGGACGAGGCGGACGGCTCGAACGAGGCGGGTGGCGAAGGCGGTTCGGGTTCGGGCGGCTCGGGCAAGGGCGCGGGAGCCGGTAGCAGCGACGCGCAGCAGGTCCCCGCCGGGTCTAGCCTGCCCGACTGCGCGACAGGCGTCGCCGAACTCTCGCTGCGCAGCGAGCACAACACGTACGAGCCGGGCAAGAAGCCGCAGCTCGAACTGTCCGTCAAGAACAGTTCGGCCGCCGCGTGCAAGGTGAACCTCGGCGCGGCGCGCACCGTCGTGACGATCACGCTGACCGGCGAGGACGCCCCCTACTGGTCCTCCAAGGACTGCCCGGCGACCGAGAGCCTGTGGCTGCGGGTACCGGCGAAGGAGACGATCCGGTACGAGATCGAGTGGAACCGCAAGGCGAGCCGCGCCGCGTGCGCGAAGCCGCCGAGCGGCTCGGCGAAGCCGGGCACGTACCTGGTGGAGGCGACGGCGCCGGGGCTGGAGAAGGCCCGCACGTCGTTCCGCCTCGACAAGGACTGAGAAACCGAGGGGGCGCGGGCTTGCCCGGCCCCCGCCGGAGCCGGGGCGTCGGCCAGAGCCGGAGACGGTCGGCATCAGGCCGCCGACCGGGGCCGGAGACCGCCGGAGCCGGGGCAGCGGCCGGGTTGGGGCAAGCCCGGGCCGAGCAAGCCCGGGTCGGGACGCCACCACAGCCGGGGCACCGGCCGGGTCCTGACCTTGCCGGGGCCGGGACTTCGCCGGGCTCGGTAGAGCGCTCGACCCCGTCCCGCGTCCCGCCGCCGCCGTACTTCTCAGACGTACCGCTCAAGGATCGACGACTCGGCCAGTCGCGACAGCCCCTCGCGCACGCTGCGGGCGCGGGCCTCGCCCACCCCGTCGACGGTCTGGAGGTCGTCGACGCTCGCGGCGAGGAGCTTCTGCAAGCCGCCGAAGTGCTCGACGAGGCGGTCGATGATGGCGCCCGGCAGCCGGGGGACCTTCGCGAGCAGCCGGTAACCGCGCGGCGAGACCGCCGAGTCGAGGGCCTCGGGGGAGCCTGTGTAACCGAGCGCGCGGGCCACGACGGGGAGTTCGAGGAGCTCGGTGTGCGTGAGCGCGTTCAGCTCGGTGAGCGCTTCCTCGACGGTACGGGCCCGGCGCGCGGTCGGCTCGGGGACGTAGTCGCGGGCCACGAGTTCACGCTCCGGCTCGACACCGGCGATCAGCTCGTCGAGCTGGAGCGCGAGGAGTCGTCCGTCGGTACCCAGCTCAAGGACGTACTCCGCGATCTCCGTCGCGATCCGCCGCACCATCTCCAGGCGCTGTGCGACCGCGCACACGTCCCGCACCGTGACGAGATCCTCGATCTCCAGCGCGGAGAGCGTTCCCGCCACCTCGTCGAGGCGCAGTTTGTACCGCTCCAGCGTCGCGAGGGCCTGGTTCGCGCGCGAGAGGATCGCGGCGGAGTCCTCCATGACGCGGCGCTGCCCGTCGACGTACAGCGCGATGAGCCGCATCGACTGGCTCACCGAGACGACGGGGAAACCCACCTGCTTGGAGACGCGGTCGGCGGTGCGGTGCCGCGTACCGGTCTCCTCGGTCGGGATCGTCGGATCGGGCACGAACTGCACGCCCGCCCGGAGGATCTTGGTGAGGTCCTTGTCGAGCACGATGCCGCCGTCGAGCTTGCACAGCTCTCGCAGCCGGGTCGCGCTGAACTCGACGTCGAGGATGAACCCGCCCGTGCACAGGGATTCGACGGTCTTGTCCCAGCCGAGGATGATGAGCCCGCCCGTGTTCCCGCGCAGGACTCTTTCGAGTCCGTCCCGCAGGGCCGTGCCCGGCGCGACCGCGCTCAGTGAGGCGCGCATCAGCGCGTCGGCACGGGCAACACCGCCCGACTTGCCGGGAGTCGCTCCCCGGTCGCCTGCTGCCACTGCATTCCTCCGGTCGCAGATCTACGGTTCCCGGCCGCCGCCACCGCGCCGCCCGGTCCTCCCAGGGCCGAGGCGACCCGTGGCCCACCGTACGGACAGGCGAGACCGGGGCAAAGTCTACCGGCGCCGCCCCGGCGTGCCGGGGCGAAGGGGGGCGCGCCCGGTCCCAGGGCCCGTGCGAGCCGTTCAGAAGGGGGCCGCCGCGTCGTCCTCCCAGAGATCGGGCGCCTCTTCCTCACGGGGCGCGGGGGCGCCGGAGGAGCCCTTGACGGGGGAGGTGCGCGCGGTACGGCGTGCGGCGGACGTACGGGCTTCGCCGCGCCCCGCACCCGTACGGGTTTCGCCGCGCGCGCCCGCACCCGTACGCCCCTCGGCGCCGCGCCCCGTACCCGTACGCCCCTCGGTCTCCGCCCCCTGGCCCCCGGCCCTTCCGCCGCGCGCCGCGGCGCGGCCGCGGGGGAGGACGAGGAGGGCGTCGGCGATGTCGGCGACCTCGGTGACGCGCATGCCGTCCGGGACGCGCCCCGGGTCGGCGGGGACGAGGGCGTGGGTGAAGCCGAGGCGGTGGGCCTCGGCGAGGCGGCGCTGCACGCCCGTGACACGCCTCACCTCGCCCGCGAGGCCGACCTCGCCGATCGCGACGAGGTTCTTCGGCAGCGGGGTGTCGCTCGCCGCGCTCGCGAGGGCGAGCGCGATGGCGAGGTCGGCGGCCGGTTCGGAGAGCTTCACGCCGCCGACCGTCGCGCTGTAGATATCGCGCTTGCCGAGCGCGCTGATGCGCCCGCGCTGTTCGAGGACGGCGAGCATCATCGAGACGCGGGAGGTCTCCAGGCCCGAGGTGGTACGGCGCGGCGAGGGGATCTGCGAGTCGACGGTGAGGGCCTGCACCTCGGCGACGAGGGGACGGCGGCCCTCCAGCGTGACGGTGAGGCAGGTGCCGGGGACGGGCTCGTCACGGCGGGTGAGGAAGAGGCCCGAGGGGTCGGTGACCCCGGTGATGCCCTCGTCGTGCAGCTCGAAGCAGCCGACCTCGTCGGTCGCGCCGAAGCGGTTCTTGACCCCGCGCACGAGGCGCAGGCGCGCGTGCCGGTCGCCCTCGAAGCTGAGGACGACGTCGACGAGGTGTTCGAGGAGACGGGGCCCGGCGATGGCGCCGTCCTTCGTGACGTGGCCGACGAGCAGGGTCGCCATGCCGCGCTCCTTCGACGCGCGGATGAGCGCGCCCGCGACCTCGCGCACCTGCGCCATGCCGCCGGGCGCGCCGTCGATCTCGGGGGAGGCGACGGTCTGGACGGAGTCGACGACGAGCAGGGAGGGCTTCACCGCGTCGAGGTGGCCGAGGACGGCGGAGAGGTCGGTCTCGGCGGCCAGGTACAGCTCGTCGTCGAGCGCGTCGATACGGTCCGCGCGGAGCCTGACCTGCGAGGCGGACTCCTCGCCCGTCACGTACAGCGTGCGGTGCCCGGGACCCGCGGCCTTCGCGGCGACGTCGAGGAGCAGCGTGGACTTGCCGACCCCCGGCTCCCCCGCGAGGAGGACGACGGCGCCCGGCACGAGCCCGCCGCCGAGCACCCGGTCCAGCTCGGGCACGCCGGTGGAACGGGCCGTGGCCTGCCGCCCGTCGACCTGCGCGATGGGGAGGGCGGAGGTGGTGACGCGGCCGGGCGCCGTTGTGCGCACCGCGGGAGCGCCGTACTCCTCGATCGTCCCCCACGCCTGGCACTCCGGGCAGCGCCCCAGCCACTTGGCCGTCTGCCAGCCGCACTCGGTGCAGCGGTAGGAGGGGCGTTCTTTGGCGGACTTGGTGCGGGTGGGCATGCGGCCACCGTAGCGGGAGGGACTGACAGGGAGAGCCGGAGCGAGCGGCTGGAGCGGGAACTCCGGGTTTCTTGGGGGATGTCCCTGAGAGACGGGGCGGGAGGCTCGGGGATATCCCCTAGGGGTCGTGCGGGCCCCCGACGGGCCACAACGGTCGAGGGTGGGCGGGGAGTTCCGCGGAGGTGGACGCGGGGTGGGGGAGCGCGGGGGATTCTGGGGGCGTGAAGGGGCGGGCGCCCGTGCGGGAGTGCTGCGCACGCTCTTACCGGGACCCGTACGCCTGCGCGTGGACCGGTACCACCCCTCGCGGGGCCCTGTACGGCCTCGCCGGGACCCGCACGTCTGCTTCGGGACCCGTACGCCCTCGCCTAGCAGGGACACGCACGCCCTCGCCCGGACCCGTGTCCCCCTCGCGCGGACCCGTGTCCCCCCTCGCCGGGACCCGCACGTCTCGCCTGGGCCGCACGTCTGCGCCGGGGCGGACCCGCACACCCCCGCCTCGCCGGCACCCATACGCCCCGCCTCGCCAGCACCCGTACGCCCTGCCGGGACCGGTCCCCCCTCGCCGGACCCGCACGCCCGCGCGTGGACCGGTACCACCCCCGCGCCGCGCCCCGTACGCCCCTGCCCGCTCCCCGTACGCCCGCGCCGACCCGTACGCGCCCTTTCCTGTCCCCTTTCGAGCGATCTGTTCACCCGTAAGGAGTAAAAGGGCTCAAGGAGGGGCGAGTGAGGGCGCACGGGCGCCTACGGTCGCCGGGTGATGAGCAGCAGGACCGAGCACTCCACTTCCCGGGACGGTACGGGCTCCTCAGGCATGCCCGGCGCGGCCGCGGCGGGGCCCGGCGGGGGCATTGACGGGCGGTTCGACGGGCATCTCGACGGCCTTTTCACGTACTGCCTCTCCGTCCTGTGCGCGCACGAGGCGGCGGTCGGCGTGGTGCGCGAGGTGCTGGATCTCGCCGCGCGCAAGCAGAGCCGCGCGCCGCAGGACGACGCGGACCGGCAGGCGTGGCTCTACGCGCTGGCCCGCTGGGTGTGCCTGCGGCGCCTCACCGAGACGCGCGGCCGCCCGGAGGAGGAAGCGCGCGAGGAGTCGGCGCAGGGGCGCGAGCGGCGCAGGGAACTGGCCCGGCTCGCCTGGCCGGAGGCGGCGGGGACGAGCCCCGAGCAGCGCGAGGCGCTGGAACTCGCGGTACGGCACGGGCTGACCCCGCTCCAGGTGGCCTCGGTGATCGGTCTGGAGGAGAGCGCGGCGCGGGAACTGCTCGCGGCGGCGGCGTGCGAGGTGGAGCGGACGCGGGTCGCGCTCGGGGTCGCGGCGAGCGGGGGTTGCCCCGTCGCCGCGCGGTACGCGGGGGACCGCCGTATCCCGCTCGGCTCCGCGCTCCGCGGCGAGTTGGTGCGCCACGTCGACGAGTGCCCGCGCTGTCGCCGTACCGCCGAACGCGCCGGTGCCGCCGAGCCGTGGCCGGGCACGGCCGTCACCCCGGACGCGCTGCCCGTCCTCGCGGCCCCGCGCGCCGAGATCCTCGCGCGCCCCGCCGCCGAGGTGGCGAGGCGCCGCAAAGGCGCCGCGCAGCTGCGACTCGACCGCAAGGGCTTCCCGATGGACGCGCGGGAGCGCGCGGCCCGGCGCGAACGGCTGCGCTCGCGCGCCGTCACGACGACGGTCGTGGCGACCGTCGTCGCCGCGCCGCTCCTCGCGCTGTGGACCTCGTACGGGGGTGGGCTGCCGTTCTTCGACGACGGCCCGGACGGCGGGCGCGCGGTGAGCGCGCGGGACAGCGAGGGCAAGGGCGGCGCGGGAGCCGAGCCGTACGAGAACGCGGGCAGCGCCCAGGACGCGGGCGAACCGCTCTCGGCGACCGTCGTCGACCCGGAGGGCAAGCACCGCGCGGGCGCCTCGGGGCTCGCCATCAGCGTCCGCACACGAGGCGACAGCAGCCTGATCACGCTGCGCGCCACCGGCCGCGCGCCGCTCGACTGGGGCCTCGCGACGGGGGCCGGCTGGGTACGGCTGAGCAAGCACGCGGGACGGCTCGAACGGGGCGAGTCGGTGACGGTACTGGCGCACGTGGTGCGCGGGCGCACGCCGGAGCACGGCTGGCGGGCGGAGATCCGGGTGAGCCCGGTGGACGCGGTGATCGTGCTCAGCGGCAGCGGCGCCCGTGCCCGTTCGCACGAGAAGGGCACCGGAGGCGGCCGGGAGAGCGCCGAGCCGCCCGCCGAGTCGCGACCGAGCGCCGGGCCGAGCCACAGCCAGGAGCCGCCGGCCGAAACCGGCCCGAGCGAGGACCCGCCACCCACCGGCCCCGGCCCGAGCGAGCCACCGACGAGCCGGCCGCCCGAGCCACCGGAGAGCACCCCGCCGACCTCGGGGCCCACGAGCCCGGAGGAGCCGACGACGGGGGAGCCGGGGGCGGAGGGGGAGCAGCAGCGGAGGCACTAGACAGCCCCCGCTTCCCGCCAGCTCGCGCCCCCGGCCCCGCCCCCGCCAGCTCGCGCCCCTCGGCCCCAGCCCCTGCCGCCCCCTCCGGCCCCGCCCCGTCCCGCCTCGTCATCCCGCTCGTTGGTCCGCCGGGTGCGGTGCCACCAGCGGCAGCTGCGAGGCCAGGCGCGCCTCGCACACCTCCGCGAGCTGCGCGTACGCCTTCTTGCCCATCAGCTCCGTCAGCTCGGGCCGGTACGAGACGTAGACCGGCTCACCCGCGCCGTGCGCCGAGGTCGCCGAGGTGCACCACCAGTGCAGGTCGTGGCCGCCCGGGCCCCAGCCCCTGCGGTCGTACTCCCCGATCGACACCTGGAGGATCTGCGTGCCGTCCGGTCGCTCCACCCAGTCGTACGTCCTGCGCACCGGCAGCTGCCAGCACACGTCCGGCTTCGTCTCCAGCGGTTCGCGGCCCTCGCGCAGCGCCAGGATGTGCAGCGCGCAGCCCGCGCCGCCCGCGAAGCCGGGCCGGTTCTGGAAGACGCACGAACCCTGCCAGCGCCGCGTCTGCCGCTCCCCGTCGTTCTCGTCGAGCTGCACCCAGCCCGTCGTCGTGCCCACGTCGTGGTGCTGCCAGATGTCCGGCGTGAGGCGCTCGACGAAACCGGCGACCCGCTCCTCGTCCTCCTCGTCCGAGAAGTGCGCGCCCAGCGTGCAGCAGCCGTCGGCCGCGCGCCCCGCCTGGATGCCCTGGCAGCCGCTGCCGAAGACACAGCTCCAGCGCGAGGTGAGCCACGTCAGATCGCAGCGGAAGACCTGCTCCTCGTCGTCCGGATCGACGAACTCCACCCACGCCCGCGCGAAGTCGAGCCCCTTCTCGTCGTCCCGGGGAAGGGGGTACGTGCCGGGATCGGTCGCCACCGCGACGGCCACGTCGCCCGTACCGTCCTCCGGCGGCGCGGTCCGCAGCTCGCGCGCGAGCAACGCGGCCTGCCTCGCGTTCCGCTTGGCGCCCGGCTTCGCGCCCCGCGTCGCACTCCGCTTGTCCGCCTTGTCCGCCTGCTTCGCGCCCTGCTCGCGCTTCCGCTTGTCCTGCTTCTGCTTCTGCTGCTGCGGCACCTCGGGGGCCCCTTCGGACGGCGGCATTTCCGGGGACTTCGCCTTTTTCGTCTTCGGCACGCGCCCAGCGTAAGCGCGTCGCCCCGCCGACCGGGAACGTCACGCCCGCGCCCCGCCACAAGGTCACGCCGCGTCGCGCGCCGTCCGCTTCCGCTTACGCACGCCGACGGCCGCCCGCGCCCCGTACGCCCCGGTACACCGTCCGGTGCTTCGTCCGCTACTCCGCCCGCGCGCCCGGAGCGGCGCAGTAGCGTGTGCGGCCATGAGGCTCGGAGTACTCGACGTCGGCTCGAACACGGTGCACCTGCTCGTCGTGGACGCCCACCACGGCGCGCGGCCGCTGCCCGCGCACTCGCACAAGGCCGAACTGCGCCTGGCCCAGCTGCTCGACGCTGACGGCGCGATCGGTGAACGGGGCGTGACCGCGCTGACAGCCACCGTCCGCGAAGCGCTCCTGGCCGCCGAGGACAAGGGCGTGGAGGAACTGCTGCCCTTCGCGACCTCCGCGGTGCGCGACGCCGTCAACGCCGACGAGGTCCTGCGCCGCGTCCGCGAGGAGACCGGCGTACGGCTCGACGTGCTCAGCGGCCCGGAGGAGGCGCGGCTCACGTTCCTCGCCGCGCGCCGCTGGTTCGGCTGGTCGGCGGGCCGGCTGCTGCTGCTCGACATCGGCGGCGGCTCGCTGGAGATCGCCTACGGCCTCGACGAGGAACCCGACGCGGCCGTCTCGCTGCCGCTCGGCGCCGGCCGCCTCACGCACGCGCGCCTGCCCGGCGACCCGCCCGCGCCCGAGGACGTCAGGCAGCTGCGCAAGTACGTACGTGCCTCCATCGCGCGCGTCGTCGGCGAGTTCAGCCGCTTCGGGCCGCCCGACCACGTCGTCGCGACGTCCAAGACCTTCCGCCGCCTCGCCCGCGTCGGCGGCGCGGCACGCTCCTCGGAGGGGCTGTACGTGACGCGCGAGCTCAAGCGCCGCTCGCTGGAGGAGTGGGTGCCGCGCCTCGCCGCGATGACCGCCGCAGAACGCGCCGAACTCCCCGGCATCCCCGAGGACCGCGCCGACCAGCTGCTCGCGGGCGCGATCGTCGCCGAGGGCGCCTTCGACCTCTTCGGCATCGAACGCGCCGAGATCTGCCCCTGGGCACTGCGCGAAGGAGTCATCCTCCGCCGCCTGGACCGCCTGGACCGCCTGGACCGCCTGGACCGCCTGGACCGCCTCGACCGCGCCGAGGGCGGTCGCGGAGCGGTGATCACCGAGGCTGTCGCGACCCGCACCCCTCAGGCCTGACGCCAGACCGGCTCCCGCGGTGGGGGCCACGGCCCTCGCGGTACGCGCCATGAGCGCGCCACACGTGCCATGTGCGAAGTACGCGCGGTGCGGCCCTTCGGAGATACGGGGGCGGCCCGGCGCCCCGCGCGCTCCCCGCCCCTCCGTGGCGAACCGCACACCCGCCGCCACCGCGCAGGTCGAGCCGCCCGCCGCGCCCTCCCGCACGTTCCCGCGCGGCTCGCGCCCGGACACCCCGGGGCTACCGCCCCGTAGGCTGTGGGGGTGGTTGAAGCAGCGGTTCGCGTTCCGGGGGCGAAGGTCGCCCTGTCGACGGCCTCGGTCTATCCGGAGTCGACGGCGACGGCCTTCGAGATCGCCGCGCGCCTCGGCTACGACGGCGTCGAGGTCATGGTGTGGACCGACCCGGTCAGTCAGGACATCGACGCCCTGCGCAGGCTCTCCGACTTCCACCGCGTCCCCGTTCTCGCCGTCCACGCCCCCTGTCTGCTCATCACGCAACGGGTGTGGACAACGGACCCCTGGACCAAGCTCCAGCGCGCTCGCAGCGCCGCCGAGCGCCTCGGCGCCTCGGCCGTCGTCGTCCACCCGCCCTTCCGCTGGCAGCGCCAGTACGCGCGCGACTTCGTCGACGGCATCTGGCGCATGGCGAACGAGACGGACGTGCGCTTCGCCGTCGAGAACATGTACCCCTGGCGCTACCGCGAGCGCGAACTCCTCGCCTACGCCCCCGACTGGGACGTCACGCACGACGACTACCGGCACTTCACCGTCGATCTCTCGCACACCGCGACGGCCCGCACCGACGCCACCGCGATGATCGACCGCATGGGCGACCGCCTCGCCCACGTGCACCTCGCCGACGGCTCCGGCTCCGGCAAGGACGAACACCTCGTGCCGGGACGGGGCACCCAGCCGTGCGCCGAGACGCTGGAACGCCTCGCCGTGAGCGGCTTCACCGGGCACGTGGTCATCGAGGTCAACACGCGCCGCGCGATGTCCAACGCCGAACGCGAGGCGGACCTCGCCGAAGCCCTCGCCTACACGCGCCTCCACCTCGCCGCCCCCCTCTCCCCGCCCCGCGCGGACGCCCCCGGAGCCGCCGGACACACCGGAGCCCCCGGAGCCGCTGGGCACACCGGAGCCGCCGGGGACACCGGGGACGCCGAAGCAACCCGGACCCCGCGCACCGAGCCCGGCCCCACCACCACCTCGCCCGCGAGGTCCCCGCGCCCCTGAATCACCGCGCGGGCGCGAAGGCCCGGCGACGAGCGCGGAAAGCGGCCCGGAACACGGCCGGGCACGGCACGGAGGAGGCGGTACGGATGGCGGACGACGAGACGGCGCGCGAACCCCGCCGACGCCGCGGCCGACCCCCCAAGGCACTCGCCGCCAGCGGCCCCGCCGCCAGGGAACGCATCCTCGACGCCGCCAGCACCGCCTTCGCCGCGCAGGGCTACGACCGCACCCCGGTACGCGCCGTCGCGCGGCTCGCCGGGGTCGACGCCTCCCTCGTGCACCACTACTTCGGCACGAAGGACGCCCTGTTCGCCGCCGCCGTCGAGGCGCACTTCGCACCGACCGAGGGGCTCGCCGACGTCATCGGTGCGGGCGCCGAGGGCGTCGGCGAACGCCTCGCCACGTACTTCTTCGGCATCTGGGAGAACCCCGCCTCACGCGCCCCGCTGCTCGCCCTCGTCCGCTCCGCGCTCACCCACGAGGCCGCCGCCGGAGTCCTTCGCTCGCTCGTCCTCAGCCGCCTCCTGGAACGCATCGCCCAGAAACTCGACGTCCCCGACCCCCGCCTGCGCGCCGAACTCGCCGCCTCGCACCTCGTCGGCATCGCGCTGCTCCGGTACGTGCTCGGAGTCGAACCCATCGCCTCCGAACCGGCCCCCCGCCTCGTCGCCGCCGTCGCCCCCACCCTCCAGCGCTACCTGACCGACCCGGACCCGGGCGTCACCGGCGAACCAGTCCACGGCCACCCCTGAACCGGCGCGCCACCCCCGAACCGGCGCGGGCCACCCCTGAACCGGCGCGCGTCGCACCCCGCCCGCCCCCGCGTCGCACCATCCCACCCGCCCCGCGCCGAGCACAGACGTCCCGTATTCCGGACACCCTGTCCAGATCTTGGAGCACGGGCGTACGCTCGATCGCAAGACTTACGCGTCGAGGGCGGTCCCCGTGGCCGCGCCCGGCGCGCATCACCACCCTGTACGACGAGGAGCGAGCGACGATGCCCGAGCTGAGGTCCCGCACTGTCACCCACGGCCGCAACATGGCGGGCGCCCGCGCCCTTATGCGCGCCTCGGGCGTAGCCAGTGCGGACATCGGCAAGCCGATCGTCGCCATCGCGAACTCGTTCACCGAGTTCGTGCCGGGGCACACCCACCTCCAGCCGGTCGGCCGGATCGTCTCCGAGGCGGTCAAGGCGGCGGGCGCCGTGCCCCGCGAGTTCAACACGATCGCCGTCGACGACGGCATCGCGATGGGCCACGGCGGGATGCTCTACTCGCTGCCCTCGCGCGACCTGATCGCCGACTCCGTCGAGTACATGGTCGAGGCGCACTGCGCCGACGCGCTCATCTGCATCTCGAACTGCGACAAGATCACGCCCGGCATGCTGATGGCCGCCCTGCGCCTCAACATCCCGACGGTCTTCGTCTCCGGCGGCCCGATGGAGGCCGGCAAGGCGACGCTGGTCGACGGCACCGTCCGCAAGCTCGACCTGATCAACGCGATCAGCGACGCGGTCAACGAGTCGGTCTCGGACGAGGACATCCTCCGGATCGAGGAGAACGCCTGTCCCACCTGCGGCTCCTGCTCCGGCATGTTCACCGCCAACTCGATGAACTGCCTCGCCGAGGCGATCGGCCTCGCGCTCCCGGGCAACGGCTCGGTCCTCGCCACGCACACGGCCCGCCGCGCGCTCTACGAGAAGGCGGGCGAGACGGTCGTCGAGCTGACCCGCCGCTACTACGAGCAGGACGACGACAGCGTCCTGCCGCGCAACATCGCCACGCACGCGGCCTTCGAGAACGCCATGGCGCTCGACATCGCCATGGGCGGCTCGACGAACACGATCCTGCACCTGCTCGCGGCCGCCCAGGAGGCGGGCGCGGACTACGACCTGCACGACATCAACGACGTCTCGCGGCGCGTCCCCTGCCTCGCGAAGGTCGCGCCGAACGTGGCCGGCTCGCACACGTACTAC
This sequence comes from Streptomyces sp. NPDC088923, assembly GCF_044749745.1. Classification (NCBI taxonomy): domain Bacteria; kingdom Bacillati; phylum Actinomycetota; class Actinomycetes; order Kitasatosporales; family Streptomycetaceae; genus Streptomyces; species Streptomyces sp. NPDC088923. The sequence continues at coordinate 7,448 of NZ_JBIVIO010000008.1, read as the reverse complement.
ATGGAGGACGTGCACCGCGCGGGCGGTATCCCGGCGATCCTCGGCGAGCTGTACCGGGGCGGACTGCTCAACGAGGACGTGCACACGATCCACTCGCCGTCCGTCAAGGACTGGCTGGAGACGTGGGACGTGCGCGGCGGCACGGCGAGCGAGGAGGCCGTCGAGCTGTGGCACGCGGCGCCCGGGTGCCGCCGCAGCGCCGAGGCGTTCTCGCAGTCGGAGCGCTGGGACACGCTCGACACGGACGCGGCGGGCGGCTGCATCCGCGACGTCGCGCACGCCTACTCCGTGGACGGCGGCCTCGCGGTCCTGCGCGGCAACCTCGCCGTGGACGGCGCCGTCGTGAAGACCGCGGGCGTCGACGAGTCGATCTGGACCTTCGAGGGCCCCGCCGTCGTCTGCGAGTCGCAGGAAGAGGCCGTCGAGAAGATCCTCGCGAAGAAGGTCACGCCCGGCGACGTCGTCGTCATCCGCTACGAGGGCCCCAAGGGCGGCCCCGGCATGCAGGAGATGCTCTACCCGACGTCCTTCCTCAAGGGCCGCGGGCTCGGCAAGGTGTGCGCGCTCGTCACCGACGGCCGCTTCTCCGGCGGCACCTCCGGCCTCTCCATCGGCCACGCCTCGCCCGAGGCCGCGGCCGGCGGCACGATCGCGCTCGTCGAGGACGGCGACCGCATCCGCATCGACATCCCGAACCGCTCGATGGAACTGCTCGTCGACGACGAGACCCTCGCGGCTCGCCGCGAAGCACTCGGTGGGGTCTACGCGCCGAAGAACCGCGAACGGGCCGTCTCGACCGCCCTGCGCGCGTACGCGGCGATGGCGACCAGCGCCGACAAGGGCGCCGTGCGCGACGTGACCCTCCTCGGGGGCTGAGCCACCGCCGTGCCCCGCGCCCGCGATAATCGCCGGGTGACCGAGAACGCGCGCGAGACCCCCGGCCCCCCGTCCCCCAGGACACCGAGCGAGCCGGGGCCCCGCCCCGAACCGCTGCGCTTCTTCGGCACGACGTGGCTCGCCCACGACGGCGGCTACGGCGCCCGCCGCGCCGCCGTCGGCCTCGGCTCGCTGCTCTGCGCGGCGGCCGGGGCCCTCGTGCTGAAGTTCGCCTACGAGGGCATCGCGCTCGCCGATGTGGGCGGCCTCGTGAACCTCCTGCTCGTCGTGATGTTCGCGCTGTGCACGGCGATGGCCTTCGCCCGTACGTGGCAGAACTTCACCCGCCGCCCCGACCCGGCCGCCCAGCAGTCCGTGCGCGGCCTCCTGGCCATCGGCTTCCTCGGCACCCTCCTCGCCCACGCGGTCCGCTGCCTCACCGAGGCCCCGGGCGAGTCCCTCGTCCGCGAGGAGTACGAGGAAGCGCGGACGCGCTACGAGAAGCGCCGCGCCAAGGGCGGCGCGAAGCCCGGCGCGAAGGGGCGCGGCAAGACGAAACGCCGCTGACGCGAAGCGTCCCGGACCGCGAACGAGGCCCGCACCGGGGGGGCTTGAAAGACAGCCCGGCGGTCGGCGCAGGATGACCCCATGGACGCTGCCACGCACACCCGCAGAGCACACTCCTTCAACGCCGCCGCAGGCTCCTACGCCGCCTACCGCCCCTCCTACCCCGACGCCCTCTTCGACGCCGTCGAGGAACTCGCCGGACGCTCCCTGAGCGACGCCCGCGTCATCGACGTCGGCGCGGGCACCGGCATCGCGAGCGCCCGGCTCGCCGCGCGCGGCGCCCACGTCCTCGGTGTCGAACCCGGCGCGGGCATGGCCGCCCAGTACCGCCACGACCTCCCGCACCTCCCCGTCGTGCGCGGCGACGGCAACGCACTCCCGCTCCGCGACGCGAGCGCCGACTTCGTCACCTACGCCCAGTCCTGGCACTGGACCGACCCCGAGCGCGCGCTTCCCGAGGCGATGCGCGTCCTGCGCCCGGGCGGCGCGCTCGCCGCGTGGTGGAACGTCTCCGATCCCGAGGTGGAGTGGGTCGCCGCCCAAGGCGCCCGCCTGCGCGAGTGGTTCGGCTCCGAGGCCCAGGCGCACGGTGCTCCCGGAGCCCAGGGCCCGCACGAACTCCAGAAGGCGCCGCAGCCCACCCAGGACCCGCGCCACGGCTCCGCGCGAGACCGCGCCCTCGCGGACAAGGCCGACTCCGCCTCCCGCACCGTGCGATGGAGCCGCCGTGTCCCGCTCGACCACCACCTCGCGAACCTCGCAAGCCACTCCATCCTCCTCGTCCGTGACGAATCCACCCGTAACAACTTCTTGGCAGCCGAACGCGCCGCGCTGCTCGCGGTGTTCCCGGATGCCACGATCGAGGAGAAATACCTCGTCGAGTTGACGCTCGCGCGCCGCCCCACGCACTGAGCCCGCATGACGTCACGTCACCTCTGACCTGCGACGCCGTCCAGCGCCGCACCACCGAAGGCCCCCGCACCCCGGGGGCCTTCGCGCGTCAACACGGCGACACGGCTCCCACCCGGCCCGGGCGGCCCCACCCCGTACGCCGCAGGCTCCGTACCCCCGGGCCCTTGACGCTCCGGACGCGGCGACCCAAGAATTAACCGCGCGATTAATTAATCGCCCACCGTCCCCACTCTGCCCCCGCCCGCTCCCGTCCCGCCCGCCCCCGGCTCCCTCCCGGAGACCACGGAGACCCCCATGCGCCCCAGCCGCCCCACCACCACCACCGACCCCGACCCGGCCGCGCCCGCCGCCGTCCGCGCCACCCGCCTCACCGTCCACCGCGGCCACCGCCCCGTCCTCGACGACCTCGCCTTCACCGTCCCCACCGGCCGCGTCACCGGCCTGCTCGGCCCCTCCGGCTGCGGGAAATCCACCCTCATGCGCGCCGTCGTCGGCACCCAGCGCGCCGTCACGGGCGAGCTGACCGTCCTCGGCGCGCCCGCCGGAACCCCGGCCCTGCGGTCCCGCGTCGGCTACGTGACGCAGGCCCCCTCCGTCTACGACGACCTGAGCGTGCGCCAGAACCTCGCCTACTTCGCCGCCGTGCTCGACCCGGGCCGCCGCGCGGCGCGCCGCCGCACCGCCGCGGTCGACGCCGCCCTCGAAGCCGTCGACCTCACCCCGCACGCCGAAGCCCGCGCGGGCGCCCTCTCCGGTGGCCAGCGCAGCCGCGTCTCCCTCGCCGTCGCCCTCCTCGGCAGTCCGGAACTCCTCGTCCTCGACGAACCGACGGTCGGTCTCGACCCCGTCCTGCGCCGCGACCTGTGGGCCCTCTTCCACCGCCTCGCCCGCGAGAGCGGCACGAGCCTGCTCATCTCCTCGCACGTCATGGACGAGGCGGAACGCTGCGACCACCTGCTCCTGCTCCGCGAGGGCGCCCTCCTCGCCGCGGGCACCCCCGAAGACCTGCGCACCCGCACCGCGACCGACTCCGTCGAGGCCGCCTTCCTCGCCCTCGTGGACAGCGCCTCCCAGGAGGACCGATGAACGCCGCCCGCACCCTCGCCACCGCCGCGCGCGTCCTGCGCCAACTGCGCGCCGACCCCCGCACCGTCGCGCTGCTCCTCGTCGTCCCCTGTCTGATGATCTTCCTGCTGCGGTACGTGTTCGACGCGAGCCCGCGCACGTTCGACCAGATCGGCGCCTCCCTGCTCGGGATCTTCCCGCTCATCACGATGTTCCTGGTCGCCTCGATCTCGACCCTGCGCGAACGCACCTCGGGCACCCTCGAACGCCTCCTCGCCCTCCCCCTCGCGAAGGCCGACCTCATCGGCGGCTACGCCCTCGCCTTCGGCGCCCTCGCCGTCCTCCAGGCGGCCCTCGCCACCGGCCTCTCGGTGTGGGCGCTCGGCCTCGACGTGACCGGTTCCCCCTGGCTCCTGCTCCTGGTCGCGCTCCTCGACGCCCTCCTCGGCACCGCGCTCGGCCTCTTCGTCTCGGCCTTCGCCGCCTCCGAGTTCCAGGCCGTCCAGTTCATGCCGGCGGTGATCTTCCCGCAGCTCCTCCTGTGCGGCCTCTTCACCCCGCGCGACCGCATGCAGCCCGTCCTGGAGGCGCTCTCGAACGTCCTCCCCATGTCCTACGCGGTCGACGCCATGACCGAGATCCAGCGCCACACCGGCGTCACGGGCGACTTCGTCCGCGACATCCTCGTCGTCGCCGGCTGCGCCCTCCTCGTCCTCGGCCTGGGCGCGGCGACACTGCGCCGTCGTACGAACTGACGACCGTACGAGTACGGGACGAAGCGGTACGGGTACGGGGGCCCGCCCCGCGGCCCCGCCCGTCCCCGTACCGCCCACCGGACACCCCGGCCCGCGACCGTCGCCCGGTGCGAGACTGACCGCCGGACGACGAACCCGCCCGGAGGGTGAACACGATGACGCTGAAAGTCGCCGTACTCGGCACCGGAAAGATCGGCGAGGCGCTGCTCAGCGGCATGCTGCGGGCCGGCTGGGCGCCGCAGGACCTGCTCGTGACCGCGCGCCGCCCCGAGCGCGCCGAGGAACTGCGCGCGCGCCACGGCGTGAGCCCCGTGGGCAACGCGGAGGCGGCGAAGAGGGCGGACATCCTCATCCTCACGGTGAAGCCGCAGGACATGGGCACGCTGCTCGACGAGCTCGCCCCCCACCTGCCCGCCGACCGCCTCGTGATCAGCGGCGCGGCGGGCATCCCGACCGCCTTCTTCGAGGACCGCCTCGCCCCCGGCACGCCGGTCGTACGGGTCATGACGAACACCCCGGCGCTCGTCGACGAGGCGATGTCGGTGATCTCGGCGGGCACGCACGCCACCGGGGAGCACCTCGCCCACGCGGAGACGATCTTCGGCGGCGTCGGCAAGACGCTGCGGGTCCCGGAGAGCCAGCAGGACGCCGCGACCGCGCTCTCGGGCTCGGGCCCGGCGTACTTCTACTTCCTCGTCGAGGCGATGACGGACGCGGGCATCCTGCTCGGCCTGCCGCGAGACAAGGCGCACGAGCTGATCGTCCAGGCCGCGGTCGGCGCCGCCGTCATGCTCCGCGACTCGGGCGAGCACCCGGTCAAGCTCCGCGAGAACGTCACCTCCCCGGCCGGAACGACGATCAACGCGATCCGCGAGCTGGAGAACCACGGCGTCCGCGCCGCCCTGATCGCCGCCCTCGAAGCGGCCCGCGACCGCAGCCGCGAGCTGGCGGCCGGGGCCTGAGACCCGGCCGCTCCCCGGCCGCTCAGGACAGCGCGCGGATCGTGTTCCAGCTCCTCAGGCCGACCGTCGTACGGGGCCCGTCCACCGGCTCGCCGCTCGCGGAGGTACCGCCCGCGTAGAAGAGCAGGGTCCCGGTGCCCTCGCCCGTCGTGGCCCACAGATCCGCGCGTCCGTCCCGGTCGGCGTCCGAGGCTCCGGCGAGCAGGGGCCTGGCGGCGGTGGTCCAGCCGTGCCCGTACTCGGTCCGCGCGCCCACGCCGCCACCGGCGAGGCCGCGGTACAGCCACAGCGTGCCGTCCCGCGCGTCGCGGGCGAGCAGGTCGGGACGGCCGTCGTGGTCCGCGTCGCCGGGCGCGGTCAGGTCCATGGGGGACCAGCCCGCGGTGCCGATCAGCCGCGGCTCCCGCACCGCGGGCCGGTGCGTCCAGTCGTTCTCGTACAGCCACAGCCTGCCGCCGGTCGACACGACGAGGTCCGCGCGTCCGTCCCCCGTCGCGTCGCCGGGTACGACGAGCCGGGCGTCGGAGGCGAGACCGGTGAGGAGGCGCACGGGGGAGCCGAGCGTGCCGCCGACGCGGCCGGGATAGACGCGCAACTCGTCGCCGACGCGCGCCACCACGTCCTCCAGGCCGTCCCCGGTCCAGTCCCCGCGGTGGGTCACGGAGGCGCCGAGCCAGCCGCCGGTGCCGATGATCGCGGGCGCTCCCATGTGCCCGCCGTGCCCGTCGCCCGGGTAGAGCCGCAGCCGGCCGCTGTCGTCGACGGCGAGCAGGTCCGGCAGCCCGTCCCCGTCCAGGTCTCCCGCCGTACGGTGTCCGCCGAGCCGTCCGAGGACGGGCGCGTGGTCCGAGAAGCCGTTCGGATCGCCGCTGTCCGTCTCGTTCTCCGTCGTATCCATCAGCGCGCTCTCGACGGAGCACGAGGAGAAGGCGCTGCCCTCGGCGGGACGGCTGACGAAGAGGTGATCGAACTCGTGCCAGCGGTGCGCCTTGGCCTCGTTGTCCCAGCCGTGGTGCGTCGTACCGCTGACACAGTTCTCGTACGCGGAGGTCAGCGGCTTCATCGCGGCGTCGCCCGCGGCGCGGTTGAAGTCCCCACCGAGCACCGTCCGAGCCGTCCCGTGCGCGGTCCCGAAGCCGGCCACGAACGTCCGCACCGCCTCGATCTGCGCGGGAACACGGGAATCGGCGCTGCCCGGAATGATGTGCGTGTCGCAGAGGGAAGTCGACCACTCGGCCACCGCCACGCACTGGACCGGCAGTCTCTGCACACTCACACCGGCCGGATCGGGGGGCAGCGTGTTCTCGTGCGCCTCCGCGGAAATGGTGCCGCGCACGGCGATCAGGTTCCCGAGGATTCCGCCCACCAGCGAACCCCGGCACGCACTCGCCTCCGGGTCGCCCTGGGGAGTGCCGTCCGCGTTCCTGTCATCGGGCCGCTTGGCGGGTGCGAACGCGAATGACCAGCCGGTCCCCAACTTCTCGCGCAGGCTTTTCTCGTGAGCCCCGTCGGGCCCGCCGCAGGTCTCCTGGAGCAGGACCGCGTCCGCGTTCTCCGCGGCGACGAGCCGCGCGAGTTCCTCGGTCTTGCGTTCGGGGTCGTTCCGGTACGGGCAGTATCCGGCCGCGCCGCGCCCTCCGCCCGCCTCACCGCAGATGTTCCACGAGACGACGGTGAGGTCCGGCGGTGCCGTGTCCCGCGGTGACGCGGGCGCGGCCTGTCCGGACCCGACTCCCAAGAAGGCCGACGTCAGAAGCATGACGGCCGGCAGTGCACGGGCTGTCCCCATCGCGATCCCCTCCCCTCGCGGTACGGGACCGCCCCGCACCGCCCGCACCTGTCGGCGCGCTAGGCGATCATGGGGTGCGGGCAGGTGGTCTTGCCCTCGTTTGACACGGACGCCGGGCATCCGTATGGTTCTCCGAGTTGCCACGAAGCCGCACAGGCTTTCAGTGGCACTCTCGCCGCGAAAGCGGCACCCTCCTCAGCAGTACGGCTTATCCCCAGGGAAAAGCATTTGGCGGCTTCGCGCTGTCCGAATTCGTTTCCGATCGGCTCGATTATGAGTCCGGGCGAGAATCCACTACTGTTCAGGACGTCGGAACGGACCGGAAACGGCCGGGAAGACAAGCCCAACCGGCAGGGAATCGGAACCGCGAGGATCTGATAGAGTCGGAAACGCCGAAAGGGAAACGGAAAGGCCGAAAGGTCGGGCTGGGAACCGGAAAGCACCGAGGAAATCGGGCCCGAGAGAGTCTGATAGAGTCGGAAACACGAAATACCGAAGGGAAAACGCCCGGAGGAAAGCCCG